>JAXLYI010000046.1:0-83165 GCA_046351555.1 Polyangiales bacterium
CTCGCGGGAGCAGACGTCCCCTCCCTCTGGCGCCGCCGCGGCGACGGAGGGAGGGCAAACGCGCGAGGCTTTGCGAGCGGGGGAGGGAGGAGAAGCGAGCGCGGTGTGCGACCAGAAGGACGCCGTGACGGTATTCGAGCCGATCCGCGCGTCCCTGTTAAGCCCGCGCTACATCCCCTCGGCCGTGAGGGTGAAGCGGGCCGCGATGCACGCGGGGTCGGCCGGGCCGTTGCGCCAGAGGCGAACGTAGAGGGTCGCGCCTTCGGAGACGGCCTCCGCGCTTACGTCGCTCGGGGCGTTGTCCCCGGCGCAACCCAGCAGGTCGGTGTAGGTGTACTGGTCGTGGCTGTCGGGGAAGGCGCCCTGGTGGCAGAAGCGGTACGTCGACCCGGTCTCGACGTGCAGGCGGACGCGGACGCGCGCGCCTTCGGTGAGGCCGTCGAGGCGGTAGTAGAGCTTCTCGTCGCACGGCAGGATGCCCGACGCGGCCTGCCCCTGGAACAGCGGCGCGGCGGTGATCGGCGCGTTGTTGAGCACGCGCGGCGGGTGGAGGAGCGCGGGGTCGACGGGGCGGGGCTTGGGGCCGCACGCGAGGAGCCCGAGCGCGGCGAGGAGGGCGACGCGGTTCATCGGGGGTTAGGGAAGCGCCGCCGGCGCGCGCGCGTCAACGGGGAAGTGTCACATCCGCTCGGGGGCCTCGATGCCGAGGAGCGCGAGGCCCTCGCGGATCGCGGTCGCCGTGAGCTGGACGAGGCGCAGGCGGGAGGCGCGGACGGCCCCCTCGGACTGGAGCACGGGCACGTCGTTGAAGAAGGTGCTGAACGTCGTCGCGAGCTCGAAGAGGTACTCGCAGAGCAGGTGCGGCCGGAGCAGGCGCGCCACCTCCTCCACCACGTCGTTGTAGCCGAGGAGCTTCACCACCAGCGCGCGCTCGGCGGGCTCGAGCGCGCCCACCGCGCCGGCCTCGAGGCCGCGCGCCTCGGCCTTGCGGAGGATCGAGCGGAGCCGCGCGTGGGCGTACTGGAGGTACGGGGCGGTGTTGCCGGTGAGGGCGAGCGCCTTGTCCCAGGTGAAGGTGACGAGCGTCGTGCGGTCGCGCGAGAGGTCGTTGTACTTCACCGCGCCGAGGCCGACCATGCGGGCCACCTCGCGGACGGCGGCGTCGTCGAGGCGGTCGTCTTCGGGGCGCTTCTCGTTGCACTCGCGGGCGACGTCGAGGGCGCGGCGCTCGGCCTCGTCGAGCAGGGCCTCCAGCCCGATGACGTTGCCGTCGCGCGTCGAGAAGGTCCCTTCGGGCAGGCGCATCAGGCCGAACCACACGTGCTCGAGCGGCACCGTCACCCCGAGGCGCCGCGACGCCGCAAAGAACTGCCGGAAGTGGAGCTGCTGGCGCTCGTCGGTGACGTAGATGATGCGGGCGGGGTTCCACCGCTCGAGGCGGTAGAGCACGGCGGCGATGTCGCTGGTGCCGTAGAGGAACCCGCCGTCGGCCTTGCGGACGAGCAGCGGCGTCATCGCCTCGCCGTCGCGCGCCTTCTCGAAGTGGACCACCATCGCGCCGTGGTCCGTCTCGGCGATGCCCTCGGCCACGAGCCGCTCGACCGTCGCCGCGAGCCGGTCGTTGTAGAAGCTCTCGCCGAGCGTCACGTCGAAGCTCACCCCGAGCCGCCGGTACACCCGGTCGAACTCCTTGAGCGACACCGCGATGAAGCTCTTCCACAGCGCGACGTTCTCCGGGTCGCCAGCCTGGAGCTTCACCAGCTCGGCCCGCGCCTCCTTGAGGATCTCCGGCGCGTCCTTCTCGGCGCCCGCGTCGTCCTCCTCCTCGTCGGGGCGCGCTGGCGCCGCGCCGCGCTGCCGCTTCTCCTCGTCGGAGTACCGCACGTAGATGCGAAGGAGCTCGGCGATCGGGTTGGCCTCGAACGCGGCCGCGTCGACCCAGCGCTTCCACGCCACGATCAGCTTGCCGAACTGGGTGCCCCAGTCGCCGAGGTGGTTGTCGGCCACCGTCGCGTAGCCCACCGCCTTCAGCACCCGCTTGATCGCGTCGCCGATGATCGTCGAGCGGATGTGCCCGATGTGCATGGGCTTGGCGACGTTGGGCGACGAGTAGTCGATCACCACGTTGCGCCCGCCGCCCACGTCGCGGAGCGCGAGGCAGGTCTCCGCCCGCCCGGCCAGCCACGCGTCGCGCAACGTCACGTTGACGAAGCCCGCACCCGCCACCTCGACGCGCGCCACCGCGGGGTGCGCGCCGAGCGACGCGGCGATGGCGTCGGCGATCTCGCGCGGCGGCTTCTTCAGCGAGCGGGCGAGCTGGAGGGCGGCGGAGGTCTGGAGGTCGGCCTTCTGCGACTTGTCGACGGCGATCGTCTCGGGCAGCGCGCCTTCGGGAAACTGCGCCCGGAGCGCCGTCGCCGCGTGGCGGCCGAGGTCTTCACGGAGGGATTGCATGGGGGCGGCGTGTATAGCACCGACACCCCGCGCGCGCGTCAGGCAACGAACTCCGGCGGCGGCAGCGGCCCCGGCACGGCGGTGGCGCAGCTCCACGTGCGGACGGCGCCCATCTCGGTGCAGAAGCACGAGGTGAAGCCGCCGCCGTCGAGGTCGTAGCGGCACGAGGTCATCGCGGTGGGGCATGCGGCGCCGCTCATCGGGGCGGTCGCCGGGCAGGGGTTGGCGTCGGCCACCACGTCGGGCGAGGTCGTCCCGTCGGGGGTGGTTCCGCCGTCGTCGGCCGCGACGTCGAGCATCGGAGACACGTCGGGCGCGGCGTCGGGCGCAGCGTCGAGCGCGACGTCGGGGGTGACATCACGCGCGACGTCGGGCGCGGCGTCGGCGGGCGCGTCGGCCGCGACGTCGGGCGCGGGCTGGTCGGCGGTGACGTCGGGCGCGGTGTCGGGGGCGACGTCCGAAGCGACGTCGGGGGCGAGGTCGGGCGCGGCGTCGGCGGCGGGGGGCGTCGCGTTGTCCGAGCAGCCGGCCCCGGCGACCAGGGCGAGCGCGCGGACGAAGCGAAGGTAGTGGGGGGTGTCCATGCGCGCGATCCTACAACAGCCGCGGCTCAACCGGGCGGCGCGCTGCTGCGGCGCGGGAGCAGCGCGCGGATGCGCTCGAGGAGCACGTCGGGGGCGAAGGGCTTCTGGAGGCAGGTCGCGGCGCGCGGGTCGTCGGGGTCGTCGGCGGGGAAGTCCTCGGCGTAGCCCGACATGAAGATCACCGGGAGGCCGGGTCGGAGGGTGCGCAGGCGCTCGACGAGCTCGCGGCCGCCCATGCGCGGCATCACCACGTCGGTGACGACGAGCGCGATGCCCGGGTGCGCGACGGCCATCGCGAGCGCGGCGGCGGCGTCGGGGGCGTCGTGCACGCGGTAGCCGAAGCGCGCGAGGATGGCGCGGAGCGAGGCGCGCACGCCGTCCTGGTCCTCGACGAGCAAAATCTCCTCGTCGCCGCGGAGCGGGTCGGCGGCGGGGTCGTCGTCGGCCGCGGGGGCGCGCGAGGGCGCGTCGACGCGCGGGAGCCAGAGGGTGAAGCGCGTCCCGCGGCCCGGCGCGCTCGCGACGGAGACGTGGCCGCCGCTCTGCTTGACGATGCCGTACACGGTGGAGAGCCCGAGCCCGCTGCCGCGCTCCTTGGTGGTGAAGAAGGGCTCGAAGACGCGCGCGAGGGTGGCCTCGTCCATCCCGTGCCCGGTGTCGGCGACGGCGAGCGTGGCGTAGCGGCCGGGGGCGAGCTCGGGCGTCCCGGAGCCCGCGACGTCGGCCGAGCCCGTCTCGATGGCGAGGGTGCCGCCGTGGGGCATGGCCTCGCGGGCGTTCATCACGAGGTTGGTGAGCACCTGCTCCATCTGGCCGCGGTCGACGAGGACGGCGCCGACGTCCGACCCGACGCGCACGAGGAGCTCGACGTCCTCGCCGATGAGCGGGCGCAGGAGGCGCGTCACGTCCGTCACGAGCGCGTCGAGGGCGAGGCGCTCGCGGCGGAGCACCTGGCCGCGGCTGAAGGCCATGAGGTTGCGCGTGAGGCCGGCGGCGCGGCGGGCGGCGTGGGCGATCTCGTCGAGCTCGGCGCGGGCCGGGTCGCCGGCCGGGAGACGTCCCGCGGCGAGGGCCGTGCGCGACAGGATCACGCTCATGATGTTGTTGAAGTCGTGCGCGACGCCGCCCGCGAGGCGCCCCACGGCCTCGAGCTTCTGCGTGCGGCGGAGCTGCTCCTCGACGCGGGCGCGCTCCTCCATCTCGCGGCGGAGGCGCTCGTTGGCCTCCTGGAGCTCGCGGGTGCGGGCCTCGACGCGGGCCTCGAGCTCGGCGCGGCCCTGGCGCAGCTCCTCCTCGACGCGCTTCCGGCCGAAGAAGTCGGGGATCTCGTACGACGCCGGGGTCGCCTCCGGCGCGGCCCGCGCGAGGTAGCGGGCGATGGCCCCCTCGACGCGCGACGGGTGGGCCATGACGAAGCGGCAGTGCGGGTCGCCCTTGGCGCGGCAGGCGATCTCGCTCGACACGAGCTCGACGCCGAAGCTCTCCTCGCACCAGCCCGAGGAGTAGCCCGCGTTCATGATGCAGACGGGGAAGGCGCTCGCGCGGCCGGCGCGCAGCCAGGCGTCGGCTTCGAAGGAGTACGGGTGGTCGTACACCATCTCATAGCCCTCGTCGGGCGTCGGGCGCGAGCCCGGCAGGAGGTCGACGGAGGCCCAGCCCGCGTAGGCGAAATGGACGGGGCCCGCGGAGAGCCGCGCGAGCGGGTCGGTGAGCCCGGTGGTGGTGTGGAAGTCGCGCGCGTCGGCCTTCCCCACGGCGTGCGCGAGGTCGTAGAGGATGTTGCGCGAGAAGACGCCGGCCTCGGCCTCGCGCCCCGGCCCGAAGAGGTCGTCGACCAGCGAGAAGAACTCCACCGAAAGCGACGCCGCCCGCACGAGCACGTAGCGCTGCCCGTGGATCTCGATGCTGCCGTGCGAGGGGTCGTCGCGGCGCTCGCGGAAGTACCGGGAGACCACCTCCTCGGCCTTCGCGAACACCTCGGCGAGCTCCGCCGGCACCCTGACCGTCTCGAGGGGTCTCATTCCCGCTCCACGACGCGGCGGAGTGTAGGCGCATCGAAAGCGGGCCGTCGAGGGTCAATCCGCGCCGTAACCGCCCGCGCGACGCGGGAGTAGACGGCCCCGTGGCGCGCGGGTGAGACTGGCCGGCGCGGGAGAAGCGGAGCGCATGACACGACGGTTCGTCATCATCGGCAACGGCGTCGCGGGCATCACCGCCGCGATGACCCTGCGCGAGCGCGACCCGCTCGCATCGATCACGGTGGTGGGCGGCGAGACGCCTTATTTCTTCTCCCGCACCGCGCTGATGTACGCCTTCCTCGGCGCGCTCGACCGCCGCGACATGGAGCCCTTCGAGCGCAAGGCGTACCGCGAGCAGCGCATCGACCTCGTCTTCGACCGCGTCACCGACCTCGACGCCGCCGCCCGCACCGTCGCCACCGCCGGCGGCGCCACGCTCACCTGGGACGCGCTCGTCGTCGCCACCGGCTCGTCGCCGCGCGCCCTCGCGGTGCCCGGGGTCGACGCGTCGCTCCAGGGCCTCGTTCATTTCGTCTCGATGGGCGACCTCGACGCCTGCGAGCGCTGGACGCCGTCGACCCGCGAGGCCGTGGTGGTCGGCGGCGGGCTCATCGGCGTCGAGCTGGTGGAGTGCCTCGCCCACCACGGCGTGAAGACGCGCTTCCTCGTGCGCGAGCCCTGGTACTGGCCCGTGGCCCTCTGCCGCGAAGAGGGTGAGCTCGTCACCGAACACATGCGCCGCCACGGGGTCGACGTTCGCGTCGGGGAGGAAGTGGCCGCCGTCGAGCGCGACGCGGGCGGGCGCGTCGCCGCGGTGACCACGCGCGCCGGGGGAACGATCGCCTGCCAGATGCTCGGCGTCGCGATCGGGGTCGAGCCCAACGTGGCCTTCCTCCGCGGCGTGAAGACGCCGCCGGCGCTCGGGCGGGGCGTGAAGGTCGACGCCTGCCTGCGCGCGTCACTCGACGGCGTGTGGGCCGCGGGCGACTGCGCGGAGATCGACCGGGGCGCGGGCCGACCCCTCGTCGAGCAGATCTGGTACTCGGCGAAGCGTCAGGGCGCGCACGTCGCCCGCAACCTCACGGGCGCGGCTGCGCCCTACGCACCGCCGGTCTTCTTCAACAGCGCGAAGTTCTTCGAGGTCGAGTACACCACCGTGGGCGACCTCGCCGACGCGCCGCCCGGCGCCCGCAGCCTCTTCCGCCGTCACCCGACGCGCCCGGTCACCCAGCGGATCGTCCACCACGGCGGCCGCGTGCTCGGCTTCAACATGCTCGGCTCGCGCTGGGACCACGCGCTCCTCGCGCGCTGGGTGGAGACCGGGCGCTCGCTCGAGTGGACGCTCGCCCACCTCGCGGAGGCGCAGTTCGACGTGGAGTTCGGCCGCGCCGATTTGCGCGCGATGCGCGAGGAGGAGCTCGCCCCGGCCCTCCAGGGGGCGGCCTGATGCGCCGGCCCGGCCGCCTCGCGTGGCTCACCCACGACCTCACCCACCGCGGGGTCACCGCGTGGGCGCTCTCCGCGGTGCTCCTGGGGTTCTACTTCGGGCTCTACCTCACCGCGGAGACGAAACAGCTCCTCGCGTGGCTCGGCGTCGCGCGCCCCGACGCAGCGCCGCGCCATCTGTACGAGCTCGGCGCCACGGCGATGATGCACCTGCGCTTCCCGGGGCTCCTCGCGTGGGCGCTCTGCGCGCTCGTCGGCGGCGTCACCGCGGCGGTCTACGCTCACTTCGTCCGGCGCGACGAGGGCGGCGACTCGCTCTCCGAAGCTGGCCGGCGCGCGTCGCTCTCGCTCGGCGGAAGGGCCGCGGGGCTCACCGCGGGGACGCTCTACGCGTCGTACGTCTTCGCCAACGTCCTCGAGCCCGTCGAGCACCACGGACGCCACCTCCTCCCCTCGCCCGGCGCGTCGTGGCCCGCGTGGGTGGTCGCGCCGCTGCTGGCGGCGTTCGGCGGCGGCGCGCTCGCCAGCTTGAAGCTCGTCTGGGATGTTCGCTCCGACCGTGGGGCCGTGCTGCGGAAGCTCTCCCTCACGCTCTCGCTCGCGTTCGCGGCGCTGCTGGTGGTCCTCTACGGCACGCACGCGCTCGACCCGGCGCACCCGCTCCCCGAGGGGACGCGCTCGCTCGCGGCCTTCGGGCAGCGGCTCTACCGCGCGATGGATTCGAAGTGGGGGCTCTACGGGCTCGTCTACACGATGGCGGTGACGGCCGGCGGCGTCTTCATGCTCGGGCGCTACGGCCACAACCGCTACCAGGTGGTGCGGACGCTCTGCGTGATGGTCGTGCAGGCGACCTTCGGGTTCTCGGTGCCGGTGCTGCTGGGGATGTTCCGCCAGCCCGAGTACTACCTGAGCTACTTCTGGCCGCTGAAGATCGACGCCTTCTACCCCGACAACATCTTCCGCGACCCGACGCCCTTCGTGCTCTGGAGCTTCCTCGGCTCGCTGGTGTTCGTGCCGGTGATGGGGGTGTTCTTCGGCAAGCGCTGGTACTGCTCGTGGGTGTGCGGCTGCGGCGGCCTCGCCAACACCGCGGGCGAGCCCTGGCGCCACCTCTCGGCCAAGGGCGAGAGCGCCTGGCGCTTCGAGAAGGTGGCGATCCACACCGTGCTCGTCCTCGCCGTGGTGACCACCGCGCTCGTGGTGATGTCGGCCTTCATGGGGAGCGCGGGGCAGGCGACGGGCGTGTGGTGGCCCGGCCACGGCCCCGTCAGCGACTACCGCTTCGACCCGACGCGCGCCCGCTCGGTGATCGACTGGGCCGGGCGGCTCCGCTACTACTACGGCATCGCGGTGGTGTCGGTGCTCTCGGGGGCCGTCGGCGTCGGCCTCTACCCCCTCGGCGGCACGCGCCAGTGGTGCCGGAACTTCTGCCCCATGGCGGCCCTGCTCGGGCTCGTGCAGAAGTTCGGCCGCTACCGCATCCGCGTGAAGGAGGACATGTGCATCTCCTGCGGGATGTGCACCAAGGTCTGCGAGATGGGCATCGACGTCAGGGCCTACGCGCAGGCCAACCAGAGCTTCACCCGCGCGAGCTGCGTCGGCTGCGGCATGTGCGCCGAGGCCTGCCCCCGCGGCGTCCTCCAGCTCGAGCAGCGCTTCGAACGCGACCCCCAGGAGCGCCACCGCGAGCAGCTCGTCCAGCTCCGCCTCCGCAAGTGACGCGTGAACATCCAGGAACTCGGAGTGGGTTATGTCTCGCGGTGTGGTCGCGCTCGCCTCGCCTCCATCCCCGCTCGCCGAGCCTCGCGCGTTTCCCCTTCCTCCGCCGCAGGAAGCGGCAGAGGAAGGGCCTCCAGAACATCTACAGCACGCGCGGGATCGGGGTCGTCGACGTTCGTGGTACGCGCAGCCTGGAGCGCACGAGTGCGGAGCGCACGAGTGCGGAGGGTCTGAGACGCAACAGCGCCCTTCCTCTGCCGCTTCCTGCGGCGGAGGAAGGGGAAACGCGCGAGGCTCGGCGAGCGGGGATGGAGGCGGGCGAGCGCGACCACACCGCGAGACAAAGCCCACTCCGAACTTCAGTGAACATCCCGACTCCCTTCTCGTCGTACCTCCGGTGACCGCCATGAAGCACCTCGCCCTCCTCGCCCTAGCCCTCACGCTGCCCGCGGGAACGCTCGCGCAAGGCCGCCGCGCCCGCCCCGACGCCGCGACGCGCGCCGACGCTTCCGCCGCGCCCGCCGACGCCGCGCCCACCGACGACCCGACCGCGGGCTTCGACGCGCTCCTCGGGGCGGTGGTGCGCGGCGGGGGCGTGGACTACGGCGCCCTTCGCGCGCGCGTAAGCGAGCTCCGCGCCTACCACGACTGGCTCGCGACGCACGGGCCCGCCACGACGCCCGCGGCCTTTGCGAGCGCGTCGGCGCGCAAAGCGTACTGGCTCAACGCCTACAACGCGACGGTGCTCCGCGGCGTGGCCGAGGCCCCCGCGTCGATGGGCAACGTGCTCACGCACCTCCCCGACAACGGCTTCTTCCGCGCGCGCCGCTGGCGCGTCGACGGCCGCGAGCGGACGCTCGACGAGATGGAGAACCGCGAGGTGCGCGACGTCTTCCACGACGCGCGCGTCCACATGGCGCTCAACTGCGCCGCCCGCTCGTGCCCCCCGCTGCGGGCGGGGGCGTACCGGGCCGACCGGGTCGACCGCCAGCTCGACGAGCAGGCCGCGCGCTACGTCAACGCGGCGGGCAACGTCGCGGTCGACGAGGCGGCCCGCACGGTGCGCCTGTCGCAGCTCTTCGAGTGGTTCGGCGCGGACTTCGCGGCGCGCGTGCCGGGGCGCGCGGCGTCGCCGATGCGGGGGGCGCTGGCGTTCGTCCACTCGTTCGCGAGCCCCGAGCTGCGCGCGCGACTGGAGGCGGCGTGCGGCCCCGACGGCGCGCGCTGCACGCTCGCGTACGCGGCGTACGACTGGTCGCTCAACCGCGCGCGGTAGACGCGCCGGCGGCCGCGCGGATAGACTCGCGCGCATGGCGTACCCGGCCGTGAAGCTCTCCCACCCGCCGACGCGCGCGGACATCGACGCGCTCCCACCCAACATGAAGGGCGAGATCATCGACGGGGTCTTCTACGCGATGACCCGCCCGCGCGGGTTTCACCAGAGCATCGCGGGCTACATCGCGACGGACCTCATCAACCCGTTTTCGCGCGGCCGCGGCGGCCCGGGTGGGTGGACCATCCTGCCCGAGCCGGGCATCGAGCTCCCGCGGGCGCCCGAGGTGTCGCCCGACATCGCGGGGTGGCGCCGCGAACGGCTCCCGCACCCGCCGCGCGACGCGACGATCACGCTCGTGCCCGACTGGGTCTGCGAGGTGCTCTCCTCGACGACGCGCCGCCACGACCTCCGCACGAAGCGCCCCTTCTATGCGAGCGTCGGCGTGAAGCACCTCTGGGTGGTCGACCCCGACGCGCTCCTCGTCACCGCCAGCGCGCTGGAGAGCGGCCGTTGGCTCGAGCTCGGCGTCTGGAGCGACGAGGCCGACGCGCGCATCCCCCCCTTCGACGCGGTCACGTTCGACGTCAACGACTGGTGGCGCGACGCGCCGCCCGTGCCTTCCGAATAGCTCACAGCACCTGGCGCGCGAGCAGCGCGGAGGCGCCCGCGATGCTCCAGCCCGCGGCCACCTCGCGGGTCGTGTGGCGCCCCTCGTTGACGCGCGCCCAGCTCACCGCGAGGGCCGCCACCGCGAAGGGCCACAGGCCCCGGTGCGAGCTCGCCTCCAGCATCGCCGCCACGCCCACGGGAACCGCCGCGTGGCCGCTCACCTTCAACCCCGCCACCGTCGCGACGGTGAAGAGCGCCGACGCCACCAGGCCCGCGAGCGCGAAGCCCCGCACCACCGGCGGCGCGCCCGAGGCGAACACCGCCCACGCGAAGAGCCCCGCCATCGCCAGCGCCGCCGCGAGGAAGCCCGGCCGCTCGCGGCGAACCGACAGGTCGTGGTCGGAGAACCACCCCCGCCGCAGACCCACCGCCCACACCGCAGCCACCGGCGCGACCGCCGCCACCGCGCCGAGCGTCCAGCGCAGCGCCGTGGCGACGTCGCGCGTCGCGCTCCAGGTGACGGCGAACACCCCGACCGGGCCGACGACCGCGGGGTGGAGCACCGCGCCGAGCGCGCGGGCGACCGACCAGCGGAGGCGGCGTTCGAAGCGCGTCCAGACGATGAGCCCGGCGCAGGCCGCGACGCCGTCGACGAGCAGGTCGAAGAGCTCCTCGGTTCCCCAGAGGCGGCCGCGGTGGAGGGCCTGGACGAGCTCCTGCGTGGCGGCCACCGCGAGGAAGCACGCGGCCGCCCCGAGGGCCCGCAGCGCCCGCTCGCGCCGCGCGGCGTCGAGCACCGACGGCGGCAACCACCACCGCGCGAGCGCCACCGCGAGCCCGCCGTAGAGGATCGTGTGGGCGACGAGGTGGACGATCTCCTGCCGGACCAGCCACGCGAACGGCGACGCCTCCGCTGGCGGCAGGTGCTCCAGCGCGTAGGCCATGCCGATGAAGGTGAGGGCCATCCCCGCGACGATCGAGCGTGCTCGCATGGGGCGGTGACTACCGCGCGCGACGCATCACCGGAAGCGCCCGCGGCGCCGAGCGGCCCGGGGTCGCGGGTGAGCGGCTCGCGTCAGGCGGCGAGCGCGAGGGCGGGGCGCGGGCGGCCGTACCGGCGTCGAGCCTCGCGCAACGCGTGGGCGGCGCACGAGGAGACGAGCGCGTCGTCGGACGCCCCGAGCGCGCGGAGCGACGCGTCTTCGACCGCACCGGCGCGGGCGGGCGCGTCGAGCGCGTCGAGGGCCGCGGCGAGGGCCTCGCGGACGGGCGCGCCGCCCACCTCGCAGCACCACGCGACGGTGTCCCAGGCGAGGGCGGCGTGGCGGGCCTCGTCGGCAGCGAGGACCGCGAGCGTCGCGCGCGCCTCGGGGTCGGCGGCGAAGCGCTCCCCGCGGCGGGCCACGCCGGCGGCGGCGCCCTCGTTGACGCAGCCCTCGCGCAGCGTGGCGACGGCGAAGGCGACGAGCGACGCGTCGGTCATCGGCGCGAGGGCCTCGGGGAGCGGGCCCGGCGCGAGGGGGCGGCCGGCGAGGCGCGAGGCGACGGCGGCGCAGCGGCGCGCGTGGTCGATTTCGTCGAGGGCGGCGGCGTGGGTGCGGGCGACGAGCTCCATCGGCGCGCCGAGGGCCATCAGCGCGAGCGAGGCGCGGGCGAAGGCGGCGACGGCGGCGTGCTCGTCGAGCGCGGCGCGGGCCCACCACGCGGCGGCGCGGTCGGCGGGGGCGTCGCCCGCGAGGGCCGCGGTGACCGGCGCGCCGTCGACCACGAGCGGCCGCCCCGGGATGGCCATGCACTGCGTGTAGACGCCGCACGGCGGATCGTAGAGGCGGGCGTCGCCGGAGTCGGGGAGGTACCACCAGGCCTTCGCGGTGAGCGCGAGGGCGAGGTCGTTGACGCGGGTGCTGTCGCCGGCGAGGCGGCGCGTCCAGCGGAAGGCCGCGCCGCCGTAGCCGACGGAGAGGTAGGGCGCGACGTGGAGGCCGAGGGAGAGGTCGGTGAAATGCGGCGCGGTGAGCGCGAGGCCGAGCTCGGCGCCGGCGAAGGCGAAATTGCCCTGCGCACCCGCCGCGAGGCGCCAGCCCCCGGAGAGCATGAACTGGAGCTGCCCGAAGCCGCCGAAGCCGGCGTAGCCGTGGCGGTCGGGTTGGACGTGGTAGGAGGCCTCGACGCCGATGCCGAGGCCCTCGATGGGGCCGTTGAGGGGGACGGACACCAGGACGCCGAAGGTGGCGTAGGGGTCGGGGTCGCCGGCGCGCGCCGGGGCGGCCGCGAGCGCGACGCCGAGGGCGACGGCGGGGAAGGCGAGGGTGCGGGCGCGCATGGCCGCGAGTGTCGCACGATGGAACGCGGACGGGTGGGTCAGAACCACGCGACGAGGCCGCCGGTGACGGTGTCCTGCGTCCTCGCGTTGAAGCGCTCCCGCATCGTCGCGCCGTCGAAGGACGCGCCGCGGTAGAAGATCGCGTCGGAGGCGAGGTCGTGGCGGTACTCCGCGCGGAGGGCGACCTGCGGCGCCGGGGCGACCTCGACGGTGGCGGTCTGCGAGGCCATCCAGCTCGCGGGCCAGAAGATCCGGCCAGCGTCGGTGGGCGACGACTCGTAGAAGACGTCCGCGCGCAGCGCGACGCGGAGCGAGCGGGTGAGGTCGAGGCGCGCGTACGCGGCCGCGGCGAGCCAGTAGTCGACGCCGAGCGCCGTCCGCTCGCCGCCGCCGTTGACGTGCGCCATCAGCGACAGGTAGCGCGACACCCGCGTCCGCGCGGTCGCGTCGACCAGGCTGCGCCAGGACTGCCCGAGCGGGTCGTCGTCCGCGCGCTCGACGCCGCCCAGGTAGAGCAGGGTGACGCCGGTCTCGTCGTCGCGCGTGTAGGTGTAGTGGATCATCACCGACTTGGCGCTGTTGCCGTCGATGACGCTGTTCCACCCGTTGGTGACCATGAAGGCGACGGCGTGGCGGGGGGCCAGGGAGAAGGTCGCGCGGAGGCCCGTGTGGTAGAAGGGGAGGCCGTAGAAGAGGTTGGAGCGCGACCAGTTCCAGTTGTCGCGGACGGCGATGGTCTCGGGGCCGATGGGGGAGAGGAAGATGCCGGCCTCGACGAGGATGCGGTCGTCGCCGGGCATGCGGAAGCCGACGTTGGCCTGCTGGAGGTGCGACCACACCTCGGTGTCCGAGCGGCTCGCCCCCGGGATCGCGCGCCGCGCGGGCTCGGCCGCGTAGAAGAGCTCCGCGGTGGTGCCGACCTGGAGGGTGAGCCGCCCCTGCACCCGCCGCGAGCTCCACGCCGCGTCGAACACCGCGTTGGAGATGTCGAAGGTGTTGTGCCGGTTGTCGAAGCCGCGCCACGCGGTCACGCCGTTCTGCGGCACGTTGAAGTTGTACTGCCAGTAGGCCTCGACGTAGCCCGAGAGCACGAGCCGCGCGTCGCCGCCGGTCGCCACCGACACGCCGCCCGGCGCCGGCGCCGCCGCCCCTTGCGCCGGTGCCTCCTGAGCCGGTGTCCCCTGGGCCGGTGCCCCCTGGGCCGCGACCACCCGCGCGGTCGTCGACGCCGCGAGCGCGACGCAGAGAGCCACGCACCGCGACGGCGCGGAAGCAGGACGGCCTGGGAGGCGTAACGCGGAGCGGGCCACCGTTTCTCCCGATGCTACCGGTGGCCTCCGCCCGCTGTCATCGTCGTTTCGGAAGTATGCGGCGACGACCTCGCGACCCGCGACGGCTCACATCCCGAGCTTGTCGTCGACCTTCTTCGTCACGAGGCCGTGGGCCATGGTGATGGCCACGGCGAAGCCGATGAGGAGCTTCTCGCGCTTCGTCAGCTCGCCCGCTTCGAAGGCCCCGGCGTCGTAGATCATGAAGCGCTTCCAGCGCGCCCTCGCGTGGTCGCCCATCTCCCCGAAGTGGGGGAGATCCTCGTCGTCGAAATACGCTGCCGTGTCGCTTTCGCGCTCCCTTCCGGCGCGTCGGAGCATCTACCTTTGTGCATGGTCCATTGGAAGACGGAATCGCTGCTCGAGGCCGAGCCCGAGGCGCTCCTGGCCGCGGCGCTCGACCCGGCGACGCTGGCCGACGTGCCGCGCTTCATGCCGCTGGTGGCCTCGGCGACGCGCCTCGCGCAGGAGGAGCTCGGCGACGGGCGCGTCCGCATCACCGACCGCTACGAGCCCGCGTTCGACCCGCCGGCCTTCGCGCGCGGGCTCTCGCGCGAGATGCTCGGTTGGGACCTCGTGCTCACCTGGGACCTCGCCGCCCGCGCGGCCACGTTCGTCATCGACCCGCACGTCCCCGCCCAGTGGAAGCGCTACGCCGACGTGAAGGGCGCGTACCGCCTCGAGCGCCGCGGCGCCCGCACGGCCCGCGTGCTCGAGGGCGACCTCGGCATCCTCGTCCCCGTCGTCGGCGCCCTCGCCGAGCGCTTCGCCGTGCGCGAGCTCACGCGCCAGTTCGAAGGCGAGGCGCGCCTCCTCGAAGCCCACGCCCGGCGCCGCGCCGCCTGACGCCACCGACAGCCACCATGCGACTCCCCTCCCCCCTCCACGCCCTCGCCAAGAACGCCATCGAGCGCGAGCTCGGCGGCTACCGGCGCGCCGTCCACCGCGACGACCCCAACCTCCCCGAGTGCCCCTCTGGAGACGCCCCCCGCGTCGCCGTGGTCGGCGCCGGCGTCGCGGGCATCGCCGCCGCCGTCACCCTCGCCGAGCGCGGCTTCGCCGTCACCCTCCTCGAGCGCAACGCCTACCTCGGCGGCAAGTGCGGCGCGTGGCCCGTCACGGTGGGCGATGAGACGCAGTCCGTCGACCACGGCTTCCACGCCTTCTTCCGGCACTACTACAACCTGTCCGAGCTGCTGAAGAAGACGGGCGTCGCCGCGCACCTCGTCCCCATCGACGACTACGTGGTGATGCGGACCGACCGCTCGCGCATCTCGTTCCGCGGGACGGAGACGGTGCCGCTGCTCAACCTCCTCTCGCTCGCGAGCACCGGGGTGTACCGGGTGTCGGAGCTGCTCTTCTCGAAGAAGATGCACCGGCTCGACCCCTTCCTCCGCTACGACGAGGAGAAGACCTTCGCCGACTGGGACGACGTCTCCTACGACGACTTCGCCCGCCACGCCGACCTCCCCAAAGACCTCCGGCTGGTCTTCAACACCTTCGCCCGCGCGTTCTTCTCCGAGGGCGACCGGCTCTCGGTGGCGGCCCTCATCCGCGCCTTCCACTTCTACTACCTCTCCAACGACGCCGGGCTCCTCTACGACTACCTCGACGACGACTACGAGACCGCCTTCGCCGCGCCCATCCGGCGCTGGCTCGAGGCCCACGGCGTCACCGTGTCGCTCGACACCGAGGTGAAGTCCCTCGAGCGCGACGGTGACGGGTGGTCGATCGACGGCGCCCGCTTCGAGTCCGTCGTGCTGGCGTGTGATGTCCGCGGCGCGCAGGCGATCGCGGCGGGCTCGACGTCGCTGCGCGAGGCGCACCCGGGCTTCGCGGCGAAGGTGGAGTCGCAGCCGCGCTCGCAGCGCTACGCGATCCTCCGCGTGTGGTGCGACCAGCGCGTCGGCGACGAGCTCCCGGTGTTCGTCATCTCCGACCGGCTGAAGCTCCTCGATGCGGTGACCTTCAACCACCGGGTCGTCCCCGCCGCGAAAGCCTGGGCCGAGAAGAACGGCGGCGGCGTCTACGAGCTCCACAGCTACGCCGTCCCCGACGACCTGCCCGACAACGCGGCCATCGAGCGCGAGCTCCTGCGCGAGTTCGAGCACTACTTCCCGGGCGTGACGAAGGGCGCCGTCGCGGCGACGCACCTGCACGTCCGGGCGGATTTCGCGGCCTTCCACGTCGGCACCCACGCGCGCCGCGCGACGGTGGAGACGGGCGTCCCGGGCCTCTGGCTCGCGGGCGACTGGGTGCGCCTCCCCCACACCGCCACGCTGCTCGAAGCCGCGTGCATGGCGGGTCTGCTCGCCGCCAACGGGATCCTCGCGGCCCGCGGGCTCCGCGAGGCCCCCGTGTACGCCGTCCCCGCGAAGGGCGTCCTCGCGCGCCTCCCCGCGCCGCCGAAGTCCATGGGGGTCGCGCCCCCGCGTGTGCCGGTGTAGCGGCGCGAATCTGTGACTACCGCGGGGCGCGCCGGGCGGGCGATGCTCGGCCCATGCTCCCCCCGCTCCGCCAGACCGACCGGACCACCCTCCGCCGACGCCGCCAGCGCGGCAGCTACGACCGCGCGCTCGTCCACGCCGTCCTCGACGAGGCGCTCGTGTGCCACGTCGCCTGGGCCCACGAGGGCGAGCCCATGATCCAGCCGATGGCCTTCGCCCGCGTCGGCGAGCGGATCTACCTCCACGGCTCGCCCAACAACCGCTGCCTGCTCGCGCTCGCGTCAGGCGCACCGGCGTCGGTGTCGGTGACCCTCGTCGACGCGCTCGTCCTCGCGAAGACGGTCGGCCACCACTCGCTCAACTACCGCGCGGTGGTCCTCTGCGGCGTGGGTGAACGCGTCACCGACCCCGCGGAGGCGCGCGCCGGGCTCGACGCCGTCGTCGAGAAGATGCTCCCCGGCCGAGGCGCCCACGCGCACGGCGTCACCGACGATGACCTCCGCACCACGCTCGTGGTCTCGTTCCCCATCGACGAGGGTTCCGCCAAGGTGCGGAGCGGCCCGCCCGGCGCCGAGGACGACGAGGCGAAGGGCTTCGTCGGCGTCATCCCGATCCGCACGGTGGCCGACCCCGCCGTCGTGGCCGCGGGCAGCGTCGGTGATGTTCCCCACCTCAGCCGCATGGAGACGCTCCGCGAGGCCGCCCTCCCCGACGCAACCGCGGTGCTCGCCGAGTCCTTCCGCTGGGACGCCGCGACCACGCCCCTCGGCGCCGAGCGCCTCGCCCGCTACCTCCGCGTCCAGCCCGACGGATGGCTCGCGGCCTACGCGCAGGGGGACGCCGCGTCGGCGCCCACACTCATCGGGGTGGGCGGCGCGCTGGTGTTCGGCGAGACGGCGTACCTCGGGCTCATCGGCGTGACGAAGGCCCACCAGCGCAAGGGCCTCGGGCGCGCGATCACCGAGCGGCTCATGCGCCTCTGCGAGGCGAAGGGCGTCCGGCGCGTGCTGCTCGACGCGTCGGCGGCGGGCGCGCCCGTCTACGTGAAGCTCGGCTTCGTCACCGACGACGAGGCCGTGATCTTCGTGGGCACCAGGCGCGACGGCCCGACGGAGGGCGTGTCGCGCGCGACGCCCGACGACCTCGCGGCCCTCGTGGCGCTCGACGCGGCGGCCTGGGGAGAGAGCCGCGAGGCCCTCCTGCGCGCGACGCTCGACGCGGGCGCGGGCTTCGTGAAGCGCGGCGCGGACGGCGCGGTGGAGGCGTTCGCGGTCGCGCAGGCGGGCGGGGTGGGGCCGGTGGTGGCGCGGACGGCGGACGCGGCGGGCGCGGTGCTCGACGCGGCGCTCGCGGCGTGCGTCGCGGAGCGGCCGCGGGTCATCGCGCGGGCCTCCCACGCGGGGGCGAGGGCGCTGCTCGAGGCGCGCGGCTTCCGCGAGGAGCGGCGGCTGCTTCACATGCGGCTCGGCGACGAGCGCGCGCCGACGCCCGACGTGTGGGCGCAGGAGAGCCTCGCGGGAGGGTGAGCCTCATACCCTTGCACCACGACGTGGTCGGTGAATTCTCCTCGGGCGGGGCAAGCCCCGCCCCTACCACACCAGCTCACTTCCCGACGCGAATGGCCCGAGGCCACGTCGGCGTCACTCGCAGGCGATGCGGGTCACCAGCTCGTGCCGGCCCGCCGCGAGCCGCGCGCTCTGACGAACCACCGGGTGCGTCTCCGCGCGGCTGGCGACGTCGTAGTGGGCGACGGTCTCGCGCGTCACGGTGAGCGCGGCCGCCTCGCCCGTCTGCGTCGCCGTGCAGCGCCGCGCGCCCACCGTCCAGCGCCACGCGCCGTCGTCGAGGGTGCCGCGCAGGTGCCAGTTCCAACCGACCGCGCGGGCGGCGCCGCTGAACTCGACGGCGTCGCGGACCACCAGGGTCGCCCCCTCGAAGGCCACCGCGCGCGTCACGGTCGCCCCGCCGCCCTCGACGCGAACCGACGCGCCGTCGGTCGTCGCGGAGAGCGTCCCCTCGGGCCCACTCTCTCCCGCGCCGATGGACGGGTCGAGCAGGCCCTCCACGGTGATCCCGCTCGCGGCGTCGGCGCGCGCGAGGGGGGCGCGGTCGTCGTAGCTGTTGTAGCCCGAGGGGCCGAGCATCTGCGAGCCGCCGACCGCCAGCGCGAGCGTCGTCGCGTCGGGGCGCTCGTGGCCCTCGCCGCGCGTCGCCAGCCCGCGCTCGCCCACGAGGAACGCCTGCGCCGCGCCGCCCGGGGTGACGCCCTCGACGCGCGCCGTCCCCGCCTCGGGCCACACGCGGCGGAGCGGGAGCGACTCGGTCGGCGCGGGCGACGCGAGGGCGAGCGCGAGCAGGGGGTGCACCCACAGGCTCGCGCCGGTGCTCCCGGTGGCGCCGTCGAGGTTCCAGTGCGCGTAGGCGCGGCGGCGAACCATCGACTCGAAGAGGGCCGCAGGAACACCGCTCAACCGGCTGTCGTCGACGCACGCGAGCCAGCCGCCGTCGGTCTCGAGCGAGGCGCTCCACTGGACGAGGTCGCGCAGACGCGGGTCGGTGGACGGTCGGCGGATGGTGACCGCGCCCTCGCCGCAGGCCGACACCGCGTGCCCCGCGCAACGGACGCAGCGCGCGTCGGGCCCGACCCACGCGCGGTCGACGGCGGCGAGGGCGGGCGCGGCGATCTCGAAGCCGTACTCGAAGTAGAGGCTCCCCTCGGCCCATCCGCCGGTGGCGCCGGACTGCCGGTCGATCGACGCGCTCATCTGCGCGAGGGCCCAGCGCAGGAGGTCGTCGCTGACGGCGGAGGGCGGCGTCACCATCGCGGCGGCGGTGAAGCCCGCGGCGAAGCGCATGCTGTGGTTGTCGAGGTGCCCCGCCGTGAAGTAGAGCCCGCCGGCGAGGAGCCAGGCGTCGAGGCTCGCGGCGGTGGTGGCGACCGCGGCGCGCGCAGCGGCGAGCTGCTCGGGGGTGACGCCGTCGGTGGCGGAGAGCAGGTCGACCGCGGCGGCCATCCCGAGGAGCCCGGCGCCCATGTAGAGCGGGACGTTGGTGGCGGTGATCAGCCACTCGGGCGGGATCGCCATCGCCGCGAGCGTGCGCTGGCAGACGGAGGATGCCGTGGCGTCGCGGTCGTGCCAGGCGACGAGGGCCGCGCCGAGCGCGCGCGTCGCGAAGGTCTGGAAGGCGCCCGCGTTGCCGACGGGGAGCGCCGTGGGGTTGCCGCGGGAATAGGTGCGCGCGCGTTCGAGGAGCGTGACGGCGGCGGGCGTGGCGTCGAAGGAGGCGCGGAGCGATTCGAAGCGCTGCCCCGGCGCGGCGACAACGCTCACCCCGGCGGGCGGCGCCGCGCGGAGCGCGCGGAGGAGGGCTTCGACGTCGTCAGTGGTGCAGGCCGGCGCGGCGTCGGGCACAACGTCGGGCGCGACGTCAGGGAGCACCGCGACGTCAGGCGAAGCGACGTCAGGCGAAGCGACGTCAGGCGAAGCGACGTCGGGCGAAGCGTCGGGGGGCGAAGCGACGTCGGGTGGAGCGTCGTCGGCGGCGTCCGCGAGCGTGACGTCGCGCGCATCGGCCGCGGGCGCGTCGACCGGCGCGGCGTCCGCGACGTCGGGGCTCGCCGCGTCGAGGGGGGCTGCGTCCATCGCGTCGAGGGGGGCTGCGTCCATCGCGTCGAGGGCAGGCTCCGCGTCGAGCGGAGGGCTCGCGTCGGGCGCGACGTCGGGGCCCGCGGCCACGTCCGACGCGACGTCGCCGGCAGCGTCGGGGCGCGCGGGCGACGGGTCGGAGCAGGCGGCGAGCACGGCGAGCGGGAGGGCGATCCACGGGGCGGCGCGCGTCATGGCCACACCCTTCGTACACGAGAGCGGACTCTCCCGACACGCGCGAAGTGCTTCCTCGCCCCGCGCCTCGTGCGCGCAGCGGGTTCGCGCCGGCCATGATCCGCGCGCGAATCTGCGGCCCGGAGTCCGCGCACCGAACCTGCATCGGGCGGCGGGCATGACCGTCCCCCGCTCGCGCATCGAAGACTTCCTCGCCCAACGCTCGCTCGCGCTCGTCGGCGTCAGCCGCGATGGCAAGACGGGCTTCGGCAACGCCGTCCGCAAGGAGCTCGCGGAGAAGGGCTACGCGCTCCACGTCGTCCACCCCGAGGCCGACCGCGTCGGCGACGCACCCTGCGCCCACTCGCTCGCGGAAGTGGCCGGCGAGGTCGGCGGCGTCGTGCTCGTCACGCCCCCCGCGCAGACCGCGAAGCTCGTCGACGATGCCGCCGCGCTCGGCCTCCGGCGCGTCTGGATCCAGCAGGGCGCCGAGTCGCCCGAGGCGCTCGCGCGCTGCGAGGCCCACGGCATCGAGGCCGTCCATGGCGAGTGCATCCTGATGTTCGCCGAGCCGACGTCGTGGTTCCATCGGGCGCACCGCTGGGCGCGCGAGGTGGGGGGTGGGCTCCCCGAGGGCGAGGCCCACGACCTGACGCGCCTCGAGCGGAAGCTCCTCCACGAAGTGTCCGCGCTCGGGCTCCCGACGCCCGTCGGCGAGGGGCCGGTCGTGACGGAGGACGACGTCGCCCCGCTCCCGCCCGCGGCGCGGCGCTACCTGCGCTTCATGGGGGCCGTCGGACGCCCCCGGGTCCGGTCGTTCCTGATGCGCTTCGAGGGGCGCTTCCTGTTCGGCGGGGAGTGGGTGCCGTGCGAGTGCGCGCAGTACAACGCGCTCGCGCCCGTCACCCGCGTCTTCCACATGCGCCTGCGCGTGAAGGGGATCGTCCCCACCTACGTCCGCGACACCTACCACCGCGGCCGCGGCCACATGCTCGGCAAGGTGCTCGACGCCTTCGCGATGGTCGACGACGCGAGCGAGGAGGTGACCGTCGGCGAGTGCGTCACGTGGCTCAACGACGCCGTGCTGATGGCCCCCTCGATGCTGCTCACCCCCGCGGTCGCGTGGGCCGACGCGGGCGACGGCGCCTTCGACCTTGCGCTCACGGACGAGGGCCGCACCGTGCGGGCGCGCGTCTTCGTCGACGCCGACGGCGCCGCGACCGACTTCGCCACCACCGACCGCTACTACGCGCCGCCGGGATCGAAGTCCCCGCCCGCCCGCGCCGAGTGGCGGACGCCCGTGGCGGGCTGGCAGTCGCGCGACGGCCGGCGCTTGCCCACGACCGCGCGCGCCGTGTGGATGCTCCCCGAGGGTCCGATGCCCTACGCGGACTTCCCCTTCGACCCCGCGGTCTTCTTCCCCAACGCGCCGCCGACGGACTGAACGCCCGCGCGCGACGCCGTGATACACCCGCCGCCATGACCGAGCCGCCAGCCCACGACCCCCGCCGTACGTGGCCCGGCCTCACCGCCGCCGAGGCCGCGAAACGCCTCGCATCCGACGGCCCCAACGCCCTCCCGCAGGACGAGCGCCGCGGCCCCCTCGCGATCGTGTTCGAGGTGGTGAAGGAGCCGATGTTCCTGCTCCTGCTCGCGTCGGCGGGGCTCTACCTGGCGTTCGGCGACGTGCGCGAGGCGCTCACCCTGCTCGGCTTCGTGGTCGTGGTGCTCGCGATCACCATCGTGCAGGAGGGCCGCACCGAGCGGGCCCTCGACGCGCTCAAAGACCTCTCCAGCCCGCGCGCGATGGTGCTCCGCGACGGCCACGCGGTGACCGTCCCCGGACGTGACGTCGTGCGCGGCGACGTGCTCAAGGTGGCCGAGGGCGACCGCGTGCCGGCCGACGCGATCCTGCGCGAAGGGACCGCGCTCGCCGTCGACGAGTCGCTCCTCACCGGCGAGTCGGTGGCCGTCACCAAGACCCCAGCGCCCGACGCCGACGCGCTCTCCGCGCCGGGCGGTGCGGGCGGATCGCTCTACGCGGGCACGCTCATCGTGTCGGGCCGCGGCGTCGCCGAGGTCGTCGCCACCGGCGCCCGCTCCGAGCTCGGGCGCATCGGCGCGTCGCTCAAGGAGCTCGCCCCCGAGCGCACGCCCCTCCAGCGCGACGTCGACCGCGTCGTCCGCCGCGTCGCGATCGCCGGCCTCGCCACCGCCGCGGCGCTGGTGGTCGCGCTCGGGCTCTCGGGCGGCCAGTGGATGCGCGCAGCGCTCTCGGGCATCACCCTGGCGATGGCGCTGCTGCCGGAGGAGTTCCCGGTGGTGCTGACGGTGTTCCTCGCGCTCGGGGCGTGGCGCATCGCGCGGCGGGAAGTGCTCACGCGCCGGGTCACCGCGGTGGAGACGCTCGGCGGCGTCGACGTCCTCTGCACCGACAAGACCGGCACCCTCACCCAGAACCGCATGGCCGTCCGCCGGCTCGTCACCCTCGACGTCGACCTCACCGTCACCGACGACGCCGACGCGCTGCCCGAGCCCGTTCACTCCCTCGTCGAGTACGCCATCCTCGCTTCGCCGCGCGACCCCTTCGACCCGATGGAGCTCGCCTTCGCCCGCCTCGGCGAGCGCGCCCTCCACCACACCGAACACCTCCACCCGCAGCGCCAGCCCCTGCACGAGTACCCCCTCTCCCCCAAGCTCCTCGCGGTGACCCACGTCTGGCGCGAGCGCCCCGACGGCTCCGTCGTCGTCGCCACCAAAGGGGCCCCCGAGGCCGTCTTCGACCTCTGCCACCTCGACGACGACGCCGTCGCACGCTGGCGCGAGCGCGTCAGTTCCCTCGCCCGCGACGGCCTCCGCGTGCTCGCCGTCGCCCGCGGTGTCCGTTCGCCCGAGCGTTCGCCCGACGACGCGCACGACCTCGACTTCGCCATGGCGGGCCTCGTCGGCCTCGAAGACCCGCTCCGCCCCGCCGTCCCCGGCGCCGTCGCCGCGTGCCGCGAGGCCGCCGTCCGCGTGATGATGATCACCGGCGACCACCCCGACACCGCCCTCGCCATCGCGCGCAAGGCCGGCCTCGACGCGGCCTCCGCCCTCACCGGCCCGGAGCTCGACGCGATGGACGACGACGCCCTCGCCGCGGCCCTCGACCGATGCTCCGTGGTGGCCCGCGCCGTCCCCGCGCAGAAGCTCCGCATCGTGAAGGCCCTGCGCGCCCGCGGCTTGCGCGTCGCGATGACCGGCGACGGCGTCAACGACGCGCCCGCGCTCAAGGCCGCGGACATCGGCGTCGCGATGGGCGAGCGCGGCACCGACGTCGCCCGCGAGGCGGCAGGGCTGGTGCTCGTGCACGACGACTTCGCCGCGATCGTCGACGCGGTCGCGCTCGGCCGGCGCATCTACGACAACCTCCGCAACGCCTTCGGCTACATCGTCGCGGTTCACATCCCCATCGCGGGCTTCTCGCTGGCGAGCGCGCTGCTCGGCTGGGGCGCGCTGCTCGCGCCGGCGCACGTCGTCTTCCTCGAGCTGGTGATCGACCCCGCGTGCTCGGTGGTGTTCGAGATGGAGCCCGCCGCGGACGACGTCATGCGCCGCCCGCCGCGCCGCCCGGACGCGCCGCTCTTCACCGCCGCGCGCCTCGGGGGCGCCGTCGCGCAGGGCCTCCTCGCGCTCGCCGCGACGCTGTTCTCGGTGCACCGTGCGCGGGCGGGGGACGCGGCCGTGGAGGCGCAGCGGGCGGTGGCCTTCGTCACGCTGGTGCTCGCCAACCTCGCGATCCTGGTGGCGAGCCGCGCCGGCGAGCGCCCCTTCTGGACGGCCCTCGGCCGCAGGAACCCCGCCGCGGCCGCGCTGATCTCCGTCGCCGCGCTGCTCGCGGTGGGCCTCGCGCTCACGCCCGCGGGGAGGCTCCTGGCGATGGGGCCGCTCGCGCCCGCCGCGCTCGGCGAGGCCGCCGCGCTCGCGGTGCTCCCGGTGCTCGCGCTCGACGCGCTCAAGGCGCTGCGGCGCCCGTCGGAGCAGTGAGCGTGGGCGCTTGCGCCCGCCGATCGTGCGTGCGATGACCGGGCGCGCATGACGCGCTGGTTCAACGTCGCGGGGCCCTGCTTCGCCGACGAGCACTACATGATCCCCCCGGAGCGCCGCGCGGCGGAGGCCCTCGCGCTCATCGAGCAGGGGCGGTGGTTCTCGCTCGTCGCGGGGCGGCAGACCGGCAAGACCACCACGCTCATGACCCTCGCGCGGGCGCTGTCCGCGGGCGGCGAGCGGGTCGTTCCGTGGGTCGACCTCCAGGTGGCCCGCGACCTCACGTCCACCGCCGCCGCGATGCCCGTCGTGCTCGACGCCCTCGCGACCGCCGTGGCGCGCGCCGGGCACCGCGCGATCCTGCCCGACGACGAGCGCACCGCCGCGTGGCTCGCGACGCCGGAGACCGCGCTCGAGCACTACGTCAGCGCCCTCTGCGCCGCGAGCGGCCGGCCCGTGGTGCTGCTGTTCGACGAGGCCGACGTGCTAGCGGGCGCGGCGATGGTGTCGTTCCTCACGCAGTTGCGGGCGCTGTACCTCGCGCGCCGCGAGCAGGCCGCTCCGCGCGGCGTGGTGCTGGCCGGCGTCCGCGCGGTGCGCGACTACGCGGCGGGCGACGAGCCTGGGCGCCTCGGGTGGCTGGGCACCGCGTCACCGTTCAACGTGACGGTGGAGGACGTCGGCCTCGCGCCCTTCACGTCCGCCGAGGTGGTCGAGCTCCTCGCGCAGCACACCGCAGAGACCGGGCAGCGCTCGAGCCCGAGGCCGCGGCGCGCGCAGCCTGAGCCTGCGGGCACCGTGGCTCGTCAACGCACCGCCGACCAGGCCACCTGCCGTCAAGGATGTCACCGACCGCGCCGTCGCCGTCACCGCCGGGCACATCGAGCGCGCCAAGGAGGCCCTCATCCTCGAGCGCCACCCACATCGACTCGCCCTCGCCCGCCTGCGCGAGCCCCGCCATGTCCGCCGCGTGCTCGAGCCCATGCTGGTCGGCGACCACTTCCCCGCCTCAGGCCTCGACGACGACGTCGCCTACGTCGCCAACCTCGGGCTCCTGCGCCGCGTCGAGGGGCGTTGGCAGGCGGCCAACCCCATCTACCGGGAGATCATCCCGCGCGCCCTCAACGCCACCATCCAAGCGTCGATTGACCAGCAGACGGCGTGGTACCTGCGTGCCGACGAGTCGCTCGACATGGGGAAGCTGATGGCGGGGTGGCAGTCGTTCTGGCGGGAGGACGGTCACCTCGCGGCGGAGGGCTTCGACTACAAGGAAGCCGGGCCCCACCTGATGCTGATGGCCTTCCTCCAGCGCGTGGTCAACGGCGGCGGACGCATCGACCGCGAGTACGCATTGGGCAAGGGCGCTCTCGACCTGCTGGTGACGTGGAAGGGCGAGCGCTTCGCCATCGAGCTCAAGCAGCGCCGCGACGCGCGCACGCTGGCGAGGGGCGTCGCGCAGGTCGCGGGCTACGCGAAGTCGCTCGGGCTGAAGGAGGCGTGGCTCGTGATGTTCGACCGCAGGAAGAGCACCCCCTGGTCGAAGCGCCTCACGCAGAGCACGAAGAAGCGCGACGGGGTGACGGTGCGCGTGGTGGGGTGTTGAGCGACGGCCGCGCGGATCACTTGCCGCCCGGGCGCCCGCGGTGCTCTCCTCCGGCGCCGTGCCCCGCCTCGCCGCCGCCCTCCTCACCCTCACCTCACTCACCGGCTGCGCCGCGACGCTCTCCCGCGCGCCCGGCTCCTACGGCCGCCCCTCCTCGGGCTGGCTCGTCGGCGCGACGCGCCTCGCCGACCACGGGCGCGGGTGGCGCGTGCTCCGCGACGACGCCATGGGCGGCCAGCACTTCGGCACCGCGCGCATCGTCTCGATGGTCGAGCAGGTCGCGCGCGCCGCGTCCCCCTCGCGCGACGCCCTCCCGCTGACCGTCGGCGACATCTCCGGGCCGCGCGGCGGGCAGATCCCGCACCACGCCTCGCACCGCGTCGGCCGCGACGTCGACCTCCTCTTCTTCACGCGTGACGCGGCCACCGACACCCCGCTGCTCACCCCGGAGTTCGTCTGCTACGACCGCGAGGGCTGCTCGGTTCGCTGGCCGGTGGCGCTCCGCTTCGACACCGCGCGCAACTGGGCGCTGGTCGAGGCCGTGACCCAGGCGCGCGGCGTCGGCGTGACCCGCGTCTTCGTCGCCGCCTGGATCGAGCGGCTCCTGCTCGCCCACGCGCGCCAGGCCGGGCGCCCCGCGTGGGTGGTCGAGCGCGCCGACCAGTTGATGCACCAGCCCGGCGACGCCGCGCCGCACGACGACCACTTCCACGTGCGGGTGGCGTGCACGCCCGACGAGCGCGCGCTGGGCTGCGTCGACTGGGGCCCGATGTGGCCGTGGCTGGAGAAGGACTGGGAGAAGGGGGACAGCGCGCCGGCCGACGACGAGGCCCTCCTCGCCGCGGTGGCGCCGCTGCCCGAGGTGCCCGCTACTGGCACCCCTGCGCGCCGCAGGAGGTGAAGCCGCGCTCGGTGCAGACGAAGCGGAAGATGCGCCCGCCCGCGCAGGTGACGAGCGTGGCGCCGTCGCACGTCCCGTTGGCCGGCGCCGTGGTGGGGTCGCACTCGGAGGCCGTGCCGCAGAACGAGTGGCCCATCACCGTCTGGCACGACGCGCCCGTCACCACGCGGCCGCAGTCGATGAGCTGCGTCCTGCCGCCGCGGCACACCCGGAGCTGCGTGCCCTCGCAGGCCGTCGCGTCGCCGGTGCAGGCCGCGCCGCCGCCGCGGCAGCCGTCCGCCGCCGCGGGGTCGCAGACGGCGCCCGACACCGCGCAGTTGCGCACGGGGGTGTAGGAGCCGAGCACGCACCGCTCGTACACCGTGCCGCGGCAGCGCGGCGGGTCGCCGGCCGCGCAGGTGTCAGCCATCCCCGCCGGCGGGATGCACGCGGACTCGGTGGCGGACGCGGCGCAGCGGCGCTGGCGGGCGTTGCAGTCGTCGCGCACCTGAACCCCGTCGGCGCACGACACCGCCGTGCGCGGCGGAGAGCCCTCGCACGACTGGGCGGGCATCGGGCAGCCGCCCGCGGGGCGCTGCGCGGTGTACTTCAGGCACTCGGCGAGCGCCGAGCCGCAGTTGCCGGTCGCGGTCACCATGCACTGGAGCGACGGGCACGGGCGCTCCTGCACGGAGCCGCCCTCCCAGGTGTCGGGGCGGAAGTACTCGTTGAGGGCAGCCTGCGGGCTGCGGAAGGTGCAGAGCGCCGTCCGCACGGAGAAGACCGCCATCTGCTCGGGGGAGAAGGTGCACACCGTCGGGCCCGCGGGCAGGTCGGGCGGCGCGTCGCCGGGGCGGTCGGGGGTCGCGTCGGCGGGGGCGGTGGCGTCCACGTTCGCGTCCATTCCGCCGTCCGTGGCGGAGTCGGGCTGCGCGGTCGCGTCGTCGCCCGGGAGCGCCCCGTCGGGCTGCGCGACGTCGGGGAAATCACCGGCCTCCGGGAGGTCGATGCGCGAGGCGTCGCGGCTCGGCTGCGACGGCGGGATCTTTTCCCCACAGGCGGCGAGGAGCAGCACGACGCAGGGGCCCAGGAGCGCGCGGGTCGATGAAGTCATGGTCTTGCTATCCCACAACCGCGCCCCCGCGGGAACCCTCCTACCGACGTGTCGCCGCGCCGGGCACCGCCGGGTCGCGGTCGTCGCCGACGGGCGCGCCGGCGCTGTCGAAGAAGCCCGCCGCGAGCAGCGACGCCTCGGGCCCGAGCGTGACGCGCCCCCGCGCCGGCGCGACGCGCGGGTCGTACACCACGTACTCGGGCAGGAGGTCGGGCAGCGCGCGCGAGTGGAGCGTCGCGAGCGGCGTCGTCCCCGCCACCACCAGGAGCGTCCGCGACGGGAGCTCGGGGTCGGGCGCGCTGAACACCGCGCCGACGTCGGGCCCTTCGAAGCGCCGCCCGCCCACCGTCACCGCGCGCCCGTCGACCTGGATCGGGAGCCGCGCCGCGCGCCGCGCGAGGAGCCGGTTGTCGCGCCCCACCAGCACGAGCGTTCGCCCCTCGCCCATCGCCTCGGTGTAGCTGTCGTCGCGCACCACCGCGTAGCGCGCCCGCACGCCCCAGCGCTCGGCCCAGGCCCGCGCGACCCGCTCGTTGACCCGCGCCGACACCGGGTCGCCCGCGCCGTACACCACGATCAACGGCGCGTCGAACACCTCGCGGATGGGCCCGCCCCCGCGCGCCGCGGGGCGCTCGCCCGCCGCCCAGCGCCCGCCCTGCCGGACGAGCGTGGTCGCCACGTCGAAGGGGAGCTCGACCCGGTCGCCGTCGACGGTGAGCGTGAGCGCGCGCGCGTTGGTCGCGTAGGCCGCGCGCGGCGGGGTGAGCGTGAAGGCCGCGACGCCCGAGGTGGTCGCGGTGCCGGTGGCGTTGCGCGCGGTGTCGAGCGTCACCTCGGCCCAGCGGCCCGTCCGCTGCGTGGTGGCGCGCCCTTCGGGGCCGGCCATCGCGTCGATGGCGAGCCAGGAGGAAGAGTTCCAGCGGAGGTCGGGGGTGCGGAAGCGGATGCGGCGCGGGTGCGGGTCGCGACGGTACTGGAGGAAGTGACGAACGATGCGCCCGTCGGCGTAGGTGGTGCTCCACACGTCGTGGTCGAGGGTGGGCAGCTCGCTCAAGAGCGTGTAGCCGAGCGCGGTGTAGCGGTCGATGAGCACCGTGCTGTTGGTGATCGGCCGGTCGAGCGTGCCCTGCACCACGTAGAGCGGCGTGTCGCGCCCGTTCTCCGCGTAGTGGTCGTTGGAGCGGAGTTCCATCAGGAACGTCTCCCACGGCCGCCGCACGCCGCGGGTGTCCTGCCGCACGAAATAGCTGTG
Organism: Polyangiales bacterium; assembly: GCA_046351555.1. GTDB lineage: Bacteria > Myxococcota_A > Polyangia > Polyangiales > CAISKJ01. Next base: position 28,901 of record JAXLYI010000046.1, read on the forward strand.
GTACCCGCAGAGCGCGGCCATCGCGGCGAACACCCCCGGGCGGTGGAGGGGGACGCCCGCCGCGCCGATGCCGCCCATCGAGAGCCCCGTCATGTACGTCCGGTCGACGTCCGTGCGGTACGCGCGGCGGACCTCCTCGAGCACGCGCGTCACGTCGTACTCGCCCTGCTGGCGGTACATCGCGTCGCCGTAGCCCCACGGCGCGACGAGGAGCGCCTGCGTGTCGGGCAGCGGCGGGAGGTGGCGGTCGGCGCGCGTGCGGTCCTCGTCCTTGTCGTAGAAGCCCAGGAGGATCGCGAGCATCCGGTGGTTGGAGCCGCGCAGCCCGTGGAGCCCCATCACCACCGGGAAGTCCGCGTCGCCCCGGTACGACGGCGGCACGTACACCGAGTACTCCTGGAGCGCCCCGTCGAGCGGCGAGCGGTACGCGCGCCGGATCGCGCCGTGGCGGCCCGCGTACGGGTCCCTGCCCGCCTCCACCGCGGTGAGGAGCTCGTCGAGCAGCGCGGCCTCCGACGCGAGGTGCCGCGCGTCGGGGTCGCCGTCGCGCACGAGCCCCGCGAGCCGCTCGGCCGTGCGCTCCACCGACCAGATCGACCCCTCGGGGAGCGACGCGGTCGCGCGCGGCGGCGGGGGGAGCGTGAGCGGCACCTCGCCCCCGAACGCGGGGTCGAGCAGCGGGAGAACGCGCCACGCGCGGACGAGCGCGGCCCGCACCGCGGGGGCCACCGCGACGGGGAAGGTTCGTGCGCTGCCGTCGAAGCTCGCGACGACCTCGCCCTGCGCGTCGCCGGCGAAGACGTCGTGCCAGACGAAGCGCTCGGGCACCGTCACCCGCAGCGGGACGGCGGTCTCCGTCTGGGCGCGGCGGAGCGTCACCACGAGCCCGCGCTCGACCGCGTCGTCGACCACGGCCGCGCCGCCGGGGAAGGCGACCGCGAGCTCGACGCGCGTCCCCTCGGGCACGGCGCGGCGCTCGAGGGAGAGGGCGGCGGCGCGGCGCGTGAGGGCGAGGCAGCCGGCGTCGTCGACGTCGGGGAGCTCGACGCGGACGTCGGGGTCGGCGGCGAAGCCCTCGGTGGTGACGCGGGCGAAGAGGTCGAGGTCGCCGCGCGACGCGAGCTTCACCACCAGGGGGTGGCGGCCTTCGGTGAGATCGACGCGGACGAAATCCTGGTCGGGCTGCGACGCGCGGGTGAAGGCGCGCCGGAGCACCTCGCGCCCGTCGAGCCGGACCGACAGCGCGTCGTCGCTGCCGAGCGCGAGGTAGCGGACGCCCGCGCGCCGCACGTCGAGCACGACGCCCGCGTACACCACGCGCGCGCCGCGCCCGCCCGCCGCGGCCCCGACGTCGAGCCACTCGCGGCTGGAGGCCGCCGGGCGCCACGCGGGGGAGGCCGTGGCGGAAGCGGAGGGCGCGAGGTCGAGGTCGGGTCGGCCGAGGCGGCGCGGGGGCGCGTCGAGCACGCGGGCGAAGGCCGCCGGCCACGAGGGGCGCGGTTCGAAGGCCCCGAGCGCGTAGGGGGGCGAGACGAGCCACGTGGCGAAGGCGCCGTCGGGGGCGGGGCGCACGAGGCAGCGGGCCTGGAGGGAAGGCGCGGCGGCGAGGACGCACAGGGCCAGCGCGGCGGCGGGGACGGGCGGTCGGCGGGGCATCGTGGGGGGCTGCGCGGCGCGACTCTACACCGCTTTACGGTGCGCGGATCCTGTCGCATGATCCGCCGCGCCTGCGGCCCCGCGCCGCGCCGTTCGCTTCAACGACGAGCCCCGAAAGTGACCTCCATGCGAAGCCTCCCCCTGGCCGCGCTCGCTGCCGTCCTCGCCCTGGGCGTGGGCTGTGGCCGCACCGAGCTCGAGACCGAGCCCCTCGACGCCGCCGTCGACCGCCCCGACGTCCGCGACGACGACGTCAACATCGACGCCGACGTGCCCGACGGGGACGTGATCATCGTCGACGACGACGTGGTCGTCCCCCCCGACGAGGACGTCATCGCGCCCCCCGACGAGGACGTGATCGTCATCGAGGAGGACGTCGTCGTCATCGACGAGGACATCCCGGTGCTGTGCGTCGACCCGCTCCGCCGCTGCGGCGACCGCTGCGTCGACACGCAGAGCGACCCGACCAACTGCGGCGCCTGCGGCGCTGCCTGCCGGAGCGGGCGCTGCGCGGCGGGCGCGTGCGTGCCGGTGTGCCCGATGGGGACGGCCGAGTGCGCCGGGGCCTGCGTCGACCTCTCGAGCGACCGCTTCAACTGCGGCGCCTGCGGCAACGCCTGCACCGCGACGCAGACCTGCACCTCGGGCATGTGCACGTCGGTGTGCCCCTCGGGCCAGTCGCTCTGCGGGATGGCCTGCGTCGACCTGCGCGCCGACCGGGCCAACTGCGGCTCGTGCGGCAACGCCTGCCCGACCGGCTTCGTGTGCAACGGCGGCACCTGCCAGACGGTGTGCGACGCGCCCCTCCGCGCCTGCAACGGCGCCTGCGTCAACGTGCAGACCGACCCGCAGAACTGCGGCGGCTGCGGGACGCGCTGCGCCGCCGGCCAGGTGTGCGCGGCGGGCGCCTGCCAGACCACCTGCGCGGCCCCCAACGTCGCCTGCAACGGCGCCTGCGTGAACCTCCAGAACGACCCGTCCAACTGCGGCGCGTGCGGGCGCTCGTGCCCGGCCGGCGCGGCCTGCGGCCTCGGCATCTGCACGCTCACCTGCCCCTTCCCGGCGGCGCGCTGCGGCGGCACCTGCGTCATCACCCTCAACGACCCCAACAACTGCGGCGCCTGCGGCAACCGCTGCCCCGCCGGCCAGCTCTGCTCCTTCGGGAGCTGCCAGGCCATGTGCACCGCGCCGCTGGTGCCGTGCAACAGCGGCTGCACCGACTTCCGCATCGACCCGACCAACTGCGGCGCGTGCGGCACCCGCTGCGCCGCCGGCCAGATCTGCCTCCTCGGCCGCTGCGGCTCGCCGCCCGGCTGCATGCCGCCCCGCACCATCTGCCCCGGCGGCTGCACCGACCAGCAGACCGACCCGCGCAACTGCGGCGCCTGCGGGCGTGTGTGCGGCGCGGGCCAGACGTGCACCGGCGGCACCTGCGTGGGCTCGACCTGCATGGCGCCGCAGGTGCAGTGCGGCGGCCGCTGCGTCAACCCGACGAGCGACCCGGCCAACTGCGGCTCGTGCGGCAACGCCTGCCCCGCCGGCTCGATGTGCGTCGGGGGGATGTGCCAGGGCCGCTGCCGCGCGCCCCAGATCGAGTGCGGCAGCGGCTGCACCGACGTCCAGACCGACCCGCAGAACTGCGGCGGCTGCGGCACCGTGTGCCCCGGCTCGGCCGTCTGCATCGGCGGCGTGTGCGGCACGCCCTGCCCGGCGCCCCGCACCACCTGCGGCGCCCGCTGCGTCGACACGCAGACCGACCCGACCAACTGCGGGGCCTGCGGCACCGCCTGCACGACGGGCCAGACGTGCACCGCCGGCCGCTGCGTCACGATGATGACCTGCGCCTCGCCGCGGACGATGTGCGGCGCCGCCTGCGTCGACACCCAGACCGACCCCTCCAACTGCGGCGGCTGCGGCACGCGCTGCCCCGCCGGGACGCCCTGCACGGCCGGCCGCTGCGCCTGCCCGGGCACCACCGTCCTCTGCGGGGGCTTCTGCGTCGACACGAGCTCGTCGCCGCTCGACTGCGGCGCCTGCGGCAACGCCTGCCCGGCGACCCAGTCGTGCGTCGGCGGCCGCTGCGCCTGCGCCCCGCCGCTCTCGTCGTGCGGCGGCCGCTGCATCAACACCCTCGCCGACCCGCAGAACTGCGGGCGCTGCGGCAACGTCTGCGGCGCCACCTTCGGCTGCGTGAGCGGCGCCTGCCAGTGCCCCGCGCCGCTCTCGGCCTGCGGCGGGCGCTGTCTCAACACCAACAACGACCCGCAGAACTGCGGCTCCTGCGGCAACCGCTGCGGCGCCGGCCAGGTGTGCGTCGGCGGCCGCTGCGGCTGCCCGGCCAACAACACGCTCTGCAACGGCATGTGCGTCAACACCAACTTCTCCCAGCAGAACTGCGGCCGCTGCGGCAACGCCTGCGCGATGCGGCAGTTCTGCGTCCTCGGCACCTGCCGCGGGCTCTGAGTGCGCGCCCCCCGCGCCGCGCGCCGATCACCGTTGCGTGACGTCGCGCGGCGCCTCCCGCTCCCCCTCCTCGCCCTCGCCGTCGTCGCCGCCTCCCTCGTCCTCGGGGTGCGGTGGATCGCGTGCGCGCAGCGGATCCCCCGCCCGACGCGCCGCCCGGGCACGCTCACCGAGCGGCTATGGGAGTTTCCGACGAGCCCGATCGGGCCGACGCGGGTGGCGGTGTTGTTGCCGCCCGCGCGCGCGGCGGGCGAGCGGTGGCCGCTGCTCGTGGCGCTCTCGGGCTGGGGCGAGTCGGCGCGCGGCCCGGAGGAGGGCGTGTGGGGCTGGGCGCACGACTACGAGCTCGGGGCCTCCGACGCCGAGCTGCGGCGACGTCGCCTGCGCCCCGAGGCCTTCCTGGGCTTCGTCGCGCCGCCGCGCTTCGAAGCGCTCCGCCGCGACCTCGCGCGCCGCCCGTACCGGGGCCTGGTGGTGGTGACGCCGTACACGCCCGACGTGCTCAACCCCGACGGCGGCGACCCCTCGGCGGCGTGGGGCGACTGGCTGGTGAGCACGGTGCTCCCGCGCGCGCGGGCCGAGCTGCCGGTGATCGCGACGCGCGAGGCGACGGGCGTCGACGGCGTGTCACTCGGCGGGCTGCTCGCGCTCGAGACGGGGCTCCGTCACCCCGAAGCGTTCGGCGTGGTGGGCTCGCTCCAGGCCGCGGTGCGCAACCGGGTCGAGCGGGTGATGGCCCGCCACGTCGCGTCGCCCGCGCGCCCGCCGCAGCGCATCCGGCTGGTGGGGACGCGCAGCGACTCGCTCACGCGCGACATCACCGCGCTCGACGCGGCGATGACGGTGCGGCGCATCCCGCACGAGTTCAGGGTGGTGGAGGGGCCGCACGACTACGTGTTCAACCGGGGCGCCGGGGGCGTGGAGATGCTGCTCTTCCACGACCGCGCACTGCGCGGCGAAGCCTCGCCGTAAGGGGCTTCAGGAGGTGCCGGCGTAGACGCAGTAGGAGCCCTGGAGGTCGGGGGGGTACTGCGGGCCGAAGAGGTCCTGCTGGCAGACCATCCCGGTCGGGCAGGTGCAGAGCGACCCGGGGGGGACGGTCGCGCGCAGCGACTCGGGCACGCCGCAGCGGCAGGTGCAGACGAGCCGCCGGGCGCGCTCCCGGCCGGTCGGGTCGCTGGCCTCGTCGTAGCGGTACGACATGCACACGCCCGAGCGGCACGCGCGCGAGCCGGACTCGACGTAGATCTCCGTCCCGCGGAAGCAGCCGTCGGTGACACCGGACGCGGGCGTACACGCGGCGCCGCCGGGCCGCGGCGGGGTGCAGCCCGCGCCGACTGCCACGGTGCCGCTGCACGCGGGCGCGGCCGGTGGGGGCGACGCCTCGGTCGCCGCGCACTCGATGACCGCGGTGGCGCCGGGGACGAGGCCGGCGCCCGAGGTGAACTCGATGTGCTGGCGGCAGTCGGGCGCGAAGGGGTCGGGGCGCGTGTCGTAGTAGAAGCCCTCGCGGCCGGCGGGCGGGGCCATGCCGGGCGGCACCGCGACCTGGGCGACGACGCAGGTGTCGCGCATCAGTTGGGCGTCGCGCTCGCCGGGCGCGCGGCCGCGGGCGGCGACGCAGGCGCTCGCGGCCGAGATGGACGCGGGGAGGATCTCGCGGACGATGCAGTTGGTGCGGACGCAGTTGCCGCGGGTGTCGCCGGGCTCGCAGGCGGAGGCGACGGTCTCGATCGGGCGCGGGAGGCAGCGGCCGGCGAGGCGCGACTGGACGCGCTCAACGATCTGCTGGAGGGCGGGGGAGTAGTCGTTCCTGCAGATCGAGCTGACGGCGCCGGTCTGGTAGCGCTCGGCGAAGCGGCGGGCCACCTGGACGACGCGGCGCGAGGGCCACGCGAAGTACTGCGCGACCGAGTCGCAGGAGGAGGCCATGGTCGATCCCTCGCGGCGGCAGGCGGGCACGACGCGGGTGGAGCACATCGGATCCATGTTGCGCTGGCGCATGGAGACGGGGCCCTCGGCGCTCATCCCGGTGTAGCCGTCGGAGCCGTCAGGCATGCGGCCGAGGAGGGCGTCGTAGTCGACCTCGGTCGTCGACCCGTTCATGCGGGTGGGGAGGTTGATGGGCACACCGGCGATGGCGGAGAAGGTGACGAGGTCGGGGCGGCCGGGCTTGAGCGAGGTGAAGCCGCGGGTCGGGCGCGTGGGGTCGATGTAACGGTCGAGGGGCCAGGTCGGGTCCTGCGGGGAGCCCGGGGTGTACATGTAGAAGCGGAGGTTGAGGTCGGCGCTCGACCACTCGGGCGACATGATGTCGAACACGCTGACCGCGTCGGTGCACGGCACGCCCCGCTCGGCGTAGCGGCAGTCGCGGGTCGAGCCGTCCTCCTCGTCGGTCACCATCACCAGCGCGAGCACCGCGTTGTCGCGCACGAAGCCCGCGTTGGGGTCGGTGTTGCCGGCCTGCGCGCGGGGGTTGTGGATGATGAGCGCGCGGTACATCGACTCGAGCTGCTGCTCCAGGCCGCACCCGGCGATCGACAGGTATGCGTTGCAGATGAACTCCTCGCGGAACAGCTCCGCGCTCGAGGTCATCGCGTCGAACGAGAGGAAGCTCGGGAACTGGTTGGGGTCCATCGTGCAGCGCGCGGGGCGGCGGCCGGGCGGCGCGGTGGTCCACGGGTAGTGCTGGCGGAGCGCGGCGCCGTTGCGGATCGGGTTGAGGAGCCCGTCGTCGCCCTGGTCGGTGTTGGCGCACGAGGGCACCACGCTGCCGGGCGTGCCCAGGTCGGAGGAGATCACGCCGACGTGGAGGCTCCTCACCGGGGGGTACCGCGGCCGCATCGTCGTCGGGTCGACCGGCGGGTTGACGAGCTGGTCGATGAGGAGACCGAAGTTGCGCGCGAGGTTCGCCTGGTTCTCCGACATGGTGCTCGAGTTGTCGACCTCGAAGAGGATGTCGACGTCCGTGACCGCGTCGTTCGTCACGGGGATGCGGATGCCGGAGCGGAGCGTGGGCGCGCCGCCGACGCAGGTGCCGCCCGACGCGTCGCCGGGTGGGACGCCGCCCTCGCCCGTCGGGACGTCGCCGCCGTCGCCGGGGAAGGGCCCGGTGGTCGTGGCGGGACAGGCGGGCAGCGCGAGCGAGAGCGCGGCGAGCGCCGCAAGGACGTGGGCGCGTGAGATGACTGGGTTCCCCATGGTGGTGGCCTCCGTCAACGACGCTACGTCGCGTGCCATCCGCGGCGCAACGCGTAACGCTACGGCAGGCCCCAGGGCCCCCGCACCGTGGCGTAGACCGACGCGGGCAGCGCGACCTGCACCGCCTCGCCGGGGCGCATCCACGCGAGGATCTCTTCGAGCGCACCGCGCTCCATCGACGTGCAGCCCGCGGTGGTGGACGACGCGCCGGCCCACACGTGGAGGAAGATGCAGCTCCCTCCGCGCGGCACCCGCGGCGCGGTGTTGTGCTCGACGAACACCACCCAGCGGTAGAGCCCGTCGGCGCGCACCATGGTCTCGGCGCTGTTCCAGTCAGGCGTGACGGAGGCGCCGTCGAGCACCTCGTTGTAGTGGGCGGAGGCGGGGTCGTCGGGGCAGCGCCACGTCGGCGTGGTCACCGTGTACGCGAAGGCCCCCGCGTCGGAGTGGTCGCCGTACACCGCGCCGAGCGCGAACACGCCCGCGGGGCTGCGCCCGTCGCCCTCGCTCTTGCCCGGCCCCTCGCAGCCTGCGGGGGCGCCCTGGCCGTGCAGCCCGCGCCCCCAGCCGAGCCCCGCGCGCCCCATCGCGACCGCGACGCGCGCGCCGACGGGCGTCCAGCGCCCGCCGGGCGTCCGCTCGTAGCGGAGGAGGTCGCCGTGGGTCGCGCCCCACGTGGGGACGATCACCAGCACCACCTGCGAGACGCGTGAGGTGAGAGGCGACACCGACGCGCCGCAGGAGGGCGCGACGGGCACGTCGGTGGGCGTCTGCGCGTCGGGCGTTGGCGCGTCGGTCGGTGCCGGGGCGTCGACCGCGGGCACGTCGGGCGCCGCGTCGCGCGGGCTCGCCGCGTCCACGGGCGCGTCGGTCGCGGCGACGTCGCGGGGCGTGAGGGGCTGCGGCGCCGGCGCCTGCGCGCAGCCGACGAGCGCCACCACCACCGCCGACCACGCGCGCGCCGCGAGCACCATGGCGCCGGAGGCTACACCCGCCGCCCGCCGCTACGCGAGCTCGCCGCGCGCGACGAGCTCCACGATGCGCGCGCACGTGCGGTGAAACGCGTCGGCCGCCATCCGCAGGTGCGCCTCCGGCGTGTCCTCCTCGCGCGTGTGGCTGAGGCCGTTGGTCGACGACGCGAAGATCATCACCGTCGGCACCTCGCGCGCCATCTCGCTCGCGTCGTGGAGCGCGCCGCTCGGCAGCTCGACGTCGTGGCCCTCCACCTCGCGCACGCTCCGGCGCGCGGCGTCGAGGAGGCGCGGGTGGAAGGGCATCGGCGGGATGCGGAAGATCGGCTCCCACGCCACCGTGCAGCCCTCGGCCGCGGCCGCGCGGTCGGCGGCGTCGCGCGACTCGGCGAGCATCGCCGCGAGGTGCCCGGCGTCTATGTGGCGCATGTCGAGGGTGATCCGCGTCTCGCCCGCGACCGCCGTCACCACGCCGGGCCAGCACTGCGCGTGGCCGACGGTGGTGACGCCGTCGTGGCGCGCGCCGATCTCCGCGACCTCCAGCGCGAAGCGGGCCGCCGCGCGGAAGGAGTCGCGCCGCATCGCCATCGGCATCGTGCCCGCGTGGGCGGCCTGGCCGCGGAAGACGAGGCGCTCGCGCTCGATCCCCTTGGTGCCGGTGACGGTGCAGATGCCCTTGCCCATCGACTCGAGCACGGGGCCCTGCTCGATGTGGACCTCCGCGTAGGCCGCGACGTCCTTCATCCGGGCCCGCGCGCCGTCGAGCCGGTCGAGCTCGACGCCGTACCCGCGGAGCACCTCGGGGAGCTTCGCGCCCTCCTTGTCGCTGAGCCCGCGCAGCGTCGCGAGGTCGAGCGTGCCCACGCACGCCGCGGAGCCGAACAGGCTGCGGCCGAAGCGCGCGCCCTCTTCGTCGGCCCAGTCGACCAGCGCGACCGTCACCGGGGGCTTCCCGTTGCGGGCGAACGCGCGGAGGAGCTCGAGGCCCGCCATCACCCCGAGCGCGCCGTCGAGCCAGCCGCCCTTGGGCACGGAGTCGAGGTGGCTGCCGACCACCAGCGTGCGCGGCGACTCGCCGGCGAGCACGACCCAGAGGTTGCCGGCCTCGTCTTCGCTGACGGTGACGGGGAGCGAGGCGACGCTCTCGCGAAGGAAGGCGCGGGCCTTCACCCACTCGGGCGTCCAGGCGAGGCGGCGGCTGCCGTCGGGGCCGCCCGTGCGCTCGGCGAGGGTGCGGAGGTCGGCGATCACGCGGGCGGGGTCGTAGGGGGCGTCCATGACGGGGAAGAGTAGAGCGGGAGGGCGGCGGGGTACCAGCGTCACCGCGGGGTTGCGCGCGGCGCGGCGCACCACCTGTGCACCTGCGCCTCAGGTCGGGGCCCCGGGGCATGCGGAAACACGCGGCGCCCGGTTTGCAAAGGGATCCAGTGGCGCGGCGACGCGCCAGCAAGCACCCGAAACCCCTCACCCACCCACCGCGCAGAGACCGTCATGAACCGCTCGATCTTCCGCACGACGCTCCTGGTCGCCCTCCTCGGCTTCTCCACCGCGTCCTTCGCGTGCCCCGACTGCCGGGCCGCGCTCGCCGCGCGGGCGCAGGTGTTCGACGCCTCGTTCGCGCCGCACCTGCTGGTGATGTTCATCCCCTTCATCCTGATGGGCGCGCTGGCGGCGTCGCTCAACCGCTGGCCGCGGCGGCGCCGGCACCTGCGCGGCCTCGCGGCGCGCGCGGCCTGAGGCGCGCGATGGAGGGCGACGTCCGCCAGGGCCCGCTGGTCGCGGCCGGACTGCTGCTCGGCACGGGCCTCGGGGGCTTCGTCGACGGCATCACGCTCCACCAGATTCTCCAGTGGCACAACATGCTGTCGAGCGTGCGGCCGCCCGTCACGCTCGTCGACATGAAGGTGAACATGGTGTGGGACGGCGTCTTCCACGCCGGCACGTGGCTGATGACGGCGGCGGGCCTCGCGGCCCTGTGGCGCGCGGGGCGGCGGCCGGACGTCCCGTGGTCGGGGCGCACCTTCGCGGGCGGGCTCGCGGCGGGGTGGGGCCTCTTCAACTTCATCGAGGGCGTGGTCGACCACCACCTGCTCGGGCTCCACCACGTCCACCCGGGCGCCGGGCAGCTCGCGTGGGACGTGGGCTTCCTCGCGTCGGGCGTCGCGCTCACCGCGCTCGGCGCCGGGCTCGTGCGCGCGGGGCGCGACGACCGCGAGCCGCGGGGCGCCTCCGTGGCGTGACGGGCTACGTCGCGAGCGCGCGGGCGAACTTGTCGAGGTCGAAGGGCTTCACCAGGTGGGCGTCGAAGCCGCTGGCGCGCGAGCGCTGCGCGTCCTCGTCGCGGCCGTAGCCCGTGAGCGCGACGAGGCGCACGCCCGCGAACCGCGGGTCGGCCCGCAGGCGGCGCGCGACCTCGTAGCCGTCCATCAGCGGCAGGCCGATGTCGCAGAGCACCAGGTCGGGCGCGAACTCCGCCGCGACGGCGAGTGCCTCGACGCCGTTGGCCGCGGCGCGCACCTCGTGGCCGAGGAGCTCGAGCAGGAGCGCGGCCGTCTCGAGCGCGTCGGGGTTGTCGTCGACCACCAGCACGCGGCGCGGCCCCACGGCGTCGCGGGCGCGCGGGTCGGTGACGGCGGGCCGGTCGGCCGGCGCGTCGATGGCGGGCAGGCGCACCACGAACTCGCTGCCGCGCCCCTCGCCCTCGCTGCGGGCCTCGACGCGGCCGCCGTGCATCCCGACGAGACGTCGCACGAGCGCGAGGCCGATGCCGAGGCCGCCCTGTGAGCGGTCGAGCGAGACGTCCACCTGGGTGAAGAGGTCGAACACCTGCGACAGCATGTGGGGGGGGATGCCCACGCCCGAGTCGCGCACGCGGACCACGGCCTCGGCCCCCTCGCGGGCCACCGAGACGTCGATGCGCCCGCCGGGGTCGGTGTACTTCGCGGCGTTGTGCACGAGGTTGCCGACCACCTGCGCGAGGCGGGCGAGGTCGCCGTCGACCCACACGCCGCCGACGGGCGCGCGGACGTCGAGCGCGTGGCGGCGCTCGGCGACGAAGGGGGCGACCGTCTCCGCGGCGCGGGCGACGGCGGCGGCGAGGTCGACCGGCGCGCGGTGGAGGGTGATCTTCCCCGAGCGGATGCGCGACACCTCGAGCAGGTCGCCGACGAGGCGCGTGAGCTGCTGCACCTGACGACCGATGACGTCACGGGCGCGCCTCGCCTCGGGGGCGTCGACGTCGCGGAGGTTCATCACCTCGAGGGCGGTGGCGATGGGCGAGAGCGGGTTGCGCAGCTCGTGGGCCAGCATCGCCAGAAACTCGTCCTTGCGCCGGTCGGCCTCCTGGAGGGCCTCGGCGCGTTGACGGAGCGCGTCCTCCGCGCGGCGCAGCGCGGTGATGTCGGTGAGCGTGACGACGGCGCCGAGCACCGCGCCGCCCGACGCGAGCAGCGGGCCCGCGCCGAGGAGCAGTTCGAAGCGGGCGCCGTCGGGGCGGGCGAGCGTCACCTCGCGGCCGCGGACGGTCTCTCCGCGCCAGGCCGCCGCGAGGTCGGGGCGGTGGTCGTCGCGGGCCTCCAACGGGAACGCGTCGGCGAAGGCGCGGTGCAGCGGGCTCGCGCCGCAGAGGGCGTGCGCCGCGCGGCTGGCGCGCACCACGAGGCCGCGCGTGTCGCAGACCACCACCGCGTCGGCCACCTGCTCGAGGATCGACCGGGCCAGCGCCTCGTCGGCCACGAGGCGCTCGCGGCGCTTGCGCTCGCTCAGGTCGACGGCGAGGAGCCCTTGCCCCGACGACGCGTCGCGCAGGGGTGTGACCCCGAGGAAGAGCGGCCGGCGCGCCCCGTCGGCGGCGCGGAGGACCACCTCGCCCTCGGCCACGCGCCCCGCGGCGGCGTCGGCGAGGAGCGACTCGACGAGGGGGCGGCTGGCGGGGTCGACGAGGTCGCGGAGATCGGCGCCGGCGAGGGCCGCGGGCGCGGCGCGCGCGAGGGCGGCGAAGGGGGCGTTGGCGGCGATGATCGCGCCCGCGGTTGTGAGCGCGGCGGCGGCCTGGTCGAGCTGGTCGACGAGCACGCGGAGCGGCCGGTCGGCGGTGTCGAGCGTGAGGACGCTGGCGCGGTCGGCCTGGGTGACGACGAGCGCGTCGACCTCGCCCTCGCGGATGGCGCGGAGGGTCGCCTCGACCTCCTCGAGGCGGCGGCGCAGGGAGTCGTTTTCGCGGAGGAGGTCGTCGCGGGAGGGGGGCGCGTCGGCTCGCGCGGGGGCCGCGGCGCTCACCGCGGGCCGGGGCGGAGCTGGAGGCCGACGAGCGTCCGCTCCGCGTCGGACATGTCGCCGATGACCTTGCGGATCGGGTCGGGCAGCTTGCGGACGAGCGTCGGGATCGCGACGATCTCGTCCTGGCGCGCGAGCTGCGGGTTCTCGAGCAGGTCGACGACGTCGATGCGGTGGCGGCCGGGGAGGTGCTCCTCGCAGAGCCGGCGGAGATTGTCGAGGGCGCGGACGGATTTGGGCGTGCGGCCGGCGATGTAGAGCCGCAGCTCCCACACCTCCTCGTCGGCGTGCGTGGCGGGGTCGTGGTTCATCCTTCGGCCTCCTTCCCGTTGCGCCGGGGCGACGCGACGTCAACCCGTCGGCTGACCGCCATCGCCGCCCGGTCGTCGTCCGCGGCGCGCGCGACGGACTCCTCGCCGAAGAGCCGCGCCTCGAGCGCCTCGGCCTCCGCGGCGAACTCTTCCCGCAGCGCGGCGACGCGGGCCTCGAGCATCCGGCGCTTGCGCTCGAGCTGCGTGCGCTGGAGGGCGATCTCGCGGGCCTGGGCGGCGCGCTCCTCGCGCTCGCGGGCCTCCTGCGAGAGCCGCATCGAGCCGGTGAGCACGCCCTCGGGCCCGACGTACACGTCCCTGAGCTCCACCCCCCGCGGCGTGATGAGGAACTCCCGGAGCTGGTTGGAGTGCGCCGTCCCCCGCGATTTGAGCACGTACATCACCCGGTTGCGCTCGCCCGCGAGCTCGACGTCGCGCAGGAGGATCCACGTGTCGATCACCGACGAGATGCTCTGCCCGGTGGCCTCGTAGGCCGCGCCGCCGCCGGTGAGGTCGACGAGCAGCGCGGTGGTGCCGCGGCCCTTGAGGAAGTCCATCAGCCGCGTGAGCATCGAGGTGACGTCGGAGGTGGCCGAGGTGACGCTGAAGCCGCTGATCGGGTCGATCACCACGAGGCTCGGGTCGAAGCTGGCCACCTGCCGGTGGATGACGGCGAGGTGCATCTCGATGCCGTAGCGGGTGGGCCGCGCGGCGACGAAGCGCAGGAGCCCCGCGCGCAGCCAGGGCTCTAGGTCGAGCCCGATCGAGCGCATGTTGCGGACGCACTGGGCCGGCGACTCTTCGAACGAGTAGTAGAGGACGCGCTCGCCGCGGCGGCAGGCGGCGTCGGCCATGTGGGCGGCGAGGCTCGTCTTGCCGGTGCCCGAGGTGCCGGAGACCAGCACGCTGGTGCCGCGGTAGGGCCCGCCGCCGAGCATCGCGTCGAGGCGCGCGACGCCCGTGGGCACGCGCTCGGTGGAGACGGCGTGGTCGAGCGCGGCCGAGGTGAGCGGCAGCACCGAGAAGCCCGACTCGTCGATGAGGAAGGGGTACTCGTTGGTGCCGTGGGCGGTGCCGCGGTACTTCACGATCCGCAGGCGGCGCGTCGACACCTGCTCGGTGACCCGGTGGTCGAGCAGGATGACGCAGTCGGAGACGTACTCCTCCAGGCCCTGGCGGGTGAGCGTGCCGTCGCCGCGCTCGGCGGTGATGATCGCGGTGACGCCGCGGTCCTTCAGCCAGCGGAAGAGGCGGCGGAGCTCGGCACGGAGGATCGACTCGTTTTCGAAGCCCGCGAAGAGCGTCTCGAGCGTGTCGAGCACCACGCGCTTCGCGCCGACGGCGTCGATCGCGAGCCCGAGGCGGATGAAGAGCCCCTCGAGGTCGAACTCGCCGGCCTCCTCGATCTCGCTCCGCTCGATGCGGATGTGCTCGACCGCGAGGCGCCCTTCGGCCTGGAGCGCGTCGAGGTCGAAGCCGAGCGAGCGCACGTTGGCCGTGAGCTCCGCGGACGTCTCTTCGAACGCGAAGAACACCCCCGGCTCGCCGAACTGCGTCGCCCCCCGCACGAGGAACTCCATCGCGAACAGCGTCTTGCCGCAGCCCGCGGCGCCGCACACCAGCGTCGGGCGCCCGCGCGGGAGTCCTCCGCCGGTGACCTCGTCGAGCCCGCTGATGCCGGTGGGTGCCTTGGGGAGCGTCCCCCGCAGCGGCGCGTCGTCGGTGGCGGGCGAGGTCACGGCCGCACCATACGAGCCCTCGCGCGTCGATTCAATGCGCAGCGCCTGCGCCACGCGCGCCGCAAAGACAGAGGCTTTGCACAACAGACGAGCGCAGATTCACCGCGCGATGCGGCGCGCCGCCGCACGCGTCGACGGAAACACGCGCCTCGTTCAAACGCGAGCGCGCGCCATTCGAAGAGCCCGACAGCGACACGCCGCCCACGTGCGACAGAGCTTGCTGCTACGCGCCGCCGCAGGCCCCCCAGAGCGCGCGCATGTCGTCGTGCCACGGCGCCTCCACGACGCGCCCGACGCCCGGCACGGTGACGCGTCGCGCGTGGAGCATCACCCGCGCGGCGGAGACCACCGCGCCGTCGTCGAGCACCACGCGCTTCGCGCCGCCGTAGGCCGCGTCGCCGACGAGCGGACATCCCGCGGCGCGCGCGTGAACGCGGATCTGGTGCGTCCGCCCGGTGACGGGGACGAAGCCCACGCACGCCACGGGGCCCGCGAGCGACTCCACGGCGTAGCGCGTCTCGGCGGGCTTCGGGTCGTCGCCGGGGCCGGTGGTCCGCTTGCGCGGGTCGCGGCGGTCGACGGCGACGGGCCACGTCCACGCGCCTTCCGTGGGGGTCGGCGCGGGGGTGACGAGCCCGACGTACGCGCGCTCGTAGCGCCCTTCCGCGCGCGCTTGCTCAGCGAGCGTAACCGCCTCCGCGGTGAGCGCGAAGAGCACCGCGCCGGTGACGTCGGCGTCGAGCCGCGAGAGCGGGTGGTGGTGCGCCGCGCGCGGGCGGAGCTTGCGGACGGCGTCGACCAGCGACGGGGCGCGCCCGCCCGCGGCCGGCGTGGTGAACGTCCCCGCGGGCTTGTCGACGCAGAGCCAGTCGGCGTCTTCGTAGAGGACCCGCACGCGCGCTACACCGCTTCGACGGCGGCGGGCACGGCGCTCTCGGCGCGGGCGATGCGTTCGACGACGCCGCGGTCGCCGTCGACGCGGACGCGGTCGCCCGTCTTGAGCGCGCGGGTGGCGCCCGCCACGCTGGCCACCGCGGGGACGCCGTACTCGCGGGCGACGAGGGCGGCGTGGGAGAGGGCGCCGCCGAGCTCGGTGACGACGGCTGCAGCGACGAGGAAGAGCGGCGTCCACCCGACGTCGGCGACGGACGTGACGAGCACCTCGCCGGGCCGGAGCGCGGCGCCGTCGGCGGGGTCGCGGAGCACGCGGACGACGCCGGTGACCACGCCCTTGGCGGCGGCGACGCCGGTCCATCGGTCGCCGCCGGGGATGGGCGTGGGGGCGCCCGCGGGCGGCGCGCCGACGAAGGTGGGCGGCGGGTCGGGGCGTGCGACGTCGCGGAGCACCTGCGCGCGTCGGACGGTGACGAGGTTGGTCGGGTCGCCGAGCTCGCCCGAGAGCCACGCGCGGAGCTCGTCGGCGGCGAGGTAGAAGGCGCCGTCGCGGCCGGCGGCGGGGGCCATCCGCTCCATGCGGCGCGACGCCTCGACGGCGACGGTGCGGAGGAAGCCGAGGGCCTCGGTGACGCGCGCCCGCATCCGCTCGCGGAGCCGCGAGAAGCGCCACGTGCGCTGGAGCAGGTGGCGCGCGACCGAGCGGGCGACGGGCGCGACGGAGCGTTGGAGCTCGGCCTCGGCCTCGGCGCGCGCGTGGTGCTGGCGCTCGAGGCGGCGGAGGGCGGAGTCGTCGACGCGTTCGAGCAGCGCGCGGAGGGCGGCGAAGAGGGTGCCGGGGGCCTCGCGCCACCGCGGGGTGGCGAGCTCGGCCTCGCGCGGGCAGCGGAAGCCGTACGCGCGCAGGAAGTTTTCGAACGAGCGACGCGTGGGGCCGGGCGGCAGGTCGGCGACGCGGAGCGAGGCGGGGTCGGACGAGAGGAGCGCGGCGCGGGCGGGCGCGTCGCCGCGGGCGACCTCGGCCATGTGGAAGAGGGCGACGCCGGGCATGGCGCTCTCGAGGTCGGAGACGCCGGAGAGGAGCTCGCGTTCGAAGCGGTCGGCCTCGGCGCCGACGGCGACGCGGAGGAGCGCGCGGAGCCCGACGACGCTGGCGAGGTAGCCCGAGGCGCAGGTGAGCATCACCTCGCCGGTGCGGTCGAGCAGGGCGAGGAGCTCGCCGAAGAGCGCGTCGAGGGCGCTGTGGGAGAGGGCCGGGAGGTCGGTGCGGTCGAGGGACTCGCGGCGCGCGCGGAAGTCCCGGTCGAAGCGCTCGACGCGGAGGTCGAGGGCGGCGTTCTCCGCGAGGTAGCGGGCGCCGGTGAGCGGAAGGCGCGCGAGGAAGGCGCCCCAGTCGCCGGGCGCGACCTGGCCCTCGATGGCCTCCAACCCCCCGCCGCCGCCGAACTCCAGCAGCATCTTCGGGTTGAACGCGGGCACCTGCCGCGCGACCCGCATGAAGTTGGTGAGGTTGAGGTAGATGCGCCCGTGGAACGACCCGACCAGCTCGAGCCCCTCGGGCGCGCGGCACCCGAGGGCCCCGAAGGCGCGGCGGAAGCCCTTGTCGCTGAAGGCCGCGGCGATCGACCACGTCAGCGGCGTGGCGACGCCCGGGAGCGCCTCGCCGACGTTGACGTTGCTCCACACCCACGTCGCCGGGTCGTCGAGGTCGCCCTTCGCGCGCTGCGCCGACGCGCCCACCACGGGCCGCGACTGGAGCGCCCAGAGCGCGCCGTCCGCGAAGGCCCACTCGACGTCGCGCGGCGCGCCGGCGGCTCGCTCCAGCGCGTCGCCGAGGGCCGCGAGCTCCGCGAGCTGCGCGTCGGTGAGGCAGCGCTTCCCGCGCTCGTCGGCGGGGAGTTCGACGCGCTCGACGGCGCCGCAGGGGGCCACGCGCATCGCCGCGGCCTTCTCGCCGAGGTCCGCCGAGAGCACCCGCCCCGTCGCCCGCGCCACGCGGAACACGTCGGGCGACGCGCCCCCGTCGACCACCGAGCACCCGAGGCCCGGCGCGGCCTCGATCACCGTCACCCCGCGGTCGCCGCCCACCGGGTCGACCGTGAACATCACGCCCGCCACGTCGGCCCGCACCATGCGCTGCACCACCAGGGCGACGGCGACGTCCTTGCGGACGGCCGCGGGGCGGCGCGCGAGGTACGTCATCGCGCGCTCCTGGTAGATGCTCGCGAAGCAGCGGGCGACGGCGGCGAGAACCGCGTCGAGGCCGCGCACGCCGAGGGCGGTCTCCTGGAGGCCCGCGGCGCTGGCGTCGGCGGCGTCCTCGTGGAGCGCGCTCGACCGCACGGCCACCGAGTCCTCACCGAGGGCCGTGAGGGCGGCCGTCACCTCCGCGCGCAGGAGCGCGGGCAGCGGCGCGGCGATGAGGCGCTGGCGGATGGCCTCCAGGCGCGCGCCGCGGCGCGACGAGGCGCTCCCCGCGAGGAGCTGGGCGGGCCACTGGGAGGCCGGGAGCGCGGCCTCCAGCGCGGCGCGGAAGGCCGCGGCGTCGATGGCGAAGCCCGCGGGGACGCGGACGCCCGGCAGGTGGTGGAGGGCGGCGAGCCCGGCGGCCTTCGACCCGAAACGCCGCGCGTCGCGCGCGTCAGCCAGCGGAACCACGTACACCATGCGAGGGGCCGCGGATCATAGCGGGCTTTGTCCGCGGGGGAACGCGCGATGTGGGCTTTCGCCCGGGCGGCGGTTCAGCCGGCGTCGGCGGCTTCGTGGGCGGGCTCGGCCGCGGCGCCAGAGGCGTCGAGCACGGCGGTGTGGACGTCGTCGCCGTCGCCCTCGCGCATCGCCCAGAGCGCCACCGCGTCGCGCCCGCCGCCCGACGCGCCGCCGTCGCCGAGCGCCATCGTGACGCCGCCGGTGGCGAGCCGCGCGGTCACGGCCGCGTCGCGCGCCGCGGTGACGTCGCCGTGCCCCGACACGCCGACGCCCGCCCACGCGCTGTGCTCGTGGAGCAGCACCGCGACGGGCAGCGGCACGGGCAGCGCCTCGCCCGGTCGCCACCGCGGAACGCCCTTCTTCGCCCGCGGCAGGAGCGACGCGAGCGCGAGCCCCGGCGCGCCCGGCAGGTCGACGGCGCTCGGGCACACCACCCACGACGCCGCGGCGACGACGCCGTGCATGTCGACCGCGACCACGCTCTCCACGGGCGCGGACGGGAGCGGGTCGGGGAGGTTGGCGCCGTAGCGCCCCGAGCGCCGCGGCGGCAGGAGCGCCTCGTGGCCCGCCTCGACGCACGCGGGCCGCGCGAGGACGGGCGCGGGCACGGGGCGGAGGTCGTCCTTGGTGAAGACGCCGCCGACGACGGGGCCCGCGGCGTTCATCACGGCCTGAAGAATTCCCATGCGCTCGAGGGCGTGGATGCCGGTGCGCGGGAGCTGAAGAAGCAGCTTCAGGCGCTCGCGGAGGCCGTCGTCGACCTCGCCCTCGCGCACCGCGGCCACCGCCGCGCGGACCACCTGGCCGAAGGGGAGCGCCCCGAAGCGCGCGTGCGCCGCGAGGACGCCCTCGAGCAACCCCGGGACCGCGGCCGTCCACGCGTCGGGCGTGGGCTCGGGCGTGCGCGGACGTCGATCACCGAGGCCCGGCGCGCGGGCGCGGCCGTCGACGAAGTGGGCGCCGACGCCGGTGCCGGCCACGAGCACCCCGCACGCGCCGAGCAGCGAGGCGGGCGAGCTCCGCGCGGCACCCGCGAGCATCGCGCCGAGCACGACGTCCACCGCGCCGCCCCCTTCGCCCACCAGGAGCTGCCCGGCGGCCTGCGCCACGGGGTCGCGCGCGATGACGACGTTGCGCATCAGCGCGCCCCCTCGTCGTCGTCCTCGTCGCCCTCCGCCTCGCCGTCTTCGTCGTCGTCCTCGTCGTCGTCGCCGTCCTCGCCCTCCTCGCCGTCGAGGAAGGCCGACGCGCCGGCGCCCGCGGCGATACCCGCGAACTTCAGCGCCTCGCGCCACGCGCCGCCCGACTCGAACACCACGAAGGCCTCCTCGCAGCCCGCGAGCGCCTCGGCGAGCTCTTCGAGGCGGCCCGAGTGGTACTTGTTGTCGAAGCCGAGGCCGCGCATGCGGGCGTAGACCACGGGCTCGTCGACCTCGTCGTGGAGCGGGTCGCACGCGGTGAGCACGCCGAACTTCTCCGCGTGCTCGGCGGCGGCGTCGCGCTCCCAGAGGCCCGCCGGGTCCCACGCGACGACGTCGAGGGCCTTGCGGGCGCGCTCGAAGACGGGCGCCATGCGGCCGAGCGCGACGCTCCCCGGCGACACCGCCATCGGCGTGCGGAAGACCAGCGCCCCCGCCCCGAGCGCGTCGGCGAGGTTGAGGAGGCGGTCGGTCTCCGAGCGGACGGCGGCCGGGTCGCGCAGGGGCCAGGAGGGGTCGCCGTAGAAGCTCGCCGGCGCGACGAGGCCGTAGGTGAAGCTCTCGGGCGTGTGCTTCCGCCACGTCGCGAGCACCTTCGGGGAGGGCAGCGGCTGCCGCAGGGCGAACTCGACGAACGAGAGCCGGGAGAGGTACCGCTCGCGCGGCGCGGCGAACCCGGCGCATCCGATGTGGAACGTGGTCATGGCGGAAGGGCGCGGGAAGCTACACCACCGGCCCCTGCTTGCAAACCGCTCCCGTCGCGCGCTGGTTGTCGGCGCGGAGGCAAAGCCGCCGTCAGCGCTGGCGCTGCATCGCGAGCGGCGACAGCGCGGCGGGGCGGTGCGCCGGCGTGCACAGGTCGTTGTCCGCCGGCCGCTGCCCGAAGCGGAGGCTGTCCCCCTCGACCGACACGAGGTCGTAGTCCTGCCCGCAGGCGCTCACGGGGCGCTGCCCGAGGCCCGCGCAGCCCTCGGCGCTGATGTCGACGTCCGCGTCCGGCGCGACGGGGCGGCCGCACCCCTGCGCGCTCGACAGGAAGCCCGCCGCCGCCGCGCCGTGCGCGCGGAGCGTCTTGCGGGTGAAGCGGAAGGTCCCCTCGTGCGCGCCGGCCACGGCCGACGGCCCGGTCACCTCGTAGGGCCCCTCGATGTGGGCGGTGACGAAGGGCGTCGCGCAGGCCGCGTCGGCGTAGGTGACGTAGTCGAGCGACCAGTCGCGCGCGGTCATCGCGAAGCGGAGCTGGATGTGCTGCCCGCTCCCGTTGGGGACGCAGGCGCTCGCCCAGCGGCCCGCGAGGTCGACGGCGGGGGCGGCGGGCGCCGGGGTCTGCGGGGCGCCGCAGGCCGAGAGGAGGGAGGCGAGCGCGAGGGCGTGGAGCGGGCGGGGCGACATGGCGTTGGTTCTCCTGGGTGCGCGCCGCGACGGTGCGGCGCCGACGGGGAGATCTTCGCCACGAGGGGCCCCCTCCGCCATGCAGAGGTGTGCATGGCCGACCAACAGAAATGTATCATCGCTGACGCCATGCTCGACTGGAACGACCTGCGCTTCCTGCTCGCCGTCGCCCGCGCGCGCACGCTCACCGCGGCGGCGCGCGCGCTGCGGGTGTCGCAGCCCACGGTGTCGCGGCGCCTCGCGGCGCTGGAGCACGCCTTCGGGGCGCGGCTCTTCCTCCGTGGCGCCGAGGGCTACGCGCTCACGGCGGCGGGCCGACGCCTCCTCGACGCGGTCGAGCCCCTGGCGCAGCAGCTCGAGCGCGTCGAGCGCAGCGGCGTCGAGGAGGCGTCCGCCGTCGCCGGCGTGGTGCGCGTGGCGGTGACGGAGATGACCGCCGTCCACCTCGTCGACGATGCGCTCGGCCCCCTGCTCGCCGCGCACCCGGCGCTCACGGTCGACCTCGTGGCCGACAACCAGGCCTCCGACCTCGCGCGCGGCGAGGCCGACCTCGCGGTCCGGCTGCTCCGCCCCGACGCGGCCGACCTCGTGCGGCGGCGCCTCGGCGCGATGCGCTTCGGGCTCTTCGCCTCGCCCGCCTACCTCGCGCGGGCGCCCGCCGTCACCGCGCCGGGGCTGGCGGGGCACCACATCGTGAAGCCCGTTCGAAGCCTCGGCCGGGGCCCCGAGGCCGCGTGGATCGAGCAGCACGCCACGCGCGCCGCCGTGTCGGTGTGCGCCGACGGCGCGCAGGTGGCGATGCGCGCGGCCGCGGCGGGCCTGGGGCTCGCGGTGCTGTCCGACGCGCTGGCGGCCAATGCGCCGGCGCTGGTGTGCGCGCGGGCGCTGGCGGAGATCCCGCCGCGCGAGGTGTGGCTGGTGTACCACCGCGACCTCCGCGCGCTGGCGCGGGTGAAGCGCGTGGCCGAGGCGATCGACGCGCACCTCCGCGCGCGCCTCCTGCGGAGCCGCGCCGTGCTCGACGTCGCGGCGAGCGCGTGACGGGCGCCGCGGTCCGCCTACTCGCACGCCAGGGCGGGGTCGCTCCCACAGCGGATCGGCACGGCGCGCCCGCCGTTCGAGAACACCACGTCGATGGTGGTCCAGAGGCTGCCGGGTCGGATGTTGACGGAGCGCCCCGGCAGCACGTCGCCGTAGAAGTAGCCGAAGCCGCCGTCCGCGGATCGCTGGTCGGAGGCGGGGCGTCGTCGGGAGGAGGCGGCCCTCGCGTCGGCGGGCTCCGCGCCCACGCGTCACAACCGCGAGAGGCGCGCGATCTCGGCCCGGAGGCGCTCCACCTCGCGCACGGCCTCGTCGGCGCGCGCGGCCTCGGCCTCGGCGCGCGCGGCCTCGGCCTCGGCGCGCGCGGCCTCACCGCGGGCCTCGGCCTCGGCGCGCTGTCGGGCCGATCGCTCCGCCGCGGCTTGCGTCTCGGTGATGGCGCGGATGGTCTTCTCCGCGGCCTCGCCTTCGTCGGCGGTGGGGAGCAGCGTCTCGCCGCGGGGGCCGGTGGCGAGGCGGAGGCGGGGGCGCCCCTTGTCGAGCACGCGCACGAGCCAGGCGTCGAGGACGGTCGAGCGGACGCGGTTGTCCATGGTGGACGCGACGCGCGCGAAGCCGCGGCCGCGGACGGGCCGGAAGACCTGCCAGCGAACGCGCCGACGGCTGCGCACGGTGGCCCCCGGGTCGAAGAGGATGAGCTCCTTGCAGCCCATCGCCGCGTAGTCCGCGGGGAGCTCGTCGTAGTCCTTCTGCCACTTCGCGCTGACGACCTCGAGCGCGAAGGCGGGGTGGTGGCCCTCCCAGGTGTGCCAGGTGCTGACGTCGGGGACCTCCTGCGGGACGCCGAGCACGACGTAGAGGTCGGGCGCCCGGGAGACCTTCGGGTTCCCCTCGATCCAGTAGAAGAACTGGTTGCCCGCGACGTACGCGATGACCCCGCGCGCCGCGAGGTGACGGACCACGAGGTCGCACAGGAGCTTCGTGATGAACCACTGAAGCGCGCTCTCCCCCATGTCGTCGGTCTCCGGATACTCGATCGCCTCGGACGCTCGCGCCGCGCGCACCATGGGGGCGTTCGTATCACACGCCAGCGAACGCCGCGAGCGCCCCGAACCACCGCGCGTGGAGCCGATGGGAACGCGCCGTCGGCGCGAAGGATCGGCGCGTCGGCGCGGCG
Organism: Polyangiales bacterium; assembly: GCA_046351555.1. Classification (GTDB taxonomy): domain Bacteria; phylum Myxococcota_A; class Polyangia; order Polyangiales; genus CAISKJ01. The sequence continues at coordinate 51,929 of JAXLYI010000046.1, forward strand.
GGGCCGTGATAGCGTCTCGCCCATGGCGGACACGAAGCGGGTGTGCATCCTCGGGTCGGGGCCTTCGGCGCTCTCCGCGGCCTTCCGGCTGTCGGCGCCGGAGCTCCGCGGGGCCTTCGACATCACGGTGTACCAGGTGGGGTGGCGCTCCGGGGGGCTCTGCGCCGGCGGCCGCGTCGCCCCGGAGTACTGGGTCAACCAGAACGGCACCCACTACCTCTTCGGCTGCTACGCGGAGGCGCTCTACGTGCTCCGCACGTGCTGCGAGGAGCTCATCGCCCACGGCGACCTCCGCTTCGGCCCCTTCGAACAGCAGGTGATCTCCCGCCCGCTCATCGTCATGATGGATCGCTTCAAGGGCGAGTGGGAGAAGTGGTGCTGGACCTTCCCGCCCCGCGCGGGGACGCCCGGGGTGCACCGGCCCGACTTCGGCCCGGTCGACATCTTCACCGTCGCGATGAGCCGCCTCGTGCGCTGGACGCAGAGCGCGCGGTTCGCCGAGGACATCCTCGGCCCCGACCCTCCCCTCCTGGAGCGCGCGGCGTTCGAGGCCGAGATGGCGGTCACGTCGGCCGCGGGCGAGGGGCTCCTCGAGCTCATCGAGCGCGTCGAGCTCGAAGGCGGCGTCGGCGCCATCCTGTGCGGCCTCCTCGTCGCCGCCCTGGAGGTGCTCCGCGGGCTCTTCGGCGTGATGCTCCGCGGGCGCGCCGAGGACAACCTCAACGCCCGCCACGCCTGGATGCTCATCGACTTCGCGCTCTCCGCCGCCATCGGCGCGCTCCGCGCGGAGGCCGTGGGCCCCGAGCTCGTCGAGCGCCTCGACGACGTCGACCTCAAGCAGTGGCTCCGCGACGCCGGCGCCGACGAGTCCACCGTCGACTCCCCCCTCATCAACCTCTGGTACGACGCGATGGGCGCGTTCGTCGGGGGCGACCCCTCGCAGCCGCTCTGCGCGACGGGCGCGTCGCTCTCGTGCCTCGGGCAGATCCTCCTCAACTACGTCGGCGAGGTGTCCTACCAGCTCCGCTACGAGGTGGGCGACACGCTGGTCGGCCCCGTCTTCGCGGCCCTCAAGCGCCGCGGGGTGAAGTTCGCGTACTTCCACCGAGCGTGGGAGCTCGTGCCCGAGTACGTCCCCGCGGCGGGCGCGTACCGCGTGGCGCGCGTCGTCCTCGAGCGCCAGGCCGAGCTCACCTGCGGCGACCCGCTCGGCTACGACCCGTTCATCTACCCCCTCCGCGCGCGCACGCCCCCCGACGAGCGCCCGATGTGGCCCGACGTCCCCAACGCCGACCAGCTCGCGAAGGTGTACGCCCCCCCCGGCAGCGAGCTCGACCGCTTCTACTGCCCCCGCTCGGGCCCCGACGTCGTCCTCGAGCACGGCCGCGACTACGACCTCCTCGTCTGCGGCATGTCGGGCCCGACGCTCCGCTGGTACGCGAAGCCCCTCGGCGCCGTCAACGACCGCTGGCGCGACCTCCTCGCCCACACCCGCGCGGTCGAGACGCAGGGTCTCCGCCTGTGGTTCTACGGCGACCTGAAGGCCGTCGGCTGGACGGAGGGGGCCCCCGTGCTCAGCGGGTACGCCATCCCCTTCGCCACCTGGGAAGACCCGAGCGAGGTGATCGCGACGGAGCTCTGGCCCGCGCCCGTCCCCAAGACCTGCGCCCACCTCTTCGGCCCGCTGAGCTTCAACCCCGACTGGCCCGACCCCACCGAGGTGGACGCCGGCTCGCTCTACCTCCAGGCCCAGCAGGCCCGCGCGCAGGCCGCCGCCAACGGCTGGCTCCTCGAGCACACCCGCGGCCTCTGGCCGGGCGTCTGCCTCCTCGGCGGCGGCGCCATCAACCCGCAGGACTGCGCCCGCCCCGCCGCCATCGCGCCCGAAGACGGCCCCGGCCAGGCGCGCGCCAACGCGGGGCCCGACCAGGCCTACTTCTGGCTCTACCCGGGCACGTGGAAGTACCGGCTCAGCCCCGCCGAGCGGTGCTTCGAAGACTTCTACGCCGTCGGCGACTGGACGAAGACCAGCTTCCCCTGCGGGAGCCTGGAGGGCGCGATGCTCTCGGGCGCGATGGCCGCGTCGGACATCGTCCGTCGCTACGGCCCCCCGAAGGCGTAGCGCACTCTCTCTCCCTACGCCGGCGGCGCGCCGAGGCCGAGGCTCGGCGTCGCCGACACCTCCCAGACGAGCCCGTGCTTCGCCGCCACCGCGCGGGCCCGCTCCGCCCAGCGCGACCGCGCGCCGCCCGACGTGACCCGCGCGAGCTCGACGCAGGCCACGGCCTCCTCCCACGGGAAGCCGTAGCGCGCCGCCACCTCGACGCACGACTCCAGCTCGCGCCGCGCCGCCCGCGCGTCGCCGTCGAGGCGGGCCGCGACGCCCACCATCAGCCGGTGCCGCGGCTCCACCGCGGGGAAGGTGCGGCGGCCGCGCTGGAGGTGCTTGAGGCTCCGCCGCGCGTCGGCCCGCAGCGCGTCGACCGGGGGGAGCGCCTCGGTGCCCGCGAGCCCCGCGGCGCGGCGCTCCCAGAGGGCGAGGAGGGTGAGGGAGGTCTGGGTGTGGGCCTCGGAGCCGCGGAGGTACGAGTAGGTGTCGTCGCCGGCCTCCACGATGCCCATCTCCTCGCGGGCCAGCGCGAGCGCCTCGGCGTAGCGGCCCACCCGCAGGAGGCACTCCATCTGGACGCCGATCGCCACGCCGAGCTGCATCCCGTAGCCCTTCTCCTTGCGGACGCGGGGGACGCCCGTCTCCTCGGAGTCGAGCACGGGGAGGAGCTCGGCGGCCTGCGCGCCCTGGCGGAGCTGGCAGAGCGCCCACATCGCCGACGCGAAGCCCGCGGTGTGGGGCTCGGCGCCCTTGGAGATCTCCACGCAGCTCGTGAAGTACGGGGCGGCCTCGGCGTAGCGGCCCGTCACCGCGAGGGCCTCGCCGAGCATGAAGTCCGCCCGGTGGCGCCAGAGCCCGGCGCCGAACTCGCGCGAGAGCGACCAGCCGCGGCGGAGCATCGGGACGGCCTCGTCGAGCTTCGCGAGCGCGGTGAGGCTCAGCCCGAGGAAGACGCTCGTCACGAGCTTCGCCATCACGCCGTCGAGCGACTCGGCCATCGCGTGGGCGGCGCGGAGGTCGCGCTCGGCCACGTCGCGCAGGCCCGCGAGGAGGAGGCTGTACCCCACGAGGTTGCGCGTCATCGCGAACTCGGGCGACGCGCCCCCCGTCCGCCCGATGTTGTCCGACGCGAACACCACGTGGACGAGCCCGAAGCGGTCGCCGCGCCAGAGGCAGATGGCCGCGAGGTTGTCGAAGGCCTGGAGCGCCTCGACGCAGCGCGCGCGGAGCTCGGGCGTCGGCTCGTCGGCCCTGGCGTACCGGCCCGCGACGTGGCGGGCCACCTCGGCCGCCGTCCGCGCGGAGAAGCGCGGCAGCGGGAAGCCGCAGTACGCGTAGGTGAGCTCGTAGTGCCGGCGCGCGGCGTCGAAGTCCGGCACGCTGTACCAGGCCTCGCCGAGGAGCCGGTGCCAGCGGGCCCGACGCTCGTCCACCGGGAGGGCGCCGCGCTTCGCCTCGTCGAGCGCGAGGGCCTGCGTGAGGTAGTTGATCGCCGTCCGCGAGTCGTAGATGGCGATCGCCTGCTCGCCGGCCAGGCCCATGTAGTGGGCGGCGCGGCCGTCGTCCTCGGCCACCCGCCAGTGCTCGGCGAGGCGGGCGGCGAAGGGGGCGAGGTCGGCCTCGTCGCGCTCGATCCCCTCGGCGGCGGCGCGGTGGAGCGACTTCCGCTGCGACGCCGTGAGGAGGTCGTACGCGGTCTCGTGGGTGAGCGCGTGGCGGAAGAGGAAGGCCTGGGGGCGGTCGGGGGCGGGCACCACGAGCGCGACCTCGAGGAGCCGCTCGGCGTGCTCCTGGCACACCTCGGGGGGGGGCGCGAGGGGGTGGGCCGCCGCGAGGGCCGCGAGGGTGAAGGCGCGGCCGAGCACGCTCGCCACCTTGAGGGTGAGCTGGAGCGGCGCGGAGAGGTGGTCGATGCGGCTCGTGATGATCCCGGTCACGCTGCCCGGGAGCCGCAGGGCCGCGGGCTCGGCGACGAGCTCACAGGCGCCGCCCTCCACCTTGAGCGCGCCCGCCTCGCGCAGCGCGTACGCGACCTCCTCGGTGAAGAAGGGGACGCCCTCGGAGTGGGCGAACACCGCGTCGCGGACCGCGGGCGACACCCGCTCGACGCCGAGGCAGCGGGCCACGACGCGCGCGGTGTCGGCCGCGTCGAGGGCCTCGAGCACCGCCCGCTCGCGGCGGCCGCCGGCTGTGAGGGCCGCGTACTCCGCGGGCGGCGCGGGCATCGGGCGCAGCGTGCCGACGAGGAGGAGGCCCGGCGCGCCCTCGACGAGCCGCGCGCAGAGCGACCACGACGCCGGGTCCATCCAGTGGAAGTCCTCCACCGCGACGACGAGGGGCCCGCGCCGGGCGGCGTCGGCGAACACCGCGACGACGAGGGAGACGAGGTTCTCCGCGCGCACCGAGCCGGTGAGCTGCTGGGTGAAGGGGGTCTCCTCGAGGTCGGCCCGCACGAGGGCGTTGAGCAGCGGCGCGAGGTGGGCCCGCTCGGGCGCGGCCTCGGCGAGGCGGGCCTCGACGTGACGTCGCGCCTCGGCGGCGGAGGCCCCGGTCGGCACCCCGAAGAGCCCCGCCACGACGCCGCGGAGCGCGTAGAGCGGCGTCCGCGTCTCCATCGAGTCGGCCGCGCCGAGGAGCACCCTGGCCCCGCGCTCGCGCGCGAACGCGACGACGCCGTCGAGCAGGGTGGACTTGCCCATCCCGGCCTCGGCCTGGAGCAGGAGCGACCCGCCCTCGCCCCGCGCGAGGGCCTCGACCCGGCCGCACGCGCGGGCGAGCGCCTCGCCGCGGCCCACCATCTGCGTGGCCCGCGCGGCGCGCCGCTCGCGCCGGCCGGTGGGGCGGGCGGCGGCGACGGGCTCGGCGAAGCCCTTGAGCTGGAGGGGCGCGACGGGCTCGAACGCGATGGCCTTCTCGGCCGAGGCGCGGGTGCGCGGGCACGCCAGCACCCCGTCGCCGCGCGCCGACTGCATGAGCCGGGCGGCGAGGGAGAGGCACGTCCCGTACATCTCGTAGCTGCGCCGCCGCTCGCTCCCGACGAGCCCGCAGTGGACCTCGCCGGTCGCGATGCCGACGCCCACGCGGACGCCGATGGCCGCGGTGGCCTCGCGGATCGCGACGGCCGCGGCGGCGGCGCGGGCGGGGTCGTCTTCGTGGGCGTCGGGCGGGAGGCCGAAGACGCAGAGGATCCCCACGCCCTTGTCGCCGAGCACCGAGTGGATGGCGCCGCCGACGCGATCGACCTGCTCCTGGACGATGGCGAGGGCGAGGCGGATGCGGGCGTCGCGGTCGGGCGAGTCGGCGCCGACGCCGGCGATCTCCACGAACACCGCCGTCACCGCCCGCACCTCGGCGAACCACGCGTCGGACGAGAGCGGGAGGCGCCGGGCGAGGGCCGGCGGGAGGTACGGGATCGCGGCGTGGACGAGGGCCGGGTCGAGCGGCGCGGCGGGGGGCGGCGGGGCGTCGTCGCCGGAGACCTCCGTCACGCGCCAGAAGCCGTCGGCCGCCTCCGTCCCGCGGAAGGCCGGGCCGAGCGCCGCGCGGCACGCGGGCGAGACGGTGACGGCGTTGGCGGCGCCGCGCGCGTCGGCGGCGAGGGCCTGGTTCACCGCGGGGCCGTCGACGAAGAGGATCCAGCGGCCGTTGAAGCCGCCGAGCTCGGTCGCGGTGCACGCCCCGGAGCCCACCGAGGCCCGCACGCGGAGTTCGAAGTCGCCCGCGGGGGCGCCGCTCGGCCGCGCGATGACGGCGAGGGCCGCCCGGGTGGCCCGCCGCGCCGTCGCCGCCGCGTCTTCACCCGCCCCCGCGCGGAACACCACGCCGACGCCGTCCCCCGCGAAGAAGAGCACGTCGCCGCCCGCGTCGAGGCACGCGTCCACGATGGGGCCGAACACCTCCGTCATGTTGCGCGAGAGCTGCTCGGTGCCGTCGGGCCCGGAGCGCGTGAGGCGCTGCGAGAAGGCGGTGAAGCCGCTCACGTCGAAGAAGACGTAGGCCCCTTCGAAGCGCTCGACCTCCGCCTGCCCACCCTCGCCTCGGTGCGCGCCGAGTCGGCGGAGGAGCGACGCGGGGACGAAGGGCAGCAGGTCGGTGACGTGCATCGCGTGGGTGGGGGCGGGCGCCGCCAGCGCTCCGCCGGCGCCGTCACCGCCGCGTCGATCATACAGACGCGCGGCGCGCCGCAAGCGGAAATTCCAAGCGCGTCAGCCGACGGGCCCGCGCCCCCAGAGGGGCTCGTCGTTGCCCGGGATGACCGCGGGCCACCCCGCGATGGCGCGGCTCGCCTGGAAGCCGCCCATCACCGTGGCCTCCACGCACCCGGCGTTGATGCCCGTGTAGAGCCAGTCGCCGGCGAGGAAGAGGTTGTGAAAGCCCGACTCGTCGGCGCGGAGCCGGACCGCGGCGCTGCCCGGCGTGGAGAGCACGTAGCGCTCGCTCGGGTCGATGTTGCCGCGCCAGAACTGGGCGTCGAAGCGCGCCTGCCCCACCACGTCGGGGCCCGCCACGAGCCGCGCCGGGTCGAGCGTCGGGGTGCCCGGGAGCGTCGCCTTCGGGTAGAGGACGCCGGCGCAGGCGTCGAGCCACGCGAGGCTCATCCCGCGCACGGCGGCGTCGTTGCGGGCGGGGTAGTCCGCGTCCGTGTGCGGTGGCGGGGGGACGGGCCCCGGGTACGTCCCGCAGAAGTAGACGACGCACTTCGCGGAGCCCGCGCCCGGCTCCCAGCGCTCGCGGCGGAGGAGCTGGTCCATGTCGGCCCAGGTGTTGTGGGGGTCGGCGAAGACGGTGCCGACGGTCGACCCGCCGCGCCACCCGAGCTCGGGGAGCGAGCGGTCGAACCAGCACTGCATCGCGATGGTCTGGTTGGTGGGGAGGCCGTCGACGAGGGCGCGGAGGGGACGCGCCCGGCGCAGGAGCGAGGGGGCGAGGTCGGCGAGCGGCGCGACGCTGGTGGCGCAGACCACGAGGTCGAAGTCGACGCCGCGGCGGAGGGTGACGGGGGCGACGCCCTTCCACGGCGACCACGCGCTCTCGAGGTTGACGTCGTCGCGCTGGAGGGCCGCGGCCTGCGCGGGGTCGAGGAGCTCCCACTTCGGGGTGGAGGGCCAGGAGGGGACGCCCTTCACGTCGACGAGCGGGTCGTACGCGTCGAGGCCGGGCGCGAGGTCGACCTGGCGCTCGAGCACGACCTGCTGGACCTCGTCGGTGGGCCCGTCGTCGGACTCGCACGACACCTCCCGCACGCGGTGGAAGAAGGCGAAGCGGACGCCCTTCGCCCGCATCACCTCGTAGGCCGGCGCGAAGACGGTGTCGCCCATCCCCGCCTGCATCTTCCAGAAGAACGATCCCTTGTACGTGAACACGTAGCGCAGCACCGTGCGGAGCGCGCTCGCGGCGCTCAGGCTCAGCCGGCTCGGGTCGCCGTTGACCGACGCGAAGAAGAACGCGTGCCACCCGCGGACGAGCGGCCCCGACACGGTCTCCTCGCTGGCCCCGTTGTCGCGCAGCCACGCGGCGAACTCCACCCCGTCCACCGCGTCGAAGCCGCGGGCGAGCACCCGGTCGCGGAGCATCCCGGCCACCATCGCGGCGCCGAGGTCGACGCCCTGGAGCACGAGCCGCAGGCGCTCGTCGTTGGCGAGGGCCTCGGCGAAGGCGCGGCGGAAGGCCCGCTCGGCCTCCTGGAGCGCGCCCACCACCGCCCGGTACGCGTCCTCGGAGTGGGCGCTGGGGTCCTCCGGGAGCGCCCGCACGGCCTCGTGGGCGCGGCGCAGCGCGGCGGGGCCGCCGTGGGCCTGGTAGCGCGTCGCGAGGGGCGCGTCGTCGCCGAGGAGCGCGTCGGCCACGCCTTCGAAGAGCCCGGCGACGAGCCCGGCCTCGCGCTCGGCGCGGCTCATCACGCGGGCGCCGACGAGGGCCTCGATGAGGAGCTCGACGACCATCTCCAGGTAGTCCACGGGCCGCGGCAGGAGGCGCCCGTCGCCGGGCAGCGCGGTGTTGCGCGGGAGGGCGACGTTGAGGATCGACCACTGCCCGCCCCGCCAGTCGCCGAGCGAGACGAGGTCGTGCGGGAGGAAGGCGCTCCGCTCGGGGCGCTCGGGGTCGTACCACGCCGAGAGGGGCTTCGACGGGTCGCGCCGCGCCGCGCCGTACACGCCGCGCATCATGCGGAAGCCGTTCTCGTACATGCCGCCCCAGATGTGGAGGCCGTGCTCCTCGATGCGGTCGTGCCGGGCGCGGTTGCGGCCCGACGCGCCCTTGCCGCCGAGGCGCCAGCCGTATTGGTACACCGTGATCTCCAGGCGCGCGGCGTGGGGCGACTGGAGCAGCCCCCACACCGCGGAGATGGCGCCGAGCCCGCCGCCGAGCACGGCGACCTTCACCTTGCGGTCGGTCGGGAAGTCGTCCACCGCGGCGCGCCCCGGCGCCCGGCTCGGGGAGAGCGGCCGCGGGAGGTGCGACGCGCGCCCGCCGAGGCCCTGGTCGACGAGCTCGCCGATGATCGGGAGGCGCTCGCCCGTCACCGCGCGGGCCGCGTAGAGCCCGCCCATCACCGCGCCCTCCAGGCACGCGACGTAGAAGTGGTTGTCGGTCCAGTCGCCCGCGACGGTGAGGTTGTCGAAGCCCGTGTCGTCGGCCGCGAGGCGGTGCTGGTTGGTGTCGGGGAGGGCGAGGGTGCAGCGCTCCTGGGGCTCGGCGTTCATCCGCCAGTACTGGGCGTCGAGGCGGGCGGCGCCCTGGCGGCCGTCGGCGTCGACCAGCAGCGACCAGTCGACCGAGGGCGGCGCGGCGGGGTCGACCGCGGCGGGCAGGAGGGCCGTGAGCGACGACTCGAAGAAGGCCTTCGCCGCGGCCTTCGCGTGGTCATTCATCACGTGCAGGAAGCCCGCTTCGCGCGTGGGGTCGGGCGGGTAGGTCGGCCCCGGGAACGCGCCGGTGAAGTAGCTCACGTTGGCGACGCCGAGGTCCTTCGGCCAGTCCTCGCGCGGGAGCGTCTGGCTCATGTCCGACCAGGTGTTGAGCGGCTGCGCGAACAGGCTCAGCAGCGGCAGGTCGGGCCCCTTCCACCCGAGGCCCCGCAGGTCGCGGTTGAACCACGCCTGCACCGACACCGTCTGCACGGCCTTCACCCGGTCGGCGCAGGCGCGCCAGCGGTCGGAGGCGTCGTAGAGGTCGCGCGCGATGAAGGGGATGCACTGCACCGGCGCGCCGAACACCACCACGTCGAAGTCGGCCCCGTCGCGCAGCACCGTGCGCACGGCGTGGGGGTTGGGGTCGTAGTACGACTCCAGGTTGATGCCCGCGTAGCGCTCGGGGTGCTCGAGGTGCTTCCACACCGGCTCGGAGGGCCAGCTCGGGAGGCCCTTCACGTCGACGAGCGGCTCGTACGCGCCGGGGCCGCCGCGCACCTCGGCCTGCACGTCGACCTCCACCGCGCCGATGCGCTGCCCGGTGGGGTCGATGCGCAGCGCCGCGACCTTGTGGAAGAAGCGGAAGTCGACCCCGCGCCCCTTCAGCACCTCGTACATCGGCCCGAAGATGGTGTCGCCCATCCCCGAGGCCATCTTGTAGTAGGCCGCCCCCTTGAAGGTGAAGCCCATGCGGAGGAGCGTGCGGACGCCGACGCCCGCGGCGATGCGCTTGCGGTCGGCGCGGCCGTCCTCGTACGAGAACGCGGCGTCGTAGAGGAAGCGCACCCCGAAGGAGTCCCGCGTCTGCGGGAGCATCCCGTGCGAGATGAGCCACTCGGCGAAGTCGAAGCGGTCGATGCGGGCGTAGCCGCCGTCGGGGAGGACGCCGTCGGCGACGATCCCGCGGACGAGCGCGGCGATGAAGTCGAGCCCGTCGAAGAGGAGGATCCACTCGCGCTTCGTCTCCGCGATGCGCCGCGCCGTGAGGTCGAAGGCGCGCTCGACCCGCTCGAGGATCGACAGGAGCCGCGGGAGCCGGTGCTCCACCGCGATCGACACGTCGAAGCCCACCTCCAGGAGCTCGCGCAGCGCCCACATCGCGAGCTTCACCAGCCCGTCGGGCTCGCCCGCGTCCGGGTCGGCCCCCTCGCCCTCGTCCCAGCGCTTGCCCGAGGGGAAGGCCACCCGGTTCACGTCCTGGAGCGCGCGCCAGCCGAACACCGCCTCGATGGCCCCGGCGAGCAGGAAGCCGAGGTACACCCGCGCGTCGTTGAGCGGGGCGCCGTCGCCCGGCACCGCGTCGTTGCGCGGGATGGCGAGCGAGACGGGCTCCCACACGCCCTTGTAGAAGGTCTCGACGGTGCCCGCGTCGAAGGGGTGGAAGGCCTCGCGCCACGTCGCGAGCGGGGCGGACGGGTCGCGCCCGAGCGCGCCGTACACCTCGGCGATCATCCTGAAGAAGTTCTGGTAGAAGCCGAACATGATGTGGAGGCCGTGCTCCTCGATGCGGCCCCCTTTGCCCGGCGCGAGGTTGCGCCCCGAGGCCCCCTTGCCCCCGAGGCGCCAGCCCATCTGGAGCACCGTCACCTCGTAGAGCGCGCGCCGCTCCGCGGTGAGCGAGAGCTCGTACGCACACGTCATCGCGGCGGGGCCCCCGCCGATGATCAGCACCCGGGTCTTGTTCGTCACGCCGTCCTCCGCGACCGATGGGACCCCGCGCGCGGCGGGCGTGTCAATCGAGCAATCCGCGCCCGGCGGCGGGGACGGCCGGGAGCCCCTCGCGCGAACGCCCCAAGGCGTGAGACGCTCCCCGGGTCTGCTCCCCCACACCCGGTGGCGCCATGCACGTGACCCTCGTTCTCACGCACGAATGCAACCTCGCCTGCTCGTACTGCTACACGGGCGAGAAGTTCCGCAAGGAGATGGACTGGGAGACGGCGCGTCGCTCGGTCGACCTCGCCTTCGCCGAGCACCGCCCGCGCGTCCCCTGGGCCGACGTCGACGACACCCCGGTCGACGTGGGCTTCTTCGGCGGCGAGCCGCTCATCTGCTGGGACATGATGATCCGCGCCGCGGAGTACGCCCGCGCGCGCGCCGCGGAGTCGGGCCGGAAGCTCCGCCTCGCCGTCACCACCAACGGCACCCTCGTCACCCGCGAGCGGGCCGAGGCGATGAAGGCGCTCGGCTTCGACGTCACCCTCTCGCTCGACGGCGGCCGCGCCGCCCACGAGGCCACGCGCCCGCAGCGGGGCGGCCGATCGAGCTTCGACGACGTCGTCGCCGGCGCCGAGCACCTCAAGGCGGCAGGCCACGCGCTGGAGATCATCGCCGTCGTCGCCCCGCAGAACGTCCAGCACCTCGGCGACACGGCCCGCTTCCTCGTCGACCTCGGCGCGCGCAACGTGATCTTCAACCCCTGCTTCGAAGAGACCTGGAGCGACGAGGCCTTGGCCCTCTGGGAGAAGGGCCTCGAAGACGCCGCGGCGGTGTACGCCGACTGCATGCGCGCGGGGAAGCCCGTGGCGATGCCGACCTTCGACAACAAGCTCCTCGCGGCCGCGAAGGGGGGCCTCGCGTCGTGCGACACCTGCGGGTCGGGCGTCCACGAGGTGGCCGTGGCGCCCTCGGGCAACCTCTACGGCTGCGCGCGTCAGGTGGGCGAAGACCGCGACCCCAAGCTGGTGATCGGCACGCTCGACCTCGGCGTCGACCGCGCCCGCGTCGCCGGCGCCCCGCGCGGCCCGGCCGACCCGGCGTGCGAGAGCTGCGCGGAGAAGTGGCGCTGCGGCGCCTCGTGCCAGTGCGCCAACCTCGCCGAGACGGGAACCTTCCACCTGCCCGGCGGCACCCAGTGCTGGTACGAGCAGGCGACCGCGCGCGTCGCCGACGCGGTGGGGCTGAAGCTCCTCGACGAGCGCAACGAGACCTTCATCGGCTGGACGTACGGGCGCGTCCACGCCGCCGCCGAGGCCGTCCGCCAGCGCCTCGAGCGGGGCCCCGCCCCCGACGCCGCGCCGCACGGCGTGAAGCGCGTCCGACGTCTCCCGCTCCTCACCGGCCCCGCCGCGTGAACCGCGCGGCCCGCGCCGCCCTCGCCCGCAAGTACGCCACGATGCGCGCCCTCCGCGAGGCCCACGCGCGCGGCGAAGGCGTCGCCCCCACGCAGACGCTCCGGGCGCTGGCGGAGGAGTTTCCGGGCGCTCTCCACGAGATCGACCGGCTGCCGACGGAGCTGCTCGACGCGCGCGCCGAGGCCACCGCGCGGGCCGTCGATGACGAGGGCGCCGTCGCCCCATGGATGCACCGCGTGGCCGCCTGGCACGGCCTCCTCGCGGCGTCGTTGAAGGCGAAGCGGGAGGGCGCGCTGCGGGACGACCCGGCGGTGCTGGCGCGCGCGCTCGGCGAGGCGAGCGGCGTGGCGGTGGGGGAGGACTTCGCCCGCGCGCTCGCGTCGCCGGCCGGGGGGCGGATCGTTCCGCTGGTGATTCGGGCGGTCGCGGCGCACTTCGCGGAGGAGGAGTCCGTCGTGCGGGCGTCGCTCTTCCCGTGGCGCGATTGAGTCGGTAACGTCCGCGCCCTCATGGCCACCGTCCGCCCCTTCCGCGCGCTTCGCCCGCCGCCTTCGCGCGCCGCCGCCGTCGCCGCGCCGCCCTACGACGTCATCAACACCCGCGAGGCGCGCGCGCTCGCCGCGGGCAACCCCGACTCCTTCCTCCACGTCTCGCGCCCCGAGATCGACCTCCCCGAACGCACCGATGAGCACGCCCCCGCGGTGTACGAGCAGGCCGCGAAGGCCCTCGCGGACTTCCGCGCGCGCGGGGTCCTGGTCGACGACGGCGCGCCCCGGCTCTACGTCTACGCGCAGGAGATGAACGGCCGGCGCCAGGTCGGCGTCGCCGGCTGCGTCTCGGTCGACGCCTACGACCGCGGCGATATCCGCAAGCACGAGAACACCCGCGCCGACAAGGAGGACGACCGCACCCGCCACATCGACGCGGTGTCGGCCCACGACGAGCCCGTCTTCCTCGCGTACCGCGCGGACAGGGCCGTCGACGCCGCGGTCGCGGAGATCAGCGCGGGCGAGGCGACGTACGACTTCGTCGCACCCGACGGCATCCGCCACACCGTGTGGGCCGCGTCGCCCGACGCGTCGAGAGACCTCGCCGCGCGCTTCGAAGCGGTCCCCGCGCTCTACGTCGCCGACGGCCACCACCGGAGCGCGGCCTCGTCGCGCGTCCACGCGCTCCGCCAGGGGACGCCCGGCGAGCACGACGCCTTCCTCGCGGTGGTCTTCCCCGACGACCAGCTCCGCATCCTCGCGTACAACCGCCTCGTGCGCGACCGCCAGCGCCGCTCGCCCGAGGCGCTCCTCGCGGCGGTGGGCGCGGTGATGGACGTGACGCCGACCGACGCCCCCGAGCCCGCCGCGCCCCGCTCGATGTGCCTCTACGTCGGCGGCCGCTGGCACCTCGCGAAGGCGAGGCCCGGGAGCTGGGATGCGGCCGACCCGGTGGCCTCGCTCGACGTGTCGCTCTGTCAGGAGCTCGTCCTGCGCGGGGTGTTCGGCGTCGACGACCCGCGGCGCGACCCCGACGTGGACTTCGTCGGCGGCATCCGCGGGACGGGCGAGCTCGTGCGGCGCGTGGAGTCCGAGGGCTGGTCGATGGCGGTGTCGATGCACCCGACGCAGATCGGCGAGCTCCTCGCGGTGAGCGACGCGGGCCGGCTGATGCCGCCGAAGAGCACGTGGTTCGAGCCGAAGCTGCGGAGCGGGCTGTTCGTCCACCCGTTCTGACGGAGGCGCGGCGGGTCAGCGCCGCAGGATCTTGTCCATGGCCCGGCCCTTCGCGAGCTCGTCGACGAGCTTGTCGAGGTAGCGGATCTTCTGCATGAGCGGGTCGGCGACGTCCTCGACGCGCACCCCGCACACGACGCCCTTGATGAGCGACACGTTGGGGTGGAGCGCGGGCGCCTCGGCGAAGAAGGTTTCGAAGTCGACGCCCGCGTCGATCTGCCGCTGGAGCGCGTCGCGGTCATAGCCCGTCAGCCAGGAGATGACCTGGTCGACCTCCTCCTTCGTGCGGCCCTTGCGCTCGGCCTTCTGCACGTAGAGGGGGTAGACGCTGGAGAATGCTGTTCCGAAGATGCGGTGGGATTGCACGGTCTCGTCAGCGTACGCGAACTCCCCGCGGGCGCGCCAGAAGTCACGCCGTCCCACGCGACGCAGCCACGCGCCGCCGCCTCGCCGCGAGGGCCGCGAACGCGAGCAGCCACGCGCCGCCGCTCTCCCTCGCGCCGCCCGACGCCCGGCACCCGCAGCCCACCGGCGACGCCTCGCGCAGGCCCGTGTCCTCCATCGCGTCGCCGCCGACGTCCTCCGCGGCAACGTCGTCGCGCGCGTCCACCGACGCGTCCGCCGCAGCGTCCCGCGCGGCGTCCATCGCGCCGGCCTCGGCCACCGCATCGCGCGCGACGTCGGCCACCGCATCGACGCCCGCGTCCACGCCCGCGTCGGGCGTGGGCGGCGGGGCCGTCACCCACACGCCCATCAGGTCGACGAGCACGTGGGCCCGCGCGCTCGAGACGACGCAGAGGTCGCCGCCGCCCACCGCGGTGACGGTGAGCGCGCCCACCGCGCGCGCCGCCGGGTAGTTGAGCGACGACGCCGTCGGCGCCCCCGCCCCGCACGGGAACGCCGTGAGGAACCCCGGCGACTCCGCGTCGGTGACGGTGACGTTGGCGGCGACCGCGCCGACGCCCGCGGGCATCCCCGGGAGCCGCTGGACGGGGAGCGTCAGCACCTGCCCCGCGGCGACGCGCCCGGCGTAGGGCGTGTCGGACGTCCGCGTGTCGAGCAGGCGCTGCGGGAAGAGCGCGACGTACGAGAGCGGCCCCGACGGCGAGAGGTAGCCCGTCACGTCGACCACGACGTCGGCGTCGACCGACGACGTGAGGCACAGGCGCCCGCCGCCGAGGCCCGACGCCACCGCGTTGGCCACGACGTCGCCCGCGGCGAAGTTCACGTTGGACGTCGGCGGCGTGGGCGCGCCGCAGGGGGCCGCGGTGAGGAAGCCCGGCGACGACCCCGCGACGACCGCGACGGTGGCGACGACCCCGGTGGCGCCCGCCGGCGCTCGAACGTCGACCTCACGGGGGACTCCCCCGCGCAGCGGCGCGACAGGGGTCCGCGTGTCGAGCACGCGGGTCGGGGCCACCGGCGAGAGGCCCGCGCCGGTGGGGCCGAAGGAGCCCGCGAGGTCGGCCACGACGTCGACCGCGGTGTGCGCGGCGAAGTCGACCTGGGCGCCGTCGCCGAAGGCCACGGGGACGGCGTTGGCGACGATGCGCGAGGGGTCGTAGTTGACGTTCGAGGTGCCGGGCCGCGGGCGCCCGTGGGGGAAGACCACCACGTAGCCGCCGGACGTGTTCGCCACCGCGGTGACGTTGAGCCACGCGGCCGTCGCGTCGCTCGCCACGCCCGCCGCGGCCCAGTCGCGGTACGAGCCCGAGCTCGCGATGGAGAGGGGCCCCGCGGCCGACCCGTCGCTGCGGGCGAGGCGCGCGCTCGTCTCGGGTGACCTCGTGTCGAAGAGGCGCGTGGGCGTGGCGGGTCGGAAGCGCGACGGCGCGGTGAGCGCGGTCACCGACGGGAGCGCGGCGCCCGGGACGGGCTGCGACGACGCGGGCTCGACCACGACGTCGCGGCGGCCGCAGTGGGGCGCGGGGCCGGAGCCGGTGGCGAAGACGGCGAGGTGGTCGCCGACGACGCGCTCGGTGCCGTCGGAGGGGTGGTTGACGACGCCCGCGGCGGAGGTCCAGAGCGTCGAGGAGCCGCCGCCGTCGAGGCCCATCGCGTCGTGGGCGCCGAGTTCGACGAAGAGGTCGATCATCTCGTCGCAGGTGAGCCCGACGCTGGCGCTCGAGCGGCCGTCGGCGACGAGGAGGAAGACGGTCCGCCGGTCGCGCGAGAGGCCCACCGCGGTGCGCGGGTGGCGCAGGCCCGGCGCGCAGACGAAGCCGCCGGACGCGGGGCCGTTGTCGTCGATGCCGCGCCGCGCGTCGCCGTCGTCGAGCAGCGTCCAGCGCCCGCCGAGCTGCTCGGTGACCCACGGGTACGGCCCCGGGAGCACGACCTGGTCGGGCGTCAGCTCGATGCGGTTGGGGCCGACGGAGAAGTTGCCGCTGTGGTCGGTGTCGGGCTGGGGCCAGCGCCGCCCGTCGCCGACGTTGAGCCCGAAGTCGTGGTCGAAGAAATCGCCGTTGACCGCGAGCTGCGCGCCGACCGCTCGGCCGAACGACGACGTGGTGCGCATCCCCTGGTCGGGCGCGGTCACGCGGAAGCGGACGCCGGGCGCGCAACTGTCGACCACGGCGACCCAGGTGACCGTGGGGCGCGCGGTGGTGCGGCGCAGCAGGCGGACGCCGGGGAAGGGCGTCGTCCAGACGTCGTCGGCGGCCGCGGGCGCGGCGGCGAGGAGGAGCGAGGCGAGCAGGGCACGTCGCACGCGCCGGAGGCTACCAGCGGGGAGCGGCCGGCGGGTGGCGGCGAGGCGCGCGAGGGGGATGGCGCGTCGGCACATTTCAGGGGTGGCGCCCGGACGGCACCCCGGTCTATGCTCGTCCGTAGTCGAGGGGGGTACGAGACGTCATGGGGGGAGACACGCTTCGTTCGCCGGCCGAGCGGCCGCTGTTCATCGTCGGGGTGATCGTCTCGACGTCGGTCTGGCTCGGCCTCGTCGTCACCGTGGTGGGGATCACCTACGCCTTGATGGCGATGGGCTTCCTCCTGGTCGGGCGCGCGCTGCTACTCGCGCGCGTCCGGGGGGACGGCGTGCGGCTCTCGCCGTCGCAGATGCCCGAGCTCCACGCCTGCTGCGAGGAGGCGGCGGCGCGCGTGGGGCTGCGGGCCGCGCCGCCCGTGTACGTGCTGCAGGAGGGGGGCGCGCTGCGCTCGCTCGCCCTGCGGCTCCTCGGGCGCGACGTGGTCGTGCTCTCCTCGGCCCTCGTCGAGAAGTGCGCGACGCGCGAGCGGTTGATGTTCGTGGTGGGGCACGAGCTCGGGCACCTGGCGGAGGGCCACCTCGCGTGGCGCCTCTTCCTCGCGCCCTTCCGGGTGGTGCCGTGGCTGGGCCCGGCCTACGCGCGGGCTTGCGAGCTCACCTGCGACGCCTACGGGGCGGCCGCCGCGCGGGACGTGACCGAGTCCAAGCGGGCGATCCTCCTGCAGGCGTGCGGGCACGTCCACGGCGACGTCGACCCCTTCGTGTACGCCGCGCAACGCCGGGAGACGGAGGACTTCTGGGCGGGCGTCTACGAGGTGGTGAGCGAGCACCCCTACGCCACGCAGCGGGTCGCCCGCCTCGACGGCACGCCGACCGCCGCCCCCGCACGGCACCCGCTCGCCACCGCGCTCGGCCCGCTGGCGGGCATCGGCGCGGGCACGCCGGCCAGCGCCGCGCTCCTCGTCGGGCTCTACGTCGGAGTCTCCTTCGCGTTCGCGGGCCCGCTCGGCGCGTGGACGCGCGCGCTCCAGCCCCCGGCCGCGCCGCCGCCCGCGCCCGAAGCCTCCGCCGAACCGCCGCCCGCGCCGGCGTTCCCGCGCGTCCCGAGGGTGGGCCCGCGGGGGCCGTACACCGTGATGGAGCGCGCGACGCGCGTGTTCGACGGCGACGTCGTGCGGCAGGAGTACGCCCTCGTGCGCCCGACGGGCCTGACGCGGGTGTGGGTCTACCGCCCGCCGGGGCGGGGCTACCCCGTGGTGCTCGTCCCGCCGGCCGGCGGGCGCGCCATCTCCGCCGCGTACCTCACCGAAAACGACGCGCCCGAGCACCTCCCCTGGGCCCGCGCGGGCTTCATGGTGGTGAGCCACGACCTCGACGGCCCCAGCCCCGGCGACGACGCCGACGAGGCGGCGTGGTGGGACGCGGCCGCGGCCTTCCGCGCGGCCGACGGGGGCCTCGTCAACATGCGGGAGGCGCTCGACGTCGCCCTCGCTCGGTCACCCGACGCCGACCCCTCGCGCGTGGCCGTCGCGGGCCACTCCTCGGCCGGCGCGCAGGCCCTCGTGTTCGCCGCGCAGGACGCGCGGGTGAAGCTCTGCGCCGCCTTCATGCCCCCGGCGGACTACGCCGCCCGGACGCCCCGGGCGACGCGCGACGCCTTCCGCCCGGCCGTCCCCGACATCGACGACTTCCTCCGCGCGGAGTCGCCCGCCACGCACGCCGCCTCCGTCCGCGTCCCGGTCTTCCTCGCCGCCGCCGACGACGACACCAACGTCCGCGCCGACGAGGTCGACGGCCTCCGCCGCGCGCTCGTCGACGCGGGCGCGCGGGTGGAGTTCCTGCGCCTCCCGCGGGGCGGCCACTACGGGGCGATGGTCAACGCCGCCCTGCCCGCCGCCGTCGCCTGGGCGGGCCGCGCCTTCCACCTCCGCCACCGCCGCTAGACCCCGAAGGAGCCACCGACCGCCATGCTCAACCCGACGCTCCGCTCCCCCAAGGAGAGGCCGCTCTTCCTCCTCGGCGTCGCCTTCGCGAGCCTCACCTGGCTCGCCGCCGCCGTGTCGATCGTCGGCCTCGTGTACGTCGCGATCTTCGCCTTCTTCGGCTGGGCCGCGCTGTCGCTCGCGCTCGCGCGCATCCGCGGCAACGCCGTGCGCGTCTCCGAGCGCCAGCTCCCCGACCTCCACGCGCGCTGCGTCGCCGCCGCGCAGCACCTCGGGCTGGCGGCCACCCCCGAGGTGTACGTCACGCAGGCCGACGGCGCGCTCAACGCCTTCGCCACGCGGCTCCTGTCGCGCGAGTTCGTCGTCCTCCACGCCGAGCTCATGGAGAAGAGCGCCGACCCGCGCCAGGTGGACTTCGTCATCGCCCACGAGATGGGCCACCTCGCGGCGGGGCACCTCAAGTGGCGCACCTTCCTCCTGCCCTACATGATGGTCCCCTGGCTGGGGGCCGCGTACAGCAGGGCCTGCGAGTACACCTGCGACCGCTGCGGCCTCTCCTTCGTCGGCGACGAGGAGGCCGCGGCCCGCGGGCTGCTCCTGCTCGCGGTGGGCGGCCTCGCGCCGCGCGTGTCGCTCGAAGCCTACCTCGACCAGCGCCTGGAGACCGAAGGGTTCTGGGCCGGCGTCTACGAGCTGGTGAGCACGCACCCGTTCCTCACCAAGCGCGTCGCCGCGCTGCGGGCCGTCCGCTCGCCGCACGAGGGCGCCACCGCGCGCCACCCGCTCGCGTACGTGCTCGCGCCCTTCTTCGGCGTCGCCGCAGGGACGCCGGCCGCGGCCGGCATGCTGATCGTCGTGTACCTCGGCGTCCTGGCGGCGGTCGCGATCCCGGCCTTCACCCGCTACGTCAAGCGCTCGAAGACGAGCGAGGCCGCGGGCAACGTGGCGACGATCTACCGGGCCGAGCTCGCCTACTACCAGGCCAGCCTCGAGGCGAACGCGCCGTCGTTCGTCACGCTGCCGCCGACGCCCCCGACGCCGCCGTCGTCGGCGAAGTACCCCGCGTCCCCGGGCGCGTGGTCGGGGTGGGCGCCGGTGGGCTTCTCCATCGACGCCGCCCACTACTACCAGTACAGCGTGCGCGCCGACGCGACGAGCTTCACCGTGCGCGCGGTCGGCGACCTCGACGGCAATGGCACGCAGTCGACCTTCGAGCGCGTGGGCCGCGTCGTCAACGGCGAGTTCGTCGGCGAGCCGATGCGGATCGTCAACGAGCTGGAGTGACGCCGACATCGGGCTCGATCGCACGGCACCCCAACGCTCGCAACGAGCGGGCGGCAAGCCGCTGCGCGTGAGCGCACGGGCTCTGTTTCCGGTTAGAGCCCGCCGACGGAGCCCGCCACGGAGGCCACGCGCCCGGCGGCGAGGAAGGTGAGCCGCGCGGCCGGCGCGCCCATCGCTGCGCCCGTCAGAAACACCATCCCCCCCGCGCCGCCGGTGGCGAAGTCCGAGGCGCCGTCGCCGTTCACGTCGCCGACGCTCGCGACCGAGTCCGCGAAGCCCGCCACGCCGCCCGGCGCGCCGAGCGTGAAGGCCGGCGACGTCGCGAGGCCCGCCGCGCCGCCGACGTAGACGAGGAGCCGCGGCGGCCCGAAGCCGCTGTCGGGCGCGGCGACGAGCAGGTCGGCGTACCCGTCGGCGTTGACGTCCGCGGCGGCCACCGAACGCCCGAAGCGCACGCCCGCCATCGCGAGGGCGGTGGGCGCTGCTGCGAACGCCCCGTCGGCGCCCGCGCGGCGGAGGTCGACGCGCCCGGCGGTGTCGTCGCCCGCGACGAAGACGTCGGCGTGGTCGTCGGCGTCGACGTCGCCCGCGCAGCCCACCAGCTCGCCGTAGCGCGCGACGGCGGCGTCGGCGAAGGTCGCGAGCGGCGTGGTCGCGAGGCCGAGCGCGGTGCCCCGGAAGACGTACGCGCGCCGCGCGCCGGGCGCGCCGACGACGAGGTCGGGGAAGCGG
The DNA here is from genome assembly GCA_046351555.1 of Polyangiales bacterium. Taxonomy (GTDB): domain Bacteria; phylum Myxococcota_A; class Polyangia; order Polyangiales; genus CAISKJ01. The sequence goes on from JAXLYI010000046.1 coordinate 72,411, forward strand.
TCGGAGTTCACGTCGCCGGCGGGGGCGACCGACGCGCCGAAGTAGCCGTCCGCGCCGCCGGGCCCGGTGACGGTGGTCGTCGGGGTCGCCCGCACGCCGTCCATCGCCCCGTGGAACGCATACACCCGCCCCGGCACCCCCGTGGGGTCCGCCGCGCTGGTTGCAAGTGCGCGCGGCGCGCCCACCACGAGGTCGGCGTAGCCGTCGCCTTCGATGTCGCCGACCGCGGCGAGCGACGCGCCGAAGTGCCCGAAGCGCCCGTCGGGGGCGCGCAGCGTGACGCTCGCGGCGGCGGCGATCCCGCGCACGCTCCCGCGGTAGACGCGCACCTCGCCGGCGCCGTCGACGGCCGCGGGGAGCCCGACCGCGAGGTCGACGAAGCCGTCGCCGTCGAGGTCGCCGGCGGCCGCGGGGACGGGGGGCGCCGTGTAGCTCCCGGCCGTGACGGGGAGGCCGGTGAGGGTGATCGCGGCCGTGGTGGCGAGGCCCGTCGCGGTGCCGTGGAAGACCTGCACCTCGCCCGTAAGCGTGGCGACGGCGAGGTCGCCGCGGCCGTCGCCGTTGACGTCGAGCAGCGTGCCCCACGAGCGCGACGGCGTAAGCGAGCGCGACGGGACGACGAACGCCCACGTCGCGGTCGTGCAGGTGAGCCCCTCGGCGTTGCGCGGCGTCAGGCGCCAGAACCACACGCCCGGCGCGAGGTCGCTGGTCGGGACGAAGAAGTCGTCGGTGGTGACGACGGACGCGACCGGCGCGGCGCACGCGCGGTCGCGGCAGAGCTCGACGCGCGTCTCGCGGAGCCCGGGCGCCCGCGCGAGCTGGAGCGTCGGGCGGCGCGAGGTGACGCGCGCGCCGTTCATCGGGAGCAGCGGGATGCTGCAGAGCGCGATCGCGGGGACGTCGGGCGCGGGCGCGTCGGGCGAGGCGTCGGCAGCGGGTCGGTCGGGCGCGGGCGCGTCGGGCGAGGCGTCGAGGCGATCGGGGGCGGGCGCGACGTCGGGCGAAGGCGCGTCGAGCGCGGGTACATCGCGCGGAGGCGCGTCGGGCGGGGCGATGTCGGGCGGGGCAGCGTCGGGCGCGGTGGCGTCGGGGGCCACGTCGGGCGAAGCGACAGCGTCGAGCGCATCGTGCGCGACCACGTCGGAGGACGCCTCGGGCGGCGACGCGTCGGCGAGCGCGTCCGGGGCGGCGACGTCCTCGGCCGCGTCCGCGGGCGCGTCGGCGACGTCGGCGACGTCGGCGGACCCGTCCTCATCGTCGGGCGCAGCGCGATCGCTCGCCGCGGGGACGTCGGCCGTCGGCGACGCACCGTCCGAAGCGTCGCAGGCGGCGAGGGACAGCGCGAGGGCGATCGTGATGCGGCGCATTCGGACGCCGAGGAGCGCACGAGGCGCCGCGCGGCGTCAATGGGCCCGGTTGACGCGGCGGGTGGCGGGCGCCGACACTCGCGGGATGGCCGCCCCGACGCTCACGCAGTTCCTCGACCAGCTCACGACGCTCGGGTACCGGGCGCCGACACCGATGCGGATCGAGCCGCCGTGCACCCACGACGGCGCCACCTGGACGGTGCTCCAGATCCCCGACCCGGACTTCGCACCTGAGCCCGACCCGCCCACGTACGGGGGGATGGGCTGGTGGCGCCACGACGCCTGCGAGACCTGCGCGCGCCGCTTCGCCCAGGCGGTGTCGAGCAACAAGGCCGCGCGGCACCTCCGCGTGTTTCACGGCGAGGAGGACGTCAGCCGCGCCTTGAGGCTCGCCGCGAAGCCTCCGCCCCCGGCCTCCCTGCCGCTGTCGCCGCCCATCAGCCCCATGGGCTGACCGGCCGCGCCTACGGCAGCGCCGCCACCAGCGAGGACGTGGCCCACGTCATTCCGCGCAGCGCGTACCCCAGCGACCAGAGCTCACGGAGCGGCTCGAAGGGGTCGGCGAGGTCCGAGAGCCGCGCGGGCGCGCCGTCGGGCCCTGCCGGGAGCACGGCGCCCGACGGGAGCTGCGCGCCGAAGCGGGCGGCCTCCTCGCGCGTGGGAAGCCTCAGCCCGCCCCGCCGGAGCGCCGACCAGCAGCGCCCCACCGCCCACTGCCGCGCCACCCGGACGGACGCCGGGTCCACGTCGCGATCGTCCGCGAGCGCCGCGGGCAGTCGGAGCGCTTCCGCGGCCTCGAGGACAACCGCGCCGTCGCCCTCGCCGGACGAGACGCCCGCCAGGCGGAGCCAGTCGGCGCGCTCGGCCACGGCGTCGCGCCACACCGCGAGGTCATAGGGCTCCTCGCCGGCCTGCGTCCACGTGTAGAACGCCGTCAGCCTCGCGATCGTCGCGAGCGGCGCGGGCCACGACATGTGCCGCGAGAGTTGGTGGTGGCGCTCGATGAACCACCGACGCATCGCGGCCGGCTTCGCGCCCCACACGGAGCCGCGCGAGGGCCTCGTCGGCGAGCGCCTCGGCGCGCCGGACGCCGGCGAGGTCGGCCGCGAGGCAGGCGCACGCGGCGACGTTCGGCGGGTGCCGCGCCGTGCGCCCGGGGACGGCGTAGTCGCGCGTCGGGTCGTCGATCCACGCGGCCGGGATGAGCCCGCGCGCGGCGAGCACCTCCCACGCCTCCTTCGCGTCGCGGACCCCGCCACCGCAGCGCGCGCCGCCGCCTCGCCGCGCGCGTCGGGTCGCAGCAGCCGAGCCTCCCACGGGCGAGCCTCCACGAAGGCCTCGCGCGGCGCGCCCGACCCGGCAGCCGCCAGCACGAGGGCGGCCTCGTAGCGCGTGAAGTACGACGCCAGCGCCTCGGCGGGCAGCGACCAGACGGCCTCGACGAGCGCCCCTTCGCGCACGGAGACACCGCGCGCCTCGAGCGTCCACGCGGCGAGGTCGGCGGCCGGGCCACGCCACGCATCCTCGCGCGGCGAGGCGCGGTCCAGCGCGGCGAGGCATCGCTCGAGCGCGGGGACGCAGGCCGCAACGCCGGGCACTGCGCCCGCGGCGGGCGCGCAGAGGCGGACGGGCGCGAGGAGCAACGCGACCCGCTCGCGGAGCACTGCCACGGCGGCGTCGACGCGCACGACGGGCGTACCGAGGGCGGCGTTGGGGAGCTGGTCGACGGGCGCGAAGGACGCACCGCGGCGGAACGCGAACGCGTCGCCCACCACCGACCACGCCCGCGCGCCATACCAGCACCCGAGCGAGGGCCGGAGCACCTCCTCGACGCGCGCGCGGAACGCCCCCTGCGCGCCGCCCTGCCGTGCCGTGCGCCCCGCCCGCTCGGCGCAGTGCGCGCGGAGCGCCGGCTCCACCGCGTCGAAGCGGAACGCGCTGAGCGCGCCTTCGAACGCGCGCCACGGGGGTCGCGCGGGCGGTCCTTCATCGGCCATCGGCGGCCCCGACGATACCCCCGGCGCGCCCTCCCCCGCACCCGCGGAACGCGCCTTGCGACGCGCCCGCGCATGCGCCCCCTCCCGCACCGCTTCGCCCTCCGCATCTCCGCGCTCGCGCTCCTCGCCGTCGCACCCGCCGCGTGCCGCTCGAAGGCCGCGCGCGTCGCCGGCACCTACGCCGGGACGGGCGGCGGCTCCGTCACCGTCGTCAACCCCGCCACCGACCTCATGAACGCCTCCCAGCAGACCTTCGCCGCGCCGCTCGTCGTCGAGGCCGCGGGCGACGCACGCATCCTCCTCCGCAGCGGCGAGTGCGAGCTGCGCGCGGCGCTCGCCGGGGAGGGCGCGGCGACGATCGAGCCGGGCCAGTCGTGCACCATCACGGTCGAGGGACTCGGGCCCGTCGCGGTGGGGCCCGTCGGCGGCAGCGTCACCTTTGCGGGCGACCAGCTCACGCTCTCGTGGGGCGCGCAGCACCGCCACCCTGATGGGCGCATCGTGCAGGTGCAGCGAAGCTTCCAGGGCCTCCGCGGCGCGCGCTGAACGCCGCCGGTGGTCGGCGCCGCTGGTCGGCGCGACGTCCAACGCGCCCGCGCGTCGGGAGCTTCGGGACGCGGCCGCGCGACGTCTTGACATCGCGGGGGGCCGTCCCGACGTGCCGCCGCACGCAAGGAGTTCTCCCCATGAACGCATGCTCCCTCATGCGCGCGGCCCTCGCCTGCGCGCTCGCGGCGGTCGGCTGTGGCGCGGGCGACGACGCGCCCGGATCCCAGTCCGAGGCGGTGCTCATCGCGCGCACGGTGTGGGTCTCGCCCGACGGCGACGACGCCGCGGACGGCCGCACCACCGCGCGCCCGATGCGCACCATCCAGGCCGCCGTCGACCGCCTCGGCGCCGGCGGCGAGCGCGCCGGCACCGTGCGCCTGATGCCCGGCACCTACACCGACACGCTCTCCCTGGTGGGCTTCGCGCACGTCCGCATCGTCGGCGACGGCCGCGACACCGTGCATTGGCGCCCCGCCGCCGCGCTCGCGTGGGACGTCGCGGGCTACGGAGCCGCGCGCCGGACGCCCGTCCGCGTGGTCGACTCGCGCGACGTCACCCTCCGCTCGGTGACGCTCGACTTCGCCGACGTCCGCGGCGACCAGGTCGCCGGCCTCCTCCTCTGGAACTCCACCGCCACCGTCCAGGACTGCGCCCTCACCGACATGGCGACGCCGGGCTACTACGAGTTCACGGTGTACGCCTCGGCGCCGGGCTTCACCGCCGACGAGCGCGCGACGGTGCGCTTCGTCGACGACGAGTTCGTGCGGACGGGGCGCGTCGGCGTGCTGCTCCACGGCTTCACCCACGGGGAGTTCGTGCGCAACGCCTTCCGGGCCGAGGGGGACTTCGGCTACGGCGTCGAGGTCTCCTCCACCGCCACCGCCGACCTGCGCAGCAACGACATCGCCGGCTACGACGTCACCGCCGCCACCGACGGCTCGGGCTCCGCCGGCGTCCTCGTCGACAACGCCTTCACCGCCGGCAACCCCCACCTCGACAAGCGCGTCACCCTCCGCGCCAACCACCTCCACGCCAACACCTACGCCGTCAGCGTCGGCAACGCCTTCGCCGGCCTCTCGGGCGACGTCGACATCGACCTCCGCCTCGACGCCAACCTCCTCCACGCCAACCGCCTCGGCGCCGTCAGCGTCACCGACGCCAACCGCGGCGCGGGCTCGTCGGTCACCGTCACCGCGCGCGGCAACCTCGTCGCCGACAACCACGGCGCGGGCTACGTCGTCTCCACCGCGGGCGACGGCGAGGTGCACCTCGACCTCGCGCGCGAGGTGATCTCGGGCCACGACGTCGCCGTCGACGTGCTCCCCGACACGGGCGCGAGCCTCCACGACGTCCGCGTCGCCGCCAGCAACCTCGGCGACAACCTCGCCTGGGGCGTCCGCAACCTCGGCCCCTCGGTGGTCGCCGCGCGCGGCAACTGGTGGGGCGCCCCCGACGGCCCCACCGACGCCACGGGCGACACCGACGTCACCCGCCGCTCGTGCGACGCAACGTCGCTCGCCGCGCGCGTCAACCTCCTCGGCGACGACGTCGGCCGCCCGGGCATCGCCGTCACCGACAACGTCGACTACTGCGCCTGGAGCCTCGCCGGGCGGCCGTAGCGCCACCCCTTGCGCGGCGGCCGGGTTTGTTCCATCACCGCGGGCGACCGTGATGAAGCGAACCGCCGCCGCCGCCGCGCTCTCCCTCTGCCTGCTCGCGCCGCCGCCCGCCGCCGCCGCGCCCTACGCGCTCACCCCCGCCGACCGCGCCGCCATCGCGACGCTCGCGCACGACTTCTTCGAAGCCGTGAAGCGCGGCGACCGGGAGATGGCCGGCGTGCTCCCGACGCGCGCCGAGCTGCGCGGGCTCTTCCCGCCGGGCGCCGGCGCCGAGGGGATCGTGCTGCGCCACGCCGAGGCCCTCGCCCGCGACACCCGCGCGCTTCATGAAGTGCTTCGCGAGGCGACGTGGGTCGGCGTCGCCGAGAGCTCCTACCGCGGCGGCGCGATCGACCTCACCCCCTGCGGCCGCTTCGCCCGCGCGACCACGCGCTGCGGCGACGGGCCGACGCTCGAGTACGAGCTCCGCGGCGAGCGCCGGCGGCTCCGCCTCGACACGCTCGTGCGCCTCGGCGCCCGGTGGCGCGTGTTCGACGTCCGCCCGTGAGCCGCGCGGCCCTCGCCGCCCTCGCCGCCCTCGCCGCGTGCACGCCGGAGCCGCGCCCGCTCCGACGGCGCTACGTGCTCGCGCCCGAGCTCGACGCCGCCGCGCCCGACGCGTTCGAAGGCGCCCCCGCCGGCCTCTGCCCGCAGCGCGCCGCCCGCGGCCTCGACCTCGCCGTCACGCCCGGCTGCACCCGCGCCTCCGTCGCCTGGAACGGCACCCACTACGGCGTCGCGTGGCAGCAGGCGTCGCCGCGGGGCACTTCCGTGTGGTTCGTCCGCGTCGACGCCTCGGGCGGGCGCGCCGGCGCCGCCGTGCAGGTGAGCGAGGACGGCTTCCGCGTCGGCTACCCCGCCGTCGTCTGGAACGGCGCCAACTGGAGCGTCCTCTTCGACGCCGCCTGGGGCGACGGCGAGGGCGACATCCACCAGGCCCGCGTCGACGTCCGCGGCGCGACCGTGAGCGCCCCCTGGCGCATGACCCGCGGGCCCCGCGACGACGTCGCCACCGCCATCGCCAGCAACGGCCAGGGCTTCGGCCTCGCCTGGGTCGCGCGCGAAGACAACGGCCGCCGCCACGTGCTCTACGGCATGTCCCTCGACCGCTGGGACGCCCCGCGCGGCCAGGCCGTCCGCCTCGTCGACACCGCGCTCACCCTCGGCGCGCCCACCGTGACGTGGACGGGCGAGGAGTGGGCCTTCACCGCCGTCAGCGCCCGCGGCGAGGTGCGCGCCGTCGACTTCATGCGCCTCGCGCCCGACGGCCTGCCGCGCGGCGTGATGCGCCACGTCTCGCCCGACCGCATCGGCGGCGTCGACCTCGAGGGCCGCCACGCGGTTGCCTGGGACGGCCGCGCCTTCGGCGTCGTGTGGAGCGAGCTGCGCGACGGCGCCACCCACGTCTTCTTCCGCCGCGTGAGCCCGCGCGGCAACCCCCTCGGCCCGGACGTCCGCGTCAGCGACGGCGCCGCCTCGGCCGACGACCCCGCCCTCGTCGCCGTCGCCCCAGGCGCCTTCGCCCTCGCCATGCGCGTCGAGCGCGACGGCGTCGGGCGCGTGTGGGTGCGCGCGCTCTCGGCCGACGGCGGCCCCCACCCCGCGGGCAGCGAGCTCCAGGGCCCCGACGGCACCGCCGCCGCGCCCGCGATGGTCTTCGACGGGCGCGGCCTCGGCGTCGCCACGGTGTCGCGCCGCGGCGTCGCCTTCCACCGCGTCGAGCTCGGCCCCTGCCCCCCGCGCTGACCCTTCAGCCGTCGAGCCAGGCCTGGAACATCAGCGCGTTCCAGAGGAAGTGCTCGAGGTTGCGGGCGCCGGAGAGGTGCGCGCGCCACGCCGACTGGATGACGTCGGCGCGGAGGTACCCTTGGGCCCGCAGGCGGTCGGGCGCGAGGAGGTCCTCCGCCCACTGGCGCAACGAGCCGCGGAGCCACAGCTCGATCGGCACGTTGAAGCCCATCTTGGGCCGCTCGATGAGCGCGCGGGGCACGTGCCGGTCGAGCACGCGCCGCAGGATCCACTTGGTGACGCCGCCGCGGATCTTCATCGACGGCGCGAGCCCGAAGGCGAACTCCACCACCCGGTGGTCGAGGAAGGGCGCGCGCGTCTCGAGGCTCACCGCCATCGCCGCCCGGTCGACCTTCACCAGGATCACGTCGGGCAGATACCAGAGCGCGTCGCCGAGCATCATGTTGTCGGTGAAGCGCCGCCCGCCGACGTCCCACAGCCCGTGCCCGTTGGGCGCCGTCGACGTCCGCGCGCCTTCCACCACAGCGTCGGCCTCGCGGTACTGCGTCATCAGGAGCGTGTGCACCTCGCGGGCGTCGCGCGCCCCGGCGAGCCCGGCGAGCTTGTAGAGCTTGTCGCCCGCGCGCTCGACCCGGAGCCGCCGCGGGAGCGCGCCGAAGAGCGAGTCCCACGCCCCCGGCGGCACGCTGCGCAGGCCCGCCGCGAGCCCCGCGCGCCCGCCCCGGGGCACGCGCTCGAGGTAGCGCCAGAGCCCGTCGCCGAGGGTGTAGCGCGAGTAGCCGCCGAAGAGCTCGTCGCCGCCGTCGCCCGACAGGCTCACCGTCACCCCGCGCCGCGCGAGCTTCGAAACGAGGTAGGTCGGGATCTGCGACGAGTCGGCGAAGGGCTCGTCGTAGATGCGCGGCAGGTCGGGGATCACCGCCCGCGCCTCGTCGAGCGTGACGTAGAGCTCGGTGTGGTCGGTGCCGAGGTGCGCCGCCACCTGCGCCGCGTGCTCGGCCTCGTTGTACTTCGGCTCGTGGAAGCCGATGGAGAACGTCCGCACCTTCCGCGTCGACGCGGCCTGCATCAGCGCGACCACCGTCGACGAGTCGATGCCGCCCGAGAGGAAGGCCCCGACCGGCACGTCGGCCACCACCTGCCCCGCCACGGCGCGTTGGAGGAGCCGCTCGAGCTCGTCGACCGCGTCCTCCTCGCGCGCCGGCGCCGCCCCCGCGCGCGCGGCGACGTCCTCGAGCGACCAGTAGCGCGACGGGGCGAGCGTGAGGGCCTCGCGCGCCCGCGCCAGCGGCACCCGCAGCCACGCGCCCGGCGGGAGCTTGCGCGCGTCGCGGTAGATCGACCGCGGCGCGTGCACGCAGCCGTGGCGCATGAAGTCGTCGAGCGCGTCGCGGTCGACCTCCGCCCGCCAGCCCGGGGCCGCGCGCAGGGCCTTGAGCTCGGAGCCGAACACCAGCGCGTCGCCCGTCACGCCGTAGTAGAGCGGCTTCTCGCCCATGCGGTCGCGCGCGAGCACGAGGCTCCGGTCGGCCGCGTCCCAGACGGCGAAGGCGAACATCCCGACCGCGCGCCGCAGCGCCGCCTCGACGCCCCAGCGGGCCAGCGCCTCGAGCAGCACCTCGGTGTCCGAGTGCCCGCGCCAGTCGCACCCGGCGAGCGCCGCGCGGAGCTCCGCGTGGTTGTAGATCTCGCCGTTGAAGACGATCGTGAGGCGCCCGTCGTGGCTGCGCATCGGCTGCGCACCGGCCTCGGAGAGGTCGAGGATCGACAGCCGGCGGTGGGAGAGCGCAACCCCCGACGCGCCGTCGGCGTAGACCCCCTCAGCGTCGGGCCCGCGGTGCGTCACCGCCGCGGCCATGCGCGTCGCGCGCGCGGCGAGCTCCTCCCCCGGGAGATCGGCCGCGAACCGGATCAGGCCGGCGATGCCGCACATGGCGGTGGCGCCCCTCTCATCCCCCCGCGCGCGGCGCGCGCCCCGGGCGCGCTGCGACGTCGGCGAAAAAGAGGTTCCACATGGCGCGAACAGAACACCAGTTTCCCCCCGGAGGTCAAGCGCACGAACCCACGCGCGCAACGGTGGGGCGGCCTGTCGCGACCTTCGAGAAATCTGCGCGGGCACTCCCTCGCGTACCCATCGACGAGGAAGCGTCCCGCATGGTCGAACCCCGAGCCTCGGTCGTGCATCCCACCGAAGCCCCCCGCCGCGCGCGGGGGGGCCCGATGGACGCCACGCCCACCCGCATCATCGGCGAGAAGTACCTGGTCGAGCGCCGCCTCGCCGAGGGCGGCATGGGCACGCTCTTCGTCGCCCGCCACGCCCTCACCGAGCAACGCGTCGCCGTGAAGGTGCTCGACCGCCGCCTCGCGCGCGACGAGGCGACGCTCGGGCGCTTCCTCCGCGAGGTGCGCGTCGGGGCGCGCATCGGGCACCCGGGCGTCGTGCGCGTCCTCGACGCCGGCATCGACGTGTCCGCCGAGGGCGAGCGCGTCCCCTTCCTCGCGATGGAGCTCCTCGACGGGGAGACCTTCGCCGAGCGCCTCGCCCGCGGCACCGTGCCCCAGGCCGACGCGCTCGACCGGCTCGCGGCGACGCTCGAACCGCTCGCCGCCGCGCACGCCCTCGGCGTCGTCCACCGCGACCTCAAGCCCGAGAACCTCTTCCTCGAGCGCCTCGACGGCGGCGGCGAGCGCGTGAAGCTCCTCGACTTCGGCATCGCGTGCGACGCCGCCGACGACCGCCGCGCGACCTCCGCCGGCGAGGCGCTCGGCACGGTGTACTACATGGCGCCCGAGCAGTGCCTCGACGCGCGCGCCGCCACCACGGCGTCGGACGTGTGGTCCTTCGGCGCGATGCTCTACCAGTGCCTCGCGGGCGATTTCGCGTTCGACGGCGAGTCCGCGGCGGCCGTGATGGTGGCCGTGTGCCGCGACCCGCACCGCCCGCTCGCCGCGCACCGCCCCGACCTCGACCCGCGCCTCCTCGACCTCGTCGAGCGCTGCCTCCGCAAGGCCCCCGCCGAGCGCCCCGCCGACGCCGACGCGCTCCGCCGCGAGCTCCTCCCGCTCCTCCGCGACCCGGCGGTGCGCGCGCCCCTCGCCGCGCGCCCCGTCGTCCCGTGGACGTACCGCGCCTCCGACTCGCCCGCGCCGCGCGCCTCGGGCGTCGTCCCCTCGCCCGCGCTCGTCCTCGACCTCCCCGCCAGCGCGCGCCTCGCCGCCGCCTCCATGGCGCCTCCGCCGCGCGCCGCCCCGCCCGCCCCGCCCCCGCCCGCGGAGCTCGCCCGCCAGGCCCCCGTCGTCGCCGCCGCGCTCACGCTCGTCGCGTCCCTCGTCGCGGCCTTCGTGCTCGTCCGCCCCGCCCCGCGCGAACGCGTCGCGGCGCCCGCGCCGCCCCTGCACGCCGCGCCCGCCCCGCGGGTCGTCGCGCCTGCGCCC
>JAXLYI010000047.1:0-80596 GCA_046351555.1 Polyangiales bacterium
CGGGTGCCCAGGGGTCGCCCGGCCTGCCCTGGCATAGTGGCCAAGGCTCACCCGGGGCAACCTTCATGGGATCGTCCGCCCGGTGGCGGACTCCGGGCGCCGTCGCGAAGTGAAGACGTCAAGCGTCGCGGCCGTCGCTACGCTGGGAGCCCGGTACCAACCGGGCGATCACTTGCAGGTAGCCCAGGGTGAGCCTTGGCCACTATGCCAGGGCAGGCCGGGCGAACCCTGGGCACCCGGCGCCGCGAGCAGAAGAGCCAGAAGCGCGTGCTTCCAAGATCACCTTGTGTGCAAGCGTTTCCGCGTCAACGAGGTGCATATCTCGTGGGACCGCGGGGGCGACGTCGCCGTCAGAAGAGCGGCACGGGCACGCGCATGGCCTCGTCGTCTTCTCGCGCGCGCAAAGCCGCGAGGCGCCCCGAGAGCAGCGACGACGCGACGCCCGCGCCGAGCACCCCGGCGCCCGCGAGGAGGAGCCCGTCGACCGGCGTCCGCGTGCCGAGGCCCGCGACGCCCCAGTAGCCCGGCGTCATCGCGGGGCCGTAGAGCCCACCTTCCAGCTCACCGCCGTCGGCCGCGAAGTCGAGGGGGGTGAGGAGTTCCTTCACGTCGACGTCGCCGACGACGCCGGGGAGGGCGGCTTCGAGCGCGCGGAGCATCGACTCCTCGACGCGGCGGGTGAGCTCGTCCCACGCGGGCCCGCGCTCGCCGGGAGGGGTTTGCGCGAATCGGGCGAAGGGCTCCCAGGGCGCGAGCGTGGTCACTTCGAGCGTCGAGCAGCCGGGCGGGCAGAGCGCGCCGGAGCCTTCCTTGAGCGAGCCCGGCGAGATGAAGAGCGCCATCGACTCGGGGAGCTCGCCGCGGAGGAGCGGCGCGTAGAGGGCTTCGAGGTCCCAGTCGGGGTAGACGCGGAGGTCGCTGCGGCCGAGGCCCGAGCCGTCGAGCGTTCGGCGCATCCCGAGGTGAAGCACGCACGCGCTCAGCGACGGGCGCGCGCGGGCCACGCGTCGTCGCGCGCGGCCGGTGAGCGCGTCGGGGGGGACGAGCCGCCCGAGCGTCACCGCGGGGTCGGCGTCGGAGATCACCACCTCGGCCTCGACGCGCTCGTCGCCGACGAACACCGCCGTCGCCACCGCCTCCTTCACCTCGACGCTCCGCACGGTGGCGCCCGTCACCACGCGGACGCCGAGGCGCGTCACGGCGTCGAGCAGCTCGTCGCGCAGCGCGCCGCTCCCGCCGCGGGGGAACCACGCCCCGTCGGCGTAGTGGGCCATCACCGAGAAGGCCCCGAAGGCCGACGCGCGCGACGGCGGCAGGCCGTACTCGCCCGTCCCCCCAGCGAGCACCGCGCGGAGCTTCGGGTCGTCGATGAAGCGCTCGAGCACCTCGCCGAGCGTGGCGCGCGACCAGCGGAGGAGCGCGGGTACTTCGACTGCGAAGGCGAGGTCCATCGGGACGTGCGCGCGGCCGTCGGGCGAGGCGAGCGTCCGCTCCAGGCGCCCCACCGCCTCGATGAGCAGCCAGAGCTCGTGGAGACCCTCGCGCTCGTGCGGAAAGAGCGCGACGAGGCGGTCGCGGTACGCGCGCGAGCCGCGACAGACAGCCACCTCCATCCCGGGGAAGCGGTAGCGGTCGAAGCCTTCAGGGTCGAGCTCGGTGAAGAGCGCGCCCGCGTCGACGCCGAGCTCGCCGAGGAGCGCGTGCGTCACGCCGCCCTCGCGGCACCCGCCCACGTGGTAGAGCCCGCCGTCGAAGCGGAACTCGCCCACGCGGCGCGGCGCGACGAGCCCGCCCGGCTGCCACGCGCGCTCGTACACCGTCACCGCCCAGCCGTCCTTCGCGAGGAAGCCCGCGGCCGCCAGACCGCCGACGCCCGAACCGATGACCACCGCGTTGCCGCGCGGACCGTGATGCATGAGAACCTCCGCCCCGGCCGCGGTGCAACGCACGCGCCGCGCGGGTTTTCAGCGCGAACGTGCAGCGGCGAGGCGCACCACGTTCGAGGCGCGCACGAGGTTCAGCGCGTGGGGGCGAGGGTGAGGACTTCGAAGGCGGGCTGGGCGGCGATGGTCTTCTTGACCTTGCAGTTCTCGATGGCGCGGACGATGGCGGCGCGGTGCGTCTCGGGGAAGCCCTCGGGGAGCTGGAGCGAGAGGGTGATCTTCGTGGGGAGGTGCGTCTCGGGGTTGAGCTCGACGTGCTGGGTGAGCGCGAGGCCCTCGGTGGGGAGCTTGCGCGCCTGGCAGAAGCCCAGGGCGTAGATGCCCGCGCAGGTGGCGAGGGAGGCGAGGAAGAGGTCGAAGGGCGCGGCCTCGGCCCCCTCGCCGCCGAGGTCGGTCGGCTGGTCGGTGTGGATGGTGAACGCGCCCACCTTGGCGTCGACGCGCTTGTTGCCCGGGAAGGTCACGACGATGTCGGTCACGGCGAATGCTCCGTTTCGCCCCGTGGGAGCCCGCGGGGCGCGCGGAGGGTTCGCGCGAGCGTCACTCCCGGTCGCGGAGGATCTTCATCACCGCCTCGGCGACGCCGCCGCCGGTGGACGCGGTGGCGGTGAGCCGGTCGGTGGCGTGCGCGGCCACGTGGTCGGGGCTCTGCCCCATCGCGAACGACCGACGCGCCCAGCGGAACATCGGCACGTCGTTGATCCAGTCGCCCACGACCGCGACCTGGCGCGCGTCGAGCCCGAGGCCCGCGGCCACCTCGGCGAGCCCGGTGGACTTGTCGATGGCCGCGTCGCGCACCAGCAGCGTCCACGCCGTCCGCGACGAGTTGATCGGGAAGCGGAAGGCCGAGAGCCGCTCGCCGTGGGCGCCGGTGACGCGCTCGTGGGCGGCCTTCACGTCGTCGTGGCTCCCGACCGCGACGGCCATGGTCACCTTCTCGCGCAGGGGCCACGCGGGCGACGACTCCAGCCGCGGGTGGAGCGTGACCGACGGCGACCACGTCCCGATGTACTCGACGTGGTCGCGCCCGTGCTCCTCGCCGTGGATCTCGTCGTGCGTGAACCAGAACTGCGCCAGCCCGTGGTCGCCCGCGACGTCGGCGAGCCACTCGACGTGCGTGGCGGGGAGCGAGCGGTGGGCGATGGTCTCGCCGGTGCGCCCGTGGACGATCACCGCGCCCTCGGCGCACACCACGGGCAGGTCGATGCCGAGCGCGCGCGCAGCCGGGAGCGTGCCGAGCGCGATGCGCCCGGTGGCGATGGTGACGGCGATGCCGGCGTCGCGGGCCCGCGCCACGGCCTCGACGTCCCAGGGGGCGATGGTGCCGTCGTGGCGGTAGACGGTGCCGTCGAGGTCGAGGGCGAGCAGGCGGATGGGCACTAGAAGCTCCCCGCGACGCCCAGGGTGGCCGCGCCCGGCGCGAAGCCCGCGTTGACGAAGAGCGTCTGCCGCGGCGGCGCCTCGCGCGCGAGGTAGAGCACCGCGGCCAGCACCCCCAGCGCCCCGCCCGACACCGTGAACGCGATCGGCGCCGTCCGGTCGTCCGCCTGCGCCGTCGTCGCGAGCATCGTCGCGCCGAGCGCGAGCAGCGTGACCGAGGCCCCCGTCGTCGCCCAGAAGACCCCGTCGGCGCGGCCGTGGCGCCGCGAGATCTCCGCCAGCTCGACGCGGGCGCCGCGCAGGCGCGTGAGGACCCGCTGGGTGCGCGCCCGCTCCTCGGGGTCGGTGGTGAGGGCGAGGTGGCGCTCGTAGGCGAGGAGCGCCGCGTCGATGTTGCCGAGGCGCTCGTGGACGGTGCCGAGGTTGAGCAGGAGGTTGGTGCCCGATGGGTCGAGCGAGTGGGCCGTCTCGAGTTCGAAGACGGCCTGGCGGTAGCGGCCCGCGGCGTAGTGGGCGCGCCCGCGCTCGTAGTGGATGATCGCGAGCTCGCGGTTGGAGGGGCGCTGCGCGAACGCCGTCGCGGGGGCGGCGAGCGCGAGGGCGACAACGAGGAGGGGGGCGACTCGTGGCATCGGGGCGGCGGATCATAGAGCGAAAACCGCGCGCCGCGCGGACGTTCTGGATTAGTGTCCGCGGTTGATGAAGCACCGAACGGCCCCCTGGCTCGGGCTCTGTCTCTGCGCGGCGGCGGGCGCGGGCGCGCAGGGGCTCCCCGACGAGCTCTCCGCGCCCGGCGTCACCGCGGCCTCCGCCACCGGCGCCGAGGCGCTCCGGGTCAACCCCGCGGGCCTCACCGTGCAGCGCGCCGACTCCGTTCGCCTCACGCACGTCAACGCCCTCGACGCCCGCGCCACGGCGCTGCGCGGCGAGACGCTCTCGTGGGCGACGCAGCTCCCGCTCGGCTTCGCCCTCGGCCTCGGCGCGTCGTGGGTGCGGCCGGTGGTCAACGGCGCCTCCGCGGGGGCCTTCGCCACGGCCGAAGTCGGCCTCGGCTACGCCCTCCGCCGCGACCTGCTGATCGGGCTCCGCTGGCGCTTCTTCGGCGGCGGCGGCGACGCGGTGTCGGGCTCGTCGTCGCTCGACGTGGGCGCGCTCTGGCGGCCCTCGCAGCACTTCATGGCGGGCGCCGTCGGGCAGCAGCTCGTCGGGCCCGACTCCCCCGCGCAAGGGCTCGCTCGCCGCGTCACCGCCGGCGTCGCGGTGCGCCCGACGGGCACCGACGCGCTCACCCTCGGCGCCGACGTGGTGGTGCCCTGGGACGGCGACGTGCAGGGCCGCGCGGGGCTTCGATTGGCCATCCCGCACGTGGGCGCGGCGCGGGCCGAGGGGCTCTACGATTTCGAGAGCGGCGCGTGGCGCGCGGGCGCGGGGCTCGAGCTCGCGTGGGGGCAGTGGCGCGCGGGCGGAGGCGGCTTCTACGACGGGGACGTCGCGGGCTACACCGCCACCGCGGCGTGGGACGGCGACCGCAACCCCGTCACCCTGCCCGAGCGCTCGGTGTCGGTGACGGTTCCCCTCGACGACGCGCCGGGGGCGCGGTCGTTCGTGCGGTTGCTCTGGCGCTTCGAGCGGCTGCGGCGCGACCCGGCGGTGCGGGCGGTGATGTTCGCGCCGCGCGACGAGGTGGGGGGACTCGCCCACGCCGAGGAGCTGCGCGAGGCCTTCGCCCGGCTGCGCGCGTCGGGCAAGCGGGTGGCCTGCCACCTCACCGAGGCGACCGCGAGCACCTGGTACGCGTGCGCGGGTGTGGATCGCGTCACCGTCGACCCGGCGGGCGGCGTTCGCATCGCGGGCGTCCGCTCGGCCCGCTACTACCTCGGCCCCGCCCTCTGGAACCTCGGCGTCCGCACCGACTTCGTCCGCATCGGCGACTGGAAGAGCGCGCCCGAGCAGTTCACCCGCGACGGGAGCACCGGGCCCGCGCGCGAGCAGGAGGAGCGGATGCTCGACGACGCCCTCGCCCACCTCGTCGAGGGCGTGGCCGAGAGCCGCTCGCTCAGCGCCGACGAGGCCCGCGCGGCGATCGTCGGCGGCCCCTACACGGCCCGCGAGGCCCGCGCCCGCCGGCTCATCGACGGCGTCCAGACGCTCGACGCCGCCGAGCGCTCGCTGGCCTTCGCCGCCCGCGCCGCACAGGTCGACTACGACGCCTACGCCCCCGTCCGCTCGCGCCGCTGGACCACGGGCCGCTCGGTGGCGGTGGTGCTCGTCGACGGCGACATCGTCGACGGGGAGAGCAGCGAGGTCCCCGTCCTCGGGATGCGCCGCGTGGGCGACGAGACCATCGCCGCGGCGATCCGCGCGGCCGCGGCCAACCCGCGCGTCGGGGCGATCGTGCTGCGCGTCGACTCGCCTGGAGGCAGCGCGCTCGCGAGCGACCTCATCTGGCGCGCGGTGGCCGCGGCCAACCGACGCAAGCCGGTGATCGCGTCGTTCTCGCGCATCGCGGCGTCGGGCGGGTACTACGTCGGCGTGGGCGCGCGGGAGATCATCGCCGACCCGAGCTGCCTGACGGGCTCCATCGGGATCTTCTACGGCAAGGCCGACGTCGCCTCGCTCCTCTCGCGCCTCGACGTGCGGGTGGAGCTGACGCGCCGCGGCGACCGGGCCGACATGGAGAGCGTCTTCCGCCCCTACACGCCCGAGGAGCGGCGCTTCCTCGCGGAGAAGATCGGGGAGTTCTACAACCTCTTCCTCGCGCGCGTGGCGCAGGGCCGCCAGCGGACGCCCGCGGAGGTCGACGCGGTGGGCGAGGGCCGCATCTGGAGCGGCGCGCGCGCCCGCGAGGTGGGCCTCGTCGACCGCCTCGGCGGCCTGATGGTGGCCCTCGAGCGCGCCCGCACGCTCGGCGACCTCGGCGACGACTACGAGCTCGTCGAGCTACCGGCCGAGCCCTCGGGGCTGCTCAGCACCCTCGCGCGTCTCGTCACCGACGCGGGCTCGTCGGCCCCCTCGCTCGCCGAGCTCGCGACCAGCTCCCCCGAGGTGCGCGCGCCCGTCTCCTGGCTCCTCTCCGTCCACGCCGGCATCGGCCACCCGATGGCGATGACCGACTGGCCCGTGCTCGCGCCGTAACGCACCGGGCGGGGCGCGCGAATCGCGCGTTCCATTCGGGGCCGCCGGGCTGCGATGATCGCGGCGTGCGCGCGCCCTCTTCCACCGAGCTCGTCGCGGCCGCCCTCGGCGCGCTCGCCCTCCTCGGCGCGGCGGGCTCGGCGTGGACGTACCGGCGCGCCCTCGCCGCCGACGACCGCGCCCGCACCGCGGAGTCGCAGCTCGCCAGCGCACGCCGTGAGGCCGCGGCGGAGACCCGCGGGCGCCTCGCCGCCCAGGCCGCCGCCCGCGCGCGCGTGCCCGGTGAGGGCATCTACGCGCTCGCGAGTGCCGTCCGCGCGCTCCGCCTCGCCGAGCGCGAGGGCGTCCCCCCCGGCAGCGCGCGCGGCACGCTCCACCGCGCGCTCCTCGACGCGCTGCGCAGCCTCCCCCTGGAGGGCCACCGCGCGCCCCTCACCGCGCTCGACCTCTCGCCCGACGGACGCCGCGCCGTCACCGCCTCCGAAGACAAGACCGCGCGCGTCTGGGACCTCGCCACTGGCCTCACGATCACCACCCTTGCGGGCCACGACCACACGGTGTCCGCCGCGCGCTTCGTCGACGGCGGCGCCCGCGTCGTCACCGTGGAGTCCGGCGGCCGCGCGCGCCTCTGGGACGCCACCACCGGCGCCGCGGTCGACGCGCCCGCCCCGCCCGCGCTGGCGGAGGAGGTTCCCGCGGGGCCGTGGTCGTCGCTCGCGCCGACGGCGGTGCGGCGCTCGGCCGACGGACGTCGCGCGGTCGTCCTCGCCCGCGGCGTGGCGACCCTGTGGGACGTCGACGGCGACGCCCCGCGCGCGACGCTGTCGGGCCACGCCGAGCCCGTCGCCGACGTCGCGCTGAGCGCCGACGGGCGCCTCGCGCTCACGGCCAGCCTCGACGCGACCGCGCGCGTGTGGGACTTCGCCTCCGGCGCGCTCGTCCGGACGCTCGAAGGCCACCGCGCCGAGCTCTCCCTCGCGCGCTTCACGCCCGACGGCCGCACCGCGGTCACCGTCGGCGCCGACCGCGCGGCGCGCGTGTGGACGCTCGGCGGGACGGCCCTCGGCTATGCGCTCCGCCACCCCGCGGGGGGCGCATTGCGCGCGGCCCGCTTCTCGCCCGACGGCGCGCGGCTGCTGACGGTGGGCGACCCCTGCCTCGTGTGGGAGACGGAGACGGGGCGGCTCGTCGCGACGCTCGCCGCCGGCGCTCACACCGACGACGCGGACTTCACGGCCGACGGCTCCGCGGTGCTCGCGCGGGGCCCCGACGGCGTGCGGATCGTTCGCGCGGACGGCGGCGGCCAGCTCGCGAACGTGCTGACGCCGGCGCGCGACGCGTGGCTCTCGGGCGACGGGCGACGGCTGCTGGTGGCGGGCGCGGACGGCGTCGCGCGGCTGCACGACGCGGCCGACGGGCGCCTCATTGCAACACTCGGCGGCGCGGAGGGAGAGCTTTCGGGCGCGGCATTTCTGGGCGCGACGGGGCTGGTGCTGGTGGCGCGGACGCGGGGCGACCCCGGGCTGTGGCGCGCGTCGGACGGCGGGCTCGAGCGCACGCTGGAGGGCCACGGCGGGCCCGTCCGCGCGGTCGCGGCATCGTCCGACGGGCGCTACGTCCTCACCGCCAGCGAGCTCGGCGCCCGCCTCTGGAACGCCTTCAGCGGCCTCCGCTTCGGCGTGATCGACGAGCACCCCGGCGGCGTCACCCGCGCCCGCTTCTCGCGCGACGGCGCGCGGGTCGTGACCGTCGGCCCCGACGGCAGCGCGCGCCTGTGGGCGGTGGAAACCGTCGAGCGCGAGGCCCTCCTCCAGAACGGCGAGCAGCCCATCGTCGACGCCGAGCTCGCCGCCGACGGGGCCCGCGCCGTCACCCTCTCCCGCTGGGGAACCGTCCAGCCCTGGGCCCGCCTCACCCGTCAGCTCGGTCGCCCGATCGGCGGGCACCGGCGCCGCATCGACGTCGTCCGCCTGGCGCCCGACGCCGCCACTTTCGCCACGGCGAGCTCCGACCGCACCGCGCGCCTCTACGACGCGTCCAACGGCGAAGGGCTCGCGGGCTTCGAGGGCCACGAGCGCGCCGTCACCGACGTCCGCTACAGCCCCGACGGCCGCCGCCTCGCCACGGTCAGCGACGACGGCGTGGTCCGCGTGTGGGCGGTGGACGTCGGCGAGTGGATCGCGCTTGCGTGCGCGCTGCTCCCGACGACGCGCAACTGGTCGGTCGACCGGCCGCTCCACGAGTACTGCGCCGCCCACCGAGGCCCCGCGGGGCTGCGTCCCGTCGGGTGGTAGCGGGTGTATCGTCGCGGCCGTGACCCGCGCCGCCGCGCTCCTCGCCCTCGCGCTCGCCGCCTGCGACGACCGCGCGCCCGACGCCGACGCGACCGTCGACGCCGACGTGACGGTGGCCGGCGACGCCGTTGTGACCGAGGACGTCGACCTCGACGAGGCCCCCGCACCCGACCGCGTGGCGCCCGTCGACGTCGCCACGGTGAACGACGTCGCCGACGCGCCCGACGCACCCATGCGCGGCCTGGAAGCGGGGAGGTCGCGGCTGCTCGCGACGTACCTCGCGCGGCTGCGCGAGCGCCCCGATGTGGTTCAGTCCAACGGTCTCCGCGGCCGCGATCTCGTTGACGTGTGCGCGCTCTGGTCGGGGCTCCAGCCCTCGGCGCGGGCGGTGTTCCTGACGGTGACGGCGCGGCTGGCGGGTTCCGTGGTGGCGGGCGACGGCGGGTCGGCGCTCGACCACGTCACCGCGCTCCACCGCGTGGCTGGCGGCGAGGGTGCCACTTCTGCTGACCCCGGGAGCTGCGGCGGCGGCGAGTGGAACCGCGTCATCGTCTCGACGGACGCCTCGCTCCACGCGGCGCTGGTGGCGGCGAGCGATCGGCGGGGCGCGCGGCGCGCGGACGGCGCATTGGATCTGGCCGACGTGCGCCCGGGGACGTCGTGGCGCGAGTCGCGCGACCTCGCGGGCCCGCACGGCCCCTTCACGCTGAGCGCGGAGACCGACGAGGGGGCGCCCCGCGCGCAGGCGCATTTCTTCCGCGACGTGACGCGCGCGCCCGCCACGCAACCGCTCGGGCGGCGCGACGTGGAGGCGCTGGTCGACCCGATGGCTTTGGAGGTCGACCAGGACTACGACTGCGTCCACGCCTCCAACCCGCTGTGCCGCTACACCTTCTACGGCCCCGGGTGCCTCCCCGCGGAGACGCTGCGCGGCATCGAGGTGTACGCGATGAGGTACGGCGCGGTCGACCTCGCGTGGCGCCCACCCGGCTGCGCGCCGTGAGGGCCCCGCTCCCTTCGTTCACCCCGTCCGTCGCGCGACGCCGCGGAACGTGTACCCCAGCCACCGCGGCCCCGTGTCGTAGCGCGAGGAGAGTTCCGCCAGCGCGAACCCTCCCTCGCGCAACGCCTCCGCGGGGTCGCGGTCGAGCGTGCAGCCGCCCGACGCGCGCCGCCACAGCGGGTTGATGCGCTGTTGCCACGCGCGCGGCGCGTCGTCGGGGGCGCGCCCGTGCTCGACGAAATGCACCGGAGCGCCCGGCCGCAGCACGCGACGGAGCTCGGCGACGACGGCCGCGGGGTCGTCGACGCTGCACAGCGTGTAGGTGACCACCGCCGCGTCGAAGCGCCCGGCGTCGAAGGGGAGCGCCTCGCCGCGCGCCTCGACGAGCTCGACGGCGACGGGCGACTTCGCAGCGCGCGGTCGGGCGCGGGCGAGGAGCGCTTCCGAAGGGTCGACGCCCGTCACGCGGGTCACACGCGCGGGGTCGTAGAAGGCGAGGTTGAGCCCCGAGCCGACGCCGAGTTCGAGCACGTCGCCCTCCGCCTGCGGCACGACGCGGCGGCGGTCGTCGAGGATCTCCCTGCTGCGACACGCCTTCTCGATGAGGAAGGGGAGGACGCGGTCGTTCCAGAACGTCACGGGCGCATCATGCCCGCGGGTCACGCAGCCCGCGCAAGGAATCCGTCGCCCCTCGCCGCGCACCGCAAACGGCCCCACAGTCCCGCGACTGGAGCCCGTTCCCCCCCATGCTCGTGTCCCTCGGAAAGCGCACCTCGGAGGAGAGCCTCTCGGGCCTCCTGCTCGCGTGCCATCAGCGCATCCGCGCCTTCTCGCAGCTCGCCCTCACCGCCGCTGTCCGTCGCGACGTCGCGCCCGACGAGACGCGCGACGCATGCGCCCGCTGCGCGCGCTATTTCCGCGAAGCGCTCCCGCTCCACGTCGCCGACGAGGAGGAGAGCCTCCTGCCGCGTCTCCGCGGGCAGCGCGCGGCGCTCGACGAGGCCCTCGCCGCCATGCACGCGCAGCACGCCGAGCACGCCGCGCCGCTCGCGGAGCTGCTCGCCGCGCTCGCGCGGGTCGGCGACGCGCCGGGCGACCTCACACGGCGCGAGCCCTTGCGGGACGTCGCCACGCGGGTGGAGCGCGAGTTCGCGGCGCACCTCGCGCTCGAAGAGTCCGTGGTGTTCCCGGCGCTCGCGGAGCTCCTGTCGGCGGCGCAGCAGGCCGAGGTGGTCGCCGAGCTCCGCGCCCGCCGCGCCTGAAGGCCAGCGCCATCCGCCGGGCCGCGCGTGGTACCGTCGCGCGCCGTGCGTCGCATTGCGCCCGCGCTCCCGCTCTCCCTCGCGCTGGCGCTCGCCGCCGGGGGCGCCTCCGCGCAGCGCCTCGACCTCCGCTACGAAGCCCCGCGCGAGTGCCCCACGCAGCGCGCGCTCCAGCGGCAGATCGACGACGCGCGCGCCGCCTCCGCCCGCCCCGACCGCGCGCTCGCAGCCACCGTGTCCGTCACGGCCTCTGCACCCCGCTGGCGCGCCGTCATCGCCACCCGCGGCGACGGCGGCGGCGGCGAGCGCACGCTCGAAGCACGTTCCTGCGCGCGACTCGTGCAGGCCGTCGCGCTCGTCATCGCCCTCGCCATCGACGCCGAAGCCGAACGCCCCGACGCCGCGCCCGCCACACCCGCCACACCGCCCGCGCCGGCCCCCGTTCTCTTCGTGGAGGACGGCGAGCTGCCGCCCGCGCTCCGCCCGCGACGACGCGCCCGCGATGAAGCACCGGCCCCCTCGGTTCACGTCGGCCTCGCGGCGCGCGCGGTGCTCGATGCCCGCTCGCTGCCGGCGCCCTCGCCGGGCTTCGGCCTCGGCCTCTGGATCGGTGGACGCGTCTTCCGCGCGCGCCTCGAAGGCACCCTCTTCGCTGATCGCGCCGCGGAGGGCTCGCGCGCCGGGGCCCGCGCAATCGTGAGCGCCTGGACGGCCGCCGCGCTCGGGTGCGTCGCGCCCCACGACCTCGTCGAGCTCTGCGCCGGCGTCGAGCTCACCGGCATGGACGCCCGCGCCGACGGCTTCCGGCAGAACGGCGTCGACCGCTCGCTCTACTTCGCCACGCCGCTGCGGGCGACGCTGTTCGTCCCGATCGGGTCGCGGTTCCGGGTGGGCATCGCACCCGAGCTGGTGGTCCCGTGGACGCGGACGGAGTACCGGGTGGCGGGGGTCGGGGCGCTCCACGCGGTGCCGGCGGTGGTGTTTCGGCAGGGGCTGGCGTTCGAAATCGTCTGGCCGTGACGGAAGGGCCGCTCCCCGGCCACGCAGCGGGAGAGATGGTCGCCCTGGCCCTGATGATGGTATCCCCGTCGCGTCCGATGGAGGCGCGGGCCGCGACGACGAGACCGACGTTCGACGCGCTCTACGAAGAGCACTTCGACTTCGTGTGGCGCTCGCTGCGACGCCTCGGCGTGGCGGAGTCGCAGGTCGACGACGCCGCGCAGGAGGTGTTCGTCGTGGTGCACCGGCGCCTCGACGGCTTCGAAGGCCGCTCGTCGTTGAAGACGTGGCTCTTCGGCATCGCCCTCCGCGTCGCCTCCGACTTCCGCCGCTGGAACCGCCGCAAGAACCAGCACGACGCCCTCCCCGACGACGCCCCCGCGACGGGCCTCTCGCCCGACGAGCTCGCCAGCCGCCGCGAGGCCGCCCGCGCGCTCGACCGCTGCCTCGACGAGATCCCCGACGAGCGGCGCGCCGTCTTCGTCCTGATGGAGCTCGAAGAGATGAGCGCCCCCGAGGTCTCCGAGGCCCTCGGCGTCCCGCTCAACACCGTCTACTCCCGCCTCCGGCTGGCGCGCGCCGACTTCGAACGGGCCGCCGCGAAGCAACGAAGGAACTCTCCATGAGCGCTCTCTCCCCCGAGGCGCGCCGCCTCCTCGACGAGGGACGGCCCGCCCACGACCCGCCCCCGCCGCCCGCGCCCGCGTCCGCGCCGCCGTCGACGCCCGCGTGCGCAACGCCCCGCCGCCCGCGCGCCCCTCACCCGCTGGCTCGCGCTCGCCGGCGGCCTCGCGCTGCTCGCGCTCGTCGCGTGGCTCGCCCGTCGCCCGCCTGCGCCCGTCGCGCCGCCCACAGCACCCGTTCTCGCTGCGCCCGTCGCCGCACCCGTGCCCGCGCCCGCGGTCGCACCGACACCCGCGCCCGTGGTCGCACCTGCGCCCGTGCCCGTCGCGCTCCCCTCGCCCGCGGTGGTCGCGCGCCCGCGCCCGCAGCCCGCGCCCGACACGCTCGCCGAGGAGCTCCGCCTGCTCAACGCCGCCCGCCGCGCGCTCGCTGCGCATCAGCTCGACGACGCCGCGCGCCCGCTCGCCGAGCACGCGCGCCGCTTCCCCCGCGGCCAGCTCGCCGAGGAGCGCGAGGCCACCGCCGCCCTCGTCACCTGCGCCCGCGGCGACCGCGACGCCTCCGCCCGCGCCGCCGAGCGCTTCCTCCGCGCGCACCCGCGCTCCCCGCAGGGCCCGCGCGTCCGCCGGGCCTGCGGCGTCGAGTAGCGCTGCGCCGTTTTCGACCGCTGCGCCATTTCGGACCACCCCCACTCCGCGCAATTCCCCGACGTTCCGGGGGTCTGCGCGCACGGCATGAACGCTGCTCAAGGGGCACCGCGGGCGTCACGCGCTGACGCCGCAAGGAGCGATGCAGCATGACGATGACGGTTCGTTTCTGGGGGGTTCGCGGGAGCGTGGCGTCGCCGGGGCCCGAGACGGCGAAGGTCGGCGGCAACACGTCGTGCGTGGAGATCGTCGCGGGCTCGTCGCGCATCGTGCTCGACGCGGGGACGGGGCTGCGGCGCCTCGGCAACGAGCTCCTCAAGCAGGGCGCCGTCGACGTGACGCTGCTCCTCTCGCACGTCCACTGGGACCACATCCAGGGCCTCCCCTTCTTCGCGCCGCTCTACTCGCCCGCCACGCGCGTCCACGTGGTGTCGGGCGCCAACGGGACGCCCACGCGCGACATCCTCCGCCGCCAGATGAGCGCGCCCACCTTCCCCGTCGACCTCCACGAGGTGCCCGCGTCGCTCAGCTACCTCGAGGTGCGCGACCGACAGCGCTTCGTCGCGGGCGAGGCCGAGGTCACCGTCGCGAAGGCCAACCACCCCGACCAGGTGTACGCCTACCGCGTCGAGCACCGCGGGCACAGCGTGGTGTACGCCACCGACACCGAGCACTTCCGCTGCGTCGACCCGCGCCTCGCCGCGCTGTCCCGCAACGCCGACGTGCTCATCTACGACGCGCAGTACCTCCCCACCGAGTACGTCGGCGAGGGCGGGATGAGCCGCGTCGGCTGGGGCCACTCCACCTGGGAGGCCGCCGTCGAGCTCGCGCGCGCCGCGGGCGTCGGCAAGCTCGTCCTCTTCCACCACGACCCGTCGCGCACCGACGACGCGGTGGAGATCATCGAGGCCACCGCGCAGGACCACTTCGCCGACACCGTCGCCGCCCGCGAGGGGATGTCCCTCGCCGTCGGCGCCGCGGCCTCCGCCAGCACCACCTCCCCCGCGCCCGCCGTCCGCGCAGCCTGAGGAGCGACCCGGTGGGGTGCGCCGTCGTGATAGCGTCGGACCCCGTGACCGAGCGGGAACACAAGCTCTCGCTTCTCCTCGACCTCGGGGCCCTCCTCGCGCGCGAGGTCGACCTCGACACGCTGCTCGACGCGATCGGGACGCGCATCGCCCGCGCGCTCCAGGCCGAGCGGGCGACGGTGTTCCTCGTCGACGCCGCCACCGGTGATCTGCGCTCGCGCGTGGCCGACCTGCCCGAGCTCCGCGAGATCCGCCTCGCGCAGGGCCAGGGGGTCGCGGGCTGGGTCGCCGAGACCGGCCGCGCCGTCAACCTCCCCGACGCCGCCAGCGACCCGCGCTACTTCCCCGGCGTCGACCGCGAGACCGGCTTCGTCACCCGCACCGTCCTCGCCGCCCCCGTCCGCGACGCGCGGGGCGCCATCCGCGGCGTCATCCAGGCCCTCAACAAGCGGGGCGGCCCCTTCACCGACGACGACCTCGCCTTCCTCCAGCTCCTCGCCGCCCAGGCCGCCGGCGCGCTCGAGCGGACCACCCTCCGCGCCGCCGCGGGCGACGCGCGCGGGGTCACGGTGCGCGGCGTCTTCAACCACATCGTCGGGTCGAGCCCGCCGATGCGCGCGGTGTACGAGCAGGTGACGCGCGCCGCGGCGGTCGACGCGACCGTGCTCCTCGGCGGCGAGACGGGCGCCGGCAAGGGGATCTTCGCCCGCGCCATCCACGCCAACAGCAAGCGGCGCGACGGGCCCTTCGTCACGGTCGACTGCACCACGCTCCCCGAGACGCTGATGGAGAGCGAGCTCTTCGGCCACGAGCGCGGGAGCTTCACCGGCGCCGACAAGCGCGTGAAGGGCAAGGTGGAGGTCGCCGAGGGCGGCACCCTCTTCCTCGACGAGGTCGGCGAGCTCCCGCTCACGATGCAGTCGCGCCTCCTGCGGCTCCTGCAAGAGCGCGCCTTCGAACGGATCGGCAGCCGCACCACCCAGCGCGCCGACGTCCGCATCGTGGCCGCGACGCACCGCGACCTCGCCGCGCTCGCGGCCGACGGGCGCTTCCGCCGCGACCTCTACTACCGCCTGCGCGTGGTGGAGATCGTCGTCCCGCCGCTGCGCGACCGCGGCGGCGACGAGGTGGTGGGCCTCGCCGCGCACTTCCTCGAGCTCTACGGGCGGCGCCACGGGCGGCCCGAGCTCGCCTTCGCGCCGGCGGCTCTGGGCGCGCTGCGGGCCCACGCCTGGCCGGGCAACGTGCGCGAGCTGGAGCACGCCGTCGAGCGGGCGGTGGTCCTCTGCCCCGGCGACCGCGTCGAGCCCGCGCACCTCGGCCTCGTGAGCGAGCCGACACCCGCGCCCGCGGTGACCGACGGGGGCGTGACGATCCCGCTCGGGCTGCCGCTCGACGAGGTGGAGCGGCGCTACGTCGCCGCGACGCTCGCGCACGTCGGGCACAACCAGAGCGAGGCCGCGCGGGTGCTCGGCGTCGGCCGCAACACCCTCCGCCGCAAGAGCGCCCCGCCGCGTCCCTCGACACGCCGGACGTAGCTGCGCTATGCGTAGCGGCATGAGCCGCCCGATGCTTCTCTCCCTGTGTTTCGTGGCCTTCGCGGGCTGCGGCGACGACCCTGCGCCGCAGGAGCCGGGGCCGCCGATGTTCCCCGACCGCACGGTGATCCCGGTCGACGCCGTGCCCGACCTGCCGCCGACGCCCGACGTGACGGTCGACCGCCAGGCCGCGTGCCGCGCCGGGGGCTTCCGCCCGTGCGAGTGCATGGCGGCGATGCAGGGCCGGGAGTACTGCGTCAACGGCGCCTACGAGGGCACGTGCCGCTGCGACGACTCGGGCCCGCCGCCCGCCGACGCGACGCAGATGGTCGACGACCAGTTCAAGCCGATGGAAGACCTGCCCCCGGTCGACGACGTGCGCGACGGCGGAGCCCAGGGGATGGACGCGCCGCGCGGCTGACCGTCACTCGTTGAGGAAGCGCGACTGGAGCGCGATCACCTCGGTGCACGGCGCGGTGTTGTAGATCGTGCCGTCGCGCGTCTCGACCACGGTGTTGCGCGCCGAGCCCGGCGCCCGCGCGGCCCACTGCCAGGGCGAGTCGGTGTACCCGAGCCAGATGCACATCTCGTTCTGCCCGATGCCGTAGCGCGCGCGGGTGCTCCGCGGGTTTTCGAACACGCAGGTGAGCTTGAAGCCCGTCGCGCCCGTCACGTCCACCGGCGGCGCCATCGTGCGGGCCCACGACTCGCCCTGGCGGGAGCTCGTCTCGTAGAGCGTCTCGCCGTCGCGCGCGCCGCCCACCAGGCTCACCCGCATCGTCGACCCGAGCTCGTGGTAGTGCGCGAGGCCGTAGAAGAAGCGCATCGAGAGCGGCGCCCCGGAGGCCGCCCGCGCGCGCGGGTCGAGGTCGCACGACACGTCGAACTGGGCGCGGCTGCGCGCCGGGATGTCGAGGGGGTGGTACTCCAGGTAGAAGGGCGACAGCCGCGTCTGAACCTCCGAGCGCCGGAGCGTGTGGACCGTCAGCGAGAGGCGGACGTCGCGCGCCTCGGCCGAGGCGTTGAGCAGGTGGAGCTGGCCGATGACCCGCGCGTGCGGCGGCACCACGAACGCCGTCCCCGCGGGGAAGCGCTGCGCCTCGCGCGTCACCTGCGTGCTCTGCGCGAAGAAGACCCCGCCCACCGCCGACGCCGCGCCCTGGTCGAAGCCGCGTGAGTCGCAGCTCCAGGTGCCGTCGGGCCCCGGGTAGTTGGCCTCCGGCACGAAGAACCAGTTGGAGTGGTGCATCCCCGGCGTGGCGTCCATCTCCACCACGTTGACGTAGAGCGGCTCCTCGTTGTGGAGCGTCCACGACTCGCACTTGTCGTTGTCCTCGCCGCCCGGCGCAACGCGCCAGGGGCCCGCGCTGTACGTGAAGGTCTGCGCGGTGGTGTCGACCGGCGGGCGATCCGCGGGCGTCCCGTCGGGCGCGGGCTTGTCGGCCAGCGGCGCGGCGTCGGCGGCGGTGTCGACCGTCGCGTCAACGGGGACGGACGCGGGCAGAGTCCCGCACGCGGCCGCGCCGAGCGCGGCGAGGAGGGCGATGGAGCGCACGGGCCGATGGCACCCCGAAGGGGCCGGGGCGGTCAAGCCTTGTCGAGCGCGGAAGTGGCCGGCAGCGCGGCCCACGCGTCGATGAGCCGACGGGCGATGGAGAATCGGGGGGGCAGGATGGGCAGCGCATCGCGCGTGAACCACCGCGCGTCTTCGAGCTCGCCGTCGCGCGGGGAGGCTTCGCCGCCCGTCCACCGCGCGGTGAAGCCGACCATGAGCTGGTGGGGGAAGGGCCACGGCTGGCTCCCCGCGTACGCCACGTCGTCGAGCGTCACGCCCGTCTCCTCCAGGGCCTCGCGGCGCACGCAGTCTTCGAGCGACTCGCCGGGCTCGACGAAGCCCGCGACGAGGCCGTAACGCCCCGCGGGCCACGACGCCTGACGCGTCATCAGCACCCGGTCGCCGTCGTGCACCAGCGCGATCACGCACGGCGACACGCGCGGGAACCACTCGTGCCCGCAGTGGGGGCACCCCCGCGCGCGCCGCGTCGGGTCGCGCGAGGGCTCGTTGCGCGCGCCGCACTCGCCGCAGAAGCGCGTCGTCCGGCTCCAGTGGAGGATCTGGAACCCGTAGGCCGCCATCGCCTGCTCCGCGGGCGGGAGGAGCGCGAAGGCCCCGCGCAGCGACTCCGCGCGCAGCCCCTCGGGGAGCGCGACGTCGTCCGCCAGCGCGCCGCAGAAGGCCGGCAGCTCGCCCACCGCGCCGAGCGCGTGCACGTCCGTCGGCGCGAGCCCGAACGCCGCGGGGTCTTCGACGAGCGAGGCGCCGGTGACGACGAGGTCGCCGCGGTGCCGGAGCACCCAGCGGGCGGGCGTGGGGATCGGGTCGGGGACGGCCGCGCAGGCCGGCGCGAAGCCGGGGGGCTGCGCGAAGGGGGCGGAGATCACGCGGCGGCCGCGCGGGCGTGCTTGTCGATGAGGCGGGCGACGCCGGGGATGGCGGCCTCGACGTGCTTCTTCCCCTCGGGGCGGAGCTTCTCGTAGGCGCCCTTGAGCGCGGTGTGGCGCGTGTGGCGCGCGCGGTTGTCGGTGATCGCGAGCAGCGCGTCGGCCATCTCGGACTTGCGCCCGATGAGGTAGTCGACCAGCGGGCGCCCCGCCCCCTGCGTGGCGTGGGCCTGGTAGAAGGGGTCGAGGCGGTCGGCGAAATCGTCGAGGAGGCCGTCGATCACGTCGGGGATGATCCCCGGGCGGAAGGACTTCACCACCTTGAAGGCGCCCTTGATCGCGAGCCCCGAGAGGCCCGACTTGGCGTCGACCTCGGCGTCGAGGAGCTGCTCGGCGTCGCGCACCACCTGCTTGCGGCGCGCCGGGTCGGTGAGGATGGACTTGAGGTCGGGCATCGGGGCTT
Organism: Polyangiales bacterium; assembly: GCA_046351555.1. Classification (GTDB taxonomy): domain Bacteria; phylum Myxococcota_A; class Polyangia; order Polyangiales; genus CAISKJ01. The sequence continues at coordinate 18,759 of JAXLYI010000047.1, forward strand.
CGCTCTCTTCTCGTGAGGTGTCGTGGGTGCGTCTAGCGGTGCCAGGGGACGGCCGCGCCCGCGACCATGCCCTGGTAGAGCCGGAGGCCGCCGCCGGTGGCGACGTACGCGTCCGTGCAGGGCAGCGCGCCGAAGCCGAACTCGATGTTGGCCGGCGAGCTGAGGCCGGTGAGGAGGTCTTCTGGGTTCTCGCCGGTGGGCGAGAGGCGGACGAGGCGGCGGCCGGCCTGGTCGGTGACGTAGATGTTGCCCATCGCGTCGAGCGCGAGGCCGTCGGAGCTGCCGAGGCCCTCGGCCACCATGGCGCGCGCGGTCTCCTGGCCGTTGTTGAGCGTGAGGCGGAAGAGCTGGCCCTGCGCGTAGCTGAGCACCAGGAGGTTGCCCGCGGCGTCGAAGGCGAGCCCGTTGGCCTGCGCGATCCCGCTCGTGGTCACCACGGTGCGCATGCCGTCGCCGTCGACCCGATACACCCGGCCCGCCGAGAAATCGCTGTAGTACAGGTAGCCGTCGGGCCCCATCGTGAGCCCGTTGGGGCTGCCCGCGCTCGCGACGAAGTCCGACACCGTCGGCGGGTCGGCCGAGAGGTCGACCGCGTGGATCTTCCGCGTCACGGGCGAGCCCGCGTAGAGCCGGTTGCGCGCCACGTCGAGCGCGAGGCCCCACATCGTGGTGGCGCCGGTGATCACGGCCCAGCGGTTGTTGCGCGTGCCGTCGGGCGCGATGCGCCCCACCGAGTTGGCCTGGCTGAAGTAGATCGCGCCGTCGGGCCCGATCACCACGCCCTCGGTGCCGCTCGTCCCCGTGAGCGACGGGCGCTCGGTGCCGCAGCGCATCGCGGGCGCGTCGGGCGTCGCGGGGCGGTCGACCGGCGCGTCGGTGGGCTGCGCGACGTCGCCCGCGTCGTCCGACGCGTCGGGCGCGACCGCGTCGGGCGCCGCCGTGTCGGGCGCGGCGTCGGGCGTGGGCGTGGGCGTCGAGGTCTGCGGGTCGCTGCAGGCGGCGAAGAGGGCGGAGGCAAGCAGGGCGAGCGGGCGGCGCATGGCGCGGGGTTTTCGCCTCAATCGCCGCGGATTGCAAGGGAGAGCGGCGCCGGTTGCCGCGGCGGGCGCGTTGCCTGTAGGCTCCGCCCGCCATGCGCCGGATGCTTCCCGCCTTCGCCCTCCTTGCCGCGTGCTCGCGGCCTTCGCCCTCGCGGCCCGCGGCCCGCCCGCCGGCGACGCCCTCCCACGCCGCCGCGGCCGCCGCGCCCGCCGACGACCACGAGGCCGAGGAGCAGCGCCAGATCGCCAACGCTCTGCGCGAGATGTCGGCCTTCCCGGATACCGACGAGGGGGCCCAAAGCTTCGTCACCGAGCTCGCCCGCGTCGCGCGTTCCGGTGATCGCGAGCGCTGGGAGCGCATGGAGCACGAGCTCGTCCCCGACGCGACGCGCTACGAGCTCGGGCTGTCGTTCGAGGGCGCGCGGCTCACCCGCGACCGGGTGGTGGGCGGGATGGAAGCGCGCGCCCGCGACCTGCGCGAGCGCCTCGCGGGGATGCGCGAGCCGCTGACCGTCACCGCGGTGTCGGCCACCGGCGCGGCCCTCGCCGACGGCGCCCCGCACGGCTTCGACCCCGCCGTCGTCCGCGCCCGCGCCTTCGTGCGCCCGGCCGTCCGCTACGTCCGCGTCGACGTCGCCGACGCCAACGGTCAGCGCGTGTCGATCCAGCCGCTCGCCTTCCTCGCCGCCCGCTGGACGTGGATGGGCGACTTCTGGAACGAGCTCCCCGCCCCCGCGCCGCCCGCGCCGCCCACCGGGACCGCCGCCGCGCCCGCCCGCTCCGCCGCCGCGCACTGACGCGCATGCGCCCTGCCCGCGCCGCCGTCGCGGCGACGCTCGCCGCCCTCGCGGGCCCCGCCGCCGCGGCCGCGCAGACGCTGCCCGACGCCCCGCGTCCGACGCGCGACACCGTCGAGGCCGTCGCCCTCTACGCGATCGGGGCGTCGTACGGCGCGGCCACCGGCGCCTGGCTCGACGTGCAGCTCGGCCTCACCGAACCGCTCACCGCCCCGTGGCTTCCTGCGGCCGGCGCGGGCGCAGGCGTCACCCTCGCGTGGCTCGCCGACCGCCCGACGCGCGTTCGCCGGGGCCTCCCCACGATGCTCGGCGCGGGCCTCTCGCTCGGGCTCCTCGCGGGGGGCTCGGTGGGCCTCCAGGGCTGGCGAACGGGCGCCTGGGGCCTCCCCACCATGACCACCGTCGCGTGGGTCGGCACCACCCTCGGGCTCGGCGCAGGGCTCGGCGCAGCGCTCGTGTTCGACCCGTCGCCGGGCGCAGGCTCGTTCGTGCTGTCGGGGGGCTTCTGGGGCGCGTCGCTCGGGCTGCTGCTGGGCTACGCGCTCGACGCGGGCGGCGCGTACGACCTCTTCGCGCTCGGCGGCGAGGCCGTGGGCGTGGCGGCCTCGGTGCTCACCGCGGCATCGCTCCGCCCGACGCCCGCGCAGGTTCGCTGGATGGACCTCGGCGCCCTCACCGGCGCGCTGCTCGGCGGCGGCGTCGGGTTCCTGCTGCTGCGCGACGAGCGGGCGGCCTTCGCGGGGGCGATCCAGCTCGGGCTCGTGGGCGGCGGGGTGGCGGGCTTCCTCTTCGGCGCGTCGCGGGCGCGCGTGCCCGGCGGGGTCGCGCTTCGACCGGGCGTGACGCCGCTGCCGGGGGGCTTCGCGCTGACAGTCGGGATGTGATGACGTCCGCCGCGGGGCTGTGCTCCACTCGCGGCGATGCCGGACGACGCCCTCGACGCCCTCGACGCCCTCGCCCGCTCGCTTCAAACACGCGGTGACAAGGCCCTCGACGCCGAGCTCACGCGCGTGCGGAGGCTCGTCGCGCAGCAAGCCCGCGCCCACGACGAGCTCGCCGCGACCGTGGCGCGCTACCAGACGGTTCTCTCCCGCGCGCTGGAGGTGGCGGCGACGACGGGGCTCGTGCCGGTGGCGGGCAAGGTCATCGACGCGATGCTCGAGGTGACGGGCGCGCAGCGGGCCTTCCTCGGGCTCGTCAACGACGACGGCGCGTGGGATCTGCTGGTCGCCCGCGCCTCCGCACGCGGCGACCTCGACGACGCGCGCAAGCTGCTCAGCACGACGATCCTCGCGGAGGTGCTGCGCTCGGGCGAGCCCGTGGTCACGCACGACGCCAACCTCGACGGCCCGATGGACCTCGGCGCCTCCATCGTCGCCCTCGGGCTGCGCAGCGTGGCGTGCCTCCCGCTCAACCGCGACGGGCGCACCATCGGCTTCGCCTACCTCGACGACCCGCGCACCACCGGGCTCTTCGACGCGGCCGCGCTGACGGCCCTGCGCGCGTGGCTCCCGCTCGCCGCCGACGCCGTCGCCCGCGCGATGGACCGCGAGGGCGGCGGCGCGGGGCCCCTGGGCCTCCCCACCCGCTCCGAGCGCCTGCGCGCCGAGCTCGAGCACCTCGCGCGGGTGGCGGCCTTCGACGTGTCGGTGCTTCTCACCGGCGAGACGGGGACGGGCAAGAGCCTGCTGGCGCGCAAGGTCCACGAGGCATCGCCGCGCGCGCGGAGGGCGTTCGTTCACGTCAACTGCGGGGCCATCCCCGAGGGGCTCATCGAGGCCGAGCTCTTCGGCGCGGAGGCCGGCGCGTACACCGGCGCGAAGGGAGCCCGGGCCGGGCGCTTCGAAGCCGCCGACGGAGGAACCCTCTTCCTCGACGAGCTCGACACGATGCCCATCGCCTGCCAGGTGAAGCTGCTGGTCGCGCTCCAGGAGCGGGCCGTCACGCGCCTCGGCAGCAACACACCCGTCCCCGTCGACGTCCGCGTGCTCGCGGCGATGAGCGCCGAGCCCGCCCGCGCCATCGCCGAGGGACGTCTCCGCGAGGACCTCTACTACCGCCTCGCCGTCATCGAAGCGCGCATCCCGCCGCTGCGCGAGCGTCGCGAAGACCTCGCGCTCCTCGCCCGCGCCACGCTCGAACAGACGCGGCACCGCTACGGCCTCCCGCCGCTCCGCCTCGGCGACCGCGCGCTCGCGCAGCTCATGGCGCACGACTGGCCGGGCAACGTGCGGGAGTTCCAGAACGCGCTCGACCGCGCGGCACTTCTTTCCCGCGACGGCGAGATCGCGGATGTGCGCCTGAGCCCGCCGGGGCGCGTCGCCACATCGATCCCGGCGGCGCCGGCCCTGCTCGACGCGCTCGAAGCGGCGGCAGTCCGGTACGTCGACGAGGTGCAGAGCAACCCGCAGCTCCGGGGCATCGACTTGGTCGACGGCTTCCGCGGGCTCGTGGTGGCCGAGGCCGTGCGGCGGTTCGGCGGCCGCGACGAGGCCTTCCGCGCGCTCGGCGAAGGGACGCTGGTCGACAACCGCAACCACCACCGCGTCCTCCGCCGCGAGGTCGAGCGCCTCCAGGCCCTCAAAGAGCGTCTCGGCGTCCGCGGCTGACGCGCCTCCGCGTCCGAAACGGACGCCGTGACGGGTGGCGGTGTGGGTGGAGGGGCGAAAGGTCGGGCGTTTCGGCGTGAACGCTCGTCGGCACGGCTTCTGCGAAGGCTTCGGTCAGCCTCGCAACCCCTCGCCAGGAGATCACCGCCATGCAGTTCCACTCCGTCCTCCGCGCGCTCTCGCTCTTCGGTGTCGTCGCGCTGCTCGGGCTGCGGGCGGGCGAGTCGAGCGACTCCGTGGCCCACGCGAGCGTCCGCCCCGAGCCCGCGGCGTCGGCGTTGACGGTGGTTCCCTCGGCCGAGGGCGCGGTCGACCGGGCGGGGCAGTGGCGCCTCGCGCTCGGGGCGTCGGTGCCCCACGAGGGCCCTGCGGCGGCGCTCCAGGCGTCGTTGCTCCCGGCCGAGCCTGCGACCACGGCGGCGGAGATGCAGCTCGCGCTGGCGGGCGTGGTGGGGCGCGCGGCGCACCTCGGCCGGGGCGTGGTGATGGAGGACGCGCGCTGCGACGAGGCGGCGGGCGGCGACTGCGGCGCGAGCTTCCTGCGCGAGGTGGCGGCGATCGACCCGGCGGCGGCCGAGGCGCTCGCCCCCGCGGTGGCGCGGCTCGGCGAGTCCGTCGGGACGCTGCGGGTGACGCGCTGGACGGTGGAGGGCGACGGCGCGACGGCGCGTTCCGCAGTGACCGTGCAGGGCCTCCGCGACGGCCGCGTGGCGGGCCTCGCCGTCTACCGTTGAACGTTCAGTCGAAGGCCTTGTCGCGCCGCGCGGCGTCGTGGGTGTGCCACGCGGGCATCGTGTAGCGCGTGCCGCGGGTCACCTCGGTGACGCCGTGGAAGTGCTCGAGGCCCCCGGTGAACCCCACCAGCGTCCCGGCGCGCGGTTTCAGCGAGCGACCGAGCTTCGAGAAGTAGATCTCGCCGCCCTCGTAGTCGTCGTTGAGGTACGCCACGCTCGCGAACGACCGCCAGGGGTACTCGTTGGGCGAACCGTCGGGGCGCGCGTTGTCGGCGTGGGCCTCCATCGACTGCCCCTCGCGCCACCGGACGATGTGGATCGTGTCGCTGTAGAGCGCCTCGCCGCAGTCGTAGAAGGCCGCGAGCTCGCGCACGAAGCCCCGCTGCGCCTCGCGCATCGCCGCCTGCATGGCGGGCTCGTGGCCGAGCGCCTGGATGTAGAGCAGCCGCGAGCGCCAGTAGGGGTCGGCGGCCTTCTCGTCGAGGCGGTCGATGTTGCGTTCGAAGCCGTCGATCAGGAGTCTGCACGTCTCCGGCGAGAGGAAGTCCTCGACGATGAGCAGCGGTCTCGGCGCGCCGGGCGTGGGCGGGGGCGAGGGCTCCTCGGGGCCGAGCGCGTCGAGCGTCGCGAGCGCGGCGGCGAAGCGCGTCGGGCCCACGCGCGGGCGGGGGATGGGCGGCGCGGCGGGGGGCGACGCGCGGACGGGAGGAGCGACGGCGGCGGCGCCGAGGCCGTGGCAGGCGCCGTAGCGGGCGCCGGATCCGCAGGGGCAGGGGGCGTCGGCGCGGAGCGGTCTCACGGCGCGGGAGGGTACACGCGGGGGCGCGCGGCGCGATAGGGTGGGCGCATGCCCGTCGAGCCCGCCCTCCGTGATCCCGCTGTCCTCGCCGACGCGCTCTTCGCCGGCCGCCCGCTGCGCCTCGCGGTGGTGGGCTACACCGTCACCCGCGAGCGCGCGCACCCCACCTGGGCCGAGGCGCTCCTCGACGGGCTCATCGACGCGGTGACGCCCGCGCGCCTCGGCGTCGTCACCTCGCCCACCACGCGCGCCGGCAGCGTCGACCGCGTCGCCACCCTCACCGCCCTCCGCCGCGACGTCCCGGTGCTCCACGTCACCTGCGCCGCCTTCGCGAAGGCCGCCCGCGCCGCCGAGATCGCTGTCCCCGCCGAGCGCGCCGCGTGGTCGCGCGTGCCTCGCCTCGTGCTGCCGACGCGCGCCGCCTACGCCGACGCGGGCGCCGCGGCTTCGAACGCGCTGCTGGTGCTCGGCGGCGGCCCACAGGCCACGATGGACTTCGCGTGCGCCGCCCGCCGCGGCCACCGCGTCGCGCTCGCGGTCGACCCGCAGCTCAGCGCCCCGCCGTGGGACGCCGCGGGCGAGCGCCCGCTCAACGCCCCGCGCTACCTCGCCGCGCAACGCGACGCGTGGCGCAAGGGTGACGCGCCGCCGTGGCCCGAGCTCGCGTGCGTCTCAGCGAAGCAGCGGGCGCGCTGGGCCGCGGGCTGGGACGACGCGGTGGGCGTGTTCGAAGGGGGCGACCCGTGGGCGCTGGCCCGGCGCGTGGCGGGGTGGCTGGCGCCCTGATCGTTCGCCCCCCGAACTACCCTTCCGCGCGGAGGAGGGCGCGCACCTCCATCAGCGGGGTCTCGACAACGGCGTGGCGGGCGCGCAGCGGGCGGTGGGTGAGCTTCGCGGGCCACGTCGCCAGGAGGGCCGCGCGGTGCTCGTCGTTCTGGCGGTACTTCGCCTCCAGCGCGCGGCGCATCACCGCGGCCTTGCGCTTCTCCCAGCCCGCCGCCTGCGCGGGGGACATCGGGCGGCCGCCCCTGCCGCCGGCCCGCTTCGCCGCCGCGCCGTCGCCGCGGGCGAGCGCGCTCCCGCTGTCGAGCGAGAAGCCGCGGTAGTAGCCCGGGTCGCTGTCGACGAACTTCGACGCCTGGAAGAAGTGCTCCACCGTCGCCCAGCGCATCCCGTCGAGCGTGAAGGGCGCGGGCGCGAAGTTGGAGAGCTTCTGCCGCCAGTCGGCGATGGCCGCGAGCGCCGCGAAATCCCCCGCCGCCACCCGCTCGTCGACCCCCTCCCCCGGCGCCGCCGCCTTCGACCGGGAGTGGAACATGAACACCGCGTCCTCCGAGTAGAGCTCCATCGTCGCGCCTCCTCCCCGAGCGGGGGCGACGCTCAAAGCACGAGGCGGGGCGGAGCGCAAGGCCGGGCAGGACATACTCTGTCACATGCCACAGGAGGCGTCGGCAACTCACCCCGCGATCTGGCAGGCGGCCTCGACCAGCAGCGGCCCGCACGCCGTCGCCGCGACCGCGACCGCGTACGTCGCCGCGCCCTCCTCGGCCTGTGCGATGGCTCGCTCGACGTCGGCCGGCGTCCCCGCGGCGGCCTCGACCACCTCGCCCACCGCGGCGCCGCGGAAGGGCACGCCGCCCAGAGCCTCGCGGCGGAATCGAACCATCACCGAACCCGGCGGCAGGCCGTGCCCCGCGGGCAGACGCGCGACGCCGCCATCGTCCAACGCGACGACTCCGCCCTCGGCGAGCACGCCCGCGCGGGCGCCCCGCCAGCGGAGGAGCACGGCAGGCGCGCGGCGTGTCGCACGGAAGAGGAGCGCCGCGACCAGTCCCCCCGCGAGCGCCGCGCCCACCCATGCACGCGGCGGTGCGTGGCCCCGGTTCATGTGCCACGCACGGAGGTTGAGATACGCGCCCGTCGCGCGGTGGAGGGCGTGGCGGTCGCCGTCGCTCACGAACACGAGCGCGTCGGTCCGCGCGTCGTGGCGGACCACCGCGGCCCTCTCGGCGGCGCGCCACTGCGCGAAGGTCGGCCCGCCGGAGGGCAGCACGATCGACAGCCTGCAAACGCGCCCGTCACACCGGCGACGGACGAGCGTCCCGTCGACGACGTGGTCGCCCCCCAGCGCGCCGGGCGCGACCGCGGGGATCGCGCCGACGACGGGCAGCGCGCGAATCCACGCTTCGCTCGAGACGAACGGCGGCTGCACCAGCGACCGGGCACAGGCCACGGCCACCACCGCCAGAAGCAGCGCGCCCCACAGGCGTTGCGCGAGCCGCTCCCCGCCCGGCGGCCCCCGATCCCTCGGCTCGTCCCACGGCAACGTGAACGGCATCAGCAGGGGGATCCCCATCGCCGGATACATCCAGAGGGCGTCCCCATAGCTCTCCCCGAAGGAGCGGATACGCGTCCACCCGAGGACGCACAGCGTCGTCGCGGCCGTCATGAAGAACGAAGGGACGATCGCGCGCTGGGCGGCCCCGCTCACGGCGGCGCCCGCGACGCGCGGCACCCAGGCGCGAAACGCGAGCGCTGCGACGAGGCTCGCCGCCACGAGCGCCGCGACGAGGTGAACTGCGTCGCCCCGCCACCACCCCGCCGGGTCCCACCAGAACGGCGCGGTCGAGAGCGCGGCGGAGGCGACGGCGCCGACGCGGGCCCACCCCAGGCGCATCGGGCCGTGCAGCGTCGTCGACGCGGAGGTCATCCCGACGAGACTAACACCGCCACCAACCGCCGCGGCATCGTCCGCGCCAGGACGGATCGCGCGGCGCTCCTCACGCGGTGGCCGTGGACGGTCACCCGCCGCCCTTACCGACCGGGCGGGCGCCGTGCTTCTACCGCAAACGCGCGAAGACCCCTGGCGCTGCGCGGCCGCTCGCGAGCGCCTCGTCGAGTTCGCGCTCGACCGCTCGCTCCTTCACGGCCTCGGCCTCGTGCGCCCGCAGCGCCTCGCGGATCACCTCACTCGCGCTCGCGTGGGCGCCGCTCTCGACGCGCTCCCGGATGTACGCCTCGAAGTGGCTGCCGAGGATGAGGCGCGTCGTCTTGGCCATGCCGCAGGCATACTAGAATCCAGTATGGCCGTGGAGTTCTCCGCCCGAGCGCGCCCCGAGGCACCTCCTATCGGCGCAGCGACGCGACGCTCGCGGGTCCGCTACGATCGCGGGCGGTGAAGTCCCCGACGCGCGCCGCCCTCCTCGCGCTCGTTGCGACGCTCGCGTGCTCGCGGTCGCGCCGCACCCCTGCTCGCGCTCCCGCGGCGCGCGCTGCGACGGCTGCCCCTTCGCCGCGAACCCCGGCCTGGACCCAGGCGTACCGGCTGCGCACGCGGGCCTTCGACTTCGAGCCGTGGCCCGACGCCGTGGTGCACGCGCCCGCGGGCTTCGACGCGTCGCGCCCGCTGCACCTCGTCGTGGTGTTCCACGGGCTGGGGCACTCGGCGCTCGTGTGGATCGGCGGCGGGCTCCCGTCGCCCGTCGACGGCCGGCCGATCGTCGGGTGGGGCGGTGAGGTGCGGCACGACATGGCCGCGACGAACACGCTGCTCGTGGCCCTTCAGTTCGAGATCCGGCCTGGCCGCCCTCACCTGGGGCGCTACGCGCAGCGGGGGACGCTCGCCCGCGTGCTCACCGAACTGCTCGGCGAGGCGCTCGCGCCGCGCATCGGTCGCCGTGCGCTCTCGGACGTCGCCGCGATGACCCTCGTCGGGTCGAGCGCGGGAGGGCCCGCGATCGCCACCTTTCTCGCGCGGCACGAGCTCGACGACAAGGTGCAGAACGTCGTCCTCTACGACGCGCTCTACGGCAGCGAGGCGACCTTCGCCTCGTGGATGCGCGCCTCGACGCCCGAGCGCCCTCGCCGCCTCGTGTGCCTGCACGCGGGCAGCCGCTACACGAAGCCCTCAGCCGACAGGCTCGCGGCGCTGCTGCGCCCCTCGCTCGGCGACGCGCTCGCGGTGCAGCCGCGCGGCGCCATGACCGAGGCCGTGCGCGCGCACCGGGCGGTGTTCGCCGTGGTCGACTGCGAGCACATCTGCATGGGGCTGGCGTTCTTCGACAAGGTCCTCGCGGGGCTCGCGCTGCCGCCGCGCGCGCCCGACCCCGACCCCAAGGAACCCATCCCCGGCGCGGCGCCTCAGGGCGGCGAGCTCCGGCGCGAGGCGCGCGTGCAGGGCGTGCTCGACGCGCGCGACGCGGTGCTCCGCGACGGCTCGGCCTACGAAGACTGGACGCTCGCGCTGGCCCGTGGCGAGCGCGTCACGATCGAGCTCGCGGGGGGACAGGTGCGTGGCTTTCTATGCCACGCGCTCGACGTCGAGCTGCGGGTGCTCGACGGCGACGCGGCGCTCACGAACGACGACGACAGCGGCGGCTCGCTGCGCAGCCGCGTGACGTTCACCGCGCCGCGCGACGGGCGCTTCACGGTGCGCGTGATGACGCACGGACCGTGGGCGAACCTCGGGCCGTGGACGCTCACCGTCGCGCCCGCGGACTAGACCACGGGGTGGGCGCGGAGGTGTAGCGTCTCGTCGCTCCGTCGCCGCGCGACCCGTGACCGGCGTCGCCCGTTCGCCCGCATGACCCGAACCAACGCCAGCTCCTCCCGCAAAGCCTTCCTCCGCACCGTCGCGTCGTCCCTCGTTCGACGCGCCGTGTGGGCGGCAGTCGCCCTCGCCGCGCTCGCCACCCTCGCAGCAGTGCGCGCCCTGCGGCCTACGCCGCGAGGGTCCCCGCCGATGCCGCGCGTCCGTGTCCCGACCACGCCGCGCCCTGCGCCCGCACCACCCGCCGCCCCGCTCGCCGACGTCGTCCAGCTCGCGCACGGCGGCGCGCGGGGGACGTGGCTCGCCCTCACCGCCGACGGGGCGCTCTACGCGTGGAACGACGATCCCACCGCGCGCCGCGCCCATCGCGAGCTCGCCCCCGCGCGCTTCGACCGCGTCGAGCCCGCGCTGGAGACCGGCTGCGGCCACGGCGCCCCCACCGAAGCGTTCACGCTCTGGTCGCGCGGCGAGGCGACGACCGTGGGCCGCCTGGGGACGGGACCGCTCGCGGTGCTCACTGCGCCGCCGCGCGACGAGGTTCAGCCGGTGACGCTCTCCGACGCGACGGAGGACGTCGCCATCACGCGCGACGCGGCGGGGCTCGTCCGCGTCATGGCGGCCTGCGAACCCGACGAGAACCACCACCCCACCCTCGTCGCACCCCGTCCGATGCTCGACGTCCAAAACGTGACGGAGGTCGCCGCGGGCCATGCGCTCGCCTGCGCCGTCACCGAGCCCGGCGCCGTGTGGTGCTGGTCCTTCGCCCCGCTGCAACCGGCGCCCAACGCCGACGCGCGCGACCGCCTCGTTCGGCGCAGCGGGCCCTCCCTCGTGCCCGTCGTCCCCGTCACCGGCGTGGCGGCGGGCGCGTGGCGCGGCGCGTGCGGCGTCGCGTCGGACGGCGCGGCGTGGTGCTGGCGCCCGCAGCCGAACAACGCAAGGCGATGGCAGGTGGCGAGGCACCCGTGGCTCCGCGAGGTCGCGCGGCTCCACGACGCAGGCGGCGACCTCTGCGCGACGCTGCGCGACGGCCGCTTCGTCTGCGACCCCGCGCGAGGTCCGGCCGCCGACAGCGCGCTCCCGCCGGCGAGCGTCGAGCACCCGGGCCTCCGCGGGGCCGCGCAGGTGGTCTGCGCGCGCTCTCTCGCGGACGGGGGCTGCGCGCGCTTCGAAGACGGCAGCGCGCGCTGCTGGGACGCGATCGAACCGCGCGGCGCGGACACATCGGTGCAGGCGAGCGCCCTCACCCGCGTCGTACAGTGACCCGGTGGACGCCTCGAACAGCCACCCCACGCCGCCAGACGCGCTCCGTCCCGGGCACCGCGAGGTGGACATCGTCCTCCACGGCCCCGGCCTCGGCGGGAAGGCGACCAACCTCCTGTGGATCTTCCATCGCACCGCGCCCGAGGCCAGGGGCGCGATGCAGAGCCTCGCCACGGCGTCCGAGCGCGAGCTCTCGCTGCGCCTCTACCCGCGCACCTTCTGCCACCCGAGCGGCGAGCCGCTGTGCGTGCGGCTCCGCACCGTACCCGGCGCCGTCTACTACAGCGAGACCGGGCCGCGCCTGCTCTGCGCCGCGCGCGGCGTGATCTTCGTCGCCGACTCGCAGGTGGAGCGCCGCGAGGCCAACGTCGAGTCCCTGGAGGAGCTCGCGCGCTGCCTCGCCGCAGCCGGGAGAGACGTCAGGCGGGTTCCCCTCGTGCTCCAGTACAACAAGCGCGACCTGCGGAACCGGATGGCCGTCGAGCGCATGGACGCCGACCTCGCCCCGCGCGGCGCCCCGCGCCTCACCGCCGTGGCCCACCGCGGCGTCGAGGTATTTCCGACGCTCAAGGCCTGCGTGCGCCTCGTGCTCGCGGCCGAGCGCGCCGCGCCGACGCGGTGAACGCGCCGCTGCCCCCGCGCCGCCGAAGCGCGGTATCGTCCGCGCCATGACGGATCGCGCGGCGCTCTTCGCGGCCACGTTCTCGCTGCTCGTCGCGGCCGGGCCGGCGCGCGCGCAGACGGTGGCCTCGGTGGCCGCGCGCCGCCAGTGCAGCACGGCGGGCGTGGTGTCGCTCTCGTCGCAGCTCGTCGCGACGCAGCTCTGCATGTACCCCACGGCCTTCGCGCGGGTGACGCCGCACGCCAACGTCACGCTGACCTCGTCGCGGGTGGTTCCGCTGATGCTCACTAGCTCGCGCGACGCGGTCTGGGCGGCGTCGCGGTCGGTCAACGTGCAGGTCAACTCGATGTTCCGCACGCTGGCCGACCAGTACGTGCTCTACCACTCGGGCGCCTGCGGCCTCGCCGCGCGGCCGGGCCAGTCGAACCACGAGACGGGCCGCGCCGTCGACCTCTCCAACTGGTCGTCGGCCCTCGGCGCCATGACCCGCGCGGGCTGCGCGCACCCGTACCCCAGCAACGACGCCGTCCACTTCGACTGCCCCGGCGGCGACCGCCGCGCCGACTCCATCCGCGCCTTCCAGCGCCTCTGGAACATCAACCACCCCGAGGACCGCCTCGCCGAGGACGGCGCGTACGGCCCCGCCACCGAGAGCCGCCTCGCGCGCTCCCCCGCCGGGGGGTTCTCTCGCGGCGGCTGCGCGGTGGACACCGACGGCGACGGCGTCACCGACGACCGCGACAACTGCGACCGCGTCGACAACCGGACCCAGACCGACACCGACCGCGACGGCGTCGGCGACGCCTGCGACAACTGCGACCGCGCCAGCAACCGAACGCAGACCGACAGCGACGGCGACGGCGTCGGCGACGCCTGCGACAACTGCGACCACGCCAGCAACCGCACGCAAGCCGACGCCGACCGCGACGCCCTCGGCGACGCCTGCGACAACTGCCCGAGCGCCGCCAACCCGACGCAGGTCGACACCGACCGCGACCGGATGGGCGACGCCTGCGACCCCGACGACGACAACGACGCCGTCCCCGACGCGACCGACAACTGCCCGCGCGTCGCCAACCGCGACCAGGCCGACCGCAACCGCGACGGGATGGGCGACGCCTGCGACGCCGACGACGACGGCGACGGCGTCCCCGACGCGACCGACAACTGCCCCACCGTGGCCAACCCCACGCAGGCCGACGTCGACCGCGACCGTCGCGGCGACGCCTGCGACGACGGCGACAGCGACATGGTGGTCGACGCCACCGACAACTGCCCCGCGGTCGCCAACCGCGATCAGGCCGACCTCGATGGCGACCACCTCGGCGATGCGTGCGACGTGGACGACGACGGCGATGGCGCCCCCGACGCGACGGACAACTGCCCGACCACGCCCAACGCCGACCAGGCGAACGCCGACGGCGACGCAGCGGGCGACGCCTGCGACCCCGACGACGACGGCGACGAGGTCCCCGACGCGATGGACAACTGCCCGCGCGCCGCCAACCCCGACCAGGTGGACACCGACGGCGACGGCGACGGCGACGCCTGCGACATGCGCCCCGACCCTATGCCCGAGCCCGACGGCGGCATGATGAACCCCGACCCCCTGTGGGACGGCGGCTCCGGCGATGACGACGGCGGCCTCGACGGCGGCCTCGACGCGCCGCCCCTCGAAGGCGGCTGCGCGTGCCGCACGACAGGCGCCCCGCGCGGCGGCGGCGTGGGCGTGCTGCTCGCGGCGGCGGCCCTGGGCGCGCTCGCCCGGCGTCGGCGGCAGTGACGGGCGGTGGGCCTTCCTACGTCAGCAGGGCGCCACGTCCGGCGTGATCCCCTGGCGCTCGATCTCCGCGGCGATGAAGGGTGCGCACTCGCGCAACCACGTACCGTGGATCTGCCCCGCGCTCCACGCGTCGAAGTACTCGGAGCGAAGGCGCACCAGCCAGGGCTCGTTCAGCCCGGCGAACTTGATGGTGTCGCGGACGCGGCCGAGCATCGGCTCGCGCAGGTGATCCCTCGGGCGCACAGTGAGCCCGACGAACTCCAGCGCAAACCAGTCGGACGCCACCTCGAACGGATCGAGGACCTGCCGCGTCCCCTTGTACCGGTTGACGTTCAGGAAGGCGTACCGGTAGTTGCGCCACTCGTAGATCAGCCCGTGCCTCGCGGCGTCGTCGACGCAGCTCTCCTTGCACTCGAAGTGGTCGACCGAGTCGCCGCCCTCGCGAATCTTGAGCCCGGCGTAGGAGCATACCTTGTAGAGCGAGCGCAGGTCCGGCAGGCACGCGGTCCAGTAGTCCTTGAGGCCCGTCGCGGTGAGCCGCTCTCCCGGCGCGAGCGGCTTCACCGGCGCACCGGCGCGCGGCGCCCGCTCTCCTCCGAGCTTCTCGTGGAGCCATTGCAGGCCGGGCCGGCGGACCTTCGCGTCGAAGTCCCGCGGCTCGTCGCAGCGCACCACGGGCATCACGGCGCGACCCCCTTGCGGCGGAGGTGGTGATCCCAGCGCACGAAGAACGGATCCGTCGGCGACAGCACGCGCGTGAGCTCCATGTTGGCCGCCCGGAGCTCCTCGGCGGTGGCGTCGGCCGAGGCGGCGAGCTCCTGCGCGCGCGCGATGGCGGCCTCCGCCGGGACGCTGCGGGTCGAGCGAAGCCCGAACGCCGGCGAGGTCAGCCACGCGGCGATGTCTCCCTCCTTCTCGAAGGCCATGTCCTCCAGCGACACCTTCCCGTCGCGGAGGCCCATGTGCAGCAGCTTATCCTTGGACCGCTCGAAGATCGGCTCGGCGGAGGCGACCACCAGCGGGGAGTGGGTGACCACGACGGTCTGGACCGACACGTCACGCGACACCTCGTCGAGCGCCTCCAGCAGGCCCGGCAGCACGCCGCGCTGCCACTCCGGGTGGAGGTGCGCCTCGATCTCGTCGACCAGGACGACGACGTTGCGCGCTGTCGGCTCCTGCGCGATGCGCGAGGTCTCCTGGTGCTCCCGCCACGCCCACAGGAGGGTGTAGGCCAGCGACGCGACCCGCTTCACCGAAGCCGACGCCCGCGTCACCGGGATATGCCCGTAGGGGAGCGCAACCGTGGGGATCTCCCGCGCGTCGTGCACAGAAGCCCGCACGGGGTCTCCGAAGGCCAACAGCTCGCCGGGCGGGGAGAGCGCCGCCAACGCACGGTTCATCGCGTCGAAGAGGCGCCGCAGGCGGACCTGCCAGGTGGGCACGTCTTCGATGAGGCCGTTGCAGGCACTCGCCCCGTCCGCACGCTGACCGTCGAAGACCTCATCCACGCTAAGTCGGCGCACGGCCCCCTGCACGGGTTCGTAGACCGAATAGCCGCCGTCGATGCGCGCGTAGACGACCAGCGCGCCGGCGCCCTTCCACGCCTCCGGGCGCTGCCAGCGCTCCGTCTTCGGGTCGAAACGGGCGTGGTGCTCCCCGCCGTCCGCGAATCGAAGGCCGATCTTTGCGGAGCCATTGACAGCCGGATCCGGCACCACGGGGTGCGCGTCACGGGTCCAGCTTCCGGTGAGCGCCCACCAGAGAGCGTCGAGGACGACGCTCTTCCCCGCGGAGTTGTCCCCCACGAGCAACGTCATGCGCGCCCCCAGCGGCGCGATGGTCTCGGCAGCGAAGCTCATGCCGTGCAGGAAGAGCACCTCCACGGGACGCGACGGGGCGGGTTCGGATGAGGGTTCAGTCATCGGGGTTCTCTTCACGCGGGCGGGATCGATCCCCCATCGCTCTCGTTGAGTGCGTGCGGACGCATCTTCCCGCTCGGCATCGTGCTCATAGGAGTCTGCGAGCTCGTCGAGCATCGCGGCCGTGCGAGGCCAAGACGCGCGAAGCCGCTGCGCAGACGAACGATACTGCGACGCAAGGTGACGTTCTTGCTCGCCCCCTTCGCCCATCGCGCGTGAGGTCACCCCGCGCGCGTTCCGCTTGCCGATCTCGATCGCGCGCGCAAGCTCGTCGTCGGGCTCACGTTCGAGAAGGCGTCGAGCCGCCATAGAGGGCCACTCGCCATCGTCCGCAGCAGGCACCCTCGCGAGCACTTCCCCCACCTCGCTGCGCGCGACCCGGCCCCGGCCGACGGTCGCACTCTTCTCAAAGACAGCTTCTGCCCAGGCTTCGATCTTGAGTTCACGCTCCTCCCCCTGCGCCGTGTCACCCGGGAAGCCACGCCACTCATGCAGCACCCGCCAGGCGACCTTCGCCCGATGCTGAGCCGCCTCGTCAACCTGCGTCGGCGCGGGATCACCCTCCGCCCGGTACAGCAGGCGCAGCAAGTCGACGAACCAATCCGGACGTGCACTCAGGAGACCCTGGAGGGCGCGCGCGGAGCGACCGCTGGCGTGCACGGGGCCGAGCAGACGCATCTCGAGTCCGGCGATGACTTCGGGGGGGATGTCGTTGGCCTGATCCAACGCGAGGAACGCCTGCTCGATGTGCCAGGGGAAGCTAGGCTCCCGGATGGCCTCAATCACCTCGCGAGTATCCGAGTGCTCTGCGATTTGCTCTAGCGCGCGGACGATGGACACGGGGCGGACAGGTTGGTTCTCAGGCTGGAGCAGCGCATTCACCAGCGCCACACCACGACCGCACTCCAAGAGTCGATCCGAGGCGTATGCGCACTCCTCGGCCGTCAGTTCGCGTAGCGCGAGGACCCGCACTCGAGACCAGTATTCCTCCGCGACCGATTCACCCACCTGCTCCGCGAGACGCCACCAGCGTGGCGCAAGGAACGGCGCGATTAGAGCCTCCACAACCTCGTCATGCCGTCCTGTCCCTGCCAGGTGGCTCAACAACGAACGTCCCCAATCGTCGCCTTGGAGATGGATGCCATGGATGACGAAAGGAGACTGCACCCGTCGCAGCCCCGGCGAGAGGCGTCCCGCACGCAGTCGCGCCTCAAGCCCCACAGCGAAGGGAGACGCGGCCAGCCGCTCGCCGAGCGTCCACGGCTGCGCCACGACGCCCGCGAGGAGATCCAACTCCATCCATGGATCGGCGGTCTGCCAGAGCGCGCTTACCATCTGCTCCCGCGCTTGCATCTCGAGCGCCTGATTCTCTCTCCAGTCAGTGGAGAAGTCGTTGAAACGCGACGCCCCGAACAACCACGCCGCGCGTTCGACGACACTCTCGGGCTCGAATCGCTTCGCAAGGCGATCGACACGCTCCACCCGTTCAGCATCCTCTTGAAGAAGCGCTGTGGCGCGGCAGCCTCGCAGCGTGTGCCAGAGGTCACCGCGCCCCGCCTCGATGCTTGGCTCTGCTTCTTCGAATGCCGCCCAGAGAGGACCATCCACAACGTCGTGCCAGGCCCCCCGCCGATCGATGAGACCTTTCCAACGCCGCGCGTCGGTTCCGGCCTCGCGGATCGCGAGTTGGATTGCGGTATCCATGACGGAGGGGTCGTACTCGAAGCGCTCAGGGTCCGGCATCCCCTCCACGCGCAGGTACTCGGGCCGCGTCCCCTGCATGAGGATGCCGCCGTTCACTTCCGCGAAGATCGCGAGGAGCAACGACCAACCCACTTCGGGTGCCTGCTCGACCACCCGTCGCATCACCGCGAGACGCTCCTCGCGTGTCGCGGCGGTTCGAGGTGCGACGGCAGCTAGAATGCCGTGGAGCGTCGCCGCGGGGCGAGGGTTCATGTTGCCCCCTGGATCGCGCGCGGCGAGGGTCGTAAGGGCATCGATGCAACCGGGCATCCAGCGGGGTTCCCAAGCGATGCGCTCGATCGCCCAAAGAAGCCCCACATGGGGCGCCTCTCCGATGCCTCCCTCACCTTCCCCCAGGAGACGCGCACATCCGCCTTCATCGGCGAGGCTCGCGGCGAGTGCGCGCAGGAACTCACCCGGCGCTGCCTCCGCGAGCCAGGGGAGTTCTCGCGAGCATGATGCCCAACGCTTCCAGGACGTCGTCAACACGTTGCGGACGACCCACGCCGCGACTCCTGGGCCCTCCGTCGCCACCGCGCGGAAAGTGCCCCTCACCGCGTTGCCGAGCCGTGCCAGTGTACGCGCGATGCCCTCGCGCAAGGGCGCCGACGGGCGCGAGCGACGGTCCATCACCCCAACAGCGAATCGCTCGTTCGCGGGAGCGTCGTACCGGGGGTCGTCCGTGCGCAACACCTCAGCCGCGATCCCGCGGAAGCGGCGGAGGTCACCGCTCGGCACGCGTGGGGCAAGCGAGTCCCAGATCACCTCCGGTGCGCACCACTCCCAGGTGACTTCGCGACCCCAGTCCTCCGCGCGGCGCAGCGGGCGATCGGATATTGACGTTAGCGCCTCGCTCATCCGCTCGAGTTCCGCCGGGTCGACCCCCATTCGCTGGACTGCGTGCTGGTCTGCCTCGTACCCCGGCATCCAACGCCCGAGCAACAGCATCGGTACCCACAGGTTGGCCGGCTGCGAACGGGCCCACTCTGGGAGCGCGCCCTCCCCGAGCAACCGCTGGAGGTCCGCGAGGCGCGCCGACGCCCTCTGCACGAAGTTCCTTGCGTCGTCCGACCGCATGCCGAACGCAATCAGTCGCTCTCGAAGCGCGTCGCTTGGTACGTAGTCCTCCAGGAGCAACCGGAGGTCGCTTCGATCGGACTCTCTCGCAACTCCCACGGTAAGTGCGCGCGTCCTCCCTGACGCCGGTGACGCGCCCTCGAAGTCCGGGACCAGCACGAGGGGGCTGTCTGGTCTCGACGTGCGAAGCAGCCACTCCCAGGCGTGCTTCGAGCGAACGACCGCGGTTCGTTCCGCGATCGAACGTTCCGCGAAGATCGCCCTGACGGCGAAGGCTCGCGCTTCGTCCTCGGGGACCCCCACGATCCCAACCCAGCCGACGCCGCGCGGTGACAGGGCGAACGTACGAAGCTGCGCTGCGGCCTCCCGGCGCGAGTCGCCGAGCAACAGGAGGTCGCTCGGCAGCGGTGGCTCCGTACGGTTGCTCCACGCAGTGAGGTAAGCCTCCGGGAGCACCACATCCTCCACAGGCCGCCCCAACTCGCTCGCCATCCACAGGGAGGTCACGGGGCTTTCGCCGAGCCACGTCGCGAGACTATCCGCATCGAACAGGCGCACATCGGCCCAGCCCCCATCTTTGCGACGTG
The DNA here is from genome assembly GCA_046351555.1 of Polyangiales bacterium. Classification (GTDB taxonomy): domain Bacteria; phylum Myxococcota_A; class Polyangia; order Polyangiales; genus CAISKJ01. The sequence goes on from JAXLYI010000047.1 coordinate 38,281, forward strand.
CTCCCTCCCAGCCCCGCTTTCCCCTAGGGTGTTTATAGCGCCCACCGACGACGGCGACGTAGGTCGCGTCGCGCCTAGCGCTCGCCAAACGTTTCTTGAAGTCGCCGTTGAGCTTCTTGTCATCCGTCGTAACGGAAAACTCCCAGTAAGATAGCCCCGCGGGGCACCACGGCGTTGCGACACGCGAGCGCACCTCACCGTCCCAACCACCATACTGCACGCCGGAGTCGCCTCGGACGTCGATCATCTGGAGCGGCGTCGTGGCGAGTAGAAGGCGCCGCACCAGGACAGGCAGTTGCGACTGCGCCTCGCGACGTTGCGCCCACAATTCGAGATCGTCGCCGGTGATTTCCCAGGGGGAGGCCACGGCGCGGAAATACCACGATTGCGCCCGTCCTGCGCGCTCATCGAACGGCCCTACAGCCGCTCCAAGAAGCAGTGGCCCCGAGCCAGAGCCCGCCGCGCCGACTGGATCGCCGACGAGACGGACGCTCGAAGCCCGTCCCGTCGCCCGGCCGACGCAGCCAGCCCGACGCCCTCACCCCACCTTGCGCGGCGCCTCGGGCTCGGCGTCAGCGTCGTCGTTCTCCGCCGCGCCGTCGTCGCGCGCGGCGTCCTCGTCCGCGTCTTCCTCGCCGTCGCCCTCCTCGCCCTCGCCATCCTCGCCCTCTTCCGCCGCGGCGGCCTTCGCCGGGCGCTCGTGCACGCGGGCGACGCTCTCCAGCGCGCCCAGCAGCCGCGACAGGAGCGCGTCGGAGCCCGGCAGCGCCTCGTCCTCCACCGCGCAGGCGCGGGTGACGTAGTCGCAGAGCGCCTCCGTGCACGCGGCGAGCGTGTCGCGCACCGACGCGCGCTCGACGGCGGGACGCGGCTGGAGCGAGCCGGTGGCGCCGATCGCGCGGCCGAACGCGAGGTGCGCCGCCTCGACGCGGGCGAACTGCTCGGTGAGGTGGTGGCGCGCCAGCACGGCGACCGCTTCGCCCCCGCGGAGCGCCGCGATCGCCTTGCCGGCGTCCGTCCACGCCGCGAAGGGGGAGCCCGCCAGGAAGGGGATCGCGTTGCCCGCGCCGAACACCGCCGCGGAGAGCTCGGCCGCGCCCGTCTGCCCGGCCTCCTTCTCCATGCGGGCCCCGACGCGGAGCCCGTCGCGCAGCGTCCGCCACGGCGTGCGGTACGCGGCGAGCGCCGCCGCGCCGCTGGGCTGGGCCGCGCCGCCCTCGCTTGCCTGCGCCGCGACGGCCGCGTCGAGCGCGTCGACGGCGCGCTCCATCCGCGCGCGGCTCGCGCCGAGCAGGCGCGTCACGAAGGCGCGCTCGTCCTTCGCAACGCCCTTGTCGGCGGCCACCTTGTCGAAGGTGATCGCCAGGGCGCGGCACGCGCCGCTCACCTGCGACGCGCCGAGCGAGGCGCAGGTCTGCTTCACTCTCCACTGTTCGTTCATCGAGGACCTCCGTACGCGGTGGGTGGGTCGCCGCGGGCGTCGGTCGCGCGCGGCGGGGTGGACACCCCTGATCTGTAGCGAAGCCCCAGCGCGAGGAGGTCGACGAAACGGCTGAAACACAGGGCGACCGTGTGAGAGTCGGACAGGGTCCACAACCGCCGCGGTGTTCGAGTCGCCGCCGCGGTGGTGGGGGAGTGGTTCGCGCGAACGAACGCGGCACTTTCGGTGGTGGGGGGTGTGATCCGAGCCCCACAACGGGCCAGAAAGAGTGTCGGGGGCGCGATTTGCGCAACGAAGCGCGGGGGCGTCGGTCGTGGGGGTGTGATCCGCGCAACCATGCGAGGCCCGATCGGTGACGGCGTACTCCTCGGCGCCGGACTCACGCGCGCAAGCGCACCAAGGGCGCCCTCCCGCGCCCGCAACCGCCCGCTTGACCTTCGCCGCCGGCTCATCAACATTCCCGCCCCCTCCCCTTTTCCTTCCCCTCCCCCGCCCGACGGCCCCCCCGATGCCATCCCCGACCCTCGACGACGCGGCGATCCTCGCCGCGCTCCGCGACAGCGCGCACCGCCCGCACCACGTCAACGACCTCGCCCGCACGCTCGACGTGCCCTTCACGCAGCGCCACGTGCTCTCCGAGGCGCTCGACGCGCTCGTGGCGCGCGGGCTCGTCGCGGCCATGCCCGGCTCGCGCTACCGGCTCCCCCGCGTCGCCGGCGCGCGCGTCGAGGGGCACTACACCCACCACCCGCGCGGCTTCGGCTTCGTCACCACCGGCGACGGCGGCGAGGACGTGTTCATCCCCGCCACCGGCACCCTCGGCGCCATGCACGGCGACCTCGTCGCCGTCACCGCGCAGAAGGGAGACCGCGGCCGCGAGGGCGTCGTCGTCGAGGTGCTCACCCGCCGCGCCCCCACCGTGCCCGGCACGCTCCGCCTCCGGCCGCGCGGCGCGTGGGTCGAGCCCGACGACGCGCGCATCCGCGGGCCGATCATGGTCGAGGACGCGGGCGACGCGGCCGACGGCGCGTCGGTGGTGTGCGAGGTCACCCGCTGGCCCGATCACCCCGGCGAGGCCCCCGTCGGGCGCGTGCGCGAGACGCTCGGCGCGCCCGGCGCGCTCGACACCGAGGTGCGCAAGGTGCTCCTGCGCGAGGGCGTGGAGGAGTCGTTCCCCGCGGAGGCCGCGGCGGAGGCGGCGGGCTTCGGGGCCGACCCGACGCCCGCGGAGATGGAGGGCCGCGTCGACCTGCGCGCGACGGCGCTCGTCACCATCGACCCCGACGACGCGCGCGACCACGACGACGCCGTCCACGTCGCGCAGCGCCCCGACGGCGGCTACACGGCGACGGTCGCCATCGCCGACGTGTCGCACTACGTCCGCCCGGGGACGGCGCTCGACGCCGCGGCGCTCGGGCGCGGGACGAGCATCTACCTGCCCGACCGTGCGATCCCGATGCTGCCGCGCGAGCTCTCGTCGACGCTCGCCTCGCTCCTCCCCGACCGCGACCGGCTCGTGCTCGCGGCCGTGGTCGAGCTCGCACCCGACGGCGAGGTGGAGTCGTCGCGCGTCGTCGAGGGCGTGATGCGCTCGCACGCGCGGCTCACGTACACGGACGTGGCGCGCGCGCTCGGGTGGAGCGAGGGCGGCCGCGACGCATCGCGGGTCAGTGACTCACTCCTGCGCGACCTCGGGGTGGCCTCCGACCTCGCGACCGTGCTGCGGCGACGTCGGATGAAGCGGGGCGCGCTCGACCTCGACCTGCCCGAGCCGAGGGTCCGCTTCGAGGAGGACGGGCGGACGCCGGCGACGGTGGTCCAGTCGCGCCGCGACCCCGGCGTGAAGCGCGCCTACCAGCTCATCGAGGAGCTGATGCTCCTCGCCAACGAGGTGGTGGCGGGGCTCTGCGTGGCGGAGGACATCCCGGCCGTCTACCGCGTGCACGGGCAGCCCGACGAGGAGCACCTCTCGCGCTTCGCCGCGGTGGCCGACGCCTACGGCTACAAGGTGGACGTCGAGGCGGGCAGGGCGCCGAAGAAGCTCGCCGCGGTGCTCCGCAAGGCCGAGGGCAAGCCCGAGGCGCGGGTGCTCGGGATGCTGCTGCTCCGGGCGCTCCCGCAGGCGCGCTACGCCTCGGTGAACCTCGGGCACTTCGGCCTGGCCTCCAACGCCTACCTTCACTTCACGTCGCCGATCCGGCGCTACCCCGACGTGGCCGTGCACCGCGCGGTGCGGGCGCACTTGCGCGGCGAGAAGGCCGCCGGCGGGGCCCTGGTGGCGCGCGCGGCGGCGGAGTCGTCGCGGCTCGAGCGGCGCGCGATGGACGTCGAGCGCGAGGTGCTCGACCTCTACCGCTGCGAGGTGGCGAAGAAGCACCTCGGCGAGGTGCACGCGGCGACGGTGACGGGCGCGTCGGCCAACGGGCCCTACGTCGACATCGACGACCCCTTCCTCTCGGGCATCGTGAAGCTGGAGGGATCGGGCGACGGGGCCTGGGAGCTCGACGAGCTCGGCGTGTCGGTGACGCACGGGAAGACCGGCCGCGTCTTCGCCCTCGGCGACCCGCTGACGGTGGAGATCGTCGACGCCCTGATGCTCCGCCGCCAGGTGGTGTTCGGGCTCACCCGCGAGGAGCGCGAGGCGATGGCGCGGATGAAGCGCCCGAAGGGCAAGGCGAAGGGCAAGGGCTTCGCGCGCGGCGACGACCGCGGGAAGGGCCGCGGCCGGGCGGCCAAGGGCGACCGGCGCAAGCGGTAGCGGGTAGACACCGCCCTCCCCCCGCGCGGTACGCTCGCGGCCCCAGCGGAGGACCCAGCCATGAGCCACGATGCCAACTCGCCGCGCGCCGCGCGGCACCGGGCGCTCTTCTCGTACTTCGACGTGACGCGCGACGGCGTGCTCGACGTCAACGATTTCGTCGCGATCACCCAGCGGGCGTCGAGCTTCCTGCCGGCGGGGGCGCCCCCCTCGGACGAGGTGCTCCACGCGGCGAAGGTGCGGCTCGCGTGGTTCCGCAAGGCCGACGTCGACGGCGACCTGCGGGTGACCGAGGACGAGTGGGCGGCCCACTGCGCGAAGGAGTTCGCCGGGGGGTCGCTCTCGCAGGAGGCCGAGGCCTTCGCGCGGGCCTTCTTCCGCGCGCTCGACGCCGACCAGGACACCTCGATCGACTTCGGCGACTACGCCTACGCGCACCTCGCCCACGGGCGCAACCCGACGGCGGAGGCGCTGCTCGCGGGCTTCCGCGCGCTCGACACCAACGGGAGCGGCCGGGTGAGCATGGCGGAGTTCCTCGCGGCCTACACGCGCTTCGTCGCGAGCGACGACCCCGACGCGCCGGGCTTCCTCGTCGGCTGAACGCCCCCGGCCCCTGGATTTCGCCCCACCCCCGGCGGTAGAAGCGCCCCGACGCCGCGCGGCATCTCACCCGGCGGCAAGGAGCGAGTCGAACGATGGACGAACACGACCAGGAGCGGCGGCGTTTTCTCTGCGTGCTCGGTTGCGCGGGCGCGGCGGCGGCTGCGGCCCCGGGCTGCGGCGACACCGCGACGCCGGCGGCCCCCTTCTCCGGCGGCCGCGTGGCCGACCACCCGCAGGGCCTGTGGAAGATCTACCGGGCCCAGAAGGTGGCCGTGGGCCGCGACGCGATGGGCTACTTCGCCCTCGACCTCGCGTGCCCCCACGAGGGCTACGACCTCTCCTTCCGCAGCGCCGACGGGACGTGCATGGGCACGGCGCTCTGCACGAGCGCGAGCATGTCGGGGTCGTTCGTGTGCGAGTCGGGCCACGGCGGCACCTTCGACGGCACCGGCGCGCGCACCGGCGGGCCGCCGATGCGCAACCTCACGCACTTCCAGGTCACCGTCGCGGGCGGGATGCTCACGGTGAACCCCGGCGTCACCGTCGCCGAGTCCGCCCGCTCGATGGGCTGAGCTTCAGCGCAGCCAGATCGCCACGGAGCCCGTCTGGCTCGTGCGCGTCGGGTCCCACCAGCCGAGGTACCAGTAGGTGTGCGCGGCGCCGTCGGGCGCGCGGGGCCACGGGTAGCTCCGGGTGTTGCCGACGCCCGTGTAGTCCGAGGCGTAGTTGGGCCCGAGCGAGCCGTTGTAGCAGTTGTTCGAATCCATCACGCCGTACGACGTGGGGTACGTGTCCGTCCACGACACCGAGAGGGTGTTCTGGAAGACGTAGCGCATCGCGCCGGTGACGCTCGGGCCGCGCAGCGTGGTGATGACCACGGGGATGCAGGGCCCGCGGTCGGCGAGGTTCACCGCGGGGTTGCTGTTGAGGAAGTTGACGGTCGACGGCGACGGGATGGTGAACTTCGTCGCCACGTCGTAGCCCCCGACCGGCCCGGTGAAGTAGTCGGTGTCCGAGCGGGAGAGGAGCATCTCGCGCGAGCGGCGCGCGATGGGGACGGCGGCGAGCGAGGCGACCCCGCGGCGCCCGAGGCCGTCGTACGTGCCGCCGCCGGTGGCGAGGCTGTAGAGGTTGCGGACGCCGGTGTCGGTGTTGAGCGCGCCGACGCTGCCGCGCGAGGCGTAGGCGACCAGCGTCCAGCCGCCGCCGTCGGTGGCCATGTCGCAGTAGACGTCCATCGGGGCGGCGCCGCCCGCGCCGTCGGGGTCGATGGAGTACACGCCGCTCGCGGCCGCGGGGAGCGACTCGTGGATCGTCTGGCAGGTCGCGAGCGAGCCGCAGCGGCCGGCGGCGCAGACGCCCGACGGGCACGACGTCCCGCAGGCGCCGCAGTTGGCGGCGCTGGTCTGCGTGTTCACCTCGCAGCCGTTGGCGGGGTTGCCGTCGCAGTCGGCGAAGCCCGTATTGCAGGCGACGTCGCAGGTGGACGACGCGCAGGTCGCGGTCGCGTTGGCGCCGCCCGGGCACGCGCGCCCGCACACACCACAATGCGAGACGCTCGCGCGCACGTCGACCTCGCAGCCGTTGGCGGCCATCCCGTCGCAGTCGCCGAAGCCCGCCGCGCAGCGCAGGGCGCAGGCCCCCGCCGAGCACGCGCCGGTGGCGTTGGGCCCGCCGGCGCAGGCCCGCCCGCAGGCCCCGCAGTTGCCCGCGTCCATCCCGAGGAACACCTCGCACCCGTTGGCCGGGTTGGTGTCGCAGTCGGCGAAGCCCGCGTCGCAGGTGAACCCGCAGCGCCCCGCGGCGCAGGTGCGGGCGGCGTTGGCGACGGCGGGGCAGGCGTTGCCGCACGCGCCGCAGTCGGTCACGTCGCTCTGGAGGTTGGCGCAGGCGGCGCCGCAGCGCGTCTCCGTGGCGGCGCAGCCCGACGAGCAGGCGTAGCTCGTCCCCGACGCGGCGCAGAGGGGCGTGGCGCCGCCGCAAATGACGCCGCAGCGCCCGCAGCTCCCGGTCCCGTCGAGGCCGGCCTCGCAGCCGTTGGTGGCGTTGCCGTCGCAGTCGGCGAAGCCCGGCGCGCACTCGAGGCGGCAGAAGCCCGTCGCGCACACCGCCCGCGCGTTGGTGCCGCCGGCGCAGACGGTGGCGCACGTCCCGCAGCGCGAGGGGTCGCTGGCGAGGCTCGCCTCGCAGCCGTTGGCGGGGTTGCCGTCGCAGTCGCCGAAGCCCGCGTTGCACACGGCCCCGCAGCGACCGGCCGCGCAGGTGGGGGTCGCGTTGGCACCGGCGGCGCACACCGTCCCGCACCCACCGCAGTTGGCGGCGCTGGTGGCGGTGTTCACCTCGCACCCGTTGGCGGCCATCCCGTCGCAGTCGGCGAAGCCTTCGGCGCAGCGCAACCCGCAGCGGCCGGCGGTGCACGTCGCGGTCGCGCTGGCGCCCGCGGGGCAGGCGTTGCCGCAGGCGCCGCAATTCGCGACGCTGGTCTGCGTGTCGGCCTCGCAGCCGTTGGCGGCGTCGGCGTCGCAGTCGCCGCGGCCCGTGTTGCAGGCCGCCACCGCGCAGCGCCCCATCGCGCAGCCGGCGACGGCGTTGGGGAGCGAGCACGCCACGCCGCAGGCCCCGCAATTGCCGACGTCGGTCTGGGTGCGGCGGCAGGTGTTGGCGCAGCACGCCTCGCCGGTCGGGCAGGCCTGGCGCTCGTTGCAGCCGGGGACGCAGGTCATCCCGGTGCACACCTCGCCGGCGGGGCACTGGTCGTCGCGGACGCAGCCGACGCAGACGTTGCGGGCGGTGTCGCAGCGGAACATCCCGCCGTCGACGGCGCAGTCCGAGTCCTCGTCGCAGCCCATCTCGCAGCGGTTGGCGGCGCTGCAGAAGAAGCCCGCCCGGCAGGCCGAGCGCATCGTCGCGGTGCACTCGACGCACATCCCCGTGGCGGTGTCGCAGGCGCGCAGGCCGAACTCGTTGGAGCCGCAGTCGGTGTTGTCGCGGCAGGGCCCGCGCGTGTCGAGCGCGACGTCCGCGGCGTCGGGGGCGACGTCGTCGGGGGCGTCGGCGGCGGCCTCGGCGGCGAGGTCGTCGGGCACGTCGGGCGGGGGCTGGTCGGGCGGCGGCGGGGCCTTGTCGGGCGCGGCGTCGGGCCGGTCGAGGGTGGCGTCGGCGACGTCGGGCGACGCGTCGGGGCTGCCGCCGACCACGGGGGGGTTGTCGCTACAGCCGAACGCGAGCGCGACGGCGAGGGCCACGAGCGGAGCGCGATTGATCACGGGGACGAGGGTACCGCCGGTGCGGGCAGGCGTGGCGTGCAATCCGTCCGTCGGGACTGTTCGACTCGATGGGTGGAGATGCCGGGAGGCCGCCCGTCGCCATGCCGCGAGTCGTCGCTCGCGCGGTCACCGGGGCCGCACCACGAGCTCGTGGTAGCCGTAGGTGGGGTCGACCTCGTAGGCGTACCGCAGGTCTGGAAACGCGAGCACGACGACCTCCGCGGTGGTGTACACGCGCGAGCCTTCGAGCAGGTGCCCGCCCACGGTGCGCCCCTCCCCGTCGGAGACGGCGACGTGGAGGTGCGAGCCGCGCGAGGAGAGCGTGCCGACGAGCGAGACGATCTCGCGGCGGCCCTCGAGCACCGCGCCCTCGTGGCGGTCGGCGTAGCGGATGGTCACGCGCTCGACGCTCCCGACGCAGGTCGCGACCGACGCGGCGTCGAGGCTCTCCCGCCGCGCGAGGGCGTCGAGCTCGCGCTTGAGGTCGTCGCCGGGCCGCAGCCTCACGACGATCGCGCGGACCGACGACCGGGGGGCGGCGCGCGGCGCGGAGACGCAGGCGGCGGCCGACGAGGCGAGGGCGAGGGCGAGGCGGAGCGCGCGCATCACGAGGCCGCGGAGGCTACCGCGAAGAGGGCCCGCACAGCGTCATGTCGGCTCGCGCGACGCGTCTGGGACGAGGTCGCCCGCCGCCCACGCCGCGGCCACCCGCCGCACCCGTCGCTCGTACGCGTCCGCGGGGAGGTGGTCGAGGGGCGCGTGAAGTCGCACGGCGAGGGACGCCCGTAGCGCGGCCTCCTTGCCAAGCGCGCGGAGGGTGCCATTCCACCCCCAACGATAGAGCTGGCGCGCGCTCGACGGGGGCCAGCACGACCGCTGCCCGCTCCGCCACGCGGCGTCGGCATCGCCGAAGAAGGCCGCGATGATGAGCCGCCTATCCGCCAATCCGTTGGGGGGATGGCGACCGACCGGGCCCGCCCCACATCTCACCGCCGCCATGACCGACACACCGCCCCGCCCCCTCGACGCCGACCGGCTCCGCGAGCTCTTCGCCGCGGGTCCCTTCGACGAGTCCGTCAACGCCGCGCTCGCGCCCCACTACGCGGAGGACGTGGTCTTCACCGACCCGATCCAGACGGTGCGCGGCCGCGACGCCTTCCTCGCGATGAACCGCCGGCTCATCCGACGCGCGCGCTCGATCCGCTTCGACGCGCGCCACGTCGCGCAGCGCGGCGACGAGGTCTTCATCACCTGGACGATGACGATGGAGCCGCGCCTGCCCGCGCCCACGCTCGTCGTCGAGGGCGTCACGCACGTCACCCTCCGCGACGGCCTCGTGTGGCGACACACCGACTACTGGGACCTCCTCGGCTCGGTGATGGGCTCCGTCCCGCTGGTGGGCGCGGCCTACCGCGCGGCCGTGAAGCTCCTCGGGTGAGCCCCTACCGCGGCGGGCAGCGGTCGACGTCGAGCGCCGACAGGAACGACGTCCGCCCCCCGCGATGTTGTCGACGTACACGTAGAGCCGCCGCCCCGCGGCGCTACTTCACGGCGGCCGCAGCGAGGGCCGCGAGCGCCTCGGTCCTGGTCTGCGCTCGGGGCGGTCATGGCGCGATCCTACACGGGCGGCACCGGGTCAGCGCGCGTCGGTGAGGTAGATCTCGTCGAGCGCGACCAGGCCGCCCAAATCGTGGAGGTCGATCGACCCGTCGAGGTGCGTGGCGAGCTCCCACTCGCCGCCCGCGGATCGGTGGTGGTGCTCGATGTGGCGAGCCGCGCTGTCGACGAGGAGCACATGACGCAGCGTGGGGATGCCCTTGTAGTGATCGAGCTTCGCGCCGCGGTCGTAGTCCCGCGTCGACTCCGACAGCACCTCGAAGAGGAGCACCGGGTCGAGCAGGCTCATCCCGTCGGCGTGGATCCTCCCGCCGCCGCACTTGATGCCCCCGTCGGGGTACGTGTACAGCCCGGTGGCGGGGACGTGGATGCGCTGGTCGCTGTTGAACGCGCGGCACCCGCGGCCGCGCACCATCACGCCGAGCGCGACGGTGAGGGCCGCGGCGATGTCGTTGTGCTCGGGCTTCGCGCCCGCCATGGCGAAGACCTCGCCGTCGAGGTACTCGTGCTTGATGGCGCTGCGATCCTCCATCTGCAGGTACTCCCGCTCGCTCCAATGCATCTGTCTGGCAGCGCCGTGGGCCATGCGCGGATTCTACTACAACAGGGGGCGCGCTGCGGGGGTGCTGGACACGCGCGAGCCTTCGAGAGGTGCCCGCCCACGGTGCGCCCCTCCCCGTCGGAGACGGCGACCTGGAGGTGCGAGCCGCGCGAGGAGAGCGTGCCGACGAGCGAGACGATCGCGCGGAACGACGACCGGGGGCGGCGCACGCGCATCACGAGGCCGCGGAGGCTACCGCGAAGAGGGCCCGCGCGGCGTCATGTCGGCTCGCGCGACGCGTCCGGGACGAGGGCGCCCGCCGCCTGGCCTCCTTGCCAGGCGCGCGGAGGGTGCCATCCCACCCCCAACGATGGAGCTGGCGCGCGTCCATGGAGCGCGGGAGTGTCGCGCTCACCCCGCGTCCTGCGCGCGGGCGGCGAGCCCGTACACCAGCGGCAGGCGCGCGCCGAAGCGCCGCATGCGGAAGCGGCCGGGCGCCTCCTCGTCCACCCCAGTGCCACCGCGCCTCATCCGGCGGGTGTACACGCACCCTCCCGCGTGCGAACGGCGCGCGAGAGCGCGGGCTGCGGGTGTTGACGGCGAGGCGCGTCGGACGCCCTATCCTCCGACGCGTGCTCCGCCGCGGGTGATCAGCTGTAGTTGGCGTAGGGGCGCTCGTCGCCCGCGACCTCCGCGATGAGGTCGGTGCAGGCCATCGCGTTGTGCAGCGAATCGAAGTCGCCCATGGCGATCACCGCCAGCGCGCCCGCGAAGTCGCCCGCCCGCCCAAAGCAGCGCGAGAGGGGGCGCGCGATCACCTGCCTCTCGTGCTTCGAACGGCTCTTGCGCAGGAGCGTCATCGCGGGCGACCAGCAGCCCGCGTCGGCCGCGCGCGCCGAGCTGCGTCGCCGCGCGTGTAGCCCACGCTCTTGGGGGTCGCCAGAATCACCGTGACCGCCTGCGTGAGCAGCGCCTCGCCGTAGGTCCGCTCGCCCGACGCGACGAGGGCGAGCCCGAGGCCGCCGAGGCGCAGCGCCTGCTCGACGCCCTGCGCCGCCTGCGCCGCCGCCTCGTGGGCCGTGAGCATCGCGCGCGCGGCGTCGGGGTCGCGGGCGGCCGTGGCGAGGTACACGGGCCCGAAGCCGTCGAGCGAGACCTCGGGATGCGGCGCGCGCGAACCGCCGCACAGCCCGTGGAGGCGCTCGCTCTCGGCCGCGTCGCCGAGGTCGGCGAAGGCGTTGGCGAGCGCGCGGCTCGGGCGCGCGCAGGCGTCGCGCGCGCGCTCCGCGAGGCGTCGCGCGAGGGCGGCGTCGCCGGTGATGGCCACGCGACGCGCGACCGCGGCGCCCGCGTCGCCGCCGTACGAGGGGTGCTCGGCGAAGCGGGCCGTGATGCGCGCGAGGGCGTCGCCGCGGCCCGCGCGGAGCGCATCGTCGGCGCCCTCGACGAGCGCGTCGTACACGAGAAGGCCGTTCTGGTGATCGAGCCAGTCGGCGTAGCGCGCGAAGGCGTCGAGGTCGCCGGCGGCGACGGTCTGCGCGACGGCGCGCTGCGCGGCCTTCGCGAGGTCGAAGGAGAGGTGCTCCGACTACGGCATCGCGCGAAGCTGCGCGAGCAAGGCGTCGAGGCGGCCGGTGTCGGCGCGGGCCACGGCGAGGTGGGGCCACGGTTGCGTGGGGTTCGAGAGTTCTTGCCGCGCGCAGGCCTCGGCGGCGGCGAGCGAGGCGTCGCAGGCGTCGGCGTCGCCGAGCGCGTGCTGCGCGCGGGCGGCGGCGCACCAGGCGAGGGTTCCGCTCTCGCCGTAGAGGTCGGGGAGCAGGGCCGTCGCCTCGGCGAGCGCCGCGCGCGAGGCGTCGCGCGCGCCGCGACAGGCGAGGCCCGCGGCGAGGTTCGCGAGCGCCTGCGCGTGGAGGGGCATGTAGCCTCCGAGCCAGGGGAGGAGCGTGCGCGCCCGCGCGTCGCCCGCGATGCGCGCGACGGAGCCCACGGCGTGCGTGAGCACGTGCCTGCGCCAGTAGCCGTCGCCCATCGCAGGGGCCAGGGCCTCGACGCGCGCGATCACGGTCTCGATGTCGCTGGGGCCGTTCTGCTTTGGCGCCTTGGGGGCCTTCGCCATGGGTTCGCTCCTGTGAGAATCGGGGCGCGATGGTCGCACGAAGGCCGCGCGTGCGGCGCTGTGTTCACCACCCGCGGCGTCGGCGCGCACCGCGTGTGCTGCACCGTCGCGGCGAGGCCCTCGCGGCGGCTCGACGCCCCGCGCGCCGGTACCAGTGTCGCGGAGAGGAACCCGCCGCGCACGTCGCGCCAGCCCGCGGTCGACGATCGCCTCGTGGCGCCCCAGTCGCAGGCGTGCTCGCGAGCGGCTACTCGGTGGCCGTCGACATGCTCACGCGGGCCGACGAAAACACCGACGCGGCGCCCGACGTGAGCATCTTTCCGAGCGCGCCGGACGAGGCGGCGTCGGTGCAGCGCGTGCTCGCCCGCCGCGCCGTGCAGACAAACCTGTCCCGCGCGCAACGCCCTCGTTGGGCACCGCGGCCGGCGGGGACGACGGCCTGGGGATGAATCGTCGGCCGGGGCGTTGTCAGCGCGACGCGCGGGGGTGATACGATGACGGCGTCATGGGGCCGCGGGTCAGCATCTGTGTTCTCCTGGCGCTCGCTGGTTGCGAGGAGGGCGCCTCGTCGGGTGGTGCTGACGTCACCGCGATCCTCGACGCGCAGCCTGATGGCCTGACGACGCAGGATGACGCGCTGGCGACGGACGTAGCGGCCGACGGCCTGGCGACGTTGGAGGATGCGTCCGCGGCGGATGCGGTGGAGGTGGATGCGCGTGGCGACGCGGCGCTCGTGGACGACCGCGACGCCGAGGGAATGGACGCGGGCGCGACCGACGACGTCGCGCCGCTCGTGCCGCGGTGTGTGCCCGGGATGGCGGTGGCGTGCGCCTGCCGCGACGGCGCGTCGGGCGCGCAGACGTGCAGGCCCGATGGGGCGTTCGACCCGTGCGTGTGCGACCCGCCCGCGGGCGACGCGGGGGCGGTCGACACGGGCGCACCACCGCGCGTGCTGGAGCTGGCGACGTACTTCGGGAGCACCTGCGCGCGACGAAGCGACGGCAGCGTCTACTGCTGGGGCAGCGCCTACTGGGGGGCGTCCGGGCCGGAAGGGAGCAACCTCACCCCGACGCGCGCCATGGGCCTCTCCAACATCGCGGCGTTTGCAGGGAGCCTGTGCGCCATTCGACGCGACGGCGCCGTGCTCTGCTGGGCCGTGAATCGCGCCGTGCCCGGCTACCGTGAGAGCGACTTCCTGCCGCGCGTCGTCGCTGGCGCGTCGGAGATCGTCGCGGGCGCACACTTTCAATACGGCTCGTGCTTCATCCCGAACCGCGGCGCGCCGCTCTGCTACGGCGTACGAATCCCCGGTCCGGTCCCGTCCGTGGAGCTCTGAGCCGAGGGCGAGGCGCTGACCCCGCTCGATCACGTGGCGGGGACGGTTCAACTCGCCGGGAGCCGCGAAACGCTCTGCGCGCGCTACCCGTCCGGCATCGTCACGTGCTGGGGCTACGGAGACTCGCGGCTCGGCGACGGCCTCACCGCGCGCGAGGCGACCTGCCCTTCGCTCCACACGGTCCCCCCACCGCGGGAGACACCGCGGGTGGACTGCACCGCGACGCCGGTTCGGGTCGCCGGCGTCTCCGACGCGGTGTCGCTCGTCGGCGGCGCGTCGGATTGCTGCGCCTTCCAGTCGCACTTCTGCGTGTTGCGCGCGTCGGGGAGGGTCTCGTGCTGGGGGCACAACGGCGCGGGCCAGATCGGGGACGGCACGATCACGAACCGCCCCGCCCCGGTGGAGGTCGCGGGCGTACGCGACGCGGTCCAGGTCGCCGCGGCCGGCCAGGCGACGTGCGCGCTGCTCCGCGACGGCCAGGTGATGTGCTGGGGCGCCAACAGCAACGGCCAGCTCGGCGACGGCAGGGCCGACCACGGGATGCGCACGGAGGACTACCCGGTCTTCGACTTCAGCCCGACGCCGGTCCGGGTCGCTGGGCTCACGCGAATCATCCAGATCAGCGTCTCCGAGGGACACGCCTGCGCGCTCCAGGAGGGCGGCCGTGTGTTCTGCTGGGGCAGCAATTACGACGGTCAGCTCGGCGACAACAGCACGGTCGACGCCAACGTGCCGACCGAGGTGCGGTGGCGTTGAAGGCCCGTCGCCATGCGGGCGGGCCCGCCGTACGGCGCGGGTGCGTCGCCGCCGCCGTGATCGCCGCGGCCTGCGCCGTCGAGCCGCGCGCCCCCACGGCGCTTGATGCGTCGGGAGACACGTCGGAGGCCGACGATCGCGCGCCGTCGATCGATCGTGAGGAGGACCCCTCTCGCGCCGACGCTGCCGTGGCTGACGCGCAGGACGCGCCATACGACCACGCCGCGCTGCCCGTGGACCTCGGGCCCCTGGTGCCGCGTTGTGAGCCCGGGACGGTGGTTGCGTGCCCGTGCACCAACGGCGCGGGCGGAGCGCAGCGCTGCGGCGCGACCGGGACCTACGAGCCTTGCGCGTGCGACGCGGGCTCGTCGGACGGGGGTGCTCCTTCGCCCGGGTTCGTCGAGGTGGCCGTGGGGATCTTCGACACCTGCGCGCGGCGCGCGGACGGGAGCGTGTACTGCTGGGGGGCGACCGTGCGCCATAAGAACGGGTTCCGCGCGATCCGCCTCGTCCCGGTCCAGATGACCGAGCTCGAAGGAGTCGTCGCGCTCGGCAGCAGCCGCTGCGCGATTCGAAGTGACGGCGCCGCGCTTTGCTGGTCGTGCGACGGGTGCCTGGGTTCGTCTCAGCCGGTCGATCCCGACCCGGTGCCGCGGGTGGTGCCGGGCGTCGCCGGTGTCGTCGCCGTGTCGCACCACGCGGGGACCTGCTACCTCCGGCGCGAAGGGCCGCCGCTGTGCTTCGGGTACACGCTCCTCCCCGGCGTGCGCCCCGACGGCGAGCGAATGAACTACCACACGCCGACCGCGCTGGTGGGGGTCGAGCGCGTGGCGCAGCTCGCCGGCGACGGCAACACGATGTGCGCGCGGACGGTGGAGGGGCAGGTTTGGTGCTGGGGCGCGGGCGACACCAGCCTGGGCGACGGGCTCACTTCGCGCGCGGAGACCTGCCTCGACCCCAACGACGACAGCGTCCCGTCCCTGCGACGGAGAATCGATTGTACGACCTCCCCGGTCCGCGTGACGGGCGTCTCGGACGCGCGGTCACTCGTCGGCGGCCTCACGGCGTACAGGGCAATCGGCGCCCATTTCTGCGTGCTCCGCGCGTCGGGGCAGGTCCTCTGCTGGGGGCACAACAACGCCGGCCAGCTCGGCGACGGCACGATCGACAGCCGCCCCGCGCCCACGCCGGTCGCCGGCGTCGAGGCCGTTCACGTAGCGACCTCGGCGATCTCGACCTGCGCCGCGCTGCGCGACGGTCGGGTCATGTGCTGGGGAGCGAACGACTACGGTCAGCTCGGCGACGGCCGGGCCGACCACGGAACGCGCTGCCACGCCGACGACTCCCGGTTCACCTTCGACTGCAGCCCGCGGCCGGTCGCGGTGATCGGGCTCACCCGCATCCTCCAGGTGAGCGTGCACGAGCGCCACGCCTGCGCGCTCCAGGAGGGTGGCCGCGTCTTCTGCTGGGGCGACAACTCCGTAGGCCAGCTCGGCGACGACAGCACGGCGGACTCGGACGTCCCCGTGGCGGTGCGCGCGCCCTGACCAACGCGGCCCCGCGGCGCTTCTGACCTCACCGAGGTGCGCGAGGCACGCGCGGGCGGTCCCGAGCGCGACGAGTCGCCGTCGCAGCGCTCTTCGCGGCCGCGGGGCTCCTCGACCCGTCGTCGCGCGACTGACGCCGTCGGAGCCGTTGGGGCTACGCGATCCCCGCGAGGCGCTCGGCCTGGGCCCGGGTGAGCTCGACGCGAACCCGCCCGCGGCCGACGGTGACCTCGGGGCGGCCGGCGCCAGCGTCGCGCAGCTTCTCCCTCAGCGCCCGGCGCAGCTCCGCGTCCGCTCGCTCCCGGTCGCGCGCGGCGTCAGTCTTCGGCCGCTCACCGCGGTGCTCCGCCCGGGCCACCTGCGTGGCCGCCACGATCTCCCGCACCGACACCTCCGCCACCGGGCGGCCCGCGAGCTTCGCGTCCTCCGCGAGGAGCGCCGCGTCGTCGTTGGACGCCTTCGCGTACGAGAGGAGGGCGTAGGCGCGCTCCTGCCCCAGGGCGAGGGCCCTCGAACGCGGGACGGACCGAGACACCGCGATCAGCTTCGCCGCCTGCCGCGGCGACATCAGCCGCGCCGCCGCGAGGAAGGCGTCGAAGGTCTCGTGCCCGTCGGCGAGGTAGAGCCGCTTGTCGACGATCTCACCGAGGTGCTCGCCGACGTCGTAGAAGCCCTCGACGATGGTCGTGAGGCGCCGCTGGATCTCCGCCACGAGCTCGTCGAGCCGGGCCTTGTTCCGCGCGAGGGCCGCGGCGCGGGTCTTCTCGATGAGGGCGTTGCTGCGTGCGGCCGCCGTTGCTCTCGCCATGTCGGGTGCTCCTCCACGCGCGACGACACCACAGCGTGCGGCGCGGCGACAGCTCAACCCGGGGGGCGTCCGCCGCTCGGACGCGGCTGCAGACGTGTGCAGCCGGGACTGCAGACGTGTGCAGGCGCGGCGCGACAGGCGATGCCCCCCGCCTACGCCTGGACGACTGGGACCTCCTCGGCTCAGTGATGGGCTCCGTCCCGCTGGTGGGCGCGGCCTACCGCGCCGTCGTGAAGCTCCTCGGGTGAGCGACTACCGCGGCAGGCAGCGGTCGACGTCGACCGCCGTCAGGAACGACGTCCGCCCCCCGGAGATGTTGTCCGCGTACGCGTAGAGCCGCCGCCCGATCGCGTCGAAGGCCGCCCACGCCGAGCCCGTCGACGGGTTGAGCGCGCGCATCGGGTCGCCCACCGTGACGCTCCGCACGGCGCCCGCCGCGTCGTCGGGGAGCGCGGTGAGCGTCGCGCCCGCGGGCGTGGTGGCCAGCGCCCAGGAGACGCGGCGCGCGGGGTCGTGCGCCACCACGGGGGCCCCGCCTTCGCGCGGGAGCGTCTGCGGGAGCTGCGTCGACGCGTCGGCGCCCACCGACCAGAGGCCCCACGGCCCGACGGAATCCGACGTGACGACGAGGAGCCTGGCGCGCGCGGCGTTCCAGGTGACGGTGTGCGCCTCGACGGGGCGGGGCGTCACGAAGTCCGCGCGGCGCGCCCAGCCCCAACCGCCGGCGGTGAAGCGCAGGTCCCACACCGAGCGTTGCGCGGTGAGGTAGGGGTCGCCGCTGACCACGCGGAGCGAGCGGTTGGTGGGGTCGAAGCCGGCCACCGCGTACGGCGTGCCCGACGGCGCCGCGGACGTGATGATGCCGGTGGTCTCCCAGCGGTCGGGGCGCGCGAGGTCGAGCGAGAGCACCTGCGTCGGCGCCGCGGGCGCATCGGGAAGCGGCACCACCACCAGCGCGCCGACGCCCTCGTCGACGAACACCGCCGCGCGGCCGACGTCGCCGGGGTAGCGCGGCGGCGCGAAGCGCGTGAGGGCCCCGGTGTCGGGCGCGACGCGCACGATCGCCCCGGAGGAGAACGACACGAGCACCGGCGCCCGGCGCGCCGGGTCGATCACCACGCGGCCCGTCCCGAACATGCCCTCGAGCAGCGAGAAGCCCGAGGCGACCACGACCGCGGAGCACGGGAACACCGGCCCGACGTCCCCGTCGGGCGCGTCGGGCGAGACGTCGGGCGAGACGTCCCGTGCGACGTCCTGCGGCGCGTCCGCGGCGGCGTCGGGCGCGATTGGGACGACCGTGCTGGCACACGCAGGTGCGACGAGCGCGAGGGCGAGGGCGAGGGCGAGTCTAGTGGAAGTCGGCATGGGCCCGACGATATCGCATGCGCAACAAGCCGCGGTTGTTCTGGGGGTGGAGATACGGTACTGCGGCGGCATGTCGTCGCGCGTCCCCCTCTGCCTGCTCGCGTTCACCGCGCTCCTCGTCGCGTGCGGCGACGCGGCAACCCCCTCCACACCCGACGCCGCCGGCGACACCGCCCTCGACGCGCTCGCTGATGCGCCCACGGATGCCGCACCCGACGCACGCGCGGATGCCGCTCCCGACGCATCGCCCGACGCATCGCTCGACGCACCCGCGCCCGACGCATCGCTCGACGCACCCGCGCCCGACGCATCGCTCGACGCACCCGCGCCCGATGCACCTGCGCCCGACGCGCCCTCACCCGACGCCCCCGCGCCCGACGCATCCCCCGACGTCGCCCCGGACGTCGCACCCGACGCCGCGCCGCGCACCTTCCTCGACTCCTACCCCATCGCGGGGCGCTTCCCCGAAGGCGGAACGTACGACCCCGCCTCGCACCGCTTCTTCGTCGGCAGCCTCGCCGACGGCGCGGTGCGCGCGATCGACGCGATGACGGGCGCCGAGTCCGTGCTCTTCCGGGAGAGCGCGCCGGGCCGCTGGTGGACGCTCGGGATGGACGTCGACGTCGCCCGCCGCCGCCTCGCCGTGTGCGCGATGGACGACCGCCGCGCCGTCGCCGGCACCGACCACCCGTACGACGGCTACGTCTGGGTGTTCGACCTCACCACGGGGGCGCGCGTCTCGCAGCGGCCGCTCTCGCCGGCCTTCCGCACCGCGACGTGCACCGACGTGGCCTGGGCCGCCGACGGGAGCCTCTACGTCTGCGACCGCGAGAACCCCAACATCTACCGCGTCGACCCCGCCGGCGCGCTCACCACCTTCGTCACCAGCGACCGCCTCTCCGCCAGCGGCGTCGGGCAGAACGCCCTCGTCGTCCTCCCCGACCAGACCGCGCTGCTCAGCCTCATCTACCTCCCGTCGCGCCTCGTCCGCGTCGACCTCCGCAGCCGCGCCGTCGCCGACGTGAACCTCCGCGGCACCTTCTTCGACGGCCTCCCGCTGCTGAGCGGCGCCGACGGGATGACCCTCTCGGGCACCTCGCTCCTCGTGGCCTTCACCAGCCAGGTGACCCGCGTCTCCCCCACCCTCGCCGACTGGAGCGACGCCACCACCGCGACCGTCGACGTCCCCGAGGGGATGACCGACATCGTCCACACGCCCGGCGGCGACTACCTGCTCAACGGGCAGGCGGTTCGCTTCGCCTTCGACCGCGCGACCGACCCCTTCCGCCTCGTCCGCTTCGTCGGCGCGTTCTGACCGGCGGCGCCCCGCTCAGAACGTCGCGCGGAGGTGCGAGGCGGGCACCCAGCCATCGCCGCCGACGTCGAGCCGGACGAGGATCATCGCGGTCTGCTTGTTCACGGCGAGCACCGTGGCGAGCTGCCAGGCGCCGCCCTGCACCGAGGCGTACACGCGCTGCTGCACCATCGGCCACCGCACCTCGGGCGTCGCGACCGGCTGCGACCACTGCGCGGGCATCGGCGCGCCCTGCGTCGGCAGGTGCGGGACCGGCGCGGGCGCCTGAGGCCACTGCGCGGGCATCGGCGCGCCCTGCGTCGGGAGGTGGGGGACGGCCGGCGGCACCGCGGGTGGTGGCGCGACGGGCTGCGCGGGCGCGCCGAGGAGCGGCTCGAGCGCGTCGAAGCACTGCGCTGCGTCGGCGAAGCGCTGCGCCTGGTCGCGCACCACGCAGCGGGCGAACCACGCGTCGAAGCCCGCGGGGAGCAGCGCCGCGACGCCCTGCTCCTGCGCGCGCTCGGAGGCCGCGGCGAGCGGCTGCATCACCACCTCGAGCACCAGGCCCCCGAGGCTGAACTCCCCCGCCGGCAGGTTGGCCCCGCGCCAGTACGAGAGCCCCGTGAGCATCCGGTAGACGAGCAGCCCGAGGGCCCAGACGTCGGTCGCGGGGGTGATGGGGGCGCCGCGCTGCGTCTGCTCGGGCGCCATCCAGAGGGGCGAGCCCATCGGCGTGGTGACCTTCGCCGCGTGGTTCTCGTCGGAGACGAGCTTGGCGATGCCGAAGTCCATCACCTTCACCGTGAAGGCGACGCCGCGGCGGCGGGGCTTCTCGAGGAAGACGTTCTCGGGCTTGAGGTCGGAGTGGACGACCCCGATGGCGTGGCCCCGCCCGAGCGCGTCGCAGAGCTGCCCCACGATGCCCGCCACGCCCTGCGCCGGGACGCGCTTGTGCGTGTCGAGCACGTGGTCGAGGTCGACGCCGTCGAGGAGCTCCATCACCAGGAAGGGGAGGCCCGTCGCCTCGTCGACCCCCGCGTCGACCACCTCGACCACGTTGTCGCTCTCGATGCGCGCGCCGATGCGGGCCTCGCGCTCGAAGCGGTCGCGGCTCGCCTGGTCGCGCACGAGGTGGGGCAGCATCACCTTGAGCGCGCGGCGCTTGCCCGTCGCGACGTGCTCGGCCACGTACACCGCGCCCATGCCCCCCTGGGAGAGAAGCCGCTCGACCTTGTACTCGCGGTCGATGATCTGGCCGGGCTCGAGCGCGATGGTCGACATCGGCCGCATCGTCGCAAGCGCGCGGCCCCGCGGTCAACGCCCCGCGCGCGACCGCCGGCGCCCGACGCTTCGACGCCCCGCCGCCCGGCGCTTCGTCTACACTCCCGCCCGCGATGGAGCACCCCCCCGAGGTCGTGGTCATCGGCGCGGGCCCGTCGGGGCTCGCGGTGGGCGCGTGCCTTCGACAGCGCGGCGTCCCCTTCACCCTCCTCGAGCGCGCCGCCGCCGTCGGGAGCACCTGGCGCGGGCACTACGAGCGCCTCCACCTCCACACGGTGAAGCAGTACTCGGCCCTGCCGTTCGCGCCCTTCCCCGACCACGTGGGGCAGTATCCCGCGCGCCAGGACGTCGTCGACTACCTCGACGACTACGCGCGCCGCTTCGAACTCGCGCCCCGCTTCGGCGAGCCCGTCTCCCGCGTCGCCCGCGACGGCGGCTTCTGGGCCGTCGCCCACGCCTCGGGCGTCACCCGCGCCCGCCACGTCGTCGTCGCCACCGGCTACAACCGCGTCCCCGTCGTGCCGCGCTGGCCCGGCGACGACACCTTCGCGGGCACCATCGTCCACAGCGCGAACTACCGCCACGGCCGCGCGTGGCGGGGCAAACGCGCGATGGTCGTCGGCGCGGGCAACTCGGGCGCGGAGATCGCGATCGACCTCTGGGAAGCCGGCGCCGCGTCGGTGGCCCTCTGCGTGCGCGGCCCCGTCCACGTCACCCCGCGCGACCTCTTCGGCGTCCCCGCGCAGGTCAACTCGCTCCACCTCGCGAGCCGCCTGCCGCCGCGCGTCGCCGACGCCGTCTCCCTCGCGCTGGTCGAGCGCGCGCTCGGTGATCTCTCGCCCTGGGGCCTCCGTCGCCCGAAGCTCGGGCCCATCTCGCAGCTCCTCGAAGAGAAGCGCGTCCCGCTCGTCGACGTCGGCACCGTCGCCCTCATCAAGCAGGGCAAGGTGCGCGTGGTGCCGGGCATCGAACGCTTCACGCCCGAGGGGGCCGTGTTCGAAGACGGCGCGTCGCTCCCGCTCGACGTGGTGGTGCTCGCGACGGGCTACCGCGCGGGCATCGAGGACTTCCTCGACGGCGCCTCGGAGGTGCTCGACCACCGCGGGCACCCGCGCGTGCACGGGGCGGAGGCCGCGCCGGGGCTCTACTTCCTCGGGTACCGCAACCCGATCACGGGCCAGCTCCACGACATCGCCGCGGAGGCCCTGCGCATCGCCAACCTCGTCGCCCGGAGGCCCTCGTGAGCGAGCTCGACCACTGGCACCCCGTCGCCCTCTCCCGCGAGCTGGGGAAGCGCCCGCTGCGCGCGACGCTCCACGGCCGCGACCTCGCGCTCTTCCGCACCGCGCACGGCGTCGGCGCGCTCGACGACGGCTGCGCCCACCGCGGGTATCCGTTGCATCAGGGGAAGGTGGAGGGCGACTGCCTGGTGTGCCCGTACCACGGCTGGCGCTGGTCGGCCGACGGGTCGGGGGAGTCGCCCGGCACGCCCACCGCGAAGCCCCGCGCGGTGGCGTGGGACGCGGTCGAGCGCATGGGCGCGGTGTGGGTGCGCCCGGCGGGCTCCGACGCGCCCTTCCCCGTGGTCGACGTGAGCGGGCACACGGAGATCGGCACGCTGCGCCGGCGCGTGAAGCAGCCGCTGGAGGTGGCGCTCGACAACTTCATCGAGGTCGAGCACACGCCGTCGGTCCACGCCTTCCTCGGGTACACGCCGGGGTCGCTCGGGTCGATCGCGTGCGAGACGACGGCCACCGACGACGCCGTGCGTGTGTACAACCGGGGGCCGCAGCGGCCGCTGCCGAAGGCGGTCCGGCGGGTGTTCGAGATCCCCGACGACGCGGACTTCGTCGACGACTGGACGACGCGCTTCTCGCCCGTCCACACGGTGTACGACCAGTATTTTCACGCGGGCGCCGAGGGGCCGCGCGCGGGCGAGGCGCTGCGCATCGCGGTGTTCTTCACGCCGGCGGGGCCGCGGGAGACGGACCTGTTCGTGTTCGCGTACACCAACGCGGCGCGGTGGGAGCGGCCCGTGTGGACGACGCTGCGGACGCCGCTGGTGCTCGCGCTGGTGGCGCTGGAGGTGCACCGCGACGGCGCGCTGCTCGACCGGATGGGCGAGGCGCCGGTGGAGCTCAAGGGCCGCGCGCTCGGACGCTTCGACAAGGCGCTGGTGGCGGCCCGCAGGCGGATCGAGCGGATCTACCGCGGGCGGGGCGAGCGGACGACGGAGGGGTGAGGGCGGGCGGGCGACGCGAGGCGCGTCAGCGGGTGTTGGCGGCGCCCGTCTCGACGAGCGTGCGCACGTGCATGTCGGGCTGCACGGGGTTGGGGATCGGGAAGATCGGCTCGGGGACACGCGCGGGGTCGAGCTTGTAGATGCTCCAGCCACGAAGGCGAAGAAGGCAGAAGCCGCAGAAGTTGTTCATCACCGGGGGAGTCTTCATCGTGCAGATGGTTGTGCCGACGTCGTGCAGGTGCCGCGGGTCGCCTTGCGCGTATTGGATCGCATCGAAATGTGGATGGTTGACGTACAGTTCGTGCCCCCACTCGTGCAGGGTCGTACCGTAGCTGCTCCCGGGGGTAATGTAGATATCCGTAGAAGCGCGGCTGGCGTCCGAAAACATGGCCTTGGCGTTCGGCCCCTTTTGGAATGTCGCGCTCCCGGCGAAGTACCCGGAGCGGACCCCGTCGACTCCTACGAAGACCTCGGCGAACGCGACACGCATCACCTGAAAAGCCCAGGCGTATCCGACGGCTCGCTCCCATTGGCCTTTGGACCTGTCGTCGAAATATCGCTCGACGGCTCCCGTGAACGCGTGCCGCAGCGCCATCTGCGTTCCATTGGCGTGAACCGTCACGGTGACGTTGGGATCCTGCTGGTACTTATAGGGCTTGTTGGCGAGCGCCCTGCCGAAGAACTGCTCCAACGCCGACGTGATCTCCGGCTGAGGATTCTGTGCGTTCTGGATGACGACCTGGTGTTGTTGAAGCACCCCTCCGAAGGGCGTCACCTGCATGTCGATCTGGGCGTTGCCGTCGTTGGGCAGCGGCGCCCCAACGAAGTCGATCGGCCACGGTTCGCACAGCGGGTACATGCCGTCCGGGGCAACTCCGGAGCGCCAATAGTCGCGGATGGGGCTCTGCTGCTGACGCGCCCAGACCCTCGCGGCGGGCAGGCCGTTGCGGCGATTGAGCGTCCTCTGCTTCCACGCTTCGTAGGAGTCGTCGTAGACTGCCCGCTGACGCGCGCTGTATGTGCCGTCCGTGACGAGCATGTCGCGCACGAAATCGTCGAGGGGCGGCACCCCCTGAAGGGTGCCCCGATGGATGCGCTCGACAGCCTGAAAGTAACGAGACGCGGACACCTTTCGCGTCCGCACGCGGATGAAAGCCCCCTTCATCCGTGCGTGGAGCGCCTCCAGGTGGTCCTCGGGGACGCCGTTCTGGCCGACGCCGAAGGCGGTGTGCTCGATGTCGCGCCACACCTGCAACGTCCCCAACTCCGCTTTGAGGGCGGCATCCGTGTTGTCGACGGCATTGTGGAAGATGTTGTGCGTGGCCGTCGGGTCGACGTTGTGGTCGTAGATCGCCACGACACGGAGTTTGTACCCGTCGCCGCCCTGAATGGAGGGCTGAAAGACCACGCCGGTCTTGCCAGCCTGCACCCCCGTGGTGGCGACCGCGCTCGTGGCGCACCAGTTTCCCGTTGCGGGGTTGTTCACCTTGAAAGGAAAGGTGCCCGTGCCGTTTTGGGTGGGGAACACGGCGGGCGCGTTGGGCCCGCGCTTGCCCCCCCGCTCGACGTGGCAGTTGCGGCCGGGGGGTTCTGTGACCTGCCGGTCGAATTCGAGCGCTTGCTGGAGGAAGGTTATAGCTTGCGTGCGAGCGTTGAGCAGGGCGTTGTTGGTCGCCACGACCTGCTCGAGGTTGTGGACCGTGGGGCCAGGGACCGCCGCATCATCGATCCATTCCCACGCGAATTGCATCGCGCCGAGCGCCGCAGCGGCACGTTGCCCAACAACCCGCCTGCCGTCCGAACAGGACACCCCGGGCGTGAGCAAGATCGGCAGGTTGGGCCCCTCCCCCCAGAGCGCGTGGTGCTGGGCCCACGCGCTGTTGGCTTCCAGCTCGGCCTCGCTCTGATAGAATGAGTGCCCCGACAGGTAGACTTTCTTCGTCTGGCCGGGAAGGGGGAGGGCCCCCGCGAGGTTGTCGCCGTCGCGGCGATCGGTAGTGAGCGCGTAAGCGTGGACGCTCCGGTCGACGGGGTTGTTCGTGTTGGTGGGGAGGTTATGGGTGAGCGGGATGACGTTTTGCGGCCCCCAGCTGAACTCCAGCCCGTCGAGCACGACGTCGAGGAAGGCCCAGCGCTCAGAGACGAGCATCGTGGCGTTGCCGGGGTTTCGAACGATCACCTTGAGCTTGTAGGGAGCGTGCTCGACCGTCAGGATCCCGTCAGGGAACTCGGCGAACTGGAATCCCGGCGTCACCGTCACCGTCCGGTGCCGCCCGTCGACGTTCCAGGGGGCCGTGTTTCGCATTTCGCCGTTGAAGGTGTCGGACTTCACCTTCGGGCAGCGCCCTGCCGGCCAGTGATGGTTCTTCTTCCACAAGGGGTTGGCGTCGTTGCGGCGGTAGACCTCGAGGTCTACGTCCGTCACGAATTCCGCGCCGACGAGCTTCCACGCGATCGACAGCGTCTCGTACCCCGGCACGAAACGGAACCGATTCTGGGACGCCGAGGCGATGACGCCGGGCGCGGTGTCGTAGGTCTGGGGACACACCACTCCCGTCTTCGTGCTCTTGACCGTGAGCTGCGTGATGCTGATCACGGGGTGGCCCACGTTGTTGCCAATGCCACGGTTGTTCGGCGAGCGGATGGAGAAGATGCGTCGCGGCTGCTGCAACTGGCCATTGGGCACCCCCACGGGCCTCCGCACGTCCAGGAAGTGATTCGCGTCGTCGATGTCGGGGGGGTAGGTCACGGCTCACACTCCGTCGTGCAGGCGACGAAGCGCCGATTTTGTCGCGTCGTCAGGTTGCCCCGTCTCCTCGAGCCCGTACACGCGCTGAAACGCCAGCAGCGCCCCGCGGGCGTCGTCGTCGAGCTCCTCCCCGAGTTCACCCGAGTAGAAGCCAAGGTTGCGGAGTCGTCCGAGCGCGCCGGCGAGCATATCCACCGGCGGCATGGCACCGAGGTCGATCTCGTACTCGGTCTCCCGCACCCCCTCGCCGACGCGCAGAGAGCCGTGCCGCGCGTCGGGCCGGATCACCACCTCGATCCTCCCTTCACCGTCGGTGCGCCCCTCGTGCAACTCGCCGTCGATCGTGAGCACGTAGGGCTCGTCGGCCCGCAACTCGTCGCCCCAGCGGAGCTGCACGCGGAACTTCGCCGGCACGCCCTTCACCTTCCAGGTGTACCGCGCGCCGGTCGAGCGCACGTAGCTCTTCATCCGCTTCTCGGGGATGAAGACCGCGTCGCCCACCGCCAGGGTGTTGGGGTCCTTGCGGTCGCGGACGATGTGGGCGTTCTGCGGGTGGTTCCACAGCGTCTCCCAGAAGAAGCCGTAGCGCTCCGCGATGCTGCTGAGGCAGTCCCCTTCGCTCACCGTGTGTACCGGCATCCCGTCGCTCCTCACCCGCGCCGCAGGTAGTCCTTGATCCACTCCAGGCGCCGCTCGACGCGCGTCTCACGCAGGTCGAGCGCGCCGTCGCCCACCCGGAACTCGAGGACGCTCTCCGCCGTGTCGCCCTCCAGCACGAAGGCGTCGATCGGCCCGAACACGTACGCCAGCTCCTCGGGCGTGCACGTCGGCAGGTACGCCCGCAGCACCCGCGGGTCGTAGTACCGGAAGAGCAGCCGCCGCCCGCGCTCGTCCTGCACGCGCAGGAAGCGCCGCAGGTGCCGGTGCAGCGCCCGCATCGGCGCGCCCGTCCGCAGGAACACCCCCCAGCTCTCGCCCCACGCGCGCGACAGGAGGCGCGCGGTCGGCGCCGACGCCCGCTCGAGGCGCACGAGGTAGGGCGCCGCGCGCGCGAGCACCGGCGCGAGCTTGCCGACGTAGAGGCACTCCGCCGCCAGCCCCCCGCCGCGCACGGTCTCGTACACCGCCGGGGCCCGCGCGCCGTCGAGGATCGCGTAGGCGCCGCCATCGACCCCCGCGGGCCACAGGCGCTCGTTCAACCGCTCGATGGGGATCGCCGCCACGCCGGACCTCCTACGCCGCCGCGCCCCGCGCCGCCGCGGCCCGCGCCGCCGCCGCCCGCGCGCACTCCTCGCAGAACGGTACGCCCTCCGCCGCCGCGGCGATGAGCGTCTCGGCCTGCGCGACCGCCACCTCGTCGTCTTCCTCCTCCGGCCGCCCGACGGTGACGTCGCCGCCGGCGATCGTCGCCTCGTCGTCGAGGTCGGGCCATCGCACCTCGCACTCGCCGGGGTCGAGGTCGTCGAAGCGCGCCCGGCCGTCGTCGTCGAGCAGCCCCTGCCGCACCGAGCCGTCGGTGAGCCGGA
Source organism: Polyangiales bacterium (assembly GCA_046351555.1). GTDB lineage: Bacteria > Myxococcota_A > Polyangia > Polyangiales > CAISKJ01. Next base: position 65,527 of record JAXLYI010000047.1, read on the forward strand.
TCCAGTAGCGCTCGCCCGCGCGGGGGTTGCCCTCCATGTCGGTGAGCTCGATCTCGATCCAGTCGCGCGGCTCGGGGGCCTCGGGCTTGGGCGCACTCACAGCGCGCTCGACCGGCACCGAGGCCTCCTCGTCGAGGTCGGGCCAGCGGATCTCGCACGACCCCGGGTCGAGCCCGCCGAAGTACGCGCGGCCCTGCTCGTTGAGCGCGCCCTCGCGCACGCTGCCGTCGGGGAGCTCGATCCAGTAGCGCTCGCCCGCGCGGGGGTTGCCCTCCATGTCGGTGAGCTCGATCTCGATCCACGTCTTCTCGAGCAGCGAGCTGGCGAGCGGCGGCGCCGCGCCGAGGTCGTCGGCGTGGGCGTCGTGGAGGGGCGCCGCGGCCCGCCGCAGGGGCTCGCGCCAGAGCCGCAGCCGCCCGTCGCGGAGCGCGCGCTCCACCGCGCGGCGCGCCTCGCCCGGGGGCGCCCGGAGGGCCCGCGCGACGTCGTCGAGCGCGCGCGCCGCGAAGCCCCACGCGGGCGTCGCCAGCAGCGCGACGTCGAGCGCGCGCACCGCCGCCTCGCCCTCGAGCCGCTCGCCGCGGCCCGGCGGCTCGTCGCCGCGGAGGGCGAGCAGCAGCTCGTGGCGGGGGCCGAGGATCCTCCAAAGCGGGCGCATCGACGGGTGCGTGATGGCACCACCGCGCGGGCCCCGCTGTCAACGTGGATGTGCTTGTGCGCCCGGGGCCTTTCTGCGAACGTACGCGGCGACGCGGCTGGGAGCGCGAGGCCAACGATGCCAGAGGCAACAACACTTCCCGAGGTGGTCTACGGCCTCGACGTCGAGGGCGACACGCAGTGGGAGGTCGTGCGGGCGCACGTGACCGAGGGGCTCTCGGAGCTCTACGAGGGCCTCGTCGAGGTGGCGCGCGTCGACGGCGACCCGACGCCGCTGATCGGCTCGCGCTGCGTGTTCACGGCGCGGCGGGGCGACGCGACGCGGCGGCGCTGCGGGGTGATCGTGGGCGTGCGCGACCGCGGCTGGGTGGCGCGGCGGCGGGTGGTCGAGGTGCAGTTCGCGCCGGCGCTGTGGCTGCTCGGGCTGCGCGCGACGTACCGCATCTTCCAGGACCTCCACGCGGTGGCGGTGGTGGAGGAGGTGCTGAAGGACGCGGGGCTCTACCAGGGCGCCGCGCTCGTGAAGCGCCTCGGGTCGCTCGAGCCCCCGCCGCGGGAGTACTGCACGCAGTACGGGGAGAGCGACCTGGATTTCGTGCGGCGGCTCCTGGAGGAGGAGGGCGTCACCTTCGACTTCTCGCACGAGGGCGAGAAGGAGTCGCTGGTGCTCACCAACGGCGGGCAGGACGACATCTTCCCCGCGCTCGACACGGGCGGCGCGGTGGCGGTGGTGGGGCAGGTCGGCGAGACGGAGTCGCGCGAGACGGTGCGCTCGCTCGAGCGCGCCGACCGGGTGGGCCGGACGGGCGTGCGCCTGCGGGACTACGACTTCACGCACCCGACGGCGGTGATCGACCAGAAGCGCGGCGCGGCCGACGCGCTCGGAGCGCGCCAGCGGATGGAGTACCCCGCGCGGGTGACGCTCGGCGCGTACGACGCGGGCTCGCACGTGTACGGCGAGTCGGACGTGCGCCGGCTGGCGGCGACGCGCGACGAGGAGGAGGTGGTCCCGGCGGTCACCTTCCACGGGTGGAGCAACGTGACGGCGCTGGCGCCGGGGCACGTGGTCGAGCTGCAGCGCGAGGACGCCGACGCGACCGAGGAGCTGCTGGTCGTGCGGGTGACGCACCTGGGCGAGGCGCCGGAGGTGCTCCACCTCGACGAGTCGACCCGGCCGAAGGAGGTCCGGTACCAGAACGCCTTCGAGTGCGTGCCGAAGTGGGTGAAGTACCGCCCGGCGCGGGTGACGCGGAAGCCCCGCGCGCTCACGCCGCAGAGCGCGGTGGTGGTGCCGGAGCCCAAGACCAGCGCGGACACGATCTGCACCGACGCGCACGGGCGGGTGAAGGTGCGCTTCCAGTGGGACCGGCCCGACGAGCGCGCGGGCTCGCAGGCGGCGAAGAACGCGTCGTGCTGGGTCCGCACGACCCAGGCGTGGGCGGGCGCGGGGTGGGGCTTCGTCTTCCTGCCGCGCGTGGGGATGGAGGTGCTGGTGCAGTTCCTCGACGCCGACCCCGACCGGCCGGTGGTGACGGGCTGCCTCTACAACGCGGTGAACACGCCGCCGGAGAAGCTGCCCGACACGAAGACGAAGAGCATCCTGCGGACGCAGTCGACCCCGGGCCAGGGGCACAACGAGCTCCACTTCGAAGACGAGGGCGGCAAGGAGGTGGTGCACCTCCGCGCGCAGAAGGACTACACCGAGCTCGTGCTCCACGACCACAAGGTCGAGGTGAAGCACGACGAGGTCGGCACCATCGACCACGACCAGACCTGGACGGTGGGCCACGACCGCGTCGTCACCGTGAAGAACGACGACACCCTCACCGTCGAGAAGAACCGCGCCGCCACCGTCCTCGAGAACGACACCCTCGAGGTGACCAAGAACCTCTCGGTCACCGTCTTCGAAGCGTCGACCTTCACCGTGAGCAAGACGCACACGGTGGCCATCGACGAGGGGATGACGGTGACGGTCGGCGGCAACTCGGGCACGCGCCTGGAGATGCTCCCGCAGAGCATCACGCTCACCTGCGGCGCGTCGACGGTGAAGATGGTCGACGGCACCATCACGCTGACGGCCGGCGGCGCCGAGGTGGTGCTCGACAAGTCGAGCGGCGTGAAGGGCACCATGGCCAGCCAGATGCTCGAGCTCTCGTCGAGCGGCGCGAAGCTCGCCGGCATGACCGCGGACGTCGAGGCGCAGACGGCCCTGACCCTCAAGGGCCAGGCCACCGCCGAGCTCTCCGCGTCCGGCGTGACCACGGTCAAGGGCGCGCTCGTCAAGATCAACTGAGGCAGCGGAGCGACCCGATGAGCATGGCCGCCAGGATAGGAGACCCGACCTCGCACGGCGGCGCGATCGTCGCCGGCATGCCCACCGTCATGATCGGGGGCATGCCCGCGGCGCGCGTCACCGACTTCCACGCCTGCCCGTCGTTCACGGGGCCCGTGCCGCACGTCGGCGGGCCGATCATCGTCGGGATGTTCACCGTGCTCGTCGGCAACATGCCGCAGGCGCGCATGGGCGACACGGCCACCTGCGTCGGGCCGCCCGACTCCATCGTGATGGGCTGCCCCACCGTGATGGTCGGCGCCGGTGGTGGCGGCGGTGGTGGCGGTGGCGCCGGGGGCAACGGCGGCGCGTCGGGCGCGCTGGCCGGCGCGGCGGCGAGCGGCGTGCGGCAGCCGGCGGGCGCGTCGCCTCCCGCGGGGCGGGCCGTGGGCGACGGGCGCTACGCGACGCCGTTCGCGTCGGTGACGGTAGAGGGAGAGGTGCTCTTCACCGCGTCGGCGCTGCGCGCGCTGCGCACGCTCGCGGCGCGGGAGACGGGGCGGGCGGCGCTCGACGCGCTGCGGGCCCAAGGCGCGTCGGTGACGGTGCGCGACGACGGCGGCGCGGGGGCGTCGGTCCACGTGGGCGCGGGCGAGGCCACGGTGGCGATGCCGCTGGGGGCGCTGGAGGACATCGCGCGCGTGGAGGGCGACTCCTTCGCGCTCGAGCGCTGCCTGTGGGTGGCGCTCGACCTGACCGGCGACGGCGCGGAGCAGCGGGTCGCGGTCGACCTGCGGATGGCGGGGTGAGCGGCGTGGTGCGGATCGCGAGCGACCACGGCGCCTTCGAAGCGCCCGACGGCTGGGTGGAGATGCAGGGCCTCGGCGCGGTGGCGCGCCCGCCGACGGGCCCCGACGACGAGAGCGTGCGGCCCTCGGTGGTGCTCACCGGCGACACGCGCGCCGAGGGGACGACCATGGGCGCCTACGTCCTCGCGCAGCAGGCGACGCTCGAGCGGCTGCTCGCGGGCTGGCGCTCGATCGACGGCACCACGCCCGAGGCCGAGCCGGGCCCCGCGGTGCTGCGCCACTGCTTCCAGCCGCCCGACGGGCAGTGGGTGCTCCAGTACCAGGCGTACTGGTTCTTCGGGGGGCGGGTGGCGATCCTGACGGTGACCACGCCGTCGGCCGAGGCCAACGCGTCGTGGGAGGTGTTCTCCCGCGCGGTGGCGTCATACACGCCGGCGTGACGCGTCGCGCGACGCGGCGCCCTGCCGCGCGGGGCACACGCGCTGCTCGTTTGAAACAACGCGACGTCGACGTCGCGTTGCGGTGGATTTCGTACGCACGACTTCGGTAGGTTCGAAGCGTGCGCCGCACCCCGCTGCCCCGTGCGCGGCGCCTCCCCACGAGGTCGCCGCGCGCGTGAGTGATTCGTCCGCCAGGTTGAGCCGTCGCCACCTCCTCGTGCTGAGCGGCACGGGGGTGGGCGCGGCCTGTTCGTCCGACCCGGTGCCCGTCGCGGGCGACGCGTCGGACATCGGCCCCGTCGACCTCGGGCCCGACGCGATGAAGAAGCCCGACGAGCCCTTCCTCGGGCTCGACGGCGGCGTCGCCAACCCCGATCCCCTCGGCTGGCGCGCGCCCGCGGGCGGCGTGGAGGTGGGGTCCGTCTCCGACTTCCCGCTCGGCACCTGGCGGCTCAACGCGGGGGCGCGGGCCATCGTCGCGCGCGACGCGGGCGGGCTCTACGCCTACTCCGCGCTCTGCACCCACGAGCGCTGCGTGCTCGACGAGCCCGACGCCATGGGCGTGGCGGCGTGCGCCTGCCACGGCTCGCGCTTCGACGGCGTGGGGCGCCCGATCGCGCCGCCGGCCACCGTCGCGCTGCGCCACCTCGCGGTGCGCGTCGCGGGCGGGCGCGTGTACGTTGACCCCAACGAGCGCGTGCTCGACGTCGAGACGCGCGTGCCGGTGTTCGACGGCGACGGCGGCGCCTTCGACGGGCCCCGCGACGCGGCGGCGGACGTCGCGCGCGACCGGCCCGACATCGACCCGTGCACGCTCGGCGTCGACGTCGGCGCGCTCACCGCCTTCGCCGCGGGCTCGTGGACGCTCTTGCGCGACAACAACCTCATCGTCGGGCGCGACGCGATGGGGCTCTTCGCGTACTCGGCGCGGTGCCCGCACCAGGACTGCACCGTGCGCCAGCCCGACGCGACCGGCGCGGCGACGTGCCCGTGCCACAACTCGCGCTTCGACGGCAACGGGCGCGTGCTCCAGGGCCCCGCCTCCACCGAGCTCGAAAACTACCGCGTGCGCCTCTGCGCCGGCCGCGTCCGGGTCGACTTCGCGACGCCCGTGGCCCCCGGCACCCGCACGCCCGTGACCTGACCTTCGCCTTCGCCTGAGGACGACGCAACGCAGACGTGGTGAACCGATGACCCCCCGACGACATCGCTCCATCCCCCTCCTGCTCGCCGCCGCCCTCGGGCTGGCGAGCGTCACCTGTGCGCCCGCCCCGGAGGAGACCGGGGCCGCCGCGCAGGCCACCACCGGCTCGCAGTGCGCGCCGGCCGACGCCGAGCCCACGCGGCTCTACCGCCAGCTCTCGCTCGACCTCCGCGGCGCGCCGCCGACCTTCGAGGAGACCGAGGCCGTGCAGCGCGCGGGCGCCGTCACCCCCGAGATGGTCGACGCGCTCCTGCGCAGCGACGCGTTCGTGGCCACCGCCGCGCGCTGGCACGCCGACCTGCTCTGGCCCAACCTCGACCAGTTTCTCATCCGCGTCGGGGGCCTGCGGATGACGCGCGGGGGCGCCAACCCCGAGCTCGCCGTCGACCTGCTCGACCGGCGCACTACCGAGGCCACCTGCCCGGCCTCGGGCGACGGCGCGCTCACGGCGGTGTCGTGCTGCACGGCCTCCAACCCGACGCACCCCGCGTGCTGCCTCACGCGCAACGCCGCCTACAACCCCGACGACCCCGCGTGCGTCGAGAAGGCCCGGCGCCTCGGCGCGGCGTACATGGCCGGCAGCGGCATCGGCGACCGCGCGCTCCGCGGCGGCGGCGGGGGCACCGGCTGCGACGACACCCTCGAGTACCCGCCGCCGCGCGTGCGGGCCGGCGAGGGCCCGTGGCTCCGCGACGCCGAGGGGAGGCCCTTCTACGCCTCGCCCCGCACCGGCCAGCGCCGCTACTACTACGACCAGGACGACGTCCCCCTCCCCTACGACGACCACGCGCACTGCCCCAACTACTGCCGGCGGCTCGTGGGCAGCGGGCGCGACGGGGCCTTCACCTCCGCGGACTACCGCGCGAAGGTGCTCCCCGCGGGCGTCACGGGCGTGCTCGACCACCCGCTCGCGACGTGCCCCGACGGGTACGCCGAGGTCGTCAACCCCTGCGACAACACCGTCAACGGCAACCTCACCGACGTGAGCCAGCGCATCCGCCGCGAGGGCTACCGGCTCGTCCGCCCGTACTGGGCCCCCGGCCACTGGGTGAAGACCTGCGCCTACGAGGCCCAGGATCGCACCAACAGCGTGTACACCAACGCGCCCTGCTCGCCCGGCGCCCGCACCGACGCCTCCTGCGGCTGCGGGCCGACGGGGCTCTACTGCGCGCCGACGCAGGGCTACCAGAGCACGCTCCCCACCGAGGCCGAGCGGCGCGTGCGCGGCGCCCTCAACGAGGAGCCCCTCAAGATCGTCGCCTCGGTGATCGGCCGCGACGAGGACTACTACACCGCGTACACGACGCGGCGGTCGTTCATCACCGGCGCGCTCTCGACGCTCTACCGCGAGCAGGTGACGCGCGTGGTGGGGCTCACCCTGACGCCGCCCGCCGACCCCGCCGCCATCCCGCGCGTCGACTACGCCGACGACGCCTGGCGCGAGTACGTGCGCGGCCCCGAGCACGCCGGCGTGCTCACCACCACCGCGTACCTCGGGCGCTTCCCGACGTGGCGCTCGCGGATCAACCAGTTTCGCACCGCCCTGCTCTGCCGGCCCTTCGAGCCGCCGAGCGGGGGGCTGCCGGCGCCCGACGACGTGTGCAACCGCGAGCCCAACCTCGCGGCCCGCTGCGGCTGCCAGCACTGCCACTCGGCCATCGAGCCCCTCGCGGCCTTCTGGGGCCGCTGGGCCGAGCGCACCTCGCAGTACCTCGACCCGGTGAGCTTCCCGGCCTTCGACCCCAACTGCGCGCAGTGCGCCAACACGGGGCAGTTCTGCACCACGCGGTGCCGGAGCTTCTACGTGACGCAGGCGGTCGACGCCGACGGCTCGCGCTACGCCGGCACGCTCTTCAGCGCGCTCTACCGCTCGCCCGAGGAGATGGGGCGGATGGAGCGCGGCCCCGGCGCCCTCGTGCAGGAGGCCCTCTCCACCGGCGAGATGCAGTCGTGCACCGTCCGCACCGCCTGGCGCCGCCTCGTCGGCCGCCCGATGAACGAGCCCGAGCTCCAGCGCGTGCTCCCGGCGCTCGTGCAGCAGTTCGAAGCCAGCCACCACAGCTACCGCGCGCTCGTCCGCTCGATCGTGACGGCGCCCGCCTACCGGAGGATCGACTGATGCGCCCGCTCCTCGCCCCCGCGCTCGCCCTCGCGGCGGTCTCCGCGTGCGCCGACGGCGCCGCCCCGCCGACGCCCCGCGGCCCCGCGGCCGTCGCCCCCGACCCCGGCACCCGCCCGCGCGGCGACACCGTGACCCCCGGCAGCTCCACCGCGGTCGACCCCGGCGCGACGCCCGCGGGCGCCTCCGGGGGGCTCCCGTTGAGCGACCCCGCGATGGCCGACGGCCACGTCGGGCGCGCCCCCCGCCGGCTCAACGTCAACCAGCTCCGCGCCTCCCTCGAGAACGCCGTCGGCGTCTCGTGGCGGCAGCGCGCGACCATCCTCTCGGCCGACTACGCCTCGGGCTCCTACGTCGACGAGAGCGCCGACATGCTCGCGCTCCTCGCGCGCACGCTCGGCCAGCCCGACTACAACACCAGCACGCAGGAGAGCATCGACCCGACGGCGGTGTTCTCCAAGCTCGTCGCCGACGGCGTGCGCAAGGCCTGCCGCGACGGCCTCGCCCTCGACGCCGCGCGCCCCCGCGCCGAGCGCATCCTGGTGCGGTACGCGGAGATCGGCGACACCGCGACCTCCAACCCCGCGGCCCTCCGGCAGAACCTCGCCTACCTCGCGCTGCGCTTCTGGGCCCGTCCCCTGCGGCCCGAGTCGCCCGAGGTCACCGCCCTCTTCGACGTGTTCCGCGTGGCCTCCACCGCGCCGGCAGTGCCCGAGGAGTCGCTCCCCGCGGGCACGCCCGTCGACGGGTGGCGGGCCGTCTGCATCGCCCTGGCCACCGACCCGCAGTTTCTCACCTACTGACACGGAGCGCGCGATGAAGAACAACCACGACATCCCGGGCTTCAGCGTCACGCGCCGCCAGGTGCTCGCCGCCACCTCCGCGGCCATCGGCACCGCCGCCGTCGGGCGCTTCGGCTTCACCCGCCTCGCCGAGGCCTCGCTCCCGCCGGCCTCCGGGCGCTGCTTCATCTTCTGCTACTTCCCCGGCGGCTGGGACCAGCTCCTCTTCCTCGACCCGCGCGACCCGGTGGACTTCCCCGACGCCGAGCGCGGCCGCACGCTCATCGAGACGCGCTACAACGACCTCGAGGGCTTCAGCGGGTTCTCCTCGCGCCTCGTGCGCCCGGCCGACCCCGCGAGCCCGCTGGTCTTCGGCCCCGCCGCCGCCAAGCCCAACGACGCGCGCAAGATCACCGACTTCGCCAGCCGCATGGCCATCGTCCGCGGCATCAACATGAACACCGTCGGCCACGAGGTCGGGTACCGGTACTTCCTCACGTCGAAGTTCCCCTCGGGGAGCGCGGCGCGCGGCACCAACGTGGCCACCGAGATCGTCGGGCAGATGGTGCCCCGCCGCCCGCTGCCCAACCTCTCGGTGCGCGTCGAGTCCTACAACGACCGCCACCCCGGCGGCGCCAGCGCCGTCCGCGTCGACAGCATCAACGACCTCCTCCTCCTCCTGCGCCCCTCGTCCTACCAGGAGCGCGACGTCGTCGAGCAGGCCCTCACCGACTACGGCCAGCGCGTCGGGCCGTGCGACGTCGAGGTGGCCGACCGCCGCGGGCTCTACTCCGCCATGCGCGACGCCCGCTCGCAGGCCGACCAGATCGTCCGCGAGCGCCTCGCCTCCACCTTCGAGTTCGTCACCGCCACCACGCCCGAAGCCGTCGAGCTGCGGTCCCGCTACAACTTCGCCCTCGGCGACGCGGGCTCCACCGGCGCCCGCGCCTGCGCCGCCGCCCAGGCCGTCAAGTCGGGCATGACCCAGGTCGCCAGCGTGATGATCGGCGTCGGCACCGACACCCACTTCGTCGGCAACACCGGCCACGCCCCGCTGCTCTACCAGGGCATCAGCGCCCTCGTCGCGATGCTCAGCGACCTCGAGCGCACCGTGCACCCGCAGGGCGGCAACTTCCTCGACCACACCACCGTGATGTGCTTCTCGGAGTTCTCCCGCACGCCGCTCTACAACAACTTCAACGGGCGCGACCACCACATCTCCAACTCGTGCCTCCTCGTCGGCGCCGGCATCCGCGGCAACACCGTCTTCGGCGCGTCGAGCAACATCGGCATGGCCCCCACCCGCTGGGACCACGCCAACAACCGCCCCTCCGACAGCGGCCAGAACATCCAGCCCGAGCACATCGCCGCCACCCTCCTCGCCTCCGCCGGCCTCGACCCGTACATCACCCGCGTCGAGCCGCTCCGCGCCGTCCTCCGGACGTGACCCGCCCGATGCGCCCCACGCTCGCCCTCGCTGCCCTCGCGGCCCTCGCGGGCTGCGGGGCGCCGACGCCCTCCCCCGCGCCCGACGTCCCCGACGTCCCCGCCCCCACGGACGCACCGCGCGACCGCGCCGACGACCTCGCGCCCACGCCCGACGCCACGCCCACGCCCGACGCGGGCGCCCCCGACGCGTCCGGCGACGTCGCCCTCCCGCCGCCGCGCTGCACCGCCCTCGCGGTTGTCCCCGCGTCCGTGCGCATGGCGACGGGCCGCGGGCTCCTGCTCCGCGCCACCGGCGGCTCCGAGCGCGGCGCCCTCTTCGCCCTCGCGCCCGGCGCGGAGACGGGCGGCGCCACGGTGTCGGTCGGCGGCTCGCTCCTCGCGGGGCCCCGCGCGGCCCGCTTCGAAGTCGTCGCCTCCGACCTGATGTGCGACGCCTCCGCGCGCGCCTCGGTGGAGGTGGTGGGGCCCTTCGCGCTCGAGCCCTCCGACGTGCGCATCGCCCCGGGCCGCACGCTGCGCTTCAACGCCTCGGGCGCGCTCGGCGCCGTGCGCTGGGAGGTGCTCCAGCGGCCCGACCGGGGCGACGCCGCGCTCGACGCGACCGGCGTGTTCACCTCGGGCACCGTCGCCGGCGCGTACCGCCTCCGCGCCACGGACGTCGACAGCGGCAGCGAGCTCCAGGCCACCGTGACCGTCGCGGCCGGCGCCACCTTCGCGCCCGCCTCCGAGGTGGTGCTGGTGCCGCGCGGCCGGCGCGTCCGCCTCGACTGGCGCGGCGGGTCGCGCTTCGTCACCGCGTCCATCGGCGGCGGCAGCGCGGGCGGAACCATCGCGGGCACCGCGGGCGAGGTGATCTTCGACGCGACGTCGGCGCGCGCCGGGTCGGCCACCGTCAACGCCACCGACCGCTACACCAACGAGCGCGCCACCGTGCGCGTGGTGGTGGGCGAGGAGCTCGCGCCGACGCCCGTCGCCCGCGGCGCCGCCACCTTCGCGGGCGACGTCGCGACCGGCGACCTCAACCGCGACGGCCGCGCCGACGTCGTCCTCGGCCACGGCAACCGCAGCGAGAACGGCAACGAGACCGGCGGCGTGCTGGTGTACTTCGGCCAGGCCGGCGGCGGCTTCCGCGCGCGCCCCGACCAGGTGATCGACGGCCTGCGCGACAACGACCTCTTCGGCGCCAACGTCTACGTCACCGACCTCGACGGCGACCGCCGCGACGACCTCCTCGTCGCCTCGCCCAACCAGGACCTAGGGCGCGACGGGCGCGGGAGCGTGCAGGTGTTCCTCGGCTCGCCCGACGGCGTCGTCACGCCCGCCGAGCGCACCTTCGTCGGCGAGGTGAACGGCGACTCCTTCGGCACCTCGCTCGCGCTCGAAGACCTCGACGGCGACGGCGCCCGCGACCTCGTCGTCGCCGCCCCCAACGCCTCCTCGCCCTTCAACGCCGCCTGCGGGCGCGCGGGGCGCGTCTACGTGTTCCGCGCCACGCCGGGGCTGCGCGGCGTCTTCCAGCTCCTGCCCGCGCAGATCCTCGAGGTGCGCGACCGCCTCGACGACACCGACGGCCCGCCCCAGTGCCGCACCGGCAGCGGCGCGGGCGCGGGCCTCGCCCTCCTCGACATGGACGGCGACGGCGCGCGCGACCTCGTCCTCGGCGCCCCCGGCAGCGGCGCGCCCAACTTCGGCAGCGTCATCATCCACCGCGGCACCACGCGCGGCACCTTCGAAGACGCCCCCGCGTGGGTCATCCACGTCGCGACGGCGCAGCGCACCAACAACCCGCGCCTCGGCTTCGGGCTCGAGGTGGTCCCCTGCGGCGCGAGCAACCGCTGCCTCGCGGTGCGCGTCCCCACCTACGGGATCAACGCCGCGGGCGCGTCCGCCAACAACGCCGGGGGCTTCTTCGTCTTCCGCCCCGGCACGCTCGGGGCACCGATGGCGGGCACCGTCCGCGTGCTCACCACGGCCATCGCCACCAACCGCTTCGCCGGCGCCGCCGCCAACGACGCGGTCGGGCGCTCGGGCGCCGTCGGCGACGTCGACGGCGACGGCGACGCGGACTACCTCGTCGGCGCGGGCGACCGGACCGACGGCGCCGTCCTCGCGTTCGACGGGGCCTCGCTCGCCGGCACCGCGCCGCTCACGCCCCTCGCCACGCTGCGCGGCGAGATGGGCTCGCAGGAGACCCTCGGCCACCGCATCGCCTTCGGGCAGGCGCCCGCGGGCATGGCCGCGCCGCTGCTCGTCGTCTCGGCCTACCGCAGCACCGCCACCGTGTTCGGCGGCGCCGCGCGCTGGATCCCCGCAGGGCCGCCCGCGCCCCTCGCCGACCGCTGGGCCGCGAGCGCGTGGCTCGACTTCCCCGTCCTCCCCGCCTTCGACCGGAGCGGCACCGCCGTGGCCCTCGGCGCCCTGCGCGGCACGTCCGCAGGCGACCTCGTCGTCGGCTCGCCCGGCGCCCACTCGTCCTTCGTTCCGCCCGCCGGCACCGCCCCCTCGCGCCCCGCGGGCTTCCGCGCACGCACGGGCGCCGTCGACCTCGTGCGCGCCGCGGAGACCGCCACCGCCGACCGCTGGTGGGTCGACCGCGCCAACGCCGCGCTCGGCTCCGCGGTCGCCGTGCTCGACTTCGACGGGGACGGCAGGCTCGACCTCGCCGTCGGCGACCCCGGCGAGAGCTCCGGCGGCACCGATATGATCGCCCGCGCGTCGCCCCCGCTCGCCAACACCGCCACCGACCCGTGCTGGTACCGGAGCGGCGCGACCGCCGCCGTCGCCACCGTGTCCCTCGGCGGCCGCGGCCTCGTGCGCGTCTACCTCCAGGGCACGGACGGCGTGCTGCGCGAGCGCTTCTGGGCGATCCCGCGCGAGACCGTGCTCCCCACGGGGACGCCGTCGGGCGCCACCAACATCGTCACCGCGCGCCGCGGCGGCTTCGGCTTCAGCCTCGCGCCCGCGGGCGACGTCAACGGCGACGGCCTCGGCGACCTCCTCGTCGGCCGCGCGGGCGGCACCAACAACGGCGCCGAGGTGGTGCTCGGCCAGCGCCCCGACGTCATGGGGCGCATCACCGCCGTGTGCGCCGACCCCGCGGCCGCGCCCTACTGGCCCTCGCGCACCGACGGCGTCAACCTCGGCGTCGCCGTCGCGGGCGTCGGCGACCTCGACGACGACGGCTGCGCGGAGACGGCGATCTCGCTCTCGGGCGGAGGGCGCGCGGGGCTCTCGATCGAGTACGGCTTCGGCGCGCGTTGCCGGCGCAACCACCTCACCCCCCACGAGCTCGTGGTCGTGCCCGACGACCGTCCCCTGCGCGCCAACGACGTCGCGCCCGGCGACCCGCCGCGCCCTGTCGCGCAGCGCAACAACGACTGGGTCGACCTGCCCGGCGCCAACACCGGCATGGGCCTCGTGCTCGCGGGCGGCGTCGACCTCACCGGCGACCGCGTGCCCGACGTGGCCGTGCGCGACGCGGCGCTCCTCTGGCGCGACGTGACGGGCCCGGCGGTCGAGATCCTCTCGGGCGCGTGGCTCAATGGTTTGTGCCCCGAGCACGTCTGCGCCGCGGGCCTCGACGGTCGCTTCTACTCGGACGGCGCGGGCTACAACGTCGTCGGCGTCCGCACGCTCGCCGCGCCCGACCGGGTGATCGTCCCGCCGCGCTCGGCCACCGCCCAGCGCTTCGGCGCCTCGCTCGCCGCCGCGGACGTCAACGGCGACGGCGTCGGCGACCTCGTGGTCGGCGCGGCCGACGACTCGACCTGGGGAGACTTCGCCGGCGCGGTCATGGTATGGCGCGCGTCGAGCGACCCGATGGCCTTCGCCGGCGACCCCTGGCTCGTCGCGGTCGGCGACACCGCCGAGCCCTCCCTGTTCGGCGCCTCCGTCGCCGTCTCGCGCGACGCGGGCGGCGCCTGGGTGGCCGTCGGCGCGCCCTTCTCCAACCACCGCGGCGCGGAGACCGGCGCCGCCTACCGATGGCGCATCGACCGATGAGCGCTCCCGCCCGCCTGCTCCCCCTCGCGCTCGCGCTCTGCGCCTGCGCCGAGCACCCCGCCGAGGGCACGCGCCCGCCGCGCTGGAGCGACCCGATCCCCGCCGACCCCGACGCCGCGGTGGTTGTCGAAACCCGCCCGCGCAACGTCGACGTCGCCCTCGTCGAGCGCGCGCCCGCCACGCTCGCGCCGGTGGCGCTCCCCATGGGCGTCACGCCGGCCTTCCCCTGGGTCGACGCCGACGGCCGCGGCTTCGTCGTCGCCCGCGACGCGCGCTTCTACGTGGTGGACGCGTACGGCGTCGCGTCGCCGGTCGAGCGGCGCACGGGCGACACCGTCGGGCCGATGGAGTCGCCGCCCAACGCCCTCGTCGAGCTCACCGCCGACGAGCCCACCGCGCTCGTGCCCGACGGCGCCCTCGTCGTGCGCGAGGGGAACGCGCAGCGGGCGCAGCTCCCGCAACTGCTCGCCGACGCGCGGGCGACGGCGCGCTGGGGGGACGAGTCGCTCTGGGCCACAGGCGCGGGCGTCTTCACCACGCAGGGCGCGCGCTGGCTCCGCCTCGACCGCGGCGGCGCACCCGTCACCGACGCGACCGCGCTCGCGGTGGGCCCGGCCCGCGGCGCCACCCGCGACGCCTGGGTGCTGCGCGCGACCGGAGAGCTCCTGCGGCTGCGCGTGACGCCGGGCGCGGGCGACGCGGCGGAGGTGCTGTGGTCCGACCCGGCGCCGGGGCTCACCGCCGGCAACGTCCGCGCGATCGCGACGTACGGCGCGCACCGCTACATGGCGCGCGTCGCGGGTGACCTGCTGCGCGTGGGCGCCGACGACGCGATCGAGCGCGTGCGCATCCCGGGGATGGACACGGCGCCGGTCGCGTTCGCGCTGGGCGGGCGGTGGCTGTGGCTCGCCTGGGGCGGCGGCGCGACGAGCGCGGTGGGCCGCTTCGACGGGACGCGCGTGGAGGTGGTGGGCCGCGGGCTCTTCGCCGACTCGCTGCGCCTCGCGGCCGACCGGGCGACGGGCGACGTGGCGCTCCTCGTCGACGGCGCGCGCGTCCGGCGGGTGGTGACGGAGGCGGCGCCGCGCGCGCTCGGGTTCGCCGACGGCGCGGTGGTGACGGAGGCGCGGCTGCCGTTCCAGGTGTTCCCGCCGGCGCCGTCGGGGGTGTCGTCGGTGACGTTCTCGCTCGACGGGCTGATGCTCGAGCGGGTGACGGCGTCCCCCTTCCGCTGGGGCGTCGGCGGCGCCGAGCTCTACCGCTCGCTCCCGACGCTCCGCTTCGGCGAGCACACCGTCGAGGCCGTCATCTCCTACGACGGCGCCGACGACCTGCG
>JAXLYI010000048.1:0-77443 GCA_046351555.1 Polyangiales bacterium
AGCCCCCAGGGTGCTCGAACACGGGCCACGCGCCCGGGGCGGCCGAGCGCGGCGTCATGTCGAGCACGGCGCGCGGGTGCGTGAAGTCGTACTCGCGCAGCGTCACCGACGTGGGGACGAGCGCGCGCGCGACGTCGAACACATGGACCGACTCCGCCGACGCCGTGGCGCCGCCCCCGTCGAGCACGCGCACCGGGGCCCCGTCGAGCGTGGGGACGACTGCGTGGCGGGCGGGCTCGTCGGCGAGGGTGAGCACCTCGCGGTCGCCGTCGTGGGCGAGCGAGAAGGCGAGGCCCTCGTCGGCGAGGATGCGGGTGACGAAATCGAGGTCGCTCTCGCGGTACTGGACGCAGTACTCCCGCGCGGGGAGCGCCTGCGCGCCGGGGGGCACGACGAGCTCGCCCTCGCCCTGGTAGAGCCCCGCGTCGCGGAGCACCTCGCTCACGATGGCGGGCGCGTTGAGCCGCTGAAAAATGCGCGCGTCGCGACGGAGCGACAGGAGCCAGAGCGACGGCGCGAGCGTCACCTCGGCGACGCGGTGGTGCGCGGTGGAGCCGAGGTCCTCGACGCGCCGGACGACGCCGCGGAAGCGCCGCGCCCGGGGCCCGCGGGCGACGGTGAGCGCCGCGGCCTTGCCGAAGAGCGCCTCGGGCGAGGCCGCGAGGTCGCGCGAGGCGAGCACCGCCGTCACCGCGCCCGTCTCGGACAGCGCCTCCGTCGCGCGCACGTGAAGCACCGCCCAGGGCTCCGCGCCCGCCGCCTCGAAATGGAGCTCGACCTCGGGGAGGATCATGGCCGCGACGATACCGTCACCCCCGAGGCGCTCCACGACGGAATCAACGAAGCGCCGCGGCGCCGGTGCCGCGCTCGGGGGCGCCGGGCGTGTTGGTTCGCACACCGAACGAAGGGGTTGTGGTATGCACCGGAGCATCGGTTCTCCCCCGATGGAAGACGAGACCTCCAGGACGACGCGCGGCGTGCTCTCCCGCTGCGGCGTCTACGAGCTGGTTCGCGAGATCAACCGCGGCGGCACCGGGAGCGTTTGGGAGGGGCGCCACGTCGCCCTCGGCCGGCGGGTGGCGGTGAAGGTGCTCCACACCGAGGCCGCGGCCAACCCCGAGATGGTCGCCCGCTTCGAGCGCGAGGGCATGGCCGCCGCGCGCATCAAGCACCCCAACGTCGCCCAGATGCTCGACGTCGGCCACGACGACTCGCGCCTGTGGCTGGTGATGGAGTTCCTCGAGGGCGAGGACATGGACGAGATGCTCCAGCGCGAGGCGCCGCTCGCGCCCGAGCGCGCCGCGGAGCTCCTGCTCCCGGTGATCGCCGCGATGTCGAGCGCGCACAAGTCCGGCGTGGTGCACCGCGACCTCAAGCCCGGCAACATCTTCCTGGCGCTCGACGCCGAGGGCAACCTCACCCCGAAGATCGTCGACTTCGGCTTCTCGAAGGTGCAGGGCGGCGACGACGGCGGCGACGCGCTCACGAAGGAGGACACCGCCCTCGGCACGCTCTCGTACATGCCGATGGAGCAGCTCATGGCCGCGGCGCAGGCGCCCCCGGCGTCGGACCAGTACGCCCTCGGCGTCACGCTCTACCGCGCGGTGACGGGCCGCCTGCCCTTCCTCGGCGACTCGCGCTACGACACCTTCAAGGCGATGTCGAAGGGCGTCTTCCCGGCCCCGCGTGAGCTCCGCCCGGAGCTCCCCGAGGGCCTCGACGCGGCGATCCTCCGCGCGATGGCGCGCACGCCCGAGGGGCGCTACCCGACAATGCGCGAGTTCGGCGCGGCGCTGCTCCCCTTCGCGGGTCTCGCGGCGCAGTCCCGCTGGGCGCGCGCCTTCGGCGTCACCCCCTCGGCGCCGCCGTCCGACACGCCGTCGCCGCTTCCCCCGCGGCCCTCCACGCCGCCGCCCGGCCCCGACGTGCCGCGCGCCTCGGCCGTGCCGCGCGTCTCGACCGCGCCGCACCCGCCGCGCACCCCGACGTTGCCGCGCATCTCCACGGCGCCGCAGGTCGCGCGCCCGACGACGCAGCCGCGCATCTCGACGGTGCCGCAGCTCCAGCGCGTCTCGACGCCCGCCCCGCAGCCCGCGCGCGTGTCGACGCCCGCGCAGCCCCGGCCCTCGGCGCCCGCGCGCGTCTCGACGCCCCCGCAGCCCCGCCCCGCGGCCCCGCCGCGCGTCACGACGGCGCCGCAGCCCGCCCCGGTGGTCGACCCGACGCCGCCGCCCCGCCCTGCGCCGCAGCGGGGCTTCGACGCGCTGGTGATCGCCGTGATGGTGGTCGCGGTGGTCGCGGTGGCGCTCGCGCTGCGGTAGCGCGCGGGTCAGTCGACGGTGATCGACTTGCTGACGTTCTTCGGGACGTCGGGGTGGACGCCGTGGTCCTTCACGCCGAGGCGGTCGAGGTGGTGCTTCTTCAGCACGCTCATCTTGAGCGCGAGGCGCTGGAGCACGACGGTGCTGGTGAACACCGTCATCAGCGTGTCGCCCGTGCGCGGCAGGGCGATGTAGCTCCAGGCGTAGCGCGGGTTGTCGACGGGGGCCTTGCTCGCCGCGGTGCGGAGCGCGGGCGACTCCTCGGCGATCACCACGGTGCTGGCGCCGCGGATCTTGTGGGTGTTGATGGCCGAGACGGTGAGGTTGACGTCGCGCTCGTCGGGGCCGGTCACGTAGAGCAGGGGGTAGTCGGCGTAGAGCGACGCGAGCAGGGCGTCGCGGTCGACGGCGGCTTCGAAGACGGCGCGCTCCTCGGGGGTGAGCGCGAGCGGGGCGGAGGCGGGGCGGAAGAGCGCGTCGCTCGCGGCGGCGGTGAGGCGGCCCACCGAGGCGGCGTCGAGGCCGGCGGCGGCGGCTCGGGCGACGAGGGCCTCCAGCGTGCGACCGAGCGCGGCGAGCAGCGCGTCGAGCTGCCCCGCGCCGAACACCGTGTTGAAGCCGAGGATGGTGTTGGGCCCGTGCTTGAACTCCGACCCCTCGAAGCCCTCGGTGTGGTTGAGCACCACCTCGCGGATCTTCAGCGCCCCCTCGCGGGCCACCGCGGTGACGCGCGTCGCGAGGATGTGGATGCTCGGCGCGAGGTGGAGCATCCGCGCGGCGGCCTCCACCTCGACCTCGGTGCTCTCGATCGCTTCGCGCACCAGCAGCGGGAGCGACGGGAGCTGCGCCTCGCGCCGCGCGAGCTCGGCCAGGAGGCGCGGCCGCCGCGGGTCGCCCTCGGGCAGCGCGGGCAGGCGCCGGGCCGCGAGCCGGAGCGCGAGGCAGTAGAGCACCGTGAGCTGGTTCATGAAGCTCTTGGTGGCGGGGACGGCGACCTCGGGGCCGCAGCGGAGCGGGATCACCTCGTCGCTCTTCTCCTGCGCGAGCGTGGAGTTGAGGTTGTTGACGAGGGAGACGCGGCGGATGTCGAGCCCGGTGGCGGCGACGAGGTTCAAGACGTCGATGAGGTCCTTGGTCTCGCCGCTCTGGCTGACGGCCACGACGAGGTCGCCGTCGCGGAGGGACTGCGACGACTGCCCGCGGAACTCCCCCGGCAGCACCGGGATCACCTCGGCGCAGGCGACGTCGTTGAAGAAGAGGGCCGCCGCCTTGGCCGCGTGGAAGGACGACCCGCAGCACACGACGTAGACGCGCCCGCCGCGTCCGAGGCAGCGCTCGGCGAGGTCGAGGAAGCGCTCTGTGGCGCGCGAGAGCTCGTCGACCTCCTCGCGCTCGAGCAGCGCGTCGAGCACGCGGACCGCCGCCCGGTCGTGGGTGCCGGGGCGCGCCCAGGGGAGCAGGTCGGCCAGGACGCCGCGCTCGGAGGAGACCAGCGACTCGGCCAGCGCGCCCGGCGGCATCGCGTCGGACTCGGCGAGGAAGTCCTTCGGCGCGTGGGCGAGGAGCGCGGCGAAGGCCGGCGCGTCGACCGCGGCGTGGAAGGCCCGGCGCATCGCGTCGTCGTCGTAGAGCCCGAGCAGCGCGTCGAGGTGAGTCGCCACCTCGCGGGCCGCGCCCGCCGCGTCGAGCGTGGGGCGCAGCGCCTGGAGCGCGTCGCTCCCCCCGCGGAACATCGTGATCACCGCGCGCCCGGTGGCCTCCTGCGCGGCGATCTCCTGCTCCATGAAGTACGCGAAGGGCGGGACGAGCGCGGCGTCCTTGGCCCGCAGGCGGCTCCGCTTGGGCTCGCGGTACACCCGGTCGCCGGCCTTGCGCCCGTCGCCGTCGCGCCCCGCGTAGAGCTCGTAGCCCTCGGCGGTGTACTCGACGAACTCCCCCTCCCGCAGCGGCACGAGCGCGCGGGTGAGCTTGAGCACCGACGACAGGTCGCTCGACGCGATGCAGAAGCGCCCGCCCACGTCGTCGTGGCCGAAGCCGAAGTACAGGCTCGACCCCGACTTGATCGCCCACGCGCGGCGCGTCTCCGGGTCGACCACCACCGCGGCGAAGCTCCCCTCCAGGCGCTTGCCCGCGCGCACGATGGCCGCGCGCATGCAGCGGCGGCGCGTCTCGGGGTCGAGGCGTTGGGCCTCGGGCTCGCGGGCGAGCTCGAGGGAGAAGTAGTGCTCGATGGTGTGGACGACCATCTCGCCATCGTTGTCGGAGGCCGGCGCGTGGCCCTCGGCGGTGAGCCACGCCTTGAGCTCGTCGCAGTTGGTCACGTTGCCGTTGTGCGCGCCGTACATCGTGAGCTTGCAGCGGACGAGGTGCGGCTGCGAGTTGGCCGCCGTCACCGCGCCGAAGGTGGCCCAGCGCACCTGCCCGCAGAACACCGTGCCCCCCTGGTCGACGATGCCGAGCTCGTTCACCATCACCGACGGGGCGCCGACGCCCTTGAGCAGGGTGAGGGCCTCGGGGGTCTCGCCCTGGAAGAGCGCGCCGGTGGAGTCGTAGCCGCGGTACTCCAGGGTTTTGAGGAGCTCGGCGGCGACGCGACCGAGGTCACTGCGAGGGCGCTCGACGACGAGACCGATGACTCCGCACATGGGCGATGCTCCTTCGAGAGGGGGGCGGTGAGGCGACGATAGGTAGTCGAAGGGGGGCGCCGGGCTCAAGGCCCGTGGCGGGGAGGGGCGGCGTCACGCGCTGCCGATCGGCATCGGGATGCCGGCGATGCCCTCGAAGGGCTGCTCCCACACCTGGGCGCGGAGGCGCTCGACCTGCTCGCGGAGCTGCTGCTGCACCTTGACGAGCGCGTCGACTTCTTCGACGGACGGCGCCTCGCCCTCGCGGGCGTCGATCAGCGTGCGGCGCGTCGTGGAGAGCACCTCCAGCATCGAGCGCCGGAGCTCGTCGTTCGCCTGCACCACGAACTCCGCGAGCTGCTGCCCGAAGCGGTCGATGGTGGCGAGGAGCTCGGGGCCGATCTTCGCGGCGACGGCGCGGACGGCGGCCGGGGCGCTCTCCTCGGCCTTGCGCTTCACCTCGGCGTCGATCCGCTCCTTGAAGAACATCGCGAGGACGGGGGCGCCGAGCGTGAGGATGCCGCCGACGACGAGGTTGAAGGTGACCATCACGCCGAGCCCGAGCGCGCCGAGGGCGAAGACGCCCATGTCGTACTTGAGCGTGTCGACCTTCACGTCGAGCTGCCCCGCGCCCGGCCCGAGGAACTCCTGGAGCCCCTTGCCCGACTCGCGGGCGTCCTCGTTGACGAGCGCCACGATCTGCTCCGCGAGCGCTTCGAGGCGCTCGCCGAGGGTCTTGGCCTCGTCGGCGAGCCACTTGCGCCAGGTCTCCTCGATGAAGCCCGGGAGGAAGCGCTGGATGTCGCCCGCGGACGACTTCTCGACCTCCAGGCGCACCGCGGCGGCGAACTCGTTGGTGAAGGCTTCGAGGTCGCGCTGGGCGACGGCGCGGATGGCAGCGATCTCCTCGTCGATGCGCTGGCGGCGCTTGTCGACCTGGGCGCGGGCGGTCTCCATGTCGTCCTCGAGGGCCTTCATGCGCCGCTCGAGCTCGGCGGAGGTCATGGTGAGGGCGCGGCGGCGGACGAAGAGGGCGCGGCGGAGGATGTCGCTGACGCGCAGACCCTCGTCGGCGGCGTAGTCGACCAGCATGCGGAGCCGGTCGCTGCCGAGGAGCGAGGAGAGCTGGGCGAGGAGCGCGTCGAGGCCCGACGAGTCACGGTCGCCCGCCAGCGCGCGCGTCGCGGAGAGGAACATCACAGGCGCGCCGGGCACGAGGTGCTCGAGCTGTCGCTTGGCGTAGTCCATCACCTCGGCGCGCTCGGTCTGGGAGAGCAGGTCGGCCTTGTTGATGGCGAACACGATGCGGTCGCGGCCCGCGCCGAGGAGCCGCTCGCGGAGGAAGCGCCGCTCGGACTCCTTGAGGATCTGCCCGGCGTCGAGGAGGAACACCACGGCGTCGGCGCGGGGCACGTAGCCGTAGGTGATCTCGGCGCGCTGGAGGTTGAGGTCGTTGACGCCGGGCGTGTCGACGAGGGTGACGCGGTCGCGGAGGATCTCCGCGGGGTACTCGAGCTCGACGCGGAGCACCTCGTCGGGGTTGATGCGCTGGCCGGCGACGAGGTCGTTCAATCGCTCGAAGGCGAAGGACTCGCGCGAGCCGCCGACGGGGCGCGAGCGGTCGTCGAGGGCGCCGACGCCACCGCCAGGCGGGCGCTTCACGAGCACGGCGGCGGCCTTCTCGCCGTGCCGCACCTCATGGATGAGGGCGGTGGTGGGCGTGATGCCGGTGGGGAGCACGGGGCCGCCGAGGAGGGCGTTCACGAAGGTGGTCTTGCCGTGGTTGAACTCGCCGAGCACCACGAGCACGGCGCGCTCCTCGGCGAGGCGCGGGAGCCGGTCGGTGAGCAGGCGCTCGCGGAGCGACGCGACGCCGGCCTTCTGCGCGAGGTCGGCCAGCGACGTGAGCGCGGTGATGAGCTCCTGCTTGGTGTCGTGGAGGGTGCGTTCGGTCATTGGGTGCTCTCTTGTCGGGGCGGGGCGGTGAAGCGGGGGCGGAGGGTGCGGTCACATCACCTTGACGATGGCCTCGGTGCGGCGCTCGAGCTCGGCGCGGTCGGTGCCGCCCTCGAGCCCGACGGCGGCGCGGTAGAGGGCACTGTCGGCGAAGGCGCGCAGGGCCTGAATGCGCCGGGTGAGGTAGGGGTGCGAGCGGTGCAGCTCGCCCATGCGGCCGTAGTCCTCGCGCGACTCCTCGAGCTGGGCGAAGTAGGCCTCGCGGTCGAGTTCGGCGAAGAGATCCTTGCTGCCGACGGCGAGCTTGACGAAGGCGTCGGTGGCCACGTCGAGGTCGCGCACGCAGAGGAGCCCGGCCCGGTCGCAGGTGATCTCCGCGGCGCGGGCCCACGCCTGGAGGGCGATGCGCGCGGGCGCCACGAGGGGCGCGAGGAGCTGCGCCCCGAGCGCGCCGAGCATGGTGTTGAGGATGTGGAGGGTGGTGAGGTAGACGACGTGGTTGTTCTGGATGTGGCCGCACTCGTGGCCGATGACGAAGCGGAGCTCCGCGTCGGTGAGGTGCTGCACGGTGGCGGCGTGCACCATGATGAAGGCGTCGCCGTCGAGGCCGTAGGTGGCGGCGTTGATGGCGGCGATGTTGGGCACGAGGTACACGCGCGGCGTCGGGATCCCGAGGGTGCGCGCGCAGGCCGCGGTGGCCCGGTGGATCCGGGGGAACTGCGTCGGCCCGACCCGCACCGCGTTGCCGAGCATCTCGCTGTGGAGGAAGCCCGTGGAGAGCTTCACCGCGCGGCCGACGGCGAGCTCCACCGGCCGGAAGGTGCGCAGCGCGCGCAGCACGCGGAGGTCGCCCTCGTAGGCGTAGCCCTCGCCGCGCTCGCCCGCGACCCCTTGCCTCTTTGCCTCGACGTAGCCCGCAAAGTCGAACCGCATGGCGCGCGCCTCCTGCTCTTGCATCGGGGCGAACGTAGCACCGGCGGGCCCGGCGCGGGGGAGGGGAGAGGCGCCGCGGGTCAGTCGACCGGCGGGGCGAGGTTGGCGCCGCCCTGGAAGAGCCCGGCGACCGCGCCCCAGCCCACGGCGAGGAGGAAGGCGAAGAAGGCGAGGGAGGCCACCTGCATCACGCGCCGGGCGCGCGGCGAGGCCGCGAGGCCGTAGATGAACGACGCCGTGTAGACGCCGTTGGCGAGGTGGTAGGCCACGCCGAGCACGCCGAGCACGTACACGACGAGCGTCGGCGGGTGGTGGCGCATGTGGGCGGCGAGGTCTTCGAAGGTCTCGTAGCCCGGCTCGTGGGTGAGGGGCTTGATGCGCGCGAGGTAGACGTGCGCGGCGAGGAAGCCCAGCAGCCCGAGCGCCGACAGCCGCTGCAGCAGGTACTTGAAGTTGCCGAAGAACTTGTACCCGTTGGGCTTCGTCATCTTGAGGCGGGTGAAGCCCCAGGCCGTGTGGATCAGCAGCGGGGCGAACACCATCACGCTCACGAGGGTGTTGGTCCCCGTGTTGCCGGGCTGGGAGACGGTGGCCTGCCACGTGTCGGCGCCGTCCCAGGCCGAGAGGTTTTCCCACAGGTGCCAGGTGGTCCAGACGCCGAGGGGCGCGAGGGCGAGCACCGAGCCCAGCCGCGACCCGAGCGCCGACCCCTTCGTACCCTGTTCTTGAATCGCGACCTCAGACATCGATGTCTCCTCGGAGCGCGCGGGCGCTCTGGCGAGGTACATGGGGCCTCGCGCGCCCGCGGCGCCAGGGACTCAACACGAAGCGGTCGGCAAACGCAACCCTCGTGCGAAGGCGGCGCCAGTGTTGGGGGATTCGGGGAGGTGAGGCGGGGGAGGGGAGTGGGCGTTACGCGTGGCGGTCGGTGCGCGCGACGCGGTGGCGGATCTGCTCGACCCGCTGCGCCCCGGTGACGGTGATGGAGACGCCGAAGGCCCGGCCGTCCCACTCCACCGCGTCGATCGAGCTCACCGACTCGCCCTCGGAGAGCACCACGGGCTCGCCGAGGCGGGCGCCGTTGTCGCCGACGCGCGCGAAGTACACTCCGCGCCGCAGCCCCACCGCGACGCCGAACTCGCGCCCGCTCCAGACGATCCGCGCGCTCCGCGGCGCGTCGACGCCGTCGTGCACGATCGCCACGCGCCCGCGCAGCGCGCCGCGCGCGTCGAGGCGGGCGAAGCGGACGCGGCCGTTCTCCCGGTCGGCCCAGGCGACGCCGTAGCCCTCGTGCGCCGCGGCCACCGCGGGGGAGGAGACGCCCTCCTCGTCGGGCACCGCGACGTGGATCTGCGAGCCCGCCCCGCGCGCCCGCCCCTGCGGGTCGAGGAGCCCGAGGTACACCGCGTGGTGCGCCCCGTCCGTCCACGTCACCGCGACGCCGTCGCGCCCGCGGGCGCCGGAGATTTCCTGGTGGTTGGCGTCGGGCACGAAGCGCATCGACCCGTCGGGCAGGAACACCGGCGACGGCACCTGCTCCACCGGCGTCGCGTCGTCGGCGCGCGCCTCGGGCACCGCCTGCCCCGCGCGCACCTCGTCGTCCGCCGTCACGGTCGGCCGCGCCGAGAGCGCAGCCTGCGCCCCGCGGCCCACCACCCGCTGCACGTTCTCGAAGCCCCCCGCCGCGTCCTGGCAGCCCGCCAGGGCCGCCCCCATCGCCATCACCGCCATCCACCGCGTCGACTGCTTCCGGGACTGCTTCATCACGGCCTCACATCCATCGGTCGGGGTTGTGCACTGCAAGCGAAAGGCGCGAAGGGTACTAACGGCGCAAGCGGGCCCAAGTTAACCACCGGCCTCCCCGAAACGGAAGAGCCATCGGGGGCGATTCCCGAAGCCGTTCGAGGCTGATTTTCCCGTTGACACCGCCCTCGGCCGAGAGGGTGTGCGCCGTCCACGCAAAGGCCCGTGATAGGGTCGCGCCCCCGCATGAACACACCCTCCCGCGCGCAGAGCCTCGCGCTGCTGGCCCTGGTGGCCGCGTCCGTCGTCGTCGTCGAGGTGCTCTTCACGCGGGTGCTGTCGGTGGTCACCTGGTACGGGCTGGCCTTCGTGGTGCTGTCGCTCGCGATGCTGGGGCTCACGCGCGGCTCGCTGATCGCGGCCGACGCGCGCGAGCGGGGGGAGCCGGCGGGGCCGTGGGTGGCCGACCGCCTCGCGGACATGGCCCTCGGGCTGGTGGTGGCGACGGCGGCGCTCGTCAGCATGCCGATCACCTTCGCGCGCAACCTCTCGTCGTTCGCGTCGCTGGTGCTGGTGGCGGCGGTGACGGCGGCGCCGCTGGTGTCGGGCGGGGCCGTGGTCGCGCGGCTGATGGCCGAGGCCCCGGTCGCGCTGCCGGCGCTCTACGCGGTCGACCTCGTCGCCGCCGCGGCCGGGGCGCTCCTGCCGCTCGCGCTGCTCGGGCCGCTCTCGGGGCCCGGCGCGCTGGTGGCGGTGGCCCTGCTGCTCGCGCTCGCGTCGGCGCTCACCGCGGGCCCGGGGCGGCGCGCGCGGCCCGCGGCCCTGGCGCTCTTGTGCCTCGCGGTGGTGGCGCTCTCCGAGCGGACGGGCGTGGGCTTCGTGATGCGCTACCCGAAGGGCTTCGCCCGCAGCGACACCGAGGTCGCCGTCTTCGAAGCGTGGAACCCCCTCTCCCACGTCCGCGTCGGGGCCTTCCAGGAGGTGGGCGGCGCCTTCCTCTGGTCGCCGTCGCCCGTCACGCCCGCGCTGCCGGTCACCATGGCCAACGCGCAGATCGACGGCGAGGCCGCGACGCCCGTCTACCAGTACCGCGCGCTCCAGCAGCTCAACATCCTGCGCTTCGACGCGACCACGTCGGCGCACCACCTCCGCCCGCGCGGGACGGCCTGCGTCATCGGCGTCGGCGGCGGCCGCGACCTCATCACCGCGCGGCTCTTCGGGCACGAGCGCGTGCTCGGCGTCGAGATCAACCCCGCGATGGTCGAGATGCTCCGCCGTGTCTCGTCGAAGAACCCCATCCTGCGCGACCCCGCGGTGGAGGTTCGGGTCGGCGACGGCCGCTCGGTGTACGCGCGTTCGAACATCCACTGCGAGGTGCTCCAGGCCTCGCTGGTCGACACCTGGGCCGCGACGAGCGCGGGCGCCTTCGCTCACACCGAGTCGACGCTCTACACCCGCGAGGCGTGGCGCGTCTTCCTCGAGCGGACGGCCCCGTCGGGCGTGGTCACCTTCTCGCGCTGGTACGACCCGCGGCGCCCGAGCGAGACCTCGCGCCTCGTCTCCCTCGCCGTCGCCGCCCTGCGCGACCGCGGCGTCGCCCGCCCGCGCGACCACGTCGCCCTCGTCGCCTCGGCCAACGTCGCCACCATCCTCGTCAGCCCCGCGCCCCTCACCGCGGCCGACGGCGAGGCGCTCGCCGAGCTCGAGCGGCGCTTCCTCTTCCGGCTGCTGGTGGCGCCGGGGCACCCCACCGCTGAGCCCCTCCTCGACCGCCTGCTCGACGCGCGCACGCCCGAGGAACTCGCCGCCGCGGGGCGACCGTACCTGCTCGACACCGCGCCCCCCGACGACGAGCGGCCCTTCTTCTTCCACCTGCTCCACCCGCGGCTCTGGCTCCAGCCGCGGCGCGTGCTCGCGATGGTCTCCGGCGCCCCCGGCGTGCTCGAGGGCAACGTGATGGCGATGTTCGAACTCGTCGTCACCTTCCTCGCCGTCTCGCTCCTCGGCGCGTGGCTCCTCGGGCCCACCCTCTGGAAGGCCGCGCGCTCGTCCACGCCCGCGCTCCCCGGGCCCCGGGCCGCGGTGTACTTCGGCTCCCTCGGGGCCGGCTTCATGGCCGCGGAGATCGCCCTCGTCCAGCGGATGCACGTCGTCCTCGGGCACCCGACCTGGGCCCTCGTCTTCGTGCTCGCGGGGCTGCTCGTCGCCACCGGCGTCGGCTCGGCGCTCTCGCCGCGCGTCCTCCGCTCACGCAAGGCCGTCTCGCTCGGCGCGCTCGGGGCCGCGGCCCTCCTCGCGCTGCTCCCCTACGCGGTGATCCGGCCGCTCGCGCGGGCGACGATCGACGGCTCCTTCGGCCTGCGCGCGGCCTGGGCGGCGGGCTGCGCGGCGCTCGTGGGGCTCGCGCTCGGGATGATGTTCCCGTCGGGGGTCCGCTACGTCGACCGGGCACGGGGCGCGCCCGTGGCGCTCGCGGTCAACGGCGCCACCAGCGTGCTCGGGAGCGTCGGCGCGATCATCCTCTCGGTGAGCGTGGGCATCCCCGCCACCTTCCTCCTCGCCGCGGCCATCTACCTCGTCGCCGCCCTCAGCGGCCCGCACGGGTGGCGGCCGGCGGAGGGCGCGCCGGAGTAGCCGCGCCGGCCTCGGACGAGTGCCGGCGGCGCGGCAGGGGCATCCCGTGCGGGGCCTCGGCGCCGAGCGGGCGGTAGAACGCCTCGAGGTTGACGATCTGGTACGGCTCCTCGCCCGCCGCGACGAGGGACGCGTTGCGCCGGTCGAGCACCGCCATGATCTGCGGGAAGGCCGCGACGCTCCACCAGTGCGTGTCGTGCAGGAGCACCACGCCGCCGCGCGGGCTCTCGCGCAGGGCCTGGCGGAAGTTCTCCACCACGCCGGCCACGGAGGGCGTCTCCCAGTCGCGCGTGTCGAGCTCCCAGTACACGGGCGTGTACCCGCGGGAGAACACCGCCTCCACCGTGCGCGGCCGGTGCAGCGCGCCGAAGGGGGCGCGGAAGAGCCACGGCCGGCGCCCGATCGTCGACTCGATCAGCCCGGCGGTCTGGTCGATCTCCGCCGCGAGCCGCTCGGGCCGCAGCGCGTCGAGCTCGACGTGGTGGTAGGTGTGGTTGCCCACGCGGTGCCCGCGCCGGACGACGTCGCGCAGCACCGCGCGGTTGGCGGCGTGGTAGGCGTCGTCGCCCGCGAGGCGGTGGCCGACGACGAAGAAGGTGGCCTTCACGCCGCGCTGGTCGAGCATGTCGAGGAGGCGCGGGGTGTTCCTGCTCTCGGGGCCGTCGTCGAAGGTGAAGGCGATGCAGCGGCGCAGCCCCGTCGGGCCGCACGAGCCCTCGATGAGCTGGCCGCGGCCGAGGTCGCGCGGCACCCCGGGGCGCGCCGCGGGCCGGGGCGCGGGCGCCGACGTCACCGCCGGGGCGGGCGCGGCCACCGCGCGGCGCAGGGCCGTCGGCGTGGGGTTGGCCGCCGCGAAGGGCAGCGCGACCACGGCCGTGAGGGCGAGGGAGGCGAGGGCGAGGCCGGCGCGCGCGTCACGCATGGGCGGACGCTACCGGGCAGCGAGGCGGGACGAGAAATTCAGGGGGAGGGGAGGCGGAGGGTAGCCCGGAGCTCCGGGCGGCGCGTCACGGGGTGTTGATGCGGACCGTGAGGTAGTAGTTGGGGATCGCGACCGGGCCGTCCATACCCTCGTAGGCCGCGACGCAGAGCGAGTAGGTGCCGGCGGCGAGCATCGACGCGCCCATCGTGGTGGGGTTGATCTCCGAGCAGAGGCCGCGGCCCGCGCCGTCGTCGTTGGTCGCGATCTCCATGCCCATCGGGTTGTTGAGCGCGAGCGTCGTGTCCGCGCCCGTCCCGAGCATGCAGGTGCCGTTCGCGTCGCCGGTGAAGGCCGTGATCGTGGCGCCCGCCGGGATGGTGACGCGGTAGCAGTCGATGTCGTCGCCCGGCATGATCGCGCCGCGGAAGATCGTGGTCGTGGTCACCGGGCCGTTGCCCATCGCGTGGGCGTTGTTCGGCTCCATCTCCATCGTCGGCGCGGTGCAGGTGCCCGACGACGCCGTCGCGGTCGCGCCGAGGCACACCGCGCCGGTCGCGCAGGTGGTGGTGTTGAGGCGGAGGTCGCAGGTCATGCCGGCCGGCACGGTGCGGCGGCAGACGCCCGCGCCCATGTCGGTGGAGCAGGTGAGCATCCCGTCGCAGCGCGGGGCCGCGTCGCGGCAGGCCGCGCCGGCCACGGTGCCCGCCGCGGCGCAGACGCCGTCGTTGAGCATCGCGTTGGGCGTGCAGGTCTGGCCCGTCGGGCAGTAGGTGGAGACGTTGGTGAGGTCGCACTGCCCGCCGGCCATCGCGGCCGCGCGGCAGGTGGCCGGCGTCGCGGACGAGCACTCGAGCATCGCGTCGCAGCGCGGCGAGTCGGTGCGGCAGAGGCCGCCGCGGACGCCGTCGGCCACGCAGACCGTCCGGGCGAGGTTGGTCGCCGTGGGCGACGGGCGGCACGAGGTGCCGGTGGCGCAGACGTTCATCGCCTGGGTCGGGTCGCACTCGGCGCCGGCGGCGACCGAGGTGCGGCAGACGCCGCGGGCGGCCATCGTCGGCATGCGCTGCGTGCAGGCGAGGCCCATGTCGCAGGCCATGCCCGTGACGCGGCAGAGGCCGCCGGCGGTGCCGTCCGCGCGGCAGGTGCCCATCGTGGTCGAGCCGGGGTTGGCGATGCAGGCCGAGCCCGTGATGCAGAGGCTCATCGCGGTGCAGGGCATCCCGACCGCGACCGGCGTCAGGCAGGTGCCCGGGGCGGCCATCGTCGGGGCCGCGGCGGTGCACTGCAGGCCCATGTCACAGAAGGGCGCCATCAGGCGGCACGAGCCGCCCATGCCGCCGGGCTGGGACTCGCGGACGAGCAGCTCGAAGGGCCCCTCGGTGTCGCCGCCGCCCATCGCGCCGTAGCCGCCGACGACGATGAACACCGTCTGGCCCGCCATGAGCATCGGCGTGTTGAGGGTCGAGCGGACGTTGCCCTGGGCCGTGTCGTCGTTGCAGGCGATCTCGGTCGCGGTCGGCGAGCAGGTCGGCAGCACCGCGATGATGGTGTCGAGCCCCGCGTCGGTGCCCGGCGCGATGGTGGTGAGCGAGAGGTTGCCGGCCGCCCGCATGGTGTAGCGGTAGGCGACCGCGTTGATCTTCGCGTCCGCGGGCACGCGGCACGACATCAGCACGCCGAGCTGCGGGCCGTCGTTGGCGACGAGCTCGCCCATGACGTGGATCGCGCCGTCGGTGCCGGGCATCCGCATGGAGATGTCGGTCGCGCTCGAACAGGCGTTCATCGCGGCGGGGCGGTCGCCGGCGGCGTCGGCGCGGTCGGCCGGGCGGTCGCCGGCGACGTCGGCGGGGCGGTCGCCCGAGACGTCCATGCCGCCGCCGTCGGGCATCGCCGCGTCGTCCATCGAGGTGTCGGCCGCGGGCACGTCGGTCGTCGGCGTCGGGGTGTTGCCGCCCGAGCTGCCACACGCGGCCAGGAGGCCACACGCCATCGCGGCGGGCAGCGTCCAACGAGAATAGAACGTCATCTTTTTCCTCCAGAAGTGAGCGCGCCGGGGAGCGTGCGGACTTCGCACCGCCACCTCTCGCGGCGTGACGTTTCGCACGGGCGTTCCCCGGACGTCAACCACCCCCGCGCGCGCTTTTTACGGGCCCCTACCGCAGCTCGCCGGTGATCCCGAGGGTCGGCAGGATGGGGACCCCGGGGAAGTTCGTCCGCCGCTGGAAGTCGTACTGATAGAGCCAGTTCTCGGTGTTCTGCGCGTAGTAGACGTTGATCACGTCGAGGTAGGCGCTCATGTTGAAGGGCCCGGCGCGGAAGCGGTAGTCGACCCGCACGTCGAGCTGGTGGAAGGTGGGGAGCCGCTCCAGGGGGACGCCGTCGGTCTGCGGGAGGTAGAGCGGCCGGTGCCGATCGACGTCCGCGTCGAAGAAGGCCCCGGTGACGGTGCGGGTGGGGTTGCCGGTCGCGAGCTGGAAGCGCCCGCCGAGGCGCCAGTGGTCGTTGATGCTCCACGACAGCGCGAGGTTGAGCACGTGGGTCTGGTCGAAGGTGAAGGGCACCACCTGCCCCCCCTCGACGTAGCGCTCGCTGCGGGAGAGCGTGTACGAGACCCACCCGTAGACCCCGCGCTCGAGGCGCCGCCGGAGCATCACCTCCAGCCCGTACGAGCGCCCCTCGCCGTCGTCGGCGAAGAAGCGCCGCCGCGGCCCGGTGGGCGTGTCGACCACCTCGCTCGTCGCCCGCTGGAGGTTGAACATCCGGTTGTAGAAGCCCGTCACCCGCGCCTCGAGCCCGAGCGGGAGGTTGAGCTCGACGCCGAGGGAGTTCTGCCAGGTGCGCTGCGGGCGGAGGTCGGGGTTGCCGACGCCGGGCGCGAGCTGCACGAAGGGGGGCGGCTGGTGGAAGAAGCCCGACGAGGCCGTGACGGTGACCGCGTCGGTGGGCCGCACGCGCAGCACCGCGCGCGGGTCGACGATGAAGGTCTGGACGTTGCCGTAGATCAGCCGGTCGAGGCGGGTGCCGGCGGTGAGCTCGACGCGCCCGACGCGCAGGGTCTCCTCCGCGAAGAGCGCCACGCTGAGCTGCGTCACCCGGGTGTTGAGGCTCACCAGCGTCGGGTCGAACGCGGGCGGGGGGACGCCGCCGATGTTGTTGGGCAGCGGCAGCCGCGCGTCGGCGTCGAACGAGATGGTGAGCACGTCGAGGCCGAGCGTGGTCGTGAGGTAGCGCCCCGTCGGCACGCGCAGCGAGGCGCGCTCCCCGAGGATGGAGCCCGTCGAGGAGATGCGCCGGTCGCCCTGGCCGGGCACCGACTGCGTGCTGTCGAGGTAGTCGACGCCCACCATCCCCGAGAGCGACAGGAGCGCGCCGCCCGAGAGCTGGTGCTCGAGCTTCGTGATCAGCCGGTGGAAGGTGTACGAGAGCGACGAGCTCTGCTCGGCCGCGGTGGTGCCGACGCCCGCGGCGGTGGTCCGGTCGAAGCTGTCGTTGGAGCCGAAGAGGAAGGCCGACGCGCGCGTCCGCGGGGAGAAGCGGTAGTCCGCCCGCACCTGGTAGTCGCTGTAGGAGAGCCCCACGCCGTCGACCACCAGCGGGACGATGAGGTCGTAGTAGCTGCGCCGCACGGCCGCCGCGACCGAGCCGCGCCCGTTGTCGAAGGGCAGCACGCCCATCGCGCTCGCCCGCAGCACGTCGACCTGAAACTCCGCGAACGGCCGGTCGCTCGGCGGCGGGCGCGTGTCGAGGGAGATCACGCCGGCGGAGAAGCGCCCGTACGAAAGGGGATAGCCGCCGGGGTAGAAGTTGAGCTCGCCGACGAGGCGCGACGAGATGACCGCGGGCCCGAAGCCGAAGTGGTAGAGCACCGGGACGGGGAAGCCGTCGATGAAGAAGCCGGTGTTCTCGAAGGAGGCGCCGCGCACGACGAAGAGCCCGAGGCCGAAGGGCGTCCGCGACACGCCGGGCATCGTCGCCACCACGCGCGTCGGCTCGCCGAGGGTGCCGGGCACGGTGGTGAGCTCCTCGGCGCGGAGCGTCATCACCGTGGCCGCGCCGGGCTGGCGTCGCCCGCGCACCGTGGCCTCGCCGTCGCCGCGCGGCGCGGGGGCTGTGCGCGGCGCGGCGACCGTGCGCGGGCCGTCGCGCGGCGGGGGCGGCGGCACCAGCGGCGGGCCCGCGGGGGGCGCGTCGGACGACTCGGCGACGTAGGGGTTGGGCGGCAGCGCCGACGCCGTCGCCGACACGGGCGCGCGCAAACGGAAGCGGAAGCGAACGCGCGCTGGCACCGCGGCGCCGCCGCGCTCGGCGGGTTCGAAGCGCATCTGACGCGCGGCTTCGAGCACCTGCGCGTCGATGTCGGGGCGCAGGCCCTCGATCACCGCGGCCTCGGCCACCGCGCCCGTCGCGTCGACCAGCACCTCCAGCCGCACCGACGACGTCGCGGGCAGCGAGCCGTCGGCGGGGAGCGGGACGGCGGGCGCATCGAGCAGCCGCGGCGCGCGGTCGGCGTACGCGCTGGCCCCCGCGAGCGCGAGGGCGAGGAGGAGCGACGCAGCCGGTGCGTGAGGCCGTCTCACCGCGCGGGATGATCGTGGCGGGGGCGGGTCATTGCAAGCCCGGCTCGCTCGACGAGACGGGCGTCTTCAGGGGGTGGAGCTTCGCGACGCGCGCCCGGTCGACGCGGGCCCCGCGGTCGGGGATGATCAGGACGCTGTCGATCACCTCGGGGACGAACACCAGGGGCTCGGCCTCGGCCGTGTACCCGAGCTGCACGAGCTGGTCGACCTCGAAGGACTGGCAGCGGCTGTCGCAGCAGTAGAAGGTCTCGCGCACGCGGTAGAAGCCTTCGGGCGCGAGCGGGTCGAGCGTGGCGGCCCACCAGCGCCCCGGCAGGAGCACGCCCTGGTCGTCGAAGAGGGCCCGGTTCTGCCGCCAGCCGGAGGGGAGGTAGACGCCGGGCCCGGGGTCGCCGTGGTTGTGGAAGTACACGAGGCGGCCCGCGGGCACCTGCGTGCCGATGGGCTGCGTCGTGCGGTAGAGCCCGCAGGGCGGGAGGCCGGCGCCCTCCACGGCCTACGCCTCGTCGCCGCCGCCGTCGTCGGAGAAGAGGGCCTCGACGTCGGCGCGGGTGAGGCCCTTGGGCACGTGCTGCTCGTCCTCGGCGCCGAGCACGTTGGCGACGAGCTCGCGCTTCTTCGCGGAGAGGGCCATGATCTTCTCCTCGATGGTGGACTTCGCGATCAGCCGGTAGGCGGTGACGACGCGCGTCTGGCCGATGCGGTGGGCGCGGTCGGTGGCCTGGTCCTCGACGGCGGGGTTCCACCACGGGTCGAAGTGGACGACGGTGTCGGCGCCGGTGAGGTTGAGCCCCGCGCCGCCGGCCTTGAGCGAGATGAGGAAGACGGGGATCGAGTCGTCGCCGTTGAAGCGGTCGACGCGGTCCATCCGGTCCTTCGTGGAGCCGTCGAGGTACTCGTACTTCACGCCCTCGCGCTCCATCGCGCGGCGGATGAGCGTGAGCATCTCGACGAACTGCGAGAACACCAGCGTCCGGTGCCCCGACTGGATCGCCTCGGAGATCACCTCCATCAGCGAGTCGAGCTTGCCCGAGTCGTCGTCGGTGTACTCCCCCGGCAGCTTCAGCAGCCGCGGGTCGCAGGCCGCCTGCCGCAGCCGCGTGAGCCCCGCCAGGATCGCGATCTGGCTCCGCGCCACGCCCACCCGGTCGATCTCGCCGAGCACGTTGGCCCGCACCTGCGCGAGGATCTGCTGGTAGAGCGTCCGCTGGATCGGCGGGAGCTCGCACTCGCGCTCGACCACGATGCGCTCGGGGAGGTCCTTCGCGACCTCGGACTTGGTGCGGCGCAGGGTGAGGGGATGGATCACCGCGCGCAGCCGGCGGGTGGCCTCGGCGTCGCCGCGGTCGACCGGGCGCGCGTAGCGCTCTTCGAAGGTCGCGAGGTCGCCGAGCATCCCGGGCGCGAGGAAGTCGAAGATCGACCAGATCTCCGAGAGGCGGTTCTCGATCGGCGTGCCGGTGAGGGCGAGGCGGCGCTTGGAGCGCAGCTTCTTCGCCGCGCGGGCCGTGGCGGAGAGGGGGTTCTTGATGTTCTGCGCCTCGTCGAGGATGGCGTAGGCGAGCTCCTGCTTCTGGAAGAAGTCCTCGTCGCGCCGCAGGAGCGCGTAGCTGGTGAGCACGACGTCCGCGGTGGCGAGCTCGGGCGCGAGGCGCTCGCGGTCGGGGCCCATCCACGCCACGGCCTTGAGCGTCGGGGCGAAGCGCTCGATCTCGCGCATCCAGTTGGTGACCACCGAGGTCGGCGCCACCACCAGCGAGAGCGGCGCCCGGCGCGTCGGCGCGTCGCCCTTCTTCGCGGGCGCGGCCTCGCCCTTGCGAGTCTTCTTCGCGGGCGCGCCCTCGACGGGCTTGCGCGCCTTGGCGCTCGACACCACCGTCGCCGACGTGCGGCGCGTGAGCGGGCGGTCGGCCGCCGCGGCCGACGTCTGCGCGGCTGCGGGCGCGGGTGCCTCCGCGGGGGCCTCGGCGGGCGAGCGGGTCGCCTCGTCGCGCACCCAGAGGAGCAGCGCCAGCGTCTGGAGCGTCTTGCCGAGGCCCATGTCGTCGGCCAGCACGCCGCCGGTGCGGGCCTTGTGCAGGAAGACCAGCCAGGAGAAGCCCTCGGCCTGGTAGGGGCGCAGCGTGGCCTTGAGCTCGGCGGGCGGGGTGACGGCCTCGATGCGGTGCTCGGACATCGACGCGAGGAGGTCGCGCGCCGAGGGCTCGACGCGCGCGCCGGGCACGAGGCGCAGGAGGTCCTGGATGCGCCCGGCCTGCGAGAGCGGGAGCTGCTTGCGCCCGGAGGCGAAGATCTCCGCCATGCGGGTGAGCACCTCCTCGATCTTCTCCTTGGAGACGGGCGCGAAGGTGCCGTCCTGGAGGCGCACGAGGCGGCGGCCCTCGAGGATGGCGCGGCGCAGGTCGTCCTCGTTGACGGCGGCGCCCTCGCTCTCGAACTCGACGTCGAGCGAGAGCCAGTCGACGCCCGACGACACGCGGGCCTTCGCGGTGACGGGCGTCTCGCGCACCGTCACGTCGACGAGGTCGTCGGGGATGTAGCGGTCCCAGGTGTCGGGCAGCGAGCCGAGGCCCTCCGTCCAGAAGGTGACGGCCTTGTCGCCGTGGGCCTCGAACCACTGCTCGTGCTCCTCGGGCAGGCCGAGGCCGAGCTCGAAGAGGGTGTTGGCCGCCTCGCGCTCGGCGCCGATGTCGCGGCGGATCACCCGCGGGCGCTCGCCGCCGCCAGGGAGGATGGCGAGCGGCGGGGGCAGCTCGGCCGGCGCGACGTCGAGCTCGACGTCGCCGTACACGGCCTTGAGCGTCGCCCGCACCGAGGCGAGGTCGCCCTCGGCGCGGAGGGTGAAGGTCGGCGTGGCGTCGACGAGGTCGGCGATCGACGCGAGCTCGGGGAGCTCGACGTTGAGCGAGAGGGCCGCGCGCGGGATGATGTCGCTGAGCAGCCGCCCGAGGTCGTCGACCGGGTGCGAGATGGACGGCGCGCGGGAGAGGCGCTCGAGCCAGGCGGGCGTGACGCTCTCGGCGATGGGGCGCGCGGTGCCCTGCGTGGTGTCGACGTGCCACCCGGGCTGGCCCTCGAACCACAGGCCCTGCGAGAGCCCGTAGCGCCGCGCGTCGCTCTTGCGCTCGAAGACGATCTTCACGCGCACCGTGGCGACGGCGAGCTCGAGGTCCATCTTCGGCACGAGCGGGTCGTCGGCGAACCGGAGCTCCATGAGCGTCGGCTCGATGAGGGCGCGCCGGCCGCGCAGGAGCGAGAGGAGCTCCGCTGCGTCCTCGCCCTTGACCTCCACGGTGGTCTGCCGGCCGCCGCGGGCCTGCCGGGCGAGCACGCGGAGGATGGGGCGGTGCACGCTCGAGAAGGCCCCGAGCGCGTCGAGCGCGCTCTCCGGCGGCATCGCCACGCGGCTCTCCGCGTGCCACGCCGTCACCCCCAGCGCCATCGAGCGGAACTGGATCCGGTACTCGAACTCCGGCGCCCGCTTGGGCTCGTCGCTCGGCAGCCACGTCTGCCAGCTCGAGCGGAGCTCCGCCGGCGAGGCCCCCACCGGGGCCGCCACCGCGGGCGCGTGCGCGCTCACCACCACCCGGGGCCCCGCGCGGTCGAGCACCACCACCTCGCGCGGCGGCTCGTCGTGGCGGCCGCGCTTGGCGCCGCGCTTGTCCTTGCGGTGGTCGTCCCTGCCCGGCGGCGCGTGCGGCTGCGCGACCATGTTCTCCCGCACGTGCTTCAGCCGGTCGCGCAGGTGGACGATCAGCGCCGCGACGTGCTTGCAGTGCCGCTCGGGACCGCGCCACGCCGGGCAGGTGCAGGCCGACTGGAAGGCCCCGGACTCCTGCAGGTCGATGCGGACGTCGTAGGGCGCCGCGGCGCGGCCGTGCACCTTGCCGTGCGCCACCCACGACTCGACGCTCGCGTCGAACACGTTGCCCCGGCGCGCGTACCCGCGGCCCTTCTGGTACGCGTTCATCCCCACCGTGCGCGACAGCGAGCGCTCGCTCATGCGGGCGATCGCGGCCGTCGTCGGCGTCAGCGGCAGCGGCGGCGGCGGCTCGCGGGGCGCGGCCTCCTCGGCCCGCGGGATCTCCGGGAGCTCCTCCTCGCCCCCCGCGGCCTCGTCGCCGTCCTCGTCGCGCCCATCGGGGTCGCGCGGGTCCCCACCCGTCATGTCCGGTCCGTCGATCGTCACGTGCGCAGCTCCGTCCGTCCGATGCGCTACCGCCGCACGGCCGATGCGCACGTTGCGGCCTGTCACCGCAGGTGCATCGATCGTGGGCCCCGCCGCGCGCCGCGAGGCCTTGCCAGAAAAGCCGCCCGGGGGAGTCGCCGCCGGTTGGGACTGCCCCGCCTCCGCGCGGTTACCGATCGGTCAAGATCGGTCGCTGTTGCGGAAGCGGTGACGCAGGGGACTCCCCTGGTGACGGCCTAAGCCGTACCGTTCATCTGGCGCATACCACGGTTGATCGCAAGGGCGCCACCCCCCAAACGCACGCCGCCATCGATTCACCCGATGCGTTATCGGGTGGGGAGCGTTGCCTCACCGCGCGGCCGCGTGCGAGACGTCACCCGCCATGGACGCCCCGCTCAGCCCCGGCCTCCGCATCGATGACCGTTACGAACTCCTCGGCCGCCTCGGCGACGGGACCTTCGGCGAGGTGTGGCGCGCCGCCGACCTGCGATTGAGCGGAAAGGCCGTGGCCGTCAAGGTGCTGAAGGCCGAGTTCGTCGACCGGCCCGAGATCGTCTCGCGCTTCGAGAGCGAGGCCGATGCGCTCGCCCGGCTCGCGCACCCCAACGTGGTGGCGGTGCTCGACCGGGGCCGCTGGGGCGCCTCGCGCTACATCGTCACCGAGCTCGCCGAGGGCCGCACGCTCACGGAGCTCCTCGACGAGGCCCGGCGCGCGGGCGCGCAGCCGCCGGCCGCGATGGTGCTCGGGCTCTTCGATCAGGTGTGCGCCGCGGTGGAGGCCGCGCACCGCGTGGAGGTGCCGGGGCCCATCGTCCACCGCGACCTCAAGCCCGACAACGTCATCGCCCGCCAGACGCCGGGCGGCGACTGGGCGGTGAAGGTGCTCGACTTCGGCATCGCGCAGCTCGGCGGGCGCCAGGGCACGCAGACCGGGGCGCTCCTCGGGACGCCGCGCTACATGGCCCCCGAGCAGGCGATGGGGCAGGCGCAGGGGGTCGGCCCGTGGACGGACGTCTTCGCCCTCGCGGCGCTCTTCGTCGAGATGCTCACGCTCCGCGCGACGCCGCAGGGCGAGGAGACCTGGTGGGCCGCCACGCTGCGCTGCAACGGCCACGTCGCGCCCGTCCTCGCGGGCCTCCGCCCCGACGTGAGCCCCGCGCTCTGGGCCGTCGTCGCCCGCGCGCTCCAGCCCGACGGCGCGCAGCGCTTCGCCGACGCGGGTCTCCTCCGCGCGGCCCTGCGCGCGGCGGCCGCGGGCGAGTCCTCGGCCCAGGGGGCGCCGCGCACGGTGGCGATCCCCGCGCTCCAGACGGCGCCCCCGGGCGGCAACGTCTGGGGACAGCCCGCGGCGGGCGGGGGCGGCGTGTTCGGGCCGCCGGCCACCGCGGCGTCGCCTGGTAGCTTCGGGGGGCCGCCGCCGTCGGGTGCCTTCGGCGCGCCGGCGGGCTTCGGGCCGCTGCGGCCCACGGCGTTCGGGGGCACCGTCCCGCCGGGCCAACCGCCCCGCAACGACAGCGCCTTCAGCGCGCTGGTGATCGGCGGGCTCGCGGTGGCCCTGGTCGGCGCGGTGGGCGCGTGGTTCGTCGTGCGGCGGCCGGTGTCGACGCCCGAACCCGTGGTGCAGGCCGCGGCGCCCGTCCCCGAGGTGGCCCCGACGCCGCCCCCGCCCGTCGCGCCGCCCACGCGTCCGGGCCGCCCGGAGAACGGCCAGGTCTTCCAGCTCACCCCCGCGCCCGGCGCGCCGTCACGCGGGCCCGCCGACGCGCGCGTCACCGTCGTGGAGATCTCCGACTTCCAGTGCCCCTTCTGCGGCCGCGTCCAGGCGACCCTCGAGCGCGTGCGTGAGCGCTACCCCCGCGACGTGCGCTTCGTCTGGGTCCACTACCCGCTGCCCTTCCACAACAACGCGATGCCCGCGGCGATGGCGGCGGTGGAGGCGCAGCGGCAGCGCGGTGACGAGGGCTTCTGGCGCATGCACGACATGCTCTTCGCCAACCAGCGGGCCCTCAGCCCCGCCGACCTCGAAGGCTACGCCGAGTCCGTCGGGCTCTCGGCGCGCGCCTTCCGCGAGGCGATGGCGTCGCGCCGCCACGAGCCCGCCGTCCGCGCCGACATGGCCAACGTCGCCGCGGTGATGGGCTCGGTGGGGACGCCGTCGTTCCTCATCAACCACCGGCTGCTGCGCGGGGCCCAGCCCTACGAGCGCTTCGTCGAGGCCATCGACGCCGCGCTCGCCGGGCGCTGACCCGTCAGTCGAGCCCGCCGTCGCGCGCGTCCGCGGGGCGCGGGCGCGCCGACCAGCAGAGGTAGTTCTGCGTGCCGCGGCGGGCGGCCCAGGGCTCCCAGCCCTCGACGCAGTCGGCGCCGTCGATCGGCCGCGCGAAGCTCACCCGCAGCGCGAGCGGGCCCGCCGAGGCCACGCACAGGAAGGCCCCCGACCAGGCGTTGCGCGCCTGCGGGACCATCACCTGCGAGCACTCGCTCCCCGCGCCCGGCCGCGCGTCGAGCCAGCGCAGGGCCGCCTCCGGGACCGCGCAGAGGTAGTTGGACGCCTCGGGCTCGCCGCCCGCCGCCGCCCGCACGACGCGCGCGCACGACAGGCCCGGCACCGCCGCTCGGCAGCCCCAGGCGATGAGGTCGTTCGCCCCCGAACAATCGCCCGCCGCCACGCGACCCGCCGCGGTCACCGGGGCGGGCGCGGCGGCGTCGGGCGCGGCCGGCGGCGGGTCGTGCGGGGCCGGACGGGTCGCGCGCGCGGGCTCCGCGACGGACGGCGGAGGCGCGGCGGGCTCGGGCGCGGCGGCCGGCGGCGGGGCGGGGGCCGGCGGCGCGGGCTCCGGGCGCGAGAGGCGCGTGGCCACCATCGCGTAGCCCACCGCGAGCGCGGCCACCACCGCGAGGATGGTCGACACGCCGCGCCACGTCGCGGCCTCGTCGGTGCCCTTGGGCTCGGGTTGCGGGTCTGCCACGGGGCCGAGACTGGCACGCGGCCGCGGCGCCCCTCCACTTCTCGGCAGGCGCGGCGCCCGGTGGCGGCGCGCGAGGGCAATGTGGTACAACGCGCCGCGATGAGCAGCCCCACCGACGTCCCCGCCGCGCGCAGGGCCACCCTCGCCTCGATGCTCGCCCAGCCGCGCGGGCTCTGGCGCTTCCTGCGCGACCCGGGCGCCCCCAAGGCCTCGAAGGTCCTCGCGCTCCTGACGCTCGTGTACGTGGTGTCGCCGGTCGACGCGATCCCCGAGCTCTTCATGCCCCTCCTCGGGTGGTGCGACGACGTCGGGGTCACCGCGGCGGCGCTCGCCTTCGTCGCCGCGCAGGCCGCGAAGTACGCCAACCAGCACCCCGAGATCCTCGCCCGCCCCGCCGCGCCCGCCCCGCCCGCCGGCGCCCCCTCGCGAACGTGATGGAAGTCCTCGCCGTTCTGGTACCGTCACCGGCCGATGGCGAGGTTCCCGATCACCCTGGACTCGGACACCACCGAGGTCCGTGACGCGCTCGAGATCGCCCGGACCCAGTACGTCCGCGGTGAGCTCCACGACGCGATGAAGTGGCCCGCGCCGCGCCGCGGACATCGCGTTCGAACGGGGCGCCGACCAGCGCGGCGTCGCCCTCTCCAAGGCCGCCGTCGACCTCGGGCCCCCGCGGCCCCCCGGCGCCCGCCCCGGCGCCGTCGCCCGCCCCGCCGGCGGCCGCGCCGCAGCCCACGCCCCCGCCGCAGCCGCGCGCGGTCGCCCCGTCGTCGCGCCCGCGCCCCGAGACGGGCCACCGCCCGCTGCCACCTCGCGGCCCCCGCCGCAGCCCGCCCCGGCCCCACGGGCGAGCGGCCCGCGCCCCGCGCCGCAGCCGCAGTCGCAGCCCTCCGCCCGCCCGCAGCCCGCCGCGCCGCAGCGAACGAGCGTTCCGAACGCCGCGCCGCAGCCTGCCCCGAGCGTCGCGCCGCAGCGGGTGAGCGCCCCCGCGGCGTCGACCCCGGCGCCCGCCCGGGCCCCCGCGCCTGCGCGATCGTCCGCCCCCGTACGATCGCCCGCGCCGTCGCAGCGCGCCCCCGAGGCCGCGCCGATCCCGCTCACCGCGCGCAAGGCCGAGGCGCCGCCGCTCGAGGACGACGTCGTGACCGACGAGATCACCGCCGTCACCGCGATGTCCGCGGGCATCGCCGCCGCGATCGCGTTCGACCGCGCCGAGCGCGCCGCGCCAGCGAAGGCTCCGACGTCGCCCGCGCCCACACCAACATCACCCGTGCCCGCGA
The DNA here is from genome assembly GCA_046351555.1 of Polyangiales bacterium. Taxonomy (GTDB): domain Bacteria; phylum Myxococcota_A; class Polyangia; order Polyangiales; genus CAISKJ01. The sequence continues at coordinate 26,149 of JAXLYI010000048.1, forward strand.
CGTCGTCGCCCGCGCCAACGCCCGCCGCGCCCGCGCCTGCGCCGTCGCGCGCTCCCGTGCCGTCGTTCGCCGCGGAGCCCGAGCCGGTGACCGCGCGCAAGCCCAGCCCCGTCGCCCGCGCCGTCGCGCGCCCGAAGCCCGCGTCCGCGCCCGCGCCGGAGGCGCTCTCGGACGAGACGTCGCCGTCGTTCCCGCTGGCCGCGGTGATGGCCGCGAAGCCCGCGCCGCCGCGCCCGCACCAGGCGCTGCGCGTCGCCCTCGCGCGCGTCGGCGGCGTCGTGACCGCCCGCGCGCTCGGCCCCGAGGGGTTGCGCGACGGCGAGGTCGAGGTCATGGCCGTCGGGGTCGCGCCGTCCGCCGACCTCGCCGCCCTCTTCACGGAGTCGTAAGCCCATGTTCGAATCGGTCGATTCGTGGTTCCCGAAGTTGCGCTCGGGGGGGAGCGCGTGGACGCTGCGCCTCGTCGATGAGCGCGCCGAGTCGCTCGCGGTGCGCCGCGACGTCCCGCAGCCGCCGCAGCGCGCCCGCGACCGCGGCGCGATGGTGACGGTGTACGCCGACGGCGGCGCGGGGTACGCCGCGACGAGCGACGTGAGCCGCGACGGCGTCCAGCGCGCGCTCGACCGCGCCGAGGCGTGGGCCCGCGCCACCGCGGCGCGCAGCGTGGTGGACTTCGCCGCCGCCCCCGTCCCCGCGGCCCGCGGCGAGCGCGAGTCCCCGGGCGCGGGCGGGCAGTGGCCCCGCGCCCGCTGGATGGAGGCCCTCGCCGCCGAGAGCGCCGCCGCCCGCGTTGACCCGCGCGTGGTCGACTGGGAGGCGAGCGTCGAGGTGCGCGACGCCGACCACCGCCTGCTCTCCAGCGCCGGCGGCGACGTGCGCCAGCGCTACCGCTTCACCATGCCGTCGCTCTCCGTCACCGCCAACGCAGGCACCGTCACCCAGACCCGCACGCTCCACGGAGTGCGCGGCATCTGCCAGCAGGGCGGTGTCGAGGTGCTCGAGCGCTTCGCCTTCGCGGGCGCCGGGCGGCGCGTGGCGGAGGAGGCCCTCGCGCTCCTCGCGGCGCCCGAGTGCCCCACCGGCGTGATGGACGTGCTGCTGATGCCCGACCAGATGATCTTGCAGATCCACGAGTCGATCGGGCACCCGATCGAGCTCGACCGCATCCTCGGCGACGAGCGCAATTTCGCGGGCACGAGCTTCGTCACGCCCGACATGTTCGGGACGTACCAGTACGGCTCCGAGCTGTTGAACGTCACCTTCGACCCGACGCCGCCCGAGGAGCTCGCGAGCTACGGGTGGGACGACGACGGCACGCCCGCCGAGCGCGTCCACGTCATCCGCAAGGGCGTGCTCGAGCGGCCCCTCGGCGGCGCCCTCTCGCAGCGCCGCGCCGGCCTCCCCGGCACCGCCAACGCCCGCGCCGACGGGTGGAACCGACCGCCGATCGACCGCATGGCCAACCTCAACCTCGAGCCCGGCGACAGCTCGTTCGAAGACATGGTCCGCTCGATCGAGCGGGGGGTGCTGATGGCGACCAACTCGTCGTGGTCGATCGACGACTCGCGCAACAAGTTCCAGTTCGGCTGCGAGTGGGGTCGGCTGATTACGGATGGCGCGCTCGGTCCGGTCGTTCGCAACCCGAACTATCGCGGCGTGTCGGCGAGCTTCTGGCGCTCGCTGCGCGCCGTCGGCGACGGCTCCACCGCGATGCGCCTCGGCACGCCCTTCTGCGGCAAGGGCGAGCCCGGGCAGATCATCCGCGTGGGCCACGCCTCGCCCGCCTGCGTCTTCTCGAACGTCGAAGTCTTCGGGGGGGAGGCGTAGCGATGGAGAAGCTCTTCACCGCGGCCGCCGAGGCCGTCACCGCCGGGGCGCGCGCCGGCGAGGTCGCGTCGGTGTGGTTCTCGGGCGAGCGCTCGGACTTCGTCCGGCTCAACCGCACGCGCGTCCGCCAGGCCGGCACCGTCGAGCAGGCGTACGCGCGCGTCCACCTCATCATCGGGCGGCGCCACGCCGAGAGCACGCTCACCCTCACCGGCGCCGAAGGGGACCGCGCCCTCGTCGCCGACGCCCTCGACGAGCTGCGTGACATCGCGCGCGCCGCCCCCGAGGACCCGCACCTCGTCTACGAGACGGAGGTCTCCACCTCGCGCACGTCGCGCCCGGCCGCGCTGCCGAAGGCCGATGAGGCCGTCGCCGCCGCCCTCGACGCCGCGGGCGACGACGACCTCGTGGGCTTCTACGTCGGCGGGGACGTCTACCGCGGCTTCGCCAGCTCGCTCGGGCAGTCGCACTGGCACCACGTCGAGAGCTTCTCCCTCGACTGGAGCCTCTACGAGCGCGCGGACAAGGCGATCAAGACCACCTACGCGGGCTTCGACTGGTCGGCCGACGCGCTGCGCCGCCGGATGGAGACCGCGCGCGCGCAGAAGCGCCTGCTCGCGCGCCCCGCGGTGAAGCTCGCGCCGGGCCGCTACCGCGCGTGGCTCGAGCCCGCGGCCGTCCACGAGCTCGCCGGGATGCTCTGCTGGGGCGGCTTCAGCGGCCGCGCGCGCGAGACGCGCCAGAGCTGCCTCCTGCGGATGCAGTCGGGCGGCGCCACCCTCGACCCGCGCGTCACCGTCACCGAGAACCTCGCCGACGGCATCGCGCCGCGCTTCCAGTCCGACGGCTTCGTGCGGCCGGGGCGCGTGGCGCTCATCACCGAGGGGCGCCTCGGCGACGCGCTCGTGTCGCCGCGGACGGCGAAGGAGTTCGGCGTCGAGCACAACGGCGCGGCGGCCTCGGAGTCGCCCGACGCGCTCGACCTCGCGGCCGGCGACGTGCCCGCGGCGGAGTCCCTCGCGCGCCTCGGCCGGGGCCTGCTGGTCGGCAACCTCTGGTACCTCAACTTCTCCGACCGGCCCGCGTGCCGGGTCACCGGGATGACGCGCTTCGGCACCTTCTGGGTCGAGGGCGGCGAAGTCGTCGGGCCCGTCGACGTGATGCGCTTCGACGACAGCCTCCTGCGGCTGCTCGGGGAGAAGCTCGAGGGCCTCTCGCGCGAGCGGGACTTCATCCCCAGCCAGCAGACCTGGCACGAGCGCGCCGTCGACAGCGCGCGCGTCCCCGCCCTCCTCCTCTCCGAGCTCACGCTGACCCTGTAGAACCCGCTTCGGACCGCGCCGCGGACAGCGCGGACGCGCGCTCCGCCGCGCTTGACCGCGAGGCCCCCGCGCGGCTGCAATCGACGGTGACGACGGCGCCCGGTGGAGGGCGCCGCCCCACCGAACGGAGCGGAACGATGGCATGGACCCCCGATCAGAAGCGCCTCGCGCGCGCCGCGCTGGCCGCGCTCTACCCCGACGGCGCCCGCGCCCGCGGGCTGCTGGAGGACGCCGGCGTCGACCCCGGCACGCTCCCCTTCGGCGGCCGCGCGCTCGAGCTGTGGGCCGCGCCGATCGAGGAGCTCGCGCGGCGCGGCGCGCTCGGCGGGGTGCTCCTGCGCGCGTGGGAGGAGCACCCCGACGACCCCGCGCTCCAGGCGCTTCGCGCGGTGGCCGCGCCGGCGCTGCTCGTGACGCGGCCCGCGCCGGTGTACGTGTCGGCCGCGCCCGGGGCGCTCAGCGCGCGCCCGCGGGTCACGATCTCCGCGCCGCCCGCGCCCACGCGCCCGCCGAAGGGCTCCTGAGCCCGGTGCGGGGCCGCGCCGTCGGTGGTACGGTGCGGCGCCATGATGACCCGCGAGGAGTTCGAGCGCACCGTCCGGGCGATGAAGGCCGAGGGGGTGCCCCTCTCCATGCCCAACCTGATGCTGCGGACGGAGCTGCCGCGCCACCTGATCGAGGACTGGCTCGAGGACATGGCGGTGGCCGAGCGCCGCCCGCCGGCCGCGGCGAAGCCCGGGCGCGACGCGAAGGCGGAGGGCGACGCGAAGGGTGAGGGCCCCGCCGACGACCTGCTGCGCAAGGTCAACCGGCTGAAGGACGAGGTGATCGGCGACGCGGCGAAGGCCGCGGTGAAGGAGCGCCTCGGGCTCGGCGGCGACGAGGAGCCGGTGCGCGTCCACGGCGCGACGAAGCGCCCGCAGAAGGACCTCCGCGTCGGCGCGGGCCTCGGGCTGGTCGGCGGGCCGCTCGGGCTCTTCTACGCGGCCCCGTACCCGGTGGCGATCGCGACCTCGGCGGCCTACGTGGCCGCGCTGGTGGGGCTCAACTTCATCCCCGTGGTCGGGAGCATGCTGGTCGCCTACCTGCTGCCGATCGTCCACCTGACGAGCGCCGCCGCGGGGGCGGGCTACACGTGGCGCTACAACCGCGCCGGCCGCCGCGCCGCGCTGCTGCCGAAGAACCGCGACGCCTGACGCGTCGCGCGGGGGCTGAGAGTGGAGGGGGGAGCGCCTCCCCGCGGGGGCGGGGAGGCGACGGGGGGCGGGAGGTGGCGCGCTACGGGCGCACGACGGTGAGCGTGTACGCGCCGGCCGACGTGGTGTTGTAGCCGTCGACGTAGAGCGCGTGGAGGCGCGTGGCGAGCGAGTACGACGCGCTCAAGCGCGACTGGAGCGCGCACGCGTCGTCGTTGCAGGCGGTGAAGCCCGAGCCGGTGTTGAGGTACACCACCGTGTCGAAGGCCGCCGCGTCGCAGGTCTCGGCGGTGAGGGCCGTGGAGGTGCCGGTGCCGGGGCAGGAGACCCACCAGTAGGCGTTCTCGGGGCCGGCGCCGCCGCAGGTGCCGCTGGCGAGGGTGCCCGGCGTGGTGGTGGCGGTGACGCCCGAGAGGACGCTCCGGCCGGCGGCGATGGGCGCGAGCGTGCCCGAGCCGGCGGCGATGTGCTCGAAGTGGATCGAGGCGGCGCCCGCGGCCGTGCCGTAGCCCGACACCACCAGGAGGTAGTCGCCGGGGGCGAGCACGGTGTAGGCGCGCGAGAAGAGGCCGCTGCCGCCGAGGCAGGTGCCGCTGTCGTCGTTGCAGACCTGGTCGCCCGCGGTCTGCGTGGTGATCGGCGTGCCCGTCGCCGTGGCGAAGAAGAGCGCCGTGTCGTAGCCCGACCCGGCCGAGTCCGCGTAGACGAACTCGCGGCGCGTCAGCGAGAAGCGGAAGAACACGTCGCGGCCGGTGTTGACGCCCGCGCCGATGCAGGGCACCGCGACGTTGTTGTTCGCGTTGGTGGTGTCGGCGGTGAAGTCCGTCGAGGCGGAGGCGAGGTTGATCGCCGTCGCGCCGGCGACCGTGTCGTTGGCCGGCGGGGTGACGCGGCAGGTGCCCGCCTGGCAGGAGTTGCCGGCGGTGCAGACGCGGCCGCAGACGCCGCAGTTGGCGTTGTCGGTCTGCACGTTGACGCAGGCGCCGGCGCAGAAGGTGGTGCCCACCGGGCACGACGCGACGCAGGTGCCGTTGAAGCAGGCCTGGGCCGCCGGGCAGGCGCGGCGGCAGGCGCCGCAGTTGAGCGAGTTGGCGTTGGTGTTCACCTCGCAGCCGTCGGTCGCGCTGCCGTTGCAGTCGGCGTAGCCGGCGTTGCAGGCGCCGCGGACGCAGGCGCCGGCCGCGCAGGTGGCGGCGGCGTTGGCGAAGGTGCAGACGCGGCCGCAGGCGCCGCAGTTGTTGACGTCGGCGCTGACCGGGCGCTCGCAGCCGTTGGCCGGGTTGCCGTCGCAGTCGGCGAAGCCCGCGTTGCAGGTGCCGATGCCGCAGGCGCCGTTGCGGCACGCCGCGGTGGCGTTGGGCACCGAGCAGGCCGCGCCGCAGGCGCCGCAGTTGGCCGCGCTGGTGTTGAGGTTGGCCTCGCAGCCGTTGGCCGCGTTCATGTCGCAGTTGCCGAAGCCGCGGTTGCAGGCGAGGGTGCAGGCGCCGGCCTGGCAGGTGTTGGTGCCGTTGGCGCGGGCCCCGCAGACGGTGCCGCAGGTGCCGCAGTTGGCGTTGTCGGTCTGCGGGTTGACGCAGGTCGCGCCGCAGATGATCGCCGGCGTCGTGCAGAGGTCGCGGCACGAGCCGTCGAAGCAGGTGGCCGCCGCGCTGCAGGCCATGCCGCAGGCGCCGCAGTTGGCGCGGTCGGCGGCGAGCGAGCGCTCGCAGCCGTTGGCCACGTTCATGTCGCAGTTGCCGAAGTTGCGGTTGCACGTCCCGATGGCGCAGGCGCCGGCGGCGCACACCGACGTGGCGTTGGCGAGGTTGCAGACGTTGCCGCAGCGGCCGCAGTTGGTGCGGGTGTTGGTGAGGTTGGTCTCGCAGCCGTTGGCCGCGTTGCCGTCGCAGTTGCCGAAGCCCGCCATGCAGGTGAAGCTGCACGCGCCCGCGGCGCAGGTGGGCACCGCGTTGGCCGGCGTCGGGCAGGCGTTGCCGCAGCGGCCGCAGTTGGTCGCCGAGGTCTGGGTGTTCACCTCGCAGCCGTTGTCGTTCATCGAGTCGCAGTTGGCGAACCCGGTGTTGCAGGTGAGCCCGCAGGCGCCGGCCGCGCACGTGCCCGCGGCGTTGGGCGCCGTCGGGCAGGCGTTGCCGCAGCGGCCGCAGTTGGCGGCCGAGGTGCGGGTGTCGACCTCGCAGCCGTTGGCCGCCATCATGTCGCAGTTGGCGAAGTTGGCGTTGCAGGCGCCGACGCCGCAGGCGCCCGCCGCGCAGGCCGCGGTCGCGTTGGGCACGGTGCACGACGCGCCGCACATGCCGCAGTTGGCCGTGTCGCTCTGCGGGTTGACGCAGCGGCCGGTGCAGCAGCTCTCGCCCGTCATGCAGGTGGTGCCGCAGGCGCCGCAGTTCATCGCGTCGCCCTGGGTGTTGACGCAGGCGGTGCCGCAGCAGGTGGAGCCCGCGCCGCAGCCGCGGCCGGGGCCGCAGCCGGGCACGCAGGCGCCCGCCCGGCACACCGTGCCGAGCGCGCAGTCGCCGTCGGCGAGGCAGCCCACGCACATGTGCGTGCCGGTGTCGCAGCGCATCCCGCCCATGCAGTCGGCCGGGGTGCGGCAGCCGGCGACGCAGGCGTTGGAGGCGTTGCAGTAGTTGCCCACCGGGCACACGTCCTCGGTGGCGGTGCAGGCGACGCAGCGGTTGGTGGCCACGTTGCAGACCGGGCCGCCCATCGACATGGTGCAGTCGGCCGAGGTGCGGCACTCCACCGTCGGGCCGTCGGTGACGTCGGGCGCGTCGGCCGCCACGTCCTCGACCACCACGTCGGGGCCGGGCGCGTCCATGTCGACGTCCGCCGGGACGTCCGTGTCGACGTCCGGCGCGGGCACGTCGGCGTCGGGCGTCGCGGGCACGTCGTCGGCGTCGGCCGCGGGCACGTCGGCGTCCGGCGTCGCGGGCACGTCGTCGGCGTCGGCCGCGGGCACGTCGGCGTCCTCGGCGGGCGGCACGTCAGCGTCTTCGGCGGGCGTCACGTCGGCGTCGGGCTGCGCGCGGTCCTCGCCCGGCTGGTCGGGCGTCGGCTCCTTGTCCGTCGGCACCATCTGGTCGGCCGCCGTGTCGGGGCGCGCGTCCCCCCCGACCACCGGGTCGTCGCCACAGCCTGCGGCCAGGGCGGTGAGGGCGCTCGCCAGGATCAGCCGGCGAGCAAGGTACGATCCGTTCATCAAGACCACTCCTGTGTGTGAAGGGGCGTCCCGCTCCCCGCTGGCGCGCAAGGATGGGACGCCCGACCTGCGGCGAGGCTACCACCGTTCGGTGTGCCGCCGGGCCGTCAAATTCACCCGCCGACCCGCGCGCCGCGGCTGAAATGAAGGGGTGACAGGCGCGCGCCCGCGGCGTTACCCTCCGCCCCCTCGCATGGCGATCCTCGTGACCGGGGCCGCGGGCTTCATCGGGAGCCACACGGCCGAAGCGCTCCTGCGCCGCGGCGACGCGGTGGTGGGCCTCGACAACTTCAACGATTTCTACGACCCCGCGATCAAGCGCCGCAACGCCGCCGCCCTCGCGCGGCACCCGGCTTTCTCGATGGTGGAGGCCGACCTCTGCGACGAGGCCGCGCTCGCCGCGCTCTTCAAGGCCCACCGCGTCGAGGGCGTGATCCACCTCGCGGCGTGGGCCGGCGTGCGCCCCTCCATCGAGCGCCCGGGCGTCTACATCGACGCCAACCTCCGCGGCACCACCAACCTCCTCGAGGCCTGCCGGCGCGCGGGCGTCTTGCGGTTCTCGTTCGCGTCGTCGTCGTCGGTGTACGGCGGCCGCGAGACGGTCCCCTTCCGCGAGACCGACCCGGTCGACCACCCCATCTCGCCCTACGCCGCGACCAAGAAGGCCGGCGAGGTGCTCTGCTACACGTACCACCACCTGCACGGGTTCCACATCTCCGCGCTGCGCTTCTTCACCGTGTACGGGCCGCGGCAGCGCCCCGAGATGGCGATCCACAAGTTCGCCACGATGATGGCGCGCGGGCAGGAGATCCCGGTGTACGGCGACGGCGGGAGCGCCCGCGACTACACCTACGTCGACGACATCGTGCAGGGCACCGTCGCCTCGCTCGACCGCTGCGAGGGCTACGAGATCTACAACCTCGGCGAGTCGCACACGACGCGCCTCGACGAGCTGGTCGACAAGCTCTCCCGCGCGCTCGGCATCCCCGCGAAGGTGCGGCGCGAGCCCGAGCAGCCCGGCGACGTGCCGATCACCTACGCCGACATCGCCAAGGCCCGCGCGCGCCTCGGCTACGCGCCGACGACGCTCATCGACGAGGGCCTCGCGCGCTTCGCCGAGTGGTTCCACCGCGAGGGCGTGCGCTAGGGGAGGGGCGGCGGTGGGGGGCGCGGCGATCGACCTGGGCCACGCGCTCCACCTTGCGGCCTGCGCCCTCGTCGCGGCGCTCGCCGCGCGGGGCGCCGGGGCCGCGCTGCCCCGCGCGCTCGTCGGGCTCACCGTGGGGCGCCTCGCGCTCGAGCTCCTCGCTGCCGGCTCCATCGCGGCCCGCGGTGACGGCGGCTCGCTCGCCGCGTCGCTCGGCGCGCTCGGCGCGGGACCCGGGCTCGCGGTGCTCGCGCTCCTCCTCGTCGCGCAGGTCGCCCTCGTCGCGGCCGGTGGCGAGCGGGCCGCCGAGGTCGCCGCCCGCTTCGCGCTCGACGCGCTCCCGGGCCGCCAGCTCGCGGTCGACGCCGACCTGCGCGCCGGCGCCGTCACCCCCGAGGCGGCCGCCGCGCGCCGCGACGCGCTGCTCGACGAGGCTTCTGCGCGCGGCGCGATGGACGGCGCCTTCCGCTTCGTGAAGGGCGACGCGCTCGCGGGCGTGGCCGCCGCGCTCGTCAACCTCGTCGCCGGCGCCGCGGTCGCCGTCGTCGCGCGGGGCGAGGGGCTGCGCGACGCGGCCGCCCGCTTCGCCGCGCTCGCGGTGGGGCAGGGCCTCGCGGTCCGCGTCCCGGCCGCCCTGGTCGCCGGCGCCGCGGCCGCCGCCGTCGCCCGCCCCGCGCGCGAGGGGGACGACGCCGCCTCGCTTCGACGCGGGCTCGCCGCGGGGGCCGCCGTCACCGCGCTCGTCGCGTTCGCGCCGGGCGTCCGCGCGTGGCCCTTCGCCCTCGTCGCGCTCGGGTGCGCCGCGCTCGCCGTCGTGCGTCGCGCGTCACCACGCGGCGCACCGGCGCTGGTGCTGCGCGGGTCGGTGGCCAACCCCACAACGGTAGAGGCCGCGATGCGCGACGAACTCGCCGCGCTCGGGCTCCCCCTCGGTGTCGTCGTCGAGGTCGCGCCGGGGAAGGCGACGTTGCAGGTGCACGACGTCGCGGTGGCCGCAACGGACTCGCCGGACGCGGCGTGGGCGCGGGCGGCGGCGCGGGCCCACGCGTGGCGGGCGCTCGGCGTCGACGAGGCGCGCGCGATGCTCGACGGCGCGGCGCGCGAGGCGCCGGCGCTCGTTCGAACGCTGGTGGCGGCGCACGGGCTCGGCGCGCTGGCCGAGGTGCTGCGGTCGCTCGCGCGGGAGGGCGTGTCGCTTGCGCCGTTGCGCGCGGTGCTGGAGGCGGTTGAGCGGGCGGGGGCGGAGCGCGACCCCGGCGCGCTGGCCGAGCGGGCGCGCGTGGCGCTCGGGCCGGTGTCGCTGCCCGGCGGCGCGTGGATGGTCGACCCGGTGATCGCGTCGGCGCTGCGCGACCTCGGGCGCCCCGGGGCGTCGGCGGGACCGGCGCTCGCGGAGGACGTGGTGCGGGCGGTGCGGGCGGCGGTGGGCGACGACCCGGCGCCGGTGCTGGTGGTCGAGCAGCCCTTGCGGCGCAGGCTCCGCGCGCTGCTGGAGCGCGACCTCCCCGGCGCGCGGGTGGTGGGGCTCGACGAGCTGGCGGAGGCGCCGGCGCGCCGCGGGTGGGTGCGCGCGGTTTGAGTTTGACATAGACGGACAAGCCGCCATTGACGGCCGCGGGGAGCTGTGGCCCCCTACGCCGCCGTCCAGCCAAGGAGACGAAGAGACATGGCGATCGAAGTGGACTCCAACTGCCCCGGGGCGTCGCAGTACACCGTGCACGGTGACTACAACGCGATGCTCAACCAGACGAACATCGGCGCGAACAACAACAAGTTCTACGTGATTCAGCTCCTCGAGAAGGGGGGCAAGTACTACGTGTGGAACCGCTGGGGCCGCGTCGGCGAGACGGGCCAGAGCGCGCTCAAGGGGCCCTTCGCGCTCCCGGCGGCGGAGAAGGAGTTCGGGGCGAAGTTCAAGGACAAGAGCTCGAACGCCTGGGACGACCGGAAGAACTTCAAGCCCAAGGCCGGCAAGTACGCGCTGATCGAGATCGACACCGACGCCGACGCGAAGTCGAAGGCGGAGACCGAGCAGAAGCTCGCCGACCTCGCCAAGGCCAAGCCCGCCGCGGCCGTCGTCGCGGCGCCCCAGTTCGCCCCGAGCGCGCTCTCGCCCGAGGTGCAGAACTTCGTCAAGCTCATCTTCGACAAGAACATGTTCACCAGCGCGATGGCGTCGTACGAGATCGACGTCCGCAAGATGCCCCTCGGGCAGCTCACCAAGGGGCAGGTGCAGAAGGGCTTCGACGCCCTCGACCTCGTCGAGCAGGCGCTCACGGCCGGCAACAACGCCGCCCTCATGCAGCACACGTCGACCTTCTACACGGTGATCCCGCACGACTTCGGGCGCCGCAAGCCGCCGGTGATCTCCACCGCCGAGACGCTGCAGAAGAAGCGCGACATGCTCAACGTGCTCGCGGACATCGAGGTCGCCCTCGGGATGGAGAAGAAGGCCGAGGCCCCGAAGCCCGCCGGCGAGCTCCTGCCCAACCCCCTCGACGCGCAGTACGACAAGCTCAACGCGACGCTCGACGTGGTCGACCCGAAGTCCGAGGAGTTCGCCTTCATCAAGAAGTACCTCGAGGCGACCAAGGACAAGAACCACTACTACAAGCCCGAGATCCTCGATGTCTTCCGCCTCGACCGGAAGGGCGAGGCGGCGCGCTACGCGGCCCACGACGACTACGCCGAGCGCAAGCTCTTCTGGCACGGCACCAACGTCGCCGTCGTCGCGGCCATCTGCGGCACCGGCCTCCGCATCATGCCGCACTCCGGCGGCCGCGTCGGCAAGGGCATCTACTTCGCCTCGGAGAACGGCAAGTCGATCCAGTACATCGGGCCGTCGGGCAACATCGCGGTGATGTTCCTGGCCGAGGTGGCGCTCGGCAAGGAGCACACGATCACGCGCGACGACTCGTCGCTCAAGGCCGCGCCGAAGGGCTACGGCTGCATCGTCGCGCGCGGCCACACCGAGCCCGACCCGAAGGACGACCTCGTCTGGACCTTCGAAGGCCGCAAGGTGGTCGTCCCGCAGGGCGTGCCGATCAAGCAGCCGCAGTACGCGAAGAGCTCGTTCACCCACAGCGAGTACCTGGTGTACCAGGAGTCGCAGGTGCGCCTGCGCTACGCGCTCAAGCTCAAGATCCACTGACGGCCTGACGGGAGGCGCGCCCCGCACGTGTGGGGCGCGCCGGAGGGGGAGAGGAGCGCGGCTACGGGCAGGCGCCGGTCGACGCGACGCGGACGCCCGCGCCGGCGGCCGAGCACTCGTTGCTGTAGGTGCGGCGGTCGCAGCCGCACACCGGGGCGTAGAGCGTGGAGCACACGCCCGGGCGGTCGGCGCAGGTGCCGCGCGTGCCGCAGCCGGTGCCCGCGCACCACTGGGTCGCGCGGCAGTCGGCGTTGCTCGCGCAGCCCGTGGAGACCACCATGCAGCACGCGAGGCAGGCCGAGGCGTAGCAGGCGCCGGTTCCCGCGCAGCACGAGTAGCCCGAGCCGCACTCGGCGTCGCTCGCGCAGCGCCCGGTGGTCGAGCATGCCTCCGCCAGGGGGACGCACGCGCGCCGCGCCTCGCAGCAGTACGTGGTCGAGGTGCAGCGCGCCGTCAGGCAGAAGGGCGTCGTCGTCGCGCAGGCGCCGGTCGACTGCGTCGGGCGGTCGGGGCGGCAGCCCTGGTAGGTGACGTTGGCGCACGAGCAGTAGGTGTTGGGGACGAGGCACGCGATGGCGGCCTGGCAGGTGCCCGTGGCCGAGCACGCCGTCTCGGGGAAGACGCACTCCTGGCCGCGCGCGCACTCCGTCGCGGTGGTGCAGCGCGCGGGGCCCGCGTCGACCGCCGCGTCGACCGCTGCGTCGGGGCCCGCGTCCGCCGTCGGGCACACGCCGGTGGTGGCCGCGCGCTGGCCGGCGCTGTTGGCGGCGCACTCGTTGGAGTAGGTGCGCCCGTCGCAGCCGCACACCGGCGCGTAGAGCGTGGTGCAGGCGGAGGGGCGCGCCTGGCAGGTGCCGCGCGTGCCGCAGCCCGCGCCCGCGCAGTACTGGGAGGCCGCGCAGTCGGCGTTGCTCGCGCAGCCGCCGGGCGCGACCATGCAGCAGGCGAGGCAGCGGGTGTCGTAGCAGCGGCCCGTGCCGGCGCAGCAGGCGTAGCCCGAGCCGACGCACTGGGCGTCGCCGGTGCACGTGCCGGAGGGGGTGCAGGCCTCCCCGGGCGAGAGGCACGCGCGGCGCGCCTCGCAGCAGAAGGTGCCCGCCATGCACAGCGCCGCCGCGCAGAAGGAGCCCGTCGCGTCGGGAGCCGCGTCGACCGCGACGTCGGGGCGCGCGTCGATCGCGGCGTCGACCCCGGCGTCGACGGCGTTGCACGCGCCCACCGAGCGGTTGGGGCGGGTCGGGCGGCAGCCCTCGTAGGTGACCCCGTCGCACCCGCAGAACGTCACCGCGCGGAAGCACGGCGTCGGCAGCGAGCACACGCCCGTCGCCGCGCAGCCCGTCTCGGGGAACACGCACTCCTCGCCCCCCGTGCCGCAGTCGGCCGCTGTCCGGCACGTGCGGACCGACCCGTCGACCGCGACGTCGGGGCGCGCGTCGACCGTGACGTCGGCGCCTCCGTCGACCGCGCTGCACGCGCCCCGGTACGCCACGCGGACGCCCGCGCCGTTGGCCTCGCAGTCGGAGGCGCCGTAGGTGCGACCGTCGCAGCCGCACACCGGCGAATAGAGCTCGGGGCAGGCGCTCGGGCGCGTCTGGCAGGTGCCCGGCGTGCCGCACCCGGTGCCGGCGCAGAACTGCCCGGCCGCGCAGTCGGCGTTGCTCGCGCAGCGCCCGCCGCCGTCCGTGGTCGCGTCGGGGGGAGACGCGTCGGGCGGGCTCGTCGCGTCGTCGCGCGCGTCATCCGCGGGCGTGGCGTCGGGGAAGAGGTTGATGGTCGACCCGCCGCAGCCGGCGGCGAGCGCCGCGGCGACGAGCGCCACGGACCACCCGGGGGTTTTGAAGCGAGGGGGGCTCATGGTGTGACAGATCCGCCACGGGGCGCGACCGGCTCACGGCATTTTTTGGTGAGCTTCTTTTTCCCCCTGGGGGATCTTCACCCCACGGTCCCCGCCCGTGATGTCCCCCGCGCTCGCCGCCGACGTGATCCTCCCGACGCCAGAAGCGGTGCCGATGACGGCCGAGGGCGGGGAGGACGCGGCCCTCGTCGCGCGCGCCCTCGGGGGCGACCGGGTGGCCGAGGCGCAGATCTACCGCCGCCACGCGCGGGCGCTCGGCAACCTGGCCGCGCGGCTCCTCGGGTCGCGGGCCGACGCGGAGGACGTGGTGCAGGAGACCTTCGTCACCGCCCTCGAGCGCCTCGGCGACCTGCGCGACCCCGCGCGGCTGCGGCCCTGGCTCACCCGCGTCACGGTCACCCTCGCGCAGAAGCGCTTGCGCAAGAGGCGCCTGCTACGCTGGCTCGGCCTCGACCGGACGGAGTCCGACCTGCCCCTCGACGCGATGGCCGACGACGCGATGCCCGCCGACCGGCGCGCCGAGCTCGCCCGCGTCGCCGCCGTGCTGGAGCGCGCGCCCGCGCCCGACCGCGTGGCCTGGACGCTCCACCGCGTGGAGGGGGAGACGCTCGAGGCCGCCGCCGCCGCCTGCGGCTGTTCGCTGGCCACCGTGAAGCGCCGCATCGCCGCCGTCGAGGCCCGCCTCGGCCGCCTGGAGCCCTCGCCATGAACGCCCCCGCCCCGCCCCTCCGCGACGCGCTGCGCGAGCCCTTCGGCGACGCCGACCTCGCGCGCCTCTGGCCCGCGGTCGAGTCCCGCCGCGCCCGCGCCCGCGGCGCCTCGCTCGGCGCCTCGGCCCTCGCGATGGCCGGCGCCGCCGCCGCCACCGCCCTGGCGCTCGCCGCCCCCGCGCGCGAGGTGGTCCCCTCGCCGGGCCCGCTGCACCGCGCGTCGGGCGCGGCGGTTCTCCCGCTCGACGGCGCCGCGGGCGAGCGCGCCGTGGCCTTCGACGACCGCTCGCGCGTCGAGCTCTCGGGCGACGCGCGCCTCGAGCCCGCGCGCAACGACGGCCGGGTGTTCGAAGCCTCCCTCGTGCGCGGCCGCGCCCGCTTCGACGTCGCCCCCCGCGGCCCGCGCCGCTGGACCATCGACTGCGGCCTCGCCACCGTCACCGTGCTCGGCACGTCGTTCGTGGCCGAACGATCGCCCGGCCGCCTCCACGTCGCGGTGCTCCACGGCCTCGTCCGCGTCGCGGGCGAGCGCGTCGAGGGCGGCGCGCGCGTGCTCGCCGAGGGCGAGTCGATCGACGTGCTGGCCCCGCCGCCCGCGCCCATCGCCGCCGCGCCCGTCGCGGCCGCGCCCGTGGCGCCGCCCGCCGCGCGCGCCCGCGTCGCACCCGTGACCCGCGAGGCCTGGCGCGACCTCGCCGCGCGCCGTGACTTCGACCGCGCGTGGGAGGCCCTCGGCCCCGGCGGGACGGCGTCGCGCGAGGCGACCGCCACGGCCGACGACCTGCTCGCGCTCGGCGAGGTGGCGCACCGCTCGCGGCACTACGCCGAGGCCGCGTCGCTCTACGCGCGCTTCGTCCGGTCTCACCGAGCGCACCCGCAGTCGGCGGTGGTGGGCTTCACGCTCGGGCGCATCGAGCTCGACCAGCTCGGCGACGCCCGCGCCGCCGCCGCGAGCTTCGAAGCCGCGCTCGCCGCCGGCGCGCCGCGCTACCTCCAGGAAGACCTCCACGCCCGCCGCGTCGAGGCGCTCGCCCGCGCCGGTGATCGCGCCGGCGCCCGCGCCGCCGCCGAGGCGTACCTGAGGCTCTTCCCCGCCGGTCGCCGCGCCGCGGACGTCCGGCGATGGGCCGAGTGACCCGGGCGACGGTGGCGGGCCTCGCGCTCGTCCTCGCCGCCGGCGGGGCGGGCGCGCAGACGGCGCCGAGCGTCCCGTCGCGGGTTCGCGTGGTGCCGCCGACGTGCGGCGAGGGGCCCTTCGACGTGCGGGCGTGGCTGGGCCTCGTGCGCAACGAGCTCGAGACCGACGGGGTCGCCGCGGTGGAGGTGGCGCCCGACCCCGCGGGGGAAGACCCGTCGCTCGCGGTGATCCGCGTCGAGGTGGCGCCCTGCCGCGCCGACGCGACCGAGGCCACGCTCTCCATCGACGACCTCGTCACGCGCAAGAGCGTCCGGCGCGCGGTGGCGCTCGACGACATCGCCCCAGGCGCCCGGCCCCGCGCGCTCGCCCTCGCCGTCGCAGAACTCCTGCGCGCGAGCTGGGCCGAGCTCGCCCTCGCCGACGCGCCCGCTCCGCCGACGCCGCCCCCCGAGCCCGTGCGCCGCGCGGTGCTCGTCCGCCTGAGGCCCGCGGTGCTCGCCGCGACGCCGCCCGCCCAGCGCCCCACAGAGCCAGCCCCGTCACGCCCGCCGAGCGCGTCGCCGCGGCACGCCTGGTGGGCGATGGCGGCGCTCGACCTGCGCACCTTCCCGGGGCAGAGCGGGGTGCTCCTGGGGGGGCGTGCGGTGGTGACGTGGAGCCCGTGGACGGGCGTCCCGCTGCGCCTCCGCGTCGACGTGGGGAGCGCCTACGGGTCGGCGTTCGCGCGGCGCGGCGAGGTGGCGCTGGTGGCGACGACGGCGGGCTTCGCGGCGCAGCTCGGCGGCGGCACCGACCGCATCGACCTCGCGGTGGGCCCGCGCACCGAGCTCGGGTGGGCGCGGGTGACGGGGCGGCCCTTCGGCGCGCCGGAGGCCGCGGTGTCGGACGACGGGTTCGTGTGGTTCGTGGCGCTGGCGTGCACGCTGCGGGTGCGGCTGGCGTCGCGGTGGTGGGCGGCCTTCGACCTCGCGACGGGGCAGACGCTCAACTACCTGACGGTGGTCTCCGACGGCGAGCGGGTGACGGGCATCGAGGGCCCGACGCTCACCGTGAGCCTCGGCCTCGGCGCGTCGTGGTGACGTCTCTCAGCCCGCGGTGAGCTCGGGCGGCGGGGGCGGGAGCGAGTTGCGCGGCGCGGGGAGCGCGCGGGCCTCGGCGAGCTCCCGATGGCGACGTCGCACCACGGAGGCGAGGGCGACGAAGGGGACCTCCACCGGGCACGCCGCGGTGAGCTCGTCGAGCAGCACGCGGGTGGCTTGCGGGGTGGCGGGGTCGTCGACGCCGGCCTGACGCGACACGCCCTGGACGAAGGCCATCGGCCCGCGGGGCCCGAGCGCGTCGGGGGCGCCGAGCTCGATCGCGCGGAGGTCACAGCGGCCGCAGCCGATGCAGCGCCCCGCGCCGACGATCGCGTCCTGGTCGCCGGGCTCGCGCGAGAGCATCCCGTCGGGGCGGTACTGCGCGACGAAGCGCGGGAGCTGGAGCGGCCGCTCGACCAGGCTCCGCACCAGCGTCTTCGCGAACGACCAGCCGAGCCGGAAGATGCTCTCCAGGGACCACAGGGCCATGGGGCGATCGATACACCGCGGCGCGTCAGACCGCCAGAAGGACGTCGCGGGCGGCGCGCGTTGACGCCCCGCGACGATTTCGAGACGGGCCGTCGCCGCGGCCCCCAACCGCGGGGCAGAGCAAGAACGCGCGGGGACGTCTCGCCACCACGGCGCAGCGGGCGATGGTCGCCG
Source organism: Polyangiales bacterium (assembly GCA_046351555.1). Taxonomy (GTDB): domain Bacteria; phylum Myxococcota_A; class Polyangia; order Polyangiales; genus CAISKJ01. The sequence goes on from JAXLYI010000048.1 coordinate 43,436, forward strand.
CGCGCCGCGTGGCGGTCCCTGCGCACGCCAAGGGGACACCATGACTCACCGTTCGAAGCGCCTCTCCGCCGTCTGCCGCACGCTGGGCCTCGCGGGCCTCGCCTTCACGCTCACCGCGAGCGCCGACCAGCTCGAGAACAAGACCGCGTCGGACTGCGTCGCCGTCTCGGGCGTCGCCACCGTGCGCGCCGACGGCGGCCTCGAGAACGCCTCCGCCGCCACCGTCACCGTCGTCTGCCCGATCGACCGTCGCTCGCCCGGCGGCGCCTTCACCACCTTCCTCGCGGGCCGTGTCTGGGCCGTCGACCGCCACGCCAGCGCGGGCGTCTGCTGCCGCGTCGTTTCGACCAACCCCGGCAGCGGTGCCTCCATCGAGAGCGCGCCCGTGTGCACCGCCGGCGCCTCCACCTCCGTCCAGTCGATCGACCTCCCGGAGATCAACGACCCCTACTCCTACAGCCACTTCATGGTGCGCTGCGACCTGCCCGCGGCCGTCTCGGGCGCGCGCTCGCGGATCCAGACCGTCCGCAACATCCAGCACTGACGCGGGCTTGGGAGACATCACCATGAACCCCCGCACGCTCGCCCCGCTCGTCGCCGCGCTCGCCCTCGGGGCCTGCGCCGTCGACCCCGGCCCCGGCGCCGACTCCGACCGCGCCGACGACATCCAGAACGGCACCGTCTGGAACCCCTGGACCAACGCCTCCAACACCTGGAGCCGCAACGTCGTCCGCCTCACGCAAGGCGGCGGCTGCACCGGCACGCTCATCCGACCCAACTGGGTGCTCACGGCGGCCCACTGCGTCGACCTCACCCTCGCCCCGTCGTCCATGACCGTCCGCCACACCGAGAGCGACGGCTCGGTCACCCTGCGCACGGCCGTGGAGCTGCTCCACCACCCCGACGTGGTCAACGGGACCGACGCCGCGCTCGTCCGCATCGACCCGCCGATCACCACGGGCAACGCGTCGGTCCCGCTGCGTGTGGGCACGACGGCGTCGCTGGTGGGCTCGTCGCTGCGCTGCTTCGGCTACGGCGCCACGGCCGTCGGCGCGTCGTGCGGGGCGGGCCTGCCGGCGTGCGCGTCGGGGCAGTTCTGCCAGTGGGGCAGGTGCTTCACCAGCAACGACGGGACGATGCGGACGGGCGTGTTCTCCGTCACCGCCGACCCGGAGGACGCGTCGCGGTGGTTCCGCTTCGACGTGCCCAACGCGTCGGGGCAGCTCCTGGCGCCGGGCGACTCGGGCGGCGGGTGCTCGCTCAACGGCGAGATCGCCGGCATCTCCAAGGCCGGCAACCCGACCAACTACAACCGCCTCACCAGCGCCGCGGCCTTCCGCGACTGGGTCGAGGGCGTCGTCTCGCCCGCGGAGGTCGACACCAGCAACCGCGCCGCCGCCGGGTGCCGCTCCACCGGCGCCGCGCTCACCGTCTCCAGCGCGGGCGCGATCTCCAACCCCACCGCGGCGGAGGTCACCGTGGTGTGCCCCGCGCCGCGCCGGATGAGCGCCGCGGGCGTCTTCAGCAACGTCGCCTCCGCGCCGCGCGTCTTCGTCGACGACCGGAGCGCCGCGGGCGACGTGTGCTGCGCGATGACCGCGACGGACTCCGACGGCAGCGTGTCCGTCGGCGTCGAGCGGTGTTCGAGCGGGAGCGCGGGTAACAACGCGCCGCTCGACGTGCCGGAGCTCCCGCACGGGCCCACCTTCGCGACCTTCGCGCTGCGGTGCCGGGTGCCCGGCGTCAGCGCGGGCGCGGCCTCACGGCTGCTCGGCTACCGGGTGTTCCAGGGCATTCGCTGAGGGGAGAACGTGGCGCGCTACGCCGCGGCGCGGGCGGCGGCGTAGGCGGCCACGCCCGGGTGGGCGGCGTAGGCGTCGGCGAGGGCGCGCAGGCGGGGGTAGGGCTCGAGGATCTCGGGCCCGAGCCCGTCGAGCGTGCCCGAGCGGTACTGCTGGACGGTGACGCCGAGCACGATGTCGCCGACGGTGAGCGTGGGGCCGGTGAGGAAGGGCCCGGGCGACTCGGCGAGGAGGCCCTCGACGTAGCGGAGCGCGGCCGAGAGCGGGCCCGCGAGCAGGGCGCGGCGCATCTCGAGCTTCTTCTCCTGGTCGCGCTCGAAGAGGCTCGGCGTGAGCGCGTGCGAGACGGTGTCGTTGAAGGTGTCGATCACGCTGTCGACGACGAAGGCCGCGCGGGGATCGCTCGGGTAGAGCCCACCGCCGCCGAGGTGCGCGGCGTAGCGGAGCATCGCGGCGGTCTGCACGAGCGGGCGACCGTCGACCTCGAGCACGGGGAGGCTCCCGAGCGGCAGCTCGCCGCCCTGCTTCATCGCGGCGAACTCGGGGAACTTCACGCGCCGGTCTTCGAAGGGGACCTTCGCGACGGAGAGCGCGATGCGGACGGGCTCGGCGCGGCCGGCGCCGTCGAAATAGGTGAGTCGGAGCTGCGGCATGACGGGGAATGACCTCCGCCGAGCCCACTACCACACCCCGCGCGCTGGGCGGATCGGAGAAAGACGGACGCGCGAAGCGCCTTCCCCCCACGGGCTTTTCGCCGCGGAACCCTTTGACACCCCGTCGCTCCTGTGGGTATAGGCGCCCCCGGTCACCGGACTGACCCCTGGATGGGCGTTCAGCGGTGAAGGGTGCCTGTATGGCGATCACAGAGCGACTTGTCTCGGCCCCCCGCGCGGCGGTCGAAGAGATCCACATCCGACGTCCCGGGGTGTACGTGAGCCTGGTGGTCAACCGCCGCCAGCGCGTGGCGCGGGTGGTGGATTTCCTCGCGGGCAACTTCATCCAGAAGATGCAGGCGATCGACGCGGCGGCCCTGAAGGAGGGCATCGAGCGCGTCTACACGCTGGTGGAGCGCGAGGAGTCGCTCGGGTGGTTGAAGGTCGGCTACGCCCGCGAGGGCGCGATCCCGGCGTACTACAAGCGCTCGGACGCCTACCTCATGGGGCACCTGGTGAGCGCCAACCCGAAGCTGACCGACGAGGGCGTGCCCGAGGCCCCGGTGGCCGACGCGGCGCGCGCGGAGAAGGCGCTCGTGCAGGCGAAGAAGCTCGCGGCGGAGCTCGCGGCGCCCCGCGGGGTGCGCGCGGAGGCGGTCGACGACGCGGTGGCTGCGATCCGCTGGAGCTCCGCGAAGGCGAAGCGCCCGGCGTGGCTCGACGAGCGCTTCGGGCGGACGGGGACGCGCTTCCACGTCACGGCGCGGCCGGCGAAGGCGGGGGCGAAGGGCGCCGAGCAGGTGGTGTCGGTGGAGCTGCAGGAGACCTTCGGCAACGCGTACCTCCAGCCCGCGGCCTTCCCGACGAAGCCCGAGGACGCGGCGCTCCTGCGGGCCTCGCTGGAGGCGGCGGGCGACGACCTCGACGCGCGCGAGGTCACCTGCGTGTTCGCGCTCTCGCCCGCGGAGAACGTGCACACCGCGGCGGCCTTCCTGGCGGCCGGGTACAAGAAGACGGGGCTGCTGGCGAAGCACCTCGCCGGGGACAAGCGCCGGCTCGACGCCCTGCTCTGGACGCGGCGACCGGCCGGCGCGTAGCCGCGACGCCTCCCTTCGAAACGCACCGCCCCCCGCCGATTCTTCCCCGCTCCCTTCCGCGGCGGGAACTGCTACCCTGCCGCGCGCGTTAGGAGCGCTGCGGGATGCGAACGATCGAAGACGTCGAGCGGTACCTCCAGGAGAGCAACATGGCGTATCAGGACTACGGCGACGGGCTGTTCGTCGTGTCCGACGCCGACATCGGGGTGCGCAACCTGGCGATCAAGGTGGAGCAGCCGGTGGTGGTCTTCCGCCTGCGCGCGGGCGACGTGCCCGAGAAGGGCGCGGCGGGGCGCGAGGAGCTCTTCCAGCGCCTCCTCGAGCTCAACGGCCAGGGCCTGCTCCACTCCTCCTTCGCGCTGATGAAGGACGGCGTGTACCTCACGGCCGCGCTGCCGCTCGACAACCTCGACCAGAACGAGCTCCGCGCCGTCGTGGAGGACATGGGCCTCGCGGTGTCGCAGCACCTCCCCGCCCTCAACCTCCACGCCGACAACTGACCTCACACGGGTGACGCATGGGAATCTTCGGCCGCCTCGCATCGCTCATCAAGAGCAACCTCAACGACCTCATCTCCAAGAGCGAAGACCCGGAGAAGATGCTCAACCAGGTCATCCTGGAGATGAACACGCAGCTCATGGAGGCGAGGAAGCAGGTCGCCCTGGCCATCGCCGATGAGAAGCGCCTGGGGAAGCAGTTCGAGACCGAGAAGGCCACGGCGGAGGAGTGGGAGCGCAAGGCGATGATGGCCGTGCGGGCCGGGGAGGACGACCTCGCGAAGGAGGCGCTCCTGCGGCAGAAGGAGCACGAGACCCTCTCGGCCGAGCTCGAGCGCCAGTGGCAGAAGCAGAAGACCGCGGTCGAGCAGCTCAAGGGCGCGCTCCGCGTGCTCAACAACAAGATCGAGGAGGCCAAGCGGAAGAAGAACGTCCTCATCGCGCGCAAGAAGCGGGCGGAGGCGCAGAAGGCGATCCACGAGACGATGTCGGGCCTCGCCAACGACAGCGCCTTCGAGACCTTCAACCGCATGGAGGAGAAGATCGTCGCGATGGAGGCCGAGGCCGACGCGCAGAGCGAGGTGGCCGAGCAGTACTCGGGCGACACGCTCCAGCAGAAGTTCAAGGACCTCGAGACCGCGCGCGGGGCCGACGTGGCCCTCGAGGAGCTCAAGCGCAAGATGGGGGTCGCGGGCGCGGCCACGGCGCCGAGCACCAGCAACGTCCGGGTCACCTCGGAGGAGACCTCCACGGCGACCGCGGAGGAGACCAGCGAGGCCGCGGAGCTCGAGGCCGTCCTCGCCCAGGCCAAGGCGCGCCGCGCGGGCGGTTGACGAGCGCCGGCGGAGGGGTTACCCGTCTCGCCATGCCGACCTACTCCTACCGCTGCGGTGCCTGCAACCACAGCTTCGACAAGGTTCAGCGGATCACCGAGGACGCGATCAAGACGTGCCCCTCGTGCGGGCAGGACGCGGCCTCGCGGCTCATCACCTCGGGCAACTTCATGCTCAAGGGCGGCGGCTGGTACGGCGACCTGTACTCCGGTTCGTCGAACAAGAAGGCCAGCGCGTCCGCGGGCGACTCGGGCTCCACCTGCGCGAAGCCCTCGGGCTGCGACGGCGCGGGCGCCTGCGCGGCCCCCCCGGCCAGCACGACGTCGAGCACCGCGAGCGCGCCCTCCAGCACGTCGTCGAGCACGTCCACGACGAGCAACTGACGCACGCGCCGCTGTACGCGGCGGAATCATTGGCGGTATACGTGAATGCGTGAGGCCCGCGGGGCCGTCGGACGGCGGCGCCCGCGCACCCCTCCGCGACGGGCGCTCCCTCCCCCCGACGCCCGAAGGAACACCGCCATGGCACGCACGACGCGCTCCACCCTCCTCGCGATGATGCTCCTCTCCGCGGCCGGCGCGGACGCGCAGCGACGCCCGCGGCGTCCCCCGCGCCACGCGCCCGACGCCGGCGCCCCCGCCGCGCCGCCGACCGCGATGGCGCCCGAGCTGGTGTCGGTGCCCGTCGCCGAGGCCGAGACGGCGCTGCGGCAGATCCGGGTGTACCTCTTCACGCCGCCCGCGGGCGCGACGGGCTACGGCCTGGGGCAGCTCGGTCCCGGCACCGCGCGGGTGTGGGCGCTCCTCCCGAGCTGCCGCCCGCCCAACCCCGACGACCCGCGCGACCCGTGCCCGATCGACCGGGTGATCATGGAGGCCGTCGGCGGCGGCACGGTCCACTCGATGGACCCGCAGGGCCTCGCGCCGGGCGCCGAGTCGCGGCGGGTCCAGTCGTTCTCGATCCCCGAGGGGACGCGCCGGGTGAACATCAAGGTGATGGGGCTCCAGGCGCGCGTCCGCTACGAGGCGACGGTGGAGGTCGAGCGCCTCAGCGACCTCGTGGCGCCGCAGGGCTCGGCCACGCCCAACGGCTTCGCCTTCGACCTCGCCCGGTACCCCGCGCGGTGAGGGCGCTCGCCGCCGCGCTGCTCCTGGCGCCCGGCGTCGCCCTGGCCGACCCGCCCGCGTCGCGCGTCGCGCTCGCCGCCGCGGGGCTCACCTTCACGCTCCCCGCGGGCTTCGAAGCCCAACGCGCCGCCGACCCGTCGCCCGACCTCCTCGGCACCTGGGTTCGCCCCGGCGCGGCGGGGGAGGGGCCCGTGGTGCTCCAGTTCGCCACCGTCGCGGGCGCGCTTCGCGAGGGGACGCCGACGCTGGAAGACCTCGCGGCGTGGCGCGGCTCCGACCCCTTCGCCTTCGACGACCGCGCGGAAGCGTCGTCGTGGCAGGGGCTCACGCTCCACACGCGGGCGGGCGCGGCGACGGTCAACGGCCGCGCGATGGTGCGCGTCGCGACGGTGCTCCCGCTGGCGCGCGCGTCGGTGCGTCTGGCGGTGTTCGCGCCGGCGTCACGCGAGACCGAAGCGCGAGACGCGTATCGCGCGGTGCTCGCGTCGGCGCGGGGCGAGGCGGCGTGGCTGACGCCCGCGGAGCGCCTTCGATCACGCGCGCTGCTGGGCGTGGTGCTGGCGGCGCTCCTCGGGATGCTCGCGTACGGGGCCCTGGCGCTCGCGGTGTTTCGCACGCGCGACGGGTGGCGGCCGGCGCGGGCGGCGGCGCTCTTCGCGATCGCGGCGCTGTGGGCTGCCGCGGCGGTGCTGGTGCCGCGCGGGCAGTGGCGGGTGCTGGCGCAGGACGTGGCGCTGGCGGTGGTGTTCGCGCACCGCGGGTGGACGCTGCGGCGGAAGGCGTGAAGGGCTAAACGGGCCGGAGCAGCGTCGCGCGGTAGTGGGCGAGCTCGGCGATGCTGTTGCGGATGTCGACGAGGGCGTCGTGCTCGCCGGCCTCGGGCTTCTTGTACACGGCCCCGTCGCCGTACCAGAGCTTCGCGAGCACCTTGAGCGAGCTCACGTCGACGATGCGGTACGAGAGGTAGGCCGCGAGGCCCGGCATCCAGCGCTCGAGGAAGCGCTTGTCCGTCCCGACGCTGTTGCCGCACAGCACCGTCTGGTAGGGGCACCACCCGGTGACGCGCTCGAGCAGGGCGCGCTCGGCGGCGACGAGGTCGGTCTTCGAAGCGCGGACGCGCGCGAGGAGCCCGGTCTTCTCGTGCATCTCGCGCACGAAGGGGACCATGCGCGCGAGCGCCTCCTCGGGCTGCCACACGTCGACGGCGAACTCCTCCAGCGGGCGCAGCTCGGCGTCGGTGACGACGAGCGCGGCCTGGAGGATCACGTCGCGGTTCGAATCGAGGCCGGTCATTTCGAGGTCGACCCAGGCGAGGTTGCCGGGGCGCTGGGTCCGTTCGATCTTGGGCGGGGCCATGGCGGGAGTATCACTCAGCCGAGGGGGTAGTGGCGCAGCGCCGCGACCTCGCGCCGGAGCTCGCCGCGGAAGTCGGGGTGCGCGATGGAGATCAGCGCCTCGGCCCGCTGCCGGAGCGTCATGCCGTAGAGGTCGACCGCGCCGTGCTCGGTGACCACGTAGTGGACGTGCCCGCGCGTGGTCACCACGCCCGCGCCGGGCTTGAGCAGCGGGGTGATGCGCGACACCTTCCCGCCCGCCGCGGTGGACGGGAGCGCGATGATCGGCTTGCCGCCCTCGGAGAGCGCCGCGCCGTGGATGAAGTCCATCTGCCCGCCGATGCCCGAGTAGATCTTGTGGCCGATGGAGTCGGCGCACACCTGCCCGGTGAGGTCGACCTCGAGCGCGGAGTTGATCGCGACCACCTTGGGGTTCTGCCGGATGAGGGTGGTGTCGTTGGTGCGGTCGCAGGGGTGGAATTCGACGAGGCGGTTGTCGTCGATGAAGTCGAAGAGGCGCTGCGTGCCCGACACGAAGCTGGTGACGGTGCGGCCCTGGTGCACCTTCTTGAAGCGGTTGGTCACCGCGCCGGACTCGACCAGGTCGATCACCCGGTCGGAGAACATCTCCGTGTGGACGCCGAGGTCGCGCTTGTCCTTGAGGCGCGAGAGCACCGCGTCGGGGATCGCGCCGATGCCCATCTGGAGCGTCGAGCCGTCCTCGACGAGGGACGCGATGATCTCGCCGATGCGCGCCTCCACCTCGCCCTCGGGCGCGGCCTCGGCCTCGTGGAGGGGCCGGTCGGTCCGCACGAAGGCGGTGACCCTGGAGAACGGGACGGCCGTGTGCCCGATGGTGCGCGGCATGCGCTCGTTGATCTCCGCGAGCACCACGGGCGCGGTCTGCACCGCGGCGAGCGCCGCGTCGACCGAGGGGCCGAGCGTGCACTGCCCGTGGCGGTCGGGCGGCGAGAGCTGGACGATCGCGACGTCGAGCGGGATGCGCCGCGATTTGAACAGCCGCGGGATGTCCGACAGGAACACCGGGATGAAGTCCGCCCGCGCCTCCTCGATGGGCTTCCGCATCGCCGCGCCGGTGAAGAGCGAGTTGGAGACGAAGCGCCCCCGGTGCTCGGGCGCCGCGATCGGGCAGTCGCCCGCGAGGTGCAGGTGGTAGAGCGAGACGTTCTCCACCGCGGTGCGGCGGCAGAGGGCCTGGAGGAGGGGCGTCGGCGTGGCGGCGGCGCCGTGGACGAAGGCGCGCTGGCCGCTCTGCACGTGGGCCATGACCGCATCCGCGTCGACCGCGCGGGACTTCCAATCGGTGGGGAGCATAGTTGCCCGCGGTGATGCCCCAGCCCGAGGGCGCGTGGCAAGGGCGTGCGCGCGTGCGCGGATCTTGCGCGCGAGTGATAGTCTCCGGCGCGTGCGCCTCTCGGTCGCCGGTCTCGCCGCGCGCGGCCACGTCCGCCACAACAACGAAGACGGCGTCGGGTGCTTCCCCGACGACGGCCTCGCCGTGGTGTGCGACGGCATGGGCGGCTCGAGCACCGGGGCCTTCGTCCCGCCGGTGGTCATCGCCGCGTTGCGCGACGTCCTGCGCGGCGCGGTCGAAGGCTCCCCCGACGCGCTCCGCGCCGCGGCGCTCGAGGCCGACGCGCGTTTGCGGGCCAGCCTCGCCGCCCTCGGGATGCGCGGCGTCGGCGCCGGTGGGGCCGCGGGCGCGGTGTGGCTCCGCGGCGACCGCCTCGCCTGGGTGCACGCGGGCGACACGCGGCTCTACCTCCTGCGCGGCGGCGCGCTGCGGCGCGTCTGGTCCGAGCACACGCTCGCCAACGACCCCGCGTTCGCCGACGCGATCCCGCTGCCGCGACGCGCCGAGCTGGAGACCCAGTTCCGCTTCGTCATCACGCGGGCCTTCGGGGTGGGCGAGGCGCTCAACCCCGACGCGGGCGCGCTGACGGCGGCCGCGGGCGACGTCGTCCTGCTCGCGAGCGACGGCCTCTGGCGCGAGCTCGACGACGCGCGCATCGCGTCCATCCTGCGCGACGCATCGACGCCCGACGCCGCGGTGATCGCGCTCTTCGACGCGCTGGCGACGACGCCGTGGCAGGACAACGCGTCCGCCGTGGTGGCGCGCGTCTTCGAGGGCGACCCGGCGCCGCCCGCGCCGGCGGTCCACGCGGGGCGGGCCTGGGCGCGCGGGCGGTGGTTCGACCCCGCGTACCCGCGGCGCTACGAGGCCATCGCGACGGTGTTCGACGCCGCCGACGACGAGGCGTGGGAGCGGCTCGGCGTGCGGGGCTTCGTCCCGGGCCACTGGCACGACGACCCGGCGCGCGCCTACGTCGCCTCGGCGAAGGCGCTCGGGGGCGTCACCGCGCGACCGCCCGTGGCGCTCGCGGCCGCGCTCGGCGGGGCGGCCCCCGGCGCGCTCGAGGAGGTCGACGCGCTCGCCCGGGAGGCGCGCCGGAGGCTGCGGCCGTGGGGCTTCGCGGGGCTCGACCGGGTGATCTTCGCGCCGCTGCCCGACGCCCCGCAGCGCGTGCTCGACGGCGGCGAGCTCGCGACCTGGGCCGAGCTGCACGCCCGCGAGGACGACGTCGCGAGCGCGGCCGGCGAGCTCTACCTCCCGCCGCGCTGGGAGCGCTGGCGACGTCCGCTCGCCCGCGTGGCGGCCGGCGCGTCGGCGTGGGCCCGCGGCGACGTCCCCGTGCCCGGGTGGAGCCGCGCGGCGGCGGCGCACCCCTACGCCGACCTCCCGTCGCCCTGGGAGCCCCTCTGGGAGGTGGCCGCGCGCGGATACGTCGTGATCGAGGTCGCGCGCGAGGGCGTCGTGGTCGGCGTCCCCTACGCAGGGGGTGCATGACCGCGGAGGAACACTCCGCGCGCGGACGTCCCCACGTCGCCGTTGAGTCCGGGCGTGGCCCCGGCCTATCCTCCCGGGCACCGTGGCCAACGACTCACGCACGCGCGGCAGCGCACCGCAGATCCTCACGATGGTGCTGGCGGGGGGCGAGGGGAAGCGCCTCGCGCCGCTCACCAACGACCGGGCCAAGCCCGCGGTCCCCTTCGGCGGGCGCTACCGCATCATCGACGTGGTGCTGAGCAACCTCGTCAACTCGGGGCTCGTCCGCATCAAGGTGCTCACCCAGTACAAGTCCGCGTCGCTGGAGGAGCACGTCGCCCGCGCGTGGCGCCTCTCGCCGATCCTCGACAACTTCATCGAGACCATCCCCGCGCAGCAGCGCACGGGGCTCTCGTGGTTCAAGGGCAGCGCCGACGCGGTGTGGCAGTGCTTCAACACCGTGGAGGACGCGGCGCCCGACTACGTCGTGATCTTCGGCGGCGACCACATCTACAAGATGGACGTGCGGCTGATGCTCGACCGGCACTTCGACGCCGGCGCGCACCTCACGGTGGCGGCGATCCCCGTGCCGAAGGCCGAGGCGACCGCGTTCGGCGTGCTCGACGTCGACGCCGACGGCCGCGTGGTGGGCTTCGTCGAGAAGCCCAAGGACCCGCCCGAGATCCCCGGCCGCCCCGGGTGGTCGCTCGCCTCGATGGGCAACTACATCTTCAACGTCGACGTGCTGCGCGAGGAGCTCATCCGCGACCAGGCCGACGACGCCAGCGCGCACGACTTCGGCAAGAGCATCCTGCCGGCGATGGTGGCCGCGGGGCGGCGGGTCTTCACCTTCGACTTCGCCACCAACCTCATCCCGGGCGAGGGCGAGGCGCCGTACTGGCGCGACATCGGCACGATCCGCAGCTACTTCGACGCCCACATGGACCTCGTGGACATCAAGCCCGAGTTCAACCTCTACAACCCGCGCTGGCCCATCCGCACCGGGATGAGCTTCGACCCGCCGGCGAAGTTCGTCTTCAGCGAGCACAACAACGCGCGCGTCGGCATCGCCACCGACTCCCTCGTGTGCGACGGCTGCATCATCTCGGGCGGGCAGATTCACAAGTCGGTGCTCTCCGCCGGCGTGCGGGTCAACTCCTTCGCCCACGTCGAGCAGTGCATCCTCCTCGAGGGCGTCCGCGTCGGGCGCTACGCGCGGCTCCGCAAGGTCATCGTCGACAAGGGCGTCGAGATCCCCCAGGGCATGCAGATCGGCTTCGACCCCGAAGAGGATCGGAAGCGTTTCGTCATCTCCGAAGACGGGATCGTCGTCATCCCCAAGCGCGCGCGGCTGTAGCGACCGCGAGCGTTTCGCGCGTTCTTGCGGGGACTTCGCAGGAAATGCGCACCGGGTCGCGTCCGGCAATTCCCTCGCTGAATCTTCTCTTGTGAGCATGTTTTGCGCTGGAGAGACGAAGCGCCGCGGACGCGCAGCCTTCGCCGGCTTCGACCGTGGCAGCGCGGGTGAAGGGCGAAAAGAAGGGCAGGCGGGGTTTGGCGGCGCTCTGCGTGCGCTGGCGCGATGCGTCGTAGGCATGGAGGGTGCTGTGGGCGCGCCACCTCCAATGAACCAACAAAGCGGCTCCGACAGGCTCTCCGACTTCGCCCCCCTTGATGGTGCGCGCCTCTCCGAAATCGACGCGATGCACGCGCGGCTCGGGGCGACGCACTACGAGCTCCTTGGCGTCCCGACCGATTGCGACCGCGCGCAGCTCCGCCAGGCGTACTTCGAGCGGGTGAAGCGCTTCCACCCCGACGTCTTCGAGGGCTACGAGCTGTGGGGGCGGGGGCCGCTGGTGGAGGCGATCCACGCGGCGCTCACGGCGGCGTTCACGGTGCTCTGCGACGACCACCTGCGGCGCGCGTACGACCGCTCGCTCGGCCTGCGCGTGACGGCGAGCGTGCCGATGCCCGACCCGGCGAAGACCACGGGCGTCCGCCGCGCGCCGGTGGTGCCCGGCAACGACCGCGCGGCCGTCCTCCCGCCCGCGCCGCCGTCCGCGCCGCCCTCCGCGCGCCCCGCGTCGCCCGTCCCCCCGCCGCGCGTCCCGACGCCGCCGCCCCGCTTCGCGGCGCACTACGCGGTGGAGGACGTGCGGGGCTCGGCGCCGACGCGCGTGCCCGAGGCCGCCCCGACCTCGGTGCCCCCGCCGCGGCCCTCGCCCTCGGTGCCCCCGCCGTCGATGCCCTCGATGCCCTCGATGCCGGCGGTGTCGTCGGTGACGTCGACGGTGCCCGCGCCGCAGGGGCCCTCCGCGCAGACGCGCCGCGACCGCCTCGCCGAGCTGCTCGAGCGGGTGACGATGGCGGAGTTCGAACACGACCGCGCCGAGGTGATCGCGCTCCTGCGCCGCGCCCGCGAGCTCGCGCCCGACGACGAGCAGGTGAAGGCGCGGCTCGCGCGCGCGGAGTCCGACGCGTCGGCGCTCCACTACGCGCGGATGAGCAACGCGGCGCGCATCCACGAGAAGGACGGGCGCTGGGACTACGCGGTGGAGGCCTGGCTGCGCGCCGCCGCCGCCTCGCCCGCCGAGCTCGACCCGCTCCTCGGCGTCGCCCGCGCGTCGTGCGAGGGCAACATCGACCTGCGCCGCGCCGCGGAGTACGCGCGCCGCGCGACGGTGCTCGCCCCGATGAGCGCGGAGGCGTTCGCGCAGTTGGCGCGGGTGTTCCTGACGGCGGAGCGGCCGGCGAGCGCGAAGGGGGCGCTCACCCGCGCGCTGGAGCTCGACCCGAGCCACGCGCTCGCGGGCGCGCTGATGCGCCAGCTCGGGCGCCGCTGACGACGACGCCGCGCTTCTCCCGCGCCCACGACGCGCGGTAGCCTCCGCGCGTGAGCAGGCTGACGCTGTCGTTCGGTGGGCAGTGGACGTTCGACGAGGTGCGCGAGGCGCTGGGCGACGGGCTCACGGCGCTCGGTGAGCCGCCGGGCCCGTGGGCGGAGACGTCGCGCCGCGCGCTCGACGACCCCAACGGCGCCGGGCGCGCGTTCGAAGGGGTCTGGCGGCGCGGCGAGGCCACGCTCGCGATGTCCGCGGTCGCCGGCCCCGGGGACCCCTACAACGGGTACGGCTACGCCCTGCGCGTCGCGCTCGACGCCCCGCGGCTCACGTTCTTCTGGTCGGGCGGGTCGCTCGACGGGCGGGTCGACGCGTTCCTGCTGTCGGCGGAGCTCACGCCGGAGGGGTTCCGCGCGCTGCGGGCGGCGCTGGCGGCGCGCCTCGGCGGCGACCTCAGCGATTTCGGGCGGACGGCGGCGGCCAACCTCGAGGCGCTCGCCGACGTCGACCCCGCGCTCCAACGCGAGGTGCTGGCGGCCGCGCTCGCGCAGACCCCGCCGTCGAACCACGCCTGGGCGACCCTGCTGAAGTGGAAGGCCGCGCTCCTCGGCGGGAGCCTCGCCGAGCGGCTCCGCGCGTGCCCCGCCGACCTCGGCGCGTGGACCGAGGCGCTCGCGTCGCCGCCCGAGGCGTTCCCCGCCGCGCGCGTCGCGGCTGTCTGCGCGCGCCTCGCGCCGTGGGACCCGTCGCGCCCCGCCCACCGCCTCGCCCCCGCGTGGCGGTGGCTCCCCGCGCTCGGTGGTGAGGCCGAGGCCCCGCCGGGGTGGCGCCAGCTCGACGACGGCGCGGACCCGCCGTGGGTGCGCGTCAACCTCGCCGCGAACGTCGCGCGCGCCCTCTGCGGGTTCGGCCCGGACGACGCGCCCGAGGCGGACGTCGGGTGGCGCGCGCTCGACGCCGCGACGCGTGGGGGCGCGACCGCTCGCGCGCGCTGGGGCGGCGGCGCGCTGCCGCGCGTCCACGTGACGTGGGTGCAGCGGCCCGCGGAGGGCCTCGCGCCGATCGCGACGGTCGACTGGGTGTGGGGCGACGGGGACGACGACGTGCTCGTGCTGGCGGCGCGCCGGCTGCCGGAGCCCGCGTCGCCGGTGGCGATGTTCCTGTCGGGGACGGAGGCGTTTCGGGCGGCCGCAATGGGCGCGCTCCACCACGAGGAGCCCTTCGCGTGGCGGTCGCTGGCGCGGCCGCGCTTCTCCCGAGGCCGAGGCGCGCGGTAGCGTCGCGGCCCATGAGCGAGCTGGGACTCTCGTACCGGGGTTCGTGGGCGTTCGACGAGGTGCGCGAGGCGCTGGGCGACGGGCTCACGGCGCTCGGCGACACGCCGGAACCGTGGGCCGAGGTGTCGCGCCGCGCGCTCGAAGACCTCACCGGCGCGGGCCACGCGTTCGAAGGCGTGTGGCGCCGCGGCGAGGCGACGCTCTCGATGCGCGCGGCGCACCAGCACGGCGACCCCCGCGACGGCCACGGCTACGTGAACTCGATCACGCTCGACTCGCCGCGGCTCTCGTTCCGGTGGAGCGGCACGTCGTGGGAAGCCCGAATCGACGCGCTGTCCCTGACGGCGCCGCTCACGCCCGCGGCCTTCCGCGCGCTCCGGGCGGCGCTGGCGAAGCGCCTCGGCGGCGACGTGAGCGACGAGGGTTGGACGGCGCTCGCCAACGTCGAGGCGCTCGCCGACGTCGACGCGGCGCTCCAGCGCGAGGTGCTGGCCGCCGCGCTCGCGCAGACGCCGTCGCCGGGCGGCCCGTGGCCGTCGCTGCTGAAGTGGAAGGTCGCGATCCTCGGCGGCACCCTCGCCGAGCGCCTCGACGCGTGCCCCGCCGACCTCGACGCGTGGACGGAGGCGCTCGCGTCGCCGCCCGAGGGGTTCCCTTTCGCGCGCGTCGCGGCCGTGTGCGCGCGCCTCGCGCCGTGGGACCCGTCGCGCCCCGCGCACCGCCTCGCCCCCGCGTGGCGATGGCTCCCCGCACTCGGCGGTGACGGCGAGGCGCCGCCGGGGTGGCGCCAGCTCGACGACGGCGCCGACCCGCCGTGGGTGCGCCCGAGCCTCGCCGCGAACGTCGCGCGGGCCCTCGGCGCGTCCGGCGCGTCCGAGGCGAACGTCGGGTGGCGCGCGCTCGACGCCGCGACGCGTGGGGGCGCGACCGCCCGCGCGCACTGGGGCGGCGGCGCGCTTCCGCGCGTCCACGTGACGTGGGTGCAGCGGCCCGCGGAGGGCCTCGCGCCGATCGCGACGGTCGACTGGGTGTGGGGCGACGGGGACGACGACGTGCTCGTGCTGGCGGCGCGCCGGCTGCCGGAGCCCGCGTCGCCGGCGGCGATGTTCCTGTCGGGGACGGAGGCGTTTCAAGCGGCCGCGATGGAGGCGCTCCACCGCTGGGAGCCCTTCGCGTGGCGGCCCGCCGCGCGGCCGCTGGCGCGAGCGTTCGCCGCGCCGCGGGCGCCGTCGTCGGGCGCGCGCGACGAGGTGGCGGCGCTCCTCCTACGCGCGGAGGGGGCGGGCGGCGCGGCGGGCGCGGCCTTCGACGCGTGCCGCTGCGCGCAGGGGGGCGATGGCTGCGAGCACCAGCGCGCGATCGCGGCGGTGCTCCGCGAGGCCGAGCGGCGGCGCTACGGCGAGCCCGTCGGGCCGCGCGACCAGTGGGCGCTCGACGCGCTCGCCCACGCGTGCCGCGCGGCGCAGGCGCGCGACGCGAGGGCCGCGGCGGAGGAGGTGGACTGGGGGTGGCGCGCGCTGTCGGTCGCGGCGGCGGTCACCGCGGGGCCGTAGGGGCGGCGGGCAGCGGGGCGTAGGTGCCGTCGACGTCGTTGCGCATGAGCCGGCTCGCGCCGACGAGCGCCCTGAGGTGCTCGCGAACCGTCTCCTCCGAGCGCCCCAGCACGCACGCGAACCACGCTGCGGTGCGCGGCGCTGCGCGACAAACGCTCTCGAGCACGGGCCGCAGTTTTTCCTCACGCGTGCTCTTGGGCCAGACGCATCGCAGCGACCACCGGAGCTCGTCGTCGGTCACGTCTTCGATGCCCTGCGGGGCGTGATCCCGCACGGCGGAGGGGGCGGGGTGATGCGCGTCGGGCCGCGGGTGATCGAGCCCCAGAACGCGTCGGTGCGCTTCGGGCACCGCGTCGTCGAGCACGTCCCACATCAGCGCCTGGAAGGGCTGGCGCGGTTCGAACACCTTGCCGCGCAGTGCCTCCCATGCCTCGACGGCGGCATCCCTGTGAGCGCGGTCGGGATCGTCGAGGGCGGCGCGAACGCGTTCTCGCAGCGTGTGGAGGTCTTCCACGAAGGGCGCGACGTGGCTGGTGTAGTGGTCGAGGTGGTCGGGGTCCGCCAGCCCGAGCAGCGCGATCGTCCAGGCGCCGCGCGGGCTCCCGTCGCGCGCCCCCGGCGTCCACTTGCCGGCGACGCGCCGGAACTGGATGTGATCCATCGGCCGGTCGGCCGACGGGTCGAGGAGGAGCGGACGCTCGTCGCCGACGGCATCCCCCAACTGACGCGCGACCGGCGAACCGTCCTCCAGCGGAAACCGCGTGGACTTGTAGCCGGAGTTGCAGCTCGTGCAGCCGAAGAAGAGGTTCTCCCACGTCCAGGCGAGCCACCAGTAGCCCTCCTCGCGTTGCCAGCGGATGAACTCCAGCCCGCTCCGCTCGACGGGCGGCAGGCCGCGGCGGAAGCGATGCTGGTCTACTTCATCGGCACCGTCTTCGAGCGAGGTCCAGTCGATTCGCACGACGCGCTGCTTCGGCCGGAAGTGCTCCACGGGCGAGCCGCGCAGAAGGAGGCGCATCTCGCAGAACGCGCAGAGCCCCATCTGTTGCTCGTAGAGCGTCTCCCGCGCGCCCTCCCACCCGTCGAAGAAGTCCTCGGGCAGCTCACCCTTTCGCCGCTCCTCGCGCGCCTGCGCCAGCCGCCACCAGCGCGCCTCTCGCAACGCCGCTGGCTCCTCCCCTCGGCCGATGCGGATCACGCCGTTCCTCTGCGGGGCACCGGGTCGAAGCCCGGCTCGATGCCCTCCGCGCGGAGCGTCGCGAGGAGCTCTCGGATCGCCTCGTCGTCCGTCGCGTCGCGCCCGGGGTCGGTGGCGAGCGCGTGGTAGCGGCGGAGCGAGCGCGCGAGCTCGGTGGGGTAGAGGTCGGTGATCTGGAAGAAGTGCTTGTAGAGCTCGCTCCCGGTGCGGAGGCGCGGGTCTTCGGTCGGCGCGTTGGCGGTGATGCGGCCGGTCTTCGGGTCGCGCAGCAGGCGCCGCACCTCGCCGGGCCTCGCGCCGACGAGCGTCATCGGGTTGTGCGTCGTGACGATGAGGTGCATCCGCGGGAAGAGCCGCCGCACGTCGCGGAGGACGTGCGTCTGCCAGAGCGGGTGGAGGTGGAGGTCGACCTCGTCGAGCAGCAGGTAGCCGCTCATCCGCGCGCAGAAGCCCGGCTCCACCGCGCGGCCGAGGCGCCCCCGCTGGCGGCTCATCCAGCGCGCCATCATGTCGGCGATCCAGCCCGCGGTGGTGAGGTAGCCGTCGCTGAGCGCGGCGAACTCGACCTGCGTCTTCGCCTCGTCCTTGAGGGTGGCGAGGAGGCGCCCGCGCGCGTCGAAGTCGAGCGAGGCGACGTTCGGGAGCACCCCGACGAGGGCGTCGCGGGCGGCGAGCCACGTCTTCCAGGCGTCGTCGTCGGGCTTCTGCGAGGCGGCCTTGAGGCGCGCCAGCCAGTCCTCGACGGACACCGTCCCGCTCGGGCGGTCGAAGAGGTTGTCGATCTCGCCGGCGGGGGTCATCTCGTCGCCGTCCGCGGAGCTGGTCGCGGCGTTGCGGCGGCAGCCGTAGGCGACGACGAAGGGGCGCGAGGTGACGGGGTCGTCGACCACGACGCGCTCGGCGTCGGCGCCGGGCTCGATGCGCGCGCGGAAGGTGCCGCCGCGCGTCACCACCTCGCAGTGGGCGGAGGTTGCGCCCGCGCGGATGAAGGGCGCGCGCGTCCTCGCGGGGAAGCTGCCGGCGACCGTCGGGTCGACCAGCGCGAAGGCGACGCCGCGGAGGAGCGTCGTCTTGCCCGTGCCGTTGTCGCCGAGGAGGACCAGCGTGAGGCCCTCGTTGTCTGCGGGCGGTTGGAGGTCGAGCGCGAGGTCGTCGAGGGAGCGCATGCCCTTGATGGCGATGCGCGAGGGCGGCGCGACGTCGTCGTCGAGGCCCGCGGGGGACTCGGGGGCGGGGGTGACGCCGGGCTTCGGCAACTGGAGCCGCGCCCAGGTGCCGTTGTAGGCGAGGCTGGAGCGGCGGAGGTTCTGGAGGGCGCGGATGGTGTCGAGCCGCTCGCGCACGAGGCGGGGGCGCTCGGCGGGGTCGGCCCAGAGGGTCGCGAAGGCGGCCTTGATGGGCGTGGGGTCGGTGAGCTTGGAGACGTCGAATGAGGGCGAGTCCCCGGCGCGCCAGTGACGGAGGAAGGCGTCGGTTGTGACGAGCCCGGCTTCGATGTGCCGAGCCAACGCGAACACTCGCGCGGAATTGTCCGAGAACATTTCGGGAGGGGTGTGGCGAACCTCCTCCAGCCACGAAGATGGCAGCGAACGTGCGCGTGAGGGCTCGAGAAACGCGAAGGCCAAGGCGCGTCGTTCGATAAACGAATCCCGAGGAGAGCTTTGCCAGCGCTCCATCAGCCACGCGCCGAATTGATGGGCGAACGAAGGCCCTACGCGCGCATCCGGGTGTATGACAGACATGGACGCGTCGAGAAAGTCAGTCCACTCAGACGCTTCCGCGGCGTCACGGAGCTCTGGAAGCCAGCGAAGTCTTCTCGTCGATCCTTCAAGCAGTACAAAAATATGACCGGGGGTAATAAGCCACAAGAGTCCCGGGTGCATGGAGAGGATGTCCCCGAGAATCCGCAGCAAATTTTCGCGCCGCCGTGCGTCGAAGGTCTCGATCGGACGTAGTGTGATCCCCTCGCATATCTCCTGCGCTGATCGTTCGGACATTCTGTTGATGTAGATGCTCGCGTCCTGAGGCAGGGTCAAAGATCCATCGAGCCACGCGAGGTAGTCTGTTGATCGCAGGCCTTGGTGTGCCCAGATAGCTTGTTGGGTCCACCAGGTCTCGGTCGTCCCGAACGCTCCTTGCCGAAGCGCATCAGCTCGGGCGTATGCCTCCTGGGATGTGGTCACCCCCGACAGCACTCGTCGGACGATCCAAGGCCCCCAGGAACCCGCGAGTTCACGCCAAGAATCCCAGCTAGCAGCCATCAACTCGACGAGTTTGGCGAAAGCGTCGAGGGTACGCTCGCGAAGGGCGCAATCCAATGCATGGATCGGCCGCGAATGTGGCCGTCGCCAGAGTTCGTCCTTTGTTGCTGGCGACAGGTTGCTATGCTCATCCACCATTGCATGAAAGTAAAACCCGAACGAAGATGCAGAATCGCTTCCTTGGGCTCGCCCGTGTTGAGGACTCAATAGGCGTGAAAGCATGGCGTCCTCTCGCCCGCCGCTGAGCAGTACCCAGGCCACCCTGCCGTAATCGCGAGGTTCGAAATCGCCCACTTGCTGACGAACCAGTTCGACCACCCACGCAGGAATGGATCCGACGCTGTCGAGTATTGCCAGTCGTGCGCTCGCATCCAAGGGCCAACGGGCACGAATGATGTGCAAGAGGTCGTTTCGCTGTCGGCCCAACTCGAACGCTGCCGTCCAAGCGGCAATTGATCGTTCCTTGTCGTCCAACAGCTTATCGATACGCCGCCAAAGGATCTCGACGGTTTCTGCTCCATCGGCGGTGAAAGGGTCGCACAACACCTTTGCCAGGCGTTGCACGGACGCGGTCGAACGCGGTGTCGGGAGTTCGAGGGTGTGTAGAGAGTGTTCGGCCACGGCCCTCGCAAGCCGTGGTACCGCGAGCACTGCTCCATCCGCGAGAAGGTCCAGCGCGAGGAGCGCGCCGGGGTACGCGACGCCGTCGAGGGGATCGGGCCCCGGCGTGTCGAGCAGGCGGCAGAGGCCGACGGTGGCGCGCTCCTGCATGAGGGGCGACAGGTCGTCCATCACGCGCCCGACGGCGAACACCACCACATTGCGCCAATAGGCCGCGCGGGCGACGACCTCCAGCCGTTGCGCCACCAGCTCCTCGTCGCCAGTCGTGAGTGCGCCCGCGGCGAAATACTCCTGGAGCGACCGCACCTCGAAGCCGATCCCGTCCTGCTCCGGCTGCACCAGGAACACCAGCCGGTCGTTGCATGCCTCGACGACGCGATCGATCAACGTCCGATCACTCACGCCATCGCGCTCCAGGCGAGCGCTCACCACTTCGCGCAACGCGTCGCGCGACAGGCACGCGTCGCCGTCGCGCTGCTCGCCGAGTGTGTGGAGGAGGAGCGCGACATGCTGATGGATCTCCAGCACCTGCCGGCTGTACCGCTCCAGGATGGATCCGACGGGCCCGCCCTTGTCCACCTCGCGGCCGACGACGAGGCGGAAATACTCCTGGAAGAGTCGCCAGCGCTCCCGCGGTACGCGCCCGAGCCGCGACACCAGCGCGGTCATCATGGTCACCTGGAGCGGCGTGGTCATGATGCGAGCGACGGCGTCGTCGCGCACGGCGTCCTGGATGCGCTCTCCGACCTCCTCGCGGCGATCGGCGCGGCCGGCGTAGCGCTGGTCAAGCAGACGCACGGCGAAGGTCGTCGCGGTGCCGCGATCCCAAGGGGCGATTCGCCACTCCCGCAGCGCGCCGAACTCGCCGCCGTAGCCCTGCGGACGCGTGGTCACCACCAGGAGCGCCGTCGCCCCCTCCAGCGCGGCAAAGAGCTCATGGAAGCGTGCGAGGAGTGCACCGCGCCCCCCCGACGCTGGCACCTCGTCGAGCCCGTCGAGCACGAGCAGCAGTGGGAGTTCGCGCAGCACGCGTCCGAGTGCCGCGCCGACGCCCCCAGCGAACCCGAGGTCCTCCGCGAGCAGGTCGAGCACGGAGGTTCCGCTGCGCTGCACGCGTCGCCCGACGCGTGGCAGGTCGAAGGCGACGGGCAGGTGCACGTCCGCCGTGACGCTGAGCCCCGCGCCTCGTTGGAGGTCGTGGAGGGCCTGCCACGCCTCTTCGCGCTCGGCGTGACCCTCCGGACGGTGGCGAACCCACCGCGCGCGATGCATCTGGCAAAGCACCTGCGTGACTGTGGATTTGCCCTGCCCGGGGCCGCCCACGAGCAGAAAGCCGCCGTCACGTCGCCGCTCCCCTCCACGTCGCTCGCCAGCCTCCTGCGAGAGGTCTTCCGGCGACATCGAATCGCGGGGGGCTCCCGGCGCGTCGCCGACCTCGACGCGTCGATCGAGGGGGTTGCGCAGCGGGGCCGTCTGCGTCGCAAGCGCCTTCGCCACGAAGCCGGGCTCGCCGTCGCGCGCGTTCTCCCTTCGGGCGTCGACGAACACCTTCGCGATCGGGATCTTCTCGCTGTCGTCGATGCCCGCCTGCGTGAGCCGCGCCCACCGCTCGACGGCGAAGCGCCTGTGGATCCACGCCAGGACCGCCTCGTCGAACTTCGGCAGCCCCTCCCGCTCGCCGAGCGTCCGCATGCGCTCCAGCAGCGCGTCGAGCTGCTCGGGAATCGGCGGGTGGTCGCTCATGCGTGGCCGCGATTCGGACACACCGCGCGGGCGGGCGTCAAGCAGTCGATGCGCCGCCCGCAACACCTCGCCGCGCGCCCTCTTCGGGACGCGCTCGCCCGCACACCACCTGACGCGCGGCTCTCTTCGGGACGAGCTCGCCCGCACACCACCTGACGCGGGGCTCTCTTCGGGTCGCGCGGCGCCCTCTTCGGCTCACGCGCGGCTCTCTTCGGGAGCTCGCGACCTCTCTTCGGGAGCTCGCGACCTCTCTTCGGGACGCGCGGCGCTCTCTTCGGGACGCGCGTGGCCGCACTGCGGGTGCGCGTGTGTCTTCCCCGTGGACACTGGACATCGCATTCGTCTCCGAGCGCGCGATGTTCAGGCTGACACGGACGAGCTTCGGGGGCACCTCTGGGGACGTCGCGGCGCGCTGGTGCGCCGCACGTTGCAGGAGTTGATCGCATGGCAGCAGCCGATGGTTCGATCCCCCCGCCCCCCAAGGCCCCGGTGAGCGACTCGCTCGCGGCCGAGGTGGGGCCCCCTTCGCCCCGCGCGGCCCGCGCGGTGTTCCGCGGCGCCGACGAGGCGTGGATGCTCGCGCGCGGCCAGGTGACCGCCACCGAGGTGATCCTCACCGCGGGCGGCGCCTTCGTCCGGAGCACCCGCGCGGTCTACGCGGGCCTCACGGCCCCGCAGCGCGCGTCGCTGCTCGGCTACGACCCGTCGTTCGACGCGGTCATCGTCCACGAGCTCGGCCTGCTCCGCGAGCTCAACGTCCGCTACGACCGCGTCGCGCTCGCCGCCGGCCTCTCCGTCGGCGAGCGCAAGCAGCGGGCGCGCGAGGCCCACTCCGCCGCCACCGCCGCCCGCCTCGGCGCGTGGCAGACGCTCCGCGACCTGCTCGGCGCGTCGCACCCCGTGCTGGCCGGCCTCGCCGCCGCGATGAAGCCCGCCGAGACCACTGACATCGTCGCCGACGGGCTCGACTCCGTCGCCGCCGTCGTCGCCCGCCTGCGCGCGGAGGACCCCGAGCTCCGCGACGACCTCGACCTCGTCAAGGTCGACGACGACCACGTCGCCGCGCTGCGCGACCTCGCCGCCAAGGCCCGCGAGGCCGCCCGCGTCGCCGAGGCGAAGCCCCAGGAGCTGGCGGCCGCCCAGCGCGCCCTCGACCTGCAGGACGGCCGCGTGCTCCACGCGATCGGCGTGGTGAGCCGCGCCTTCCGCCGCGCGCGCCGCGGCGACGCGACGATGCTCGCGCCCGAGCTCGGCCCCCTCGCGCGGGTCTACGGCCTCGGCGCGCGCGGCGGCTCGGACGACGACGACGAGCCCGACGCGCCGACGCCCACCCCCGACGCACCCGCGCCGACGCCCGCCCCCAACGGCTGAAGCGCCGCCCCTCCTTCCGCGCGCCGCGGTGGCGTGTCGAAGCGCCACCGCCGCGCGCCAGGTCACTCTCGCCGCCACCGCCAACCGCCCCGATCCCTGCGAACGTCGCGTCGGAACGTGCGATGCTTCCGGGCGACGACATGGGGTGCCCTCGGCTCGCGCTGGCGACTCTTCTCACCACGTGGATGACGGCGGCGTGCGGCGCCGACCCTGCGCCGACGCCACCGCGCGTGGACGCGGGGGCGACCGAGGCCGCGGTGGACGCGTCGCCTGCCGACGTCGCGCCCGCGGGCGACGCGCCCGACGCCGAAGCGCCTGCGCGCGTGGAGGTGCCGTTCCGCATCGCGTTCGGGGTGCCGGTGGTGGAGGCGGCGGTCGACGACGCGGAGCCCGTTCCCGCGATGGTCGACACCGGCGCGCCGGCGGTCTTCGTCAACGACGCCGTCGTCCCCGTCGGCGACCTCGCGCGCACGCCCCCCGCGCTGCACGTCGGCGGCGCCGTTCTCCACGGCGCACCGACGCTGCGCGGCGACCCCTTCGGCTTCGGCGCCAACCTGCCCGTGGTGCTCGGCGCGCCGGCGCTCCTCGGCGCGGCGCACACCTTCGACTTCCGCGCGTCGGTGTGGACGCTCGGCGGCGCGCCGCGCCCGCCCGACACCGAGGAGGCCGAGACCGTCGTCCCCTTCCGCCTGGAGGGCGGCGGCGTCCGCGCCTTCCCGCCGAACCCGTCGGTGCGGCTGCAGGCCACGCGGCTCGTCGTCACCGCGCGCGTCGAGGGGCGACCGTTGCGCCTCCTGGTCGACACGGGGGCCGCGTCAATCGTGCTGCGGCGGACGGCGTTCGACGCGGTCGCGTCCGACGGGCGCGCGCAGGTGAGCGTGCGGCTCGCGACGCAGGCGGGCGTCAGCGTCGAGCCGATCGCGCGGGTCCGCGCGGTGACGGTGGAGGGCGCGGAGGTGGCGGGCGTTGCGGTGGCGAGCTTCCCCGACGCGGTGCTCGACGCGGTCGCGGGCAAGCTGGGGGGGCCGCTCGACGGGCTGCTCGGGCTCCCCTTCCTGCGCGAGTTCGCGGTGACCATCGACTACCCGGCGGGGCGGCTCGGGCTGCGGCGCTACACCCGGCGCGACCACGTGCTCGACGAGTACCGCCGCGTCGGCTTCACGCTCGTGCGCGACGTCGTCGGGCGCTACCGCGTCGCGATCGTGTACCGCGACAGCGACGCGGCCCGGCAGGGCGTCGCGGTGAACGAGACGGTGGAGTCCGTCGGCGGCCGCGCGCTCGCGTCGCTGGGCGACACCGACGCCGACCGGCTGCTGCGCGGCGCGCCCGGCGAGTCCCGCGCGGTGCGCGTCGGCGGGCGCGACCTCACGCTGCGCGTCGAGGAGCTGCTGCCGCTGCCGTGATGGTGGAGCGCGGTGCGGGAGCGACGAGCCCGCGCGCTCACGCGCGGCGGTTTGCCGCCCGCGTGCTGCAAGCGTTGGGGTGCCGCGCGATCGAGCCTCACCTCGGGCTACCCGTTTGTCCTTCGGTGTCATTTCCGTCGCGTGGATGCGTGTGTTTCGCGCGTGCTGCGGGTGCCCTCCCCGTCCCTCCCCGCCACGGCCCACGAGATGCGCAACGCCTCGCGCGGAAGTGCTTGTCTACCGGGAGATCGCGGAAGTAGGAGCGTCTGGCTCATCTGCTCGCGGCCCCGAGTGCCCAGGGTTCGCCCGCCCGCCCTCACTGAACGGGCCAGGCTCACCCTGGGCAACCGGCATGGGATCATCCGCTTGGTGGCGGATTCAGGGGCGTGGCTGCGTGGCTGCGTGGCTACGAGGCTACGAGGCTGCGTCGTGGCCGTCTGCATTTGTCGCTCGCAGTTCGTCGCCTGAATCCGCCGCAAGCGGATGATCCCATGCCGAACGCGGGGTGAGCCTGACCCCGCCGGCGTGAGGGCGGGCCGACAGCCCTGGGCACTCGGGGCCGCGAGCAGATGAGCCGGATGCTCCAACCTCTCGAAACATCGAGCGTGCAAGCGCCTCCGCGCGAGGCGTTGCGCATCTCGTGGGCCGTGGCGGGGAGGGTCGGGGAGGGCACCCGCAGCACGCGCGAAACACACGCATCCACCCGACGGAAATGACGCCGAAGGACACGGCTACACCCGCGCCCTGGCCCACCTGCCCGCGCGCCAGCGCCACGCGCAGAGCGCCGCGCGCACCAGCCAGTCGCACGCGCTCCCCATCCACACGCCCGCGAGCCCCAGGCCCATCCCCGGCACGAACGCCGCCGTCGCCGCGATGCGCACCGCGAACGAGCCCGCCGTCGCGATCGCGAACGCCTCCCGCGTCGCCCCGGCGCCCCGGAGGCACTGCGCCAGCACGATCGCCACGCCCATCGGCACCTGCGCCACCGCCGCCACGCGCATCGCCGGCACCGCCATCGCCCGCGTCGCCGGGTCGTCGCGGAACGCCTGCACCAGCAGCCCCGGCGCGCCGAGGAAGCCCAGCGCGAACACCGCCCCCATCGCCGCGCTCATGGCGGCCGCCGTGACGCCCGCGCGCCGCGCCGCGGCCTCGTCCTTCGCGCCGAGCCCTTGCGCCACCCGCGCCGCCCCCGCCACCGCGACCCCGTCCGCCGTCAGGAACGACACGCTCTCCACCGAGAGCAGCGCCTGGTGCGACGCCATCGCCGTGGGCCCGAGCCCGTTCACCATCCGAACGAACGCGAGGTACCCCGCGTGGTACACCGCGCGCTCCGCGAACGAGCTCCACGCCACCGCGAGCACGCGCCGCGCACCCGCCACGGCGCCGCCGCCGCGCAGCGACACCGGCGACCACGGGCGCGTCACCGCCAGCACGCCGAGCCCCGCCTCCAGCGTGAGCGCGAGCGCGTTGGCGATCGCCGCGCCCGTCGCCCCGAGCCGCGGCGCGCCGAGGTTGCCGAAGATGAGCACCCAGTTGGCGACGACGTTGACCACGTTGGTGACGGCCGCGATGGCGAGCGGCGTCCGCGTGTCGCCCGCGGCCTGGAGCGCGACCGTGGTGGACATCCCGACGAAGAGCATCGGCAGCGCGGGGAAGAGCACCGTGAGGTACGAGCGCGCCGACGCGAGCACCGCGGGGCCCGCCTCGCGCGCCATCGCGTGGAGGATGACGTCGACCCCCGCGAGCCCGAGCGCGCCCACCGCCACGCCGATCGCGACGGAGAGCAGCACGCTCCCGCGCAGCGCGGACGTGGCGCCGGCGCAGTCGTTGGCGCCCACCGAGCGGCCGACGACGGCGACGGTGCCCGCGGAGAAGGCGCCGAAGCCCGACTGGAGCGACCAGAGCAGCGGCCCCGCGGCCTGCATCGAGGCGAGCGCGGTCTCCCCGTGGCGGCCGAGCATCACCCGGTCGACGAGGAAGACCATCGTCTGGAGGAGCGACTGGGCCACCGCGGGCGCCGCCAGGCCCGCGACGCGCGCGGCCTCGTCACGCCACGCGGCGCTCAACCGAGGTGGCGGTGGAAGAAGTCGACCATCCGCTTCCACGCCGTGGCGGCGTGCTCGGGGTGGTAGACCTCGGGGCGGGTGTCGTTCACGAAGGCGTGCTGGGCGTCGTAGACGTGGAGGTCCATCGTCTTGCCGCGGGCGACGAGCGCGTCGCGGATCTCCTCGGCCGCCGCGGGCTTCGCCCATTGATCCGTCGCAGAGAAATGCGCCTGGATCGGGGGCGCGTCGGCCTTCTTCCAGTCGGTGAACTGCGCCGGCGGCACGCCGTAGAAGGCCACCGCGGCTTCGAAGCCGGGCACGTTGCACGCGGAGAGGAGCGCGCCCGCGCCGCCCATGCAGAAGCCCGTGATCCCGACGTGGCCCGTCGAGCGGGGGTCGGCCTGGAGCCACGCGAGGGCGCCGGCGATCTCGTCGAGCGCGCGGGGCCACTGGAGCTCGGTCATGAGGCGCTGGGCCTCGGCCGCGGTGGTGGCGACGGTGCCGTGGTAGAGGTCGGGCGCGAGGACGATGAAGCCCTCCCGGGACAGCCGCTCGACCAGCGAGCGGACGTGGGCGTTGACGCCCCAGTACTCCTGGAGGAGAACCACCGCGGGGGCCTTGCCGTTGCCTTCGGGGAGCCCGATGACGCCCGCCGTCGGGGCGCCGCTGCGGGAAGGGAACGTGACGGAGTCGATCATGCGCGTGTTGCCTCGTCAGTGCGTGCCGCGCGTCATGAGGCCCTTCATGACCTCCTCGCGCGAGATGGTGCCCGCCATCGCCGCGGCGATCGTGCGGAACACGGGGACCTCGATCCGGCGCTCCTTCGCGAAGGCGAGCACCTGGAGCGCCACCGCCGGCGCCTCCACCCGCTGCCCCGCGCGGCCCCTCGCCTGCTCCGGCGTCGCGCCCTCGCCGAGGGCCTCGCCAAGCCGCACCTCGGGGCGGTCGTCGCCGCCCATCGCCGCCAGCACGTCGCCGATGCCCGCGATGGTGAAGAAGGTCGCGGCCTCGGCGCCCGCCGCCACGCCGACGCGCGACGCCTCGTGGATGCCGCGCGTGAGGAGCCCCGCGAGCACCGCCGGCGACGCGCCGATCGCGCGCCCGTAGCCCACCGCGGTGAGCAGGCACCCGTTGAGCGCGCTGGCCCACTCGAGGCCCGCGAGGTCGTGCGTGCACGACACCCGGAGCGCGGGGCTCTCGAGCGCGGCGCGGACGGCCTCGGTGACCTCGGGGAAGCGCGACGCGGCCGCGAGCACGCCGAGGTTGCCCTCGCGCAAATCGCGGGCGACGCCGGGGCCGCCGATGGCGCCGACGCGGCGGCAGGGCGTCTCCTCGCGGATCACCTCGGAGATGGGGACGAGCCCCTCGGAGGAGAGCCCGCGGATGCCGTGGACGACGTAGTGCGAGCCGTCGATCGCGTCGCCGAGCCCCCGCGCCACCTCGCGCACCACGTCGGAGGGGACGGCGACGAAGATCAGCGTGGCGGCCTTCGCGAGCGCGCGCACGTCGCTCGTGGTGGGGAGCCCGTGCCCGGCGGCCGCGTCGCTCTTGCGCGTGCAGAGGAGCACGTCGTGGCCCGCGCGGCGCGCGGCGCAGGCGAGGGCGACGCCCCAGGGGCCGCCGCCGAGCACGCCGACCGCCCGGCTCATCGGCCGCCCCTCCGCGCGGGGTGGTAGCCGAGGCCGGCGACGGCGAGTCGGTTCTGGTAGTAGAGCACGAGGTTGGTCTCCCCGATGGTGAAGCCGCCGTCGGCGCGGGTGAGCACGGCGCGGGTGTGGTAGCCGCCCCAGGCGCGCACGGCCTCGTCGATGAGCTGCGCGGGCCGCGCCTCCCGCACGCCGGGCGCGAGGGCGAGCTTGCCGGCGTCTTCCATGGCGCGGGCGCGCTCGGCGAGGTCGGCCACGCGGCGCTCAAGCTCGTCGCCGGGGACGAAGACGTCGTCGCGGTGGCGGAGCAGCGCGAAGAGGTCGGCGCGGGGGTAGAGGTCGCGCAGGCGCCCGAAGGCCGCGGCGGCGACGAGGGACGTGGACATCGCGACGGTGTCGCGGGCGAAGCTCCGGCAGATGGCCTCGCCGAGCTCGCGGGTGTACTGGGCGTCGCGGGCCGCGTCGTTGACGGCGGCGCCGTCGCGCATGACGTAGCTGGCGGGGTCGACCTCGCGCCCGCGCGCGTCGAGCGAGCGGCCGTCGCGCGTCACCGCGTTGGTGAAGGGGTCGATCGGCTCGCCGAAGCGGATGACGATGGAGCCCGTCGTCTTGGTGAGCTTGCGGAGGAGGGTGACGACGCGGTCGATCTGCGTGCTCTCGTCGTCCTCGATGATGTAGCGGTTCTTCCCCGTCTCGGCGAGGTAGTCCTCGATGAGGGTGGAGGCCTCGAGCGTCAGCAGGTAGTTGATGGTCGCGGGCACCACGAACACGCGCTGGGGGTGGCCCCGGCGGAGGGTGTTGGTGAAGGCCTCGACGCCCGTCCCGAGGAGCCCGAGCTTGAGCTTCTCCTCCACCACGTTCGACCGGCAGCGCGTGCCGCCGGGGAAGAAGAGCGAGTGGAAGCCGCGCTCGATCAGCACGGTGGAGTAGGTCTTCAGCACCTCCTTGTAGAGCTCGTGGCGGATCCTCCGGTCGACCTTGTAGGCCCCGAGGTTCTGCATGAAGTACGAGAGGAAGGGGTTGGTGAAGAGGTTCTTCCCGGCGCCGTAGCTCACCGGGGGGAGGCCGACGCGCTCGAGCGCGAAGCCGAACACCACCGAGTCGAGGTTGGACGAGTGGGTCGGCGTGAAGACCAGCGTGCCGCGCTTCGCCAGCGCGCGGAGCGTGTCGAGGGGCCCCTGGGTGATCAGGTGCCGGTCGAGCAGCCGCATCCCCTCCTCGGCGAGCGCGAAGTCCTTCGGCGCGAGGAGCAGCGTGAGCGCCCGCGGCAGCACCTTGGTGGAGAGCGCGAACACCCGCGGGTTGAAGTTGCCCGCGACGTCCCGGGCGTAGCGCCGGGAGACGTCGTCGAGCCGCGCCACGCGGTCGGCCTCGCTCATCCGCCCGACCGTGCGGGCGATGTCGCGGAAGCGCAGGTACTCCGCGCGCTCGGAGCCCGGGTGCGCCTCCAGCCGCTTGCACTCGTGGTAGGCCGCGTCGTTGAGCAGGAGGAGCGGGTCCTTCGCGCCGCGCACGACGCGGCCGACGACCTCCTCCACGATGGACTCCCGCTCGTCGTTGAAGTGGAAGATCGGTGCCTCGCCCATGGGAGCGCGCGGACGGTACACGATTCCCCGGGGGCAATGGTATACCGCTCGCGTGTCGCGCTGGTTTTCCCACGCCGAGGGGCGCCGCCGCTCGCCCGTCCCCACCCTCCTCGCCGCCGTGGTGGCCCTCGGGGGCCTCTGGTTCGCCCGCCAGCGCGTCGCCCGCACCCGCGCGACCTCCCTCGACGGCGCGGCCTACCTCCGCCACATCGCCCCCGCCTTCCGCAGCGCGGGCTGCGCGACGGTCCAGTGCCACGGGCGCGCCGGGGCGTCGCTGCACCTGGCGCCCACGCTCGCCGACGCGGCCGACGCGGTGCGGGAGTTCCACGACGTGAGCGCGCGGGTGACGGCGGGCGACCTGGCGGGGAGCGCGCTCTGGCGCAAGGCGTCGGGGGGCGGCGGGCACCCCGTCGCGCTGACGCAGTGGAGCTGCGAGGGGGCCGCGGTGCGGGCGTGGATCGAGGGGCGCGCGACCCACGGGTGCCGCTGACGGCGCGCGGTCAGGCGTCGTGTCTGCTCGCGGCCCCGAGTGCCGGTGGGGTCGGTGAACGCGTCTGCTCGCGGCCCCGAGTGCCCAGGGTTCGCCCGCCTGCCCTCACTGAGTGGTTTAGGCTCACCCTGGGCTACCTCCACGGGATCATCCGCCCGGTGGCGGATTCGGGGAGCCGGCGCGAGTTGTGGGCGTTGCACGTCGCCTACGTCGCTTCGTCGCTCGGCGTTCGTCGCTCGTCGCCTGAATCCGCGACCACGCGGATGATCCCATGGAGGTAGCCCAGGGTGAGCCTAAACCACTCAGTGAGGGCAGGCGGGCGAACCCTGGGCACTCGGGGCCGCGAGCAGACGCGTTCACCGACCCCACCGGCACTCGGCGCCGCGAGCAGACGCGTTCACCGAACGCCACCCGCACTTGGCGCCGCGACCCACGGGTGCCGCTGACGGCGCGCGGTCAGGCGTCGAGGATCTCGCGGATCCGCTGGAGGAGCACCCCCGGCGAGTAGGGCTTCTGCAGGAAGGACGCGCCCTCGCCGGCCACGCCGCGCAGGGTGATCGACTCGTCGACGTAGCCGCTGGCGAAGAGAACCCGCGCCTCGGGGAAGCGCGCGCGCACCTCACGGGCGAGGGCGGCGCCGTCGAGCGCGGGCATCACCACGTCGGTGAGCAGCAGGTCGAGCGGGCCGTCGTAGCCCTCGAGCGCGGCGAGGGCCTCGCGCCCGTTGGCGGCGGCGATCACCCTGTAGCCCTTGGCCGTGAGGATGCGCCCCGCGACGCGCCGCACCGCGGCCTCGTCCTCGACGAGGAGAACCACCTCGCGGCCCGGGCGCAGCGACGCGGTGAAGGCCTCGGGGACGCTCAGCACCGCGGCGTTGACCGCGGGGACGTACACGGTGAAGGTGGTGCCGCGGCCCGGGGCGCTGTCGACCTCGATCTCGCCGCCGGCCTGGTGGACGACGCCGTACACCACCGCGAGGCCGAGGCCGGTCCCCTTGCCGCGGGGCTTGGTGGTGAAGAAGGGTTCGAAGAGGCGCGCGCGCACCTCGGGGGTCATGCCGCCGCCCGAGTCGGTGACGGAGAGCACGGCGTAGACGCCCTCGCGCAGCGCGGGGTGCGCGCGCAGGAGGGCGCCGTCGGCCACCACCGCGCGGGTCTCGATGCGCAGCGTGCCGCCGGTGGGCATCGCGTCGCGCGCGTTGACCGCGAGGTTGAGCAGCACCTGCGTCCACTGGCCCGGGTCGACGCGGACGGGCGCCGCGGCGCTGTCGAGCCGGACGGAGAGCTCGACGTCCTCGCCGATGAGCCGGCGCAGGAGCTTCTCGGTGTCGGAGACCACGCCCGCGAGGTCGACGACGCGCGGCTCGACCACCTCCTGGCGGGTGAAGGCGAGGAGCTGGCGGGTGAGGGAGGCGCCGCGGCGGCCGGCGTCGAGGATGTCGTCGAGGAGCTCGCCGGCGTAGGGGGCGTCGGGGTCCTCGCGCATCAGCTCGGCCGACGAGATGATGATGGTGAGCAGGTTGTTGAAGTCGTGCGCGACGCCGCCCGCGAGGCGCCCCACCGACTCCATCTTCTGCGTCTGCTGGAACTGCTCCTCCAGCCGGCGCCGGTCGGTGATGTCCTCCGCGACGCCGGCGACGCGCACCACCCGGCCGCCGTCGTCGCGCACGGGGAAGGCCCGGTCGTGCACCCAGCGGATGCTCCCGTCGGGGCGCACGACGCGATACTGGAGGTCGTAGCCGCCGTCGACCTGCTGGGTGAGCGCGGCGCGGCGGACCCGGTCGCGGTCGTCGGGGTGCACGGCGTCCATCCACGCGGTGGGCGTCGCGTAGAGGCTGGCGCAGGGGCGGCCCCAGATCGTCTCGTAGCCGGGGCTGATGTAGAGGATCTGCTGCTTCTCGACGTCGGTCATCCAGAAGACCTCGCGGATCGACTCGGCGAGCTGCCGGAAGCGCGCCTCCTCCTCGCGGAGCGCCTGGGCGGCGCGGAGCTGCTCGCTCACGTCGCGCATCACCACCTGGACGGCCCCCCCCTCGCGGTCGACGAAGCGCGCGGCGGCGGCCTCGACCTCGCGCACGGCGCCGTCGAGCGCGGTGACGCGCACCAGCTCGCGCGGCACCGCGCGCCCGGCCTCGAGCGCGGCGATGCGCGCGAGCACCGTGGCGTGCGAGTCGGGGTGGATCACGTCGAGCACGGGGCGGCCGAGGAGGGCGTCGGGGGAGGGGGCCGCGAAGAGGCGCAGGGCGGCGTCGTTGACGAAGGCGAGGCGCCCGCGGCGGTTGACGAAGATCGCGTCGGGCGAGAGCGTGACGAGGTCGCGGTAGCGCCGCTCGCTCGCCGCGATCGCCTCCTCGGCCTCCTTGCGGTCGGTGACGTCTTCGCCGATGATGGTGATGCCGCCGACGCGCCCGTCCTCGTCGTACCAGGGGTGCAGCGCCCAGCGGAACCAGCGGCGGGAGCCGTCGGCGAGCACCCAGAGGTCGTCCTCGGCCTCGCGCGCCTCGCCTTCGAGGCCGGCGCGGTGCGCCTCCTTCCAGTGCTCGGGCACGTCGGGGAAGAGCTCGTAGTGGGGCAGTCCGATGAGGTCGTCGCGGCCGCGGCCGAGCTGCTCGGCCCAGCGCCGGCTCGCGGCGAGGTAGACGAGGTCGCGGTCGAACATCGCGATGGCGACGGGCGCCTGCGCGACGAGCCGCACGAGCTGGTCGTGGTGGCGCACGCGCCGGGCCTCGTCGCGGTGGCGCGCGGTGACGTCGAGGCAGACGCCCCGCCACACCACGGCCCCGTCGGGCTCGCGCGAGGGCAGCGCGCTCGCCTCGACCCACACCACCCCGCCGTCGGCGCGGCGGAAGCCGAACTCCTCGCGCCACGGGGAGAGCACCTGCGCCGAGCGATCCAACGCGTCGAGCACGCGCGCGAGGTCGCCCGGCAGGACGCCCGCGAGGAGGGGCGCGGCGTCCCCGCGTAGCGACGATGGTTCGAGCCCGAACAAGCGCCCGAACCCCTCGCTCGCGAAGGGGAGCGACATCGCGCCGTCGGGGCCGCGTCGGAAGGCGTAGAGCGCCCACGGCGCCTGCGAGAGAACCGCGGCAAACTGGCCTAGTTCAAGGGGATCGTTCATGGCTGTCCAACCTCAACGCCGCCGGCTATACCCGCGACAGACGTTGCACTGGAAGAGGCGAAAGCGCCCGGTGCGGCGTGTCGCCCTGGCGGTCGGAGGGAAGATTTCCCGCCCAATGACTCAGGGGATGCCGAGCAGCTTGTGCGTCTGGAGGCTCAGCCGCCACGTCGGGTGCGCGAGGCACCACGCGACCGCGCGGCACGCGTGCTCGGCGCGGTTGGGGCCGTCCATCGGCTGGAGGAAGCGGTGCTTCGCCGCGAAGCCTTCGAATCGCTCGGGCTCGGCGCCGGGCTGCGGGAACACCAGCTTCAGTTCGTCGGCCGCGTCGAGGGCGAGCGCGCCGCCGGCCTTGGGGCTCACGCACACCCAGTCGACGCCGGGCGGCGGGCGGAGCGTCCCGTTGGTCTCGACGGCCACCTCGAAGCCGCGCGCGTGGAGCGCGTCGACGAGGGCCGCGTCGAGCTGGAGCAGGGGCTCGCCGCCGGTGCACACGACGAAGCGCCGCGCGTTGTCACCGACCCAGCGCGCGGCGACCGCGTCGGCGAGGGCGTTTGCGTCGGTGAAGCGCCCGCCCCCGTCGCCGTCGGTGCCGACGAAATCCGTGTCGCACCAGCGCGAGCAGCCGCCGGGGCCCTTCGCGCGGTCGGCCTCGCGCCCCGACCAGAG
>JAXLYI010000049.1:0-75879 GCA_046351555.1 Polyangiales bacterium
CCGCGGGAGCTTCGCCGCCGCGATGCGCGCGATGGACGCGGTGCGCGCGACGCCGATGCGGCTCACGGCCAACACGCAGATCAACCGCCTGAGCCTGCCGGTGCTCGAGGCGCTCTTCGCGCGCCTCGTCGACGAGGGGATCCGCGGGTGGCAGGTGCAGCTCACGACGGCGATGGGCCGCGGCGGCGACGCGCCCGACCTCCTCCTGGAGCCCTACCAGGTGCTGACGGTGCTCCCGACGCTGGCGAGGCTGAAGCGGGTCGGCGACGCGCGCGGCGTGCTGCTCTGGCCGGGCAACAACGTCGGCTACTTCGGGCCCTTCGAAGGGGTGATCCGCGAGCACTTCCGCGCGGGCTACCGCGGGGCCTGCGGGGCGGGGCGCGTCTCGCTCGGCGTCGAGGCCAACGGCGACATCAAGGGCTGCCCCTCGCTCCCGTCGCGCGAGTACGTCGGGGGCAACGTCCGCGAGCACCGCCTCCGCGACATCTGGGAGCGCGCGCCCGCCCTCCGCTTCACCCGCGACCTCGGCCCGCAGGACCTCAAAGGGTTCTGCGCGACCTGCTACTACGCCGACGAGTGCCGCGGCGGCTGCCACTGGACCTCGCACGTCCTCCTCGGCGACCGCGGCGACAACCCCTACTGCCACCACCGCGCGTCGACCCTCCTCGCGCGGGGCCTGCGCGAGCGCGTCCGCCGCGTCGAGGCCGCGCCGGGCGAGCCCTTCGACCACGGCCGCCACGAGGTCTTCACCGAGCCGTGGCCCGACGACGAGCGCGCCGCCGTCGAAGCCCTCGCGCGCGACACCCTCCGCGCGGTGTACGCGACCTAGCCCGACAGCTCGGCGAGCTCGCGCTCCAGGGCCTCCCACTCCGCCATCAGCGCCTCGATCTTCGGGCCGAGCGCGGCCTCCTCGTCGGCGAGCGCCTTCTGCGCCTCGGGGGTCGCGTTGGCGTAGTAGCCCTCGCGCAGCCACGTCGCCTCGATCTCGCGCTTGCGGGCCTCGGCCGCCTCGATCGCGGCCATCGCCTTGTCGCGCTTCGCGGGGAGCGCCGCGAGCCGGTTGCGGCGCTTCTTCTCGTCGGCCCACTGCTCGGCCTTCGAGGGCCCCGCGGGCTCGGCGGCGCGCGAGGCGCGGGCCTCCTCCTTCGCCCGGAGCGACACGGCGTCGCCGTCGAGGTGGTCGTCGCCGCACTGGGCGAGGTAGTCCTCGTAGCCGCCCTGCACGTCGCGGAAGCCCTCCGCCGTCACCTCGACCACGCGCGTCGCCAGCTTCGACACGAACCACCGGTCGTGCGAGACGAAGAGGACCGTCCCCTCGAAGGCCGCGAGCGCATCGACCAGCGCCTCGATCGACTCGAGGTCGAGGTGGTTGGTGGGCTCGTCGAGCACCAGCACGTTGGGCCGCCCCGCCGTGATCGTCGCGAACACCAGCCGCGCGGCCTCGCCGCCCGACAGCGCCCCGACGGGCTTCTTCACGTCGTCGCCGGAGAAGAGCATCAGCCCGAGGAGCCCCCGCACCTCCGACTGCGACGCCGCGGGGAGGAGATCGTTGACGACGTCGAGCGGCGTGGCGCGCGGGTCGGTGAGGAGCTCTTTGTGGTCCTGGGCGAAGTAGCCGATGCGGGCCTCGTGGCCCCACTCGGCCGTCCCCGCGTCCGGCGCGGTGCGGCCCGTCACCACCTTGAGGAGCGTCGATTTGCCGAGCCCGTTGGCGCCGATGACGGCCACCTTCTCGCCGCGGCGGATCGCGAGGGAGACCCCGCGCAGCACGGCCTTGGGCCCGTAGGACTTCGACACGCCCTTCACCGTGAGCACGTCGCGCCCGCTCGGGCGTTCGGGTTCGAAGCGGAAGCGCGGCGCGCGGCGGGTGGTCTCGGCCACCTCCACCACCTCGATCTTCTCGATCTGCTTGAGGCGGCTCTGGGCCTGGCGGGCCTTGGTGGCCTTGGCGCCGAAGCGCTCGACGAAGGCGCGCTTGTGGGCGATCTCGGCCTCGGCGCGGGCGGCCTCGCGCTCCTGCTGCTCGCGCACCTGGGCCTTCTGCGCGGCGAAGGCGGTGTAGTCGCCGGTGTAGAGGGTCACCGTCCCGTAGTCGACGTCGAGCACGTGGGTCGCCATCCGGTCGAGGAAGCGCTGGTCGTGCGAGATCACCACCGCGCACCCCCGGTACGCCGCGAGGAACTTCTCCAGCCACCGGATCGACAGGATGTCGAGGTGGTTGGTGGGCTCGTCGAGGAGGAGCGCGTCGGGCCCGCCGACGAGCACCTGCGCGAGGAGCACGCGGAGCTGGAAGCCGCCGGAGAGCGTGGAGAGGGGCTGCCGGTGCGACGTCGCGGGGATGCCGA
Organism: Polyangiales bacterium; assembly: GCA_046351555.1. Taxonomy (GTDB): domain Bacteria; phylum Myxococcota_A; class Polyangia; order Polyangiales; genus CAISKJ01. Next base: position 2,346 of record JAXLYI010000049.1, read on the forward strand.
GCCCCACGAGGATCGCGCCCGTCCGCGCCTCGAGGGTGTAGCCGTCGAGGGTGCCGAGCTCTTCTTCGAGGAGAGCGGCGCGGGTCGGGTCGGGGTGGTCGCCGGCGAGGAGGGCGTCGCGCTCCTTGAGGAGGGCGTAGACGCGCTCGTCGCCCCGCATCGCGACGTCGAGGATGGGCGCGGACCCGTCGAGGAAGCGGTCCTGCCGGAGCACGCCGACCCGCGCGCTGGCGGGGATGGAGACGGAGCCCTCGGAGGCCGGCTCGTCGCCCGCGAGGATGCGCAGGAGCGTGGTCTTGCCCGAGCCGTTGGCGCCGACCAGCCCGTAGCGCGAGCCGCGGTTGAGGTTGACGGTGAAGCCCTCGAAGAGCGTGCGCCCTCCGAACGACTTGCCGAGGCGGGAGATCGCGATCATGGGGGCGACGCATATACAAGACCCGCCGCCCGCGCGCGAAGCGCTTGACACGACCCCGCCGTCGCGCGCCCCATGGCGGCCGCTGCGCCAACGCCACCAACGCCACCAACGGACGCCATGAACAGCTACGACGAGACGCGCTTCCGCCACGACCTGGACGCCGCGATGCGGACGATCCGGACGATCCTCGACAACACCCGCAACCCCCGCTACCCCGCGGACGTCCCGCACGCGTACGACGACAAGTTCGTGCTGGTGGAGTTCCTCGGGCGGACGGCGACGGCGGCGACGCTCCAGTGCCTCGGGGGCATCGGGCTCACCGCCGAGGGGCTCGCGCAGCTCGCGGCCTGGGCGCGCACCCAGTCGGTCACCCTCCGCCTCCGCGCACAGGAGACCTGCACCTTCGCCCGCGAGGAGACGCGCGAGGTCGAGTCGGGCCAGCGCCAGGTGGTCGAGAAGCGCTCGATGTGGGGCACCACCGAGACCACCGAGCGCGTGATCACCACCGTCCGCGAGTACTTCTGGCACTTCGACTTCACCTGGGAGGTGGTCGCCTTCGCGGGCCCGAGCGCCGAGCAGGGCGTCGTCCTCCAGTCCCACACCGGGCGCGTCGAGATCAAGACGGGCGCGAAGTCCCCGCCCCGCCCCGAGCGCGTCATCCGCCCGCACCTCGACGCGAACATCACCCTCCTGCTCGGCCTCGTCGACGGGCAGCAGCGGGCCTCCTTCGCCGTCGACCGCGCGTCCCCCGCGTGCCGCACGCCGCGCCGCAACCCGCAGGTGGAGACGGCGCTCTGGGTCTTCCGCGAGCTCGCCTCGTGGTGCGAGCGCGTCTACATCTACGTCACCAGCGAGCTCTTCACCGCCCAGCCCGACCACGGCCGCGACCTCAACGCCCTCAACGCCGACGGGGTGTTCGTGCCGGTGGCGCCAGTGTTCGAAGCCGCGCGCGGCGCGCAGGGCGAGGGCCCCGTCCCCGCGGCGTGGGCCGGCGCCTTCCTCGCCGAGCAGCGCCGCAGCCTCGCAGAGAAGACCGCCCAGCTCGCGCAGACCTTCCCCCGCGACGGGTCGCCCACGTCCGTGGCCGAGGCCATCCTGCTGATGACGCTGCTGCACACCGTCGACGTGTGCCAGCGCTTCGCCGACGGCGTCGATTCCGTCGAGCAGATGCTCCGCGACCAGCTCGCCGCCGCGGTCGGCAAGACGCTCACCGCCGCGGATTTCGCGGCGTACATGGACTTCCACAACCGCAAGCTCTTCAAGCCGGAGTACCGCCCGCAGCCCTTCTCCCACGCCGTCCGCCGCCCCGACCACGCGCCCGAAGGCTCCGTGAGCATCGAGGCCGAGCTCGGCCGCGGCGCCGCCGAGCCCGTCTCCACCGTCGTCTCGTGGAGCGAGGCGACGGGCCCGATGGGCTTCGCGCTCGACGCCGCCACGCGCGTCACCTTCCTCGGCGACCGCTACCTCCACGCCTGGGTGTCGCACCAGTTCGGCGGGCGCGCGGGCGCGGCGGCGAGCCTCGTCGCGCGGGCGCGGCAGTTCAGCAGCTTCGTGCTCCTCGTCGGGCGCATCGCGTCGGCCGACACCTTCGAGCCCAAGGCCGCCGTCATCCTCCAGAACAAGGACGTCCTCAAGATCCCGCTCCTGCTCGAGCAGATCCCGACGCCCAAGGAGTTCCGCGACGCGATCGAGTCGCTCTCGCCGGAGCAGCAGCGCTTCGCCAAGGCCGTCCGCGCGATGCAGCTCGAGAGCACCCTCTTCGGCGTGTGCGTGGTGCAGATCAAGCCGCAGCTCGAGGCCCTCCTCGCGCTCCCGCCCGACTCGCTCACCAAGGAGATCCGCCTCACGCAGGACCTCCTCACCCTCTTCATCGACTACCAGATCCCCGGCGACCTGCTCTCCTACGACGGCTCGGCGGAGGCGGCGCCCGAGGTCAAGCTCGCCCGCGTCCGCGGCCACGTCGACAAGATGCACGAGATGATCGAGCGCTCGAAGCAGCGCGAGATCGAGGAGGCCCGCGAGCGCGAGGCCCTCCGCCTCGCCGAGCAGAACCGCACCTACGCCGCGGCCGCCCCGATGGGGGGACCGCCGCCGCCGGCCTCGTTCGGGATGCCGGGAGGTGGTGGGCCGCCGATGCCGTCGCCCGGCCCGATGCCGCGCATGGCCGCTCCGGCCGCGCCGCCGCGCCCGATGGCCGTGCCCGCGATGGCCCCGCCCGCACCGGCGCCCGCGATGCCCGCGCCCGTGCAAGCGCCCCCGCCCCCGCCCCCGCAGGCGCCGCCGCCGGTGGCTGCCGCGACGACCACCGCCGCGGCGCCCCCGCGCCCGCCGATGCGCGACGGGGGCGCGCCCGCCGCCACCGCCGCGACGGGCGGCGTCGTCGACTACACGCGCATCCCCGCCGAGCTCGACCGGCGCTTCGAAGCGATCGACGAGGACAGCGCGCTCCGCCCCACCATCCTCCACCCCGGCGAGGTGTGGACGCGCACCGCGCAGAAGGGCCTGCTCGCCGCCGCCGCGACGTCGCCGCTCCACCCGAAGGAGCAGAAGGCCGAGCGCAGCCGCGCCTTCGACCTGCTCGACGCGCTCTCGAAGTCGGGCGCGCTCCCGCTCTCCCACGCGAGCCTCCACGTGGTGATCGCCGCCACCCACTGCTTCGACAAGACCCTCGTCGACACCGTCATCGAGGACAACGTCAACCCGATCGAGAAGGTGGAGCGCTCGGTGATGATCGTCGCCACCGCCATCCACCGCCGCCCCGCCGCCGAGCTCCTCGCCGACGACCACCGCGAGCGCTTCCTCGCCCACTCGCCGCGCCTCGCGCTGCCCGAACCCGACCCCGCCGCCTGACGCCCCACCGCTTGCGCGTACGCCTCTGCGGTCGTATCCCTGCGCCCCCCGCCGCCTCGCCGCGCGCCCGCCGCGCCCCCTCCTCCCTCCCCCGCCCAGGTCACCATGAGTCGCCCCCGCAAGGCACCCGCCCCCCTCCCGCGCGTCGACGCGTTCGCCCGATCTCTCGCGCGCGGAGGCGCCGACGCGCAGGCCGCGCTCACCGCGCTCGCCCGCCACGCCGGCGGCCTCGGCCCCGACGCCTCCGCGTACGCCCGCGCGCTGCCCGACGCGCTCGATCGCCTCGCGCCCGAGCACCACCGCGCCGTCGCCGAACTCTGGCTCCGCCTCGACGCGTGCGCCCACGGGCGCTCGATCCCGCCGTGGCGCGACGTCGTCCGCGACGCCTCCGCGCGGGTCGCGTGGTGGCACGTCGAGCTCCTCCACGACCCTGGCGCCCTGGCCGACGCGCCCGCCTCCGGCGAACTCCGCCACGCGGTCGAGACGCTCCCCGCGTCGCGCGTCGACGCGCCGCTCCCGCTCGTCGACGCGCTCCTGCGGCGGCCCGAGCCCTACTGCGCGCGCCGCGCCCTCGCGCTCCTCGACGACGCGCTCACGGCGGCGACCGCGCCCGCGGAGCCCGTCGCCGAGCGGCTCGCGGCGCTCGCGGCCCACCCCGACCCCGAACTCCGCAACGAGGCCCTGCGCCGCCTCGCCGCGCCGTGGGCCGCGCTCCGGCCGCGCCCGGGGCTCCTGCGCCCTTCGCTCCACGCGCCCGCCACGCGCGCCGCCGCCCTCGACTGCGCGGCCTCGTGGCGCCTGGAGGGCGTGCTCCGCGGCGCCCTCGCCGACGGCGACGAGGCCGACGCCCGCCGCGCGCTGGTCGCGTTGGCCGACGTGTCGTCGCCCGACTCCTTCCCCGCGGTGATCGCCGACGCGCGGCGCCGCGGCGCGTGGCTCGAGCCCGAGCTCCTCCGTTTCGTGATGGCCTTCCATCAACGCGGGGTGTTCGCGCGGGAGGGCGCGCTCGACGACGTGCTGTCCGTCATCGCCGGCGCGGCGTGGCGCGACCTCGACGCCTGGGCGACGGTCCTCTACACCGCCCGCGAGGAGGTGCTCGCGCGGGCCGAGGCGTGCGCCCCCGACGACGCGCGCGCGGTCGGCCTCTGCGCCTTCTCGCTCGCCCTCGCCCGCGTCGCCCCGGCGGCCTTCGGCGACCGCGCCGTGCGCTGCGCCGAGGCGCTCCTCGACGCGACCTCCAACGAAGACGCAGCGGCGGCGCTCGTCCCGCTCCTCGCCGAGGCCGCGCGGCCCACCAGCGAGGCCGCGGTGCTCCGGTGGCTCCCGACGCTCGGCGCGGAGGCGCTCCCCGCCGTCGTCGCGTGCGGCGGGGAGGCGTCTGTGGCGGTGCTCCTTGCGGCGCTCGGCGTCGACGGCGCGCCCGCACCGTGGGCCGTGGCGTCCCCCAGGGAGGTGGGCGAGGCGCTCTACCAGCTCGTCGCGCACGACCCCACAGCGCGCGACGCGATGCTCCGGCGCGTCGAGCTGCTGCGCCTGCCGCGCGTGTGTTCGTGGTTCGCCGCGGCCCCCGCGAGGGCGCGTCTCGATGCGGCCGCCGCGTGGCTGCCTCCCGCGCGCCGGATCGAGATCCTCGCGGGCGGCGACGGCGGCGCGCTGGAGGCGATCGACGCGCTCGTCGCGGAGCACCTCCAGGCGAAGGTCTCGGCCCACCTCGCAGGGCGCCTCCCCGAGCTGGAGACGCTCGTGGCGCCCGAGGTGATCGCGGCGCTCGCGGGCCTGACGCGCCGGCTGCGGGCGGCGGGCATCGTCCGCCCCCGCGCGCTCGCGTCCGACCCGAGCGACGACGCGCTGGCGGCCTCGCTCCTCCTCGGGCAGCTCGAGCGGGCGGAGGAAGACGCGCTCCGCGCCGCGCTGATCCGCTCGCTGGCCACGCTTCGATCCCCGCGGGTCGCGCCGGCGGTGGCGCGGTGCATCCACGACGACGCGGTGTCCGTCCGGACGGCGGCGATCCGCGCGGTGGCGGCGCGCGGCGAAGGCGGCGTGACGCTCCACCTCGTGCGGGCGGTGAGCGCGCCCGACATCGAGGTGGCCCGCGCGGCCCTTGACGCGCTCGCGACGCTCGGCACGCGTGTGTCAGCCCGCGCCGTCACCGCCGCCCTCGAGCACCCCAACATGAGCGTCAAGAAGACCGCCGCCGCCGCCCTCGGCTCGCTCGGCGACCGGTCGAGCGTGGGGGCGATGCTCGGCTGGCTCGGCCGGCACGACAACCCCGGGCTCCGCGCGGCGCTCCTCGCGTCGCTGGACGCGCTGCTCGGCCCGGCGGCCACGCCCGCGCTCGTCGGCGCCCTCGACGCGGCCACCACCGCGGAGTCGCGCTCGCTCCTCCTCGACGCGCTCGACGGGAGGCTCTCCGGCCGCGCGGCGCGGGCCCACCGCGGGGCGCCCTGGTTCGACGCGCTCGTCACACGACTCCGCGACGGCGGGTTCTCGCTCCGCGACGCGACCGCGGCCGAGTTCGACGACCTCCTCGGGCGCGGCGCCGGCCCTTCGACGCCGGCCCCGTCGCACGAAGGTTCGGTGGCGAACGACCTCGCGCGCTGGCTCGCCCACGGGCTCCCAGCCGCCGACGTCCCGCGGCTGCTGGCCGGCTGGCGCGCGGGCGACGTGCCCACGAACCGCGCGTTCGCCCTGGCACGGCGCGACGTGAACGCGCTGCTCACCTCGCTCGACGGCGACACCGCGACGCGCGACGCGGCGGTTCGTCTGCTCGGCGAAGCGTTCGCGTCCACGGGCGACGTCGACGCGCTCCGCCCGCTCGCCGCAGCCGTCGGGCGGATCACCGCCGTGCCCCGCGAGGGCGACCGCGCGGCGCACCGTCGCCTCCTCACGCTCCTCCTCCCCGCGCTCGACGCCTCCGCGCGCTGGGCCCTCGCCGACCGCTGGCGCGCCCTCCCGCCCGCGCCGGACGCATCCGCCGCCGACACGCTCGATCTCCTCCGCGCGTGCGGCCGCGCCGTCACCCGCAACGACCTCGACGCGCTCCTCGCGGCGTCCGCGCGCACCCCGTCGCCCGCCGCCGTCGCCACCGCGGTGCTCGCCCGCGCACTACGCGTGACGCTCCCGACGCCGCCCGCCGCCCTCGTCGCGCGCGTCGCCGAGGCCCTCAGCGGCGACGCTCCCCCCGCGCTCGAACCCGTCGGCGACGACGACCCGCTCGCGCTCCTCGCTGCGATCGCCGCCGAGCTCCCGTGGCTCACGCCCGAACGCCGCGCGCTCGCGCTCGACGCCGCCACCGCGCTCCGCCCCATCGACTTCGCGGGCTGGCGCGGCGGCCCGGAGCGTGAGTTCCCCGCGCAGCGCGTGAAGCCGCCGAAGCCGACCGACCCCGACCGCGACGCGCCCGCGCGACGTCCCGCGACGGTCCGCGCGATGCGCGACGGCGAGCGCACGGTGTCCTCCGCGCCGTGGCTGCTCCCGCTCTGGCTGAGCCCCGCGCTCGACGGCGACGCCTGGCTCGCGGCCCTCGCCGACGACCTCCGCGACGCCGACGCGCGCCACGACCTCGCCGCCCTCGGCGAGGTGCGCGCCCGCCTCCGCCGCCTCGCCGCCGCCGTAGGAACCTCCGAGACGCGCCTCCGCCTCTGGCGCGCGCTCGTCCCGCCGCTCGCCTCCGCGTGGTCGGCTGCGCCCGACGCCGCCCGCGACGACGTGAAGCGCATCCTCCTCGCCTGCCCCGAGCCCATGCGCGCCGCGCTCCTCACGCCCATGATCGCGTCGGGGCAGTGGGGCCTCCTGGCGCTCCTCCACACGTCGCCGGTCGACTCCGCCGTGGCCGCGCTCGTCCGGCGGGCACGCGCCGACGGGTACCAGGGCCCCGCGCCCATCGCCTCCACGGGTGTGCTCGCGGGCGACGCACCATCGCCGCCCCCACCGCCGCCACCGCAGCTCACCGCGCCTCCGCCGCGCGCGGTGCTCGACGCGATCGACCGCCACGACGCCGAGGTGGTCCGCCGCGCGCTGAAGGAGCTCGCCCGCGAGGGGGCCGACGCGCTCCGCCCGTACCTCGAGCGCGCGCTGGCCGACACGCGTCCCCGCGTGCGCGACCTCGCCGCGCGCCTCGTCCGCACTGCGGGGACGCGCGACGAGCACCTCGCCCGCGCCCGAGAGCGCCTCCACGACCGCCGCGCCGCCGTCCGCGTCTCCGCGATCCGCTCGCTCTCCCACGCGCGCGACGCCGACGCGCTCCCCGCGCTCGTCGCCGCGCTCTTCGCCCCGGAGAACGCCGTCCGCAAGGAGGCTCGCCTCGGCCTCGCCCGCTACGGGGACGCCGCGCTCGACGCCCTCGACACAGCAGCGCGCCGCGAGCGCCCCGACCGAGCGCGCCGCCTCGCCGCCGAGCGCGAGCTCCTCGCCGCGAAGTGAGCCCTACCGCGCGCGGCAGATCCCGTAGGTGGGGTCGCAGAGCGCGTCGGGCCCGCAGGCCGCGTCGCTGAGCGAGCTGGTGAGATAGGGGCGGGGCTTGCCCCGCCCGAAGAGAACTCACCGCCGCCGCCGTGATGCAAGGGTATGGGCCCTACCGCGCGCGGCAGATCCCGTAGGTGGGGTCGCAGAGCGCGTCGGGCCCGCAGGCCGCGTCGCTGTTGCACCCGCAGTAGCCGTAGCGGGTGAGGCACGTTCGCCCGGGCCCGCAGTCGGTGGACGCGCTGCACGTGCAGCGGCGCGGCGAGGCGGTGTTGCAGGTGCTCCCCGCGGTGCAGTCGCCGTTGCTCGCGCAGACGAAACGGCAGATGCCCGTCGCGGCGTTGCAGGTGGCGGCGCCACAGAGCGCGTAGGGGTTGGCGGTGCACGACGGGTAGCAGACCGAATCCGTCCCCCCCACCGAGCGGCAGAGGTAGCCCGCGCGACACCCCGACGCTGCGGTGCAAGTGCGGAGGCAGAAGTTGGCCGAGCCGTCGGAGATGCAGAGCGAGCCCGCGGGGCAGTCGTCGCGCGTGCACTGCCGGGTGCAGTAGCCGCCCTGCCACCCGATGGCCTGGGGGAAGCACGTCGGCGCGGTCGGGTCGCAGTCGGCGTTGCTGCCGCAGGGCGCGCCGGGCCCGGTGGGGACGCACGCCCCCGCGCGGCACCGCTGCGACGCGGGGCACGCGCGGCCGCAGGCGCCGCAGTTGGCGACGTCGGTGGCGGGGTCGACGCAGCGCCCGCCGCACGCGAGCTGACCCGCGGCGCAGGCGAGCTCGCAGGCGCCTGCGGTGCAGCGCATCCCGGCGGGGCACGCGCGGCCGCAGGCGCCGCAGTTGGCGGCGTCGATGGAGAGGTCGACGCAGGGGAGCCCGCAGCGCGAGGTGCCCGCGGGGCAGCGGGGCGAGCAGGTGCCGACGAGGCACTCCTGGTCGGCGGCGCAGGCGTTGCCGCAGCGGCCGCAGTGGAGGGGGTTGCTGTCGATCACCACGCAGCGCGCGCCGCAGGGCACCTCGCCCGCGCCGCAGGTGGGCATCACGACGGGCTCGTCGGGCGGCGGCGACGTCGCGTCGGCGGACGTGGCGTCGGGCGACGCGTCGGGCGATGACGGGCGGTCGAGGAGGTCGACGTCGTCGACGACGGAGACGTCGAAGCCCTTCGGCTCCGCGTCGGGGCGGTTGACGAGCGGGCCGTCGGAGTCGTCGCCGTCGGGCGCGACGGCGAGGTCGTCGGGGGGCGCCTTCGCGTCGGCGTCGGTCTGCCCGCGCGAGCACGCCGCGAGCGCGAAGAGCAGCAGAGGCACCAGGGCGCGGGGCGTCACGGCCGCGATGGTACGGGCGCGGGCGCGCGACGGTCCAGGGGCTTGCGCGGTGGCGGCGCGCGACACCGACCGAGCCAGCGTCGCCAGGCAATGTCACGGCTTCGTCGTGTGCCGTTGCGCCCGCGCTGGCCTCGTGCGAAGCGGTGCCGGCCATGCAGTTCGCGCTCGACTGGTTCGCCAAGGGGATCGTCCAGGGCGCCCTGGAGGGCGTGCGCGTGGTCCACATCGAGGAGCAGGTGACGCCCGAGGTGCTCTCCCTCGACGCGTGGATCGACCCCCTCGACGGCGTGCCCGACGCCGACCGCGGCCTCCTCGGCTTCATGACCCGCGCGCGATGCGTGGTGGAGCCCTACCAGCCCGCCGCCTCGCTCGACGACGTCGACCTCGCCGCGCTCCGCGTCACGCTGCTCCACCAGAAGCTGAAGGCCCAGGTGCCCGCGGCCACAGAGGGCCGCCGTCGGATGCCTCCGCGACCCGTCCTCTGGATCGTCAGCGCCTCACGCGACGGTGGCGTCCTGCGCGAGTGGCTCTGCGTGCGCGACGGTGATCTCGGCCGCGGCGTCTACCGCAGCCGCGTGGCCACGCGCGGGCCTCGCGTCGTCGTGGTCGACGAGCTCCCCCGCACCCGCGCCACGTTGCTCGTGCGGATGATGGGGCACGGCGAGGCGCTCCAGCGCGCCCTCGACGACCTCCGCGCTCTCCCGACGGACGCGTGGGAGCGCGCCGTCGTCGCACCGCTCCTCCGCCTCATCCGCCGCGACCTGGAGCGCCGTGGTATCGTCGTCCCCGACCTGGAGGCCCCGCCCGTGATCATCGACTACAAGATCCTCCTCGCCGAAGCCGAAGTGGAGAAGCAGCGCTACCTCGACGAGGGGCGTCGCCTGGGCCGCGCGGAGGGGCTCCGGCCCATCCTCCACCTGCTCGAACGCCGCCTCGCGCGCCCCCTCACCGACGCCGAGCACACCCGGCTCGCGGCCCGCTTCGATCTGGTGGGCCCCGAGCGCCTCGGGGACGTCGTCTTCGACCTCACCCCCGACGCCCTCGCCGCCTGGCTCGCCGACCCGAACGCCCGCTGATCCACGCGGTCGCCGCTCGCTCCCGGTTCCCCCTCACCACCACACCACCCCCGCCGCCCGCTCGGCGCGCGGCGCCACCTCTCCGGTCGGCGCTGCGACGCCTCCCTCCGGTGGCGCCTCCCGCCTCGCTCACGTCCCCGGCTTGCCTGCCTGTGCTGGAGCGCAGACCCCCTGACCTCGAGCAAGACGAAAACCCAGGTCGCCGTCGCGGGACGAGGGGACGAACGCGACGCGGAACGCCGCGCGAACGCTCCTCGCGCGCGAGCTCCAGGAGCCGCCACGGTAGACCCGGCTCGGGCTGTCCATGGGGCCGTACGGGTCGCGTACGGCCGTCGCGCTGTACGGGCGCTGACTGTCCACGCACCACTCCCATACGTTCCCGAGCATGTCGTGGAGGCCGTACCGGTTGGCCGCCTTCTGACGTACGGGATGCGTCTCGCCGCCGCTGTTGCCGCTCCACCACGCGATCGCATCCAGCGTCTGCGCGTCGTTGCCGCCCGCCCACGTCGCGCCCGTGGTCCCGCCGCGGCAGGCGTACTCCCACTGCGCCTCCGTCGGGAGCCCTGCATCCATCCCCGGGACGCGCTCGTTCACCGCCGCGCAGAAGCGCTGGCAGTCGTCCCAGATCACCTGCTCCACCGGCCTCTCCGCGCCCTTGAAGCGGCTCGGGTTCTCCCCCATCACCGCCTCCCAGAGCGCCTGCGTCACCGGTGTCTCGCCCAGCCAGAAGCCCTCCGTCAGCGTCACCTCATGCTGCGGCCCCTCCCACTCGAACCGCCCCGGCTCCCCCTCCGGCGAGCCCATCAGGAAGCTCCCCGCGGGGATCCACCGCATCTTCACCACCACCTCCCCCACCGCGAACTCCGCCCAGCGCCCGTACGCGTCCTCCCCGGCCGCGCGCTGCCACGGCTCCAGCGCGCCCCGCACCCGCGTCGGCGCCATGCGCACCAGGGTCACCGGAGGCGCGAGCGTGGGCGTCTTTCGTTCGGGCGCGAACCACTTCTTCACCCGCTCCACCACCGAGGCGGGCTTCGCCCACGCCGCGCGGAGCTCGCGCTGGAGGGCGCGCGCGTCCTGCGGGCGCAGGTCGGTCCGCGCGCGGAAGCACCGCACCATCACCTCGCGGACGGCGTCCGGCAGGAAGGCCGCCTGCGCACGGAGCGCCGCGCGAACCTCCGCCTCCCCCGAATGCCCCGCGAACAGGCACCAGCGAAGCTCCATGTCCTTCGCGCCGGTCACGGTGACCTTCGACGCCCCGAGGTTGAACAGGAGCACCGCGAGCGCGAACACGTCCGACCAGGTCCCGGTCTCGCCGCCGGCCCCGGGCAACTGCTCGGGCGCGGCGTAGTCGGGCGAGTGCCCGACCTGCTCGCCGAACACGGTGAAGTCACGCCCCACGCGGGCGACCCCGAAGTCGATCAGCTTCACGCGGACACAGCCGTCCACCACGTCGAGGAGCACGTTCTCCGGCTTGATGTCGCGGTGCGCGATGGCCACGCCCTCGATCGGCGTCTCGTGGACCACGGCCACGGCCTCGCAGAGCGCATCCATCAGCGCCTCGACCCACTCGATGGTCACCCGAAACCCGGGCGCGTTGAGCCAGTCGTAGAGGTTCAGCCCCTCGATGAACTCCAGCACCAGGAAGGAGATGCCCTCGTGGTCGCCCATGTCGAGCACCTTCACCACGTTGGGGCTCTCGATCTTCATCAACGCGCGGGCCTCGTTGGCGAAGCGCTCACGCACCCTCTCCAGGTCGGCGCCTCCGCGCGCCACCCCCGGCGGCGCCAGGAACTTCAACGCCACCTGCGCCTCCCCCTTCCCCCCGTCCACCCGCGTTCCTCGGGTCACCACGGCGTAGCCCCCGCGCCCGACGCGCGCCCCGACGCGGTACGTCCCGCGTGCACCCCGCACCTCGTCGCCCTCCGCCACCCGGAAGTCGCGCCCGTCGTCCTCCGCGTCCGCTGCCATCGCCGTCGCTTCTACCATACGCGCTTCACCCTCCGCCCGCGGTGATACCCTCGCGCCGCCGCGCGATGCACGACGCCGCCACCCACGTCATCGACCTCTCCGTCTCGCCGCCGCGCTCGCGCTCGCTCGCGCCCGGCGCGTCGCTCGACATCGGCCGCCACCCCGACGACGAGCGCCACCTGCTCGCGGTCAACGCCACGCTCCCCACGGTGCTCCGCCTCGTCGCCACGAACCGCGGCGTCGCGCTCGACGTTGGCTCGCAGACCGAGGGCGTCTGGTGCTTCGCGCTCGCCCCCGGCGCCCCCGCCGACCCGCGCCCCGCCCTCCGCGACGTCACCTTCGACCACCTGCGCGCGAGCCTCCTCGCCGCCGACGCCGCGGGCGCGCTCACCCGCTTCATCCGCACCGACACGGCGCTCCTCCGCGTGCCCGAGTCGCTCGGCCGCTTCACCCACCACACCGGCCCGCGCTTCGACGCGCCGCGGCCGCCGCTCGACGCGCTGCCCGCGCTCACCACGCGCGCGACGCTCTTCCTGCGGGGCCACGCGTTCGACGTCGACCCGCCCGTCCCGCCGCCGCCGCTCACCGGCGCCGACCCCGCCGCACGCCCCGCCGCGCGCCCCGAGTCGCTCCGCGCCGCGCTCGCCCGCGGCCCGCGCGTCGCCGCCCCCGAGCGCTTGAGTTGGATCGTCCGCGACCCCGCCTCCGGCGCCGCCCGCCTGCTCGACACGCCCGAGGCCGTCCGCGCGTGGCTCGACGCCGCGCCGCCCAACGCCCTCGCGCTCCGGCGCGCACCCGACGGGAGCCTCGACCCCCACGAGCTCGCCGCGCTCGACGGCGCCCGCGCGCTCCGCCCGCTCCTCGCGACCACCGCGCCCGCCCCCGACGGCGCGTGGCCGGGCTGGCGTGAGGCCCCCGCCTCGCTCGCGGTTCCCCCGTGCATCGACGCGATCGCAGAAGCCATCGCGCGCTGGCGGGAGTTCTTCACGCCGGGCTTCGTCAGCGCGTTCTCGCCGGCGAGTACGCTCCTCGACCTCGTGGACGACGCGCTCCCCGAGGCGACGCCCGCGGCGCGGGTGGCGGCGTGGGTGGAGGCCGCCCGCCTCGCCCCGTCGCCCGAAGCGATGACGCTCGCGAGCCTGCTCTGGACGGCAGCCTGCGTGATGGGTTCGAAGCACGACGCCCTCGACGCGGCGCAGGTGGCGCTCCTCGTCGGCGCGACGCTCCACCTGCTCACCGACGGGTCTGCGCCCGCGATACCGGGCAACCACTGGGTCACGCTGCGCCTCGGCGCGCTCGCGGAAGGGCTCGGCGCGAAGCTCCCCAAGGGGACGGCCGCGGCGCTCGAGCTCGACGCGGCGCAGACGCTCGCGGCCTTCGACGGGAACAACCACCGGCTGCGGACGACCTCGGCGCACGCGATCGTCTACGCAACGGCCGTTCCGTCGCGGGCGGAGGGCGACGGGCGGCGCTTCTTCCTGCGCCCCGCCGTCTCCGTGGTGATCCCCGCGGCCGGCGTCCGGGCATTGGAGGCGATGGCTCGCGAGCGCCGCTACCTCGCGAGTTCGAAGGTGTCGCCCATCCTCAAGCGTTGGAGCCACCGGGGCGCCGCGCTCGACGACGCGCTCGCGGCCTTCGCCGTGCACGCGGACGCGGCGACGCCCCGACACCTCGCCCGCGCTGCGGCGTGGCTCCGCGCGTCGCCCGAGCACCCGGTGGAGGGCTTCGCACGCGTCCTCGACGCCCGCGCCCGTTAGCCCCGCGGGAACCCACCGGGCACCCGACGCCACGCGCCCTCGCGACACCCTCCCGGTGCCCCGCCGCGTCGGGAACCCGTCGGGCTCCCGCCCGCGTTCGGCGCGCATTTCCGCGCGGCACACCCGCCGCAAGGGCGCCTCTCGCGGCCCATCCCGCGCCGCGAGGAGCGCCCCACGATGCCCACGCCCGACGCCCCCGTACGGAAGCACATCCCGAAGTCCTTCACGGAGCCCGGCCTCGGCCCCACGCCCGCGCCGCGCGCGGTGACGCACCTCATCGCGCTGCCGACGCCCGCGGCCACGCCCGCGCCGTCGACGCCGACGCCCGGAACCGTCACCGCGCCGCAGTCGCCGCTCGACGAGCCCGACCTCGACGCGATCGTCCCCCGCGCGCCGAAGACCGCCGCGCTCACGCTGCTCGCGGCGTCGCTCATCGCCTCCGCCGCGCTCGCGCTCGACGTGACCAGCCGCGCGGCCCTGCGCAGGCTGGCCCGCACACCCGCCCCCACGATCGTCGCGCGCGCCCCTGCGCCGCGGCCGGCGCCCGCCGGGTCAACCGCCCCCACCGGTCCGGCGGCGCCGTCCCCGGCGCGCCGACGAGCGCCGGTCCCACCTCGCGCTCACGTTCGAGCGCCCGGTGCGCCTGTCGCAACCCCGGCTCCCCTCGAACGCTGCCCGTCGCGCTGACGCACGAGCGCGCTCCCACCCGTCGAAACGGCCGAAAAACCCGGAGGCATCTCTGGGAACCGCGCGTCGGAGACGGAGTTCCATCCGTTCTCCGCGCGTCGGAGACGGAGTTCCATCCGTCCTCTGCGCGTCGGAGACGGAGTTCCATCCGTCCTCCGCGCGTCGGAGACGGAGTTCCATCCGCCCCCAAGATGCCGGAGGCGGAGTTCGACCCATCCTCCGCCCGCGCCCCCCCTCCCGCGTTGCCGCGTCTCCGCGTTGGCGTTATACGCGCCGCCACCTCCGATGACGCCCCGCGCCTCCGCCCTCGTCTCCGCGCTCGCCTGCGCCGCCTGCGAACGCGCCGTCCCCGCGGCCTCCGCGCAGCCCTCCCCGGCCCCCGCGCACGCGCCTGCGCCCGCGCCCGCCGTCGCCCCTCCCTCCGCGCCCGCCCCCACCACGCCGCCCGCGCAGCGCGTCGGCGGACCCCCCGCGGACCTCAACGTCATCATGATCTCGGTGGACTCGCTGCGCGCGGACATGCCCTGGGCGGGCTACCCGAGGCCCATCGCGCCCTTCCTCACCGAGCTCGAGGCGCAGTCGGTCAGCTACACGCGCGCCTACGCGCTCTCGTCGTACACGTCGCAGAGCGTCGGCGGGTTCCTCGGCGGCAGGCTCCCGGGCGAGCTGCGGCGCGACGGGTACTTCTTCGGCACCTACCCCTCGCGCGTGCTCTTCTTCCCCGAGAAGCTCCACGCCGCGGGCGTTCGAACCGTCACCGCCCACGCGCACGGCTACTTCCGCCGCAACAAGGCCGGCTTCGAACAGGGCTTCGACGTCTACGAGCTCCTCCCCGGCCTCCACTGGAACCCCACCACCGACGTCGACATCACCGGCGACCGCCACGCCGCCCTCGCGCGCCGCCTGCTCTCCGACCCGGCCAACACGTCGGGGCGCTTCTTCGCGTGGTTCCATTTCATGGACGCGCACGACCAGTACCAGCGGCACCCGGGCATCACGCCCTACGGCCGCTCGCTGCGCGACCGCTACGACGGCGAGGTCACCTACGTCGACGGGCAGCTCCGCGAGTTCGTCGGGTGGATCCGCCAGCAGCCCTGGGGCGCGCGCACGGCCATCATCGTCACCGCCGACCACGGCGAGGCCTTCGGCGAGCACGGCTGCTACCGCCACGCGTTCGAAGTGTGGCAGCCGCTCGTGCGCGTGCCGTGGTTCTTCGTGCTGCCGGGCGCGGCGCCGCGGCGCATCGAGGCGCCGCGCAGCCACGTCGACCTCGCCCCCACCGTGCTCGAGCTCCTCGGCGCGCCGCGCGAGCCGGAGTTCACCGGGCAGAGCCTCGTCGCGGAGCTCTACGGCGCCCCCGCGCCCGAGCGCGACGTCTGGGTCGACCTCGCCCGCACCAGCAACAACGACCGCCGCCGCGCCCTCATCCACGGCCGCCACAAGATCATCGCCTTCGGCGACGACTCGCGCTTCGAGGTCTACGACATCGAGGCCGACCCGGGCGAGACCACCAACCTCCGTCGCACCGACCGCGCCACCTACGACGCCATGGTCGCCCGCTACCGCGCCGCACAGGGTTCATTCCGCGTCGAGAACCCCTACTCCTGCCGCACGCTCACGGGCTCGCCGCCGGGCCGCGGCTGGTAGGCGCGTAACGCCCGACGCGCCCCGGTGCGTCGCGCGCGACCGATGGACGGTGGTGGGCGCCCTGGTGTAGAGGGTCGAGCGCTCGCCATGGACTACAAGCGGATCGACAAGGACGGACCGTACGCGCCCCACTACCACGGGGCCGACGCGGAAGACCCGGTGTACCGCAACACGATCGCGCGGATGTTCCGCAGCGACTTCATCGAGTTCTTCTCGCGCGTGCACCCGGCGGTGCCGGGGTTGATCTACGGCCCGGTCGCGGCGTGGGGCCTCTACGCCGCCTTCCAGGCGCAGCCCGCGGCGCTCGCGGCGCTCTCCGTCGCAGCGGGCGGGCTCGTGTGGACCTTCACCGAGTACATGCTCCACCGCTACGTCTTCCACCTCGCGCCGAAGGGCCCGGTGTCGAGCTTCATCTACTTCCAGTCGCACGGCATCCACCACCAGTACCCCGATGACTTCTACCGCCTGCTGATGGTCCCCCCCGTCAGCCTGCCGCTCGCGGGGCTCTTCTACCTCGGCTTCCGCGCGGTGCTCCCCGCCGCGGTGCTGCCGGGCGCCTTCGCCGGCTTCATCCTCGGCTACCTCGCGTACGACTACATCCACTTCGCGGTCCACCACTTCAAGCCGCCGCGCGCCGCGTGGGCCGAGCCGATCGCGCGGTGGTTCAAGGCCGCGCGCCGCCGCCACCTCGTCCACCACTTCGACGACCACCACCGCGGCTACGGCGTCTCCACCGGCCTCTGGGACCACGTCTTCGGCACCGTCGCCGAGAAGTAATACCGATGTGCTCTCGGGCCGTTCGCGAATTGTCGTTCGGGCGGGGCAAGCCCCGCCCCTACGGCTGTGGCCCCGCTCGCGTCGTGGAGTGAGCTGGAGAGGTAGGGGCGGACGAGGTAGGGGCTAGCGAGGTAGGGGCGGGGCTTGCCCCGCCTGAAGAGCGTTCACCGTCGCCGAGAAGTAACAGCCGCTCGCACCGCACCGCCGACCGCTCGCCCCGCGCGCCCCTCGCGCGCGCGGCGCCCCGCGGGTATCGTCCGCCGCGACGCCGACGATGCTCCGCCCCGACCCCAAGGACCTCGCCGCCCTCGCGCGCGACACCGTCCGCGAAGCCATGCGCTCGTGGCGCCTGCCCGCCACGCTCCTCCTCGGCGTCGGCATGGGCGTGCTCGAGTACCGCACCACGGGGCACCGCCCGGCCTTCTTCTTCGGCCCCTCCGCCGCGCTCTACACCCTCGTGCTGGGCCCGCTCCCGTGGCGCGCGCTCGTGCCGCTGGAGGCCGACGGGCACCGCGGCGACAAGCTCGTGCGGTGGTGCGTCGCGGCCGCGCTCAGCACCGTGTTCTTCTACGCCCTCGTCGCGGGCTACCGCGCCGTCGCCGAGCTCACCGGGATGCGCGCGGTGTACGTGCTCGGGCACGCGCGCGAGTCGCTGGTGGCGTGGCTCCTCTTCCTCATCGGGGGCTGGGGGCTCGCGCGCGACATCCAGCTCGAGCAGCGCCTCGACGTCACCCTCGGCTCGCACCAGAAGCTCTCCGACGAGCTCGCCGCCGCCCGCCTCGACGCGCTCCGCGCCGACCTCGACCCGCACTTCCTCTTCAACGCCCTCAACGCGATCGCGAGCCAGTGCACCTCCGACCCGGCCGCCGCGGAGGACAACATCGTGCGGCTCTCGTCGCTCCTCCGCGCCGTGCTCGACACGCGCCGCCGCACGCACCACACGCTCGAGGAGGAGCTCGCGCTCGCCGGGGACTACGTCGCGCTGCTGAAGGCCCGCTTCCCCACCCTCTCCGTCCGCGTCGACGTCGCGCCCGACACGCTCGACGCCGCCGTGCCCCCGCTCCTCCTCCAGCCGCTGCTCGAAAACGCCGTCCGTCACGGCCAGATCGACCGCGGCGAGATCGCCCTCACCGCCCGCCGCGAGGGCGACGCGCTGCGCGTCCGCGTGCGGAGCCCCGGGGCCTTCCGCGGGCACCGCGAGGGCGGGCTCGGCATCGAGCTCGTGCGCCGCCGCGTCGAGCTCGCCTGGGGCGTCGACGGGGAGTTCGAAATCGTCACCGACGGCGACGCCACCGTCGGCACCGTCACCGCGCGCGGCGCCTTCCGCGCCACTGTTGAAAGGAACGCCGCATGACCGCCCGCGCCGTCATCATCGACGACGAGGCCCCCGCCCGCTCGCGCCTCGCCCGCCTCCTGCGCGACTCGCTCCCCGACCGCGTCGAGTTCGTGGGCGAGGCCGCCGACGGCGAGTCGGGCCTCGCGCTCATCGACGAGCGATCGCCCGACCTCGCGTTCGTCGACGTGCAGATGCCCGGCCTCGACGGCCTCGCGATGGTGGCCCGCATCCCCGCGCCCGCCCCCTACGTCATCTTCACCACCGCCCACGACCGCTACGCCCTCGACGCCTTCGACGCCGGCGCGATCGACTACCTCCTCAAGCCCTTCGACGCCGCCCGCCTCGTCCGCGCCGTCGCCCGCGCCGAGTCCCTCGGGATGCGCGCGAAGTCCGAGGAGGTGCTCGCGCCCTTGCGCGCCCGCGCCGCCGGCGCCCTCGCCGACCGCCTCCCCATCACCGTCAACGGCCGCGTGCTGCTCGTGCCCGTCGGCGAGATCTCCCACTGCGTCGTCGAGCACGAGCTCGTCACCGTCCACACGCAGAAGGGGAGCTTCACCACCGACTTCACCCTCGCGGCGCTGGAGGCCAGGCTCGACACCGCCCGCTTCTTCCGCGCCCACCGCGCGCTGCTGGTCAACCTCGACCAGGTCGCCGCCATCGACGACATGGCCGGCGGCAAGGTGATGCTCGTCACCCACGCAGGCGCCCGGCTCGAGGTGTCGCGCCAGTCGAGCCGCAAGCTCCGCGCGATGCTCGGCGTCTAACGCGCCAGCGCCACGAGCGCCTCGCGGGTCGCTTCCAACGCGCTCGCCTCCTGCGCCCCCTGCCGCAAGAACGCCTCGATCCTCTCGCGCCGCGCCATCGCCTCGTCGAGCACGCGGTCGCGGCCCGGCGCGTAGGCCCCCATCGCGAGCAGGTCGCGCGCGCCGTCGAGCGCCGCCAGCCACTGCCTCACCCGCGCCGCAGCAACGCGGTGGGGCTCCGTCGTCACCGCGCCCATCAGCCGGCTCAGCGAGGCCACCGGATCGAGCGCCGGCCACCGCCCCCGCGCGCCGAGCGACGCATCGAGGACGAGGTGCCCGTCGAGCAGGCCCCGCGCCTCCTCCGCGATCGGGTCGTCGCGCCCGTCGCCCTCCACCAGCACCGTCAGGAGCGCCGTGATCGACCCGCGCTCGCCCGGCCCCATCCGCTCGACCAGCCGCGGCAAGAGCGTGAACACGCTCGGCGGGTACGCTCTCCGAACCGGCGCCTCGCCCGCCGCCAGCCCCACGTCGCGCTGCGCCCGCGCCACGCGCGTCAGCGAGTCCACCAGCAGCAGCACGCGTTGCCCGCGCTCGCGGAAATACTCCGCCACCGCCAGCGCCGTCCGCGCTGCCCGCACCCGAAGCGCCGGCGCCTCGTCGCTCGTCGCCGCCACCACGCACGTGCGCCGCATCCCCGCCTCGCCGAGCGCGCCCTCGACGAAGTCACGAACCTCGCGCCCGCGCTCGCCCACCAGCGCCACCACCGCCACGTCGACGTCGGCCTGCCGCGCGGCCTGCCCGAGCAGCGCGCTCTTGCCCGCGCCCGGCCCCGCGAACACCCCCACCCGCTGCCCCTCGCCCAGCGTCGCCAGCCCGTCGATCGCCCTCACCCCCAGCGGGAGCGCGGCCTCCACCCGGCGCCGACGCATCGCCGCGGGGGCCGGGCGATCCCAGGGCCACGCGACCAGCTCGCCCGATAGCTCGCCGCGGCCGTCGACGGGCTCGCCGCGGCCGTCGAGCACGCGCCCCAGCACACCCTCGCCGCACCGGAGCGCCGGCGCCGAAGCCACCGTCACGACATCATCGAGCCCGACACCGGCCGTGTCACCGAGCGGGACGAGCACCGCCACGCCCTCCTCGAAGCCCGCCACCTCCGCCTCCAGCGCGCCCGACACGCCGCGCGCCACGCGCACCGCGTCGCCCACGCGCGCGCCCGGCGCCACCGCCCGAACCGTCGCCCCGCGCACGCCCACCACGCGCCCCTCGGCCGCGGCGGGCGCGTCGCCGCGGAGCGAGGCCGCCAGCCGCGCCCGGAGCGCTTCGACGTCGGTCTTCACGGCGCGACACCCTACACGGGGAGCTGTGGTAGCGTCACGCCCGTGGGTGATGGATCCCGACAGGGTGACGCGCCGGACTTCGCCGCCAACGACCTGCTCCTCCGCGGGATGCGCGTCCGCTACCACGAGGCCGGCTCCGGGCCCGCGGTGGTGCTGCTCCACGGGATCTTCACCGACCACCGCGTCTGGCTCCCGACGGCGCGCATCCTCGCGCGCGGCGCGCGGGTGATCGTGCCCGACCTGCCCGGCGCCGGCGCGAGCGAGAAGCCCACGCGCTACCCCTTCACCCGCGAGGCCCTCGCCGACACCGTGTGCGACCTCCTCGCCGGCGTCGGCGTGCCGCGCGCCCACGTCGCGGGGCTCGGCATGGGGGCCCTCGTCGCGCTCACCCTCGCGGCCGACCGCGGGGAGTTCGTCGACCGCGTCGCCGCCGTCAGCCCCGCGCTCGGCGAGGCCGAGTCCTTCCGCATGCGCGTGGCCGCGGCGCCGGTGCTCGGGCCCTTCGTCTTCAAGCAGCTCTACAACCGCGCGGTGCTCCACGGGTACCTCCGCGGCGACGTCTTCGCGCCCGACTTCCGCTGCGACACCGCCCTCCTCGACGCCTGGTACGACGCCTTCACCACCCCCGAGGCGCGCGAGTGCCAGTGGCGCATGCTCGTCCACGCGCAGGCCGACACCGCCGCGCTCGGCCCGCGGCTCCGCAAGGTGCGCGCGCCGACGCTCGTCCTCTGGGGCGACCACGCGCCGCGCGCGCCCGTCACCGCCGCGCAGCGCCTCGCCCACGAGCTCCCCGCCGGCCGCCTGGAGGTGATCCGCGGCGCCGGCCACGCGCCGCCCCTCGAGCGCCCGGAGGCCACCGCGGAGGCCCTGGCGCGGCACTTCGCGATTCCCCTTCCGCCGGCGGCCGGGGGCGACGTAGAAGCTTCGGGGTGATGGACGTCGTCGACCCCCGGGCCCTCGCCCGCTTCCGACGCAACAAGGGAGCCCTCGTCGGCCTCGCGATCGTCGTCGCGATGGTGGCCCTCTCGCTCCTCGCGCCGCTGCTCGCGCCGCACGACCCCAACGCCTCGTACAAGTCGCGCACGCTCACCGCGGAGGGCGTGCCGGTGGGGCCGTCGAGGGAGTTCCCGCTCGGGGCGGACAGCGTCGGGCGCTGCGAGCTGTCGCGGCTGCTCCACGGCGGGCGCGTGTCGCTCTCCGTCGCGTTCGCGGCCACGGCCATCGTCGTGGTGGTCGGCACCGCCGTCGGCATCGTCGCGGGCTACGCCGGCGGGCTCGTCGACACGGGGCTCATGCGCGGCGTCGACGCCCTGATGTCCTTCCCCTTCCTGCTCGTGGTGATGGCGCTCAACCGCATCCTCCACCGGCCCGGGCTGTGGGTGGTGTTCCTGGTGCTCGGGCTCCTCTCGTGGCTCTCGCTCGCGCGCCTCGTGCGAGCGCGCACGCTCCAGCTCCGCGAGCTCGAGTTCGTCTTCGCGGCGCGGGCGCTCGGGGCCTCGCCCTGGCGCGTGGTGACGCGGCACATCTTCCCCAACCTCGCCTCCCTCGTCGTGGTGGTCGCCACCACCCTCGTCGCCCAGATGATCGTCGCCGAGAGCGTGCTCTCCTACCTCGGCGTCGGCGTCACGCCGCCCGCGGCCTCGTGGGGCTCGATGCTCCAGGAGGGCGAGTCGCTCACCCGCGCGGTGCCGCGCCTCACGCTCGCGCCGGGCCTCGCCATCCTCGTCACCGTCGTGGGCTTCAACCTCCTCGGCGAAGGGCTCCGCGATGCGCTCGACCCGAAGAGCTAGCGCGCTCGCCCTCGCCCTCGGCGCGCTCTCAGTCGGCGCCTGCACCGAGCCCCACACGCGCCCCCACCGCGTCGGCGCGGGGCTCCCGGGGCCGCGGCGCGGCGGCACCTTCCGCTACGCCTGGGAGAGCGACATCGCCACCGTCGACCCGGCCCTCGCGCCCGACGTCTCCACGGGCATCCCCGTGCGGATGCTCCACGAGTGCCTCGTCGACTACTCCTACGGGCGCGCCGACGTCATCCCCGCCCTCGCCGAGCGCTGGACGGCCTCCTCCGACGGGCTCACGTACACCTTCCACCTGCGGCCCGGCGTGCGCTTCAGCAACGGCCGCGCGATCGCCGCGCAGGACTTCGTCTACTCGTGGGAGCGGATGCTCAACCCGCGGCGGATCCCCTCGCCCGGCGCCGACAACTACCACCTCATCGCGGGCTACGACGACTTCCGCGAGGGCCGCACGCAGCACCTCGCGGGCCTCGCCACGCCCGACGCCCACACCCTCGTGGTGACGCTCTCGCAGCCCGACCGCACCTTCCTCCACTCGGTCGCGCTCCGCTACGCCGCGGTGCTGCCGCGCGAGGACGTCGAGCGCGTCGGCGACGAGCGCTTCGGCCGCGCGGCCACGGGCGCCGGGCCCTTCGTCCTCGAGCGCTGGGAGGAGGGCTTCCGCATGGTCCTCCGGCGCAACCCCTACTACTGGGACCAGCCGCGTCCCTTCGTCGACCGCGTGGTGTTCGACCTCTCGATCGCGCGCCACCTCCAGTTCATGCGCTTCGTCGCGGGGGAGTACGAGCTCGCCCACAACTACTCGCTCGCCACCGCCGACTACCTCTGGGTGCAGCGCCAGCCCGCGTGGCGCCCGTTCATCCAGCGCACGCCCGTCCCGCTCATCTCCGGGCTCATGATGAACAACCAGATGCCCCCCTTCGACAACGTGCACGTGCGCCGCGCCGTCGCGTTCGCGATCGACCGGGAGGCCCTGGCCCGCGCCCGCAACCGCCGCATCCAGCCCGCCTGGGGGCTCTACCCCGACACCATCCCCGGGCACCGCGACGACCTCCCCAACCGCCAGCGCTACGACCTCACCGAAGCGCGCCGCGAGATGGCCCTCGCGGGCTACGCCTCGGGCTACCCCGAGGAGGTCGAGCTCGCGGTGGGCGACGGCGAGGCCGGGCTCATCTACGGCCAGCTCACCCAGGCCGACCTCGCGCAGATCGGGCTCCGCGTGCGGCTCCGCCAGCTCGCCGGGTCGATCTACTACAGCTCCCTCGGGCGCCCGCGCACCATCCAGATGGGCTTCACCGGCTGGCAGATGGACTACCCCGACCCGTCCAACTTCGCCGAGCCGAGCTTCCACTCGCGCAACATCCAGCCCGAGAACAGCCAGAACCACGCCTTCTACCGCAACCCCGAGCTCGACCGCCTGCTCGACCGCGGGCGCGTCGAGCCCGACGACGCGCGGCGCATCGCGATCTACCAGGAGGTCGAGCAGATCATCCTGCGCGACGCCCCCTGGGCCTTCGTCTACAACGCCGTCGAGCTCACCGTGACGCAGCCCTACGTGCGCGACTGGGTCCCGCACCCGGTGTGGCCCTACTACCCCGCGTCGCTCTGGCTCGACCTGCCCGCCCGCGAGGCCGCCGCGCGTCGTCGCTCGCTCCGCGACGCGCTCGGGCCCCTCGCCGCGCTGGCGTCACCCCTCGGAGCCCTCGCGCCATGATCCGCTTCCTCGCCCGACGGCTCGCGTGGATGGCCTTCGTGCTGTGGCTCGTCGCAACGGCGTCGTTCTTCGGCACGCTGCGCCTCGGCGACCCGGTGGCCACGCTCGCGGGCCCGCACGCCACCGCCCGCGATCGCGCCGCCATCGCGCGCTTCTACCACCTCGACCGCCCGCCCGCCGTCCAGTACGGCTACTACCTCGCCAACCTCGCCCGCGCCGACCTCGGCAAGAGCTACCGCTACCGCCGCCCCGTCGCGGAGCTCATCGGCGAGCGCTTCCCGCGCACGCTCCTGCTCGGCGTGATGGCGCTGGCGTTCGAGTTCGTGCTCGGCGTCGCGGTGGGGACGCTCGCCGCCGTGCGCCGCGGGACGCGCGTCGAGAGCGGGCTCCTCGCCGCCACCTTCGTCGGCGTCAGCACGCCCACCTTCCTCTCGGGCAAGCTCCTGCTCCTCGCGCTGGGCTACTACGCCGGGTGGTTCCCGATCGGGGGCTACGGTGACGGGTGGCTCGACCACGTGTACCACGGGCTCCTGCCCGCGATGGTGCTCGGGCTCCTCGGCACGGCCTCGCTCGCGCGGCTGGTGCGCAACGACATGGTCGAGACGCTCCAGTCGGACTACGTGCGGACGGCGCGCGCCAAGGGCCTCGCCGAGCGCGACGTGGTGGTGAAGCACGCGCTCCGCAACGCGCTCTTCCCGGTGGTCACCTCGATGGGGCTCTCCTTCGGGCTCCTCTTCAGCGGCGCGATCGTGACCGAGGCCATCTTCGCGTGGCCCGGCCTCGGGCGCCTCGCCGTCGACGCCATCTTCGGCTTCGACCTCCCGGTGATCATGGGGACGGTCCTCTTCGCGTCGACGGGCATCCTCGCGGGCAACCTCGCCGCCGACCTCGCCACCGCCGCGCTCGACCCGCGCATCCGCAACGAGTAGAGACGGGGCGACGGTGCGACGCGCCCTCCCCGCCGTGACCCTCTGCTTCGCCTGCGCCGCGGCCCCGCCGCCGCCGACGGCCCGCGCGCCCGCGCCCGACGTCACGCCCGCGCCGCTGAGCGACTGCCCGACCGACCCGACCGTCGAGCTCTTCGCCGTGCGCGACGGGGCGCTGCGCGAGCCCTTCCGCGCGGGCGGTCACATCACCACGCTCACGCCGACGCGCCTCGACGACGACCCCGCCGCGTGGCTCACCGGCGAGCTCGACGTGAAGGGGACGCGCGCGTTCGAGTCGCACACGCACGACCTCGCGGCCGAGAGCTACGCCGCCACCACGCGCGGCGCGGCGCCCGTCGCGATGGCCCTCGCCCTGCGCGGCCGCCTCGTCGCGGTGCTGGAGGTGCGGAGCGCGATGCGGGGGCGGCGCTTCCTCCTGCGGGTGCCCGACGACGTGGCCTTCGACGGAAGCGCGGTCGACGAGCTCGCGGCGGCCCTCCGCGAGGACCGCAGGTGCTTCGCGGGGCGGTGAGGCGAGCTACTCGTCCCACATCGCGACGAAGGCCTCGTGCGCCCCCGTCGCGAGCGTCGCCGCCCCCAGCGGGACCGTGCCTCCGAAGGTCCCGCCGACGGCGATCGAGCCGCACGCGTCCGTGGCCACCGCGTAGGGCAGGAGGTCGAAGCCGGCGAAGTCGCGCGACCAGAGGGGATCGCCCGCGGCGGAGTAGGCCGCCACGAAACCGCTCCGCACGGCGCTTCGGAGCGTCCTGCCCTCGACGATGAGCGACCCGCGCCAGCTCCCCGTGACGAGGACGTGGCCGGCCCGGTTCACCGCCACGCCGTGCGTGGAGGCGTCGGGGTTGGACGCGGCGTAGTTGACGTACGAGCGCACCCAGCGGGGCGTCCCGTCGGCGTCGACGGCCACGAGGAAGCCGCGCCCGGCCGTCAAGAGCGCGCCGGCGCGGAAGCCGCCCTGCGTCGCGCCGGTGACGTAGGCCGTCCCGTCGGGCCCGAGCGCGAGCCGCTCCGCGACGTCCTCCCCGGGCCCCCCGAGGGCGACCGCCCAGCGCGGTTCTCCCCGCGCGTCGAGCCGCGCGACGAACGCGTCGTAGGTACCGTGGCTCTCCATCCGCGTGCCGAGCTCCGCGCTCCCGGCGAAGACGCCCGCGACGACGATGTCGCCGGACGCGTCGACCTTCACGTCGCGCAGCGTGAGGGCCGCGCTCCCGAGCAGCGTCCGCACCCAGCGGGCCTCGCCGCGGGGGCCGTAGCGCGCGACGATGCCGCCGAAGCGCCCGTTGTTGTACGTGCGGCCGCCGAGCACCGCGTTCGCCTCGTAGTACCCCGCCACGATGCCGTCGCCGTCGGGCGTGGCGGCGGCCGCGACGAAGCGGTTGTCGGGCGACGACCCCCGCGGCGCTGGCGGGCTGGTGATGGACAGCGAGAAGCGGTGGGCGCCGGACGCGTCGTACGCCGCGAAGAGGCCGCCGAGGAGGCTCCCCGCGCGGAGCGTCTCGCCGCCGACGTTGACCTGGTAGGCGAAGGTCCCGGCCGTCCAGAGCGTCGCGTCGGGGCCGAGGGATGCGGAGGTGAAGCCCGACGCGTCGCTGCCCGCCGCCGCGAAATCGCGGGCCCAGCGCGCCCCGCCGAAGCGGTCGTAGCGGGCGAGCACGGGCGCGCCGCGCGCGCTGCCGCGGAGGGCGCCGGTGCCGAGGTCGACGTCGCCGAAGGCGTTGCCCGCGACGTAGAGCTCGCCGCTCCGATCGAACGCGAGCGCCGCCGCCGACCCGCCCGTCCCGCGGAACGACCGGACCCAGCGGACCGTCGGCGCCGGCGCGCGGCACACGCCCGCCGCGCACACCTCCCCTTCGCCGCACGACACGCCGCACGCGCCGCAGTTGCGCGGGTCGCACGGGGAGCCCACGCAGGGCGCGTCGCCGGGCGCGTCGTCGCCCGCGTCATCGCCCGCGTCCCGGTCGACCGGGCCGACCACCTGGTAGCACCCGAGGCCGAGCACGACCGCGAGCGAGAGAGCCGCACACCGCATGGCGCGGTGATCGCACGGGCGGCGCAGTGCCCTCGCTTATTCGGCCTTAATCACCGCGTGCGGGGTCACCGGGAGGCCGCGGAGGTTCTCCTCCATCCAGCGCGCGGCGAAGTCGACCAGCGCGGCGGCGTCCATCAGGTGCGACTCCGCGTGGCCCACGCGCCCGCTGCGCCCGAGGCCCGCGTCGAGGAAGGCCCGCACGATGAGTTCGAAGTAGTCCGTCCCCGCCCAGTCGACGATCCCGTCGCTGGAGTCGAGCTCTTCAATCGTCACCCATACGCGCTCGCCGCCGCGCATCACGGGCGCCTCGTAGCGGACGCGGCGCTTCTCGGGCAGGCGCGCGCGGTACTCCGCGAGGTGGACGAGCGTCGTGTGGGCGAGCGGGCACCCGACGAGGAGAACCTTGCCCCCCATCGCGACGAGCTTGTCGAGTGGCGACCCGGGGCCGAGCCCGTCCTGCAACGGGTGGTCGGCCATGAGCTCCGCGGCGCGCGCGCCGAGCGCCGCGAACGAGCCCTCCGGGTGCGCGCTGCGTACGGCGCCAGGGCGCGTGCGGAGGTACTCGGTGAGGATGCCCCACGCGCGGCACGCGCGCGTCGTCGCGGGGTCGAAGCCGGGGATGGTGTCGCGGTAGGCGGCCTGAACCTCCGGCGGCCACTCGGCGAGCGCGTAGGTGCCGTCCTCGGAGCCGACGTACTTCACCAGCGTCCCCGCGGAGCCCACCGCGTCGAGGAGCGCGTCGATCACCACGTCGGGGCCGCCCGCGACCCAGCCGATGGCCTTCACCGACTCATGGACCATCAGCGCGTCGCCGGGCGCCACGCCGAGCGCGCGGAGGTCGCGCGCGAGCTGGGGGCGGGTCACCACGCGGTCGAGGTCGATCACGGGGTCGCTCATGGGCTCCGAGGGATATCCCAAGTGCGCGTCGGACGCACCGGCAGGGCGCGCGTCAGGCCACGGCGCGGGCGGGCTCGGGGAGCGGCCCCTCGAGCAGCAACGCGCACTCGCTCCAGGCGCTGAGGAGCGCGCTCTCGAGCGCGACGTGGGGGCGCGCGGCGGCGCTCCGGGCGTGGACGCGCTGTTCGAAGCCGCGGTCGAGGGTGACGCCCACGGCCACCTCCCACGCCTCGGCCGACCCGGGGCGCACCACCCGCGTGACGTGGACCCGCACCCGCTTCACGGGCTCGCCGAGCCGCGAGAACGCGCGGCGCGCATTGGCCGCCACGGACGCGTGGAGCGCGTTGCGGCTCGCGAGGTCGAGGCCCGTGAGGGTGAGCTCGATGTCGACCGGGAGGGTGGAGGACGTGGCGGTTCGGTGGCGCATCGGGGGTGACGGAGCGCAGTGCAGCCGCGGTGCCAGCGCGGAATGCGAGGGTTTGCGTCGACTCACGGCGCCGAGGCCGTTGCAGTTCGCCACACGGGCGCGCAGGGTGCGGTGGAAGGCCCCACTCCCCGCTGCTGGAAACTGGCGCATCGCGGAGGGATGGGGGTTGTATCGGCGCGAGGAGATTCCATGGCACGCGAGACGATCACGGTGAACGGCGAGGTCCCGGCCCGCCCGGGGCGCTTGTTCAAGGCCTGGCTGAGCGCGAAGGAGCACGCGGCGTTCACGGGGCAGGCGGCGGAGGTGGAGCCCCGTGCGGGCACGCGCCACGCGGCCTGGGGCGGCTACATCCACGGCTGGACGCTGTCGGTCGACGCCGACGAGCGCCGCTTCGTCCAGGCCTGGCGCACCACCGACTTCGGCGCCGGCGACCCCGACTCCGTCGTGACCGTCACCGTCACCCGTTCGAAGGGCGGCGCGCGCGTCGAGATCGTCCACACCGACCTGCCCGAGGGCTCCGGGGGCCGCTACCAGAAGGGCTGGGAGGACTTCTACCTCGACCCGCTGCGGAAGTATTTCGCGGCGCTCGACGGCGCCGTCGAGGAGAAGCCCGAGGCGAAGAAGGCCGCGAAGAAGAAGGCGAAGAAGGCCGCGAAGGAGAAGGCCGCGCCCGACAAGGCGAAGAAGGCCGCGAAGAAGAAGGCCGCGAAGAAGAAGGCCGCGCCCGCCGAGGCCGACGAGGCCGCCGCGCCGCCCGCCGCGAAGAAGAAGGCCGCGAAGAAGAAGGCCGCCGAGGCCTAGCGCGCCCGGTGCTCGTCGCGGTCGCCGGCGCCGTCGCGGGCCTCGCGCTCATGCGGGCGGCGATGTACCACCCCGCGTCGCCCGTGGGATCCCCCGTGCGGCGCATCCCGCCGGCGCGGGGCGTCGCGCTCACCTTCGACGACGGCCCCGACCCCGAATGGACGCCGCGCGTCCTCGACGCACTCGAACACGCTGGCGTTCGTGCGAGCTTCTTCGTCCTCGGCGAGCGGGCCGAGCGCCACCCCGAGGTGGTCCGCGCGTGCGCCGCGGCGGGGCACCGGGTGGAGGTCCACGGCTGGCGCCACCGCGCGGCGACGTGGCAACGCCCGCGCGACGTCGCCGCCGAGCTGGTGCGCTGCGTGGCGCTGCTCGCGTCGCTGACGGGCCGGCGGCCGCGCTGGTACCGGCCGCCCTACGGCGCGCGCCCCTGGGGGACGCGCTGCTTCCGCGACCAGGGCCTGCGGCTGGTGACGTGGTCGTGGTGGTGCCGCGACTGGGCCGGCGGCGCGCGCGAAGACGAACCCATCCGCGACGCGCGGGCAGGGGACGTCGCGCTCCTCCACGACGGGCCCACGGCCTCCCCTGCGGCGCGCGCGCGGACGCTCGAAGCGATCGCACGGCTCGCGGCGTCGGGCCTGGCGCTCGGCCCGCTCGACGACCCGTGACGGATCGGCCCCGCGCCGGCCACTCCCCGCGCAGGCAGATGGCGTGTGCCATCATCACCCGGGAGTCGCCTATGCGCCGCGCTTCGCTTTGCCTTCCGGCCGTGCTCGCGTTCGCCGCCCTGGCGGCGGGTTGCGCGGAGCTCACCAACAGCGCGTCCCCCGACGCGTCGCCCGGCGCGGACGCCTCCCCGAAGGTCGAGGCGCCGCCTGACGCCGAGGCGCCCCCGGCCGACGCCGAGCCGCGCCGCCCCTCGGCCGACGCGTCCCGCGACGTCGCCGCCGACCGCGCGGGCGACGCCGCAACCGCGTGGCCCCCGTGCGTGCTCGACTCGCCGAACTGCTACGCGATTCGCATCGCCGCCGCCACGCTCGCCCGCGACCGTGACGACTTCGTGCTCTCGGCCGTGATCGAGTCGCGGCGCGTGTCCTACGACCGCCTGCGCGTCGAGGCGCTCGACGCCTGGGGCGCGGTGGCCGCGGAGGCGAACCTCTGGATCAACAGCAGCGTGCCGTCGACGCTGCGGTTCTACCTCCCGGGCGCGGGCGCTTCCGCGCGCGCACGGCTCACCATCTCGGGCAACGGGCAGCTCGTGGGCAGCCGCGTCTCGGGCTCGACCGAGGTCGCCATCACGGAGCTGCCCGTGGTCGGGGCGGGCGCCCCGTGTGACGGTGCGCGCCTGCGCGACACGTGCCCCGACGGGTCCTGGTGCGGCCTCGTCGACGAGTTCGGCGCGGCGGCGTGCCTCCCCGAAGCGGCGCCCACCATCGAGGGCCTGACGGTTCGAACGGACCCGGCCCGCGCCGCGGTCTTCGCGACGTGGCGCATCGGGCGCCCGCCCCTCCAATACGGCTACGTGCTCCGCGCCCTCGACGCGCCCGCCTCCGAGGAGCGCGTGCTCGGCTACAGCCCCGACGGGGTCTACACCACCGCCGGCTGGTCGGTGCCCGTCGGCGCCCGCGTCGGCGTCCGCGCGC
The DNA here is from genome assembly GCA_046351555.1 of Polyangiales bacterium. Taxonomy (GTDB): domain Bacteria; phylum Myxococcota_A; class Polyangia; order Polyangiales; genus CAISKJ01. The sequence continues at coordinate 32,963 of JAXLYI010000049.1, forward strand.
GCTTCTACGTCCCCGCCACGCTGCCCGAGCGCCGTCGGCTCGTCGAGGGGCCCGAGGCCGTGGTCACCGCGGGCGGCCCCGAGGAGGCGCCCGCGGGGGCCTCGTGCGACCGCGTCAACCAGGTGGTCCGCTGCGCGCGCGAGGTCCCCTGCCTGCCGCTGCGCAACCCGGGGCTGGCGGCGGCGTGCACGCCCACTGCCCTCGAGTGCCCGGCGGGGTGGGCGGTCGACGAGCTCGCCGCGGCGCCGGGCGTGGTCGTCGCGGAGGCGGTCGCGTCCGCGGGCCTGCGCACGTCGGGGTGTCAAGCCACCGACGCGCCCGCGCGGCTCTACCGCTTCACCGCCCCGACCGCTGGGACGTGGCGCTTCCGCGCGCGGCTGAGCGCGCCCGACGTGGTCAACGTCCAGGTGCGGCGCTGGTGCTCGCTGTGGTGGGACGGAGCGACGTGCGGCGCGCCGAGCGGGTACCGCACGATGGACTCGGTCGTCCGCGTCGAGCTACGCGCGGGCGAGCGCGTCACCGTGGGGGTCTTCGGCGACCACGACGCGCGGGGCCTGCCGGGCTACGTGCTCGACGTCGCCCCGTTGTGACCTCGGCGCGGGTGGACGCGCGCTGGATGTTTTCCGCGAGGCGCGATAGACGCACCGCGCCGTGATGAACCGCGCCCCCTTCCACGCCCTCACCCTGCTCGCGCTCGCCGCGGGCTGCGCCGACCCCGCGCCCGACCCGACGCCGCCGGACGACGTCCCGATGGAGAGCGCAACGCCGGCCGACGCCCCGCCTGACGCGGTGACCGACGACGCGCCTGACGCGGCCGACGCGTCGTCTCCCGATGCGACGACCAACGACGCGTCGTCCGATGCGGCCCCCGACGCGGCGCCCGACGTCGCCGCCGACAGCGCGCCCGACGTCACCGCCGACGGCGCTTCCGACGCGATGTCAGATGTCGCGCCCGATGTCGCCAACGACGCACCGACGACCGACGCCGCGCCCGATGTCGCCAGCGACGCTCCGACGGCTGATGCCGCGCGTGACGCCACGCTCGACGCTTCGCTGGACGCCGCACTCGACGCATCGTCCGACGCCGCGCTCGACGCATCGTCCGACGCCCCGCTCGATGTCGCGCTCGACGCGCGGCCCGACGTCGCACCCGACGTCGCCACCGACGCTGCACCCGACGTCGCGCCCGACGTCGCCACCGACGCGCCCGCGGGCGACGGCGGTGTGGCCGGTGGCTTCAGCACCACCGCGGCCGGCTGGGTCGTCCCGCCGAACGGCCTCTCCGACGGCTTCTACGCGACGGCGCTCGCCAACGGGACCCGCTGGTGGACGCTCGTCGACATGAACGGCGACGGCCGCCCCGACCTCGTGCAGACCGGCGACCCCGCGCGCACCGGCGGCTACGTCTTCGGCGCCGGGACCGCGACGCCGACGTGGCGTGTGTTCCTCAACACGGGCACGGGCTTCTCCACCGCGGCCGTCGCGTGGACGCTCCCCGACATCGGCCTCAGCGACGGCCCCTACGTCGCCGACATCGCCAACGGAACCCGCTGGTGGAGCACCTTCGACATCGACGGCGACCGGCGACCCGACCTCGTGCAGACCGGCGACCCGACGCGCACCGGCGGCTACGTCTTCGGCGCAGGAACCGCCACGCCGACGTGGCGCGTCTTCCGCAACACGGGCACCGGCTTCGCGACGACGGCCGTGGCGTGGACGCTCCCGAACATCGGGTTGAGCGACGGCCCCTACACCGCCAACATCGCCAACGGCTCCCGCTGGTGGAGCACGATGGACATGGACGGCGACGGCCGCCCCGACCTCGTGCAGACCGGCGACCCCGCGCGCACCGGCGGCTACGTCTTCGGCGCAGGAACCGCCACGCCGACGTGGCGCGTCTTCCGCAACACCGGCACTGGCTTCGCGGCCACCGCCACCGCCTGGGCGCTCCCGAACATCGGGCTCAGCGACGGGCCCTACACGGCCAACATCGCGGAGGGCGTTCGCTGGTGGAGCACGATGGACCTCGACGGCGACGGCCGCCCCGACTTCGTTCAGACCGGCGACCCCGCGCGCACCGGCGGCTACGTCTTCGGCGCCGGGACCGCCACCCCGACGTGGCGCGTGTACGTGAACAGCGGCGCCGGCTTCGCGACCACCGCGACCGCCTGGGCGCTCCCGAACGTCGGGCTCAGCGACGGCCCCTACACCGCCAACATCGCCAACGGAACGCGCTGGTGGAGCACGCTCGACATGGACGGCGACCGGCGCCCCGAGCTCGTTCAGACCGGCGACCCCGCGCGCACCGGCGGATACGTCTTCGGCGCCGGAACCGCGACGCCGACGTGGCGCGTGTTCGCCAACACCGGCGCGGGCTTCGCGACGGCTGCGTCGTCGTGGGCGCTGCCCGACGTCGGCCTGAGCGACGGGCCCTACACCGCCAGCATCGCCAACGGGACGCGCTGGTGGGCGACGCTCGACCTCAACGGCGACCGGCGCGCCGACCTCGTTCAGACCGGCGACCCGACGCGCACCGGCGGCTACGTCTTCGGCGCCGGAACCGCGGTGAACACGTGGCGCGTGTTCGTGGGCCGGTAGCGAGAGGAACGGGCGTCGGCCGCCGCCGCGCGTGGTGTAGGATCGCGCGCAGATGACCCGCCTCCGCAGCCTGCGCCGCCCCGGCGCCGCGCCCTGGCTCCTCGTCGCCGCCCTCGCCGGTTGCCCCGACCGCCCGCGCACGCAGCTCATGGTGCGGGTGGTCGCGGTCGACGCGCCGACGCGCGCGGGGTGCGAGCGCGTGCACTTCGAGACCGAGGTGGTCGAGCCCCGGCCGGCTCACCTCGAGTCGCAGACCTTCACGCCCCTGGCGGGCGGCGGGCTGATGCTCGGCCAGCGGGGCTACGTCCCCGTCGACCCGTCGTCGCAGCGGACGCTCTCGATCCACGTGGTGATGGAGTACGCCGACGGCCGGCGGCTCGCGCAGGACGCCGTCGTCGCCCTCGTCGAGGAGGAGACGCGCCTCGTCATCATGCAGATGAACATCGGCTGCCTCGCCGTCACCTGCGCGCCGGACCAGACCTGCGCGGGCCTCCCCCCGCGCTGCATCCCCCGCGTGCGGACAACCGTCCCCTACGAGCCGTTCGACGCGGGCGCGGACGCCTCGATGGACGCCACGATGGACGCCTCGATGGACCGCGCGTCCGACGCACCCGACGTCGCTGCGCCGAAGGACGCCACGATGGACGCGGCCGCGACGGACGGCGGCGACGCGGACGTGGTCTTCCTCCCCGACGTGGTGGAAGCTGCGGTCGATCAATCGTCGCCTGACGCCGACGCGGGTGACGCCGACGCGTCGAGCAACGACGGCGGGGGCGACGACGCGCCCGACGCGTGCGTGCTGGCGGACGGCGCGTGCGTCGACCTCCAGACCGACCCCGAGAACTGCGGCGCCCTCGGCCGGCGCTGCGCCAACATCGACCGCTGCGTCGCGGGCGTCTGCGTCAGCGACCTCGCCGTGACCGCGCTCACGCTCTCGCGCACCACCGGCTGCGCGCTCATGTCCGACGGGACGCTGCGGTGCTGGGGCGGACAGCAGTGCGCGCCGCCCGCCGCCGGAGGGCGCGGCGTCCCGGTGCGCATCCCCGAGGCGCATGGGGCGACGGCCGTAGCCGCGACCGACACCGCGGTGTGCTGGGTGGCCGACGGGCAGGCCCACTGCTGCGGCGACACGCGCGGCGCGCGGCTCGACGGCGTCGCGGCCGAAGCGATCGCCGCGGGCGCCGCCCACGTCTGCGTGCTCCGCGACGGCAACGTGCGCTGCGTCGGCGACAACGGCTCCGGGCAGTGCGGCGTGCTCGGCGCGGCGAGCGTCGCGGACCCCGTCCTCGACGTCCGCGACCTCGTCCGGCCCGCGACCGCGATCCGTTGTGGCACCGCGAGCTGCTGCGCGATCGCCGCGGGCGAGGTCTGGTGCTGGGGCTACGCGGGCCACGGCAACCTCGGCGTCAACAACGACGTCGTGGCGTGCTCGGGCCCGTCCGGCGACGGCTGCGCGGCCGCGCGTCGCGTCGTGCTCGGGATGTCGGAGACCGCGACCGCCGTCGCCATCGACGACGGCCCCGACCACGACGCGGGGGCTGGCGGCGGCTGCGCGGCCTCGGCGACCGCGCTCCGCTGCTGGGGCTCGGCGCCGGCGCTCGGCTACGGCGACGCGGTGCCCCAACTGAACGTGCCCGGCGCCGCGCTGCCGCTCCCCTCCCCCGTGGGCGCGATCGCCCGCGGGAGCGCGCACGCCTGCGCCGCGACGGGCACGGGGATGGCGGTTTGCTGGGGCTCGAACCTCCGCGGTCAGCTCGCGGAGTCGCCTGCGGGCCCCGGCCGTTCGACGGTGATGTCGGCGTCGCCCGGGCCGCTCGCCGCGGGCGTGCGCCAAATCGTCGCCCGCGCGGAGAGCGCCTGCGCGCTCGTCGGTCCCGGGCGCAACGTCTACTGCTGGGGCGACAACCGCGACGGCCAGCTCGGCGTCGGCACGGCGAGCGACGCGCCCGTCACAGAGCCCACCGCGGTCGCGTGGTGAGCCGCGCGGTCAGGGCACGCGCGCGTTGCCCCAGTTGGGCTCCAGCGGCGGCTGCGTGCCGCGCGTGAACCACGCGATGGCCGCGATCGACCCGGCGAGGACAACGGCGCCGCCCGCCACGACCGTGGGGAGGATCCACCCGGGCCGCGATGGGCGCTCCAGCGCGGGCGAGAGCCTCAGCTCGGCGCCCGCGCGCACGTCGACGTGGCGGTGCCATGCGGCGTGCTCGGGCGCGGTGACCTCGACGTAGAAATCCCCGGGCGGGAGGTCGCGCGCGACGGCGCCCCGGCCCACCTCGACGCCGTTGACGAGCACCCGCGCGTCCGGCGGCGAGGGCTCGACCACGAGCCGGCCCACCTGCGGCAGCGGGCGGAGGTCGAACGCGAGCACGACGCGCCCGCCCACCTGCGGGGCCACCTCCTGGCGCATCGGTGTGTGGCCGGGGTGGCTCACCTCGATCACATGCGCGACGGGGTCGAGCCACGCCGCGTCGGTCGCGGGAGGGAGCGGCCGCCCGTCGACGCTGACGGTTGCGCCGGCGGGGGAGACGCGCACCTCGAGGCGGACGCGCGACGCCCGCAGTGCGACGAGGTCACGGCGGACGTCGTCGGCGCGCGCGGGGCTCTCCGAGCCGAGGTAGCGCTCGAACATCCCGATGGCGTCCTGCGCGCGCCCGACCGCGCGCCACGAGGCCGCGAGGTAGAAGGCCACCGCGGGCGCCGGGCACCGTTCGAACAACGGCGCGAGCTCCGCCGCCGCCGCGCTGAACTGCCGGTCCTGGTAGAGCCTCCCCGCGTGGTCGAACGCGTCGACGTCGCCGCGCGCGCAGCCCGCCTCCGTGGGGCCGGGGTCGACCGCCTGCGCCGCGGCGCGCGAGGAGAGCGTGAGGGCCGCGCCGACGAGCGCGAGGGAGACGATCGGGCGGAGGGTCATCGTGGGGCGGGGGTGAAGTCGGTCCAGTGGCGGGGGGCGACGGGCGTCGGGGACAGGCGGCGATGCGTCGGCGCGCGCGGCGGCGGATCGGGTGTTTCGTGGAGCGCGGCGACGGCGGGCGCGGGGGACGCGTCGACGGGCGCAGCGGGCGGCTCGGTCACCACGGATGCGTCGACGCGCGGGGACGTGGCCGCCACCGGCGCGCGCCGCGCGGGCCTCCATGCCACCACGACGAGCCCGGCGGCGAGCGCCACGGCGCCGACCACGAGGAATCCCACGGGGCGGGGCGCGACGGCGGCGCGCATCGCGCGGGCGAACTCGGGCATCGAGCGCGTTCGAAGCGCGGGGTCGTCGGCGCGGGCGGCCTCGATCACCGCGGCGAGCGCGCGCGGCGCCGCGACGCCAACGGACGCAGCGCCCGAGACGCACTCCGCGAGCACCGTCGCGAGCGACCAGACGTCGGCCCGGGCGTCGGCGGCGCGGCGCGGGTCGAGCAGCTCGGGCGCGGCGTACCCGTCGGTGCAGGCCACGGCGCGCTCGCCCGCGCCGATGCACGCGCCGAAGTCGATCAGCACGGGCGCCACGGCGCCGCCGCGCGGGACGAGCATGACGTTCTCGGGCTTCACGTCGCCGTGCACGAGGCCGAGGGCGTGCACCGCCGCGAGCGCGTCGGCCACCGGCGCGAGCAGCGCGACGGCCTCGCGGGGCGGGAGCGTCCCCTGGCGGTCGAGCAGCGCGCGGAGCGTCTCGCCGGCGAGCAGCTCCATCGCGAGGAACGAGCCCGCGTCGTCGCGCCCGGCGTCGAGCACGCGGACGACGTTCGGGTGGTCGACCTGCGCGACCCGCCGCGCTTCACGGAGCGCGCGCTCGGGGTCGCCGCCGTCGTCGATCCGCTTGAGCGCCACGCGCCGCCCGAGCACCGCGTCGTCCGCGGCGAAGACGGAGCCCATCCCGCCGCGGCCGAGGGGATGGAGCGCCGCGTAGCGCGAGCCTCCGGGGGACGGGGCCGACGGGGCGTCGTCGGGGTGCGGGATGCGCCGCGTGCCGCTCATCCTGGGGTCTCACGACGGTACCACCCGGCCCGCGCGCGCATCAACCGCCGCCTCGCCGCGCGAACGCGTTGGGCCCCGCGCGCATCTGAGCGACACTCGCGCGCGCCGATGACCACGCTGCGGTTGAGAGTCCCCGGGCTTCCCTCGACGCTGGAGCGCTCGCTCGACGCGGGCGGCGCGCTGCTGGTGGGGCGGCGCCCCGACGCGCGGCTCCTGCCCGCGGAGGTGCGCGCGCGGGCCGGCGCGGTCGAGCTCGTGGCGGTCGCGTCGACGGCGGTGTCGGAGCAGCACTGCGTCGTGTGGCGCGAGGGCGCGTCGGTGCACGTGCGCGACCTCCGCAGCACCAACGGGACGCGCTGGGTGCTCCCCGCCGGAGCGAGCGTGGCCGCGGCGGTCGACGTCGTGTCGCTCGAGCTCGCCCCGAGCGTCGACGACGACGAGCCGCCCCCCAACGCCTCCTGGTCGGACGGCCCGAGCTTCCGCGAGGGCGTGCGCGACGCGGTGGGCGCGTGGCTCGACGCGCGCGGCGTCGCCTGCGAGGCTCGGGTGCGGCCGCTGGAGGGCGAAGGTGGCGGGGAGGCGATCCCGCTCGGCGACGGCTGGGGGCTCGCGCTCGACGCGCGGCGCACGGCGGGCGGGGCGACACGCGACGTCCGGCTCGACCGGCTGCTCCCGCGGGTGTGGTCGTACGTGCGGGCGCAGCGCGGGGCCTTCGAGGTCGACCGCGACAGCGCGCGCGACCACGGCGAGCTCGTGCTGGCGTCGCCCGCGATCCGGGCGCTCCACCGGCGCATCACGCAGGCCGCGCAGCGCGGGCTCAACGGCGTGCTGCTCGGCGAGTCGGGCGTCGGCAAGAGCGCCCTCGCGCGGTGCTTCCACCTCCACGCCGAGCGCCGCGACGGGCCCTACGTCGAGACCAACCTCGCCGAGGACAGCGACGACCGGAAGTACTTCCAGCTCAAGCTCTTCGGCGCGCGGGCGGGCGCGAGCAGCGGGATCACCCGCGACCAGGTGGGCCTCGTCCAGGCCGCCCACGGAGGCACGCTCTTCCTCGACGAGGTGGGGCAGCTCCCGCTCGACGTGCAGGGGATGCTGCTGCGCTTCCTCGACCGCGGGGCCTTCCGGCGCCTCGGCGAGCCCGGCGACGCGCCCGAGCGCCGCGCCGACGTGCGGGTGGTGGTCGGCGACAACAGCGACCTCCGCGAGCGCGTGCGGGCCGGCTCCTTCCGCGAGGACCTCTGGTGGCGCCTGAGCGGCATCGTGCTCGACGTCCCGCCCCTGCGCGAGCGCCGCGAGGACGTCGAGGCCCTGCTCCGCCGCGAGCCCGTGACGCTCGCCGGTCGAACGGCGCCGCTCTTCGACATGCTCACCCCGGAGGCGCGCCGATTTCTGCTGGAGTCGCACCCGTGGCGCGGCAACCTCCGCGAGCTGCGCAACTTCGTCGCCCGCGTTCCCCTCTACGCCGACGAGCGCGCCGAGGTCGACGTCGACGTCTGCGCCGCGGCCCTCGCCGGGGGCTCGCTCGCGCCGCCCGCGCGCCCGCCCTCCGCGGCGCCCGCCCCCGCGATCGACGACGGCTGGGCCGACCTGATGCCCCTCGCGCGCCGCCTCCTGCCCGCGTGGCTCGCGCAGGACCCTTCGCGCCGCGCGGGGGCCGCGACGGACCTCAAGGCCCTGCTCGACGAGGTGCTCCGGCCGCTCTGCGTGGCGCGCGCGCTCGGGGTGGAGGCGTGGGAGGAGGTGCCGCGCCGGCCGACGCCGAGCTTCCAGGCGATGGCCGACGCGCTGGGCTACGCCGACGGCCGCTCGGTCCAGGCGATCCTCACGCGCTACGTCGAGCTGCGCCGCCTCGCCGCCGCCCAGGGCCTCGCGCTGCGCTGAAGCACCTCCCGCCCGGAGCGCGATCCGCGGAGCCCGTACGGCGATCCGCGCCGGGGCCCGTCGCCGCCGCGCCCGCGGTCCCGGAAACGCGCGCAGCCCATGGGCGCTCCCGCACGGCACGCCGGCTGCTCTCGTGAGCCGCCGGAGGAACGCGACGATGAAGACGAACCACGGGCTGATGGCGGTGGCGGTGGCGGCGGCGCCGGTGATCGCGGGGTGCGCGCCACCCGAAGACGATGCGCGCACGTCGCGTGGGGCCGTCCAGGTGGAGACCGCGGGCGCCAACGGGGTCCGCTACGCCTACCGCGCCTACAAGACCGACCCCGCGCTCGCGCTCGCGTCGTACGCCGCGGCGAGCGCGATGACGGGCGGCGGCGCGTGCAACGGCGTGATGATCGGCCCCAACCTCTACATGACGGCGGCCCGCTGCGGATTCGCGCCGGCCTACGTGAGCTGGCGCTTCGCCGAGTCGTTCGGCACCGCCAACGCGTTCCGGCTGATCATGCGCCACACCTCGTGGCCGGTGCCCTGCGTGCCGCTCTACCAGACCTTCGCCGACGTGGAGTACAGCGACATGCAGATCCAGTACTGCCCCGACGACCCCGCCACGGGCCTCGCCCCGGGCGACGTGTTCGGCTACCTCGACCTCGACGGCGTCGTCGAAGTGCCGAGCCACGCGCCCGTCACGTCGATCTTCTCGTCGGGCACCAACCCGCTCGGCGGCGCCACGGGGACGGGCGGGCAGTACGCGCAGACCAGCCCCTACCCCGCCCCGGCGGTGCCCGCCTGGACGCCGCAGTACGGCACCGGCTCGGTCTTCGTGCGGGGATGTTATCCCGGTCACGTGGCGGTCTTCCACGGTGCCAGGGGCATGCTCGGCGTCCGTAACCTCCCCGGCGAGGCGGGCAACGTCGGCTCGCCCATGATCGATCCCACCACGCGGCGAATCACCGTGGGGCCGCTCTCCGTCGTCGACCCGCCGGGCGAAACCAACTTCCTGTGCGACGAGGGGCCGGTCCCCCATGAGCTCATCCCCGGCAAGCGGTTCGCGAAGTCGATCTACCAGTACTTCCAGTGGAGCGCCGTGCGGACCGGGCTCTCCCCGTCGCACATCAACGTGGCCGGGATCGAGGGCCTCACGGGGCGCAACGGCCAACCCCTCGGCCTGCTCGCGTCCCGCTACAGCGGCCCCAACCTCGGCCGCTACATCGACTACAACCTCGACGGCTTCCTCGACCTCCAGGCCGACCTTGAGTCCGCGCTCGGCGAGGCGCCGCGGCCGTGGGTGCACCTCGGGTTCGAGAGCCCGCGGCGCAACCGCCTCTGGACGCGCGCGCCCGCCGTGGCCTTCGCCGACCTGTCGGGGACCGCGATCGTCGGCAAGACCACCACCGAATACGAGCACCTGCTCCGCCACACGCGGCTCAACCTCACCCCGGGCACGAACTACCGCATCTCCGTGGCGGTCACGACCTTCCAGCAAGGAGCCCCCAACGCGCTCTCCGTCGGCCTCTGCAACGTGGTCGGCGAGGACTGCCAGTACACCGGCAACGCCTTCATCCCGACGTCCGTCGGGGCGCGCCGCGTCTTCACCACCCGCGCCAGGGCCCTCTCCGGCGCGTCGACCTTCAGCCTCGACCTCGACGCCCACACCTCCTTCACTGGCACCATCGACCATGTGGAGGTGGTGCGGGAGGGCCCGTTCGCCGCCGACTTCGACACGCACGACACCCGCGTCACGTGGACCGACGGCGACACCGACGCGCAGGCGCCCGTCATCCCCGCCGGGTACGCGCCGGGACCGACGTTCCCCATCGACTACCCCGGGATCCCGGGCGACCCGCTGACCGACCACACCACGCTCAGCGCCCAGCGCGTCGACTGGGCGCTCTACGTCGAGAACCGCGCCAGCAACCCGTCGGGCTGGGTCGCCCAGAACCGCCACCCCGCGCTCGTCGCGGGCCGCACCTACCAGATGTGCTTCAGCTACCGCTCCGACGCGCCGAACCCCGCCGCGGTGAGCGCCCGCGTCGCGGTGACCAGCCGCACCCTCACGGCGAGCGCGTTCGCGCTCCCCCCGCAGGCCATCGCGCTGTCGCCGTCCTGGAACGTGAGCTGCTTCACCTTCACCCCGCCCTACGCGGACAACGCGGTGCGCTTCGGCTTCGCGGCGCCGGGACCCGGCGAGGCCTCCCACTACCTCGTCGACGACGTCTACCTCACCGACGTCACGCCCTGACCGCGCGCCGCTACGCCGTGTAGCGCTCCGGGCGGAACCTCTCGGGCCGCGCCCGCACGTACTCCACCACCCGCGCGACGCCCTCGTCGAGCGACACCTCCGGCGCCCACCCGAGCACCGCCCGCGCGCGCGTCGCGTCGCCGCAGAGCCGCTCCACCTCGCTCGCCGCCGGCCGCACGCGCTCGGCGTCGCACACCACCGGCACGTCGCGGCCCGCCGCGCGGATCACCTTGCGCGCGAGGTCGCCGACGCTGATCTCCTTGCCCTGCGCGAGGTTGAGCGTGCGCCCCACCGCCTCGTCGCGCTCGGCCGCGAGGAGGAAGCCGCGCACCGTGTCGCCGACGTAGTTGAGGTCGCGCGTCGGGTGGAGCGCGCCGAGCCGCACCTCGTGGCGGTGGAGCGCCTGCACCGCGATGGCGACGAGCACCGCCCGCGCCGACTGCCGCGGCCCGTAGGTGTTGAAGGGCCGCACCGTCACCGCGCGCAGCCCGAAGGAGCGGTGGTAGCTCTCGACGCACTGGTCCGCGCCGATCTTGCTGGCGGCGTAGGGCGACTGCCCCACCAGCGGGTGATCTTCCGTGATGGGGACGGTCTGCGCGGTGCCGTACACCTCGCTGGTGGAGGTGTGGACCATCTTCGCGCCCTCCTCCAGACACGCCTGCGCGACGTGGAGCGAGCCGAGCACGTTGGTCTGGAAGACGTGGGCGGCGGTCACGTACGACTGCGGGATCGAGATGATCGCGCCGAGGTGGAAGACCACGTCGCAGCCCTTCACGGCGGCGCGGACCATGTGCGGGTCGTTGAGGTCGCCGAGGCGGACGTCGACCGACGCGCGGACGTCGGCGGGGAGCTCGTCGAGGTTGCCGAGGTCGGGGCGGGCGGAGTAGCGGACGAGGGCGCGCACCCGGTCGCCGCGCGCGACGAGGGCCTCGACGAGGTGGCTGCCGACGAAGCCCGCGGCGCCGGTGACGAGGGCCGTGCGCGTCACGCGGGGGCCTTGTTGCGCGCGAGGTAGCTCTGCCAGTCGACGGCCTTGAGCTTCACCGGGTGCTCGGGGTCGAGCGCGTCGACGACGGCGCGGGCGAGCTGGAAGTTGGTGATCAGCGGGACGTTGAGGTCGACCGCGCGGCGGCGGATGCGGTAGCCGTCGGGGCGGCCCTGCTGGTCGTAGCTGCGCGGGATGTTGATCACCAGGTCGATCGCGCCCTGCTTGATGAGCTCGACGGCGCTGGGGGCCTTGTCGTCGCTGTCCTTCCAGGCGACGGTGCACGGCACGCCCTGCTCGCGGAGCACGTCGGCGGTGCCGGGCGTGGCGTAGATTTCGAGGCCGCGCGCGAGGAGGATGCGGGCCTCGCGTTCGAAGCGGTACTTGTCGGCGACGGGCCCGAGGGAGAGCAGCACGCCCTTCTTGGGGATGCGGAAGCCCGTGGAGAGGAGGGCCTTGAGGAGGGCCTCGGGGAGGTCGTCGCCGAGGCAGCCGACCTCGCCGGTGGAGGCCATCTCGACCCCGAGCGTGGGGTCGGCGCCGGCGAGGCGCGAGAAGGAGAACTGGGCGGCCTTCACCGCGACGTAGTCGAGGTTGAGCGCGTCGCACTCGACGGGCGTGGCGACGCCGAGCATCCGCCGCGCGGCCTCGCGGATGAAGTTGACCCCGGTCACCTTCGACACGAACGGGAACGACCGCGACGCGCGGAGGTTGCACTCGATGACCTTCACGGCGTTCTCGACGGCGAGAAACTGCATGTTGAAGGGCCCGGTGATCTGGAGCGCGCGCGCGACGTCGCGGGCGATGCGCCGGATGCGGCGGACGGTCTCCAGGTAGAGCTTCTGCGGCGGGAGGACGAGGGTGGCGTCGCCCGAGTGGACGCCGGCGTTCTCGACGTGCTCGCTGATGGCCGAGAGGATGATCTCGCCGCGGTCGGCGACGGCGTCGATCTCGACCTCCTTGGCGTTGGTCTCGAACTTGGTGATCACCACCGGGTGCTCGGGCGAGACGCTCACCGCGCGCGAGAGGTAGTTGGCGAGGTGCTGGGGCTCGTGGACGACGCACATCGCCGCGCCCGAGAGCACGTACGACGGGCGCACGAGCAGGGGGTACCCGCCGAGGTCGGCGGTGAGGTGGTCGAGGCTGGGCTGCGAGACGTCCGTGGTGCTCGTCCAGCGCGGCTGGGCGATCCCGAGGCTGTCGAGGAGGCCGGAGAACTTGTGGCGGTCCTCCGCGCGGTCGATGCTCTCGGGCGAGGTGCCGAGGATGCGGACGCCCTCGCGGTGGAGCTTGAGCGCGAGGTTGTTGGGCACCTGGCCGCCCATCGACACCACCACGCCGTAGGGCTGCTCGCGGGCGTAGAGGTCGAGCACGGTCTCGAGCGAGATCTCGTCGAAGACGAGCTTGTCGCAGACGTCGTAGTCGGTGGAGACCGTCTCGGGGTTGTAGTTGAGCAGGATGGTCTCGTAGCCGAGCTCCTGCGCGGCGCGCACGGTGTTGACGCAGCACCAGTCGAACTCGACGCTCGACCCGATGCGGTAGGCGCCGCCGCCGAGCACCAGCACCTTCTTCCGCCAGCCCGCGGCGACGTCGTCGTGGTGCGCGTGGTAGCTGTAGTAGAGGTAGTTGGTCTCCGCGGGGTACTCCGCGGCGAGGGTGTCGATCTGGCAGAGGTGGGGCCTCACGCCGTGCTGGTGGCGCGCAGTGCGGACCTCGGCCTCCGCGGTGTTGCGGAGCGCGGCGATGGCCTTGTCGGAGAAGCCCAGCTTCTTGGCCGCGAGCAGGGTGCCGTGGTCGAGCGCGGGCGCCGAGGCGATCGTGCGGCGGTACTGCACGGCCTCCGCGATCTGGTGGAGGAACCACCGGTCGATGCGGCTGAGCGCGTGGACGTCGTCGACGCTCATCCCCTGGTGGAAGGCGCGGGCGACGGCGAGCATGCGGCGCGGCGACGGGCTCTTGAGCTCGGCGCGGAGGTCGTCGAACTCGAAGGCGTCGGGGTCGAGGCCCGTGACGCCGATGTCGATCATGCGGAGGGCCTTCTGGAGCACCTCGGGGAAGGTCTTCCCGATCGCCATCACCTCGCCGACCGACTTCATCTCGCTGCCGATCCGCGTGTCGACCTCGCGGAACTTCTGCAGGTCCCACCGGGGGAACTTGCAGACGATGTAGTCGAGGGCGGGCTCGAAGAAGGCGCTGGTGCGCCGGGTGATCGAGTTGGGCAGGTCGGCCAGCGAGTACCCGATGGCGATCTTCGCGGCGACGTAGGCGAGCGGGTACCCGGTGGCCTTCGACGCGAGCGCGGAGGAGCGCGAGAGGCGCGCGTTCACCTCGATGACGCGGTAGTCCGACGAGTGCGGGTCGAGCGCGTACTGGATGTTGCACTCGCCCACCACGCCCAGGTGACGGATCGTCTTGATCGCGATCGTCCGGAGCATGTGGTACTCGTCGTCGTTGAGCGTCTGGGACGGCGCCACGACGATCGACTCCCCGGTGTGGATCCCGAGGGGGTCGACGTTCTCCATGTTGCAGACGGTGATGGTGTTGTCGCGGCCGTCGCGGACGACCTCGTACTCGAGCTCCTTCCACCCGCGGAGCGACTCCTCCACCAGCACCTGCGCCGTCCCGCCGCCGAAGGCCCGCAGGAGCGCGGCCTCGAGCTCCTCGGGCGTCTCGCAGATCGCGCTCCCCTTGCCGCCGAGCGAGTACGCGCCGCGGAGGATCACCGGCAGCCCGATCGCCTTCACGGCCTCGCGCACGGCCTCGGGGCTCTCGCACGCCTCCGAGCGGGCGGTCTTCACGCCGATCTCGTCGAGGCGCTTCTTGAAGCGGAGGCGGTCTTCCGTGTCGCGCACGACGTCGATCGGCGTGCCGAGCACGCGGACGCCGTACTTCTCGAACACCCCGCGGTCGTCGAGGGCGACGCCGCAGTTGAGCGCGGTCTGGCCGCCGAAGGAGACGGTGATCGCGTCGACCTCCTCCTTGCGCATCACCTCCTCGACGGTGTCGGGGTCGACCGGGAGGAAGTACACCTTGTCCGCCATCCCCTCGCTCGTCTGGATGGTGGCGATGTTGGGGTTGACCAGGACGGTCTGGATGCCCTCCTCGCGGAGCGCCTTGATGGCCTGCGAGCCCGAGTAGTCGAACTCGCCGGCCTCGCCGATCTTGAGGGCGCCGCTGCCAAGGATGAGCACGCGCCGCGGCTTCTTGGGGAGATACTGACCGTACATCTAGCGACCTCGCGCCATCGCCCCGCAGAGGCGAAGAAAATCGTCGAAGAGGAAGGCCGTGTCCTCCGGGCCCGGCGAGGCCTCGGGGTGAAACTGCACGCTCGACACGGGGCGCCCGCGCGCGCGGATGCCCTCGTTGGTGCCGTCGTTGACGTTGACGAACCAGGGCTCCCACTCGTCGCCGAGCGACTCCGTGCGCACCGCGTAGCCGTGGTTCTGGCTCGTGACGTAGCAGCGGCGCGTCATGAGGTCTTGCACGGGCTGGTTCTGCGAGCGGTGGCCGTACTTGAGCTTGTAGGTGTCGCCGCCCGCGGCGCGCGCGAGGATCTGGTTGCCGAGGCACACGCCGAAGATGGGCTTCCCCGCATCGAGCAGCCCGCGCACCTGGGCGGCGAGCTCGGGGAGATCCTTCGGGTCGCCGGGGCCGTTGGAGAGGAGCATCCCGTCGCACGTGGCGAGGTGGGCGCGGAGGTCGGCGTGGGAGGGCACCCGCACCACCGTCGCGCCGCGCGTCACGAGCGAGCGCGCGATGTTGTCCTTGCAGCCGGTGTCGACGAGGAGGACGCGCATCTTGCCGCCCTCGTAGGTGACGGGCTCGCGCACGGTGACGAGCTCCACCACGCGCTCCATCGGGACGGACTCCGCGCGGCGCTTGCCCTCCTCCTCGGGGGTCTCGTCGTGGAGGAGCCAGCCCCGCATCGTGCCGCGCTCGCGGAGCTTGCGGGTGAGGGCGCGCGTGTCGACGCCCTCGATCGCGGGGACGCCCGACGCGGCGAGCCACTGCCCGAGGGTGCCGGCGTTGGCGTAGTGGCTCGGGCGCTCGCTGTGGGCGACGCACACGACGCCCTGCACCTGGACGTCGTCGGCTTCGAAGGGCGCCGCGATCGAGCCCTTCGCGCGGCGCGCGGGCACGCCGTAGTTGCCCTGGAGTGGGTAGGTGGTGACGAGGATCTGCCCGCGGTAGCTCGGGTCGGTGAGCGTCTCGACGTAGCCGGTCATCCCGGTGTTGAAGACCACCTCGCCGGCGACCTCGCGGTGGGCGCCGAAGGAGCGCCCTCGGAGGACGGTGCCGTCCTCCAGCACGAGCTTCATCGTGTGCATGGGTTCGTGTCCTGGCGCGCGGCGCCGACGGGTGGAACGGGCGTCGCGGCGCGCGCGGTATAGACGAATCCCACCCCCGCCGCACCTACCTTTCGACGCGGCGCGGCGTCGAAGCTTCGCCCAACTCGGAGTAGGCGTCAGCGGGCGCGCGGCAGCACGACGGGCGAGCCCACGAGGCGCTCGGACTCGCTGCGGGCGTCGGAGCCCTGGACGCCGCCCTCGGGCGTCACCTGGAGGCGGTAGGTGCGCACCGGGAAGAGCACGTTGTTGGTGCTGCGCGTGCCGGTGAGCTCGAGGTGGCCGAGCGTGGGCTCGTAGGTCCCCGTCACCTGCTCGGTGACGCGCTCGCCCGTGGCGGCGCCCGGCACCCGCGTGGCTGTCCACACGATCTGCCCCGCCACCGTGGCCTCCCCGTCGATCTGGAGCACCAGCACGAACGACCACGCGCCGCTCTCCGCGGCGAACGACCCGCCCCACGCGCGCGTCGCGCCGGCCAGCCACACCGGCGGCCCCGAGAGCGCCGTCGCGCCCGGCTCGCCCGTCGCGCTCGGGCCCGCGTCGACCACCGACACCGTGTCGGGCGTGGTGATCACGTGGACGGCGTAGGCGGTGACCCCGCCGAGGAGGAAGGCGACCGTCACCGCGGCGACCGTGCGCTTCAGGTCGCGCGGCGGCGCGCTCGCGCGCGGCGGATGCGGCGCCATGCGCGAGGGGGCGGGCGGCACGGGGCGCGAGGGGTTCTCCCGGCGCGGCGGCGGGCTCTGCGAGGGCGGCGGCTGCGCGCGAGGGGGGTCGTCGTGGTGCGGCGACAGCGGGCGGACGCGGACGGTGGGCGCCTCCTCGAGGTCGTCGACCACCCGGCGGGGTTCGGGGCGCGACGACGGGCGCGCGAGCACCAGCTCCGGCGACGCGACGGGCGGCGACGACGACGACGACGCGGCGGGCGGCGCGGAGCGCGTGGCGGAGGGCGGCGTCGAGCGCGACGCGGGCGGCCGGCCGGCGGCGGGCGTGACGTGCGCGGACGGCGCGGAGGGAGCGCTCGAGCGGGCCGCGGGGACGGCCTGGGTGACGACGCGCGCGCGCTTCGAAGGGCGCGGCGAGGGAGGCGCCGCGAGGTAGTCGAGCACCGGCATCGACGAGGCCGCGGGCATGATCTCCGCGAGCGCGGCCGCCATCTCGCGCGCCGAGCGGTGGCGGCTCGCCGGGTCGCGCGCGACGCAGCGGGCGAACCAGGCGTCGAAGCCGTCGGGCAGGTCGCCGGCGAAGCCGTGGGCCACGGCGCGCGCGGTGGCCGACACGAGGGGCTCGGTGGTGATCTCGTCGAGCAGCGCCTGGAGCGACAGCGGCGTGTTGCCCGCGTGGAGCCAGTACTGGCACCCGGTGAAGAGCCGGAAGGCGATGAGGCCCACGGCCCACACATCCGTCGCGGGGGTGATCTCGCCGCGGGTCACCTGCTCGGGCGCCATCCAGAGCGGCGTGCCGAGCGGCGCCGCGTCGCCCGCGTCGCTCCCCATGATGTGCGCGATGCCGAAGTCGAGGAGCTTCACCGTCTCCGGCCCGTTGGCGCCGCGCGCGAGGAAGACGTTGGCCGGCTTGAGGTCGCGGTGCACGACGCCCTGCTGGTGCGCGCGGGCGAGGCCCCGGCAGAGCTGCCCGAGCACGCGCCACGACTCGTCGGCGGGCGGCACCGCCCCCGGGGGGAGCCCGAGGAGCCGGTCGGCCAGCGTCTCGCCCTCCAGGAGCTCCATCGCGATCCAGAGCGAGCCGCTCGCGTGGTCGACGCCTGCGACCACCACGTCGACCATGTGCTCGCTGTCGACGCGGGACTTCACCCGCGCCTCCTCGAGGAAGCGCTGCGAGTTGGGGTCGTCGGGCGCGAAGCGGCGGTGCAGCACCTTGAGCGCGCGGCGCCGCCCGGTGCTGAGCTGCACGGCCTCGTAGACGGTGCCCATCCCGCCGCGCGCGATCACCCGCACGACGCGGAAGTCCCCGCAGAACTCCGCCCCCTCGGGCAGCGGCGGCGGCTCCGACGCGCGCGGCGACTCGGGCGGGCGGCTGAGCGGGCCGAGGCCCACCATCGTGCCGCCGCGCAGCGCCGCGGACCCGGGCGACTGCGACGCCCGCACGGGCCGCTCGACCTCGCCGGACACCGCCCCCTCCGACTCCATCGCCGCCGCGGCCTCGGCGCCGAGCCCGAGCATCGTCGTCTTCGGCAGCTCCTCGCGTCGCCCCTCGGAATGCCCCGCGGAGGCGCCGTACTCGTTCGGCCCGCCGAGGCCGAGTACGGTGGTCTTCGGCAGCGCGTCGCCGTCGGACGACGTCTCGGTGTCGCGTCGCCCCGCCACCACCACGGCCCCCGACTTCGCGGTCAACGGCTCGACGCGCGCGTCGCGTTTCGCGTCGGGCGCGGCGTCCATCGGATCGTCCTCGGGCAGCGACATAGGTGGAAAGACAAGACCGCGTTTCGAAGAAGTGCGCAAGTCCCGGGACAGTTGCAGTTGACCAGAACCACGGCTCGATCGCCTGAATTTCAGCATCACCGCACGCCCGTATTTTTGCGGCGTGTGCCTCAGAAGAGGGGGAGCTGGCGGGGCGGCGCGAGGTCGACGACGAGGGGCTCGTCCTGGGTGGCCGCGACGAGCTTCGTGGGGAGGTCGGCGAGCGCTTCCGCCGCGCGATCAAGGGCGAGCGCGGGGGTGTTGTTGGTCTCCGAGAGGTGCATGAGCACCACGGTGCGCGTCCGCGCGTCGAGGCGCGCGAGGGCCGACGCTGAAGCTTCGTTGGAGAGGTGGCCCTTCGAGGAAGCGATCCGACGTTTTAGCGAGTTTGAGTAGGGCCCCTTCCAGAGCATGTCGGGGTCGTGGTTGGACTCGAGCAGGACGGCGTCGGCGCCGCGGAGGTGGCGGACGAGGGCGTCGCTCACCTCGCCGAGGTCGGTGGCGAGGGCGACGCTGCCGCCGCCGTCGGCTTCGAAGCGGAGCGCGACCTGCGCGGCGTCGTGGGGGACGGGGAGCGGGCGGACGGTGAGGTCACCGATGCGGAAGGGCTCGCGCGTGCCGAACACCCGCACCGACGGCGCGCCCGAGAGGGCGAGCATCGGGCGGGTCGCGTCGCTCACCCAGACGGGGGCGTGGAAGCGCAGCGCGGCGTCGACGGCGAAGCGGTGGTGGTCGCCGTGGGCGTGGGTGACGAGGACGGCCTGGGGCCCCGCGCGGCAGCCGGCTCGGGCCATCCGCTTCGCGAGCGTGGCCGCGGGGATGCCGGCGTCGACGAGCACGCGCGCCCCGCCCGAGTCGACGAGGAGCGCGTTGCCGCCGGATCCGCTGGCGAGGACGGTGACGCGCATCGGGCCACTCTACCCGTCGTCGGTTCGGTAGGCCACCACCGGGCAGTGGGCGCGGTGGAGCACCTGGTCGGCGACGCTGCCGAGCACCCAGCGCTCGACGGCGCTGTGGGTGGTCATGCCGACGACGATGAGGTCGGCGTCGGTCTCGTCGGCGAAGGCGATGAGCCGGTCGGAGACGCTCTCGCCGGCGACGACGTGGGAGGAGACGTCGGGGAGGTCTTGCATCACCGCGGCGAGCTCGGCGCGGCGCTCGGCGAGGGCGGGGTCGTCGTCGCCCGCGGCGCGCGCGACGTGGACGAGGGAGACGTGGGCGCCGGACGGGCGGGCGAGGTCGACGGCCCAGGCGAAGGCGTCGTCGGCCATCTCCGAGAAGTCGTAGCCGACCACCACGCGCCGCAGCACACCGCTCACGGCCCGCCCCCCTCGCCCTCGGCGTCGCCCATCACCTCGAGCACCAGGTCGACCGCGCAGGGGTGCACCGCCGCGCGCTCGGCGATCTCCGTCACCGAGGGCATCCGCCCGAGCTCGCGCTCGAGCGCGGCGACGGCCACCGCGATCGGCTTCACCATCGCCCAGCGGCGGCGGATCACCCGCTCGGGGTCGCGCCGTTCGCGCACGCTCGCGTCGAGCGCGAGGAGCCGCCGGGCCTCGTCTTCGGGGACGCCCAGGCGCTTCGCCACGGCCCGCGCGAGGGCGTCGGGCGACGCGGCCTTCACGCCCTTCACCGCGAGCTGGAGCGAGCGGAGCTGGCCGAGGTCGCCGACCGACACGTCGACCGCGGTGCCGAGCGCGCCCTCGGCCCAGCCCGCCGACGATCGCTGCCAGGTGGAGACGACGCGGTCGAGGTCGCCCTCGCACCCGAGCGCCACCCAGCGGTCGGCCGCCTCGCCCAGCGCGAGCCCCGACGCCGCGGTGAACGCCGCCTTCGCGCCCTCGTCGAGCCCCTCGCCGTGCCAGCGCGCGTACACCTCCGCGATCGGCCGCTTGCGCGCGAGGAGCGCCTCCCGCGCCTCCGCCACCCGCTCGACCGCCGCGGCGAGCGGGCCTTCGGGCGAGGCGGAGATCGCGCGCTCGACCCACGCCGCCAGCGCGCCGCCGAGCCAGGGCTCGAGCGAGCGGGCCCCCTCGGGCGCGGGGCCGGCGAGCGCGGCGCGGACGCGGGCGGGAAAATCCGCGCGCTCCCCGTCAGCGGGAACCACCGAGCGTCCGGCGGCGAGGGCGGCGGCGTGGGCGCCGTGGCGTGCGGGGAGCGCCGGGTCGCGCTCCAGGGCCTCGCCGAGGGCCTCGAGCGCGTGGGACAGGGCGCGACCTGCGTTCACGTCGGAGCGCGGGCTCTTCGTGCGGGGGGCGTTGCGGGCCACGGCCGCGGAGCCTAACACAGCGCGCACGAAGCTTTCCCACTCGCAGCCCGCCCGGATATAGTCCCGCCCGTGACCAGCCTGCGTACGAAGACGACGGGGCTCCGCGCGGTCGCGCTGGCGGCCCTGGTGGTGGCCGCCTCGCTCCAGTGCAGCGTGATCGTCGGCTTCGAAGAGTGCTCGGCCGACGCCGAGTGCCGCGTCGGCGAGCGCTGCAACCCGGCGCGGCGCTACTGCGAGGTGCCCGCCCCCGAGCTCTGCAACGGGCAGGACGACGACCACGACGGCGTGGCGGACGAGGCCGAGGACTTCGGCGCCTGCGGCACCCCCACCGGCGGCCGCTGCACGCAGGGCGTCCGGCGCTGCGTGGGCGGCGCGCTCACGTGCGTCCCGCGGGCCAACCCCTCGGCGACCGAGACGTGCTTCAACGGCGTCGACGACGACTGCAACGGGCTCGTCGACGACGGCGCCGGCTGCGTTCTCAACATCGCGGCCTCCACCGCGGTGCGCATCGGGAGCAACAACCCCGCGGACGGCGAGGGCGACGACGCGCCGGAGCACCGCGTGTGCCTCGCGCCGTACAGCATCGACAAGCACGAGGTCTCCAACCGCGCCTTCCTCGCGTGGCTCAACTCCCTCGACGCCCCCCGCGTGTCGGTCGGCCGGCCCCCCGCGCCGCTCAACCGCACGCGCACCTACGGCACCTTCGTCCTCTACAACGAGGGCACCCCGCAGGCGCCGCGGCAGGTGCCGCTGGTGCTCCTGCCCGAGCCGAGCGACCCGGGCTACGCGCTCTCGCTGCGGCGGCGGGGCACGGTGTTCGAGACGCTCCAGGCCAACATCGACACGCTGCCTGTGGTCTACGCGACGTGGCTCGCCGCCGACCGCTACTGCCGCTGGGCCGGCAAGCACCTCCCGACCGAGGCCGAGTACTTCCGCGCGGCCCAGGGCGACAACGGCGCGCGGCTCTACCCCTGGGGCAACGAGGCGCCCACCTGCCAGCGCGCCAACATCGCGGTCGGGCCGGGGCGCTCGGCCTGCGTCGGCCGCCCGCTCCCGGTGGCCTCGCTCGACCTCGGCGTCTCGCCGGAGGGGACCATCTTCCACCTCTACGGCAACGTCGACGAGTGGATGTGGGACTACCTCGACACCACGCCCAACCACGACCGGAACAACTACTACATGTCGCGCGCGCCCGACGCCTGGTGCCGCGACTTCCCGATGGGCCCGCTCGGGCCCGACGCGGGGTCGCCGATCGTCGAGACCAACAACGCGCAGGTGCAGCGCTGCACGCAGTGCCGCTTCTCGCGCGGCCGGCGCTACACGAGCGACGACACCCGGCCGGGCATCCGCAAGTGGATGGACGCCGACAACGCCGACCCGGGCATCGGGTTCCGCTGCGCCTCGGGGGGGGCGATGCGATGAAGCGTTTCACCACCATCGCCCTCGCGCTGTCGCTCTCCCTCGCGGGCGGGGCCGCGTCCGCGCAGGGGAGCAGCCGGGAGTTCGACCGGCTCGTGCGCCAGGCGGCCGCCGCGTACGACGCGCACGACACCGCCGGCGCCGTCACCGCGCTCGAGCGCGCCTACGCGCTGCGCCCGGTGCCGCGGCTGCTCTTCAACCTCGGCCGCGCCCACGAGCAGCGCGGCGACTACGCCACCGCGGCCGACTACTACCGCCGCTTCCTCGCGACCGCGCCCGACCCGCAGTCGACCGCCGTCGCCCAGGAGGCCCTCGGCATCGCGGAGCGCAACGTCGCCCGCGCCGCCGACGAGCAGCGCCAGCGCGCCGCCGCGGCCGCGGCCGAGCAGCAGCGCGCCCTCGAGGCCGCCCGCGCGCAGACCTCCCTCGCCGAGCAGCAGCGCCTCGAAGAAGAGCGACGTCGTCAGGCCGCGCTCACCCGCCCGCGCCGCGTCACCACGCCCGTCGCGATCGCCTGGGGCGCCGCGGGCGTCGCGGCGGTGGCGGGCGGCGTGCTCGGGGGCCTCGCGCTCGCGGCCCGCTCGGACTTCGAGAGCGACCGCTCTGGCAACGCGCGCTACGACGCGTCGAGCCGCGGGGCGGGGCTCGCGCTCGGCGCCGACATCGCCCTCGGGGCGGCGGTGGCGGCCGGGGTCACGGGGCTGGTACTGTTCCTCGTGCAGGACACGTCCCCCCCACCTCCGCCCACGGAGCCCGCACGGTGAACAGCTCCCACGCCGGCCGCGGCTCGTCCACGCGCTCGGAGCCCGAGGTCCCGGCGCTCGACTCGTCGCGCTTCGAAGTGCTCGAGCAGATCGGCTCGGGCGGCATGGGCACGGTGCACCGCGCGATCCAGCGCTCGGTGGGGCGCCAGGTGGCCATCAAGATGCTCGCGCCCGAGCACGCGGCCAACGCGACGGGCCTCGCCCGCTTCGTCCGCGAGGCCAACGTCGTCGCGCGGCTCACCCACCCCAACATCGTCCAGCTCATCGATTTCGGGCGCGACGCCGGCGGCAACCTCCTGCTCGTGATGGAGCTCCTGGAGGGCGAGTCGCTCCGCCACGTCATCCGCCGCGAGGGCCGCCTCCCGCCCGAGCGCGCGGCCTACGTCGCCGTCCAGGTGCTCAACGCCCTCCGCGTCGCCCACGCCGCCGGCGTCATCCACCGCGACCTCAAGCCCGAGAACGTCTTCCTCCACCGCGTCGGCGACGACGACCACGTCAAGGTGCTCGACTTCGGCGTCGCCAAGCTCACCCAGGGCGACGTCGCCGACCAGCACACCACCCAGGGATCGCTCGTCGGCACGCTGCGCTACATGGCCCCCGAGCAGGTGGCCGGCGAGGCGCCCGACGCCCGCATCGACGTGTACGCCGTCGGCATGGTGCTCTACGAGCTCCTCGCCGGCGCGATGCCCTACGACACGCGCGACCGCTTCGTCCTGCTCCGGCAGATCATCGCCGAGGAGCCCGCCCACCTCCTGAGCAAGGCGCCCGACGTGCCGCCCGCCCTCGCCGAGGTGGTGATGCACGCGATCGCCAAGCGCCCCGACGAGCGCTACCAGAGCGCCGACGAGCTGCGCCGCGCGCTCAAGCCCTTCCTCGCCGCCGACCACGCGCGCCTCCAGAGCCTCGCCGACGCCTCCGCGGGCCGCTCCGCCGAGCCCTCCGCGGGCGGCGAGATCCGCTCGGGCATCGTCCGCTCGGAGCACGTCCGCGGGGCGTCGTCCGTCCCCCCGTCGGGCTACCCCTCGGCGCCCGTGCAGATGTCCTCGCCGGGCTATCCCCCCGCGCCGGGTTTCCCTTCTGCGCAAGGCCATCCGTCGGCGCCGGGCTACCCCTCCGCGCCCGGCTACGCGTCAGCGCCCGGGTATCCCTCCGCGCCCGGGTATCCCTCCGCGCCGGGCTATCCGCAGGTGCCTCAGGCGGTGGCTCCCTCGGCCGCGCCGCCCCCCGCACCGTCGCGTTTGGCGTGGCCCGCGGTGGCGGCCGTCCTCCTGCTCGCGCTGATCGCGGTCGGCGGCTACGCCTACACCCGCCAGCCGCCGCCCGCGGTCGTGCCCCCGGGGCCCGTGGTCGCGCACACCACCACCACGCCGCCCCCGACGCCCACGCCCGAGGCGCCGCGGCCCGCGTCGCACATGGTCACGGTGGTCACCGACCCGCCCGGCGCGGAGGTGCTCGACGCCGCGGGCCAGCGGCTCTGCGCGGCGACCCCGTGCGCGGTGCCGGTGCCCGCGGGCCAGGCGCTCCCGATCCAGCTCGTGCGCAACGGGCAGCGGCTCCCTGCGACGCTCGACGGCAGCGCCGCGTCCGCGCGCATCGACCTCTCCGCGCTCGACCCGCCCGCCGCCCCGCCGTCCGCCCGCCCGACCGAGCCGCGGGGCGGGAGGCGCCCCGCCAACGGACGTCGCCCGCCGCCCAACGGGCAGGGCGATGCGATCGGGGGCGAGGGCCAGGGCGAACTGCCGATGTTCCTCCCGCACTGACGGGCGAAGGCGCTACCGGACGCCGGGCGCGCGCCAGCGCTCGACGCGGCGCGGCCACGGGGCGTCGTCCGCGCGGCGGCCGATAGTCTTCGCGAGCGCGAGCATCTGCGCGGCGTGGGACGCATCGAGCGACGACGCGTCGCCCTCCACCGCCGCGCCCTCGGCGTCGACGCGGACGCGCGCGTGGGCGACGCCCGCCGCGGTCTGGACGGCGACGTCGTAGCGCGCCGCCGCGCCATCGTTCCTGGCGAGCGTGAACACGTAGCGGACGCCGGCCGCGGGCGGCGGGCCCGAGAGGGCGGTCATCGCGCGGGCTCCGCGGGGCCGTGCACCTCGACGCCCGCCACGAAGGTGCGCTCGACCACGCCGCGCGCCGCCCGCCCCTCGAAGGGCGTGTTGCGGCTCTTCGAGCGGAACCCCCGCGCCTCGATCGTCCACGCCCGCTCCGGGTCGACGACGGCGACGTCCGCGCGCGCGCCGACCGCGAGCGTGCCCGCGTCGAGCCCGAAGGCCCGCGCCGGCGCCCGGGTGAGCGCGTCGACGAGGCGCCCGGGGCGCACCCGCCCCGCGTGGACGAGGTCGAGCAGCACCGCGAGGCACGTCTCCAGCCCCACCATCCCGAAGCGCGCCTCGGCGAACTCGCACTCCTTCTCGATCGCGGCGTGCGGCGCGTGGTCGGTGGCGATGCAGTCGATCGTGCCGTCGGCGAGGGCCTCGACCAGCGCGTCGACGTCCCCGCGCTCGCGCAGCGGGGGGTTGACCTTGCACGCCGTCCGGTAGCCGAGCACGGCCTCGTCGGTGAGCGTGAGGTGGTGCGGCGTCACCTCGGCGGTCACCCGCACGCCGCGGGACTTCGCCTCGCGCAGGAGGGCGGCGCTCCCCGCGGTGCTGGCGTGCGCGAGGTGGTAGCGGGCGCCGGCCTCGCGGGCGAGCATCAGGTCGCGGGCGACGATGTGGTCCTCGGCGACGCGGGGCCAGCCCTTGAGCCCAAGGCGCGTGGCGACGGCCCCCTCGTGCATCTGCGCGCCCGCGGTGAGCGCGTGGTCCTCCGCGTGCTGAACCACCGGCAGGTCGAAGGTGGCGGCGTACTCGAGCGCGCGGCGCATCACGGCCGCGTCGGTCACGCAGCGGCCGTCGTCGCTCACGGCCACGCACCCCGCGTCGCGCAGGTCGGCCATCTCGGTGAGCTCGCGGCCCTGCTGCCCGCGGGTGATCGCCCCGATCGGGTGGACGCGCACGAGCCCCAGCGCGCGCGCCTTGGCGACGATCATCTCCGCGATCGCGCGGGTGTCGTTGACGGGCTTCGTGTTGGGCATCGCGCACACCGCGGTGAAGCCCCCCGCGGCGGCCGCGCGCGTGCCCGACACGATGTCTTCCTTGTACTCCTCGCCCGGCTCGCGGAGGTGCGTGTGGAGGTCGACGAAGCCCGGCGTCACCCAGCGCCCGGCGCAGTCGACGACCCGCGTGTCGCGGTCGCCCTCCCGCGCCTCGGCCCCTGCCCCCGCGCCCACCTTCGTCACCTTGCCGTCTTCGAGGACGACGTCGGCGACGCCGTCCAGACCCGCGGCGGGGTCGATCACCCGCCCGCCTCGCAGCACGATCCGCATGCCGCGGCTCCTACCACAGAACGGCGGGCGCTACGGCATTCGCGGCGGGGCGGCCGAGGGGAAGAAGCTCTCGACCCGGCGCGAGGACGGGTCGGACACGGCGATGCACACCACCGTCTGGTCGTCGCTCTGCGGCGCGTCGTCGACGAAGCGATCGAGGTCGCCGAGGACGGCGTCGAGCGCGGCGCGGGCGGCCTGCGGGCCCGCGGGGGCGGCGGCGAAGGAGCGGGCGAGGCGCTCCTGCCCGTAGAGCTCGCCCGACACCGAGCGGGCCTCGATGAGCCCGTCGGTGTAGAGCAGCAGGGTGTCGCCGGGGAGGAGCTGGAGCTGCGCCTCGCCGACCTCGAGCTTCGGCTCGATCCCGAGGGGCATCGAGCGCGCCTCGGGGAAGTCGAGGGTCACCACCTCGCCGTTGCGCCGGAGGAGGAGCGTGGTGTGGGCGGCGTTGGCGAAGCGGACGACGTTCTGCGTGAGGTCGAGCGAGCAGTACACCATCGTGGTGAACATGCCGTCCTCGGCCACCTCGGAGAGCGCGCGGTTGACGCGCTGGAGCACACGGCGCGGGGCCGTCTCGATCGCGGCGACGGCGCGGATCTCGCTCGTCACGCGGGCCATGAAGAGCGCGCCGGAGATGGCCTTGCCCGAGACGTCGCCGACCACGACGGCGAGGCGGTGCGGGTCGATCCAGAGGAAGTCGTAGTAGTCGCCGCCGACCTGGAAGGCGGGCTCGTAGTGGACGGCGAAGTCCATCCCGGCGACGCGCGGCGGGTCGCGCGGGAGGAGGTTGCGCTGGATCTGCCGGGCGAGGCTGAGGTCGTAGTCGAGGCGCTCGCGGGTGAGCAGGCGCTGGTGGAGCCCGATGAGGTGGAGCGCGACGCCCGCCTGGGAGGCGAGGCCGCCGAGGAGGTCGAGGTCGTCCTGGGTGAAGTACCCGAGGGCGGACTCGGCCTCGACATGGAGGATGCCGAGGTGCTCGCCGCGGAAGGAGAGCGGCGCGCCCATGCGCCAGCCCACCGGGCCCTCGCGCTCGGCGGCCTCGGCGGCGGCGACGTCGGCCGGGTCGATCGGCTGCGACACGGAGAGGTCGGTCTGCGCGCGGAGGAGGACGGACTGGCCCTGGCGGAGCACGCGGTCGACGATGGCCTGCGGGATGCTCACCCCGGGCACCGACGAGTCGCGCGCGGGCCCGCGACGCCGGCGCGCCGCGAGCGTCTTGGGCTGCTGCGTGCGCGGGTCGACCACCACCGCCGCCGCCACCGACGCCTGGGGGAACACCTCCAGCAAAAGCCCCGTCACCTTGTCGAGGAGCGGGCGCTGCTCGAGCGTGCTCGCGATGGTGTCGGAGATCTTGTACATCGCGTGGAGCTTGCGCTGGTGGCGCTCGAGCTCGCGGCGCGCGTCGTCGGCCGGCACGCTCGGGGCGAACGAGAACGACGCGTCGCGCAGGCTGGCCACCTCGATGAGCGGCATCACCATGGTGTCGGGCGTCTCGCCGATGAGCACCGAGGCGCTCTCCACCGCGGCCACCATCTCGTCGGCGAGGTCGACCCGGTAGCGCGACGCGCCGATCTCCACCTCGTCGCCGTGGTGCAGGCGCGCCGCGCCGTGGATGCGGCGGCCGTTGACGAAGGTGCCGTTGCTGCTGCCGAGGTCCTCGAGCTGGAGCGCGTCGCCCTCGCGGCGGATGCGCGCGTGGCGGCGCGAGACGCGCTGGTCGTGGATGTGGACGTGGCAGTCGAGGCGGCGGCCGAAGAGGCACTCGCCGCCGTCGAGGCGCACGATCCTCCCGGCCTCCGGCGCGAGCGAGACGAGGCGGGCCATCGCGCCGGCCTAGAACCCGCGCAGCGCGTCGTCGACGGTGGCGAAGGGCGAGAGCACCTTGTCGAGGAGCATCAGCCGGAAGATCGCCGACGGCTGCTCGGTGGCGCCGCACACGCGCAGCGCGCCGCCGCGGGCCCGCAGGCGCTTGAAGAGCCCGACGATCACCCCGACCCCCGAGCTGTCGATCAGCCGCACTGGGCCCATGTCGAAGACCACCTTGGCGCCGCCGCGCTCGGCGAGCTGGTCGACCAGGGGGCGGAGCTCCGGCACGGTGATCGCGTCGAGGCTGTCGGCGCGCACGGTCACGATCGTCACGCCGCCCTTCTCGGTGAGTTCGTAGAGGGCCATTCCGTCCATCAACCTTCCGGGGCGCGGGAGCCCCGCGCGAGTTCCGAGAGACGCTTGGTCATCGTGAGGTGGTTGCGCCCGTGGCGACGCTCGTAGGTCACCTCGGACATGAGCTTGCGGATGATGAAGAGCCCCATGCCCCCCTCCGACAGCCGGTCGAACTCCGGCGGCGCGTCGAGCGCCCCCGAGCGCGCGAAATCGAAGCCCTCGCCGTGGTCGACGAGGCGCAGGGTCACCCGGTCGTCGTCGACCTGGAGCGTCACCTCGACGTCCCCGCGGGTGCTCGCGTACGCGTGCCGGACGATGTTGTTGAAGGCCTCGTTGTAGGCGCTCAGCACCTGCCACTCGAGCCCCGCCCGCCCGAGCGACCCCTCGACCCGCGCGCACACCGCGGACACCATCGCGCCCGCGAGGTCGCGGTGGCGGAGCTCGCCGGGGATGCGCGCGGTGAAGAGCAGGGTCATCGTCCGTTCGACCGGGCCGACGTTATCACAGCCCCTGCCCCGCCGGCGCAACGCCCTTGTGCCTTGCCGCCGCACCCCGCGGGTTGTTATGACACCCGCCGTGGACTGGAAGGTCGCCGTCGTGAAGCGTGCCATGGACGTCGCCGGCGCCTCGGCGGCGCTGGCGGTGACGGCGCCGGTCTTCCCGTGCCTCGCGCTGGCGATCTGGCTCGACGACCCGGGGCCCATCTTCTACGCGCAGGTGCGGGTCGGGCAGACGCAGGCCGGGGCCGACCTCCAGCGCGACGAGCTCCCGACCTTCAAGATGTGGAAGTTCCGCTCGATGAAGGTCGACGCCGAGCGGGGCGGCGGCCCGCGGCTCGCGAGCGCCAACGACGACCGCGTCACGCGCGTGGGGCGCTTCCTCCGCAAGACGCGCCTCGACGAGCTGCCGCAGTTCGTCAACGTGCTCCTCGGCGACATGTCCATCGTGGGCCCGCGGCCCGAGCGCCCCGAGCTCGTTCGCACGCTCGCCGCCGCGATCCCGATGTTCGAAGAGCGTACGCGCATGGTGCGCCCGGGGATCACGGGCCTCGCGCAGGTCTCGCTCGACTACCTCGGGCGCATGCCGGAGGACTCCGAGCTCGCGCGCCTCAAGGACACGCTGCTCAACCCCTTCAAGCTCGAGGAGCTCGAGGGCTCGGTGGCCGACGACATGCGCACCAAGCTCCTCTTCGACCTCGCCTACGCCGCGCGCCTGGAGGACTTCTGGACGTTCCTCCGCACCGACCTCGAGATCATCCTCCGCACGCCGGCCGTGATGATCGGCGCCCGCGGGCGCTGACCGATTCGGCGCCTCCCCGCGCGCCGACCGCGGCAATGGCCGTTTGACGCGGGGCGTGCACCGCGCGTAGGGTCTCCCGCGGCGCCCCACGGCGTCGACCCGCCATGCCGGACAGCCCCCATCGCAAGCCCCCCGCGGACCCTCGCTACGACGCCGAAGCCGACGACGGCGTGTACGCGCAGCACGGCGCCATCGCCGACCTCTTCGCGGACGGCCCCGCGCCCGCGCCGGTGCACGAGTTCATCGACGCCGAGGCGGCGACGCGCGTCTCCAACGGGCGCCAGGCCTTCGGGGTGCGCAACCCGCGCGGCTACGACGACTTCGACCAGCCCCCGCCGCAGGAGGACTGGCCCGGCGCCCCGGCGCAGGACCCCTACCACGACGCCTCCTACGGCTACTACGGCGAGCCGATGGACCAGCCGATCCCCACGGCCGTCGGCGAGGTGGTCGACCCGCACCACGGCGCGCCCATCCCCGACGCCTACGCGCTCGCGACGCCGGGCCAGGCGCAGGTGCGGGTCGACGAGCCCGCCTACGCCGCGGGCTTCTCCTGGGTGCGGGAGAACGCCGCCGAGCACGTCTCGCCCCCCTCGCCCGACCTCGTGATGCTCTCCAACGCCGACGGCTACGCGGCCGCGCAGTTCCGCGCGCTTCGCTACCGGCTGGAGCAGGAGCCCAACGTCCAGGTGGTGGTGGTGGCCTCCCCCCGCGAGGGCGACGGGCGCAGCGTCACCGCCGCCAACCTCGCGTTCGCGCTCGCCGAGGGCGGCCGCATCCGGGTGCTCCTGGTCGACGCCGCGCTCCGCAACCCCGCGCAGCACAAGCTCTTCGGCATCCGCGGCGAGCTCGGCCTCACCTCCGTGCTCGCCGCCCGGCAGAACGACCCGTCGCTCCCCATCGACGTGATCCGCATCTCGACGAGCCTGTCGCTCATCCCCGCCGGGCCCCCCGTGCAGAGCGCCTACGCGGCCCTCTCGTCGGAGCCCGCGGCCGTGTTCATGGCGCAGATCCGCAAGGAGTACCGCTTCATCATCGTCGACTCGTCGCCCGTCTTCGGCACCGCCGAGACGCTCGCGTGGCACGGCATGATCGACAAGTACGTGGTGCTCGCCCGCGCCGGCAAGAGCACCACCGAAGACCTCTCGCGCGCCTGCGAGCGGCTCCAGCGCGACAAGATCCTCGGCGTCACCTTCCTCGGCGCCACGCTCCGCCGCGAGTAGCGCACAGGGCTACGGTCAGCGACGGAAGGGGACGTAGCCGACCGCCGTCGGCGCGAAGGTCCCCGGGAAGCTCTCGGCGCCGTGGCCCGTGGGCGTCGAGAGCTGCCGGCCGTCGGTGCTGGTGCCGTAGTCGAAGACCGTCGGTTGATCGTCGCCGCCGTCCGGGGCGAACACCATGGGCGCCCTCCGCCTGCCATCGCCATCGATGCGGCAACCGATGAGTTGAAGTGACGGACCTGACGGAACTCCCTCCCGCGCCATCCAGAGAATGGGGGGCGGGAGTTGAAGCGGGTCGGGGATGGGCGCGGACTCGAAGGCGTGGTGGAGACCGATCACGGTGCTGTCGCGAACCACCACATTGCGCGGGATGGCAACCGCGACGAGAAACTGCAGGCTGCTGGAGCGGCAATCCTGCGCGGTGAGCGTCGCTTGACGGGAAGCGAGCGGACGAGGGGGGTCGTTCGGCACCTGGCTTGCGGCCACGTCGGTGCCCCCCTTGTACTTCGGCTCGACCGGGTCGGGCGCTGATCCCTCCGGCTGCTTCCCCGCGAAAGATTGCGTTGGGGCGAACACTCCGCCGAGGAAGATGTCGACGCCCCCCGCGGGGCCCTGCTTGTGCACCTCTCGCCACGCTGGGGCCACGCCGCTGCGCAGCGCCGTCGGGACGCTGGTGTTCTCGAAGCGGCAGCCGGTCACCACCAAATCATGATTCGTCGCGTGGATCATGGCCGCCGCCCGCCCGACGAAGCAGCAGTTGAAGAAGCGTGTGCCGCCGCCGCGAGGGCCAAGGAGACGGGCCGCGACGTTCGGATACAGACGCTGAAATCGGGTGATGTTGAAGTCGGGGGGAGCCGCGAAGAACATACACCCGTGCATGTCCACGAGAGGCGTCGCTTCGTCCGCGCTGACCGACCGGAGCGCGATCGGAAGCGAACTCTCCACCTCGATGACCTGGAGGCCCGCCTCGGTCCCTCCACGGAAGCCACACTGCGCGAACGAGTGAGGCAGTCGCATCCAGGAGACCGGCTCCGCGGGTTCCTGTGCCTGGACGCGCACGCAGACGTTCGCCTTGAAGCGGCCATCGAACCGCAGGTTCCGACACTGGACGCGGACCCAGGAATCGAGCTCCAACATCGCATGCCCGAGGAAGCCATCGGCCGCGGAGAGGTTCGCGTCGTCCTCTCCGCCGGGCCGGCCGCGAAACTCGAGGCCATCCGTCGCCAGACCGATCGTCGCCGAGAACAGCCGTAGCGCTCGCTTGATCTGGTACCGGCCGAGGAGCTCGATGGTCGGTGCCCGACCGCGCCAGACCGAGTATGCGATCGCCACTCGAATCGCCTCCTCGAGCGCGTGTGTGTCAACGGCAGGGCCGTCCGCCGTCCCATTGCCACCGCCCCACCACTCTGGGTGCACCACGTCGAGCCGATCGCCGAGCAGCGTGACCAGTCCGATGTCGTCCGGCGAGATCCCTGGCGGAGGCAGCGCCGCGGAGGGGAAGATCTGCCCGACTGGCGCCTGAAGCTCCCCGTGGATGGTCAACCGCCCCCCTGCCCCGAGCGCGCTGATCATCGCACCGGGTGCCACCATCACCGTGATGTGCGGTGGGAGGTCGAGCGACTCATCCTGCTGGGTCACCCACCAGATCGGGACGCCGCGCACGCGCGGGAAGTAGAGCACCTTCGGCGCCCGCTCCCCCTCGTCCAGGAGGAGGTCGTGCTCCACCAGCGTCCGAATCGCCAGGTGCGGCGTCGCGGACGTGAAGAGCGCCACGTTGATGAACTCCTGCGACCAGGTACCCATCGGCCTTCGCGCTACCTTTCTTACAGTCGAACGAACTCGTAGCGATCGACAATCGGGAGGTCGACGAGGTCGCGGGAGGCGAGCAGTCGTCTGCGCTCGGCGTCCGTGGATGTCGGAGGCGCTGCCAGCCTGTCGACTCCGTCGGCGCGGATGACGACCAGTTCGGGCGAGCGGCCGATGGCGACGACGCGGTTGCCGAGGTCGATCACGTGCCCCTGGGCGCTGCCCGCGGCGCGCGCAGCCTCGATGACCCCTTCGAGCACGTCGAGTGTCCCCGTACCCTCGACGAGGTCGACCAGCACCGGCTCGACGCGATCGCCCGGCAGCGGGATGGCGCGCGGCCGCACGAAGCGGCACCCGGTCAGCACCAGTCGTCCGAAGACGCGCGCGGTGCCCGCCCAGTAGATCGCAGGTCGCAGCGGCTCCGTCGCGCCGAGGGCCGGGACGTGGACGACGTTGATGAGCTGGATCGCGGAGTGGACCGGCGACCCGCGCCGCTCGTCGATGAACGTGGTGATGAAGCGGGGGCTGCGCGAGGTGACGTTCTTGATCATCGCCGCGGCCGGCTTGATGGAGAACGAGCGCGTCACGTCCGCCGACTCGTTGCGCGGGTTGTCGAAGAAGATGTCCGTCCCCTCCGTGAGCCCCTGCACGTCGCCGTCGTGTCGTGTGTCGAAGGTGCACTCCCGGAGCGTGAACCGCAGGCTCCACGCGTGGAACATCGGCGACGCGACGCCTTGGAACACGCAGCGCGAGAACTCGACGCTCAGCGACTGCCCGGTCCGGTACATCACGCCCGCCGGCGCCGCCATCACCCTCCGCGCGCGCTGCTCCTCCGCGGAGCCGGTGTCGAACGCGCAGCGGGTCACCTGCGTGTTCAGGAGGTCCTGGTTGCCCGACCAGTGCAGGTTGTTGCCGTACAGCTCCTTGACCGGTCCGACGTCGCCGGGGACGGCCCTCGGGCGGTCACCCCCCATGTGGAGCAGCTCCCACGTCGCGCTTCGAAGCGCGCAGTCGGCGAGGCGCAGACTCTGCGACTGGCCGCCCCCCGACACCTGGAGCGTCACGCAGCGTGGCGCGGTGAAATTCGCGTCGAAGGTGATCCCCTCGATTGTCGTGCCGAAGGCGCCCCGGACGGCGAGCAGGGACGCGCTGTTCACCAGGTCTCGCTGACCGAGGGGAAGGACGTGCTCGACCGGCGGCGGCGTCGTGAAGGTCGACGCCGCCCGCACCGCGACCGCGCCCGCGCCCTGGCGCCCGGGGCTTCGGACGCCCCGAACGACGGCGCCGGAGGTGTTGGGCTTGTGAAACCAGTCGGGGAAGGGCGCGTCGAGCGAGTCGACGTAGCCCGCGGACTCGTCCAACGTGTAGCCGATGGAGAGCTCGGCGTCGACGACGTAGGTGCCCGTCAGCGTGATCGGGATCGACGGGCGCTGCGTGTAGGTCGCATCGAACTTCCAGCGCCCGTTCGGGCGCCCGCTCGCTTCGCCCGGGGCGTGGCGCGTGGCCCCGACCAGGACGCTGCCGTCGATCAGGGTGACGTCCCGCAAGGTTCGCGGAGAGGCCGAGACATCGGGGGGAGTGAAGACCTCGCTGAGCTCGCCTATCACGCCGAGCCCCTGGCCCGGCACCTCCCGGTAGGCGAGCGTCTTTCGCCGCCCGTGCGCGACCCGGATCGCCTCCTGGAGCGCCATCGTCGTGCGCCGCACGAAGGCGACGGGTGGGTCACCCTGCGCGCCCGCCGTCGTCGCGCCGAACCACTCCGGAAACACCTCGCGGGCCACGTTGTTGCGGGTGAAGTAGACGTGCCCGGCGGCGTGCTCGTCGCCCAGCGCGACGCCGTGGTTCCGCGGGTCGCGCAGGTCGGTCATCACGCAGTCGAAGATCGTCTGGATGCCCGCCTCAATCGTCCCCTGGACCTCCATCGTGACTTTGTAAACGTCCTCCGGGCGGCCTGGGACCAGGTGTCGGCGACGTAGGGAAACGACGTCCGGCCCGATGAGAGGCAAACTTCGCTCGAGGTCCATCAACACCAGCGTGGCGCCGACGGCGAATCGTAGTGTGACGTTTTTGGGCACCACGAAGTCGCAGTGCAGTTCCGTGAGGTTGGACGGAAGCGGGGAAGAGGGTCGGGCGAGCTCGTACCTGCCCGGCGGGAAGTAGAGGATCGCCGAGGTATTCCCCCCATCCGTCCCAGGCGTCCCATAGTAGTTCAGCACCGCCGCCAGAATCTCGGCGTTGGCCACCGCGACGGACGCCAGGGACTCGGCGTCAAAGCGCTTCGCGACGAGGCCCGACTGGCGGGAGGAAACGGTCGGCAGGTGAATCGGCGCGTCGCCGCTCCCGGCCTGGTTGGGCTCCGCCATGTTCCGAAACTCTTGTGATAGCAACACGACGAACCTCCGTTGCCTCAATACGTGTCCAGCACAGGTTGAAATGGAAACTCCCAGGACCAGCTCGGCGGGGCGAAGCCGTCTCCCCGCAGGAGATGAAGATTCAGCGTGAAGGGCCCCGTCAGGATGCCGGTCCCGGAGTTGGTCCACATGGACAGCAGCACGTCGCCCCGCCCGTCACCGTTCATGTCCCCGGGGCTGGACGCCGACCCGACCCGATCACGCCCGTCCGCGGAGCGCACGAACCATCGGGCCATGCTCGTCGTCAGGGGGGTACCGTTGGAGAGGAAGAAGCCGGCGGACGCACATCGTGTCGCCAGCACGTCGCCCCGCCCATCGCCGTCGAAGTCGTCGGCGCTAACCATTGGGACCTCCGGGCCGCACCCCGTCCCGTCGATTCGGTTCAAACGGCGGTCGACGCTCTGCGCCACGTCGAGCCCTGAACTCGTCCCGCGGAACAACCAGAACCTGCTCCGCGCGCCGATTACCGCATCCGAGAAGCCGTCCCCGTCGAGATCAGTCCATCGTGCACTGTACCCGAACTCCCCGCCCCCCTGGTTGCTCACCCGCTGCACCCGCCGGTCGATTCGCGCGTCGGGCGCCCCGTACAGGACGGCCGCCGAACCGTCCCCCTCAAACGCGCTGTGAACCGCCACGAGGACGTCCGCGTAGCCGTCCCCGTTCGCGTCTCCATCACACCGAACGGTGCTGAACCCCACCGTCACGTCTTCGAAGCGCACATCCAGCACCGGGGCGCCCGCGAGACCTGTGGGGCTCCCGAGGAAGACGCCCACCCCGCGCCGGCTCCCGACGGCGACGTCGCCGAAGCCGTCGCCGTTGATGTCGCAGATCGCGGGCGTGACGAAGCCGTCTCCTCGTGTAGGCTCGGCGCGCAGGCCACAACCTCGATCGCCGTAGTAGATTCCCCACACGTCGCGGTACGCCGCGAATTGCATGTCGCTCGTCGTGTCGGTTCGTCGGACGTAGCCGGGAAACCCCACCGCGAGATCGGCGAGCCCGTCGCCGTCGATGTCGCCCTGGGTTGTCGCGGCGGTCGTGAAACCCTTCCCCGACCCATCGATGTCGCTCAGCACGGGCGCGTGCTCATCCGGCCGCCCCCAGAGGACGCCGACGGTCGACGTCTCGAAGCCCATCAGGGCGTCGTCGTAGCCGTCCCCGTCGAAGTCGTACAGCGGGCGGAGGGACGTGTCCCGCTCCGCGTCGCAGCGCCCGACGCCGATCTCCCAGGTCGCGCTCGTCCACGCCACGCCGCCCGACGCGCTCAGCCCCCGCACGCGCCAGAAGACGACGCCCGGCGGCAGCCGCATCGTGGGACGCCACGAACTCCCGCTCACTTCTGCTTGCTCGATGAGGCGCGTGCAGGGTCGGTCGGCGCACACCTCCACGCGCGCCCGCGTCACCCCATCGGGCAGCACCCACCGCAGCAGCGGGTGCCGCGAGGTCACGCGCATGCCGGAGAGCGGGCGGATCAGCCTCGGTGGCAGTGAAATCGTTGGCTGGCCCGTCCGCCCCCAGAGCGACCCGGCATCGACGATGCCGCAGGAGCAGCCCCAAGCCCGCCCCGCGAAGTCGCACGTCTGGGCGCCGCGCCGCCCGTCTTCGCACATGCATGGCGTCGTGCGGCCGGGTACGCATGCGGTCATGCCCGCGTCGACGTCCGCGGGCCCCGGGTCGAAGAGGAGCGGCGGGCACCGCGAGCGATCGGGCTCGCGCCAGGCCCCGCCGTCCTCCGGCGGCTCACAGACGGGCGCGTCGCTCCACCAGTTCGGTGCCGGAGCGTCCGGTCGGACGGCCGCCTCGACCGCGGCGTCTGGCGCCTCTGCCCCGTCATCCACGGAGGCATCGAGCGTGGCGGCCGGCGGCGCCGCGCAGCCGAGAAGGACGAGCATCGCAAGGGCTGCGGGCCAGCGCGTCATGCCGTCCTCGCCCGCTGTGGGACGAGCTGCCGGATTTGGGTCAGGTCGATGCGCGGGACGGCCTCAACGACGCGTGCATCAGGCACCCGGTGCCACTCGCTCGGGTCGTAGACGCGGATCAGGTAGTCCTGTGTGTTCGGCGTGACCATGGGCGGGGGATTGTTGGCGTAGGCCCCCGTCGTGTGCGCACCGACGTTGTAGATGTCGCCCCTGACGCCCGCTGCGACGTAGACGACGCTGCGCTCGACGAAGTCGACCTCCAGACCCCCGGGCGCGCTGCGGTAGCGGACGTACTGGCCGTAGAACTGGCACCCCACCATGATGAGGTGGCTCCCCTGCACGCCAGGGTCACCCCAGAAGATCCCCGGCGGCGTCGGCGCTCCCACCCCGTGATTCTCCGCGGGGTCGCTCGCGTCGCGGTTCCACACCGCCGCGTGGTGCATGTTGAGCAGGATGACCGAGCTGCGGTTTCCCGCGGGCAGCCCCGGGGGCTGCAAGGTCACCATCGTGGCGAGGAACTGCCAGCTCTGGCTCTCCACCTCGCGCGCCGTGAAGGCCGCCGGGACGACCCGCCACCGCCGCCCGCTCGCCTGCCGGTCGTCGTGCTCGATGTAGATGTCCGTCCCATGGCGGAAGTTGGGCGCGAGGCGTGGGTCCTTGTCGGGAGACAGCGCCGCCAGCCTCGGGTGCTTCGCGCGGAGTACGTGGAAGTTGCCTTCGTTGACCGCGAAGCGCCCGCTGTAGGCGCGGATCGCCGGGCTCGCGTGGCCGAAGAACGTGGAGGTACGAAACTCCAGGCCCTCGTTGTCTTCGAGGCGGAGTTCGGCGGCGACGAGGTTCCCCTCGCGGTCCGGAATGCGCGGCGTCCGGTCTTCCACGCCGATCAGGGTGTCCAGCGCCGTCACGGTCCCCTGGTCGAAACGGCAGCGGGTGAAGAGTTGGTTCCAGTAGTCTCGCACCGGCGCCCCCTCCGGCACCGTCCCGGCGTCGAGGTACACCCCGACGGCGGCCGGTTCGAGGAAGGAGCAACTGTCAAACTCCGAGTACGAGAAGCGCGCGTGGGTAGGGGTGACCGTCACGCAACGCGGTGCCCAATGCTTCCCGCTGAAGTTGACGCCCCGCACCGAGAAGCCGAGCACCCCGTCGAGCCACAACAGCGAGGTGCCCCGAAACCTCGCGACGGCGTACCCCGAGGCCACGAGGCTCGGCGCGCCCTGCCCCGGGGAGGAAGGCTCGTGATCACCTCGGAGGTCGAATCCCCCCGCGTCCACGGCGGGCATGTCGGCGGGCCACAGGGAGGAGTCGACCGGGTTCGTGACGTGGATCGTGTCGTCGAGGAGGTAGGTCCCCTTCGCCACCACCGGGATGGCGGGCCGGCGGTGCCACTCACGCGGCGTCTGGAGCGCGCCAGTCGGCGTGCGTACGGGCGTGGTGCGCCACACATAGGCAGCTTCGATCGCGGCCTGGAGCGCCAGCGTGGTTCGTTGGATCGTGACCGCCGCTTCGACGCTGCCGCCGGGGTCCTGCGGGAAGGCGCCCCACCATTCCGGGTACACCTCCCGGATGCGCTGGCTGGTGAGCAGGATGCGACCCGCGGGCTGCGCCGCGTCGTCGCGGTTCGCGAATACGTCGAAGATCGACCGGAGGTCTGCGACGATGTCCCCGCGGATCTCGATGCGGGTCTTCCAGTGCTCGGGGCTGTCCGCGGCGAGGCCCGGGATTTCGCGCCGCCGGCCAGCATTTCCGAAGTAGGAGATGGGTATCAGCGTCGCGCCGGGCGCGAACCAGAGGGTGACGTTCTCGGGGATGACGATGTCCGCGAACTCGCCAACGTCGATCGCAGCGGAAGGGCGCACCTGGCCGCGTCCGACGAGGTAGCGGCCGGGCGGAAAGTAGAGGTAGCCGCCCCCTGCCTCGAAGAGGTCGTTGGCCAGAAACTGCAACGTGAATGCATTCAGGTCAGCAACTGCGCTGCGGGCCGACCATGGCCGCGGAAGGCCCGTCGTCTCTCGTTCGACATCGACGGAGAGGTAGGGCGTCGGTGCACCACCACCCGGCGGCTCGCGCGACGACGCAAGGTTGTAGAACTCCGGCCCGAAGTCATAGTTCGTGAAAGTCATGGTGGCCTCCGCGAGGGTTTCATCTACTCCAGTCGAATCACCGCCGGGGCACTGGTGCCAACGCGCTGCACGGTCTCCCGAACGAGCGAACGGACCTCGATCACTGCGTCTTCTGCGATGACCAGCTCGTCGGCACCGTCTCCGTCCAGGTCACCAGGAAACGTCACACGGGTCGCCACCGTCGCGGGCCGCAGGTCGCGAGGGATCCCAAACCCGAGGGCAGTCGCGTTGCGCTCATAGAGGCTGATGACACCACTATTGCACATCGCCGTGGAAGGCTGAACGCAGAAATCGCGACTGACGATCTCTATGATACCATCACCGTTCCCATCGCCGGGCCGCCCCACCACGCCGTATCGAAGCAGGTCGAGCTCACCCCGGTTGCGGGAGCCGGGCCCGAACCGCTGGTAGGTTTGGATGAGACCGCCGCCGACGGCCTCCCAAAGCGTGGTGGGGCTGCCTCCGATCACATCGGACCGGTCGTCGAGATTGACGTCCACTGCGATGCGATTGCCCAGCAGTGTGACCGAATCACCAGGAAGGATGTTCGCGCGCTGCAGGTCGCCAACCGGATCGCCATAGAATATAGCGGTGTTGCCCGCCGTCCTGGCGATGACGTCCGTATACCCATCGCCATCCACGTCCCCTGCGGTCGCTTCGAACCAGCGCGTGCCCGACGCCGTCTCGCGCCAGATCCAGGGCACCGAGATGAGCGGTTCCGACGCGATGCCTCTGGCCGATCCCAGGTACACCAACAGGCGGTGCTCGTGGTACAGGAACGTCTCGCCGACGACGACCACATCGCCGAAACCATCCCCATTGACGTCGCCGGTGCAGAAGGCGCCCGCGAAGTACGCCCAGTTCGACCCGATCGGACGACGAATCCGCAGCGGCGCTCTGTCGACCCCTCCCGAGATGCCTCGATAGACGAACACGGTTTCGCCAACGCCGCACGGGTCATCCCCGAGCCCCCCAGCGACTACAAGGTCTGCAAGGCCGTCGCCGTTGACGTCCGCGGATTCCAATTTTAGGTTGAAGGTCTCCTGCGTCTCGAAGGTCGACACACCGCAGAACTCCTCATCGAGGCGCGTGCTCCGTTCCCCTGCAATGCCGGCGCGTGACCCGGCGAAGATAAAGGGGTGCCCGCGCCCGGGCTCGTGCGTGGATGGAGCTGGGATGGTCCCCAACACCGCAACAAGGTCGTCGTACCCGTCGCCGTTGTAGTCCTTGAGCGAACCGTACGCGGTGTCCACCGGGGCGTCGCTGTGCCGCACGCCGAACTCCCAGGTCGCGCTCGTCCATGCCACGCCGCCCGACGCGCTCAACCCCTGCACGCGCCAAAACACCACGCCCGGCGGCAGCCGCATCGTGGGACGCCACGAACTCCCGCTCACCTCGCCGCGTTCGATGACGCGCGCGCAAGGTCTGTCGGCGCACACCTCCACGCGCGCCCGCGTCACTCCCTCGGGCAGCACCCACCGCAGGGTCGGGCGCTGTGACGTCACCCGCAGCCCCGACAGCGGGCGCACCAACCGCGGCGGTGGCGGTTGTTCTGGTGGAATCACTGCTGGCGGACACACGCACGCGCGGTACGCACCCTCGGGGTAGCAACCCTGGAGGCCCTCGCGGAGATCGTCGCAGACGCAGCGGGCGGTGGTGCCCGGCACGCAGCGCGGGGTCATGATGACGTCGGGCGACACCCCGGCGAACACCTCGCTCGTCCCGAGGACATCGGGGAGCATCCCCGGCCAGGGCCCGAACACCTGCGGCGGCTCCTCGCCCACCGTCGCCGCCGCTTCGTCGACGGCGACGTCCATCCCCGACGCGTCGGCGACGGTCGCGTCGATCGTGGCGGGCGCCGCGCTCTCCGAGCATCCGGCGAGCAGCGCGGCCACCACGATCGACGCGAGCTGGCGCATGGGCGTTGGTTCTCCCGTGGTTGCGCGCCGGGGGCAAGCCGGTTCACGGCAACGCCCACCGAGCGCGGGCTCAGCGCTGGCGCCCCATCCCCTGGATCGAGAAGGTCACCTGC
Source organism: Polyangiales bacterium (assembly GCA_046351555.1). GTDB lineage: Bacteria > Myxococcota_A > Polyangia > Polyangiales > CAISKJ01. Next base: position 74,172 of record JAXLYI010000049.1, read on the forward strand.
GCCGTCTCCGAGCTGAACGCGACGTACCAGCGCAGGTAGCGGAGGAGGGCGGCCGTGTCGGCCTGCACGATCACGTTCTTCCAGGCCACGGGGGTCTCGACGGCGAAGCTCGCGCTTGCCACGGGGTTCCCGAGGCCGCCCCAGGCGTCGTCGATGTCGCTGGTGTTCTGCATCGACGTGTAGAGCTTGATGGAGCAGCCGTCGGGCGGGTTCGCGCCCCCCGGCGCCTGCGCCAGGAAGGCGACCTGGAGGTCGAGGCGGTCGAAGGCGCTGATGTCCGCCGCCTCCTCCACGGCCTGCCACACGCCCGCGCCTTTGGTCCCCTTCACCGTGACCACGTTCGCCAATGTGATGATGTTCGCCATGAGCGTCACTCCCCGCTTCCAAAGGGTGTTCGCGTCCGCCCGAGGCGCCCCACGTGGTCGCCACGATTCGTACGCCCGTGAACTCTACGACGAGGATTTTTTTCCGGTCAAGGGCGGCCGAACACTTTCGTCACGGACCCTGTTTTCGCACGGAACGGCACGCTCGCGGGTCCTCGGGGGCGTGTTCAATCGAAAAATCACCCGCAAACAATCCGACGATCGACCGAAACAATGGGATGATCTGGCACCACAGTGCGGATGAACGCCCACTTGAATTGGATGAACACCAAAAAACAATGCGATGAACACCCACTCGAATCGCGTGAGCGGGCCGCGGGGCGGCGTGGCGGAGCGGCGGGAGGCAGTGAGCGATGGGTGGCGGAGCGACGAGCGACGGGCGACGGTCCCGCCGTTCGCCGAGCCTCACGGCGGGTTACCCGAAGCGCGCGTTGGAGAGCGTAGGGAGCCGCCAGCGGCCGGCGGGCGGCGGGCAGCGGGCAGCGGGCGGCGGGCGGCGAGCGGCGTCCTATGCGTGGGCACGCTGTCGGCGGCGCCTCATGGCGGCCGTCGGCCCGGCCGTTGATCTCCTCGCCCGCCGCGGTCGTCGCACGCGCGTCGTCACTACCCCCGCGGCGCAACGGAGCCCACACCATGCAACGTCTCCTCTGGATCGTCCGCCTGCTCAACGCCCGCCCCTCCGCTCGCCCCGCCTCCGCCGCCCGCCGCGTCGAGGCCACCACGCCCGCGGCGCCCCCGACCGACGGCGACGCGGCCAACGACGCGCCCGCCAACGAGAGCGCCGTCCCGCTGCCGCTCTGCACGCTCACCGACGCGCAGCGGGCGAACTACCGCGCGCGGGCGGCGGCGCTCCCGTCGTCCGCGTTGCAGCCGCTCCCGTCGCACGCCGAGCTCCGCTCGTCGCACCTGCTCCAGCACGTCGCCGCCGCGTGGGGGGTGCGCGACCGGCTCGTCGGCATCGCGGTCGACGGCGCGCCCATCACCGCGGCGGAGCTCGACGACGCGCTCCCGCTGGTGACCTGGACGCGCGAGCAGCTCACGCGCCGCGCGCTGCCGACGTCCCTGGTGGAGGGCGCACCCGCGGAGAGCACCGAGGCCGCGATGGCCGCGCTCGTGGCCGACGTGGCGATGGTGTGCGAGGGGCTGAAGCTCCAGCACGACGGCGACAGGAAGCGCCGCGCGGTGGTGAGCGCGATCCGCGCCGAGCGGCGCCCGTCGATGCTCGGCGGGGCGGTGGCGCGGCTGCTGGTGCTCTGCGACGAGCCCGCGACGGCGGCGCAGCTCGCGAAGCTCCCGAAGGGCGAGGCCGCCGCGGTGGCCCGCCT
>JAXLYI010000050.1:0-67572 GCA_046351555.1 Polyangiales bacterium
AGCGTCACCGACCCCCGGGGGTCGAGCGTCACCGGACCCCCCGGGGGGGGCGGCCGGCTTCGGGTCCGGCTGGTTCGCGCGCCACCGCTCGGTGCGGGTGCGGCCCTTCTCGCGGCGCCGCTCGAGGCGGCCGACCTCGTCGAGGGCGGCGAGCTCGGCGAGGCGCGCGACGCGGGCCCGGTCGACGGAGGTGAGCTCGAGCGCGACGCGGCCGAAGCGGTCGCCCTCCCGCTCGACGGTGGCGAGGCCCGCGGGCGCGAGCTCGTCGACGAGCACCCGCGCCAGCACGGCGCGCGAGTCGAGCGCGAGCAGGGCGCCGCGGTGGCGGGCCGCGAGGAGCATCGCGTCGACGGCGTCGCCGCCCGGCTCCTCTTCGAACACCTGCCGCTGCCCCCGCCGGTAGAACACCTGCACCACGAACTGCCCCACGGTCGACAGGCGCTGGTACGCGCGGTCGTCGGAGAGCACGGTCGGCGCCCGGGCGATCATGCGCGCGGAGCCTCCCCCGCCCGTGCGGGCGTGCGTGTGCGTGGTGCCGGCGCGCGCGGAGAGCACGCCCCATCGTCGCACGCCGCCGCGGGCGACGTCCCGGCGGACCGCCCCGAGGGCGCCCACACCTGCGCGGAGGGCCTGGGTATCCAGCGCATCAGAGGGCGCGCCCCTTCCTCGGCCGCGCCACCGCCCACGGCTCGAACGTGCGCACCTTCCACCGGCCGGTGAAGGCGTCGCTCTCCACCCGCGCAACGGCCTCGCCGACCGCGCGGTAGAGGTGGCCGTGCCAGCGCACAACGAGGGCGCGCGCCTGGCGCTCGATCACCACAGCGTGAACGTCGACGTCGCCCACGAGGTGGACGACGTCGCCCCGCGAGATCGAGTCGTAGAACGCCGCGCTCATGCCTCACCTCGCAGCCCCTGGAGGCGCGACGCGTGGTCGACGAGGGAGCACTCCTCGCAGAGGCCCCGCGCGACGGCCGGGCGCACGCAGAGCGGGCGCGAGCAGGCGCGCGATCGGTCGTGGCCGAGCGCCTCGCGGAGGGACAGCCCCACGGCGCACCCGTGCCCCGCCAGGCACACGAGGGCGCCGTCGCCGTCGGGCGAGAGCTGGAGGGGCGTGTGCCGCGCCGAGCAGTGGGCGCAGGGCGGCAGGACGTCGAGCGGCGCGTCGGTCAACGGCGCGGCCTCCCGCGCTGGAGCAGGTACGCGTCGAGGTAGGCCACCGCCATGCGCTCGTGCGCCGCGACCTGGCAGAGCAGGGCCTCGCGCCGCGCGATCGGGAGCCCGGCGCGGGCGCGCACGACGCGGGCGCTCACCTCGGCGACGAGCTCGCGCGCGGCGACGTAGTCGGGCACCGGCGCGACGTGGATCGGGCGCTGCGGGTCGGAGAGCAGCCGCACCACCCAGATCGCCCACGCGTCGAAGTCCCTCAAGTCCTCCTCGGGCGCGCCGGCGCCGAGCAGCGTCGCGCGGAGCGTCGCGAGCAGCTCGCGCGTGGTGGGGGAGCCGACCGGGCGCGGGCCGGTGTCGGCCGGCGGCGCGGGCTCCTCTCGCGCGGGCGCGCTCAACGGCCGCCCCCTTCGGCCCGGTCGACGAGGTCGCCGACGCCGAGGCAGAGCGCGGCGAGGCCGATCACCACGTGGAGCGTCCCCGCGCCGAAGATCCCGACGCCGAACACCACCGTTCCCACCACGAGCAACGCGCGCATGTCAGCCCTTCCTTCCAGCGAGAGCGAGAGCCAGGCCGAAGCCGAACGCGCCGACGGCGAGGCACGCGAGCGACGGCGCCCGCGAGAGCCCCGCGCCCGCGCCGACGGCGATCAACACCAGCGACGCGAGCATCAGCGCGAAGAGGTGGCCGCTCACGACGTCGGCCTCCCGTCCGCCAGTGAGAGGAGCGCCGCCGCGCGCTCGCGCTGGCGGGCCGCGAGCTCCTCGTTCTCGCGCGCCGAGCGCTCGAGCTTCCGCGCCGACGCCCGCGCCGCGCCCCGCAGGCGCACGCGCAGTTGCCGCAGCGCCTCCGCCTCCGACACGCCCGCCGCGAAGAGGTCGTCGTGGCCCGGCACGTACGCGCGCCACGGGCGCACGCCGCCCTGGAGCCGCGTCGACACGCGGGCGCTCGGCGCCGAGAGGAGCGCCGCGGCGAGGGCCGCGCAGCCCGAGCGGACGTCGTCGACGTGGGGCGTCACCGCGGGTCGCCCCCCTTCGTCGCGCGGAAGTCCACCACCACCCGCACCCGCGTCGCGTCGGCGAGCGCCCGCGCCGCGTCGAAGGCCGGGCCCATCGCCGCCGACACCACCGCCCGCTTCCAGGCGGAGGCGTCGTTCTCGACGGTCCAGCGGCCGCCGCCGTCGGCCGGGGCGCCGAGCTCGTCGAGCCGGTCGGCGTCCTCGTCCGAGGCGTGGGCGACGTCGTCGAGCTGCTCGAGCAGCGCGTCCAGGTCGCCGCGCAGCGCGTCGAGCTCCTCCGTCGTGGAGCCCGTCACGGCGCGGTCGAGCTGCGCGAGGTCGACGTCCTCGAGGAGCGCCCACAGCACCGCCACGCAGCGGGCGAGGGCGGGGCGGTCGGTGTCGAGGCGCGCGGCGATCACGTCGGCCCTCCGTCGTTGGCGGCCCCGCAACGGGGCGCACCCCACGCCGCAGCGGCAGCGCGCAGGGCCGCGAGCCGGCGGGGCGGTGCGGGAGAAGCCGCGTGCGTCGAAGTGGACGCGCACACGGGGCGCGGGCGACGGTCCACGACGCGAGGGCGGCAGCCCCCGAGACGATGGACGAGTTGAGGCCGGAGCTCCTGACGGTCGACTGGCGCGGCGTGCGGCTGCATGGCGAGCTCCCGTCAGGTGCCGGTCCGCGGGAGGGCCTCGTCCGCCGCGCGGTCGCGCCCTTTCACCGCGCGCTTCGGCGCGGCGACGCTGCGCTTCGCGCGGGCGACGGGTTGCGGCGCCGTCGTCTTGCGCGCCCGCTTTGGCGTCGGCGAGGGCGAGGGGAGCTCAGGGGCGCCGCGCTTCGCGAGCTGCTCGCGGAGGTGGGCCGCGATGGCGGCGTGGTCGCCGGCTCGGCCGAGGTCGAGGGTGGGCCGCTCGGGGAAGAGCGCGCCCTTGCCGGTGATGAGCCACCCCGCGGCGATGGTGGTGCGCTTGGCGATCTGCTCGATCGTGCTGACGCGGGGGTCGTCCCGCGTCCCCGACTCGAGGCGCGACCACACCGTGGGCGACAGGCCGACGAGCCGGCTCGCCTCCCGAGCGCTCACGTCCAGCACCGCGCGCACCGCGACGACCCGGGCGGCGAGATTCGACAGGTCCATGGGCCCGAAAGTAAGCGCGATTCCAAAAAGAATCAACCGCCGCCGCGCGGAGGGTGATGACGATCGGATGCGCCCCGAGGAAAATCGGCCTGTGCAACGGCCCGAATGGAAGACCCTCGAGGGTCGCATCCGGTGGCTCCTGACCGACCACCTCAAGACGGACCAGCGGACGCTCGGCGAGAAGGCGGGCTTCTCGGACTCGACGATCGGCGGCTACCTCACCCGCGTCGCGAAGACGCGGAAGAGGGGCGCGCCGGACGCGACCATGGGCGCCGACATCCTCGCGGGGATCTCGGTCGCCTGGAAGATCTCGCCGGCCTGGCTCCTGCTCGGCGTGGGCGACCCCGGGCAGGACGCACCCCCGGCCGCCCCGCCGCTGCTTCGCGACTCGCCTGGTTGGGCCGCCGCCGTTGAGGGCGCGCGGGCCGAGGACGTCACGTTGGCGCCGCAGGTGTTCGACGCTCTAGGGGAGTGGCCCGCGCTCCCCCCCGCGATCCCGATCTCGGTCGGGCTGGTTCTCGATCTTGCCCGAGCCGTCCGGCGCCACATCCCCGCGGCGGCTCTCCCCCCCTCCGCCACCAACGCCACGGCTGGCCGCGCCGCTTGACCCACGGGGGCGCTCCTACTTGAGCCCCCCGCCCGCGAACGACCGATGACGGCCTAGTTTTCCGGCGCCGCGGCGTCCGCGCCGCGCTCGCGCCGGCCCCCCGGGCTGCCGTCGTGGACGCGCGTGCCGCGGTCCCACAGCTCGGACGCGAGGAACGCCAGCGTGCCGGCGCCGCCCAGCGCGACGAGCGCGAGGAGCCCGAGCAGGGCCCGCGTGCCCGAAGAGGACGTGTCGCGCTGGGATAGCTCCATCGCGCGGACGAGCACGTAGGCGCAGACGACGACGCCGGTGACGGCGACCATGACACCAATGAGGGGCAGCACGTCCGCGAGCCTATCCCGGGGCGGCCGCCGGCGACGCGCGGGGTCGGGGAAGAAATCGACGCGGACCGGACGCGCGGGGATTGATTCCGATCGGACTCGCGATTACGTTTGGAGTCAGGAGGTCACCCCACGATGCCCGTTGCCCCCGCCCGCTCCCCCCGCCGCGTCGCCGCCCGCGACGTCCGCCACGCCGACGGCGCCCGCAGCCTGCTGCCCGCCGTCGACCTCGTCTTCGCGTCGGCCGTCACCGCCTGCCGCTGCGCGGCCTGCTCGGCGCCGATCGCCGCGCGCGCCGAGCACGTGATCGCGTCGCGCTCGAGCGACACCAACGGCGTCTTCGACGTCGCCTACTGCACGCTCGCCTGCCGCGCGCGCTTCGTCGGGGGTGCGCGGTGACCGCCCCCCGCCGCTGCCAGTGCTGCGAGCGCACGGCGATGTTCGGCACGCCCGCCGCCGCCGACGCGATCGACGCGTTCAACTGCCCCCGCTGCGACCACTACTACATGCACGCGCTCGCGGGCGGCTCGTCGTCGTTCCGCGGCGTCGACTCGCCGATCTTCGCGGCGCCGTCGCCCGCCCCCGCGCCGCTGCCGGAGCCCTCGCCGCTGCCCGACGACGGCCGCTTCGACACCCGCGCGCCCATCGCGAGCGCCGAGCTCACCGAGGTGCCGGTGGTGTGGCTCCCCTGCGAGGCGGGGTACGAGCCGGAGCTGCCGACGCTCGACGCGCTGCTCGCGCTCGCGACGACGCTGGCGCTCGCGCGCTGGGGCGTGACGGCGCGGCTCCTCACCGACGACGCGCTCGCCTGGCGGGTGGCGTGCGTCGACCCGGAGACCAACGCGACGCTCGACGACCACCCGTCGGAGACGCGGGGCGCGCCCGAGGAGGCGGCGCAGGCGTTCGTCGACATGCTGCACGAGCTCAACCTCCGCGACGCGGGGGCGCCCTCGATCGCGCGGGCGTACCCGCCGCCGGTGCCCGAGGACGACGCGCCGTTCACGATCTCCATGGAGGGGGCCCGGGCGCTCCTCGCCGCGGCCGACGCCGCCGAGCTCGACGACTCGCGCGCGGAGGTGGCGTAGGTGTCCGCCCCCGTCGTCGCCCTCACGCGCCCCGCGGCGCCCGCCGCGCCCGCGTCGCCCTTCGACTTCACCGACGAGCAGCGGGCGCTCATCCGCGACACGTTCGCGAACGGCTGCTCCGACGGCGAGTTCGCGGTGCTGATGGAGGTGGCCCGCGCGCGCCGCCTCAACCCGCTCCTCAAGCAGATCCACTTCGTGCAGCGGTGGGACTCGGAGAAGCACCGCATGGTGTGGGCGACGCAGGCGTCGATCGACGGCCTGCGCGCGATCGCCGAGCGCACCGGGCTCTACCAGGGGCAGGACGAGCCCGAGTTCGTCGAGAACGAGGACGGCACGATCAAGCTCTGCCGCGTGCGGGTGTGGCGGCGCGACTGGCCGCGGCCCTCGGTGGGCGTCGCGTACTGGGCGGAGTACGTCCAGACCACGCGCGACAAGCAGACGGGGAAGACGCGCCCGACCGCGATGTGGTCGCGGATGCCGCACGTGATGCTGGCGAAGGTCGCGGAGTCGATCGCGCTGCGGAAGGCGTTCCCCGAGGACATGGGCGGGCTCTACTCCAGCGACGAGATGGGGCAGTCGATCGTCGAGGTGCCCGAGGCGCCCGCCGCGCCCGCCGCGCCCGAGCGGCCCGGCGTGCAGCGCGTGGAGGTGACGTCGGGCCCGTCGCCGACGGCGAGCTCGGCGTCGGCCCCGACGCCCGCGCTCGAGGCCCCGGTGGCGCCCGAGGCGCCGCCGCCGGCCTTCGAAGAGCCCGCGCCCGCCGCGGAGCCCTCGCGCGAGCCGGCCCGCGTCGACGACGTGGAGCCGCCGCCCGCCGAGCTGCCCGCGGCGGCGGAGGGGTTCTACGCCCGCATCGGCGAGATCGAGCTGCCGGGCGAGGCCGTGGCGACCTGGATCAAGCACCGCGGGGAGCTGGGGAAGCTCTCGGCCGCCGACCGCGAGTCGGCCTGGAAGGCGCTCTGCAAGCGCACGGAGGAGGTGGGGAAGATGAAGAACACGAAGGTGTGGCTGAAGAAGGCCATCGCCGAGGAGGACGCGCGCCGCGCGGCCCTCACCGGCAAGAGCGCTAACGACGGCTGGTCGGGCACGTCGGCGGCGAAGGAGGGTGCGTAGGTGGGAACCTGGAGGATCCGTCTCGACGCCGAGCGGCCCGCCGACCTCGGCCCCGACGACGCCGCGCTGCTGGAGCGCATCCGCGCGTCCCTCGCGCGGCAGTTCACCGACGCGGCCGTCGGCGTGACGCAGGTCTACGCGAACTTCTACGCCCACGCGCAGGGCTCGGACGGCGGCGCCTCGCTGGAGGTCTCCTTCCGTGCAGCCTCCGCAAGCGCGGCGCTGGTGGGCCTCGCGCGGCGCCTCGGGGTCGCGCCCCCGGAGGGCGGGCTCGGGTACCTGGCCGCGCTCCACGTCCTGCGCGCCGCGCAGCGCGACCCGCGCGGGCTCGGCTACTACATCGGCCCGGGCACCGAGAGCTTCGACCGGCTCTGCGCCGTCGTCGCCGAGCAGACGGGCGAGGAGGGGTCGCTCGTGCGGGCGCGGTTCGGCGAGCTCACCGAGGAGCAGCGCACGGCGCCCGCGGCCCCCTGCACCCGGGTCGCGTTCAGCGTGCCGCTCGACGAGCTGCGCGTGCGCGCCGCCATCGCGGACCTGCGCGAGGAGGTCGTCGACAACGACGCCCTCCAGCACTTCGACGCGGACTACGACGACGAGGACGTCCGCGCCCTCATCGACGCGCTCGACGGCGCCAGCGTGGAGGGTGCGTAGGTGGCGCCGCAGAACCACCAGGTGTTCGCCGGCGACCCGGCGTTCTGGGCGACCGACCGCAACGAGCGCGTCGCCGCGTACCTCCGCGGCGCGGGGGAGGCGGTGGAGAAAGCCCGCGCGGTGGTGGAGGGCGTCGCCGAGGCCGCGATCGTGACGGGCGAGGTCGCGCAGCTCCGCGAGGCGCTCCGGCTCGCCCCCCGGCTGGCGTGGGCCCTCGACGGCCTCGCGGCGACGGGCCAGCCGCACGCGACGTTGGGCGTCGCGCTGCCGGACCTTCTCGTGGCCCTGTGCGCGTGCGGCCGCCTCCGCTGCGCCGCGTGCGTCATGGCCGAGCACAAGCGGGGCGGCGAGGGCGTCGTCCTGCTCGTCCTGCTGGCGGGCGCGTGGGCGTGCCTGCGGCTGGTGACCGTGGAGGACGACGCCGCGGACGTCCTGCCCGTCGGGTCCGTCGCGAAGGGCGGTGACGCGTGAACGCCCCGCTGCACACCGCCGCCGGCCCCGCGCCGGCGCCCTCCGCCGTCGTGCCGCTCGTGCGGCTCGTGATCCCGCGCGACGCGTGGGCGTTCGTCGCGGACTCCCTGCGCGCCGCCGCGCGCGGCACCGACGTGACCTGGTCGGTGCGCCGCACCGCGGCGTCGGCCGTGCTCCCCAACGGGAGCGCGGTGTTCTCCGCGTCGCTGCGGGCCCTCGCCGACATGGGCCTCGCGCCCGTGATCGTCGACGCGGCCGCGCCGCAGTGCGTGGGGTGCGGGTGCGTCGACGCGCTCGCCTGCGACGGCGGCTGCTCGTGGGTGGGCCTCGCCCGCTGCTCGTCCTGCGCCGAGCCGAAGCGGGGCGCCCGCCGCCGCATCGCGAAGGTGCTCGTCCGCCACGGGGGGCGCCGATGACGCGCCGGCCCGAGGTCACCAAGACGCGGTTCCACCCGGCGGGGTGCACCTGCGACGACTCCGACTGCCTCGCTCGCGCGATCAAGCTGGACGTCACGGCGGTGTACGACCGGCCGCCGCCGGCGCGCTGCGACGACCCCGTCTCGCTCCTGCGCGGCGAGGACGACGCCGACGTCGCCCTGGCGCGGAAGGCGGGCGGGTGATGGGCGCGCCGGTGCGCAGGCTGCCGGTGCTGGGCCTCGCGGCGAACGACGGCGCGCGGGTGCTGCCGAACGAGCGGGTCACCCGGCGCGAGCTCGCGGAGCTGCGGGCGGCCGACCCGCCGGGCGACGAGCGCTTCGTCATGCGGCCGGTCACGCGGGAGGAGTGCCGGGAGGGCGGCATCAACGGGGAGCGCCCTTGCCCCTGGGTGAGCTGCAAGCACCACCTCTACCTCGACGTGAACGAGCGCACCGGGGCGGTCACGCTGAACCGGCCCGGCGTGGAGGTGTGGGACCTGGAAGAGACGTGCGCGCTCGACGTGGCCGAGCGCGGCGAGGCGACGCACGACGAGATCGCCTCGCTGCTCGGCATCACCCGCGGCGGCGCGTGGATGCTCGAGCGGACGGCGCTGCGGAAGCTCGACCGCCCCTCCGTCGCGCGGCTGCTCGACGTCGACCGCGCGCCCGCGCTCGCCCCGCCCGCCCGGTGCGTCCCCGCGCCCGAGGCCCCGCCCGCCCCGCGGCCGCGCCTCGCGACGCTCCCGCCGCCGGCGTTCGTCGCGCCGCGGCCCCGCCTCGCCTCGCTGCCCCCGCCCGCGTGGGAGGCCCCGCTCGCTCCCGTCGTCGAGGAGCCCGCCGCGCCCGTCGCCGACGCGCCGAAGCCGCGCGCGAGGAAGGCCCCGCGCCGCCGGCCCGCCGTTGCCGCGGACGTCGAGGCGCGCGTGCGCGGCCTGCTCGGCGACCTCGCGCGCGAGCTGCTCGGCGTCCTCGGCCGAGACGTCGTCGCCGGCGTGCGGAAGGGAGGGCGGCGCGACTGACGACCCGGGCCCGTCGGCCCTGGACGCTGCACCCGCGGGCGGTCCCCCAGTCGACCCCCATGGAGCGGATTCGCCATCCGCGGGTGCAGCGTCGAGCGCCGACCTCGTTCCCGACGCTCGACGGAGGATCCATGTTGACCAGTCCGCTCGACTACATGCTCGCGCTGGCGCTGTCCCTCGCCGGCCTCCAGGTGCGCACCGCCGGCGAGGCGGGCCGCGCCGCCGTCCGCGACGCCCACGGCCTGCTCTTCGACTCGCTCGGGAGCGCCGGCCTCGTGCGGATGCGCGCCGCCACGCTCTCGATCCGCGCGCTCCTGCTCGCGCTCGCCGAGTGCGACGCGGCCAACGTCTCGGCGCTCGCCCGCTCGCTCGCCCGCACCGAGGCGCTCACGGCGTTCCGGGCGCTCCTCGACGGCGCCGCGCCGCCCGACCCGCGCGGCGAGCTCGCCCGCGCGTGGGCGGCCTGGCGGGCCGCGCCAAAGACCGACGAGGGCCTCCGGCTCGCCCACGCGGCCCTGCGCGTCGGCGCGCTCTACGCGCCCGAGGCCGCGCACCACAAGCCCATCGGCGACCTGACCGGGCAGCGGCTCGCCCGCGAGCTCGGCCGGGCCGACCTGCTCGGCGAGGCGGACGGCCCGGGCTCGGTGTCCGCCGCGCCCGAGGGCCCCGTCGCACCCGCCGGCCGCGCCCCGCGCGCCCGCCTCGAGGTGGTGTGATGATCCGCGCGTGGGTGATGGAGGTGGACCGCGCGGCGGGCGGCGGCTTCGCGAGCCGCGTCGACAACTGCGACGACGCGGAGGTGGTGCTGCGGGGCATCCGCCGGCGCGAGGGCCGCGAGGGCAACCGCCTGCACGTGCGCCTCGCGCGCGCCGACGGCGACGTCGTCACGGCGGTGGACGAGGTGTACCGCGGCGGCCGGTGGGTCCCCGCGGAGGAGGCGCGGCCGTCGTGACGCCCCCCGTCTGCGTGCTCTGCACGCCCCACGCGCTCGCCTTCACGGCGCCGCTCGACGACCGCGGCGCGTACGCGCAGCTCACGGCCGTCGAGCCCACCCACACCTGCGACCTCAACGACGTGCTCGCGGCGGTCGACGAGGCGACGGAGCAGGGGCGCATCGTGGTGTGGGCGCTCGGCGGCTGCTACCGCACCGAGCTGCTCGTCGCGACGCTCGAGGCCGCGGGCATCCTCTGGCGCGAGCGCGAGGCCTCCGACGCCGAGGACGTCGGCGCCACCCTCGACAAGCTGGCGCGCATGATCGGCGGGGAGGCGGCGGAGGAGGTGTTCGGCGAAATCGCGTACCCCCTGCGCCTCGCGGCCACCGCCGGCGGCCTGGTGGTGCGGGACGGGGCCGGCGTCGCCGCGCTGTCCGCGTGCGTCCCCGCGCCCGGCGACGAGGGCGCCCCCGTCGTGGAGGTGCGCCCGCTCCTGCGCGTGGTGAAGGACGGTGCGCCTTGACCGCCGCGGCTTCGACGCCCGCGCGGGTGACGGTCGCGTTCCTGCGCATCGTATACGACGCGCTGCCCGCCGACCGACGGCGCTCGATCTTCCTCGCGGGCGTGACCTGGAGCGCCCGCTCGATCCGCGTCGAGTCCTCGCCGGTGGCGGTGGGGAGCCCGCTGCACGTCGCCCTCGTCGGGGCCGCGTGCCGGCTCTCCGCGGCCGTCGTCGAGATCCCGGCGGACGCCCGGCGCTGCGCCTGCTGCGGGTGCGTCGACCAGTTCGCCTGCAACGGCGGGTGCTCGTGGGTGCAGGCGGACCGCTGCGACCACTGCCGCGACCGGCGCGAGCCCGAGCCGACACACCAGCTCGCGCCCGGGGCCAACACCCCCGGGGCGCTCGACACCGCGGCGACGCGGCGGAGGGGGCGGCGATGAAGGCCGACGAGACCGTGATCGTGGTGGCGGCCGACGACCACTTCGACCCGGCGCAGGTCGACGTCGGCGTTCGGCTGATCCGGCAGGCGACGACGCAGATCGCCGCCGCCCTCGCGGAGATGCTGGCTGCCGGGCGGGACCCGCGGCGCCACTGCGTCGTGGTCGGGCGCGTCGCGCCGCCGCCCGACGCGCCGCCGCTCGCCGAGGGCCAGGAGTGGTACGCGGTGTTCGAACTGCCCCGCGCCGAGGTCGCGCTGTCGTTCGCGGCAGCGGGTCGCGCGGACATCGCGCAGGGCGTCACCGGCCACCGCACGGCTCCCGGTTGCGGCCTCGTGGTCGTCACCTGGGCGGGGGGCACGCAGTTGCACCAGCACGAGCTTGCCGCGCCGTCGAAGGGAGGCAGCGCGTGACCGGCGCCGAGGAGTTCGAGTCGTGGGCGCTCTCGCAGGCGCGGCGTTTCTTCTCGCAGGACGGGAGGCTCGCGACGCGGGCGTTCTTCGAGCTCCCCACGGGCGCGCGCGCCGAGCTGCTGTTGCCCGACACCCGCGCCGCATGGGACGTCGTGGTGGCCGGCTACCGCGCCGCGCTCGCCGAGCGCCACGGCACCGTCCCGTTCGTCGTCACGACCGAGCAGTACGCCGCGCTCGAGGCGTGGGGCGAGCACGCCGCGCTCGACGGGGGCGCGCCCCGCCGCTGGCGCGCGGCGATCCTGCGCGGCGACGGTGGGGGCCTGGCGGCGGGGCACTGGGAGCGGGAGGGCGCCGGGACATGAGCGACAACTGCCGCCCCCTCGACTACGACGCCACGCGCTGCAAGGGCTGCGGCGGCATCAACGGCCTGGAGCGCTGGCCGGCCCACGCCGCGGGCTGCAACTGCCTCTCGCGCCGAGAGGCCCGCGCGGACCGGGAGAAGCTCAGCGCGCTGTCGCTCCGCGGCAGCCTGACGCCCGACGAGCTGGTCGCGCTCGAGGGCGGCGACGCGCTGCGGGTCGCGGAAGGGCGCCGCCGATGACGCGGCCGCGGGAGACCAGGCACTCGTTCCGGGTGTCGCTGTCGCGGTGGAACGCGTCGCTCGACCTCCGCTTCGCGCTGAGCTTCGCGCCCCGAAAGCGGCGCGCGTTCCACGGCCGGCGCGCGGCCGACGGCGCGGCCGTGACGGTGGAGGACGTCGGCGTGCGGCGCGTGCGGTGGGACCTCAGCGGCCCGCACATGGTGGCCCACACGGCCCGCCGTGGGGCGCTGGTGAAGCACCTCCGCGGGGTCGCGAAGGCCCACGAGGTCGAGCTCCTCGAGGGCGACGACGTCCGGTGCCGGGCCTGCTGGCACTGGACGGACGCCGACTGCTCGATCTGCAACCACTGCGGGAGGGACGCATGAGCGCGCCGGCCCGCCGCGCCACGGACGAGGCGTCGCCCCCGGAGCTCCGCCCGCCCTCGGGCCGGCGCCGGCGGCCCGAGCCGCTGCGGCCCCGCTCGCGGGACGTCGACTGGGCCTACGTCGCCGAGCAGTGCGGGTGCTCCCGCACGGTTGCGTACGAACGGCTCCGCGCGTGCGCGCTCGCGATGGGGCGCGACCCCGAGGCCAAAGGGCTCCTGCGCGTGCCCGAGGCCGTCTGGCTTGCGTACCACCGGAGCCACGTCCTGCGGGTGAAGGCGCCGCCGAAGCCCGAGAAGGCCGCGGCCCCGAAGCCCGAGAAGAAGGCCACCGCGCGGCGCGAGAGCCCGGCGCTCCCGCCGATCTCGCAGCCGCGGCACCGCCCGGAGCCGCAGCCGTTGCCTCCGGTGAGCCAACCGCGCCACCCTCGGAAGCCCGCGGAGCTGAACTGAGATGAAGACCTCCGACCATCTCTTCCGCCGCAACAAGGGCGGCAAGCCCACGGGCCCGTGGATCGCGTGGGGCTACGGCGAGAACGGCGAGCGGTGGCAGGAGTCGACGCGCCAGCGCGACCGGCGGGCGGCCGAGGCCCGGTACAAGGAGCTCGAGCGCAAGCACGCGTCGCCCGACGCGGCGCGGGCGGCGGCCGCCACGGTCGCCGACGGCGTGCAGCTGCTGCTCGATCACGTCCGCTCCGGCGTGAAGCGGGGCAAGCGCGCGGCCGCCACGGTCACCTTCTACGAGCAGAAGGTCTCGGTGTGGCGGCGCTGCCTCGGCGACGACTTCCGGCTCGCGGCGCTCACCGCCGCGAAGGTGGACGAGGTGCTCGAGCTGCGGCGCGGCGAGGAGGTCACCGAGCACACCATCGCGAAGGAGCTGGTGGCGCTGCGGCGGATCCTGAAGCTGTCGCGGCGCGCTGGCCTGTGGAAGGGCGACCTGGGCTCCCTCATCCCGATCGGGCACGACCCGGAGTACACGCCGCGGAAGCGGTGGCTGTCCGAGGACGAGCTCGCGAAGCTCCTCGACGCCCTCCAGCCCAACGACCGGGCGCGGGCGGCGTTCGCCGTCGCGACGAGCGCGCGGCGCGGCGAGCTCACCCGGGCGATGCGCGAGGACGTCGTGCCGTGGGGGGAGGGGTTCCTCGTCACCCTGCGCGGGACGAAGACGGAGGCGAGCGCGCGCACGGTGCCCGTGGTCGACGCGCGCGGGGTCCACCTGGTGAGGCTCGCGCTGAAGCACGGGCAGGGGCAGGGGGGCCATCTCCTGCGGCGCCAGGCCAACGCCGCGCGCACGCTCGCGGCGGCCGCGGCGCGGCTCGGGCTGCCGCACGTCACGATGAACGACCTCCGGCGGACCTTCGCCCAGTGGCTCCGTCGGGCGGGGGTCGGCGCCGACCTCGTGGCGCCGGCCATGGGCCACGTCGACACGAAGATGGTCGACACGGTGTACGGGGAGCTCGACGCGGAGGCGGTGGGCACCCTGACGGCGGCGGCGCTGGGGGACGGTGCAGCAATAGTGCAGCAGACGGGGCCGGACCCGGCGGACCCGGCGGACCCGGTGGACGGTTTCGAGCCGTCGGAATCGCTTGTTTCAAAGGAAGATCGCAGTGGGTCGTGCGGGGCTCGAACCCGCGGCCTACGGATTAAAAGTCCGTTGGTCACGAGCCCGGAGGGCGACGGAAACGCCGCGCAGGGAGCGGTTCCCGAAGGCGCCCCGGGCGGCGCGCCCGCCAGTGCAGCAATAGTGCAGCAACCCGCCGCGGGCCCTGCCCGCGCGGCAGAAACGCGCGCCGAGGCCCCCGCCGCGGCGCCGCCTCCGAACGCGCGGCAGGCGCTCCTCGCGACCCTCACCCGGGCGCTCGGGGCGTTCGTGGAGGCCGGCGACCTCGAGGCCGCCATGGCCGTCCACGAGACCATCGGGCGACTCCTCGGCGCCCCGGCCCCCGCCGCCGCCGGCCCGGTCGCCGCCCGCGACGAGGTCGACCCCGCCGCCCGGAGGACGTCGTGAGCGCACCGCCCCGCCCCGACCCGGCGCGCGCCGCCGCCCCCGCCGTCCCGCCCCGCCGCGAGATGAGCCGCCAGCTCGCCGCCCACCTGCCCGACCTGGTGGGCCAGGGGGACGACGCCGCCGTCGGCGCCGTCACCGAGCTGCTCGGGAGGCTGCTCAAGCCGGCGCCCGGCCCGCACGCCGCGCCGTCCAACGTCGTCGACCTCGCCGCGAGGCGCCGGGAGCGCCCGTGAGCAGCACGAACGAGGGGGTTCATTCCGTGGCGAAGATCATCGCGCTGGTGGGTCAGAAGGGCGGGACCGGGAAGACGACGACGGCGATCGCCCTGGCCGTCGAGTGGGTCGTGCGACGCCGGAGCGTGCTCCTGGTCGACCTCGACACGCAGGGGTCGGTGCTCACGTGGGCGGACTGGGCGGGCGAGCGCGGCGCGGAGCACGTCCCCGCCGTCGCCGCCCTCGGCGCCCAACTGCGGCAGCAGCTCGCGCCGCACCTGCCGGGACGCGACCTGGTCATCGTCGACTGCCCCCCGTCGCACGGCGAGCGCCAGCGCGCCGCGATGATGGCGGCGGACGTCGCCCTGCTCCCCGCGGGCCCCGATGCCACCGAGGTGTGGGGGCTCACCACGTCGGCCGACCTCGTGAGGGAGGCGATCGACGCGAAGCCACAACTGCGGGCCGCCATGCTCATCACCCGCAAGGATCGGCGGACCGCCCTCGGCGCTCAGGCGCGCCAGGCGCTCGAGGCGCTCCGGCTCCCCGTCCTTGACGCGGAGTTGTCGCGGCGGGTGACCTACCCCGAGTCCATCGCCGCGGGGCGCGGCCCGACGACGTACGACCCGGCGAGTGTTGCCGCCCGCGAGGTGCGGCGCCTGGTCAACGAGCTCGAGGAGCTGCTCGGGCTGCCGGCCCTCCCCAAGCCGTTGAAGCGGGGGGCGTAGTGGCCCCCAGGAAGCCGCCCCCCGTCGCGCCGCGGCGCCCGCCCGCAGCCGCGCCCGACCCGTCGGCCGACTCCCAGCGCGCCCGCGAGGAGGCGTTCATCCGGCGCGAGAGCGGAGCGCCCGCGGATGGTCGCAACCATCTGCAACCATCCGCGGATGGTTCCGCGCCGCGCCCGGCCCGCGCGCCGAAGGGGTCGCGGAAGCTCATCGAGCGCGACGGCGGGCGCCTCGTGCGTCGGCTCCAGGTGTACCTGGCGCCCGACGTGGCCGAGGCGCTCGAGGCGTACGCGCGGGAGAACCACCACGACCTGTCGCACGTCGTGGAGCTCGCCGTCCGCGCACTCACGGCCGGGGGCAGGCGCCGGCGGTGAGGTCGCAACCATCCGCAACCATCCGCGGATGGTTGCAACCATCCACGCCCTGCAGGACGCCGCAGAGGTAGGTGCCCCGGTGCCCCCGCGGGTATCCCGGTCGCGCTCGCGCCGGGGCCGCAGGTGCTCGCCCGCCGGGGCGCGGGGTGGGGTCGTCGGCCGAGGGCGCGATCGGAGCTCCGCTGGAGTCGTTTCGTTCCAGCGATGGGGCGACGCTACCACGACCGGCGACGGGGTCTGCCGCGGGGTGTCACGCGCCACGCGCGCGGGCACTGCGCTTTTTTCGACACGAAATGAGGCGGGAATTCTCGGGGAAACGCGCGCCCCAGGACGGGGCGCGGGGGCGACCGGGAGCTCCGCAGGCGCGGGTGGTCGCAGGGGGAGGTTGCGCCGGCGCATCGGGCGATGCGCCGCGGCAACGGGGGTCAGGTCGAGAGGGACGTCGCGACCAGGCGAGCGTGGACCGCGGGGCGGTCGGCGCCGAGGCCGTCGTCGAGGAACGCGAGCGCGACGTCGCCCTCGCCCGTGAGCGCGGCCGCGGCGCGCCCCGCCTCGCGCTTCTGGGCGTCGCGCAGGGCGCTGTACTCGTCCTGCCTGTGCCGCGCGCCGTCGTCATCGATGGCGGCGGCCAGGCGCATGAAGGTGCCCACGCGGGCCCGCTCCTCGAGCGCGCCGAGCTCGGCGGCGTACGCGTTGACGTGCGCGGCCGCGCGCCCGGTGCCCGCGCTCCACGAAATGCAGGCCATCGACCACATCCACAGCGTGACGAGCTTGAAGTCCTCGCGCCACGCGAGGCGCGGGTCGAGCTTCCGCCGGATCTGCCGCATGTGCCGCAGGAGGTTGGCGATGCCCACCGCGCACTGGTCTTCGACGGCCTCGTACCAGGCGCCGCCGACCACGGCCTTCCGGCCGAGGATCTTCACGACCTCTTCGGAGTCGGCGAGCTGCACCCACGGGCATTCGGGGTCGGTCGCGCAGGGCGTCGGGCAGTGCCCGCCCTCGACGCCGTACCAGCCCAACTCGTGGAGGTCGTCCGAGCCGATCGCGCCGTAGCCCTTGGTGGGGTCGCCCTTGATGAACGGGCGGCGGCCCTTCCGCAGTGCCTCCGCGCGCTCGCGGTCGTCCCCCACGCGCCAGCCGGTGGTGTTGTACGGGTCGCCATTCGCCGCGAACCCGAGGGCCGCCGCGACCGGCACGCCGGGCAGGCACACCTCGAGGGCCGCGCGCGTGTGCCGCGCGACCTCGCCGCGCGCCATGGTGCGGAGCTTGGTGCGCTTCGAGCGCGCCCACTCCGCCGGGTCGGCCGAGCCCATCAGCCGCCGTCCTGGTCGCCCGCGGGGAGCGTCGTCGGGCTCGGGGTTGCGGCGGGCGTCGCAGCCGTCGGCGGGGGCAGCGCCGGCGGCGAGCTCGGCGCGGGCGGGGGGGCGGGCGCCTGGCCTCCGCTCGAGCGCGGGGTGTCGGCCGACACCTCGTCGCGCGGGTTGCCGAGGATGGGGTCGAGATCGGGCGCGCAGATGGCCCGGCGGACGAAGCGCGCGCCGTTCACCACCACCTCGGCGGTCTTGAGCGCCGCCCCGGCCGCGCCCGCCGCGCCGCCCGAGCAGCCGATGGAGAGCGCCGCGAGCAGCACGAGGGCCGCGAGGCCGCCCGCGCGCGCCGCGGCCACCGCGCCGCTCGCCAGCGCGGCGCCCCAGCGCGGGGCCGCGAGGGCGAGCAGCCCGACGACGCCGAGGCCCGCGGCGACGCCCGCCCGGGCGCCGGCCTGGCGGAGGCCCGTGCCGACGCCGAGCAGCGCGCCGATCGCGACGACGGCCTCGATGCCGCCGATCTTGCCGGCGAGGCACAGCACGGTGATCGCGATCACCCCGACGATGTCGCCGAGGCGGTCGAGCAGCTGCACGGACGCGGGCGGGCGGCCGGGGGCCGCGGGCGAGGCCTGCGCGGGGGCGGGCGGGGGCGGGGCGATCGTGGCGCGCGCGGCGTCGGCCGCGGCGCCGTCGGGCGTCGTGTCGTTCATCGGGATCTCCAGTCGGTGAGAGGGCCCGGCCGACGTCGTCGACGACGTCGCTCCGGAGCGAATTAGTTCGGTGCCGAACAACCGCCGTTGCAGTTGTCGTCGAGCGGCCGCGTCAGGCGACGCCGTGCGCGGCGCGCGCGTGGGCCATCACCCGGGCCCATTCCGCGTCCGTCAGCGCGTGGTCGTAGATGGCCAGCTCCATGATGCGGAATGCCGTGCGCTCGCCGCCGTACAGGGAGCGCCCGAGATGCAGCGCGGTGGAGCCGGTGGCGAGCGTGACGGCGCCGGCCGCGACGGGGACTCCGTCGACCCACAGGCGGCGCGTGGTCCCGTCGTAGGCGTGGCCGAGGACGACGCCCCGGCGGTGGCGGGGTGCGTCGGCTGCGGAGCTGGCGAGCTCCGACTGGTAGTCGAGGCAGTACCAGACGGTCGGGTTGCACCCGAGGCCGCGGGCCTGCGTCGGGCCTCCCGTCCCGTACTGCACGATGTGGGAGAACGACCCGTTGTCTTTCGCCCGGCTCACGACCGCCACGAGCGTGCCGGCGGCCGCGCCCGACGGCAGGAACACCGGCGCGGCGATGGACATCTCGTCGTCGCTGCCATCGAACTCCACCGCCGCCCGGCCGCTCGGTGACCCGGTCGCGCGGAAGGTCGGGCGGGCGCTGCCCGAGGCCGTGAGGTTGCCGGGCGTCCCCGCGACGGGCGCCCACGTGCCGACGGACGCGCCGTCAGCGAGGGCGAGCGAGCTCGCGCGCCAGAGCGCCACGAGGCCCGACGAGGGCATCCCGGGGTCGCCGGCGACGCCCAGGGCGGTCACCAGGTCGGCGGCCGCCTCCGCGTCGCCCGCGAAGGCGTCGGCGATGTCCGCGGCGTCGGGGGCGCCGCCCGCGGGCGTGTCGTTGATGGTGAAGCCGCCGGCCATGGCTACCTCGTCCCCGCGAGCCAGAGGGCCGCCGTGGCGCCGTCGGCGTCGGCGGTGAGCTCGACGTCGAGCTCCTGCGCGCAGTCCTCGGAGTCGGGCACCACCGCCAGCACGGCGCCCGGCGCGAGGGGGAGGCCCGCGGCGACGCTCACCCACGCCGACGGCGGCCCCGCGGCGTGCGTGCGCCGCCGCAGCCGGATGGCCGTGATGTTCTTGGCTCCGTCGGTGTTGTGGACGTGGAGCCGCCACGCCTTCGAGTGCGCGAGCGGGAGCGTGGAGACGACGGGCGAAGTGTTGGCAGTCGCGGCCTGGTTGCGGACGTCGGTGGCGAGGGCCATGGTCACTCCTTCCAGCCGTAGGCGAAGAGGCCGACGGAGACGTCCGCGTAGCTCGCGGCGTTCTCCCGCCGGTACTCCACGATGCGGGCGCTCGAGGTCTCGAGCTCGAAGGCGAGCGCGGCGGCCCCGTCCTGCGAAGCGCCCGCCGGCGGGCAGTGCACGTCGACGCGGTACCCGGTCTCGCCGTCCGTCCTGAACTGCACGTTGCCCCAGTTCGCGTTGTCGGTGTTGGTCACCACCGCGTAGAGCCGCGCGATGCGCGCGTGCGGCGGCAGCAGCGCCGACAGGTCGACGTTGGTGAACGCGGTCGCCGCCGGCGTGCCCCCGGGCGTCGCGTTGAGCGCGCGGACCGCCGTCCCCGCGGCCGAGAGCCGGAAGGTGTAGACCCCGCCGACCGCGCGCATCGGGATCGGCGCGCCCGCCGAGTCGGTGATGAAGGTGCCGTAGTAGCGCCGGGTGTTGTCGGTGCTCTTGAGCGTCCGCGCGCCGTTGGGCGCGACGTCGGAGACCTCCCAGGCCAGGTTGCCCGCGTTGCGGTAGGCGTAGACGTACCAGGCCTTCGCGGCCGCCCCGAGGTCGTTGCCGCCCACGTGGGCCTGCGTCACCGTCCCCGTCCCGCCCGCGTAGGAGTGCACGTAGGAGCCCCCGCCGGAGTCGCGCAGGACCACGGACGCGATCGGGCCCACGTCGATCGCGAACGACGTCCGGCTCCCGCCCGTCTGCACGTTGAGCTCGCGCGGCGAGTCGAGGAAGGTGAAGAGGGGCCCGTCGATGATCCCGCCCACGCGGTCGAGGAGGGCCTGGAAGGGCGTCCGCACGGAGAGCGCCGTCCGGGGCTCGCCGGAGGCGGGCACCACCACGGAGGCGTTGAGGTTCGGGCTCGGGGTGAGGGTCGCGGTCATCGGTCAGATCTCCAGGTCGGTGAAGGTCGCGGCGTCGTCGGCCCAGACGCCGTTGTCGAAGGGCTCGTCGGGGCCCCACACGTCCCCGTCCCCGTCGCCGAAGAGCAGGCGCACGTGGCCGAGGTCGCGGGCGTTGGTCTGCGCGCGCAGGAGGCGGGCGATCCGCGACACCTCCGCGGGCGTCGCGTCGGTGTCCCAGGTGCCCCCGTCGTCCCAGTTGCCCGCGCCGTCCCAGAGGTCGAGCGCGTAGCCGTGGGCGGCCTCGGGCAGCACGAGCCACCACCGGGCCCACCGCGAGGCGTCGCCGTCGGGCGGGGCGTCGGGGAGCCACTCCCGCGTGGAGCGGAGCGAGTAGCCCTCCCAGCCGAGCAGGGACGCGGCGAGCTCGAGCCCGTCCTTCGTCCCCGCCAGCTTCCACACGTCGAAGAGCACCGCGAGCCGGGCGCGCTGCGCGGTCGCGCCCTCGCCGGGCAGCCCCTCGAGGCGGCCGTCGGCGAGCAGGTAGGGCAGGGCGTCGACGGGCGCGGACGGCCCGAAGCCGGCCCTCACCGCGTCCTTCGCGCCGTCGAGCACGCGGTCGGCGGCCGCGCCGTGCTTCGCGCCCCACGCGAGGCCCCAAAGGCCGCGCAGGAACGTCGGGAACAGCCCCGGCAGGTACTCTTCGAACTTCGCCACGGGGAGCTCCTCACGGGGCCGCGGAGCGGGTACCGTCCCGCCCGATGCGACCCCTCTGCTTTGCGCTCATGCTCTCGGCCTGCGGAAGCGACCCGGCGCCCGTGCCAGGCGCCGACGCCGCCCCGGACGTTGCCCAGGACGTCGCCGCCGACCGCGCCGAGGCCTCGGCCGACGCCACCCCCCGCTGCAGCTCGCCGGGCACCGGTTCGAACTGCATGTGCGGCGCGGCGCAGGGTCGCCACATCTGCCTGCCCGGCGGGGGGTACACGCCGTGCGAGTGCCCCGATGCGGGCACCACCGACGCCGCGACGGCAGAGGACCTCCCAGCGCCCGATGCCACCGTGGATGGCGGGTGTGGCAACACCTCCGCCGACCTGATGAACTGCGGTGCTTGCGGTCGGCGGTGCGAGTTCCCGAATGCGACGCCCACCTGCAACGCCGCTCGCTGCGAAATCGGCGCGTGCGCGCTGGGCTTTGCCGACTGCGACGGTACCAACGCCAACGGCTGCGAGACGGACACGTCGGAAGCTGCCAACTGCGGCGCCTGCCGCAACCGCTGCCCGATGGCAGGTCGATGCTCAGGCGGGCGATGCGAAACGACCATCTGCGCCGCGGGAACCGTGTGGTGCTTCGACGCCTGCGAGGATCTCTCCGTGGGGAGAGGGGTTCCGGCGCGGAACTGCGGCGCGTGCGGTCGGTCGTGCGCGAATGGGGAGGCGTGCGTCGGCGGGCGATGCACGAACCCCTGCCCCAGCGGCCGCTTGTACTGCGAGGGCAACCCCGACCTGTCGGTGGCCTGCGTCAACGTCGCCATCGGCGCGCGGATGTCGGGCGGCGTGGCGCACTGCGGGCGCTGCAACAACAACTGCTTTGCCCCGCTCACATGCGTGGACGGCGTGTGTCGGTGACCTGCCTCACACCGGCTCCCAGTTGCTCGCGTCGGCGATGTTCGAGGTGATGATCTCGATCACCTCGCGATTCGTCGTCGCGGTGTCGCCGCTCGGAGAGGCGAGGTCGACGTCCGTCACGCCCTCCGCCGCGTAGATCGCGCGGTACACGGCGCCCAGGTCCAACGTCTGACCGATCTCCAGGGAGGCGGCGAGGGCCGCCAGGGCATCTACAGCCTTCGTCCTGTTCGCGTTGGTGTTGTAGGCCGCGCGGACGTAGATCGTCGCGCTCGGGGTCACCTGCACCGCGGTCGCGTTGGTGATCGTGGGCGTGTCCGTGTACGCCTTGCGGGCCTGCACCGCGACGTACGCGCGGACGTCGCCGAGGGGGGTGGGCGACAGCGGCCCGTCGGCGCCCGCGACCACGACCTCGAAGGTGCCGTCGCCGGCGGGCGCGATCCACCCGACGCGCGTCACGCCGGCGTTGGTCACGCCGTCGGCGAGCGTCGCGTTGAGCAGGTGGTACAGGTAGAAATCCCGCGTGGCGCCGGCCGCGAGCGTCGCCCACCGCGCGCGGCAGCGCGTGCGGAGCTCGCCGTCGGTCTCCTCGTTGCGCGCCCGCGTTGACAGCGCGCCGGCGCTGATGGAGAGCCCCGCCACCGCGGGCGTCACCAGGATCGTCGGCACCGTGTTGCCCGCGATGCCGGCGGTCTCCGCTTGCACCGTGATCGGGGTGGAGCCCGACGCGGGCACGGTCACGTTGGAGGTGTTGGTGCTGCGGTAGCGCACCGCGCCGGCCGCGGTCGTGAGCAGGAGCTGCCCGGGCGTGATCGTGACCGGGGAGCCGGCGCCGTTGTTGAGCGTGAAGGTGTGCCGCGCGAAGGTGGCGGCGATGCGCGTGAGGGAGAAGCGGCCGAACGCGTGCAGCGTCAGCCAGGCGCCGGTGGCGGTGTCGAGGAACGCGGCCGCGCCCACTTGCGCGACGAGTCCCCAGAGCACGGCGAGCGTCGCGGCGAACGCGAACACCAGCACGCGCGGCACGCTGCCGGGCTGCCACGCGGTCACGGGGAAGCCCGCGGCGGTGAGGGCCGCGAGGATGTCGTCGGCGATCTGGTCGCGGGTGCGAGGGCTGAGGAGTTCGGCGACGGTGAGGCTCATGCGGCGCTCCGGTCGATGAGGAGGTCGGCGGACACCGCCGAGACGGCCAGCGTCAGGCGGAACGGGCCCTCGGCGGTGAGCACGTCGGCGACGACGACGAGGGCGCCGAGGGCGGCGTCGAACGTCACCGCCGCGCGGGCGCGCCGCACGCGCTCGTCCTTGGCGAGCTCGGCCTCCACCTCGGCGACGATGGCGCCGGGGCTGGGGTCGTCGTCGTTGAGGTGCGCGCGCACGTCGTAGCCGTACGCGGGGTCGTCGACGAGCGAGCCGCGCGGGGTCACGAGGCGCCGGCCGAGGGCCTCGCCGAGGGCGGCCGCGCCGTCGACGAAGGTGAAGTAGGGGTCGAGGTCGAGCAGCCCGGGCGTGTGCAGGTCGGAGCCGAAGTCGGTGGTCACGGGAGCCTCAGCGCGTCGGAGCCCTCGGCGATTTCGCCCGCGAGCGACCAGCCGCCGATCACGGTCACGGTCGGCGGGAGGCCCGCGATCGTGATCGTCTGCGGCGCCCCGCCGGGCGCGGTGTACGTGAGGACGAGGTTGGTGAGCGGCGGCGTGCCGGCGGGCGGCGTCGTGACGGCGGTCACCGCCCCGTCGGCCGTCGCGTGGCCCTCGCGCGCGGCCCGAGAGCCGCCGCCGTTGACCGACAGCGCGGTGACCGGCCCGCGCTCCCAGAGGCCCGCGTAGGGCCTCGCCGGGTCGCCCCCGATGAAGCCGACCAGCACGCGCGTCCCGGCCGGGACGGTGGCGGTGACGCCCGGGAGCGCGAGGTACCGCACGCCGCGGGGCAGCAGAACGTCGGGGTCGTCGGCGACGAGGTCGAGGGTGCCGTCGCCTCGCTGCGACACGACGGTCGCCGGCGTGAGCGCGTGGCGCCCGGCGTCGCGCGTGACGCGGCGCACGACGGCCTCGAGGCCTGCGAGAAGCCGGTTGCCCCCCCGTTCTTCGAACACGACGGTGCGCAGGGCCTCGCCTGCGAGGCGGTGCTCCACGGCGCCCACCCGCACGTCCGCCCCGTCGAGGGAGACGACGCGGCCGGGGGCGAGGTCGAGGGCGGACGCCCCGGCGAGCTGGTGGCGGCCCGCGCGCGGGTCCGACTCGACCACGTCGAGGTCGGCGCCGAGCTGGAGCCGGCCCCAGGTCTCGGGGCCCACCCAGACGGTGCCGTCGGGTAGCACGCGCCAGGCGAACCCGGCGGCGCGGGCCACGTCGGCGACGGCGTGGGCGGCGGGGGCGGCGGCGCGGGCCCACCGCGAGACGGCGGCCGAGAGGTCGCCGGCGTCGGCCGAGAGCGCCTCCCCGGCCTCCCGCAGCGTCTCGGCGAGCACCGTGCGGAGGTCGCAGTCGGCGAAGGCGCCGGGCCCGAGCAAGGGGGCGAGGCCGCCGGCGCCGCCCACGACGCGGCCCGACCAGCGCCCGAGCTCGACGCCGCCGCTCGCCACCGCGCCGCGCCACGACCGGCCCTCGATGGCGAGCACGACGGCGCCCGACGGGGCCGGGCCCTCGGCGAGCTCGACGTCCGCGACCCACGCGCCCACGCGCGGCCGCGTGAGCGTGAGGGCGGAGACGGGGCTGCCTGCGAGGGTGACGCTCATGGGTCGGCGGAGGGGGGCGTGGGCGCGCGGGGGCGCATGGGGGTGGCCTCCAACATCTCGGTGCCGTAGCGCTGGGCGCGCTCGGCCTCCTGCTCGGCGGTCGCCGGCGCGTGGGTCACGTCGCGCGCCTCCGGCGGCCGGTACTCCTTCACCTTCGCGGTCCAGGTGAGGAGCCCGCCGGCGTCGGAGATCTCCGGGGCCTCGCCCTCCTCGAGGAGCACCTGGTTGCAGCCCGCGACGGCGAGCGCGGGGTGCTCGATCGGGAGCGCGGTGGTGTCCTGGTCGGCGCCGCGGGCGGTGGTGGCCTCGATGAGCCGGCCGAGCTGCTCGACGTGCTCGTCGTCGATCGCGGCGAGCTCGACCGTCCACTCGCCGAGGTCCCAGCCGGTGGCGACGCTGCGGCGGCCGTTGCGGCCGCGCGCGCGCCGGTGGTCGTGCTTCTTCTTCCACGGGCGCCCGGTGACCTTCACCCGCCCGGTGAACAGCACGCCGGCGAAGACGATGCGGTCCCACGCCGCGCCGTCGTCGCCCCACGGGTTGATGAGCTTCGACACGTCGTCACTCCCCCTGCATCGCGGCGGCGCTTTCGAAGCGGTCCATCAGCTTCGACCAGGTGGCCTCGGCGATCTGCTCGCCGATCTCGTCCGGCGTGCCGGGCTGCGTGTAGACGTTGAAGGTCGCGTTGAAGCCGCCCCCGGCGCCCGCGCCCCCGAGGGCGCCGAGGGCCGGCGGCGCCACCATGGACGACACGGCGCGCTGCACGTCGGCGGCGCCCGAGTCGACGCCGGCGGCCATGCCCGCGGGCACCATCGCGCCGAGGTCGCGGAACACGCGCGACGGCGAGTGGATGTCCAGGTCGGTCTGCGTCGTCGCGACCACGTCGGCGTTGAGCGACGCGATCGCGTCGAGCAGCCCGCCGCGGTTGGCCTCCACGCCCTCGCGCATCCCCTCGGGGATCTCCGAGCCGATGCCGGCGAACTGCTGGCGCAGGGAGCCGATACCGCCCGCGGTCCATTCCCCGACGTCGAGAGGCAAGGACGCCAGCGCCTCCGCGAGCGTCAGCACCCGGTCCACCAGCATGGCGATCGCCGAGGCCATCGCAACGAAAGCGGCCGTGACGTGCACCCCGAAGGCGAAGAGGCGCGCCAGACCGGCGCCGAGCTCCCTCGCGAAGCGCACCGCCCCGTCGCGGTCCTGCCCGACGGCGCCGAACACCTCGAGCATCGGCGTCATCTCCTCGGCGAAGGCGGACCAGGCCGACGAGGCGAACGCACTGAGCACGTCGCGCACCACCGGGTACCACTCCTCGAAGAGGTCGAGTGCGCGGTTGACGATGCCCTCGACGCCGTCCTTGCCGCCGATCGACGCCGCGAACTGCGCCGCCTCGTCGACGATGTCGGCGAAGATGGTGCGGAGGCGGACCGCGGTGGGGCCCGTGCCGGTGAGCAGGTCGACGATGCTGTTCAGCGTCTTCTTGAGGGCGACGATGCCGGGGAGCTGCTCGATGCGCTCGATGCCCAGCACGAAGTCCGCGAAGGCCCCGCGCAAATTGCTCAGGGTCCCCATCAGCGTCGAACCGCCGGAGCGGGCGAGGCCACCGAGCTGGCCGCCAGACCGCTCGCGCACCGCGGCCAGCACGGCGGCGGTGCCCTGCTCGCCGGTGATCTGCCCGCGGCGAATCAGGTCGGCGACGCGGTTGTTGACCTGCTGCGCGGTGCCGGTGATGCCCCGCGACCGCGCGATCTGCGCGTAGATCTGGTCGCGCTCGACGCCCGCCTCGGTGAGCTGGTTGATCTCCTCGGTCTGGAGGCGCCCCTTCGACCGGATCTGCCCGATCGCCGTCGTGAACCGCTGCGCCGCCATCGGGTTGGCGGGGTTGGCGGCGCCCACGTCGGCCGCCGCCATCACCACGTCGCGCGCCCCGGCGCCGCGGAATCCCGCCGTCGCCGCTTGCGTGCGCAGCCCGATTACGTCTTGCACGTCGAGGGGCGTCTCTCGGGCGAACTGGCGGGCCCACCGGAACTCCTCCTCGCCGATCCGCTGTCGCTCCTGCGCGGTGCGGCCCTCGCTCATCATGCCGAGCGTGGCGATCGACGCCTCGCGGAAGGCGATCATCTCCAGCACGGCCGACGACAGGCGAAAGACCATGTCGCCGACCGCCGCAACGATGCCGGCGATGGCGGCCGCCGCGGCGGTGGTGGCAGCGACGATGGCGCCGAGCATCGACGCCGCGCCGCCGAGGCCCGCTGAGAGGCCGGCGCTCCGCTCCCGCGCCTCCTGCCGCAGCGCCCGCTGGCGCGCCGCGGCGGCCCGCTCGTCGGCGCGCGCGCCCCGCCCCGCCGCGCGGTCGGCGGCGCGGAAGTCGCGGGCGCGCTGGCGCGCGTCGGCGAAGCCGAGACGGTAGCGGCGCTCGCCCGCGCGGTCCTGCGCGCGCTGGGCCCTGGCCCCGTCGCGCTGGCGCGCCGCGGCCTCCCGCGCCTCGCGGCGGGCGTTCTGGGCCTGCGCCCGCTCGCTCGCGCGCCTCACCCTGTCGGCGGTCCGGGCCTCGTCGCGGGCGCGCCGGGCCTCCTCGCGGGCCCGTCGGACGTCGTCGGAGACGCGGCCGGAGCCGCCGCTGCCGCCGCCCGAGCGCCGCCCCCTGGCGCCGCCGAGGCCCGCCAGGTCGAGGCCGCCGGCGGCGTCCTTGAGCTCCTTCACGGCGGCGGCGAGCTCGCGCAGGTCCCGGGCGAGGGCCTTCGCGTTGCGCGACGCCTTCGACGACTCGAGCGTGAGCTTCCAGCGGGTCTCGGCCACGGCGTGCCCTCAGCGGCGGATTCGGGAGCGGGTCGGGGTCTGCGGCCCCTGGCGCGCCCTCGCGCCCTTGGCGATGCCGAGCACGAACGCGCTCAGGAGCGCGTGGTGTTCGGCGAGCATCAGCGCGCCCGCGCGGGCCTCGTCGGTGGCGTCGTCGGGGCTGTGGCCGTAGAGGGCCAGGTAGCAGTCCGCGGCGACGTGCAGGTCTTCCGACGAGAGCTCTCGCGCGAGCTCTAGCGCTTTCCCTCGCGCACCTCGAGGCCGGCGGCCGCCTCCGCGAGGAGCGCGTGGCCGAAGTCCTCCGTGATCGCCGGCGCGCGCTCGCGGAGCGCGTCGAAGTCCTGCACCGTGGGCCACACGAGCAGCTCGCGGGCGAGGAGCGTCGCCTCGTCGCCGCCGCCGCCGTGCACCATGGAGCGCTTCTGCAGCGAGCGGTACTTCGTGTGCGAGGCGCGGTCGATCTTGCGGAAGACGAACTCGTCGACGGGCAGCTCCTGGCCCTCGCCGAGGGCCTTGGACGCCTCGGCGGCGGCCTCCTCGTCGAGGGCGACCTCCAGCACCTTGACGCCGCGGGGGTGCTTGGTGCGGATCTGGGCGAGGTTCTCGTCGGTGATGCGGGGCATGGTCGTGTGTGTCCTTCCGGGCCCGCGCGCGCCGCGCGGCCCTGCGTGTCTCGTCGGTGGTGTCGGGGGGAGGTGGGAGAGAGATCGGGGAGGGAGGGGCTACTTCGCGGCCG
Organism: Polyangiales bacterium; assembly: GCA_046351555.1. GTDB lineage: Bacteria > Myxococcota_A > Polyangia > Polyangiales > CAISKJ01. The sequence goes on from JAXLYI010000050.1 coordinate 27,553, forward strand.
CCACGATGTAGCGGCCGTCGCGCTTGATGCGCATGCAGGTGAACGACACCTCACGCTCGAGCGCGGAGGTGCCCTCGTCGCCGCCGCCGTCGAGGCCGACGAAGCGCACCTTCTCCAGCACGTCGGTGTGCGTGGAGGTGCCCTCGTTGCCGTACTGCACGGTGATCGAGTCGACGACCTTGTCGGCCCACCCGTCGCCGAGGGCCTCGAGGAGGTCGCGCGCCTCGTGCTCGAACATGGTGATGGTGCCGTCGTCGACCTCCACCTTGCCGCGGGTGCGCCCGATCATGTGCCGGCGCGCGCCGTACACCGCCTCCGTGGAGCACTTGTCGCCGTACTTGATCGACTTGTAGCCGATGAGCTCGCGGGAGCCGACCTTGGTGCGGATGTCCGCCCAGGAGAACGGGGAGTCGTTGATCGTCGCGGCCATGGTCGTCAGCTCCTCACGCTCAGGGCGTAGCCGAGGTCGAGCGAGATGGTGGTGGAGTAGTAGAGGGGCCGGATCCGCAGGCGGAACGGCAGCGTGGGCGAGGTGATGAGGTTGGTCGTGCGGCTGACGGCCACCGACACCTCCGAGACGTAGCGGCGGTTCGCGCCGGCGTTGGCGAGCTCCCCGCGCATGAAGCTGGTCACCGCGGCGTCGATGGCGTCCGCCTCCGCCGCGTTGATGGTGCCGTCCTCGTTGATCAGCCGCTCCTCGTTCACCTCCTGCGTCATGCGCTGCATCGCGAGGCGCGCGGCGTAGACCATCACGCGCACCCGCATGATGGAGGTGAAGTCGCTGCCGTCGGGCGCCGTGGTGCGGTCGGTGGCGACGTAGCCGTCCACGCCCTGGAGGGTCTGGGCGCCGATGAAGCGGCGCGTGTCGAGCACCTGCATCGAGGCGGCCGAGAGGTCGTGGTAGAGCCCGCCCGGGCGGACGCCGGCGAGGGGGCCCGAGCGGACCCGGCCCGGGTGGCGCTGGGGCGGCGTCGCCGCGAGGCGGGCCGCGATCGGCCACGCCACCGAGCGGCGCCAGATGCCGCCGATGGCCTGGCTGTCGACGTCCGCGTAGCCCGCGGCGACCGCCATCAGGTTCGCGGTGTGCGCGGCGAAGCCGGGGCTCCCGCCCACCAGCACGCCCACCCACGTCGCGATCGACTCGCCGCTGTTCTGGTCGCGCGCGTGGCAGAGGAACCAGCGCGGCCGCGAGGCGGCGATCAGGGCGTCGTGGCTGGTCTTCACCGTGGCGACCGTCACGCCGGTGACGTGCCCCACGACGACCACGCCGTCGTGCGCGAGCGTGGGGCCGGCGCCGGCGAGCGCCGCGAGGGCGGTGCCGAGGCCGGTCGCGTCCCACGTGGGCGCGGTGCAGTCGAAGGCGTACACGTCGTCCGCGAGCGCCTCGTCGGCGCCCGAGTCGTCGTCGAAGGTGACCGTCAGCCCGGTGTTGCCGAGGGTGAGCGCGCCCGAGCCGGGCACCGGGACCTCGGGCCCGTAGGTCTGCCCGCCGTCGATCGACACCCGCACCGCGGCCGTGAGCGCGGCGAGCGTCGCCCCGTAGCGGGTGACCTTCACGCGGACTTTGTAGGCGTCGCGCGGCGTCCCGCTCACGGTGAGCGCCCACGCGTCGGCGTCGAGGCCGGTGCCCGTGCGGGTGACGCTGCCGGCCGAGCCGGCCGAGGCCGTCGTCGCGCGGCAGAAGACGATCGGGCCCCCCGCGAGCGCGAGCAGGTAGGCGGCGAGCTCGACGGCGGGGCCCTGGCCGAAGGTCGTGGTGAGCTGGTCGGCGGTGCGGACGAGGGTCGGCGAGTCGACCGTGCCCGACGACGAGCAGCCGCAGACGGCCATCGGCTCGGACTGCCCCTGCGGGAGCCCGAGCCCCCGGTCGGTGATCGTGGACGAGACGGAAGCGAGCATTGGTTCCTCTGGTGGTTCAGCCGGCTTCGCCGGCGTCGAGGTTGCCGTCGCCCGCGGCGGCGCCCGTGGCGTCGAGCGCGGCGCCGGTGGGCGTGGCGGTGGCGGGTGGGTCGGGGAGCGCGGGGACGTCGAGCGCGACGGAGACGGCCAGCACGTACGCCTCCCCGAGCGTCGCGGCGCCCGTGACGGAGAGCCAGGCGCCGGCCTCGATGCGGAGGAAGGGCTCGGGGCCCACGCGCCGGCGCAGGGCCCGCACGATGGAGCGGACGAGGGCCCACGCCGCGGGGCGGTCGGCGCCCCAGCAGTGCAGCTCCACGCCCGCGTGGCAGGTCGCGAGGCTCCTGCCCGTCGCGCCGCCGCCGCGGGGCGTCTTCTGGGGCCCCTCCCAGCGGTCGCGGCCGGGCACCCACACGACGCGGGGCGGGGCGCTGTGCGTGGGCAGGGCCCGCGTGGACACCTCCCACTTCACGCCGGAGACCTCGGCCTCCACGTCGGGCATCACCCCGGCGGCCAGGGCGTCGAGGCTGGTGATCTCGGTTCCGCTCATGGGACCTTCTTCGCGAGGGCGCGGTCGCCCGCGGCCTCGAGCGCGGCCTCCCAGGACGCCGGGAGGCGGGTGGGTTCGGGGTAGAAGGGGCGCGCGGGCAGGTGGCGCCCGCGGCTCCCGCGCTGGTGCACGGCCTTCGGGCCGGTCACTTCGAGGAGGAACCCGTCGGGCGCCACCACGGCGCGGGAGGCCTCGTCGCGGAGCGCGCCGGTGAGCAGGAGCGCGCCGCCGATGCCGGCGCGCGGGCGCACGAGCGGGCGCCACGCCGCGCCGTCGGGCGAGCGCGTCGCGGAGAAGCCCGCGTACACCAGCTCGCCGGCGGTCTCGGCGAGGGCCCGGGCGATCGGCTCCGCGTCGTCGACGAAGCCGTCGGCGGCCGCCGCGAGCTCGTCGGCCGAGGGCCCGGACTCGTCCACCCGCATCAGTTGCCCCGCAGCTCGTCGGAGAGCGGCTCGAGCCACTCGACGAAGGTGTCGGCCTGGGTCTCGCCGGCGTCGAGGTGCGCGACGCCGTTGGACACGTCGCGGAGGAACCGCAGCATCCCGTCGTGCATCGCGGCCAGCTCCTCGTCGTTGCCCTGCTCGGGGTTGAAGCCGCGGGTGGACAGGAGCCGCCGCGTGCAGACCTTCGCGACCGCGCCCTTGTAGGCGGGGTCGGCGACCGCTGCCGTGAGGCGGGCCCCCTGGTAGCGCGCGCGCAGGTACGCCCGGCAGAGGCCGGAGGTCGCCTCGATCTCGGCGTCCTGGTCGTCCGTCGGGATCGCCGCCAGGGCCTCGGCGCGGAGGCCCAGGGCGGCGAGCTCGTCGCGGGTGATGTCCGAGGCCACGGCCCGGCCTTCAGCTCGCGGTGCGGCGGAAGATCTTCATCGGGTTGCCGCCGCCGGCGACGCCGCGGGCCCGGGACTTCCACTCGTACTGGTTCTCGTTCTGGGCCGTCTCCGAGGTCGGGTCGAAGTTCTCGACGATCTCGGGCGCCTGGCGCTCGAGGTAGATGAGCCCGCGGTCCTCGGGGTCGGAGACGTCCTCGAGGTACCAGGTGGTGGCGCTGATCGCGTCGAGCATCGGCCACACGACGATCGTGAAGCCCATGCGCGCCAGCACGTTGTCCTGCGAGGCGCCGCCGCCGGCGTTGGGCACCATCATCGCCTGCGTGCACTCCAGCGCCGTCTTCTCCAGCGCGAGGGGCACCACGAGCTGCTTGGGCGAGGGGTTGACCGGGTCGCCGTCGGGGCCCACCAGCGCGCCCATCGCGGACACCCCCGCCCAGAGGTTGTCGGGCGTGAGCGGGGCGACGGCGGTGTTGGAGAAGGACGTCGACCCGGTGTCGGTCGGGTCCACGTAGTGGGTGCCGAAGAGCGGCCGCCCGTCGACGACGCTGTTGGCGTTGCCGGAGAGCACGTCGCGCAGGAGCCGGTCGGGCAGGATGCGGTACTTCCGGCCCGCGCGGCGGATGGTCGTGCCGAGCATCGCCACGGCGTTCTCGGACTGGTCCTCGTCCGCCAGGTCGTCGCGGTCGACCACGTACGAGAGCTCGTACGGGGCCGCGTCGAGGTCCTGCGAGGTCGCCTTCACGACGTTGAAGACGCGGTCGCCGACGTGCCGGCGGATGGCCGCCGAGTCGATCGGGAAGGGGAAGCGCGTCTTCTTCGAGCGCGTGTTGCCGACCGACGCGATGCGCGGCGCGACGGGCTGGTACGAGTCGGAGTTGTAGCCCTTCTGGAAGTTGCCGCGGACGGAGACGACGAGCGCGGCGAGGCCGGCGCTGTTCGAGTAGATCGCCATGGGTGCGTTCTCGGGTGTGGGTGTGGGGTGGCGGTGGGGAGGTGCGGGAGCGCGGGGCGTGCGGGGGCGTCGCCGGTCAGACCGGGTAGACGCCGACCTCGACCCAGACGCCGGACGACTCGACGCCGACGATCTTCCCGGCCTTCGGGCGCGCGCCGGTGTTGTCGGTCTTGGCGACGGTGTTGTTGTCGACCGCGTAGCACCACGCGCCGATGTCCGCGGCGGTGATCTCGTCCGTCGACGTGCTGTTGGCGAAGAGGTAGGTGCCGCGCTCGACGCGCTCGCTGGAGATGTCCCCCGCGCTGCCGCCGCTGTTGTCGGCCATGACCTGGTTGACGCCGATGATCTTGAGCGAGGACGTCGCGCCGGCGTTGGTCATGTAGCCGGACGTGTTCATCGCGACCATGGCGCCCGCGGGCACCTTCACGGCGGCCACGGGCAGGCGCTGCGCGATGAAGCCCTCGCTCTCGCCGAGGCGCTTGCGGTTCTTGTCTGCGGAGATCGCGGTCATGGTGGTTCAGCCCTTCTTCTGCGCCTTCGCGCGGTGCTCGATGAACTCGGCTTCGGTGAGGCCCGCGGCGCGCGCCGCGTCCTTCTCGATCTGCGAGAGCGGCCCGGGCTCGCCGCCCTTGCCCTCGGCGGCGGGCGCCGGCTCGACGCGCGCGTGGGCCACGACGGGCAGGCGCGAGAGGTTGACGTCGAGCTGCTTCGCGGTGAGCGCCGCGAGGGTCGCCATGTAGTCGGCGTCGGCCTGCATCGCCTCGGTGAGCGCGCCGCGCCGGACGTGGCGCCCGAGCACCTCGGCGCGCTCGCGCTGGCGGTCGGACTCGTCGCGCTGCGCGAGGGCCGCGAGGGCCTCGTCGCGCTGGCGGGTGACCTCGGGGAGCTGGGCGGCGTGCTGCTTCAGCGTCGCGACGCCGGCGGCGAGCTCCTCGTCGGTCGAGACGCCCATCTGCGTGCGCAGGCCCGCGAGGTGCGCGGCCATCTTCTGCTGGTCGGTCATGTCGGTGCGTTCCTTCGTGCGGGCGGCGGCCATCTCGGACGCCGCGGTGATGGCCTCGGCGAGCGTGCCGATCGCGTCGGCGAGCCCCGCCTCCACGGCCCTGGCGGCGTAGACCGTCGCCCCCTGGAGGGAGAGCACCTCGGCGGCCGGGCGGCTGCGCCGCTCCCCCACCCACGCCGCGAAGGCGTCGGCGAGCTCGTTCACGCGGCCGCGCACCCGCGCGACGCTGGCGTCCGTGATCGGCACGTCGGGGTGGGGGTCGGCCTTCAGGTTGCCCGAGCGGACGACGCGCACGTCGAGCCCCGCGTCGGCGTTGGCCTTCGTGCGGTCGACCACGCGGGCGATGACCCCCACGCTCCCGACGGCGCCGTCGGCGGTGACGGTGACCCGGTCGGCCGACGCCGCGAGGGCGTAGGCGGCGGACAGGGCGAGGGTCTCGGCGTGGGCCACGAGGGGCTTCCCCGCCTGGTCGGCGAGCTGCCGGAGCTGGCGCGCGGCGGCGAGGTTGCCGGCGGCGGCGCCGCCCGGGCTGTCGAGGCACAGGACGACGGCGCGGGTGCGCGGGTCGGCGAAGGCCTCCCGCGCGCGCTCGACGACGGAGTCGTAGCCGTCCCACCACCAGCCGCCCCGCTGCTCGAGCGGGCCGATCACGTCGACGACGCCCACGTCGCCCACCAGGCGGAACCCGCAGGGCTCGTCCATCTCGGCGAGGAGCAGCTCGAGGAACGCCCGCGGGCGCTCGTCGTAGACCCGGGCCAGGTGCTCCTCGTCGAGCGCGAGCTCGCCGACGGCGGGGAAGGGGCGCGGGGTGGTCGGGCGGGCTTCGGTCGTCGGCATCGGTGGGGGTCTCAGCGGGTGGTGGCGCCGTCGCGCAGCGGGAGGCCGAAGCGGCGGGCGTAGGCGGCCTCGTCGAGCGCGACGCCGCCCTCGCGCAGGGCCTTCAGCGCCGTCCCGGCGGTGTTCCAGGTGTTGGCGAGGCCGGCGAGGTCCTCCGCGAGCGGCACGACCGCGCGGGGCGCGAGGCGGGCGTCGCCGCGGCGGTAGCGCACCACCGGGCGGATCACCTGCGCGGTGAGCACGTCGGCCATGGACACGGCCCCGGCGCGGATGAGGTCGCCGGTGATGTCCCGCCCCGTCTTCGAACTCGCGTAGGTGCCCACGCCGTCGTGGACGCTCGTCATGTCCTGCCCGAGCAGGGCGAGGCGGAACGCGCGGCCCCCGCGCCCCATGATGAACTCGAAGATGCGGTAGGCGTCGGACTTCGCCTCGATCAGCTCGAGGTCGTAGCTCTCGGCCGGCGTCGCGCCCTGGGGGAGCGGCACGACGGCGTTGCGGCCCATCCCGCGGATCGAGCGGGCGAACGCCCTGCCGTCCTCGCTCTTGCGCGCGCCGCCGGGGAGCTTGGCCTTCCACACCGGGATGCCGTGCACCTCGCCCATGCGCGCGGCGTCGTTGGCCGCGTCGGCGTCGCGCCGGTACCACTCCGCGGTGCAGCGGATCGCGCCCCAGAGGTGCGGGGCCCGGGCGCTCATGGGCGCGTGGAGGATCCACTGGCCGTCGCCCGGCGTGACGGGGCGGCGCCCCTCGAACGCGGTGTGGACGTACCAGCGCCGCTCGGGCCGGTTGAACTCGGTCTGCGACACCGGCCATGGGTCGACCCGTGGCGCCTGGCGGCCCGCGTCCTCGTCCCACTCGTAATAGAGCTGGGCGAGGCTGAACCCGCAGAGCACGGTGGCGCTCGCCATGTCGGCGCGCGCCGGGATGGGGAACATGCGCGGCAGCTCTTCGGTGAGCTCGGCCGCCAGCGCCGCGGCCTCGGCCGACGCGTCCGCGGGCTCCAGCCGCACCGGCTGCGAGGTGAGCCCGAGCAGCCGCTGTTGCAGCGCGCCGAAGCAATCGCTGTCGCGGGTGAGAAGGTCCGCGAGGAGCCCCGACCGCAGGAACTGCCCGTTGTCGTGGTCGTTGAGCGTGCGACGGATGGACAGCAACGTCGCGCCGTCGATCGGCGGCGGCTCCACCGCGACCGCGGGCGCCTGGCCGCCGCCCACGTCGGGGCGCACGACGAGGCCCTTGAGCCAGCCGTAGAGGTCGAAGAGGAGGTTGTCAGCCACGTCGCGTCACCCCGAACCCGAAGCCGTCGTCGCCCCCGCCGTCGCCCCCGTCGTCGTCCCGGTCGCCGTCGCCGCGGCGGCCCCACGGGCGCGCGCCCTCGGCGCGGGGCGTGGCCTTCTCGTTGCGGAAGAGCTCCTCCCACCACGCGGCCTCCGCGGGGGCGCGGCCGGCGAGCTCGGCGAAGGCGTCGGAGGTCGCGTCGACCTGGTCGTCGTGCGGCCCGTCGGGGAAGGCGAAGTGCTCGCCCACGTAGCCGGGCGTCCAGACGCCCCGCACGAGCGCGAACTGCCGGTGCGTCACCTGCGCCGAGTGCGGCGAGGCGCGGAGCACCTTCTCGCCCGTCGGCCGGCGCGAGCGGAGGCGGTAGCCGGCGAGCAGGCGCGCGTACTGCTCGACCTGCGCGACGCCAGCCTGCCCGGGGTCCTGGGGGATGCAGACGCCCACGTCGGGGCCGTCCATCTGCGCGGTGGCGAGCACCCGCCGCTCCCCGTCGCCGGGGGTGGCGCGGAACCACTGCACGTCGGCGACGACCCACGGCCGCGGGAGCGACGGCGCGTGGATGAGCAGCACGCCCGCCCACGGGTCGCCCTTCAGCGAGCCGCCGAAGTCCCACGCCCGGATCGCCGCGCGCCAGAGGTCGAACGGGGGCACCTCGTCGAGGTAGGCCCAGTCCTCCTTGGCGAAGTACTTCCCCTCGCCGGGCGTCACGTCCCAGTCGCCGGCGAGCAGTTGCGCCCGCGTGACGGGGTCCAGCGCCATGAGCTGCGCGCGGTACTCGCGCCCGAGGTGCGGGTTGTCCGCGAGCGTGGCGTTGACGAAGGTGCGCGACAGCGCCCACTCGGTGCCCTCGTCGACCTCGTGGCCGTCGGGGTCGTACCAGCGGAGCTCGCACGGCAGCGCGGGCCGGACCTTCGACGGCCGATCCTTCGTGGGCTTCGACAGCCAGGCGGCCCAGCGGTGCTTGACCCACTCGTGGCCGGGGCCGCCGGGGTTGCTCGTCGAGCGGATGCGGATCGGCAGGCCCGCGCTCGAGCGCGCGCGGCTGGTGAGGTAGCGGTACTGCGACTCCGAGAAGTGCGTCAGCTCGTCGAAGCCGATGAAGCACCACTCGGTGCCCTGGTAGCGCAGCGCGTCGGCGTCGGTCTCGCAGTAGCCGAACGCGACGATGGCGCCCGAGGGGAACGTCCACTCGTGGCGGGTCTCGTGGTAGACGCCGCCGAGGCGCGGGTACAGCTCCCGCGAGCGCGCGATCAGCGTCCGCTCGAGCTCCGGGAACGACCGGCGCAGGAGCAGCGCGCGGAACGCGCCGTCGCCGATCCAGCGCAGCGGCGCGACGAGGAGGAAGTCGGTCTTCCCGCCGCCGGCCGCGCCGCCGTAGAGCAGCTCGTAGGCGTCGGAGCGGAGCGCACGCTCCTGCGCGGGCAGCGGGCGCCACGCGCGCGTGGTCTCGGAAGCCTTCGGCCCCGCGGGGGCCTGGCCGGAGCGGAAGCGCGCGCCCTCCATTGCAGTTCAGCCCTTCGGCGCCGCGGGTGCGAGGGGGTGCGCCGCGGCGGCGCCGCCGTTGTCCTCGCTGGGGAGGTAGACGGCGACGGCCGCGACCGGCGCGCCGCCCGAGGTGTGGTCGTGCGAGAGCTTCTTCGGCGCGACGGCGCCGTTGAGCTCGGCGATGCGCCACGCGGCCGTGGCCATCGTGCGCAGGTCGGGGTCGTCGACGATCTGCGCGCCGTCCTTGGTCGGCACGATCGTCTTCGCGCTCGACGCGCGGTCGTAGATGTCGAGGAGCATCGACTCGGCGCGCGCGCGGACGGCAGGGAGCTCCACCGGCGCGGCCTTCCCGAAGCCCTTCTTGACGAGGGCGAGGTAGCGCCGCGCGGTTCGCAGGCACACGCCGAACTTCTCCGCGGTGAGCTGCTGGATCCGGTGCTCGGGCTTCGCCTCGAGGTAGAGCTGCCGGACGTACTCCAGCCGCTCGCGCGGGATCTTCCGGGGCGGCGCGGGGGCCTCGCCGCCGCCCCCGGGGGGTTCCACAGGGACAGTTGCGGACACTTCGTCGCCCGAGCTCACCGGCGGCCCCGGCGTCAGGAGTCGAGGTCGGCGAGCGCCGCGGCGCGGGCGATGGCCTTGTCGGCCGACGCCTGGCGGCCCGACAGGCGGAGCTGGGGCACGAGGGCCGCGAGGGCCTGCACCTCCAGCGCGGCGACCGCGCGCTCGGCGAGCGCGACGGGGCCCTCGTGGAGCCGCATGGCCAGGCGCTCGTTCTCGGCGTTGAGGCGGTCGTAGCGGTCGAGCGCGTCGACCAGCCGGGCGCGCAGGGCCTCGGGCGAGTCGTCGGCCGGGGGCGCGGCGTCGGCCGGCGGCGACGGCGCGGCGTCGGCGGGCGCGGGGGTGTTGGCCTCGGGGGCGCTCTCGGGGGCGTCGGGCTTCTTCGGCATGGTTACGAGCGGGGCCTTTCCGCGGCGGGCGCCGCGAGGAGCGAGCGGAGGTCGGGGTGGACGACGGGGGCGCCCTCGGCGCGAGGGACCGACACGCGGCCGTCGCGGTGCAGCTCGAAGAGCAGGGCGCCCCGCGTCAGCAGCGCGCGGGGGCGGTTCATTGGGGAGTAGGTGGGCTATGGTCGGGTCGCGGCGTGCGACGGAGAGGTTGTGACCCGCGGTTCCGACAGCCCTGGCAGGCGCACGCCCTCGCGGGGGTGCGGCTGCCAGGATGGTCGAGCCCGGGCGCTCGCTACGCGGCCGCGCGGGCGCGGGCCACGTCGTTGGCGGGTGCGGTGCTGCGGCGCACGAACGCTTCGAAGCTCGCCGCGACCACGTCGTAGCGCGGGCGGCCGCGCCCGCCGTTGCGAACCTTCGAGACCTCCGGGACGCGCGGCGCGGCGGAGGTCTCGCCCCGCGCGACGCGGCCGCGGTGGGCCTCCCACGCGTTGAACCACGCCGCCACGTACGTGCGGGCGGTGCGGTCGCACCACCCCATACGCCGCGCGACTGCGTCGACGGTCATCATGCGGTTGCTGTCCCCAGCCCCCGGCGACGGGGGCGTCCGTTGTGATGTGGCCGACACCGCGTCCGCAAGACGCAATTCGGCCGGTGCGATTCGGATCTTTTCTTGCCGAAAATGCTGCGTCAAACCCTATCGCACGATTTCGCGCAACCGCCTTCTGCGAAGGCCCCCGGCGCGTCAGGCCGCGCGCGCCTCGCCCGAGCGGGCCCACGCCTCGAGCGCGGCGCGCAGGACGTCGCCGCCCCACGCGGCGCGCTCGGCCGAGGGCGGCGGCTGCGAGGGGTCGCGCCTCGGCCGACCCGGGCGGCCCGGGCCCGCCACGAGCTCCCACGCGGCGCGCAGGGCCGGGGGCGCGAGCTCGTCGGCGACGACGATCGCGGCCTCGTCCCACGTCGACCTCGGCGAGCAGCGGCGCCCGAGCGCGCGCAGGGCCGCGCGGTGGGCCGGATCGAGCGCGGCGAGGCGCGCGGCGAGCGCCCGCGCGTGGGGCCAGTCGACGTCGTCGACGGCGAGGCCCGCGCCCTCCTCGCAGTGGCGTACGAGCTCGTCGACGAAGGTGGAGCGCATCCCCGCGCCGGCGTCCGTCGTGGGGGCGACGACGACGTCCCACAGGTGCCGCGTCTGCTCGTCGGTGGCGTCGCGCGTGGCGGAGCCCTGGCCCAACCAGCCCGCGAGCGCGGAGCGCGGGCGCGCCGGGCCCGCGCGGCGGCCGGCGCGCTCCTCCGCGTCCCACCGGAGCGCGAGCTCGACGTCCGCGATCGTGAGGGAGAGCGCCGCGTCGAGCGCGGGCGAGGGGGCGGGCGCGCCGTCGGCGCGCCAGGTGGTCCCGCAGCGGGTGCAGGTGGAAGCCTCGCCGAGTTCGACGGCGAGGCGCGAGTGGGGGATGCAGCACTCCGGCACGTGCCCCGGGCCGGCGCGATGAACAGGCAGCATGTGGCGAGCCTCACACGGGAGAGCTCCACCGTCTATCGCGCGCCGCGTCACGTGGGACAGCGTACGTCGCGCGTGTAGTTCGGTGCCGAACTACTTCGGCGGCGGGTCGTTACCAGAAGCCGCGGACGGCGGCGAGTGCGGCGGCTCCGCGCGCACGGGGGCGGCGAGCCGCGCGTTCATGCTCGTGATCTTGTCCGCGAGGCGCGGGTTCATCGTCGCCGCCGGCGCGACGGGAGCGGGCGGCGGGCCGACGCGGTTGGACGTGGCCTCGCGCGCGTTGGTCGGCAGCCCGAGCGAGCCCTGCGCGTGGCGGGACGCGGCGGCCTTCGCGGCGGCCTCGCGGTTCATTTCGACGGCGCGGTCGACCCTGTTGAACCACGACCCGAGGAGCTTCGGGCTCAACACCAGGAGCTGGACGTCGGTGGTCTCGCGGTCGTCCTGCCCGAGCAGCTCGCCGGCGGCCGCGAGGCGCGCCATCTCCACCAGGTGCTCCCGCGTGGCGCCCATCTCGGTGAGCATCGCGGCGAACCGCTCGCCGATCTCCCGGGGCGTGCCCCGCACACCGATCCGGCGCTTGCTCCCGCCGCCGAGGAAGCCGGCCACGTCCGACCACACGAGTCCCGGGGCGGTGGCACCCCCCTCCCCCCCGGGGGGGTGCGTGACGCTGTGACGTGCGTCACCAACGCGAGCGTCACCGGGAGGGGGGGGGAGGGGGGGTCGCGCGGTAGCAGGGACGTCCGTCTCCCCTGCTTTCTCCGGAGAAGAAGAGGAGGATGAAGAACTAACTTCGTCTTCTTCTTCATTCTCCAGAGGGCGGCCGGTGACACGGTCACCGACGGGGGGTTGAGCGTCACCGACCCCCGGGGGTCGAGCGTCACCAGACCCGGGGGGGCGAACGTCACCGATCCCCCCGGGGGGGGCGGACGGCTTCGTCTTCGCGCGGTTCTTCGCCGACGAGGCGCGGCTCTGGGCGCGCTTGCGCTCGATGCGGGCCTCGTCGTCGAGCGCCGCCAGCTCCGCGAGGCGCGCCACGCGGGCGCGGTCGACCGACGTGGGGCGCAGCTCGACCCGGGCCCACCGGCCGCCGTCCATGTGCACGTGGGCGAGGCCCGCGGGGGCCCACTCGTCGACGAGCAGCCGCTCCAGCACCGCGCGCGAGTCGCGCGCGAGCAGCTCCCCGCGGTGGCGGGCGACGAGGAGCAGCGCGTCGACGGCGTCGCCGCCGTCGTCGGCCGCGAACGACTGCGTCTCGCCCTTGCGGTAGAGGGCGCGCAGGACGAGCTGGCCCACCGTCGAGAGCCGCTGGTACTCGCGGGCGTCGCAGAGCACGGCCGGTGCGCGGGGGATCATGCGCGCGTGGCCTCCCGCGCCCGAGAGGGCGTTCGAACGGCCTGTGCCGGCGCGCGCGGAGAGCACGGCCCATCGTCGCACGGGGGCGCGGCAGACGTCCCGCGCCACCGCCCCGAGGGCGCCCACGTCGGCGCGGCGGGCCTGGGTATCCGGCGCATCACGCGGCCCGCCCCTTCCGTGGCGCCACCGCCCACGGCTCGAACGCCTTGCAGCGCCACGCGCCGGCGCCGGCCGCCGCGCCCTGCGCGCGGTAGAGGTGCGCGTGCCAGCGCACGACGAGGGCGCGCGCCGTCCGCTCCACGACCTGCGCGTAGCTCTCGACGGCGCCCTCCAGGCGCACGACGTCGCCGACGGCGATCGTGTCGGCGAAGGTCGCGCTCATGCGCCCGTCCCCACCGGGAAAGAGAGGTAGAGCGGCAGCCGCCCGGCGACGTCGGCCGCCCGCGTTCGAACGTCGACGTAGGTGCCGTGCGCGTCGCGGAGTTCCCACCGCGAGAGCTCGCCCGCGCCGTGGGCCGCGAGCACCCGTCGGCACGCCGCGGCGAGCTCTTCGTCGGGCGCCGCGTCGACCGCGACGTCTTCGCCGTGGAGGATGAACACGAGCTTCAAGCTGCGGCCTCCCCGCGCTCGAGCGCGTCGTTGCCGAGCGCGAGGCCGAGCGCCACGAGCATCACCAGCGGGCCAAGCGCGGCCGCCACGACGAGCGCCCGGATCATGGCGCACCGGCCTTCCGCACGGGGCGGATCACTTGCGCGCACACCGGGCAGTCGAGCACACGGTGGGTGTCGACGACGAAGCCGAACCAGGTCTCGTCGACGTCGCGCAGGTCGCGGGGCTTGTACGCGATGACGCTCTTGCAGCGCGGGCAGGTGAGCCGCAGCTCAGCGGCCTTCTCGATCACGCGGACGGTCATCGGTCGCCTCCGCGCGATCGTGCGAGCACGAACCCGAACCCGAACGCGCCGACGCCGAGGCAGACGAGCGACGCATCGCGCGGCAGCCCCGCGCCCGCGCCGATGCCGATCAACACGAGCGAGCCCAGCGCGAGCGCGTAGAGGTAGCCGCTCATGCGTCACCGCCCGGGCCGACGTCCGCGAGGTCGACGCGCGCCGTCATCACGCCCTTGTCCGCGATCACGCACACCGCGACCGAGCCCGCGGGGATCTCATCGAGCTTGCGGGCCCATTCGTCGCCCCACACCTCCGCCACGACCTCGGCGATCGGCCTCTTGCCAGCGAGCCCCAGCGCGATCGGGCGCTCGCCATGGCGCGCGTCGGCCCCCAGTCGTGGCCCGGCATGAGGGCCGCCGCGAGCGCGCCGCCGACGGCGTCGTCGACGTCGAGCAGCACGATCACCAGCTCCGTCGGGTCGCGTCCGGGGGCGCGGGCGCGCCGGGCGAAATGCGCCAGGCGCGGCTCGTACTCCGAGAGCAGCGCGCCGCGGAGGTTTTCGGGGACGGGCGTCATCATCATCGCGACGTCCCCCGCGCGTGCCGCACCACCGTCAGGTGTTCGTGGCACTCCTCGTCGAGGTCGCCCTCCGCGCCGAGGGCCCCGTCGACGATCTGGCGCGCGAGGCCCGGCCCGAGGCCGAAGCCGAGAACGCGCAGCGCGTCGTCGAGCTCGCCCGGGACACCCGTCCAGATGACGGTGATTCGCACCGTCTCCACGGCGGCCTGCATCTCGACGGGGGCCGGGAGCTCCGGGCGCGGGCGGCGCTTCGCCCGCGGCGGCGGGACCTTGACCGCGGGCGGTCCCTTCGGCGGCGCAGGCTCCATCAGGCGGCCCTCGTCTCGCCCTGCGGCTGCTCGACCTCCGCCTGGTCGGCCTGCGCCCGCGCCTTCTTCGGGCCCGGCGCCTTCGCGCTGCGCGAGCGTGCGGGCTTGCGGCGCTTCGCGGGCTTCGAGGAGTGGGACTTCTTCGTGCGCGACGTTGGGGAGGTTGGGGCGGGCTGCTCGACGAGCTCCGACACAGCGAGGAGCGCCTCCAGCGTCAGGCCGAGCTGCTCGGCCATGCGTTGCGCCTCATGGGTCCGAGGCGTGCGCTTCGCAGTCTCCGCTCGCGTGACCGTCGACAGGCCGACCTGCGCGGCCTGGGCCAGCTCCGTCTGCGACCAGCCGCGGGCCTTTCGCGCCCGGACCATCGCCCATCTCTTGCGGTTCATGGGCCGACTTTAGGCCGAAGTGAACAAATCAGTCAACCGACGCCTTTTCCCCTCCGCGTTAGAACCTCCGTCGTGCAGATCGACGGCGAACGGATGAGGCTCCGCCGGCTCGAGCTCCGACTCTCGCAGGAGAAGCTAGCGGAGAAGACGGGCATCTCTCAGTCGGTGATCACGAAGCTGGAGAGCGGCAAGTTGAAGGGGCGCATCCGCGAACAACAGGACTCCATAGCGAAGGCGCTCAACATGACCGTCCAGGAGCTGTGCGGCGCGGAGTTGCCCGCGACCGTCAAGGAGCCGACCGCGGCGCCTGCCGACTCCACTCTGCGCGACGCCGGCCCGGTTGATGACGTGCTCGCAGGCGCTTGGGACGTGAAAGCACACCGCCTCGTGGACGTCCTCGTGGTGCGCCTGATGTTGCTGTCGGGGAGGGTAGACCCCGAGGTGGAGCAGGCTCGCAGGCTTCTTGGGGCGGCA
Organism: Polyangiales bacterium; assembly: GCA_046351555.1. Classification (GTDB taxonomy): domain Bacteria; phylum Myxococcota_A; class Polyangia; order Polyangiales; genus CAISKJ01. The sequence goes on from JAXLYI010000050.1 coordinate 42,811, forward strand.
GCGTCGCTCCGCAGTCGAGGGGTGCAGGCCACGCCGAACGACGTCGCCCTTGAGGTTGCGAAGGCTCCCGTTTCCCCCTCGGCCGACGCCAAGCCTGACGACAAGCCCAAGAAGACCCGCGCCGCCTGACTTAGCCGGGCGGCTCCGCTTGCGCCTGGTGCGACCGAACGACAACGACCGATGAGGAGCCTCGTCATGCTCACGACGCCCAAAGCCTCAGACCCGTCCGCTCCCTCCGCGCCCCCAGCCCGGTCGCGCTGGGGCCGTTGGGTGTTTCGCGCGTGCCTCGCCGTCGGTCTCTACTTCGCGACCGTCACGTTCCTGCTCGCGATCGGCGTCATCAAGCCGCGCTTGGAGAAGGTCGCGATCTTCCGCGACCTCGGCGAGCACGGCGACATCCTGGTGTGCCCGGCGTCCGAGCTCCACGACTGCACCCTACGCGTCGGGTTGAGCTCCGGCCGAGACCTCACCGCCGCCGCCGCAACAATCGCCTGGCAGGCGGGGTGTGACGACCAGATCAGCCGAATTCATGGGCTGTGCTGGGAGCGTTACCCGATTGCGAACTATGACGACGAGGCGCAGGTTCGACTCAACTCCGCGTGCGAGGCTTCGAACGGGCTCTTCGAGAGCCGTTTCATGCGCCGTGGCGACCCACGCGACGCACACCTGCCGCCGAACACCGTGGTGTTGTCGTGCCGCGAGGGGGAGATGACGGCCACCTTCAGGGACGGTCAATGAGGTCTACTTCTGGCCGTTGCTCGTGAGCCGCAGGGGCTGATGTTGAGCTACCCCTCCGGCGGCCCCGGCACGCCGATCGCCGTCGGGACGGGCGCAGGTGCGTACATCTCCCCCGGCGGCCCCTCGGACTTCGTGTCGATGTGCAGGCACGCGATGGCCTCGTGGTCCGGGCGCGCGGCGCTCCACGCCTCGTAGAAGGCGTCGTCTCGCGCGGTGAGCGCGTCGAAGTCGAGGCCGTGCCCCGCGACGACGACGCGCAGGTACTCGCCGCCGTAGGGGTCCCCGAGGTCGCCGGTGAGGGAGAGCTTCACGGCGCCGCCGTAGTGGGCCCGGAGGAGGGGCGCGAGCTCGACGAGCATCGGGACCATCCAGGGGCGGCGCTCGAGCAGCCCCACCGCGTGCGCGCTGACGTCAGGGTAGTCGGTGACGAGCGGTTCGAGGGACACGAGCCGACCGGGGCCGTGGAGCCGGAGGACGATCCCCTCCGCGAGCTGGAGGTGCACGTCGACCGCCTCGAGGAGGCGCCGCAGGTCGAAGAGCTCGCCCGCGCGGCGCGAGAGCTCCTCGGTCGACGGCGCTGGAACCTCGGGCGGCCCGTCGAGCGAGAGCCGGTGCAGGGGGTCGGGGTTGAAGCCGTGGAGCAGGAGGTCGCGCGCACGCGTGAGGCGCTCGACGAGGGCGGCGGCGACGGCGCGGCGGGCGTCGGCGCCGGTGGGTGCTGGGTCGGGCATGGCGCGCGACTGTAGCGCGCCCTACGCCCGCCAGAGCGCCGACAGGTCGAGCTCGACGGCGTCGAAGGGCTCCGCGCGCACGACGGCGTCGCCCTCGTAGGTGTCGACCTCGAGCCACTTCCCGTCGACGAGTCGGTAGACCTCCAGGGTCTTGTCGCGCGGGTCGAGAAGCCAGTAGTGCCCGACGCCCTCGCGGCGGTAGATGCGGCGCTTCTTCCCGCGGTCGACGGCCTGGGTGCGCTCGGAGAGGATCTCGCAGACCCAGTCGGGCGCCACGGCGATCGCGCCGGGCGCGTCGTCGTCGAAGGCGTCCGCGGGGAAGCGCTCCCGCCGCCACCCGGCGAGGTCGGGGTCGAGGATGTCGGGCCGCGGGCCGAGGTGCAGCTCGGGCTCGACGAGGACGACCCACCCGCCGGGGTCGTCGTCGACGGGGTCGTGGAAGCGGCGCAGACGCCCGGACATGCGCGTCGCGGCGTGGGCGTGGCGCGGCTTCGGGCGGGGCATGAGCGACAGCTCCCCGTCGATCACCTCGGCGACCATCGTCTCGGGCGCCCCAAGGTAGCCCGCGACGACGTCCGCGCGGAGGTTGGGGAAGCGCGGGTCGGACGGCGGAGGGGGCGGCGGCGTGGCGAGAGCGGGGGCGGCGGAGCTCACGCCCGGAGCCTACCGCGGGGCCGGGGCTGGGGGAGCTCTTGGGGCGAGCGGAAGAATATCGCTCAAATCACATTGACCTAATTGGTCACTTTGGCATAATCCGGTCACAGGAGGTCACCCCTACGATGCCCGCAGCCCGCCGCCCCGCCACCCGCAAGCCCGTCCCCACCACCACCCCCGCGCTGCCGCCGCGCCGCGCCTGCCCGCCCGCGCTCCTGCACTGCGGGCAGCCCGTCGACGTCGCCGCCGTCGTCGCCGCGTGGCGCCCGCACGACCACGACATGCAGAAGGCGTTCGCCGACGGCGGCGCCGCCTGCGTCCGGGCCTACCTGAAGGGCCTGCTCCCGGTGATCGACGAGGTGCTCACCGACCGCTCCCCGAGCGAGTACAGCGTCCGCCGCTACGCCGCGACGCACACCGCCCGCGCGATCGCCGACGCGTTCCTGCGCTGCCGCCTCGCGCTCGACCCGACGCCCGAGCCCTCGCCGCTCCCCGACGACGACGCCTGGTTCGACGTCGTGCACGGCACCGCGGAGGTCGCGTGATGTCCGCCCCCCTCGCGCTCGCCGCGCCCGCCGGCGTCGCCGCGCCCGCGTCGCCCTTCGACTTCACCGCGGAGCAGCGCCAGCTCATCCGCGACACGTTCGCGAACGGCTGCTCCGACGGCGAGTTCGCCGTGCTGATGGAGGTCGCCCGCGCGCGCCGCCTCAACCCGCTCCTCAAGCAGATCCACTTCGTGCAGCGGTGGGACTCGGAGAAGCACCGGATGGTGTGGGCCGCGCAGGTGTCGATCGACGGCCTGCGCGCCATCGCCGAGCGCACCAAGAACTACCAGGGCCAGGACGAGCCCGAGTACGTCGAGAACGACGACGGGTCCATCAAGCTGTGCAAGGTACGGGTGTGGCGGCGCGACTGGCCGCGGCCGTCGGTGGGCGTGGCGTACTGGTCGGAGTACGTCCAGACCACGCGCGACAAGCAGACGGGCAAGACGCGCCCGACCGCGATGTGGGCGCGGATGCCGCACGTGATGCTGGCGAAGGTCGCGGAGTCGATCGCGCTGCGGAAGGCGTTCCCCGAGGACATGGGCGGGCTCTACAGCACCGACGAGATGGCGCAGGCCCTCGTCGAGGTGCCCGAGGCGCCCGCCGCGCCCGAGCGGCCCGGCGTGCAGCGCGTGGAGGTGACCGCGGGGCCGTCGTCGACGACGAGCCTCGGCGCCCGCGATCGAGGCGCCGCCCCCTGCGCCGCCCGCCCCGGCCCCTGCGCCTGAGCCGGCGCCCGCGTACACGGCGCCCGAGGGGCCCGCCGCTCCCGCGCTCGAGCGCGAGCCGACCCGCGACGACGTCGAGCCGGCGCCCGCCGAGGTCCCCGCGGCGGCCGAGGGGTACTACGCCCGCATCGGGGAGATCGAGCTGCCCGGCGAGGCCGTGTCGGTCTGGATGAAGCACCGGACGATGCTCGCCTCGCTCACGGCCCCCGACCGCGACGCGGCCTGGAAGGCGCTCTGCAAGCGCACCGAGGACGTCGGCAAGATGAAGAACGCCAAGGTGTGGCTCAAGCGGGCCATCGCCGAGGAGGACGCGCGGCGCGCCGCGGCCGAGGGGAGGCGCGAGAACGACACCTGGTCGGAGACGGCTCAGCAGAAGGGGGTGGCGTAGATGGACCGCACGACCCTCCCGCCGGGCGAACTCGGCTACCGGGCCGCGGTGCACGCCCTCCGCGCGGCCCAGCGCGACCCGCGCGGCCTCGGCTACTACCTCGGGCCGGGCACCGAGACCTTCGACCTGCTCTGCGCCGTCGTCGCCGAGCGGACGCGCGAGGACGTCGCGCTCGTGCGGGCCGAGTACGGCGAGCTCACAGAGGAGCGGCGCACCGCGCCCGCGGCCCCCTGCACCCGCGTCACGTTCAGCGTGCGGCTCGACGCGGGGCGCGTGCGGGAGGCTATCGATGACCTGCGCGAGGAGGTCGTCGGCAACGACGCCCTCCAGCTCTTCGACCCGGACTTCGACGACGAGGACGTCCGCACCCTCATCACCGCGCTCGACGGCGCCAGCGTGGAGGGCGCGTAGATGGACGGCCACACCTGCGCGGCGCCCGACGCGGCGCCGACCGAGTCCCCCGTGGTGCCGCTCGTGCGGCTCGTGATCCCGCGCGGCGCGTGGGCCTACCTCGCCGACTCCCTGCGCGCGGCGGTGCGCGGCACCGACGTGACGTGGGCCGTGCGCCGGACGGCGGTGTCGGCGGTGGTGCCGAACGGCAGCGCGGTGCTGGAGGCGGCGCTGCGGGGCCTCGGCGACGTCGGGCTCGCGCCCTCATCGTCGACGCGGCCGCGCCCCAGTGCCTCGGGTGCGGGTGCGTCGACGCGCTCGCCTGCGACGGCGGGTGCGGGTGGGTCGGGCGCGCGCGGTGCTCCGCCTGCGTCGGCGAGCAGCTCGGCCACAAGCGCCTGGCGAAGGCCCGGATCCGCCGCCGCAACCGGAGGGAGCGCGCGTGAGCCACCGCCACCCGAAGGTCACGGAGACGCGGTTCCACCCGAAGGGGTGCGCGTGCGGTGGCGACGAGTGCATCGCGCGCCAGATCAAGCTGGACGTCACGGCGGTGTACGACGGGCCGGCGCCGGCGCGCTGCGACGACCCGCTCTCGCTCCTGCGCGCGGAAGACGACGTCGACGTCGCCGCGCGACGGGGAGGTGCGCGATGACGTGGGGCACGGAGCCCGACGGGCGCGCCTACGTGCAGTGCGACCACGCGGGGTGTGAGCAGCGCGTGTACCCGAAGACGACGCACGGCCGCGCGGATCACACCGAGGCGGCGGACATCGCCGTCGCCCGCGGCTGGTACGTGCCCGATGAAGACGGCGCGTCGGACTACTGCGCGGTGCACAGGCCCTTCTCGACGCTGCGGGGGCTGGCGTGAGCGCCCCCGACCGCGAAGCCCGCGCCGCGAAGATGCGGGAGGTCTCGGAGCGGATGGAGTCGCTGCCCGACTCCTACGTCGAGAGCCTGGAGGAAGATCGGGAGCTCGCGATGCAGTTCGCGGTGCAGTTCCCGTCGCGCGTGCCCCCGCACATCCGCAGGGTGTACGAGGCGCTGGGGTTCGCGGAGACGCTCGCGCTGGGGGCTCTCGCCTACCCGCCCGGGACCCGCGCGCGCGTGGTCGCGTCGCGCGTCGCCGCCGCGGTCACGCGGTGGAAGATCACCTGGGACGAGGTCGTCGCCGCTGCGCGGAAGGAGGGGCGCAACTGACGACCCCGGGCCCTTCGGCCCTGGACGCTGCACCCGCGGGCGGTCCCCCAGTCGACCCCCATGGAGCGGATTCGCCATCCGCGGGTGCAGCGTCGAGTGCCGACACCTCTCACAGCCCCGGCACCCGACGAGGGATCATGCGCATGGAAGACAGCGGTTTCGCAATCACCCCGACGACGCGCCGCCGCGACGACGAGGGCCCCGCGGCGTCGTCGTCGACGACGGCCTCCAACGCCACCGACGCGGACGCCTTCGCGCGCGCGGTCGAGGCGCTCCTCTACCTCGCCGTCTCGCTCCCGGCCGCGGCCGTGCTGCGGCGGCTCGCGCGCGTCGCGCCGACCGACTGGCACCTGGTGGCCGACGCCCGGGAGGTCTGCGGGACGTGGCTCGGCGCGGCGCTGCCCCACGCCACGGTGTGGGCGCAGGTCGACGCGGCCACCCTCCCCGCGCTCGGCATGGTGGCGCTCAACGAGGGCCCCGCCGTCGCCCAGCTCGCGCACGACCGACCCTGGGAGGCGCACGCCACCGACGTCGGCGCGCTCGAGGCGGCGGCACGCGCGGCGCGGGCGGGCGGCCACGCCGAGGTGCGGGTCTCCCTCGCCGGGCCCGACGGCGCCCGCGGGCTGACGGTGTCGGCCGAGCTGCTCGGCCACGTCGCCGAGGCGGTGGCGGCCCTCGGCGCCCCGCCCCGCTCGGTGTGGGCCTACCTGCTCGACGACGACGACGACGGCGACCGCGCGCTGGTGCTGGACGGCGGCGCCTGGCTCGCCGTCGTCGGCGGGGGCCACGCGCGCCCGCTCGTCACCGGCCGCGCCGCCGCGCCGTGGCCGCTCGCGCTCACCGAGGTCGTGTCGACGATCGACGCGCGGTCGGTCGGCGGCCGCCGCGTCCCCCTGCTCTCGACGGAGGCGCACTGAGATGGGCGCGCTGGCGGTCAACGAGACGGGCCCGCGCCCGCGGGCGGGCGTCCTGTCGTGGGTGCTGTGCCTCGCGCGGCCGGGCCGGGCGTGGCGGGCCACGCGGATCGACAACTGCGACGACGCCGAGGCGGCGATCGCTCTGCTCGAGCTCCGGGAGCGCGCCGAGGCGGCGCGGTTCCGGGTCGAGCTCGTGCGCGCCGACGGGCGCACCGTCGTCGCGACGAACCGCGTGTTCGACCGCGGCCTCTGGCGCGACGCGGACGAAGTGAGGCCGTCGTGAGCGATCCGTTGGACCTCTACTGCACCGCGCTGGGGATGCAGGAGCGCCTGCTCCGCCGCGAGCGCGGCAACCACCTGCGGTGGATCAAGGCGGCCGACGCCTTCATCGCGGAGCTGGAGCGCGGCGACTCGCAGGCGCGGATGGCGGGCGCGAAGGTCGGCGCGATGGCGATCGGCCTGGCCGTCGCGCGCGGCCGCTTCGACTGCGGCGAGCGCGGGCTCGAGGCGTTCGCCGCGGAGGTCAGGGCGTCGGCGACGGAGCGGCTGCCGCGGCCCCTCGACGCGGCGCGGGAGGCCCGCGGGGCGTTCGTGCGGGCGCTCGTGGAGGTCGACGCCGAGCGGATCGACGCGGCGCTCTGGGCGCTCGGCCAGACGGCGGCGCGCGCGGTGCTCTCCACCCGCTTCGACGCGATCGACGCGACGGTCCCCGGGAGGCGGCGTTGAACGCCCCGGCGGAACGGCGGGTCACGATCGCGTTCCTCGCGCAGATCTACGAGGCGCTCTCGGCCGACCGCCGGCGCGCGCTGTTCGGCCCGGGCGTGGCCTGGTGGGCGCGCGGGCCCCGCGTGGAGTCGTCGCCCGTGGCGTTCGGCGGCGCGGTGCACCGCGCGCTCGTCGCGGCGGTGGAGCGGCACGCGACGCGGATCTACGTGGAGGTCGAGGAGGACGCGCGGCGCTGCGGGTGGTGCGGGTGCACCGACCTCATGCGGTGCGTCGGCGGCTGCTCGTGGATCCTGCCCGAGCGGTGCAGCGCCTGCCGCGACCGCCGGGAGCCCGAGCCGCGGCACCGGCTCGCGCCGGGGGCGCCCACGCCCGCAGAGGTCGAGGCGGCCGCGAAGCGGGGTAGGGCGCGCCGATGACGTCGAAGGACGAGCCGTTGATGGTGCTGGCGGCCGACGACGCCTTCGACCCCGCGCAGGTCGACGTCGGCGTGCGGCTCATCCAACAGGCGAACGAGCAGATCGCCGCGGCGCTGGCGGAGATGCTCGCGGGCGGGCGCGACCCGCGGCGCCACTGCGTCGTGGTCGGGCGCGTCGCGCCGCCGCCCGACGCGCCGCCCCTCCCCGAGGGGCAGGAGTGGTACGCGGTGTTCGAACTGCCCCGCGCCGAGGTCGCGCGGTCGTTCGCGGCCGCGGGCCGCGCGGACATCGCGCAGGGCATCACCAGCCACCGCACGGCTCCCGGTTGCGGCCTCGTGGTCGTCACCTGGGCGGGGGGCACGCAGTTGCACCAGCACGAGCTCGCCGCGCCGTCGAAGGGGGGCCGTGCGTGAAGACCGACGACGAGAAGCGCGCCGAGCAGCGCCGCCGCCTCGGGGAGCACCTGGCCGAGCACGCCGCCGCGGCCGTCGACGGCGCCGAGCCGGTGACCGACGCGGTGCTGTCAGAGTCGCGCCTCGTCGACACCGCCAACCACTTCCACCTGTGGGCGCTGCCCGAGGGCGGGCGCGTGCCGTTCGGCTACGACCGGCGCATGGTGGCGGACGGGAGCGGCGGCTCGTCCGTCGGCGGCGCGCAGCGGCCCTTCGAAGAGGGGCAGACGCCGCCCGACGCGGAGCCCGCGGGGGCGTTGTTCGCGCGCTACCAGCGCGCGGGGAGCGGCCGATGATCCTCACGCTCTGCGGCCAGAAGGGCGGCGCGGGGAAGACCACGGCGGCGGTGGCGATCGCCGTGGAGTTGGTGGCGCGCGGGCGGTCGGTGCTGCTCGTCGACCTCGACCCCCAGGGCTCGCTCCGCACGTGGGGCGACGTGGCGGCCGAGGCGAAGGTGGAGCACGCGCCCACCGTGACCGCCCTCGGCGCCGGCGTGCACCGCCACCTGCCGCCGCTGGCGGCCGCGTACGAGGTGACGGTGATCGACTGCCCGCCCGCCCAGGGCGAGCTGCAACGGCCGCGATGATGCTCTCCGACGTCGCCCTGCTGCCGTGCGGGCCCGCCGCGCTCGACGTCTGGGCGGCCGCCGCGTCGGCCGACATGGCGCGCGAGGCGGTCGCGCGGAAGCCCGAGCTGCGGGCGGCCGTGCTCATCACGCGGAAGATCCCGGGCACGGTGCTGGCGAAGCAGGCGCTCAGCGCGATCGAGAAGCTCGGGCTGCCGGTGCTCGACGCATCGCTCTGCCAGCGGGTCACCTACCAGGAGGCGCCGGCGGCGGGGCTCGGGCCCACCACCTACGCGCCGACGTCCGCCGCGGCCGCCGAGGTGCGGCGCCTGGTCACCGAGCCTGGAGCGCCTGGGCGGCCTCGCGCGGCCGCGGAAGGGGGCGCGGTAGCCGTGGCGCCGAAGAAGCCGACCGTCACGCCCCGCAGGCCCGGGGAGCGCCGCGCCGAACCCGCGCCGCCGCTCACGCCCGAGCAGCTCAAGTTCATCGAGCGCTATCCCGCCGCGGGGCGTGTGTCCTCGGGACACATCACGGACACACGCGATGTGTCCGGCGCGCACATGCGGGACACACACGATGTGTCCACGGGACACACGCCGGACACACGCCCCGGCGTCGGGGTGCGGCGGCGGAAGCGGGGCGACCGGCGGCGGTTCCACGTGCAGTTCCGCGTGGAGACGTGGGCCGCGCTGGAGGCGTACGCCGCGCGGGAGGACGAGGACGTCTCCAAGGTGGTCGACCGCGCCGTGGTGGAGCCCTTGCGCGCGAAGGGGGCCCTGCCGTGAGCGACCCTCACGCCGCTGGTCGAGCTGGTGGTGGAGCGCCTGCCGGAGCTCCTCGCCCGGTCCCCCCGCCTGCGCGAGCGGTTCCGCGCAGTCCTGGCGGCCGACGACCTCGTCGACCAGCGCACGCTGCCGAAGACGATCCCGGCGCGGGCCTACCTCTCGGCGTGCCGCAACGGCCGCATCGACGGCGCGGTGAAGCGCGGGCGCCGCTGGGTCGCGCCGCGCGCCGCGGTGGTGACCTGGTGGCTCGCGGAGGAGCGGGCGGCGGGCAACGGCGACGCCGCCGTCGAGGCCCTCACGGCGGCGGGGTTCCTCGTCGACGTGAGCAGCCCCGCGGTGACGCCGCCGGCGACAGGGACGGCGCGGCGGCGGTAGCTTCCCGCGGGAGGACGACGTGGCCGAGGTACGCAAGCACGGCGCGCACTGGCGCGTCCGCTGGAAGCACGACGGGACGCGGGAGTGGATCCCCCTCCCCGAGCGCGTCGCCACCGAGGCGGAGGCGAAGCGCGAGGGGGCGCGCGTGCTCGCCATCCTGCGCGCCGGCGCCGCCCGCCGGAAGACGGACGTCACCTCGCCCGAGGGGGAGCCCCTCGCGGCGTGGGCCGAGCGGTGGTTCGAAGACCGCGAGCGGCGCGGCCTCGTCTCGGTGCGGGTCGACCGCCAGCGCCTCGCCCGGTGGGTGTGGCCGGTGTTCGGCGCGGTCCCCCTCCCCCGGCTCACGCGGGCCGAGCTCGAGCGCCTGGTCAACGTGCTCGACGAGCACGTGCGCGAGGGGCGGATGCGCTGGAAGACCGCGGCCAACATCTGGGGCCTCGTCACGAAGATGTGCTCCGACGCGTGCGGGTCGAAGCTCGCCGCGCTGCGCGTGCGGCCGGACGACCCCGCGCGGGACGTCCGCGGCCCCGACCGCGGGGAGCCGCGCGAGCTCGCGTACCTCTACCCCGACGAGGCGGTGAAGCTGCTCGCGTGCGCGAAGGTGCCGCCCCGGTGGGCCGCGCTCTACGCGCTGCCGATGTACCTCGCGCTGCGGATCGGCGAGGTGGCCGCGCTGGAGGCCTCCGACGTGAACCTCGACGCCAACGTGGTGACGGTGGCCCGGTCGATCGACGGCCGCGGGCGGGTCACGTCGCCGAAGAACGGGCGCAGCCGGCGCGTGCCGATCCACCCTAACGCGCGGCCGCTCCTCGAGGCGCTGGTGGCGGAGGCGCGGGCGGCGAAGCGGGAGCGGCTGGTGGAGTCGATGCCGGCGCGGCACGGCCACGACGCGGTGGCGGTGCGCCTCCGCAACCACCTGCGCATGGCGGGGGTGACGCGGCGCGAGCTGCACGAGGACAGCGAGACGACGCGGCGGCTGACCTACCACGACCTCCGCGCCACCTGCTGCACGTGGTGGGCGATCGAGGGGGTGGAGTCGCTGGTGATCCAGCTCCGCGCGGGCCACGCCGACCTGAAGACCACGTCGCGGTACGTGCGCGCGGCGGCGGCGCTGCGGGGGGCCGACGGGGGCGAGCCCCACCCGCCGCTGCCGGAGCGCCTCCGGGCCCCCAGCCGGGCCCCCAGCGCCTCCGAGATCGACGCGAAACAGCTTGCTGCAAGCGGTTTTTGTGAGATGTCCCCAGCGGGAGTCGAACCCGCGTTAGCGACGTGAAAAGCCGCGGTCCTGGGCCTCTAGACGATGGGGACGCTTCGAGGGCGCGGGGATATACCCGACGCCGCCCCCCGCGCGCAAGCCCCCCGACGCGCCCGACGCTCGCGCGAAATCCGAAGGCCCCGCGGCGGCGTAGAGCGGTGCACGAGGCCCGCGTCCCCGCCGGGCGCCCCGCCTCGCCACCCGACACTCCGACTGGAGGGAGACGCCGAATGACCCTCGGAAACAGCCCGTCCTCGCCGCGCTGGCTCACGCTCGCCGCGGGCGCCCTCGCCGCGAGCCTCGCGGCCTGCGACAGCGACACCCCCGCGACGCCCGACGCGGCCGCCGACGCGCCTCCGGCCGACATGACCGCCCCGCCCGACGCGGGCGACGTCCCCCAGCCCCCGCCCGACATGACCGTCCCGCCGGACATGACCGTCCCGCCTGACGCGCCGCCGCCGCCCGACGCCACCCCCGACGCGCCCCCGCCGCCCGACGCGACCCCCGACGTCGCCCCCGACGCCTCGATGCCCACGGTCACCACCCGCGCGATCGTGTCGTGCGGGACGGCGTGCTCGCGGCCGCTCGACGCGATCCCCGACTCGCGCGGGGCCAACGTGTTCTTCACGGCGTACGCGCCCGACGGGCAGCCCGCGGTGTTCCGCGCGGCGATCCCCGCGCCGGGGATGCCGCCCGCCACGCCGACGGTGGTCGCCGCGGGGATGGGCCTCGAGTTCCCGCTCGGGATCGCGCTCTCCAACGACGACATGACGCTCTACGTCGCCGACCAGACCGCCGACCGCGGGATGCGCCCCGGGGCCGGCGCGGTCTTCTCGCTCCCGGCCGCGGGCGGGGCGCCGTCGGTGCTCAACGTCGGCGACGCGGTGATCCACCCGGTGTCGATCACGGTCTCCTTCGACGGCAACGACCTCTACATCGGCGGCCAGCAGGAGCTCACCGACGCGATGATGGAGGTGACCCGCCAGCGCGCCATCTTCCGCGTGTCGCGCGCGGGCGGCGCGGCCACCGTCGTCACCACCGACGTGGTCGACCCCTCGGGCCTCTCGCAGGCGAACACGGGCGTGGTGCTCTGCCACGACACCCGGCGCGGCGGCGGGCGCTCGGCCTCGGCCGTCACCATCGGCCCGGCGGGCGTCGCCAACTTCGCCACCGGCCTCGTCGCCAACTACCCCGCGGGCCTCGGGTTCTCGATGGACGGCCGCTTCGCGCTCTTCTCCGGCGCCGACCCCAACGCGGGCCCCGGCATGCTCACCCTCGCCGCCGGCGACGGAACCACCAACGCCTCCATGGAGCTCTCCGCCGGCATGGTCGCCCCGCAGGGCCTCCACCGCGCCCGCATGAGCGACTCGTGGGCCGTCGCCGACGAGCGCGCCAACGACACCGGCCAGATCTTCCTCGTCACCCGCACGCCCTGAAACGCCGCGCGCCCCGCCGCGCATTCCCCTCCCCTCGCCCGACGATTTCAGTGGTTGCCGAGCCCCGTGCGCGGCGGCTCGCAGGTGCAGCGCGTCCCGTGGATCGCGCCCGACTGGCACACCGGCGTGTACCCAGGCGGGCAGCTCCAGGTGGGCCCGCAGGCGGCGCCCATCAGCGCGAGCGCGATCGTGATGCAGAGGAGCGTTCGGTTCATCGCGCGCAGCCTACGCCGCGCACGCGACCTCGGCCACCGGCCGCTGCGAGACGCGCCGGTCCCGTGCGATGATGCGCTCGGAGGTCTTGCTCATGTCCCCCCTTCGCTCCCTGATCGCGACCGCGCTCCTCACGCAAGCCGCGTGCGGCGCCCGCACCCTCATCACCGACCCGCCCGACGCGTCCGCCGACGTCGCGCCCGACGCACCGGGCATCACCGACACGCCCTCGCCGCCGCCTCCCCCGCCGCCTCCACCTCCACCTCCACCGCCACCCCCGCCGCCGCCGCCGCCGCCTCCGCCACCGCCACCGCCACCACCCCCGCCGCCCCCGCCGCCCCCGCCGCCACCGCCGCCGACGTGCACCGCGACCGGCTGCTACATGGAGTCAGCGACGGCGCCGGTGTGCCCCGCCGTGACGGTGCCCAACTCACCGACGGCGCAGGCCTTCCGCGTCACGCAGATTCGCATCACCGCGCCCGCCACGCTCACGTCGGCGATCCTCCAGAACACCATCAACGACGCCATCCACCGCGGCAACTTCCTCTTCGGCTTCGTGGTGACGCCGGGCGCGACGATGCGCTTCGGCCCGACCCGGCTCGCGACGCGCGGCGCGTGCGGCCAGGGCCTCTTCGACGGCGCCTACCGCTACTACCGCGGCGACGCGCCCACCGCCGACCGGAGCCGCTACGACCCCATCGACCTCGGCGGCATGGTCGGCAGCAACGGCTTCGCGGCCAACGCGTCCCCGGGCGCGCAGGTCACGCTGCCCATCTACGACACGGCCGGCGCGCTGCTCACGGAGCTCCCGCTCTGCGAGCCCGCGCTCACCGGGAGCCCGTCGACCGACCTGCGCTGCTTCGGGCTCGGGCAGCTCTCCGGCGGGCGCTTCAACGAGTGCACCAGCAACTGGGCCGCCAACCCCCGCGACACGCTCCGCGCGGTGGTCACCGTCGCCGCCGCGCGCGGCGTACGCGTCAGCGCGCTCAACACCACGCTCTGCAACCTCCTCGCGGGCACCGACTGCGACACCACCCCGCGGCCGATGTGGCCCCGCCAGCCTGATTCCATGGGCTGCGGCGCCATCGGCTGGTCGCTCACCGCCGAGTACAGCGCCGTCTCGATGCGCCCCGGCTGACCGCACTCACGCCGCCTCGCCGCGCACCTTCTCGCGCGCGGCGCGGCGCAGCGGGAGCGTCACCATCGAGCGCTCCTCGTCGGCCTGCGGCGGCCCCCAGAAGCCCTCCAGCGTCTCGCCCGCCTCCGTCCGCACCTCGCGCATGAGGAAGTGCCACACCTCGCGGAACCACACCCGCCGCCCGACCCGGTAGTACCACCGCTGCGCGTCGCGGATGTCGGGGTCGCGGTGCGCGATCACCCGCGCGAGCGCCGCCGGCCGCATCTGCATCACCACCTCCATGAACTTCACCCACGCGAGCACCCGCGCCGGCGACATCGTCCGCGTCGCGAGAACCTGGTGCTTGTAGTCCCAGAGGCGCCGGTCGCGCTGGATCACCGTCCGCTTCGCCGCGAGGCCATAGAACGGCGTCCAGCGGTGCGGCGTCACGTAGAGGAGCTGAACCTGGTCGGGGTCGTACGCGAGGAGCTGGCGGAGCCCGCGGAGGTAGTCGCGGTCGGTCTCCTCTTCGAAGCCCACCACCCACGTCGCCATCGACAGGATGTCGTGCTGTCGCAGCAGCCGGATGGCCTCGCGGTCGACCGCGGTGGTGCTCCCCTTGCGGATGAGCGCGAGCGTGGCCTCGTCGGTGTTCTCCATCCCGAGGAGGAACCGCGCCACGCCGGCCTTCTTGTAGAGGTGAAGGAGGTCGGCGTCGCGCACGATGTCGCCCGCCCGCGTCGAGCCCACCAGCGTCACGCGGACGCCCTCCGCGATCAGCGCCTCGCAGAAGGCCCGCCACGCCTCGCGCGACGACGTCGGGTTCTCGTCGGCGAAGTTGAACACCTCCACCCCGTGCTCGCGGTGGAGCCGCGCGATCTCCGCGGCGAAGCGCTTCGGATCACGGTGGCGCCAGCGCGTCCAGAAGCCCCGCTGCCCGCAGTAGTTGCACGGGTGCGGGCACCCCCGCGAAAACTGAACCACCACCGCCCGCTTGCCCCCCCAGTAGCTGTAGCGCGCGTGGTCGATCAGCTCCCAGCCCACGCGGTACGCGTCGAGGTCGCGGATCACCTCCGCGGGCTCCGTCGCCCGCACCGTCGCCCCGTCCCTGTACGCCACGCCCTTCACCCCTGCGAGAGAAGCTCCGTCGCGCAACGCGGCCATCACCCGGCGCGCGGTCTCCTCGCCCTCGCCGCGGACGATGACGTCGACCTGCGGCTCCTCGGCCATCACCTCGCGCCAGTGGTACGTGGGGAAGACGCCGCCGTACACGATGACGGCGTTGGGTAGTCGCGCGCGGACGGCGCGGGTGAGCGCGGCCACCGTCGGGTGCGCGCTGGTCGAGCCGGAGTGCCCGACGAGCAGCGCGTCGGGCCGTCCAGCCACGATCGCGTCGACGATGACGTCGTGGGCGAGGTCGTCGCGGTCGGCGTCGAGCAGCGACACATCGTGGCCGTCGTCGAGCAGCGGGCCGCCGATGGCGAGGAGCCCGAGGGGCGGCAGGTGGTCGTCGGGGACGCGGCTGCCGATCGCGGTGTGCGGGGGGTTGAGCAGGAGGACGCGCATGGCGACCGTCACGCTACCCGCGCGCACCAGGCGAGCGAGCGCCGACGCCCCGAGCGGACCATGGGCGCAGGCGAGCGGCGACGTCGGGCGCGCGAGCGGCGGTCAGGGCCGCGACGCAGCACGGACGCGGTCGATCCACCCGGGCTCGGCGATGGTCGCGGCAACACGCGTTCGGACGCGCGCGAAGAGCGCCCGCCACCGGTCCCGCTCGGCGTCGGTGAGCGCGGTCACCGTCACGCCCCGCGCGCGCAGCGTCTGCTCGGCCTGCTGCTCCGCCCGGATGAACGTCGGCCGGAACACCGTCGTCATCTGCGCGAACACGTCCCTCAGCGTGGTCCGCTGCACCTCGGGCAGCGAGTCCCACGTCGCGCGCGACACCACCACCGCCGAGAGCGACCCGCTCGCCGACCGCTCGCTCATCGTGCGGACGTGCGACGACCACTGGAGCGCGATCGCCGCGAAGGGAGGCGCGTACACCGTGTCGATCCGCCGCGTCTGGAGCGCGCCGAGCACCTCGGGGAGCGCGAGCGGCACGCCCGTCGCCCCCGCCTCCGCGTACAGCGCCGGGAGGATCGGGTCTTCGTGCCACTGCCACGGCCGGCACCCGCGGAGGTCCTCCGGCACGCGCACCTCGCGGGTGGAGAACATCCGCGGCCCGAGCGCCGGCGACAGGTGCACCAGCGCGACGCCCGAGCGCCCGAAGCCCGCCTCGAGGTCGGGCTGGAGCGCCGTGTACGCGCGGAGAAACTGCTCCGGGCTCTCGAACATCGCCGGGAGCTGAAACGCCAGGACGGGCCGGTGGATCTGCTGGAGCCCCGTGGCCGTGAGCGCGCCGCCGTCGAGCCGCCGCGAGCGGATCTTGCGGACCACCTCGCCCTCGTCGCCCTGCACCGCGCCGGGGTACCACCGGAGCGTCAGCGCGCCGTTGGTCCGTCGCCGCAGCTCGCGGTTGGCGGCGTCGAGCGCGCGCATCCAGAGCGAACCCGCCGGCGCGAGCGTGGCCATGGAGAGCGCCCGCTGCGCCGACGCGCCCGCGGGCACGGCGAGGGCGAGCGCGAAGAACAGCGCGGGGGCGCGACGGTACATCCCATGACGATACCGCCGCGACGCGCGCGCCGTCGACGGTCAGGGCAGGGTGATGAGCGCGGGAACGCGGGTGATCCCGGTGAGCCCCGCGGCGATGAGGGAGCCGTCGCCCGTCCAGCCCCAGCAGTAGAGCTGGCCGGTGGTGTCGATCGCGCAGGTGGGGCCGTAGGCGTTGGCGCTCACGCGCACGGTGGCGAAGCGGTCGCCGCCGGTGACGTTGCCCGAGCCGGTGTAGAGCGTCGTGCCGTTGCCGACGAGCCCGAACTCCCCGTAGTTGCTGCACGCGGTGAAGGTGGCGCCCGACGCCGTGCGCACGCTGCACGTGCCGTAGCCGTAGTTGGTGCTGAAGGAGCTGTACGTCGTCCAGGTGGTGGAGGTGCGGGCGCGGGTGGCGCCGTAGGCGTAGCCCCACTCCCAGAAGGCCGTCCCGACGCGGGCGACGCAGTGCGAGTAGCCGCAGAAGGGCAGCCCCGTGACGCCCGTGAGCGGGACCGCCGTGGTCGCCGTGGAGGCCGTGGTGGTGACGGCGCCGGGCACGTACCGGTTGGTGCTGCTGCCGTCGGCGAGCTGGCCCTCGATGTTGCGGCCCCAGCACTGCACCTGCCCCGACGCGACGCGGGCGCACGCGAAGCTCGAGCCCACCCAGAGCTCCTGCGCGGTGGTGCCGAGGGCCATCACCTGCACCGGCGACACGCGGTTGATCATGTCGCCCTGCCCGAGCTCGCCGTAGTAGTTGTAGCCCCAGCACCACACCGTCCCGTCCGTGCGGAGCGCGCAGGTGCTGTTGCCGTTGGTCTGGACGTTGGCGACGCCGGTGAGCCCCATCACCGCGGTGGGGACGGTCCGGTTGGTGGTGGTCCCGTCGCCGAGCTGACCGTAGTTGTTGAGGCCCCAGCACACGGCCGTCCCGTCGCGTTTGCGGGCGCACACCGTGGAGCCGCCGACGGAGATCTGCGCCGCGTCGGTGAGGCCGGGCACGTCGAGCGGCGTGGCGCGCTGCGTGGTGGTGCCGTCGCCGAGCTGGCCCGACTGGTTGCCCTGGGAGTACGAGCCCCAGCACGACACCGTCCCCGCGCGGCGGAGCACGCAGCGCCAGCTCGTCCCCGCGCCCGTCGCGAAGTTGCCGCCGCTCCCCTGCTGGAGGTCGACCGCGTCGGTAATGCCGGTGATGGGGACGGGCGTGGCCTGCGCCTCCGTCCCGCCGCCCGCCTCGCCGTAGGGGTTGTTGCCCCAGCAGCGAACCGACCCGTCCGTCGCCAGCACGCACGTGTGGTGCAGGTACAGCGAGAACGACCGGAGCCCCGTCAGCCCCGCCACCGTCACCGGCGACGGGCGGTTGGTGGTGGTGCCGTCGCCGAGCTGCGCGTAGGTGTTCTCGCCCCAGCAGCGCAGGGTGCCGCCGACGAGGGCGCAGGCGTGGCGCATCCCGAGCCGGAGGTCGGTCGCGCCGGAGGCCGCGGTCACCTCGACGGGCGTGGTTCGCTGCGTGGTGGTGCCGTCGCCGAGCTGGCCCGACTGGTTGCGGCCCCAGCACACGACCGCGCCCGTGCGACGTCGCGCGCAGGCGAAGTGCTCGCCGGCCGACACCGACACCGCGTCGGTGAGCCCGGTCACCGCCACGGGGACGGTGGCGCTCGTGGTGGTGGTGCCGTTGCCGAGGTTGCCGTAGGTGTTGGTTCCCCAGCAGACGACGTTGCCGCCCGAGCGGAGCGCGCAGTTGAAGCCCACGCCCACCGCCACCGCGGTCGCGTCGGTGAGGCCCGAGACGGTGGCGCCCGGGGTCGTGCCGGTGGAGGTCCAGCACGACACGGCGCCGCCCTGCACGGCGCAGAAGGTGGTGCCGCGGCCGCTGATGTGCGTCGCGGCGGTGACGCCGGTGATGTCGCTGACCGGGAGGCTCGCGCCCCAGCACTGGACGTTGCCGTTGGTGCGGCGGACGCACATCGCGTTCTGCGCGCCGGCGAGCTGGGCGGCGTTCTCCACCGCGGCGCCGATGCCGTTGACCACCTGGACGGGCACCGCGTTGTGCCCGAAGGACCCGCCGCTGCGGTTGACGCCGTTGTTGATGCCCCAGCAGTACACGCGGCCCGAGGCGTAGAGCAGGCAGTTGTTGTTCTGCGCGGCCTCGACGTCGACGACGGCGGAGCAGCGGCCCTCGACGCAGCCCGTCGGGCAGAGCCGCCCGCACGCGCCGCAGTTGGCCGGGTCGCGCGAGGTGTCGGTGCAGAGGCCCGCGCAGGCCACCTGGGGCGTCGGGCACACGAGCGTGCACGTCCCCGCCACGCAGCGCTCCGAGCTCCCGCAGGCGTTGCCGCAGCGGCCGCAGTGGGCGGTGTCGGTGAGGATGTTGGCGCAGGTGCTCCCGCACGACGTCTGGCCCGCCGGGCACGTCAGCACGCACGACCCCGCGGTGCACTGGTAGCCCGCGTCGCAGCGGTTGCCGCAGCGGCCGCAGTGGTTGTTGTCGGTCGCCACCGTCACGCACGCGCCCGAGCACACCGTCTGCCCGGCCGAGCACGTCGACGCGCACATGCCGCCGCCGCAGAGGAGGCTCGCGCCGCACGTCCGGCCGCAGGAGCCGCAGTTGGCGGGGTCGTTGCTGGTGTTGGTGCACGCGCCGCCGCAGCGGGTCTGGTCGGGCGGGCAGGGCGTGGCGCACGTGCCCGCGGTGCACACCTGGCCCACCGGGCAGGCGTTGCCGCACATGCCGCAGTGGATCGCGTTGGTGCGCGTGTCGGTCTCGCAGCCGTCGCCGTCGAGGCGGTTGCAGTCGGCGAAGCCCGCCGCGCACGAGCCCACGGTGCACCGCGCCATCGCGCAGGCGACGGTGGCGTTGGGGAGCGCGCCGCACGCGCGGCCGCAGGCGCCGCAGTGGGCGTTGGTGGCGGCGAGGTCGGTCTCGCAGCCGTTGGCCGGGTCCATGTCGCAGTCGCCGTAGCCCGCCCTGCACGCGAACCCGCACGCGCCCGCCGCGCAGGTGGGCTCGGCGTTGGGAACCGCGGGGCACGCCATCCCGCACGCCCCGCAGTGCATGGTGGTGACGCGGGTGTCGGTCTCGCAGCCGTTGGCCACGTTGCCGTCGCAGTCGCCGAAGCCGCCCGCGCACACGCCGACGCCGCACGCGCCCATGCGGCACGCGGGGGTGGCGCTCGGCGGCGCGGGGCAGGCCATGCCGCAGGCGCCGCAGTTGGTGATGTCGCTGCTCAGCGAGGTCTCGCACCCGGTGGCGGCGTTGCGGTCGCAGTCGCCGTAGCCCGCGAGGCAGCGGCCGACGCCGCACGTGCCCGCGGTGCAGGCGGGCTCGGCGTTGGCGAAGGCGCACGCGCGGCCGCACATCCCGCAGTTGCCCGCGTTGGTGGCCGTGTCGACGCAGGCGCCGCCGCAGCAGGTGAGGCCGCCGGCGCAGGGGTGCGTCGTGTCGCAGCCCGGCACGCAGACGTTGCCCGAGCACACGTTGCCCGGCGGGCAGTGGTCGTTGGTCACGCACTGCACGCAGCGGAACATGCTCGCGAGGCACCGCGTTGCCGCCGCGCCCCCGTCGGCCACGCCGCCGTCCGCGGGCACCGCGCAGCCCTCGTCGTTGCGGCACCCGGGCACGCACTCGTTGCTCATCGAGTCGCAGTGCTGGCCGGCGGGGCAGCGGTCGCGCTCGCCGGGCACGCAGCGGACGCAGCGCTGGAGGATCGGGTCGCAGTACGGCGCCCCGGCCCCCGCCCCGCACTGCTCGTCGGAGGTGCAGTACGAGAGCTCCGTGGTGACGTCGCGCACGGGCGGGATGTCGACCTCCGCGGCGTCCATCGGCGTCGAGGCGTCGGGCTCCGCGGCGACGTCCGCGGCGACGTCGTCGGGCTCGGGTTCGACGGTGGCGTCGCGGAGCGGCCCCACGATGGGGACGCTGTCGCTGCACGCGCCGAGCGCGACGACGGCCGCGAACAGCAGGGAGAGGCCCGCGCGCGGCGTTCGCGCACGGAAGGGAAGGTCAGGCATGGATCACCTCGGTACGGTGACGATACGCAACTCCGCCCGCACGAGAAACCGGGCATTCCGCCCCGGTGCCGCTCCAGAGCACGCGGCGCACGCGCCCGCGCCACCGGGGCCGCATGACCGCGTCGGGGCCTTGCGGCGCTGAGGGATTGGTGGGATGCACCCTCCCCCGCCCCGCCGATGACGACGAACGACGACAAAGCCGGCCGCGAGTACTGGGAGTCTGCGTGGTCGGGCCGCTCCCTCCCGCCCCGCTTCGACCCCGACGCGCCCACGCTCACCGCCTGCGTCGACCGCACCGTCGACCGCTTCCTCCGCGACGCGACCACCGGCCTCGACCCGCGTGCGACCGCGGTGGTCGAGGTGGGCTGCGGGGCGTCGACGATCCTGCCCTTCCTCGCAGTCCGCCATGGGTTTCGCGTGGCGGGCCTCGACTACTCGCCGGAGGGCGCGGCCCAGTCGCGGGCCCTGCTCGCGCGCGACGGCGTGGCGGGCGAGGTGCACGTCGCCGACCTCTTCGCGCTGCCCGAGGCGCTCGTCGGGGCGTTCGACGTCGCGTGGTCCAACGGCCTCGTCGAGCACTTCGCCGACACCGCCGGGTGCGTCCGCGCCATCGCAAAGCTCGTCCGACCGGGCGGGCGCGTGGTGACGATGATCCCCAACATGGCGGGGGCCGTCGGCCGCGCGCAGCGCTACCTCGACCGCGCGGTGTACGACGCGCACGTCCCGCTCGACCGCGAGGCCCTCGCCGCCGCCCACGAGGGCGCGGGGCTCCAGGTGCGGCGGTGCGACTACCTGCACTCGGTCAACTTCGGCGTGGTCAACGCGGCGCGGGCGCGGGGCGTGGTGCGGCGGGCGGTGCAGCGCGCGCTGGTCGACGCGTCGCGGGCGGTGTGGCGCTACGAGTCGCTCGCGGGCGAGCTGCCAGCGGGGCGGCGGTTCGCGCCGTACGTCGGGTGCGTCGCGGTCGCGCCTCCGTCAGATGCAGAGCCGGGAGGCGAAGTACCAGTCCGTTGAGGCGCAGGTACCGCGCGAGGGCCCCCCGGCCGTGCCGAGCAGGCACGAACGGCTGCTCCGGCACCAGCCGCAGCCGGCCCGCGCGGAGCAGACGGTGCACGAGCTGCCGGAGGCGTCGCACTGCGACTGCGTCGTGGCCGGGCAACGGCTTGCCAGGACGGTGGCGTGGAGGCACGTGGAGAGCGAACCCTCGCAGGTCGACGTCTCGGGGCACCAGACACACGCCGACGACGAGACGCAGGCGTCGCACCGCGCGAGCGATGCGCACCCGCCGCCGCCGCCTGGCGTGGGCGCAGGGCATTGCTGCTCGAACAACTTCAGGTTGATCGAGCAGGCGCGCCCCTCCGGAGACGACACCCCCACGCAGCGACCGGTGCCCGGGCACCAGCCGCAGGAGGAGTTCGCTAGGCACGCGCTGCAGGTCGCGTGGGGGCACGGGTCGCCGCCGTCCACCCCGGGCATCGAAGGGCACGCCGACGTCGTGAGCACCCTGTCGCCCTGACCGAGCGGGCTCCCGTAGCGCTCGCACCGCCCATTTCCGGCGTACCATGTGCAGCCGCTGGCCACGCACGACGCGCAGCCGGCGACGCCGCCGCAGGGGTTGGGCACGCCGCACTCGTAGGGGGAGTCCCGCGCGTCGCGGCACCGCGCCGCCTCCGCCGCATCCGATCGAAGGCAAGTCTGCGACGTGTCGCACCAGACGCACCCAGCCACGTGGGCCAGGCAGTTGGCGCACGTCCGCGCGGAGCACGGGAGCGCGTCGCCGACGTCGATCGGGCCCCCGCAGCTCACCGCGACCACCGACACCAGCCACCAGAACGCGCGCATCTCGCCGCCTCCCTCAGAAGACCGGCAGCCCAAGTCGGATCGACAGCGACGCGAACAGGTCCCCGTAGGGGTACGCCAGCACCAGCTCGGCGCCCGCCTCCCCCACGACGTGCAGCCAGGAGAGGGGAGCGATCTGCAAGCCTAACGCGGCCTCCGTCGCGACCGCGCTGGTCAGCGTCATTGGGTGCACCCCGTCGTCCTGTTGAAACGCACAGGTTGTTGTGTCGTCGGGCGCGACGTAATACCCGATCGACGTCGAGAAGAAGGGCTGGACCACCGCGTGGAGCCGGAACACGCGGCGGTAGGTCGCGCGCCAGTACGTCCAGTCGAACGCCTGCCCGGGGCAGACAGTCGAGTGATGGATCATCGGCCCGAAGAGGACCTCGTGGCCGTGGATGCGGAAGCCGCCCTGGCCTCCGACCCCATAGCCGCTCAGATGTACCCGCACCCCGCCCTCGGCGATGAGCCCCGAGTGGTCTTGGGATACCCAAGACCACGACGGCGCCGCGTGGTGCTCGGGGGCTTCGACCGGCCCCGGATCCGTCGGAGGGGACCACGGCGGAGCGGGCGGAGGGGGCGGAGGGGCGGGGGGGGGGGGGGGGGGGGGGGGGGGGGGGGGGGGGGGGGGCGGGGGGGGCGCGGGGTCCGTGAACGCCGCCGCCGGCTGCGCGTCCTCGCCGGTCGCGTCCGAAGGCGCCTCCTCGCACCCGTCACGACCGACGCAGTCGCAGCGCCCCACGGAAGGCACCCACTCCGTGCCCTCGGGACAGCAATGCGTCGCGCTCAGGTGCTGACCCTCCGCGCACCTGCGTGGAGGACGCGGCGCGGGTCGGAGGAGGGTGGGGGGCAGCGGGCTCCGCAGGTGGGATGGTGTCTCGCTCGAGGACGGTCGCGGCTGGGCCGCAATGGGGGACGGCGCCAGCATGGCCAATCCACCCGCCAGCAGCGCCGCGTGCCTCACCGCTCCTTGGATAAAATCCGGCGGATCGCCCGTCAACGCCCTTCACCTCCAGCGCCGCATTTTCCCGCTGACTCCGCGCTCCCTGCGCCCCGCGGTCCGCCACCTCAGCCGCCGACGCCCGCCCACGCCTCGCAGCGCCGCCAGAGCTCGCCAGCGAGCGCGTCGTCCGCGCCGATCGGGGCCGTGGGGACGGCGCGTGACTTGTCGTAATAGCGCCCGCTGTCAGCCGCCACGTCGGGCGAGGTCGCGCAGTACACCGACGTGCGCGCGCCCTCCTCGTTGGAGATCATCCGCAACTTGATGAGCGCGCGGAAGGGCCACGGCACGCGCCGCCACACGTCGCTCGCGACCACGCCCGGGTGCAGCGCGTAGGTGTGGACGTCGCTGCCCGCGAGGCGCCGCGCGTGCTCGCGCGACCCGAGCACGTTGCAGAGCTTGCTCACCGAGTACTCGGGGAAGCCCGTGAGCGTGCGCGTGGGCTTGCGGAGCGCGTCCCAGTCGATGCCGCCCTTCACCCTCTGGTGCGCGCGCGACGCGACGTTGACGATCCGGGCCGCGCCCGACTCCTTCAGCCGCGGCTCCAGCAGCAGCGTGAAGAGCCACGGCGCAAGGTGGTTGACGCCGAAGTGGATCTCGAACCCGTCGGCCGTCACCCCCCGCTGCCCCGCGAGGCCGGCGTTGTTCACGAGCACGTGGAGGGGGACGTCCTTCGCGAGGAACGCCTCCGCGCTCCGGCGCGTGGCGGCGAGCGTCGAGAGGTCGAGCGCGTGCGTCTCCACCCGCGCGCCCGGCACCGCGGCGAGGACGCGGGCCCGCGCGGCGTCGGCCTTCTCGGCGCTGCGGCACGCGAGGAAGACCCGCATCCCGCGCGCCGCGAGCTCGCGCGCCGTCACCTCGCCGATGCCCGTGTTGGCGCCCGTCACCAACGCGACCTTGCCCTGGAGTGCCTCGCTCATGGCGCGAGTCGTATCACGCTACGGACGCCCCGCGTCGTACGGGCTCGCGTGGAGCCCGTCGGGCAACACACGCGTCGGCACCGCCTCCACCGCCGACGCGTCCTCGCGCCCCGCGTCCACCGCCCGCCGCACCGCCACCCGCGGCCCTTCGCCCCCCGCGCGCGGCGCCTCCGCGAGCGTCCACCGCAGCGCGACGTCGTCCACCAGCGCCACCGCCTGCTCGCGCGCCACGCGCCCCGGCGCCTCCGCGCGGAGACGCACCACCGCGCCCCGCGGCGCCCGCACCAGCGCCACGCCGCTCCGCACCACCACCTCCTCGCCGTCGGCCGTCACGCGCGCCCCTTCGGGCTCCACCACCAGCGTCGCCACCACCTCGCGCACCGCGTCGGGCGCCGCCTCCACCGACGCGTCGCGCGCCTCCACCGCCGCCACCGACGCATCGCGCACCACCATCCCCCCCCCCGTGTCCCGCACCCCCGCGTCCCGCACGCTTGCGGTCGGACGCGCCGTCGGACGGAGCGCGAACGCCGCCGCCCCCACCATCACCACCGCGCCGAGCGCGACGAGGCGTCGTCGCACCGGGCGCTTCTCCCACTGGTCGAGCGCGTCGAGGACGGCGCGCGCATCGCGGGGGCGGGCGTCGCGGTCCTTCGCGAGGAGCTTCAGCGCCAGCGCGTCGAGCGCGCGGGGCACGCCCGGCCGCACCGCCGACGGCCGCCGCGGGCTCTCGTGAACCTGCT
>JAXLYI010000051.1:0-62995 GCA_046351555.1 Polyangiales bacterium
AACATCCGGTGCCGGTTGACCACCAGGTCGCGCACGCGGGGGAACTTCGTCATCGGCTCGACCACGATGGTCTCCCCGTTGGGCGAGAGCTCCTTCACGAGCGCCGAGCAGGCCTGGCGCGCGCGGCCGTTGATCACCATCGTGCAGGCGCCGCAGACCTCCTCCAGGCACGAGCTGTCCCAGTTGACCGGCGTGGTCGCCTGGCCGCCCGCGGTGACGGGGTTCTTCTGCACCTCCATCAGGCACGAGATGATGTTCATCTGCGGCTTGCGGGGGACCTTGAACTCCTCCCACGTCGACGCGCCGGCGCCGTCGCCGCGCTTGATCCTCAGGGTGACGGTTTCCGTTGCCATGTCAGCGGGCCTCCTGCGTGGTGGCGGGCTTCGCCTCGGCGGGCTTCTTCACCTTGCCGTAGTCGCGAATCTGGGGCTTGAGGAGCGAGATATCCACGGGCTCGTACGAGAGCTTCGGGCCGTCGGCCGTCCACGTCGCGAGCGTCGACTTGAGCCAGTGCTCGTCGTCGCGGCCCACGGCCTTCGGGTCGTCGGGGTTGAGCTCGGGGTCGTACACCGGCTTGTAGTGGGCGCCGCGGCACTCCTCGCGGGCGCGCGCGCCGACGGCGATGACGTGCGCGAGGTCGAGCATCCCGCGCAGGTGCCGGAGGAAGACCACCGGCTGGTTCATCGTGCCCGAGGCGCGGTCGAGCGCGGCGCTGCGTTCGAAGCGCTGCTTCATCTCGCCGATGCGCCCGATCACGTCGTCGAGCTCCTTGTTGTGGCGCTCGACCGTGACGTACTTGAGCATCATCTCGCCGAGCTCGTCGTGGATGCGGTAGGGGTTCTCGGTGTACTCCGCACCCGAGCGGGCGGCGAAGTCCGCGTGCTCCTTGCGGGCGCGCTCGAGGGCCCCGTCGAACACCGCGCTCGACAGGTCGAAGGCGCTGGCCTTCTTGCCGTCGCGCGACTCGCGCCACGCGGCCATCGCGGGCCCGGTCACCATGCCGCCGTAGATGCACGAGAGCAGCGAGTTGGCCCCGAGCCGGTTGGCCCCGTGGTACTGGTAGTCGACCTCGCCCGAGACGTAGAGCCCGGGGATGTTGGTCATCTGGTTGCGCGGCGAGGCGGGGGCGAGGAGGCCGTCGCTCGTCCGCTCGAAGTCGCACCAGAGCCCGCCCATCGAGTAGTGGACGGCGGGGAAGATGCGCATCGGGTTGTCGTAGGGGTCCTCCCCGGCGAACTTCTCGTAGATCTCCAGCACGCCCTCGAGCTTCTTGCGCACGGCGGCCTTGCCCGCGGGCGTCTTGCAGAGGTGCGTCACGTCGAGGTAGGCGGCCTGCTGCCCCTCGGCGCTGTAGCCGTCGTGGACGACGGTGCGGAAGATCTCGCGCGAGGCGATGTCGCGCGGCACGAGGTTGCGGTACTTGGGATAACGCTCCTCGAGGAAGTAGTAGCGCTCGCCCTCGGGGATCTGCGCGCCGCGGCGGCGGTCTTTGCGGTCCTTCGGGACCCAGACGCGGCCGCCCTCGCCGCGCACGCTCTCGGAGATGAGCCGGAGCTTGTCGGTGCCCGGAATGGCCGTCGGGTGCACCTGGATGAACTCGCCGTTGCCGTAGGTGGCGCCCTGGCGGAAGGCGACGGCCGCGGCCGAGCCCGTGTTGATGATCGAGTTGGTGCTGCGCCCGAACACGATGCCCGGCCCGCCCGTGGCGAGGCACACGGCGTCGCCGCGGAAGACCTCCATCGCGCCCGACTTCAAGTCCTGCGCGACCACGCCGCGGCAGGCGCCCTCGTCGTCGAGCACGAGGCTCACGAGATCCCAGTACTCGAACTTCCGCACCATCTTCTCGCCGGGGACGGTGATGCCCTTGTCGTCCTCGACGTCGACCGTCTCCCAGCGGCGCACCTGCTCGTCGAGGGCGTAGAGGAGCTGCTGCCCCGTCGTGGCGCCCGCGAAGGCCGTGCGGTGGAAGAGCGTGCCGCCGAAGCGCCGGAAGTCGAGGTTGCCCTCGGGCGTGCGGTTGAAGGGGACGCCCATGCGGTCGAGCATGAACACGATGCCCGGCGCGGCGTAGGCCATTCCCTTGGCGGGCGGCTGGTTGGCGAGGAAGTCGCCGCCCTTCACCGTCTCGAGGAAGTGCGTGTCGGGCGAGTCGCCCTCGCCCTTGATGTTGACCGACGCGTTGATGCCGCCCTGGGCGCACACCGAGTGCGAGCGCTTCACCGGCACCAGCGAGAAGATGTCGACCGGGATGCCGGCCTCGCAGAGCTTGATGACGGTCATCAGCCCGCCGAGGCCGCCGCCGACGACGATCGCGCGGCGGACGGCGCCGGACTGCGTGAGGATGGAGGATTTCGCTGCCATGGCGTTCGCTTCCTGGTGGGTGTCGGGAGGGGGAAGAGTCTTTCGCGGCGGCTACGGGGCGACGTCGGCGTCGCGGCACGAGCGCTCGACCTGCTGCTCGGGCATCGGGACGACGCCGCCGCAGCGGTACGAGAAGTGGAGCAGGGTGTTGAAGCCGAGGGCCCACAGCGCGAAGCCGCCGGCCGCGCAGAGGACGGCCGCGCGCCGCATCGAGCGCGCGCTGGTGGTGACGCCCCACGAGTTGCCGAAGAGCCACAGCCCGTTGGCGAAATGGAACACCGACGCCGTCAGCCCGACGAGGTACACGGCGAACATCGCGGGCGCCGCGAGGTCGCGCCCGAGGGCGCCGTAGAAGTCCTGCCAGTGCATCGCGCCGAGCGTCTTCTGCACCCGGTACTGCCAGAGGTGGAGGGCGATGAAGGCGAAGGCGAGCACGCCGGTGAGACGCTGGAGGAGGTACATCCAGTTGCGCGTGTGCCCGTACGACGCGACGTTGGCCGAGCCCTGCGCGGCGATGACGACCCCGTAGACCGCGTGGAAGGCGAGCGGCAGGAGGATGCCGAAGACCTCGACGTAGGCGAGGGCGGGCATCGCCTGGATGTCGCCGACGGCGTGGTTGAAGGCGTCGCGGCCGTACACCGCCCGCGCGTTGGTCCACAGGTGGGTGACGAGGAACACGCCCACCGGCGCCACGCCCGAGAGCGAGTGGAGGCGCCGGAGGAGGAAGTGGCGCCGCTGCCGGAGGGCCTCGGCCGCTGCGTCTGGCGTGTCAGCCTGCGTCATGCCGAAACTCAGCGGGTTGATAGGAGATCGCGCCGGGGAGGTCAATATGCATGCGAGGCGCCGCGACGAACGCCTCGACGGCCGCGGCGGCGGGCGGTACCGTCGCGGCGATGGTGCGGGAGGGTGAAGCGTGGACGTAGAGATCACCGAAGACCTCGCCCGCGGGCTGCTCGAGGAGCACGTCCACACGACCCGCTGGGGCCGCCGCGGCATCGCGGAGTCCCTGAAGATCAAGCGCTTCGAGGAGGTGGGGGCCTCGCACGTGTCCTTCCAGCGCTTCGTCGAGCTGCGGTCGTCACGCGAGGCCGAGCGGCCCCACTTCGGCGGCGAGGTGCGAGGGCCCGACGACGGCATCCCCCCGGCCATCGTGTCGATCGCGGTGCCGCCGATCGACCCCTTCCTCGACCAGGTGCGCACCTTCGAAATCCCCTTCACCGCGAGGGTGGAGGAGTGCCCGACCTGCCGCGGGCGGGGCGACCGCGGCCCCTGCTCGGTGTGCTCCGGGCGGGACGGTCTGGCCGTCGCTCTCCTCGGCTGTCAGCACTGCGGCGGCAAGGGCCGCGAGCCCTGCGTGCGGTGCGCGTGCAGTGGGGCGGTGGTTCATTTCCGCGAGCTCGTGGTCGAGTGCGCCACCCGCTCGGTGACGGCCCAGCTCACCGCGGAGGGCGCGCCGGCGCACCTCGTCGCGCTCGCCCAGGGCGCCACGTCCCTCGCCGTGGAGGACGACGTCCTCGACGTGCGCCAGGTGCTCGCCCAGGGCGGCTCCGCGTACCGCGGCGGCGGCAGACTCTCGCCGCGCCTCGCCGCGTGCGTCGAGGAGCTCATGGGATCCGCAGCCCTCCCGAACGGCGTGCGGCTCCTGCGGGAGCGGCTCGTGGTGCGGTCGATCCCCATCCACGTCGGCACGTACGAGTGGGGCGGGCGCGAGCGTCGCTTCTGGCTGCTCGGCGCCGACACGATCGTCCACGCGCCCGACTACCCCGTCTCGTGGGCGCGCGTCGGCGCGGCGGCGGCGGGCGCGGCGGCGGGCCTCGCGGCGGCGCTCTACGCGGTGATCACGCTGTGAGGCGCTACGGGAGGTCGGCGTCGAGGGCGGCGTCGCGGCGCTTCCGGGCGTAGCGAACGCCGGCCGCGACGAGCGCGACCGCCGCAAGGAGCACGGCCGCGCGGGGGAGCTTCGAGCGCCGTTCGGCCGAGGCGATGGCGTCGCGCAGGGAGGTGGCGCAGGCCGCGCCGGGGGCGATCGTGTCGAGCGTGCCGAGCGTGAGGCGTGCCCGGCGGTCTTCGCCCTCGGCGTGCTGGCGGCCCGCATGGTCGCACCATGGGGCCGCGACGGAGGCCGCTGGGACGCCGTGCGCCACGAGCGAACGTGAGAAGGGAGCCGACTCGCTCGCATCGCCGCGGCCCTCGACGAGGAGCCGCGCCACCGTCGCGATCGCGGGGCCCTGGAGGCCAGCGCGGAGCGGCGCCCGTTCGAGCGCGCCCTCGGCGTTGGCGATGGCGACGAGGCACGGGCGGAGGAGCGCCCCGGACGCGTCGCGCGCCCGGCAGCGGGCCCGCCCCGTCCAGGTGAAGCGCTCACCGACGTCGGGGAGGGCGGCGCGCGTGACGTCGGGGTCGAAGGGCGACGCCTCCTCGGCGCGCTGGAGCGAGGCCCGGAAGGTCGGGTCGCCGGCGAGAAGTGCGGCGAGGCGCTCGGCGGGCGCCGGGCGGAGGCGGCCCTCGGTCAGCGCGGCCGTCCACCGTTCGACGATGGTCGCTCGGGCGCTCGGTGTCAGTGATGCGAGCCACGACGCGTTCGCCTGCCGCCAGCCCGCGCCGACGTCGAGGCCGTTGGCGAGGGCCGCGAGGCGGTCGTCGGGGTCGTCGCCGGCCACGCGGTCGAGCAGCGCCGTCGCGCGGGCCGCGGAGGGCGTGAGGGCGGCGGCGCGCGTCCAGATCTGGGCCCAGCCGGGGTCTTCGTGCCACCGCGTCGCGGCGGCTTCGAAGAGCGCGTCGTCGAGCGTCGCGAGGGCGGTGGCCGCGGCGGCGGGGTCGAGCGGCGGGAGCGCGGTCGCGTCGGGGAAGTAGTCGCCCTCGGTGTCGTGCGGGCCGGGGTCTTCGGCGTGCGGGGCGAGGCCGTAGCCCGGGTCACGCCGCGACCGCCAGGCGCTCGACGCGACGACGGAGAGCGCGTCGAGGTCGCGCCTACCCGGGGCGCACGCGGCGCGGACCGCGGCGGCGAGCGGGTCGTCGCGCGTCGGGTCGTCGTTGGCGGCGAGCCACGCGTCGAGCCGCGCGCGGGTCGTCGCGCGGGGGCAGGCGGCGCCGTAGGGGGCGGCGTCCCACGTCGAGGGCTCGGGGTCGTCGAGGCGCGCGGAGGCGATGCCGACGAGTCCGTCGGGGGTGGCGCCGGGCGGCGGCACGAGGGCGTCGCGGCCGTCGGCGTGCGTGGCGTGGTAGAGGGCGCGGCCGCCGCGCCAGGAGGTGGCGAGGCGGGCGCGGAAGGCGTCGCGGTCGGCGGCGGGCATCGACGACCAGTTGGCGAGCTCGATGGCGGTGGCCCTGGCGTCGCTGAGGTGGTCGGCGCGGACGAGGTAGCCCGGCCCAAACTCGCTGGTGGTGTCGGTGCCCCAGGCCCGCCGCTCGACGAGGAGGCGGTGGAGGTCGAGCTCGTCGAGCGCGCGCCCCTCGGAGAGGAGGTGGGGGGGCGGGGCCGCCTGACGCACGCACGGGACGTACACCACCGCGCGCTGGCGGGCGGGCAGGTAGGGGATCTCGCTGGCGTCGACGCCGTTGGCGGAGCGCGCGAGGGTGTCTTCGCCGGGCGCGAGCCCTCGGGCGCGGTCCCTCGCGTCCACGGTGACCGTCGAGATGCGGAAGGTGCTGAGGGTGTAGAGCGCCTCGTCGCCGACGTTGGCGAAACGAAACGCCGCCGGGCACCCGCTGCCCAGCGAGGAGATGACGGCCGTCCGCCGGCGCAAGAGCCGCAGGAGCGTCGGCGTCAGGCGCACCCCCGCGGCCGAGGCCTCGCGCTCGATCAGCGCGTCGGCGGCGCGGTCGTCCTCGGCGGTCGTGGGCGTGAAGATCACGGTTTGCGCGGCGGCGGCAGGGGCGGCGAGCGCGAGCGCAAGGGCGAGGGCGAGGCGTCCCCGTGGGTGCATGCGGGGAGGATCGCGACGGGCCGCGCGCGCCGTCAAGCGCAGATGCGCGACGCGCGACGGGAGCGGCCCACGCGCGCACCGCGGTGTCGCTACGTGGACGCCGCCACGCCCTTTGGCGGCTGGAGCACGTGGAGGAGGACGCCGAGGATGCGGTCGACCTCGCGGAGGTAGTACTCGGTCGCGTCGATCTGCGCGTGGCTCCCGGCGACGCGGAGGAACTTCCAGATGCTCCCCGTCGTCACCACGCCGTGGACGGCGTCGACCGGGTGGTTTCGCTTCTCGTTGAAGGCCTGCGCCGCGACCATCTCGGCGAGGCACTGCGCGATGCCGGCCTTGACGTTGTCGTTCTTCGCCTCGACCACGGCGAGGACGGGGACGTCGACGACGAGCTGCTCCGGCGAGCGGCTGAAGAGGTAGTCGCAGGTCCCCACCAGGCCGCGCTGCGCGTCGACGTTGAACTCCACCCCGGAGAACAGGCTCACGCGGCGGTCGAGGCGCCGGCGGACCTCGATCAGCACGGGCGTGATGATCATCTCGGAGCGCGCCTTCTCCGTGCTGATGGCGAGCGCCAGCGGGGTGTTCTCGGCGAGCGTCTCGCGGAGGTGGGGGCTCGCGGCGACCGGCTCGATCGCGCCGAAGAGGTCGAGGTCTTCGCGCACGGACACCGCGAGCTCGTGGCGGACGCTGTCGAGCGTGAAGGCGTTGTAGGCCATGGGCGGGATGGTACGCGAATCCCGCGGCGCGCGGGGCGCGGACCGACGCGTCAGACGGTGGCGAAGGCCGCGTCGGGGATGTCGAGCGCGCTGGTGTCGGCGAGGTCGAGCACGCCGGCGATCGCCTGGACGGAGGGGAGCACGTTGCGGGCGTAGTAGAGCGCCGCGAACTTCTTGCCCGTGTAGAACGCGTGGTCGGGGTGCTCGGCGCCGAGGCCCGGGAGCTTCTCGAGCGCGATGCGGGCGGCGTCGAGGAGGAGCCACGACACCACCACCGTCGCCATCATCTCGAGGTAGCGGGTGGAGGCCAGCGGCACGAGCGACACCTGCCCGCTCATGAACCACCCCTGGAGCTTGAGCGTGACGCCCTGGAGGGCCTCCGCCGCCGCGCCGAGGCGCTTCACCGACTCGCCGAGCTCGGGGTGCTCGCTGTGGGCGGCGACGAAGCCCATCACGTCCTGGAAGAACTCCATCGCGTGGCGGCCGCCGTTCTGCCCGAGCTTGCGTCCGACGAGGTCCATCGCCTGGATGTGGTTGGTGCCCTCGTAGATGGAGAAGATCTTCGCGTCGCGGCAGTACTGCTCGACGGGGTAGTCCTTGATGTAGCCCGCGCCGCCGTACGTCTGGATGGCCGTCTCGCAGACGCGGAAGGCCTGGTCGGAGCTGTACGCCTTCACGATCGGGGTGAGGAGCTCGACCTGGCCCTGGTGGTAGGCCGAGCGGTCGTCGTCGTGGCCGCGGAGGGCGTCGGCGTTGTCCTGGTGGAAGGCGAGCTTGAAGATGAGCGTGCGGATGCCCTCGACGCGGGACTTCATGTCGATGAGCATCCTGCGCACGTCGGCGTGCTCGAGGATGGCGACGCGCGGGGCGGTCGGGTCCTTCCAGCGGGTCATGTCGGCGCCCTGCTTGCGGTCGCGGGCGTACTCGAGCGCGTTGAGGTAGGCCGACGAGGCCACCGACACGCCCTGGATGCCGACGCCGATGCGCGCGCCGTTCATCATGCGGAACATCTGCGCCATGCCGGCGTTCTCCGCGCCGCCGACGAGGACGCCGTGGCAGCGGCCGGCCTCGCCGAAGTTGAGCACGCAGGTGGCCGACCCGTTGATGCCCATCTTGTGCTCGATGCCGCCGAGGGTGACGTCGTTGTCCTCGCCGAGCGAGCCGTCGTCGTTGATCCGCACGCGCGGCACGACGAAGAGCGACAGGCCCTTGGTGCCGGGCGGCGCGCCGTCGATGCGGGCGAGCACGAGGTGGACGACGTTCTCCGCGAGGTCGTGGTCGCCGGCGGAGATGAAGATCTTGGTGCCGCGGATCGAGAAGGTGCCGTCGGGGTTGCGCGACGCGGTGGTCTTCGCCATCCCGACGTCGCTGCCGGCCTGGGGCTCGGTGAGGCACATCGTGCCGCCCCACTTCCCGTTGTTGAGGTTGTGGATGTACTTCTGCTTCTGCGCGTCGGTGCCGAAGATGGTGAGCACCTCGGCGACGCCGTGGGTGAGCCCCGAGTACATGTTGAGCGCCGCGTTGGCGCCCGAGGTGAGCTCCTCCACCGCCGCGGCCAGCACGTTGGGCGCGCCCGAGCCGCCGAACTCCGGCGGCGAGGTGAGCGTACGGATGCCCATCGCGTACGACTGGTCCCACGCCTCCTTGAAGCCCGGGGGGGTCTTCACGCGGCCGTTCTCGACCCGACAGCCCTCGCGGTCGCCGACGGCGTTGAGCGGGCCGAGCACGTCCTTCGCGAAGCGGTAGGTCTGGTCGAGGACCCCTTTGACCTCCTCCGGGCCCCACGCCGACAGCTCGCCCTTGCCGAGCAGCGAGCCGACGTCGAGCTGCTCGAAGAGCACGAAATGGAAGTCACGAAGATCGGCCTTGTAGCGGTTCTGCGCCTGCGACACGGGGTGCCTCCGGGTGGAATGAATGGCGATTCAGTAATCTGGTAGATGCACCAACGCGCCGCGTCAAGGGGCCGTTCGCGCTGGTTCGATTTCGCCCACCTGGGGTACCGTCCCGGCGCCTTTCGGGCGCCTGAATTGCGCCCGAGGAAGGGAAGCACCACGACCGATGATGACCCACGGCGGACGGATCGTCGCAGAGCAGCTCCAGCGGGAGGGCGTCACGCACCTCTTCACCCTGTGCGGCGGCCACATCCAGAACATCTACGACGGCTGCCTCGACGTCGGCGTCCGCGTGGTCGACGTCCGCCACGAGCAGACGGCGGGCCACGCGGCCGACGGCTGGGCGCGGGTGACGGGCCTGCCCGGCGTGTGCGCCGTCACCGCGGGCCCGGGCGTGACCGACGTGGTCACGGCGCTCGCCAACGCGCAGCGCGCGGGCGTGCCGATGGTGTGCATCGGCGGCGCGGGCCCGGCGATCCTGACGGACCGCGGCTCGCTCCAGGACATGAACCACCTCGACCTGATCAAGAGCATCACCAAGGCTTCGTACCGGGTGCTCCAGACCGACCGGCTGGCCGAGTACGTGAGCATGGCCTTCCGCGTGGCGATGGCCGGCGTGCCCGGGCCCGTCTACCTGGAGATGCCCCTCGACGTGCTCATGAACTTCGCCGACGTCGACGACTTCCCCGCGCCCGCCCGCGCCCGCACGGCCGCGCAGCCCGCGCCCGACCCGACCGAGCTCGCCCAGGCCGTCGCCCTGCTGGAGAAGGCCGAGCGCCCGGTGGCGATCATCGGGTCGCAGCTCCGTTGGGCGCGCGACGCGGCGGCGCTCACCGACCTGCTCGCTCGCTTCCCGATGCCCACCTTCGTCAACGGGATGGCCCGGGGCTCGCTGCCGCCCGACCACCCGTGCCTCTTCACCCGCGCCCGCCGCGCGGCGCTCGCCGAGGCCGACGTGGTTCTCATGTGCGGCACGCCCTTCGACTTCCGCGTCGACTACGGCCGCTCCCCGACGTGGAACGACGCGACCAAGATCATCAAGGTCGACCGAGACGCCACCCAGATCGGGCACAACCGCGGCGTCGACGTCGGGCTCGTCGCTGACACGGGCCTGGTGCTCCGCGCCCTCGCCGACGCGCTGCCCGCGGGCGCGTCGCGCGAGGGGTGGCTCGCGACCGTGCGCAAGTCCGAGGACAAGAGCCGCGCGAAGATGGTCCCGGAGATGAACGCCGACGGCGACCCGCCCAACCCCCTGCGCGTGTGCGCCGAGCTCGACCGCTTCGTCGAGGACGACACCATCGTCGTGGGCGACGGCGGCGACTTCGTGGCGACGGCCGCGTACGTACTCCGCGTGCGCCGCCCCGGCATCTGGATGGACCCGGGGCCCCTCGGCACGCTCGGCGTCGGCCCGGGCTACGCGATGGCCGCGAAGCTCGCCCGGCCCGACAGCCGCGTGGTGGCGGTGTACGGCGACGGCGCGTTCGGCCTCCACGCGATGGAGCTCGAGGCGATGGCGCGCCAGAAGATCCCGGTGGTGTGCGTGATCGGCAACGACGCCGGGTGGACGCAGATCCGCCGCGGGCAGGTCGACCTCTTCGGCGCCGAGCGCGCGGTGGCGACGGGCCTCGCGTACACGCGCTACGACGAGGTGGCGAAGGCCCTCGGGTGCCACGGCGAGTACGTCGAGACCACCGCGGGCCTCGCGCCGGCGTTCGAGCGGGCGTTCGAGGTCAGCGCGCGCGAGGGCGTGCCGGCGGTGGTCAACGTGAAGATCGCCAGCAGCGAGTTCCGCAAGGGCGCGATCTCGGTGTGATCTGTTCAGGTGGGGGCGGTCGTGCGAGAGTCACGCCCCGTGATGCCCCGCCTTCGCCACGCCCTGACCGCGCTGGCCCTCCTCGTCACCGCGTCCCCCGTCGCGCGCGCCGACCCGCAAGACGCGGCGCCGAGTCCTTGGGCGCCGCCCGCGCCGCCGCCCGTGGTCGCGCCCCCGCCTCCGCCGCTGCCGCCCATCCAACCGGCAGCGCACCGGCGCATGAGCTACTCCGTGGGCCTCCTCGCGGGCGCGGTGATCCCGTTGACCGGGAGCGTGTCGCGGAACCTCAACGCGGGCCCGGGCATCCTCCTCGGCGGGTCGGACGAGTTCTCGCCCTACATCTCGGGCCGCATCGAGCTCGGCATTCGCTACCACGGCGCCTCCATGGGGGACGCCGAGGCCGCGGTGCTCGTCGCCAACATGGGGGCCCGCTTCTACTTGCTGAGGGACGTCGCCGCGCGGCCCTACGTCGGCGCGCACGCGGGCTACCAGATCGGCATCGGCGACAGCACGGGCTCCTCCGGCCCGCTCATGGGCGTCGCCCTCGGCGCTTCGGCGGGGCTCAACTACCACCTCTCGGACGCGTTCGCGCTCAACGCGGAGGCGCGCTTCGACGGCATCGTGGGGGTTGGGGGCGGGGGTCTGGTGACGGGCTCGACGCTGAGCCTGTTGGGCGGGGTCGCGGCCTTCATCCCCTGACAAGGGACGCCGGGCCGCGGGGCAGGCTCAGGGCGTGCCGATCTGCGTGCAGTTGAACGTCTCGCCGTTGGCTTCGCAGCGGAGGAGGTCGCCGTTGGTGGAGAACAGGCCCTGGCGGACGCGGGTCACCATGTACGTGTTGCCCTGGACCTGCCGGATGCCCGTGTACGAGCTCGCGCAGCCGGCGAGAACGTAGGAGGCCGCGGCGACGGAGAGTGCGGTGAGGACGATGCGCTTCATGTTCGTGTCTCCTTCGGGCCCGGTCAGTCGTTCACTTCCACGCGGCGACACTCGGCCGACGCCTGACCCACGGGGCACAGCCAGATCGCGCGCGCCCCGCCGCGCTGGCCGGCCACGTACTCCATCCCGCTCTGCGTCGCAGGGGCGCTCGCGGAGAACCCGGTCGAGCACGCGCTCAGGAAAGTCGCGAACCCCATAACTACGATGAACCTCAACATCGATTCCTCCCCAGTCGGGACCATCCCCGCCTGTACGGAAGCTTTCATCATTCACGGCTATGCGGTGTCAACACCGAAATGAGCCGTCGCCTCGGGCGCCGCCGACCCTCGGCAGCGGGCGCGTCCTCCCTCCGACCGCGCGTCGCGTCTTGCCGTGATCGCGGCGCGGCCCAACGCTCCGCGCATGACCCCGCTCTCCGTCCTCGACCTGACGCCCATCGTGCAGGGGGGCGACGCCGCCCGCGCGCTCCGCGAGGCGCGCGACGTCGCTGTGCACGTCGAGCGCCTCGGCTACAGGCGCTACTGGGTGGCCGAGCATCACAACATGCCCGGCGTGGCGAGCGCGGCGACCGCGGTGGTGATCGCGCACGTGGGGGCGGCGACGTCGACCATCCGGGTCGGCGCGGGCGGCGTGATGCTGCCCAACCACGTCCCGCTGGTGGTGGCCGAGCAGTTCGGCACGCTCGACGCGCTCTTCCCGGGGCGCGTCGACCTCGGGCTCGGGCGCGCGCCGGGCACCGACCCCCTCACGGCCCGCGCGCTGCGGCGGCACCTCGCGGGCGACGCCGAGGGCTTCCCCGACGACGTGGTCGAGCTCCTCGGGTACTTCCACCGCGAGCCGGGCGCGCCCGTCCGCGCGGTGCCGGGCGAGGGGGCCGCGGTCGACGTGTGGATCCTCGGGTCGAGCCTCTTCGGCGCGCGGCTCGCGGCGGTGCTGGGCTTGCCCTTCGCGTTCGCGTCGCACTTCGCGCCGGCGCAGCTCACCCGCGCGCTGGAGGTGTACCGCGGCGTCTTCCGCCCGTCCGAGCGGCTCGCGAAGCCCCACGCGATGCTCGGCGTCAACGTGGTGGCCGCCGACACCGACGCGGAGGCTACCTACCTCCTCACGTCGCTCCAGCAGACGTTCCTGTCGCTCCGTCGCGGGCGCCCGGGACCGCTGCCGCCGCCGGTGGAGGGCTTCGCCGAGCGCCTCTCGCTGGAGGAGCGGGCGACGCTCGCCGAGGTGCTCTCGTGCACCTTCGCGGGCTCGCCGGACACCGTGCGCCGCGGGCTCGAAGGGCTCGTCACGCGCACGGGCGCCGACGAGCTCATCGTCTCGACGCACGTGTACGACCACGCGGCGCGGCTCCGCTCGTTCGCGCTCACCGCCGAGGCGATGCGCTCACCAGGAGACCACGGCGCGTAGCGGGAGGTGGTCGGAGGCCGTGCGTGCGGGGGCCGACGTCACCGCCGCCGCCGTCAATGAACACTCGGGCCGCGCGAACACCCGGTCGAGCGGGAGCACGGGCCACGCCGCGGGGAAGGTCGCCACCGGCCGAGCGCCCGCGAATGCCCGCTGGAGGTGACGGAGCGAGGCGCCACGGGGGTTCCACTCGTTGAAGTCGCCGAGGAGCACCGCCACCGTTTCGGGGCCGCGTTCGAGCGCCGCGAGCAGCCGCTCGGCCTGCGCGGCACGCTCGGCCCCGCGGAGCCCGAGGTGCGTGCACACCACGCGGACGAGGGAGCCGTCGACCTCCAGCGTCACGTCGAGCGCGCCGCGCGGCTCGCGGCCGGGGAGCGAGAGGTCGACCCAGCGCTTCGAGGCGAGCGGGTGGCGGCTGAGCACGGCGTTGCCGGTGGTGACGCTCCGGCGGCGGAAGGCGGGGCCCGCGGCGAAATGGAGGGCGCCGGCCTCGCGCGCGAGGTGGGTGAGCTGGTCGAATCCGTCGGCGTCGTGGGCGAGGCAGTCGACCTCCTGGAGGCCCACCACGTCGCAGTCGAGCGCGCGGAGGGCGCGGGCGACGCGGTCGGGGTCGCGGCGGTTGTCGGCGCCGACGCAGCGGTGGACGTTCCAGGTGGCGACGGCGAGGCGGGTCATGGCGGGGCGTCGACGGGGTCGCGGCCCGCGGCGTCGCTGCGACGGAGCCACTTGCGGAAGACCACGGCCGCCGCGATGAGCGCGGCCGCGACCATCGCGGCGAGGCCGAGGGTGACAGGTGACGGGCGCTGCAGGGCCGCCGCGAGCGTCGTACCGAACACGTTGAGCGCGACGACCCCCGGCGCCATCCCGAGCGCGGTGCCGAGGAGGAAGCTCCCGAGCCGAACCCGCGCGGCCCCAGCGAGCACGTTGACCACGGTGAACGGCGCCACCGGGAAGGTGCGGACGAGCGCCACCGAGAGCGCGCCCCGCCGTCGCAAGCGCTCGATGAGCCACGCGAGCCGCGGCCCCGCGAGGCGCCGCACGCGTCCGCGGCCGAGCAGCCGGCCGAGCCCGTACGTCACCGCCGCGCTCGCCAGCACGCCCGCGAGCGAGTAGAGCGCCCCGCGCCATCCGCCGAACACGGCCGCGCACGCGAGGATGAGCGCCGTCACCGGGAAGGCCACGAGGCCCGCGGCCACGAAGAGCCCCGCCACCGCCAGGGGCGCGAGCGGGCTCTCGCGCAGCGGCGCCACTGCGCGCGAGAGCGACGCCGGGTCGAGCATCGCGCGCAGCGGCGTGAAGGCCCACAGCGCGCCGACGGCGAGCGCGCCCGCCACCAGCGCGATCGCCCCGCGCAGACGCCGCCGCGACGGCGCTCGGTCGGGCGGGGCCACCAGCGCGCCGACCACGCGCGGGCCGTCGAGCGGGCCCTCCGGGTCGACCAGCGTGGCGTGGGCGATCACCTCCTCGCTCACCTCACCCTCGTCGACCTCCAGCGGGCGGAGCGTCCGCTCGCCGCCGCCGTGGCGCTCGATCACCGCGAGCAGGGAGCCGAGCTCGCGCCCGCTCGCGGCGAGGGCCTCGGGGTCGGCGCCGAGGTGCTCGCCGAGCAGGCGCCACCGCACGCGGGCGACGGCCTCGGACTCACGCGCGTCGCGGGCCTCCACCGCGAGGTCGCACTCGGTGTCGAGCCCGCCCGAGCGGTTGCTGAGGTTGGCCGAGCCCACGCGGAGGAGCGCGTCGTCGACGATGGTCACCTTCGCGTGGACGTGGAGGCAGCGGCGCGGCTCCCCGGGGAGCGTCGGGCAGCAGATGAGCAGCCGCTTGTGCGCGTCGGCCGCGCGGAGTCGGCGCACCACGTCGGCGCGCAGGGCCGTCATCGTCGCCTCCTCGAGCCAGCCCGACGCCTGCCGCGGGGCCACGAGCACCACCTCGGGCCCGTCGGGCGCGGCGAGGCGCTCGCAGAGGGCGTCGCAGACGGCGCGCGAGGTGAGGTACTGGTTCTCGACGTAGAGCCAGCGGCGCGCGGCGCGGATCGCGTCGACGTGCAGCGCGAGCACCTCGCCGACGGCGGGGCGGCCCTCGTGGGCGGGCTCGGTTCGGGCGATGCCGACGGCGACGTCGGTGAGGTCGGGCGCGAGGCCGTCGGGCCACGGGTCGCCGGCGACGTCACCGGGCGGGGCGGGCGCGCGGTTGCGGGCGCGGCGCCAACGTTCGCGGACGAGGTCGCCGAGCGCGCGGGCGCACTCGCCGTCGACGGCCATCTGCACGTCGTGGAAGGCGTCGTAGGCGTCGCTGTCGGGCGTGCGGCGGCGCGGGTCGTCGGCGCGATGCGCGGGCGTGTCCCAGCGGCTTCCGCAGAGGTCGATGCCCCCGACGAAGGCGACCCGGTCGTCGACGACCACCACCTTCTGGTGGTGCGACGCGGCCACCGGGTGGTCGTCGTCGAGCGCGAAATGGACGCGGCGGTGCGTGCACCACCCGAAGCCCACGCGCGGCAGGAGCTCTCGCTCCCGCGCGAACACCAGCGCGTAGTCCCACGCGAGCAGGTGGACCTCGAGGCCCGGCGTGCGGCGCGCGAGCTCGTCGAGGAAGTGCCCGAGGCGCAGCGGCTCGCCCTCGCCGGGGCGCAGGCACACGCGGCTGTCCATGTCCCACCCGGTCACCAGGATCGACCGCCGCGCCTTCCCGCACGCGCTCACGAACGCGCGGAAGTACGCCTCCGCGTCGACGAGCACCGCCGCCCGCGCCGCGCGGCAGACGCGCCAGGCGTTGCGCCCCGGGCGCAGGATGGGGGCGTCGGCGGGCGCCCCGTCGCTCATCGCGCGCACCGCGCCGCGCGCTGCGGGTCAAACCGTTGCATCGCGCACAATGGAAGGCCGCGCGCCGCGCGCGTCGAGGGGTCGCCGGGCCCTGTGCGAGGTGCGCGCGGGCGTTGCCCAACCCGCCGCGGGCTTAGGTGCCGTCGTGCACGCAGCGGAAGCGGCCGCGCACGGGGATGCAGTACGCGATGTGGCCGTCGACGGGCCGGCAGCGCCGCGCGGCCTCGGCGGGCGAGCACTCGTCGTCGGGGAAGCTGCACGCCCACCCGCCGTGCTCGCAGGGGCGCCCCGCGAGGTACGGGTAGCACTGCCCGATGCGCCCGTGCGCCGCGCAGATGCCGGGGC
Source organism: Polyangiales bacterium (assembly GCA_046351555.1). GTDB lineage: Bacteria > Myxococcota_A > Polyangia > Polyangiales > CAISKJ01. The sequence goes on from JAXLYI010000051.1 coordinate 16,210, forward strand.
CGCGGCAGCCGGCGGGGAGGCACACGCGCTCGGGGAAGGGGACCATCTGCGGCGTGCCGCAGCGCTGCCCGGCGGGGCAGTCGGCGTCGCGGGCGCAGGCGTCGACCACGCAGGTGCCGAGGCGTCGGCCCGCGCGCCACGCCCGCGCGTCGGGGCAGTCACGCAGGGCGCGGCTGTACTGAGCCTCGAGGTTGGCGTTGAAGCACCGGCCGCTCGGGCAGTCCTCGTCGGAGGCGCAGGGGCGGCCCTCGACCACCGTGACGTCCGCGAGCGACGCGAAGCCCGGTGGGGCCGCGTCGGGCACGAGCGGCGAGGCCGTGACCTGAACCGGCGCGGTGGCGTCGGGGCGCTCGGCGCGCAGCGGGCGCCGCTCACACGCGAGGGCGAGCGCGGCGAGGGCGAGCGGGGCGAGGGGAGGCGGCTTCACGCGGGCGCGCGATGATACCCGACGGGGCGCTTCCGATGCGGCCTGATGTCCCGCGGAGGCGCCGGCCCGAAAGGCGTCGGCGACGAGACGCGTAGACGCCGGGCGTGTGCGGGGCGTCGTCCTCGCGTGTGCAACGACCGTGAGCCGGCAGGTTGCTCGCGACCTTGTTCGCGCGATGAACCCGGTGCGTCGCGGCGTGTGTCACGGGGCGAGACGTCAACGGCGTTTCCGCGGGGAGGGGGACGGTTTGTCTCTTGCTGCGCGTGGGGCATGAAGCGCAGGGCGTGGTGGATCGCGGCGAGTATCGCGCTGGGGCTCGTTGCCGCGGCGCTCCTCCATCCGAAGAGCGAGTTCGTCCTCGGGGGCGCGATGATCGGGGTCGGGTATCGCCTCCAGGACCGACTCGACTCCTTCGACCTCGACGCCGCGGGCCACCACGGGCACCTCGCGCCCGAGCGGGTGTGGCGGGAGTTCGTCCGGCAGAACGAGCTCTCGGCCGGCGTGCGTCGGGCCTTCCCGCGCTCGCGGTATCACCCGCTGATCGCGGTGGTGGCGTGCATGGACGCGCGCATCGACACCAACGAGCTGATGGGCGACACGCGGCGCTACTACTACATCATCCGCACGGCGGGCTCGGTGATGAGCGAGCGCGAGGAGGAGATGCTCGAGCTCGCGGTGGCCAACGGCGTGAGGCTCGTCGTGCTCACGACGCACACCGACTGCGCGGCCGAGCGGGCCGCCGCCGACCCCGCGCAGCGCGCGCGCTACCCGCACCTCACCGAGGGCGTCGCGGAGCGCGAGCGTCGCGTCGGGGAGTTCCTCGCGCGCCCGGCGATCGCGGCGCGGATCGCGGCGGGCGAGCTGCTGGTGCGCCGCGCGGTCATCGACACGGCCAACGAGCGCATCACGCCCGTGCGCTGAGCGCCGCGGCGACGGACGTTCGGTCAGCGCCGGGGTGAACCACCGACCAGCTCGCCGAGGAGGCCCGCTCGGCGCCCGAGCCAGCGCGCCGCGCAGGTCGAGGGACCGCGCGCCCCCTCCGGGCGGAAGGTGACCACCAGCCGCAGCCGCGACGCGGGGTCGAAGCTCATCGCGCAGGCGCTCCCCGCGGGGTCGATCTCGACGCGCGTGACCTGCTCGCGGCCGCGCCACAGGCGGACGGTCTGCCAGAGCGCGTCGAGCGTGAGGCTGTACCGCACGCCCCGCGCGACGAACCAGAGCTGGAGCGCGGCCGCGGGCATCGTCTGCTCGACGTGGTGGAGGCTCCGCCCGTCCTCGTGGGCGACGTCGATCACGATCTCGCGCTCGGCGCAGGCGACGGCCGGCGCGAGCCCGACGGACGTCGCGAGCAGCGCGGGGGCCGCGCGGAGGGCGAGCCGCAAGGAAGACATGGCGCGCGATTGTGTTCGAAGGCGCGGCGGCGCACAACGGGGCGGGTCGGCCCTCTTCGCTCCAGGTTCCCTTGACGTCGCCCGCGTCACCAGACGCCCGGCACGAGCCGGGCGCGAGTGGCCTGCGCGTACGCGCGGTAGCCGGGGAGGTCGCGCTGGAGCATGCGGTCTTCGAGCGCGGTTCGAACCACCACGAGCGCCGCGACCGCGACGGCCGGCGCGAACGTCCACGGTGCGTCGAGCAGGACGGGCGTCGCGAGGTTGGCGACGAGCATCCCCAGGTAGCAAGGGTGGCGCACGAATCAGAAGCGCGTGAGGAAGGCGTCGTGCTCCATCGCGCGGACCGGCTGGAACGCGCCCGGCGTGGTGGGGAAGTTCATCGAGTGGGCGTGGCCGGCGACGTAGATGCCGCCCGAGGGGTCGGCCGCCACGCCCAGGGCCGAATCGCTCAGGTCGCCGCCGAGGAACGTGCTGTAGCTGAGGCCCCCGCGCGACGTGAAGCGCGCGACGTAGGCGTCCTGCTGGCCACCGTACACGGCCTGCGCGGCGCCGACGGTGACGGGCAGGCCGGCGCTGTCCGTGTAGCCCACGATGGTCGGGTTCGACCCGTACAACGCGATCCCCGTCACGGTTTCCGTCAACGAGCCGCCGAAGAAGGTGCTCCAGGTGATCGCCCCGGTCGGGGTGAGGCGCATCACGAAGGCGTCGAAGCCCCCGTTGTGGGTCGCGTCGTACGCGCCGGCCACGGGGAACTCCGGGGACTTCGTCGCCCCGGCGACGAAGGCGTACCCGAGCGAGTCGACGGCGATACCCAGCGCGTCGTCGATGTTCGCGCCGCCGAGGAAGGTCGACCACACGATCGCGTCGCCCGCCGGGTTCAGCTTCGTGACGAAGGCGTCGCGGTCGCCGTTGTGGGTCGGGTCGGCGACGCCCGCGGTGACGGGGAAGTTGGGCGACTGGGTGTAGCCCGTCAGGTAGGCCGCCCCGGACGCGTCGAGGGCGAGGTCGTTCACCCCCTCGTCGAGCGTCGCGGTGCTGCTGCCGCCGAGGCGCGCGCAGAGGGTGAGGGAGCCGTAGGCGCGGCCGAAGCGGGCGAGGAAGACGTCGTGCGTGCCGCGGCAGGTCGAAGCGTACGCGGTCGGCGTGAAGGGGAGCCCCGGCGTCGCGCCGCACGTCGTGGAGCCGGCGATGGTCACCAGCCCGTTGATGACGGCGATCGCGTCGCCCGTGTCGTCGCCCGCGCCGCCGAAGAGCGAGCTGTAGATCAGCGAGGTGCCGAGCGGGGAGAGCTTCGCGATGAAGGCGTCGTAGCCGCCGTTGGGCGTGGCGTCGTACGCGCCGCTGGTGACGGGGAAGGGCGTGGTCCCCCACGTCGTCGCGGAGACCGAGCCCGTGGCGTAGACGTTGCCGGACGAGTCGACCGCGACGTCGTCGATGCCTTCGTCGGCCGAGCCGCCGAGGTAGGTGACGAACACGCGCGCGCCGCTGGCGTTGAAGCGCGCCGCGAAGGCGTCGAAGGTGCTGTAGGCGAAGGCGCCGTCGTAGGCACCCGGGCTCGTCGGCAGGTCGGACGAGCGCGTGAACCCGCCGACGACGGCGCCCGACCCGTCGGCCAGCGCGGCGACGGAGGTCGCCTGGTCGTCGCTCTTGCCGCCGAGGAAGGTGCTCGCGGCGATCGACCCGGTGAACGCCGCGGACACGGCGCGGCCGACCCCGTTCACCGGCACCTCGGGCGCGGCCCCGCCCAGGGGTGCGACCCCGCCCTGGAGGCCGCGGGGGAGTGGGATCGTGAGCGCCCCGAAGCGCGTGGTGACGCGGACCCCGCCCGCGACGTCCGCGACGGCGTCGGCGCCCTCGACCCGCACGCGGACGGCCCGCAGCGCCTCCTCCGCGCGCGCTTCGAAGCGCGGTCGCCACGCGCCGTCGCGGCCCTCGACCACGAGGTCGACGCCGGGGTAGAGGTCGACGTAGCGGACGCCCGCCCAGACGGGCACGTCGGCGCGCCAGCGCGAAGCCTCGCCGCGGAAGTACGAGACGTGCGTGCCGGTCACCCGCGCGAAGGGCTCGACGCGCGCGGCGGGGTTGGCGCCGGGGAAGGTCACGCGCAGGTCGACCCCCGCCGCGCGCCCGGGCGCCGCGTCGGGGCCCCGGAGCGTCAGCCACAGCGCGTCGCGCGTGAGCCACCCGCTGGGGCGCAGCGGGCCCTCCGCCGCGAGCGCGCCGCGCACTTCGAAGCGCGCCGCGGCGTCGAACTGGCCGACGTTCTCGATGAGCACGCCGTCCGAAGCCGAGGGCTCGCGCGGCGCCGTGGCGGCGGGCGCGGGTGCGTCGGCGCAGCCGGCGAGGCCGAGGGCGAACGCGGCGGCCAGGGCCCGCGTCGAGAAGCGGGGGAAATGGGGGGACATGGGAAGGGATGGGAGCGCCGCGGCCCACCGCAGTCAACGAGAATCCTCTACGCCGCCAGCGGTTTCGGGGCGCTCACCCCCACGCGCCGACGTCGCAGCCTTCGAGGCTCGCGAGCACGACGTCGGCGAGCGCGAAGCGGGGGTCGGGCCGCTCGGGCACCGCCACGCAGCGCATCCGCGCGGCCTTCGCGGCGACCATCCCGTTGACCGAGTCCTCCACCGCGACGCACGCCACGGCGGGCACGCCGAGGCGCGCCGCGGTCGCGAGGTACACGCCCGGGTGCGGCTTGCCGAGCGGCTCGTGCTCGGCCGACTGGACCACCTCGAAGGCGCCCGCCAGCCCGAGCCGCGCCAGCCCCGCGCGGATCACCCGCGTCGGCGACGACGACGCCAGCGCCACGCGCGCCCCCGACGCCCTTGCGCGCTGCACTGCGGTTACCGCGCCGGGCTTCGCGTCGGCCTCGGACTCCAGGAGCTCGACCACGCGGGCGAGGATCGCCTCGACCGCGTCGGCCTCGGTGAGCGTGTGCCAGCCGGGGGCCTCGGCGCGGCGGAGGCGGACCACCTCGTCGATGCGGAGCCCGGTGGTCGCGGCGCAGTCCTCGTCGGTGAGCGCGAGCCCGGCGCGGGCGAACACCTCCACCTCGGCGCGGCGCCAGTGGGGCTCGGAGTCGATGAGGAGGCCGTCGAGGTCGAAGATCACCGCGCGTGGGTTCATCGGGGCGCGGCTATACCCCAGGCGGGCGGCGGGCGCGAAGCCCCCTACGCGCTTGCGGGGCGGTGGCCGCTTCGGATAGAGGCATCGGCCGCGATGGCCAGCCAACCGACCCTCGACCTCTCCGCCACCTTCCGGGGCAAGCGCCTCTTCGTCGTGGGGGGCACCGGCTTCCTCGGCAAGGTGTGGCTCTCGCTCATCCTCGACCGCTACCCCGAGCTCGGGAAGATGTACCTCGTCGTCCGCGCGAAGAAGGGGCGCGACTCGGAGGCGCGGTTCTGGTCGGAGATCGCGGCGAGCAAGCCCTTCGACCCGCTGCGCGAGCGGTACCCGGGGGCGGCGTTCGAGGAGTTCCTCCGGGAGAAGGTGACGCCGGTCGACCTCGACGTGTCGAAGCCGCGGTGCGGGCTCAGCGACGCGCAGGTGGCGGAGTACAAGGGCGGCGTGGCCGCGGTGGTCAACGTCGCGGGCGTGGTGGACTTCGACCCGCCGCTCGACGAGGCGATGCTCACCAACGCGCGCGGCGTCGAGAACCTCGTCGACATGGCCCGGGCCCTCGGCGACGTGCCCATCCTCCACACCTCCACGTGCTACGTCGCGGGCTATCGCCGCGGGCGCATCCCGGAGGAAGACCCGCGGGTGCACCCGTACCCCCGCTTCGGCGAGATCCCCGAGGTGAAGTGGGACCCGGCGCGCGAGATCGCCGAGGGCCTCGACATCACCGCGTCGATCAAGCGCCACGCCGACGACCGCTTCCGCGTCGCGTCCTTCCAGGAGCAGGCCCGCAACAACCTCGAGAAGAAGGGCGAGCCCGCGCGAGGGGCCATCTACGAGGCCGAGGTCCGCAAGGTGCGCGACCGGTACATCTCCGAGGAGACCGGGCGCGAAGGGACGGCGCGCGCGCGGTACTGGGGCTGGGCCAACACGTACACGTACACCAAGAGCCTCGGCGAGCAGATCCTCGCGGCCTCGGGGCTGGCCTTCACCCTGGTGCGCCCCGCCGTCATCGAGAGCTCGATCCGCTACCCCTTCCCGGGGTGGAACGAGGGCATCAACACGATGGCCCCCATCATGTACATGTTCATGAAGGGGCACATGCAGATCCCGTTCAGCGAGCACACCTCGCTCGACGTGATCCCCGTGGACATGGTGTCGGCCGGGATGATCCTCGCGCTCGCGGCGCTGATCGAGGGGACGGCGCGGCCCGTCTACCACCTCGGGACGAGCCACACCAACATGCTCACGATGCGGCGCATCATCGAGCTCTGCGGGCTCTACAAGCGCATGCACTACACCAGCACGGGGAAGGGCAACCCGTGGGTCAACTTCGTCCAGGCGCACTGGGAGCCGACGCCGGTGACGAAGGAGCAGTTCTTCTCGCACGGGGCGCCCGCGATCGGGCGCGCGGCGAAGGGCTTCGCGGGGCTCCTGCGCAAGGCGGGCGTGCTCAAGCCCGTGGCGAAGGCGGTGGAGTCGTACGGCGAGGTCGCCACGCGCAACGGGGAGATCTTCACCCTCTTCGTCCCCTTCACCGCGGAGACGGAGTACATGTTTCTCACCGACGGGACCATCGAGCTGATGAAGCGCCTGGGCCCGGAGGACCGCGCGAAGATCGACTGGACGCCGGAGCAGATGGACTGGCGCCACTACATGCACGAGGTCCACCTGCCGGGCCTCGAGCGCTGGGTGCTCCCGGAGATCGACGAGAAGCTCCTGCGGCCGCAGAAGCCCCTGCGCGCCTTCGTCTCGCTCTTCGAACTGCTCGACGAGGCCGCCGAGCGCCACGTCCACCACGCCGCGCTCCTCCGCGTGCAGGAGGACGGCATCGCCCGCATCACCTACCGCGAGTGGAAGCGCCGCTCCGACGCCGTCGCCGCCCGACTCGCCGAGGACGGCGTCCGCCCTGACGACCGCGTCATCCTCTCGGCCGCCAACCACCCCGACTGGGCCATCTCGTACTTCGGCATCCTGCGCGCGGGCGCCGTCGCCGTCCCGGTGGACCCGGCCCTCGACCCGCCCGCCATGGAGTCCATCGCGGTCGCCTCGCGCGCGAAGGCCGCCATCGTCGACGACAAGGTGGCCGAGAAGCTCCGCCGCATCGCGGGCCTCTCCGCGGCGTTGCTCGACATCCATTCGATCGCGGCCGAGGGCGACGGGCTCCACCCGCCGGAGGTGCCCGTCCAGACGGCCGAGACGCTCGCGAGCATCATCTACACGTCGGGCACGACGGGCACGCCGAAGGGCGTGATGCTCACGCACGGCAACTTCACGTCGCTCCTGGCGGGCCTGGCGCCGGTGTTCCCGCTCGGGCAGGGCGACCGGGTGCTGTCGGTGATGCCGCTCCACCACACGTTCGAGTTCACCTGCGGGATGCTGCTGCCGCTGTCGCGCGGGTCGCAGGTGGTGTACCTCGACGAGCTCACCGGCGAGCGCGTGGTGACGGCGATGCGCGAGGCGCGGGTCACGGCGATGGTCGGCGTGCCGGCGCTCTGGCAGCTCCTCGAGCGCCGCATCTTCCAGCAGGTGCGCGAGCGCGGCGCGGCGGCGGAGACGGCCTTCGACCTCGCCCTCGCCTTCAACAAGATGCTCGGCGAGAAGCTCGGCGCGGACGTCGGCAAGGTGCTCTTCGGCCCGGTGCACAGCGCGCTCGGCGGCAACCTCAAGTACCTCATCTCCGGCGGCGCGGCGCTGCCGAAGGACACCGCGCAGGTCTTCCAGTCGCTCGGGCTCCCGCTGGCCGAGGGCTACGGGCTCACCGAGGCCGCGCCGGTGCTGTCGGTCGCGAAGGCGAAGGTCGGCGGCAAGCACGGCACCGTCGGCAAGGCCGTGCCGGGCGTCGAGATCAAGATCGCCAGCCCCGACGCGCGCGGCGTCGGCGAGGTGCTCGCGCGCGGGCCCAACGTGATGGTGGGCTACGCCGACAACCCCGAGGCCACCGCGCTCGCGATCGACCCCGACGGCTGGCTTCACACCGGCGACCTCGGCTTCATCGACCGCAAGGGCGAGCTCACCATCGTCGGCCGCAGCAAGGAGGTCATCGTCTCGGCCTCCGGCGAGAACCTCTACCCCGACGACGTCGAGCGCGCGCTCGGCAACGTGTCGGGCATCAAGGAGCTCGTGGTGGTGGGCATCGACGACCCGAAGGGCGGCGAGCGGGCGGCCCTCCTCGCGGTGCCGGACTTCGAAGACGTCGCCGACGACGAGCGCCAGGCCGCGCAGGACAAGGCGATGAAGAAGCTCCGGGCGGCCGTGCGCGAGCTGCCGCCGGCGTGGCAGCCGCAGGTGATCCTCGCGTACGACGCCGAGCTGCCGCGGACGGCGACGCGCAAGGTGAAGCGGAGCGCGGTGCGGCCCATCGCGGAGCGCCTCGCGGCGGCGACGGCGCCGGTGCGCAAGGCGGGCGGCGGGGCGAAGGCGGTGACGCCGGTGCGGCAGGCGGTGGCGGCGATCGCGCGGCGGGACGTGGGCGAGGTGACGGCGGCGTCGCGGCTCAAGGCCGACCTCGGCTTCGACTCGCTGATGATGACCGAGCTCGCCGTGGCGCTCGAGGCCGTGCGGGGCGCGAAGATCGCGCCGGAGTCCGTCGCTCACGTCGAGACGGTGGGCGACCTGGAGGCGGCGCTCGAGGTCACCGAAGCCGAGCCCGCGGCGACGTCGAAGACGGCAAAGGTCGAAGGCAAGGAAGACGGGGCGAGCCCCGAGCTGCCGGGCGCGCTGCGCGACGTGGCGAAGGCCGCGATCGCGGTGGCGCAGCGGGAGTTCTATGGGCAGGTGATGGACGCGAAGGTGACCGGCCGCGCGTACATCCCGCACAACCGCAACACGCTGGTGGTGGCCAACCACGCGAGCCACCTCGACATGGGCCTCGTGAAGTACGCGCTCGGCTCGTACGGGCGCGACCTCGTGACGGTGGCCGCGCGCGACTACTTCTTCGACACGAAGCTCCGCCGCGCCTTCAGCGAGAACTTCACCAACCTCGTCCCCTTCGACCGCGACGGCACCAGCCACGACCTCCGCCAGACGCTCCGCGACGTCGGCAGGCTGCTGGAGGAGGGCAAGACGGTGCTGATCTTCCCCGAGGGGACGCGCAGCCCCGACGGGTCCATCCGGGAGTTCAAGGGCGCGATCGGGCACCTCGCGGTGCACCACAAGGTCGACATCCTGCCGCTGTGGCTCGGCGGGACGTACCAGGCGCTGCCGAAGGACGCGGCGCTCCCGCGCAAGCGCGACCTCACGGCGCGCATCGGGCCGGCGCTGCGCCACGACGACATCGCGCGGCTGACGCGCGACAAGGGCGCGGTCGAGCGGGTGCGGGCGGTGGCGCGGCTGGCCCAGGGCGCGGTGGAGGCGCTGCGCGACGGCGGCGTGCTCGACCTCGCGGCGCTCGACCACCTGCCCGACGAGGCCCCGAAGAAGCACCCGCTGGTCGCGCTCTTCGAAGAGCTCCCGGGGCGCTTCGTCAAGGGCTCCACCGACGTGCCGCTGAGCTGGTACTTCTCGCTGGGCGACGGCCCCGAGGGCAAATGGACGGTGCGCGCCACGAGCGAGGCCGTCGAGGTGGTGAACGCGAAGCCCGACGGCGGCGTGGCCGACTGCGTGCTCAAGACGGCGCCCGACGTGCTCACGAAGATCATCCGCGAGAACTGGCTCCCGGGCCCGTCGGACTTCATGGCGGGCACGGTGAAGACCAACGACGCTGCGGTGCTGATCCGCTTCACCGAGGTGTTCCGCCTGGGGTGAGCGCGAGACGTCCGTGCGGCGAAGAGCCCACGGGCGCGACGGGCCGCGACGTCGTATGTTCGGGACCGAACGGTTCCGCGCCCTGCTCTGGGGGCGCTTTGAGAGCAGCGGAGGTTTTCGTGATGAAGCGGTCTTTCTTCTCGACGGTGGTCCCCTTCGGCGTGGTGCTCGCGGCGCTGGCGGGGTGCTCGGACGACCCGAAGCCCACGCCCGCCGACGCAGCCGCGGACGCGCAGGGCGACGTCGCGCCCGACGTGCAGGGCGACACGGGCCTCGACGCGCAGGGCGACAGCGGGCCGGATGCGACGCCGGACGCGACGCCCGACGCGACGGCGGACGCGACGCCGGATGCGACGCCCGATGCGACACCGGATGCAACGACCGACGCGGCCCCGGATGCGACGCCCGACGCTGCGCCCGATGCGACGCCGGACGCGACGCCGGATGCGACGCCGGACGCGACGCCGGACGCGACGCCGGATGCGACCCCGGACGCCACGGCCGACGCGCCGATGGACGCCGCGGCCGACGCGCCTCCGGACGACGCGGCCTCAGACGCGACCGGCTCGGACACCACCGCCACGGGCGACGCGGCCGGGCTCGCCGCCGCCTGCCGGGCGTTCGGCGGCACGGTGACCACCGCGCTCTGCTGCGCGTCGGTGAGCGACTTCCCCAACACCTGCACCACGGGCGCGTGCGGCTGCGCCCCGGCGTCGAGCCGCATGGTGATGACCTGCCAGTGCCCGTCGGGCATGTGCTTCGACGGCTTCGCCTGCCTCCCGCGCTGACCGCCGCGCGCGGCCGCGCGTCAAGCCGTCACCCCCCGAGCCGCGCCGCCGCCCGCTCCAGCGCGTGGCGCGCGCGCTCGTCCGCCTCCTTCGCCAGCGCCGCCGTCACCTTCGCCGCGTCGCCCGCGTCACCGAGCGCGCCGAGCGCGTCCGCCGCGAGCGCCCGCACCCGCGGGTCGTCGTGCGCGAGCAGCTCGCGCATCAGCGCGTGGAGCGCGTCGCTCTTCACCCACGACGCCAGCGCCCGCCGCGCGACCGCGCGCACCTCGTCGTCCGAATCGCGCAGCGCCTTCGCCAGCAGCGGCGCGTGCGCCTCGTAGCGCGCCGAGAGCGCGTGCGCGGCGACCCGGCGCTTCGCCACGTCGGGGTCGCTCCCCCAGCGCGCGAGGCGATCCGGCGTCGCCAGCGTTCGAACGGCCGCGCGCAAGGCCACCGCGAGCTCGCCCTCCATCGCGTCCTGCGCGGCGGCGACCAGCGGGGCGAAGGCGTCGTCGGCGCCGCTCTCGCCGAGCGCGCGGGCGGCCTCCGGGGTCGGGCGCAGGGCGAACGCTTCGAGCTGTGCGGGGAGCGAGGCGGCGGAGGGGCGCGTCGGCATGGCGTGAAACCCTTCAGCGGGGGGAGAGGTCGGCGACGTGGCTCGGCGCGTCGGCCCCGGGGAGCTCGGGGTGGCGGTTGACGGCGTGGAGGTCGGCGAGCGTCGCGGCGAAGGTCTTCCGCGCGAGCACGGCGTCGAGGAGCGCGAGGCACGAGGGGACGAGGTCGGTCCAGTAGAGCAGGCGGCGCGTGGCGACGAGGTCGAGGCCGCCCGCGTTGGCCTGGGGGTTCATCGTGCGGAGGTTGAGGAGGTAGTCGCTGGTGCGGCAGCCGTGGAAGGCCCACAGCCGGTAGCGCTTGTCGAAGCGCTGCTGCGACATGCGGCGGACGGAGGGGTCGGCCGCGAGCTGGTCGACCATGAAGCGCGAGCCGAGCTCGTCGGCGTGGTAGTTGCGCAGGTTGATCACGAGGTTGCCGCCGTTGACGCGGCGGATCACCAGCCGACGCTTCGCCGTGAGGTCTTCGTAGACCTTGCGCGCCGAGACGCCCCGCGCTGCGCCGAGCTCGGCGAGGTGCGCTTCGAGGTCCTTCTCGGCGCGGAAGCTCGCCTCCACCGCGCCCTTCGCGTCGACGAGGTCGGCGGTGAAGTTGTAGTCGAAGTCGGGCCCCGTCCCGTAGCGCCCGTGGCCGCCGTAGGTGGCGAGGTCGCAGCGGCTCATCCCGTCGAGGAAGGCCGAGGCCGCGAGCGATCCCTCCGTGCCGTCGCCCGCGCGCACCAGCGTCACCACCGCCGCGAGGCCGCCCGCGCGCCTGACGAAATGGGGCACCGCGTGCCGCGGCAGCGTCCGCCCCGCGCCCGCCAGCAGCGCGAGCGCGCCCGCGTCGTCACGCACGAACCCCCGCGCGACGAGCCCTGCCTCGGCCTCCGTGTCCGCAGGGCGGTTGGCGCCGTCCTCGTCGAACCCGACGCCCAGAACCGCCGCGAACACCCCGCCGCGGAAGAGCTCGTCGTAGCGCGGCGAGCCCGCGGGGGTGAGCGTCCCGTCGCGTCGCGGCAGTGCGGATGGCATCAGCGGTTCCCTTCGTGTTCTCGCGCGTCGGGTCAGTAGTACAGGACGATGCGCCCCGGGCCGCCTGCCTGGTTGGAGCGGGCCGCCGCGCCGATGGCGACGCTCGCCGCGCGGTCTCCGTCCGAAGCGTTGCCGGGCGTCACGCCCGCGCCTGCGAGCGCGCAGCCGAGGGCGGTGGGGACGTAGCTGCTCCCGCCGCCGCCGCCGCCGCCGGTGTTGCCGCCGCAGTCGCCGCCCGCCGAGCCGCCGCCCATCCAGCCCGATCCGCCGCCGCCCGCGCCCTGGCCCGGCCCGCTGCCGATGGTGCTGCCGCCCGCGAACTGCTGCCCGCCCGCGCCGTCGCCCGAGCCGAGCCCGCAGCCGCAGCCGATGGAGACGCCGCCGTTGCCGCCGCAGGTCATCGTCCCGCCGGCGCCCGGGTAGCCGTAGCTCGCGTCGGTGGGCGTCGAGCGGCCGCCGTTCTCGCCGCGCGCGAGGCCGCCGGCGCCGCCGTCGCCGCAGGGGGTCGAGCCGTTGCAGCCCGCGCCGCCGCCGCCGCCCGCTGCGGTGACGAGCTCGGTCGCGCCGCGACGCAGCGCGCTGCGCCCGCCGCCGCTCGCGCCGAAGTACCCCGCGAGGCCGCCGCCGCCGTAGATCGCCGTCCGGTCGAAGCCCGTGTTGCGCCCGCCCGCGCCCACGACCACGGTGATCGCCTCGCCCGGCGTCACCGCCAGCCGCGCGAGGACGAACGCGCCCGCGCCGCCCGCGCCGCCGCTCGACGCGGAGCTGGTGTTGCCGCCGCCCGCGCCCCAGAGCTTCGCCACCACCTCGGTCACGCCCGAAGGGACGGTCCACGTCTGGTCGCCGCCGCTCGCGTTGAACTCCGTCCGCCGCGACGGCCACGGGCCCGCGAGGTCGGCGTCGCCGCACGCCCTCGGCGCGGACGCGACGGACGAAAGGCACACCCCGCGGCTCTCGGCCTCCTGCGTCGCCGTGCACGACGCGCGGAGCGTCTCGCAGCGCGACGCCGCGCAGCGCTGGCCGCCGGTGCAGGCCATCCCGCAGGCGCCGCAGTTCGCGTCGTCGAGCGCGGTGTTGACGCACGCGCCCGAGCAGGTGGCGTACCCGCTCGGGCACGCGTCGACCCGGCACACGCCCGCCACGCAGCGGGCGCCCGCGGCGCAGGCGTTGTTGCACGCGCCGCAGTGGGCGGTGCTCGTCTGCGTGTCGACGCAGGCGCCGCCGCACGCCGTCTGTCCGGCGGCGCAGTCGAGCACGCAGGCGCCGGCGCGGCAGCTCGATCCGGTGGCGCACGCGCGGCCGCACATGCCGCAGTTGACGGCGTCGGCGGTGAGGTCGCGGCAGGAGGTTCCGCAGGCGGTGAGGCCGGCGGTGCAGCGGACGACGCAGGCGCCGCCCTCGCACACCGTCCCCGCGCCGCAGGGGTTGCCGCAGCGGCCGCAGTTGGCGGTGTCGGTGGCGAGCGTGTGGCAGGTGGCGCCGCAGGCCGTCTGGCCCGACGGGCACACGAGCGAGCACGACCCCGCGGCGCAGGTCTGCCCGGCGGGGCACGCGCGGTCGCACATCCCGCAGTTGGCGACGTCGCGCGAGAGGTCGCGGCAGGCGGTTCCGCAGACGGTCTGGCCGGCCGGGCAGACGAGCGCGCAGGCCCCCGCGCGGCACGCCTCGCCGGCGGCGCAGGCGCGGTCGCACATGCCGCAGTGGAGGGGGTCGCGCGAGGGGTCGACGCACTCGTCGCCGCAGCGCGTCTGGCCCGCGGGGCACGAGACCTCGCAGCGCCCGGCGACGCACACGCGCCCGAGGGTGCACGCGGCGCCGCATCCGCCGCAGTGCGCCGGGTCGTTGCGCGTGTCGACGCAGGCGCCGTCGCAGCGCTGCTGGGCGCCGGGGCAGGGGGGCGGGCCGAGGTCTTCAGGCGCGTCGGGCGCTGCATCGAGAGCCGCATCGAGCGCGACATCAGGGCTCGCATCGGGCGCGACATCGGGGCTCGCGTCGAGGGCGACATCAAGGGCCGTGTCGGGCGCGACGTCGGGTGCGACGTCGGGTGCGACGTCGGGGCTCGCGTCGGGCGCTGCATCGAGCGCGACGTCGGGGCTCGCGACGTCCGGCGCGACGTCGGGCGCGACGTCGGGCGCCGCGTCGGCGACGGTGCCCGTCGACGTCTCTGTGCACCCGAGCGCGCCGCCCACCGACCACGCCAACGCCGAACCGACCAGGGCCTCGCGGAGCTTCATGGCGGCTATCATCGAGCCCTCCGCCGCGCCCGTTCAAGGCCCTCGTGTTTCGCGCTTCGTTCCGCGGTGGCCCATCGGCCTTGACACCCGCCCCCCACCTCCCTAGTCTCCGCCGCCCGTCGCGCCGAAGCCTTTTCGCAGCCGCGCACCACGCCATGCAACCGCCGCCGACCGTCACCGTCGACTCGATCCCCGAGGAGGGCCTGAGCCTCGCGCTCCCGCTCGACCCGGCGTGGATCGCGTCGGTGCTGGCCGACGCGTCGATGAAGCCCGCGGAGGGCGCGCGCGCCGCCGCGAAGCTCCGGCTCGACCGCGACGGCGTCGACGTGATCGTATCCGGCACCGTGAAGGCCCGCGTCGTCGCCGAGTGCGTGGCGTGCCTCGAGCCGGTGGAGCTCCCGGTCGAGACGGAGTTCCAGCTCGTGCTGTCGCCCGCGTCGAAGGCGCCGGCGCGGCGCCCGGGCGAGGAGGTCGAGCTGAGCGCAGGCGAGCTCGACGCCGACTACTACACCGACGGCCAGGTCGACCTGGCCCACTGGCTCCGGGAGCAACTGCTCCTCGAAGCCCCCGTCCACCCGCGGCACGAGGGCGACTGCCCCCGCGCCCTCGCCCCCACCGCCGACAGCCCCGCGCCGAACGGGGGCGCCGAGCGCCCGGTCGACCCGCGCCTCGCGCCCCTGCTGAAGCTCCGCAAGCCCGAATAGGAGAATTACCGTGGCCGTACCGAAGAGGAGAACCTCCCGCCAGAAGCGCGACACCCGCCGCGCCAACCACGACAAGATCGTCGCCCCGTCGATCACGCGCTGCAGCAACTGCGGCGAGATCACGCGGCCGCACCGCGTCTGCGCGGCCTGCGGCTTCTACGCGGGCAAGGCCGTGGTCGAGAAGCCCGCCGCCTCCGAGTAGCGGCGCACCCTCACCACCCACCGGCGCCGGCACTCATGCGGGTCGCGTTCGTCTTCCCCGGGCAGGGAGCCCAGGAGGTCGGGATGGGCCGCGCCCTCGCGGGTCAGTACCCCGAGGCGCGCGCCGTCTTCGACGCCGTCGACCGCGCCCTCGCGGCCGACCCCGTCCCCCTCTCCACGCTCTGCTTCGAAGGGCCCGCCGAGGCCCTCACGCTCACCGCCAACACGCAGCCGGCGATCCTCGCGACCAGCGTCGCGTGCCTCGCCGCCCTGCGCGCGCGCCTCCCGTCGCTCGCCCCCGCCGTCCTCGCCGGCCACTCGCTCGGCGAGTACTCCGCGCTCGTGGCGTCGGGCGCGCTCCCGCTCGACGTCGCCGCGCGCCTGCTCCGCCTGCGCGGCACCGCGATGCAGGAGGCGGTTCCCCCGGGCGTCGGCGCAATGGCCGCGGTGATCGGCCTCGACGACGACGTCGTGGTCGGGCTCTGCGAGGAGGCCGCGCGCGAGACCGGGCGCGTGGTGCAGGCGGCCAACTTCAACTGCCCCGGGCAGGTGGTGGCCGCGGGCCACGCCGACGCCGTCGCGCGCCTCCGCGAGCGCGTCGCCGAGCGCGGCGGGAAGTCGATGCCCGTCCAGGTGAGCGCCCCCTTCCACTGCGCGCTGATGGAGCCCGCCGCCGCGCGCCTCGACGCCGCCCTCGCCGCCATCTCCCCGTCGCCGCTCGATGTTTCCGTCGTGGCCAACGTCGACGGAGCTCCGTACGGCGACGCCTCGCGCGTGCGGGAGCTCCTGGTGCGCCAGGTCGCGGGTGCGGTGCGCTGGTCGGATTGCGTCCGCGCGATGCTCGAGGCGGGCGTCGACACCTTCGTCGAGCTCGGTCCCGGGCGCGTGCTCGCCGGTCTCATCAAGCGCGTCCAGCGCGGCGCGCGCGTCCACTCGGTGAGCGACCCCGCGTCCCTCGACGCCGCCGTCGCCGCCCTCTCGGAGGCCCCGTGATGTTCGACCTCTCCGGCCGCGTCGCGATCGTGACCGGCGGCTCCCGCGGCATCGGCCGCGCGATCGCCCTCACCCTCGCGCGCCAGGGCGCCTACGTCGCCGTCAACTACGTCAAGGGACGCGAGGCCGCGGAGTCGTGCGTGGCGGAGATCCGCGCGGCCGGCGGCGACGGCGAGGCGCTCGGCTTCGACGTCGCCGACGGGGCCGCCGTCACCGCCGCCGTCGAGGGCCTGAAGGAGCGCCGCGGCGCCCTCCACATCGCCGTCGCCAACGCCGGCGTCGCGGTCGACAACCTCCTCCTCCGCGTCTCCGACGAGGAGCTCGCCGCCACCTTCGCCACCAACGTCCACGGGGCGATCTACCTCGCGCGCGCGGCCGTGCGCCCCATGATGCGCGCGAAGTGGGGGCGCTTCATCGCCGTCTCCAGCGTGGTGGGCCAGATGGGCAACCCCGGCCAGACGGTGTACGCCGCGAGCAAGGCCGCGCTCGCCGGCGCGGTGAAGTCGATCGCGAAGGAGTACGCCTCGCGCAACATCACCGCCAACGTCGTCGCGCCGGGCTTCATCGACACGGAGATGACCGCGCACATCCCGGCCGAGGCGCGCGCGAAGGTGCTCGAGGCCACCCCCGCCGGCCGCCTCGGCACGCCCGCGGACGTCGCCGCCGCGGTCGCGTACCTCGCTTCGCAGGAGGCGGGGTATGTCACCGGCCAGGTGCTCGGGGTCAACGGCGGCCTTTACGTCTGAAACCAATGGGGCTATGAGGGCCGCGCCGACGGCGTCGCCCGCCCGTCGTGGAGGTCAAGCTACAGCCATGAGCGACACCGAACAGCGCGTGAAGACCATCATCGCGCAGCACCTCGAGATCCCCCTGCTGGACGTGAAGAACACGGCCTCCTTCATCGACGACCTGGGCGCCGACTCGCTCGCGATCGTCGAGCTGGTGCTCGCCTTCGAGGAGGAGTTCGAACTCGACATCCCCGACGAGGAGACCGAGCGCATCCGCACCGTGCAGGACGCGGTCGACTACATCGCCGCCCACGTCAAGGGCGGCCGCCCCACCGCCACCGCCTGACGCGCCCGAATCCCTCCCCGTGAAGCGCCGCGTCGTCGTCACCGGCCTCGGCCTGGTCACCCCCCTCGGCGTCGGCGTCGAGCCCACGTGGGAGGCTCTCCTTGGTGGCCGCAGCGGCGCCGCCCCGATCACCCTCTTCGACGCCTCGGCCCACCGCACGCGCTTCGCCTGCGAGGTGAAGGGCTTCGACCCGCTCGCCTGGGTCGACGGCCGCAAGCTCAAGGAGCTCGACCGCTACAGCGCCTTCGGCCTCGCCGCGGGGCTGATGGCGTGGCGCGACGCCGGCCTCGGCGACGACCTCCCGCGCGCCGAGCGCGACCACGTCGGGGTGATCCTCGGCGTCGGCATCGGCGGCATCGACACCATCGAGCGCCACCACCGCACGCTGCTCGAGAAGGGCCCCGGGCGGGTCTCGCCGTACTTCGTCCCCGCGGCCATTTCCAACATGGGCGCCGGGCAGATCGCGATGCGCCTCGGCCTGCGCGGCATCAACTACACCACCACCAGCGCCTGCGCCTCGGGCGCCCACGCGATCGGCGAGGCCGCCCGGCTCGTGCAGCGCGGCGCGGCCGACGTGATGCTCGCCGGCGGCGCGGAGGCGGCGATCACCCCGCTCGGCGTCGCGGGCTTCAACGCGATGCTCGCGCTCTCCACCCGCAACGACGAGCCCGCCCGCGCGAGCCGGCCCTGGGACAGGGGGCGCGACGGCTTCGTGATGGGCGAGGGGGCCGGGGTGCTGGTGCTCGAGTCGCGCGAGCGCGCGCTGGCCCGCGGCGCGAGGGTCTACGCCGAGGTGCTGGGCTACGGCGCCACCGACGACGCGCACCACGTCACGCAGCCCGCGCCCGAGGCGGAGGGGGCGCAGCGCGCGATGCGCGAGGCGATGGAGGACGGCGACGTCGACCCGGCGCGCGTGGGGTACGTCAACGCCCACGGCACGAGCACCCGGCAGGGCGACGCGGAGGAGAGCCGGGCGATCCGCGCGGTGTTCGGCGCCCACGCCGAGCGCCTCGCGGTGAGCTCGACCAAGAGCATGACGGGCCACCTCCTCGGCGCGGCCGGTGGGGTGGAGGGCGCCTTCACCGCGCTCGCGCTCGCGCGGGGGGTGCTGCCGCCGACGATCAACCTCGACGACCCCGATCCCTCCTGCGACCTCGACTACGTGCCCCACCAGGCGCGTGCGCGCGAGGTCGACGTCGCCCTCTCCAACTCCTTCGGCTTCGGCGGAACCAACGTGTGCCTGGCGTTCGCGCGCCACGCGTGACGCACGCCCTTGGCGCCCGCGCCCGGGTGCGTTAGGAGTCGCCCCATGCGCTGGGCACTCGCGAGCGATCACGCCGGCTTCGAACTCAAGGAGGCCGTGGAGCGCCAGCTCCGCGCGAAGGGCCTCGACGTCACCGACCTCGGCCCCGACGACGCCTCCCGCACCGACTACCCCGACTGGGGCCACCGGCTCGCCGAGGCCGTCGCGCGCGGGGACTTCGAGCGCGGCGTGCTCGTGTGCGGCTCGGGCGTCGGCATCTCGATCGCGGCCAACCGCCACGCGGGCGTGCGCTGCGCGCTCTGCGGCGACGAGTACACCGCGAGGATGAGCCGCGCGCACAACGACGCCAACGTGCTCGCGCTCGGGGCGCGCGTCGTCGGGGCGGGGCTCGCCGAGGCGATCGTCGACGCGTTCGTCGCGACGCCCTTCGAGGGCGGCCGCCACGCGGAGCGTGTCTCGAAGATCGACCGCGCCGGCTGAAGTTCGCGCGCGGCCCGGCGGTGCCCAGGTGACGGGCGCGGGCGCGGGGTGGTAGGGTACGGGACGTTCGTTCAGCTCAGGACGGAGGCGCGCGCGGGACGGCGCCGCGCGTGTCGCGTCTTCCAACACGCCTCGCACGACCCGTGCGGGGCATCCCGAAGGGTGATACGGAAGGTTCCATGGCTGGTGATCCTCCCTCCAAGAAGGAGCAGCTCCTCAAGCTGCTCGACCGCGGCAGCGTGTTCGTCCACCTCGACCCGCGCCGGGAGAGCGTCGTCGTCCCCGACTGGCTGGGCCACAAGCCCCAGCTCGTGCTCCAGCTCGGGCGCAACTTCGCGATCCCGATCCCCGACCTGGAGATCGACGACTTCGGCGTGACCTGCACGCTCTCGTTCAACCGCACGCCCTTCCACTGCACGCTCCCCTGGTCGGCGGTGTACGCGCTCGTCGCGGAGAACGGCGAGGTCACCGTGTGGCCCTCGGAGCTTCCGATGGAGCTCGTCCCCGAGGCCTCCCCGGTGCGCCGCCAGCCCCCGACCACGCGCCAGGCGCGCGGCAAGCCCCAGCGCCCGAAGATCTCCGTGGTGCCGTCGCCCGACGAGCGCGAGCGCGAGTCCGTTCGCCCGCCGCCCGCGTCGCGCCCGACGTCCTTCCCGCCGCCGCCCGCGCTGCGCGAGGTGTCGTCGCCCGCGAGTTCGAAGTCGTCGCGCGCCAACGAGAGCGGCTCGATCCCCCCGAAGGAGGACCCCGAGTCGACCTCCACGGGCCGCAAGTCGCCGCGCGAGCGCCCGCCCTACCTCCGTCTCGTCAAGTAGCGCCCAGCCCGCCGCCGCCCGTCGCGCGATGGTATCGTCGCGCGGTGAGCACGGGTCTCCGCAATCGTTTCACCGGCCCGTTCCGTGTAGAGCAGCTCCGCCCGGGCGACCGCTACGAGCTCTCCGATGGGCATCCGACCTACCTCGCACCGAACACACTGACGCGCGCTGAACTCTGCGGTCTCGCCTTCATGGTGCTCGACAGCGACCCAGCAGTGAAGAGCGCCGGCGTCGACGCGGGCGTCGAGCTCGCCCCCAAGACCCTGCGCGCCCCCGACGTCGCCGTGAACCTCGAGCCGGGCAACGGGACCTGGGCCTCGCGCACCCCGCTGGCCGTGGAGTACGCCGGACGCGGCCAGGACGAGGTCGAGCTCCGGCAGAAGATCGCCGAGTTGCTCGCGGGCGGGACGCAGTACGTGTGGGTCGTCCGACTGACGGGGCCGCGGCGCGTGGAGGTGCACCAGGCCGGCGCGGCTGTGCGTGTCGTCGCCGCGGACGAGTCGCTGAGCGCGCCGGGGATCCTCGCGCTGCCGGTGCCCGTGCGGGCGCTCTTCGACCGCGACGCCGCGCACGAGGTCACGCTGCGCAACCTCCTCGCGGCGAAGGGTTTCGGCAGCCTCGACGCGGTGCGCGAAGAAGGCCGCGAAGAAGGCCGCGAAGAAGGCCGCGAGGAGGGGCGCGAGGAAGGCCGCGAAGAGGGCCTGCTCAGCGCGCTGCGGTCGGCCCTGGGGGCTCGCGGGTGGGCGCTCGGCGCCGAGCACGAGGCCCGCCTCGCCGCCTGCCACGACGCGACGACCCTCACGCAGTGGATCGCCCGTGCGGTGACCGCCCCGTCGCTCGACGCAGTGTTCGCCGGCGCCTGACGCGCTACGGCCTGAACTCCAGCAGCGCCTCGACCACCGACTCCGGCAGCGACAAGGTCGCGTCGAGGCCGTCGCGGCGCGCGTAGAAGCCCGCCCCTTCGCCCGCCCCGAAGCGCTCGCCCACCGCGATCCGCACGGCAAGCTCGCCCGCGTCGCCCTCGCCGGACACCTCCACCACCAGCCGCGGCGTCGCGAGGCGCGCCTCCGCCGGCGCCGGCCCGTACCCGAAGGCCCGCGGCGCCGTCGCGCCCGCCAGCCCGTTG
Organism: Polyangiales bacterium; assembly: GCA_046351555.1. Classification (GTDB taxonomy): domain Bacteria; phylum Myxococcota_A; class Polyangia; order Polyangiales; genus CAISKJ01. The sequence goes on from JAXLYI010000051.1 coordinate 37,171, forward strand.
AGCAGCGCGTCGACCCGCTGCGCGTCCACCGGCGTCCCCGCGTCGGTGCGCCAAGCGTCGCCTGTCTTCACCAGCGCCACGCGCCGCGGGGTCGCGCCGCCCACCGTCAGCGTCAGCCGCGTCACCGCGCTCGCCACCACCCGCAGCGCGCCGCGGTCGACGTGGGGCGTCACCAGCGTGTCGAACACGCTCCGCGGCGCCACGAACACCCCGGGCGTCCCCTCCAACGTCGCGTACACCCCGCCGCCCGGCGCGGCCGCGCCGAACGCGATCGTGTAGCTCCGCACGCGCGCGGCTGCGTCGGCGCCGGCATCGTCCTCGTCGCGGGCCCCGGCCCCCTCGAAGCGGGCCACGAGGCGCGCGCGGGGCTGCGCGAGGCCGTGCTCGGGGCGCGCGGTGGCCGTCACCCAGCGGTCGGCGTCGAGCGCCGCCAGCGGGCGCACGAGGTCGCTCGTGAGGGAAGGGTCGGCCGCGATCGAGACGGGCTGCGTGAGCCGGAGCGCGCCGTCGACGCGGGCCACCTCCTCGCGCATTCCGCCGGCCTCGACCAGCAGCGCGCGGAGCTCGTCCTCGACGTCACGCACCACCGACCGCGGCCGGAAGCGGATCGCCTCCACCCGCAGCGTGTCCTCGAGCGACGGCGGGAACTGCAGGACCACCGCCTCGTCGTCGCGCGACACGTAGAGCCCCGCCGCGTCGACGTTGCCCACCTGGATGCGCTCGACGCCTTCGACGCCGGTGCGGGTCACCTCGATCACCGTGCGCGCCGGGGCGAGGCCGCGCGCCGCCCGCTCGTCGCCCGCGAGGCGCTGCCCGGTCGACACGTCGTGCAGCGTGCCGATCCACGCCTCGATCGACTCCGCGTCCACCGGCCACGGCGCGTTGTCCGCGCGCCAGCCCGACGCGCCGCCGTCGCCGCCGCCGCGCCGGAGCACGAGGTCGGCGCCGTTCGTCCCTGCGCCCTTGATGCGGACCTCGCCCACCTCGTCGGTGCGCGCGGCGAGGACGTGGTCGTCGCGGAAGCCCTCCGGCGCGACCCGCAGCGAGTCGACGAAGCCGCGGCCGAAGCACACCACCGTGCCCGTCCCCTCGCGCGTCGCGGCCACCTCGTCAGCGTGCTCGGGGCACGCGCTTCCGAACCGCAGCGCGACGGGCTCCACCGCGGCGCCGCGGCGAAATTCCGCCCGCACGCCCGGCCGGTCGAGCCCGTACGCCGCGAGTCCCGCCGCGGGGACGTCGTCGGCCACCACGCGCGTCGCGCGCAGCTCGTTGAGCTCCGAGGTGATCGCCTCCACCGCCCCGCGAGAAGCTCTCCCGAGGTCGGGCGCGACGAGCCGCCACACGGGCCCGCGGCGCTCGAGGGCGCGCGTCTGGCCGTCGACCTGGAGCTCGATGCGCGTGACGCGCTCGGCGTCGACGTCGGCCACCTTGCGGTCGCGGAAGGCCACCGCCGCGCGGTCGAAGGGGTCGCCAAAACTCTTCGGCAGCACCACGGCGACGGCGCTCGTGTCGCGCCCGCCCTCGGCCGCCGCGGCCTCGACGTACACGGCCTCCTCGCGCTCGACGGCGCCGCCGACGGCGAAGCGGGCGGTCACCTCGGGGCCCTCGTGCACGGTCACCCGCGCGCGCGGCCGGTCGAGCCCGAAGCGGGATCTCCCCGCGGCGTCGAGCGCGCCGAGCGAGCGCTGCGGCTCCGCGCCCTCCACCTCGGAGAGGAGGCGCTCGGCCTCGATCGGGTCGGCGGGCCGGCGCGACCCGTTGGCCACCACGAACCAGTCGTCGCGCTCGCGGCGGAGCTCGAAGCGCTCGCCGTTGCGCTCGACCTCGACGCGGTCGACGCGCTCGCGGTGGAAGGCGCGGAAGACGTTCTGCCGGCGCGCCTCCATCTCGTCGGTGGTGGCGCGGCGCTGGTCCCACGCGATGACGCCGGCGAGGGCGCCGACCACGGCCGCGAGGGCGAGCGGCGTCCGGTAGCGTGCGATGCCCGTCTCCCTCACGTCGCCCTCCGCGCGCGCCACACCGCGAAGCCCACCAGCGCCGCCGCCAGCGGAACCAGCAGGATCACGTACACCCCGATGTTGCGCAGGTCGCCCGGGCTCACCGTGAGGGCCGCGCGCGACACGGGCTTCGACGGGATGTCCACGAGCTCGCGCCGCGCCGTCAGCCAGCCCGCCACCGCCTCCGCGAACACCGCGTTGCCGATCGCCGCGCGCGCCTGCGGCGTGAAGTACCCCGACTCCAGCATGAGCGACGTCCCCACCACCACCACGCGTCCCGCGGGCGCGCCGGGCGTACGCGGTCGCACGTTGGGAACCTCGCCCGCCATCGCGAGGGACACCGGGCCGGCGATGTCCGAAGCGTCGCGCTCGGGGGGCCGGCGGCCGAGGTCCTGGATGCGCGTCTCGCCCCAGGCGCGCGCCGACGCTTGCACCAGCGTCGCGGGCACGGTCTCGCTCCCCTCGGCGCGGACGACCGGGCGCGCGAGCTCGACCACGATCGACTGGCCGCGGAGGTTGCGCGTGAGGTCGTGCTCGTTCCAGGTGTCCGCGCGAAACTGGGCGGCGGTGCCCGAGGGCATCAGGTGGTCTTCGTCGGCCTCGATGGTGACGGCCGCGGGGAGCGCGATGCCGGCGAGCCGCGCGACGTTCTCCAGACCCGACGGCGCGACGCGGCCTTCGAGCACGACGAGGTCGAGGAAGAGCCCGACGTTGCCGCCGGCCCGCACGTAGCGCTCGAGCGCGGCCGCGTCCTCCGCGGGCCACGCGCGCTGCGAGCCCGCGACGATCAGCGCGTCGCAGTCCGCGGGCACGCCCGAGCGGCCGTGGACGGCGACCTCGCGCACCTGGAAGTTCTGGTGGCGGAGCGCCTCGGCGAAGCCCGCGCCCGAGCGCTCGCCCTGCGCGACGGGCATCTCGTCGTGGCCCTGCGCCATGCAGAGCCGGGTCGCGGCCGCGCGGTCGACCTGGAGGAGCGCCTCGCTCACCGCGCGCTCGACGGTGATCTGCGCATTGAGGATGCGCGTGGCGCCCTGCTCGTCGCCGGGGTCGGGCGCGCCGAGCTCGCGGAAGGTCTCGCGGGCGACCTCCCAGTGCCGCTGGCCCTGCGCCACCAGGAGCCCGCAGCTCGCGATGGTGCGCTCGCCGTCGCGCGACGACAGAAGCTGGAGGTGAAACTGCTGGGCGAGCCCGATCAGCCGCTCGCGCTGGCGGTCGGGGTCGATCGTGTGGACGGTGAGCCGGCGGCCCGCGGCGGCGTAGCGCTCGACGAGCTCGACCACGTCGCTGTAGTGCTCCTCCTCGCGGTTGAGGAGGACGTAGAGCTCGGTGGGGGCGTGGAGCTCGCGCGCGATGGTGGCCGAGCGCGGGGAGAGCGTGAAGCGCCGCGCGCTGGTGAGGTCCCACCGGGTGTAGTGCCGCGCCGCGAGGTAGTTGACCTCGACGAAGAGCAGCAGCGAAAGGAGCACCACCACGGGGCCGCGGAGGAATCCGTCGACCCACGACCGGCGCTCGGGCTCGGCGACGTCGGCCACGCTACGCCTCCCTCCGCGCGTCGAGCGAGCGCGCCGCGAACGACAGGGCCAGGGCGGTGACCGTGAGGTAGTAGACCACCTGGCGCGAGTCGAGGGTGCCCACGGAGAAGCGCTCCATGTGCTCCCAGAGGTTGACGTACTGGAAGAAGCGCTGCGACCCCTCCTCGGTGAAGAGGTAGCGCCCGAGGCCGAGCGCGAACATCGCCCCGCCGATGACCCCGAACGACCCGACGAAGGCCGTCACCTGCGAGCGCGCGAGGGCCGACATCAGCACGCCGATCGCCACGAACGCGCTCCCCACGAGCCCGACGCCGGCGTAGGCCGACGCGAGCGCGCCCCAGTCCACCGGCCCGTAGCGCCGCACCACCAGCGCGTAGAGCAGCGTCGGGAGCCAGAGCGAGGCGTACACGGTGAAGGCCCCGAAGAACTTCCCGAGCACCACCGCGGCGGGCGTGACGGGCGTGGTGAAGAGCGTCTCCGCGGTGCGGGTGCGCCACTCCTCGGCGAGGGAGCGCATGGTGACCGCGGGGCAGAAGATCATCAGGGTGAGCACCGAGAGGATGGTGCTGCCGAAGAAGAGCTGGAGCGGCCCGCGCGTCCCGGTGAGCGTCGGCCGGTCGGCCACGAGCTGCATGAAGAAGTAGAACACCACCCCGTTGAACACGAGGAACGACACCATCACCACGTACGCCAGCGGCGCGTAGAAAGCCGAGACAAGCTCTCGCTTGTAGATGGCCCAGAGCGCCCTCACGCCGCCGCCCCCTTCTCCCCGTCGGCCTTCTTCTCGTCGCGCTTCGTCAGCGCGTGGAACACGTCCTCCAGCGAGTGCGCCTTGGGCGCCACCTCGCGCACCCCGAGGCCCTCGCGCACGAGCGCCGCCACCGCGGCCTCCACCGCCTCGGGCGCGCCGGCCGGCACGGAGAGCTCGAAGCGGACCAGACCCTCGGCGAGCGCGACCTTCGCCGCGCGCGCGCCGGGCACGTCAGCGAGCGCGCGGGTGATGCGCTCGGCGGGCGCGTCCGTTGAAGCGCGGTAGGCGTCCGCGAGGCGCTCGGGCACCGACGCGGCGAATGAGACGGCCCGGTCGGCGCCGCGGAGCTCGGCCCGGACGTCGTCGAGCGCGCCCTGCGTCGCGATGCGGCCCTGGTGGATGATGATGACGTGCGAGCACACCGCCTCCACCTCGGAGAGGATGTGCGTCGAGAGGAAGACCGTGTGCTCCTTCGCGAGGCCGCGGATCACCTCGCGGAAGCGCAGGATCTGGTTGGGGTCGAGGCCCTCGGTGGGCTCGTCGAGGATGAGCAGCGGCGGCGAAGCGACCACGGCGTCGGCGAGCCCCACGCGCTGCTTGTAGCCCTTGGAGAGCTCGCCCACGAGGCGCCGCGCGACGTCCGAGACGTCGGCGAGCTCCATCGCGCGGGCGACGGCCTTCTTGCGCTCCCGCACCCCTTTGATCTCCGCGCGGAAGTCGAGGAACTCCTCCACCCGCATCTCCGGGTGGACGGGGTACGACTCGGGCATGTACCCGATGAGCCGGCGGGCCTCGAGGCCGTCCTCGACGACGTCCTTGCCGCCGATGCGGGCGGTGCCCGAGGTGGGCGGGAGGAAGCCCGAGAGCATCTTGAGCGTGGTGCTCTTGCCCGCGCCGTTGGGCCCGAGGAAGCCGACCACCTGCGCGCGCGGCACCGTGAAGGTGAGCGCGTCGACCGCGGTGCGGCCCGCGAAGCGCCGGGTGAGCTGGTCGGCCTCGATCACGCCCGCGGCTCTAGCGAGAAAGGGGGCCGCGGGTCAAGGGCGTCGCCCCATCTCCCCTCGCGTATTGCTTCAGTGGAAGTCCCGCGAGCGCGGCGCCGCGCCTTGTGCGAGCAAGGCGGGAACGGCCAGCGCGTCGGCCACCACGTGGACCACCCCGTCGGCCCGCTGCACGCGCCCGGTGACCTCCAGCAGCGCCGCGGTGCGCCCGACGAAGGCGTGCTTCGCGAAGACCTGCGCCCACACCACGAGGTTGACGAAGCCCGTCTCGTCCTCGAGCGTGAAGAAGGTGACGTTCTTCGCCGTCCCGGGGCGCTGCCGGCAGATCACCATCCCGACGTAGCGGACGCGCTGACCGTCGGTCATCCGCGCGACCTCCTGCGCGTCGGGGAGGCCCTCGCGCGTGAGGACGTCGCGGTGGCGCTCCATCGGGTGGGCGCGCGGCGAGTGGGAGCTCGCGCGGTAGTCCCAGCTCACAGCCTCGGCGGGCGTGAGCGGGTCGAGCCGCGGGGCGTCCTCGGTCGGGTCGGCGTCGAGCGGCAGGGCGAGCCGCGGGGCCACGCCGTGCACGCGCCAGAGGGCCTCGCGGCGGTCGGCGGCGACGCTGCCGAAGGCGCCGGCTTCGGCGAGGGCGACGAGGGCCCGCTTCGAGACGAGCGCGCGGCGGGCGAAGTCCTCCACGGAGGCGAAGGGCCGGGCGAGGGGGGCGATGCGGGCCTCCTCGCGGGCGCCGAGGCCGTCGACGTACGAGAGCCCCATGCGGACGGCGAGGGGGCCGTCGGCGAGGCGCTCGAGCGAGCACTTCCAGGCGGAGTGGTTGACGTCGAGCGGGAGGGTGACGACGCCGTGGCGCCGCGCGTCTTCGACGAGGGTGGAGGGCGCGTAGAAGCCCATCGGCTGCGCGTCGAGCATCGCGCAGAGGAAGGCCGCCGGGTGGTGACACTTCAGCCACGCCGTCACGTACGCGATGAGCGCGAACGACGTCGCGTGGCTCTCCGGGAAGCCGTACTCGCCGAAGCCGAGCACCTGCTGGAACACCCGCTCGGCGAAGTCCGCCGCGATGCCCTTCTCGACCATCCGCGGCACCATCCGCGCGCGGTGCTGCTCGATGCGCCCCGACGAGCGCCACGCGCCCATGTCGCGGCGGAGCTGGTCGGCCTCGCCCGAGGTGTAGTCCGCCGCCACCATCGCGAGGCGCATCACCTGCTCCTGAAAGAGCGGCACGCCGAGCGTTCGTTTCAGCACGGGCTCGAGCGACGGGTGGGGGTAGGTCACCGTCTCGTGGCCCTGCTTGCGCTTCAGGTACGGGTGCACCATGCCGCCCTGGATGGGCCCGGGTCGCACGATCGCGACCTCGACGACGAGGTCGTAGAGGGTCGACGGGCGCAGCCGCGGGAGCATCGACATCTGCGCGCGGCTCTCGATCTGGAAGACGCCCACGGTGTCGCCCGCGCTGCACATCGCGTAGGTGGCGGGGTCTTCGCGCGGCACCTGGGCCATCGTGAGGTCGGCGCCGTGGTGCTCTCGCAGCAGGTCGAAGGCGCGGTGGACGGCGGTGAGCGCGCCGAGCCCGAGGAGGTCGACCTTGAAGAGCCCGAGGTCTTCGACGTCGTATTTGTCCCACTGGATGACGGTTCGGTTCTCCATGGTGGCGGGCTCGACGGGGACGAGCGAGGTGACGGGCTCGTGCCCGAGCAGGAAGCCCCCGGGGTGGATGGAGAGGTGACGCGGCAGGTCAGACGCCTCCGCGATGAGCTTCTGGAGCAGCCTCGCCTGCTCGGTGCGCGGGTCGAGCCCCGCCGCTTCGAACGAGCCCTCGCCGAGCTCGCTGTCCCAGTGGCTGGTGGCGCGCGCGAGGCCGTCGAGCTCGCTCGGGGGCACGCCGAGCGCCTTGCCGATGTCGCGCAGCGCGGAGCGGGCGCGGTAGCGGATGACGTTGGCCACCATCGCCGCCCGGTCGCGCCCGTAGCGCTGGTAGAGGTGCTGGATCACGAGTTCGCGCTTCCCGTGCTCGATGTCGAGGTCGATGTCGGGCGGCTCCGCCCGCTCGCGCGAGAGGAACCGTTCGAAGAGCACCTCCATCTCCGCCGGGTCGACCGCGGTGATGCCGAGCGCGAAGCACACCACGCTGTTGGCCGCGCTGCCGCGCCCCTGGCAGAGGATGTTCTCGCGGTGGCAGAAGCTCACCACCTCGTGCATCGTGAGGAAGTAGCCGCCGAACTTGAGCTCCTCGATGAGGGCGAGCTCCTTCTCCGCGAGCTCGCGCACGGAGGGCTTCACCTCGTCGCCGTAGCGCTCGAAGAGCCCCGCCATCGTGAGCGTGCGGAGCCAAGACGACTCGGTCTGCCCGCGCGGGACGTGCTCCTCGGGGTAGCGGTAGCGAAGCTCGTCGAGGCCGAACGTGCAGCGCGCGGCGACCTCCAGCGTGCGCGCGACCGCGCCGGGGTCGTCGGCGAAGCGGGCGGCCATCGCCTCGGGCGGGATGATGTCGTGCTCGTCGTTGGGGCGCGTCCGCCGGCCCGCGTCGTGGATGGTGCAGCCGTGCCGGATGCACGTGAACACGTCCTGCAGCGGGCGGCGCGTGCGCTTGTGGTAGAGCACCTCCACCGCGGCGAGCGTGGGGATGTCGTGGCGTGCGGCGGCCTCGCGGAGGGCGCGCTCGGGGCGACGCTCCTCGGCGCGGAGGTGGCGCGCGCAGAGGGCGTAGAGGCTGTTGGGGAAGCGCTCGTGGAGGCCCTCGACGAGCGCGGGGGAGGGGGCGAGGGCGACGAGGCCGCGCGCGTGCTCGCACACCTCGGCGACGGTGACGAGCGACTCGCCCTTGGGGCAGCGGCCGCGCCCCCGCGTGAGGAGCTGGCAGAGCGAGGCCCAGCCCGCGCGGTCTTCGACGAGGAGGACGACGTGGCCCGCGTCGGTGGTGACCTGGGCGCCGTGGACGAGCCGGATTCCGAGGGCCTTCGCCCGGACGTGGGCGCGGACGGCGCCGTAGACCCCGTCGCGGTCGGTGAGGGCCACGGCGGGGAGCCCGCGCGCGTGGGCCTCTTCGACGAGCATGTCGGGCGTCGAGGCGCCTTCGAGGAAGCTGTAGGCGCTCTTCACCCAGAGCGGCACCCACGGGGCGGCGGTCACGTTATGCGGTGACCCGGTAGCCGTGGAAGGGGACGGGGAGCACGGCGGGGCGCGGCCCGCGGTACGCGACAGGTGCGACGGGTTCGTGGCTGTGCCCGACGTGACCCTCGTCGCCGAGGTCGCCGAGCTCGTGCGAGAGCGCCGCGCGCAGGTCGTGGAAGCCCTCGAACGAGCGGCCTTCGAAGAGCTTCCACGCGGCGTACATCAGGTCGGCGCAGACGGCGGGCTCGACGCGGCCGGTGCCGGCGCCGAGGCCGGGCATCGCCACCGAGCGGATCGAGCCGGGGGCGACCGCGTTCTGCGCGCGGACCGCCTGGAGGGCGGCGGCGCAGGCGAGGGCGACGTTCATCGTGGCGGAGACGTTGTCGGAGGGGCCGTGCATCGTGGGCGTGGCGACGAGGTACGACGGGAGGAGGCGCCCGGTGGCCGTGCACGCCGCCGCGCCGAGGGGCATCGCGTCGCCCCAGCGCGAGGTGACCGCGCGGCGCACCCGCGCCTGGATGCCCGGGCCGAGGTGGGCCTTCACGAGCGCGTCGACGCCGCCGCTCATCACGGCGCGCGCGTTGGTGGGCGTCACCCAGGCGTCGGCCCGCTGCTCGAGCAGTGAGCCCCGCACCACCGCCACGCCGTACTCGCCGTCGAACACCGCCCGCCACGCGTCGACCATCTTCGGGTTCACGTCCACCAGGGTCAGGGTCACATCGTCCATCGCGCACCGTCCTTCAGGGGTGCGCCGAGGTTGCGTCCGCCCCGCGCCGATGGCAACGGGGGGTGTGACGTACCCTGTCACCGCCCGATGCGGTGCTCGAGGTCGAAGGTGACCAGGTTGGCGGCGACGCGGACGCTCCAGCGCTGGCGCGTGGGCCCCGCCTCGCACCGCACGGTGTACTCGCCGGGCTCGAGGAAGACGGGCCGCGGCGACGCGAAGCGAACGCCCCCGACCGAGCACTCCGCGTCGGGCACGGTGGTGAGCACGTAGAGCCCGCGGGAGACGTCCTGCCAGCGCGCCCGGTCGAAGCCGACGGAGGGTTGGAGGTGGGAGGGCTGGAGGGTGAGCCCGTGCTCTTCGACGTCCTCCACGGCACCGCCGGGGGGCCTCGGGCGCTCGGGCAGGCGGACGGTGGTGGGGGGCATCGGCAGCGGCCCGGCCGGGCCCACCACGGGAACCGCGGGCGCGTCGGGCATGCGCAGCGGCACCTCGGGCGGCGGGTGACGCGGGCGCGCGAGCGTCAGGGCCGCCGCGACCAGCACGCACCCGGCAGTGAGGGCGAGGGCCTGGCGCGCGAGCGAGCGGGGCGGCGGCGCGGCCGTCACCGCGGGGCGCGGGAGCCCCGGGTCGCTGTCCTCCCGTGCGGGCGAGGCGGCGCCGGGCCGGAGCCGGGCGCGGAGCGAGGCGTTCTCGACGCGGAGGGCCTCGAGTTGAGCGAGCGCGCTCTGGAGCTCGTTGCGGTAGTCACCCATCGTCGCGGAGGCCGATGCTACGCGCACTCCGGCCCCGACGGAACAGCCGAACACACCCCCCGGCGCCCTCTTCGGGGGGTGGCGTCGGGCGGCGGGTAGCTCAGATCGCGTCGCGCCCGCGCTCGCCGGTGCGGATGCGGACGACCTCCTCGATCGGCACGACGAAGATCTTCCCGTCCCCGATCCGGCCCGTCTTCGCGCTCCGCTCGATGGCGTCGAGCACGGCGTTGACCTGCTCGTCGGGCACCACCACCTCGACCTTCACCTTGGGCACGAAGTCCACCACGTACGCGCTGCCGCGGTAGACCTCCTTCTTGCCCCCGGTGCGGCCGAAGCCCTTCACCTCGGTCACCGTCATCCCCTGCACGCCCACCTCGGCGAGCGCGTCCTTCACCTCGTCGAGCTTGAAGGGCTTGATGATCGCTTCGATGCGCTTCACGGCCCGAGTTTGTACCCAGGGCCGTGTAAACGTGACGTAAATCATCCGCGCGCCGCGCGCCCCCTTGCTGCGGAAGCGCGGTCGACTCAACAATCCGCCGCCCCGATGCTCACCTACGAAGAGGCCCGCGCCCGCGCGCTCGCCGACCTCACGCCCGTAAGCCCCGAGCGCGTCGCGCTCGACGCCGCCGTCGGCCGCGTCCTCGCGGAGGACGTCCACGCCCGCAGCCCCCAGCCCGCTTTCGACCACAGCGCGATGGACGGCTACGCGGTTCGCGCCGCCGACCTCTCCGCCCCGGGCGCCGCGCTCCCGGTCGTCGGGGAGAGCCGCACCGGCGGGGGCGTTCCTCCGGCGCTCGCCGCGGGCTCGTCGATGCGGATCTTCACCGGCGCGATGGTCCCCGCCGGCGCCGACGCGGTGGTGATGCAGGAGGACGTTGCGCGCGAGGGCGACGTCGCCCGCTTCGTGAAACCCGCGCGACCCGGCGACCACGTGCGCCGCCGCGGGGAAGACGTCGCCGAAGGGTCGGTGGTCCTCCCCCGGGGGACGCGCGTGTCGCCCTTCCACGTCGCGCTCCTCGCGTCGGCCGAGGCCACGCTGGTGGCGGTGGCGCGCCGGCCGGTGGTGTCGATCCTCTCGACCGGCGACGAGCTGCGCGACGCGGGCTCGCCCGACCGCGCGGGCAGCGTGGTCGACGCCAACGGGCCGGGCCTCGCGGCGCTGGTGGCGATGTGCGGCGGCGTCGCCCGCGCGCTCCCCTTCGCCCGCGACGACCGCGAAGCGACCCGGGCCGCGATCGCGGGCGCGCTGGAGGGGAGCGACCTCGTGCTCACGGTCGGCGGCGTGAGCGTCGGCGACCACGACGTGGTGCGCGCGGCGATGGAGGACGCGGGCGTCTCGCTCGACTTCTGGAAGGTCGCGATCAAGCCGGGCAAGCCCCTCTGCGTCGGCCGCGCGGGCCGGGCGCGGGTGCTCGGGCTGCCGGGCAACCCCTCGTCCGCGACGCTCACCTTCGTGCTCTTCGGGGCGCCGCTCCTCCGCGCGCTCCAGGGAGACCGGGTGATCGGGCCGACCGCGGTCGAGGCTGCGCTCGCGGCGGACGTGCGCCACGCGCCGGGGCGGGCGGAGTTCGTGCGGGTGACGCTCGACGAGTCGGCGTCGCCGCCCGTGGCGCGGCCGTTGGGGAACCAGGCGTCGGGCGCGGTGACGTCGTTCGCGTGGGCCGACGCGCTCGCGCTGCTCCCGTCGGAGTCGGGCGCGCTCGCGGCGGGGTCGAAGGTGCGCTGCTGGAGGCTGCGCGATGTCTGACGTGGCGGTGCGGGTGCTGGTGTTCGCGGCGGCGCGCGAGGTGGTGGGGGCGCGCGAGGTGCCGCTCACGCTCGGGCCAGGGGCGACGGCGGGCGACGCGCTCGACGCGCTCTGCGCGCGGTGGCCGGGGCTCGCGCCGTACGCGGGCGCGCTGCGGCTCGCGGTCAACGGGGACTACGTGGCGCGCGGGCATGCGCTGGCGGCGGGCGACGAGGTGGCGGTGATCCCGCCGGTGGCAGGGGGGTGACGCGGGCTACGCGGCGAGGGGGATGGCAGAGGGGCCCAGGTTGCCCGGACACAAGTTGTCTCCCGCGCCCGGCACGGCCGGTGCTTTTGTCGTGGGCGTTCCATGGGAGGCCCCACGATGAGAGATGCCTCATGGCTCCGCGTGATCGCGGTTCTCGCCGGAGGAGGATGGCTCCGTGCCGGCGCCCCGCCCGCCGCCTCGGTCGAGCCGGGCCCGCGAGCGCCCCCTCGCGCCGACCTCGTCGCCCGCATGGAAGGCGGGCTTCCCGTGCCCCGTCGGCGTCGGCGACGCGCTCGCGATACGCATCCACAACCAGGGGGGCGCCGATGCGGGGCCGTTCGTGGTGAGGACCGAGGTGGTCACGTCCGACGGTGGCGCGCGCACCGTCACGCGGCGTCACTTCCTCGTCCCGTCGCTGCGCGCAGGTGCGTCGACCGCCGACGGCCTCGACCTCGAAGACGACGAGGCGGCCTCGGGGCGATGGGGACGACCTCGCAGTGCCTGGACCGCCGCATCTCCGACCGCGAGACGCTGGTCCGCGAGGTCACCGCCTGGGAGGCCCAGCGCAATGAGGCAGGGGCGCGCATCCGGTGGATGTTCACGACGCAGCGGGCGCGCGAGAAGCTGGGCCGCGTCTACCGGCCGCTGGCCCAGGCCCGCGAGGAGGCCGCGAAGAAGCTGGCCGCCTGAACCTTTCACATCCCCTGCGATGAGGTACTAGGCCGAGCAGGCCGCCGCGCACGGCCTCTGCCGGTCGAGGATCAGCCCGAAGGGCGAGGAGCGCTCGAAGCTCCGCGACCCCGGCACGCAGCTGCGGCTGGTGCTGCACCACGTCCAGACGGGCGCGTCGCTCGATCAGACCCTGTCTTCCGCACCCTGAACGTCTGCCCTCCGTCGCGGTTGGCTTCGTGTGCTGCGAGTCGGGCGTTGTTGGGCCGCGCATCCCTCCGCTGCGCGATGACCTGCTGAAAACTTGCGCCGCCGGCCGTCTCGGGCGACTGCCACGCGGCCGTGATGCCGTCCAGTTCTCTACAACAATCTTCGGCGATCGAGCCGGTCGATGCCACCCCCTGCGGCGTGACCGCGATGTGGCTGGGGTTGCTGCGCAAGATGAGGCTGCGCGAGGCCATCGACGTCCTCCTGCCCACCGAGGCCGAGCTCTCCCACGGGGAGGTGATCGAAGCCCTCGTCCTCAACCGCCTCACCGCCCCCGAGCCCCTGTACGAGGTCGAGGGGTGGGCGCGAGAGTCCGGCCTCGCGGCGCTCACCGGGCGCGACCCCGCGCGCTTCAACGACGACCGCATTGGACGAGCGCTCGACGCGCTGGCGCCCAAGATCCGTGACGCCCAGGCGTCGGTCACGCCCCACGTCATCAGCGCCTTCGAGCTCCGCGTGGGCGACGCCCACTACGACACCACCACCGCCTACTTCGAAGGGGACTACGAGGACAGCGAGCTGGCCGCGCGGGGGCACAGCAAGGACGGGCGCAGCGACCACAAGCAGGTGATCGTCGGCGTGGTCACCAGCGAGGACGGCGAGGTGCCCTTGGCCCACGCGACCTTCCCCGGCAACACGGGCGACGTGAGCACGGTGCCCGAGGCCCTGCGCGCCCTGCGCCGGTGCCTGCCGACCGACCCCGTCGTGGTCAGCGGCGACAGCGTCATGTGGTCGCAGGCCAACATGGACGCGGTGGCGGCCTCCGGCGGGGTGTTCCTGGGGCCGATCGCCATGATCCCGACGGTGGCCGCGTGGGTGTGCGCCGCGTCGCCCGAGGTCGAGGTGGATGTGGCGCTGGTGGGGCGCGGCGAGCCCGTGCCGTACCGCGCGTGCGTCGTGGGGCGCTTCCCCGTCGGCGGCGTGGCGGACGCGGGCGCTCGGCTGGTGGTGTTCGATCCGCGTCGCGCCGTCGCGGAGGCGCAGGAGCGATCGAAGGCGCTGGCGCGGATGGACGAGGCGCTCGCGGCGCTGCGCGACCGGCTCAACGGGCCCAAGCTCAAGAAGCGCGCGGACGTGTCCAAGCGACTCGACGCGCTGCGAACGCGGCACGGCCTGGCCTCGCGCTTCGTGCACGTGACGCTGCGCACCCGCGCGGGGCAGCTGGAGCTCACGTGGTCGCGCGACGAGGCGGCGCTGGCCGAGAGCGCGCGGCGCGACGGCCGCTGGCCGCTGGTGACCAACCGCGCGGGCCTGTCGGATGCAGCGCTGTGCGCGTGGGCGGTGCGGCGCTACAAGACGCACGGGCGGATCGAGCGGGACCAACACCTGCTCAAGGGCCCGCTGCGCCTGCGACCGTTCTTCGTGCACAACGACGACCGCGTCCGTGCGCTGGTGGCGGTGTGCGCGTGGGCACTGACGGCGTGGACGCTGCTGGAGCGTCAGGCCCGCCGCACGCTGCCGCCGCCGGCGAAGAAGCGCGATGTGGCCCGCCCGTGGGTGCGGCGCGTGGAGTCAGCGCTGTCGGCGGTGGTGGTGATGAGTTTCCGGTTGGGGGCGGGCCCGGACCTGGTCCGTAGGGTGACGCCGCTGTCGTCTTCGCAGCAGAGTTTGCTGCACGGGCTGGGGTGGAGTCGTGAGGTGCGCGCGTTGCTGGCGGAGGTCTCCGCGGCGCGGTGATCGCGAGCGATGCGCCCGAGGGGAGGCGCGCGGTCGCAAGTTGCCGAGCGAGTCGGGGACGTGGGGGATCCACGGGGGACGACCGCTGGGCGACGGCGTGTGACCCGCTCGCTCGTGACCGCGACGGAGTCGGCCGACACGACGGCGCACCAACCGTGACGGAGGGCAGACGTTCAGGGTGCGGAAGACAGGTTCAGAACCAGTGCTTGTAGAAGTGGGCCCACGCCACGATCGGCAAGATCGTCGAGGAGTTTCACCACCTTCTGGAAGTCGTCGTTGCCATGTTGTCGAGGATACGTAGCCCAATACCGGCGCTAAGCCGGATCGAGAAGTGGGCGACGCTGTTGGGGTCGGTTGCGATGCGCACGCTGCAACTGACCCATCAGGCGCGGAGCCAGCCGGAGCTGCCGGCCGACGAGCTGCTGACGCGGGACGAGATCGACGCGGTGATCCCGTCGAGGATCGCCGCCGGGCAAGAGGTACCGTCGGGCGAGGCCTCGACCGGATCGCGTCGGCGGTCGAGCTCCTCCAGACGCTGCGCGAGCCCAAGAAAAAAGGCCGCGCGAAGAGAAGAGAGCAACGATGAGGGCCCTGGTCGGGGAGGGGTTCGAGGAAACCAGCGCCGTCGAAGAGGGCCCCGGACGCCGTCAAGGGCCCATCGTTACGTCGACGACGCGCGCCACAAGCGGCGCTCGTGCCCACCCCGGGTCGGCGCGGTGCCCCCACCACCGCCCGCACCCGCCGCGCTCGCGTCGGGCGGTCCCCCCACCACCGCCGATGCGCCCGTTCGTCGCGCCGAACGGTCCCCCCACCACCGCCGTGACGCTGTGACGAAGCGCTCGCGCCGGTGCCCCCACCACCGCCATCTCGCCGCGACGAACTCCCCGCCGGTGCCCCCACCACCGCCGTCACCACAACCGACCGCCCGCCGGTGCCCCCACCACCGGACGCGGCGCGCGGGTGCGACCCCGAGGCTCGGTGTTCGATCGCCGTACGGCGCTTGTTTTCACGGGGTTTCGCGCGTCCGTGGGCGTGACGTCGGCGGTAGAACGGGGCGTGCGCTCGCGCCCCGTCGGCGCGCTGATCCCCCACGAGAGGAGTGTTCCCCGATGAACGAGCAGTGGAGAGTGACCCTGACCTGCACGTCGCTCGGCGCGTCGCAGACGAGCGGCGTCTGCCGCGCCCTGGTGGTCACCACGACAAGGCATCGCCGACAAGGCCGTGGCGAGAAGGACGACCGCGCCTTCGTCCGTGCTGGCGCCCCGCCCGCCGCCTCGGTCGAGCCGGGCCCGCGAGCGCCCCCACGCGCCGACCTCGTCGCCCGCATCGAAGCCGGCTTCCCGTGCCCGGTCGGCGTCGCCGACGCGCTCGCGATACGCATCCACAACCAGGGGGCGCCGACGCGGGGCCGTTCGTGGTGAGGACCGAGGTGGAGACCGGCGGGCAGGGCGCGGCGGAGCTCGACGTGGCGGTGTTCGGCGGCGGCGGGGCGATCCCCTTCTTGAAGGGAGCGCCGCACGCGGTGTGGACGGAGGCGGGCAAGGCGATCGCGACGCTCCGCGGGGAGGGCGCGGCGCCGGTGCTCGCGCGCCACCACCTCACGGCCCACGTCGACCGCGTCGAGGCCGCGCACGCCGTGTTCGGCCACACGCTCGGCGCGACCGGGTCGCTCGCCCCCGCGCCCGCCGACCGCGTCCGCGTGCGCGATGCGCTCGGCGCGTGCACCGCGGCGCTCTGCGACTACGTCATCCGCGCGTGCGCCGTCGAAGACCCCGCGCGGCCCGGCAGCGACCGCCTCCTCTCGCGCCTGCTCGCGGCGCTGGAGAGCGTCCCCCGCGTGCACGAGCGCGCCCCGCGGGCCGCCGCGAACGACGACGACGGCGCGGTGAAGGGCGGCGGCGCGCCCGACAACGACGACGCCGACGCGACGCCCGAGGCGCCCCGCAAGGTCGGCTGAAGCCCCGCCCCGCGCCAACACCCCGACGCCCCACCTCGCCCGAGAGTTTGGCATTGACGCCTGCGCCGTCGGCTGGCGTACGCTCCCTCGCGATGGGTGCGTCGCTCGTCGTGTATGGAGGGGGAAGTCTATGAAGAAGTGTTCGATCGCAGTGTCGGTGCTCGCGAGTCTGCTCGGCGGCGGCTGCGCCACCACCGGGGTAGGGGGCGGCGGGTTCGATGGGGACTACCGGGGGCAGGGGGTGCTCGACATGACGATCGCGACGCCCGTGTACCGCCAGCTCCCCACGGAGACCACGCAGGCGTTGGTCTCCCTGCGCGCCGCGGGCAACGGGCGCGCGATCGTCGTCGTGCGCTTCCGGGCGCGCGGCAACCAGTGCACGCTGCAGGCGTCGATCGTGAGCGGCGGCTTCTACGTCGACCCGGGCCAGGTGTGCCGCGGGCTCATCGCCTACGACCAGTACGACATCGATGCGATGCTCCAGATCACCGACGCGCGCGGCAACGTCGCGGGGGGCTCGCTCGCGATGGCGATCGCGGGCAACGTCATCGCCGACCACGCCGACGGCTCGCGCAACACCGGCGTGGCCCGCTGGCAGATGTCGGGGACGCGGTAGGCCGCGGGCTGCGAGGCCGTTGTCGGTCGTGGGGGCTACGCAGCGAGGGCCATCGCGCAGCGCGACTCGATCGCGCGCTCGACGGACTTCTCGTCGCTGCCGGTGGCGAGGGCGAGCTCCTTGAGCAGGAGCGCGCGGGCCTGGTCCATCAGGCGCCGCTCGCCGTAGGAGAGCTCCTTCTCGTGGCGGAGCTTGACGGCGTAGAGGTCGCGCAGCACGCGGGCCACCTCGACGGGTGAGCCGCTCTTCAAGAGCTCGGTGTAGGCGCGGAGTCGGCGGTTCCACGGCCCGGTGCCGACGGGCTTCTCGCGGGTGGAGAAGACCTCCAGCACGCGCTCGGCCTCCTCGGGCGACATCACCCCACGCAGCCCGACGGCGTCGGCCGCGCGGGTCGGCACCATCACCCGCATCCCCGACTCGAGGATCTTCAGCACGTAGTACAGCGCGTCGTTGCCGCCGGCCATGCGGTTCTCGATCGCCGTCACCTCCCCGAGCCCGTGGGCGGGGTGGACGGCCTTGTCTCCGACCTGAAAGCTCGACTCCATGACGCTCCTTCGTGGGGGTGTGAGACGTCTGTCGTGACGCGCCCGGCGCGACCCGTCTCGACCGCCGCGCACCCGCGCTCGCAGCGACCGGCGCCCATCGCGAGCGCTTCGTTCTGTGGGCTACCACGCGGCTACGGCCGGGTCAAAAAACCTGCACGCTCCGGGCCCTCGCCCACGCGCCCGCGCAGCACGTCGGCGAGCGCGTCGAGCGCGGCCCACGGCACCACCGCTTCGGCCGCGAGCCCGTCGGCGCTCACGCTCACCATCACGCGGTCGTCGCGGAGCCACTGGGCTGCGCCGACGGCGTGACCGACGGGCTCCTCCGCGAGCGCGGCGACGGCGCGTCGGACGCGGGCCTCGGCGTCGGCGGGGAGCGCGCCCGTGAGTCGGAGCGTCACCCGCACGCCGCGCTCGTCGAGCGACGCAACGAGCTCGACGTCGCGCACGCCCTCGAGCAGCGCCTCGGGCGCGCGGTCGCGCATCGCCGCGGGGGCCGCGTCGCCGTGCCAGAGGGCGAGCGCGTCGGGGTCGTCGGCGGTGACGTTGGGGGTGGCGCGGGCGTCGGGCGCGCGCGGCCGCAACAGGCGGTCGAGCTCACGCAAAGGCGCGGGGCCGGAGCCCTCGGCGAAGGCGACGAAGGAGCAGGCGTTCCACACGCCGAGGGCGGCGGGCGAGCGGCCGAGGACGCCCCACGCGCGGAGCACGCCGTTCTCTTCGGCGCGCTCGCGCGGCGGGAGGAGGCGATCCCAGAGGAGCGCGTCGATGCGGCGCGTGTCGAAGGCGCCGAGGCCCGCGGCCACCGTGGTGGGCCCGCGCCACGCGACCATCGCGCGCTCGACGGTGCGCACGTCGTAGCCGACGCGTCGGGCACGCTCGAAGAGCGCTTGATCGCCAGCGTCGTCGAAGGCGCGGCCGAGGGCGGGGCCGAGGCGCGGGTGCGCGAGGATCGCGCGCGGCCGGACGACGAGCCACGACGCGGCGCCGGGCGGCACCATCGCGCGCAGGGAGGTGGGGCAGGCGGGGGGCGGGGGAGGGGAAGCAGCGGGCCCGCGCCGCGCGGCCTGCGGGGGCGTGCAGGCCGCGAGGGTGAGGGCGAGGGCGGCGATCCGTCGGGCGATCAAGCCTGCGCGGGGCGGCCCTTCTCGGGCTTGTCCTTCTTCGGGGCCTCGGCCTTCTCGTCGGCCTTGCCGTTGGCCGCGCCGGCCTTGCGGATCGCGTGCTTCGCCATCACCTCGGCCTCGACCTTCGCGAGGGTCTCGGGGTTCTTCTCGAGGAAGGACTTCGCCTGCTCGCGGCCCTGGCCGATGCGCTCGCCCTTGTACGAGTACCACGCGCCAGACTTCTCGACGATCCCGCCCTCGCTGGCAAGGTCGAGCAGGTCGCCGCTCTTCGAGATGCCCTGGCCGTAGAGGATGTCGAACTCCACCTCGCGGAAGGGCGCGGCCATCTTGTTCTTGACGATCTTCACGCGGGTGCGGTTGCCCACCACCGTCTCGCCGTCCTTCAGCGCGCCCACGCGCCGCACGTCGAGGCGCACCGAGGCGTAGAACTTCAGCGCGTTGCCGCCCGTGGTCGTCTCCGGGTTGCCGAACATCACCCCGATCTTCATGCGGATCTGGTTGATGAAGATGATCATGCAGTTGGAGCGGTGCACCGTCGCGGTGAGCTTGCGCAGCGCCTGCGACATGAGCCGCGCCTGGAGGCCCGGGAGCTGGTCGCCCATCTCGCCCTCGATCTCGGCCTTCGGCACGAGCGCCGCGACCGAGTCGATCACGACGATGTCCACCGCGCCCGAGCGGACGAGCATGTCGGCGATCTCGAGGGCCTGCTCGCCGTGGTCGGGCTGCGAGATGAGGAGCTCGTCGGTCTTCACGCCGAGCTTCTTGGCGTAGTTGACGTCGAGCGCGTGCTCGGCGTCGATGAAGGCCGCCACGCCGCCGACCTTCTGCGACTCCGCGATCGCGTGGAGCGAGAGCGTCGTCTTGCCGGAGCTCTCCGGCCCGTAGATCTCGACGATGCGCCCGCGGGGGTAGCCGCCGGTGCCGAGCGCGATGTCGAGCGAGACCGACCCCGACGAGATGATCTTCACCTCGGCGGCGGCGTCCTTCGCCTCGGTGTCGAGGCGCATCACCGCGCCCTTGCCGTACTGCTTCTCGATGCCCAGCAGGGCCAGCTCCAGCGCCTTCTTGCGATTCTCGTCCATGGTCGTTGCTCTCCGTCGGGCCCCGCGTCGTGTGGGGCGTGTGTTGTCAGAACCACCGCCGGGCGCGCTCCGTCAGCGCCCCGTCGCACCCTGATCTACCCCGGCACTGAACATCCGTAAAGCCCCTCGCCCGTTCAGGTTGACGTATCCTGTCCACGGTGCGCGCGGGGCCCTGCGGGGGAGGGGTTTCGCGCGCCGCCCAGGGGGTGGCGGGCGAGCGCGCGGTGCTCGGCGCCGAGGCGCGTGAGGTCGCTGCGCCAGAGGGTGAGCTCGCTCGCGACGGCGGGCGAAGCATCGAGCCGTTGCGGCAGGTGCGGCGCGAGCGCGTCGAGCCCGCCCTCATGGTGCTTCACCCGGGCGAGGGTGACGTGGCCGCGGAAGGGGCGCGCCTCGCGCGGGAAGCCCAGCTCGGCGCAGGCGTCGTCGACGGCGCGGGCGAGGGCGGCGAGCGCGTCGTGGCCCTCGGCGAGGTCGAGCGCGAGCACGCGCGGCGCGTCGGGCGAGGGGAGCGCGAGGAGGCCCCGCGGCGCGAGCTTGAGGGGCCCGTGGGCGCGCGCGACGTCGGCGAGCGCGGCGGCGAGGGCGGGCGCGGTGCCAGAACGTCGGTGTCGCCGAGGAAGCGCAGGGTGACGTGGAGGTTGGCCGGCGGCGCCCACGACGCGCGCCGGCCCCGCGGCGTCGAGGGCCCGGCGGAGCGAGCGGGCGGCGTCGACGCAGCGCCGGGTGGCGGCGAGGTCGAGCAGGCAGCCGACGAAGAGCCGGGCGGTGTCCACGGCGCTCCCTCTACCCGCACACGGCGCTGAGGGCGGTCTCCACCGGGCCCCGGCAGGCCTCGCGCACCATCGCGAGGGCCTCCCACGCGGCCTGGCGCTGCACGCGCTCGCGGTCGCCGAGGAAGCGCAGGCGCCGCACGGCCGTCCCGCGCGCCGACGCGACCGCGAAGAACACCGTCCCCACCGGCTTGTCCGCCGAGCCGCCGGCCGGGCCCGCGACCCCGCTGACGGCGACGGCGAGGTCGGCCCGCACCGCGCGACGAGCGCCCTCGGCCATCGCGCGCACGCACTCGGCCGACACCGCGCCGTGGGCCATGAGCACCTCCGACGGCACCCCGAGCACGGCCTCCTTGGCGGCGTTGGCGTACACCACCGCGTCGAGCAGGAGGTACTCGCTCGCGCCCGGCACGGAGGTGAGGACGGCGCCGAGCAGGCCGCCGGTGCAGCTCTCGGCGACGGCGAGCGTCCAGCCCCGCGCCCGCAGCGCGCGCCCCACCGCGGCGGCGAACTGGTCGTCGTGCTCGCCGAACACCAGCTCGCCGAGGCGGTTGCGGGCCTCGGTGGCGGCGCGCTCGGCCAGCGCGCGGGCGGCGTGCGCGTCGGCGGCGCGCGCGAGGAGCTTCACGTCGACCTCGGGGAAGCGCGCGCGGTAGCCCACGGTGACGTCGGGGAGGGCCTCGGCGAGGCCCGCGAGGCGCTCGGCCACCGCGCTCTCGCCGGCCCCGTAGGTGCGGAGAACGACCTGGTGGCTGCGCGGCGCGGCCATCGTGACGATGCGGCGGGCGACGCACTCCTCGAAGATGCGCTCCATCTCCGCGGGGACGCCCGGGAGGAAGAAGACGTCGCCCGCGCCGATGCGGGCGCGGAAGGCCGGCGCGAGGCCCGCGGGGTTGCCGAGCACCTCGGCGCCGGCGGGGACGAGCGTCTGCCGCTCGGTGATCGCGGTGGGCTCGCGGCCGACGGCGGCGAAGCGGCGGCGCAGGGCCTCGAGGGCGGCGGGGTCGTGGACGGCCTCGACGCCGAGCACCGCGGCCGCGGAGGCGACGGTGAGGTCGTCGCTGGTGGGGCCGAGGCCGCCGGTGCACACCACCACGCCGGGCGCCTCGCCGAGGCGGCGGAGGGCGGCCTCGATGCGGGGCCCGTCGTCGTCGACGGCGGCGAGCTCGCGCACCTCGAAGCCGAGCGCGGTGAGCCGCGCGGCGAGCCAGGAGGCGTTGGTGTCGGGGATCTCGCCGCGGGTGAGCTCGGTGCCGATCGAGAGGATGGCGGCCTTCATCGTAGGGACCGGCGACCGTACGAAGCCGCGGCGCCCGGGGTCAAGGGGGAGCCGCGGGAGCTCCATGCGTTGGCTAGACGTACACGCCGATGGAGGCGACGGCGAGGTCGACGCCCTCGTTGGCGAGGCGGGCCCGGAGCTCCCGGCTGCGGGCGTCGACCTTGCCGGAGTCGAGGCCCTCGTCGTGGAGGAGGGGGACGATGGCCTGGAGGACGGCGAGCTCCTCGATGTGGCTGCCGAGCTCGCGGAGGAGGGCGGCGCACTCGTCGAGGACGTTGACGGCCTGGACGGGGTTCTCCTGGAGGACGTGGACGTCGGCGATGTCGCGGAGGATGGCGGCCTCGATCTCGCGGAGGCCGACCTCGCGGGCGGCGCGCAGGGCGTACTCGAGCACCGAGCGGGCCTCGGGCTGCCGGCCCTCGTGCATCCGGACGCGGGCGAGGCTGCGCATCGAGAGAACCTCGCACTCGCGGTTGGCGCCGGTGGCCGCGAGCACCATCGCGCGGTGGAAGAGCAGCGACGCGGCCTCGAACTGCCCGCGCGCGAGGTGGACGGCGCCGAGCTCGTGGACGGCGGCGCTCTCGCACCAGGGGCTCTCGCACTCGCGGGCGATGCCGATCGCGCTCTCGGCGAGCTCCTTGGCGCGGTCGAAGCGGCCGAGGCGGCGCTCGCAGCGGGCGGAGTGGGCGAGGCCGAGGGTGTGGTCGCCCCAGCGGCCGGTGCGGCGGTCGAGGGCGACGGCCTGACGCCAGAGCGAGAGGGCGGCTTCGAAGCGCATCTGGCGGTAGCGGATCTCGGCCATCGCGTCGAGGGCGCGGGCCTCGTGGACGGTGTCGCCGGACTCGACCGCGGTCCGGAGCTCCCGGTCGAGGAGCGTCCACGCGGCGGAGAGCTCGGTTCGCTCGATCTTGGCGCGGGCCTCGTCGATCTCGCGGAGGCGCCGCCGGCGGCCGCCGACCCGGTCGTCGCCGAGCTGGATCTTCGCGGCGGCCTCGCGGGTGCGGTCGGCGGCCTCGGTCTCGCCGCGGTCGCGCTGGAGCTGGTAGAGCGACGAGAGGGCCTCGACGGTGAGCCACTCGGCGTAGAGCGAGGTGCGCGGGGTCTGGAAGACGCGGTCGAGCACCTCGGCGACGCGGTCGTGGCGGCGCTGGTGGCGGAGGCACTGGGCGACGAAGAGCAGGCGCGAGGCGGCCTCCTCCTGGTTGCCGCGGGCCATCTCGATGCCGCCGGCGCGCTCGGCCACGGCGACGGCCTCGTCGAGGCGGCGCAGGTCGCCGAGGGCCATGCCGAGGCGGACGAGGGCGGCGCTGACGCCGGGGATGTCGCGGCGCTCCTCGGCGGCGCGCACCTGGCGGCGGAGGACGTCGACGCGGGCGGAGGGCTCGCCGGCCTCGCCGACGTGGTCCCAGGGGTCGCCGACGTTCCACTCGTAGAGGGCGGCGGAGAGGCGGTCGTAGGCCTCGGCGAGGGGGTCTTTGGCGAAGGCGCCGGGGTCGTCGAGCACGAGCGCGTCGCCGAACGACCAGCGGGCGCGGTAGGGGAGCCGGTGGGTGGCGATGCCGCGGGGGTGGTCGTCCCACCGCCAGAGCCCGTCGTGCTCACAGGCGGTGAACCACTCCTTCCACCGCTCGAACCACGCCTGGGCCATCCCGCTCTCCTCGGCCAGCGGCACGAGGCTGACGGCGAACCACAGCCGCGCCGACGGGCGCCCGTCGGGCCGCGCGCCGTCGCCGACGATGGCCCGGGCGACGCGCTCGACGCTGGCGACGGCCTGGTCGGACGCAGGGGTCATCAGCACGACGCCGTCGGCGAGGTGCTGGGTGCACACGCGGCTGGCGGGCGTGAGGCCCGCGCGGCAGTCGACGAGCACGATGTCCGCGAGCTCGAGGAGCTGCGCGCGCAGGGCGTCGAAGGCCACGCTGGAGGCGATGTCGTCGTAGAAGTGGGCCCAGTCGAAGCTGTTGAGCCGGGCGACGTACTGCGCGTCGAGGCGCCCGGCGGGCAGGACGGAGATGGAGCCCGCCGGGGGCGCGGCCGGGCCGTCGGTGATGGGGATGAGCCAGGGCTCGAGGTCGGGCAGCTCGTCGGCGCGGCGCTCGATGGACTCCATCCACTCGGCGAGGAAGTCGAGCACCCCCTTGGCCTCCGCCGCCTGCTCGGGCCGCACCCCGAAGAACTCATGGAGCCCCGGGCCCTCAAGGTCCCAGTCGACCACCACGACGCGCAGGCCGTGCCGGGCGGCGAGGCGCCAGGCGACGTTGGCGACGGTCATCGTGCGACCGATGCCCCCCTTGAAGGAGTAGAACGTCACCACCCGTCGCTCGCTTCGGTTCCGGCTCATCGCGCTCGCGTCCTTCGTCCAATCGACACAGGGCGTCATACCAAGGCCCCGTGGACTTTGACAGTTTCGCGCGCTCGCGGCCTATTGTGCGGGCGGCGGTGGCGCGATAGCGTCCTCGGCGGAGACGATGCCGTCGGCCCGCTACGAAATCATCCGGCAGCTCGCCTGCGGCGGCATGGCGGAGGTTCTCCTCGCGCGCCGCACGCCCGACGACGGGTCGCCCGCCGAGCTGGTGGTGATCAAGCGGGTGCTGCCGCACCTCACGCAAGCCGACGGCTTCATGCGGATGTTCGCGACCGAGTCGCGCATCGCGTCGCAGCTCCGGCACCCCAACATCGTGTCCGTCGTCGAGGTCGGGGAGATGGACCAGCTCCCCTTCATCGCGATGGAGCGCCTCGACGGGGCCGACCTCCTGCGCCTCCTCCAGCAGTGCGTGCTGCGCCGCCAGCAGCTCGGGCCCGCGGTGGCGATGGCCGTGGTCGCCGGCGCCGCGCGGGGCCTCGGCTACGCCCACCGGGCGCGCGCCCGCGACGGCCGGCCCCTGAAGATCATCCACCGCGACGTCTCCCCCCACAACATCTTCGTGACGCGCGACGGGGGCGTGAAGCTCCTCGACTTCGGCATCGCGAAGAGCGCCGCGCAGGCCACCAACACGCACACGGGCCAGGTGAAGGGGAAGATCTCGTACATGTCGCCCGAGCAGATCCGGGCGAGGCCGCTCGACGCGCGCTCCGACCTCTGGTCGCTCGGCGTGGTGCTGTGGGAGAGCGTGGCGGGCGAGAAGCTCTTCACCCGCGACAACGACGCGGCGACGCTCCACGCGATCCTCCACGACCCGATCCCGGCGCTGGCGAAGCCCGAGGCGCCGGGGCTCGACGAGCTGATCGCGGCGGTGCTCCACCGCGACCCGGCGAAGCGCGTGGGGACGGCGGAGGAGATCGCGCAGCGGCTCGACGCGCTGCTCCAGCGGACGGGGCACGCCAACCCGGCGAAGCTCGTCGCGCAGCGGGTGGCGTCGCTCGTGCCGGCGCTCAACCCCGAGATCGACGCGGCGCGCCCGGCGGCGGCGCGCAACCCCGAGGTGGTGACCTTCGCGCTCGGCCCCGCGCTCTCGCACCGCGAGCCTGTCCGCGAGGCGCCCGCGGCCGACCGCGGCGGCGCGCACCGGCGCCTCTCGATCGCCAGCGCGCCGGTGGCCGAGGCGCACGTCTCCGACGAGGACGACCCGACGCTGCTCGAGATCGCGGCGCCGCCGGCCGACCCGGACTTCGACCCCGAGGAGACGATCGAGCGCGCCGACCACCCCCGCGTCGGCGAGAACACCGACACGCACACGATCCCGCTGCGCCCGGCGATCCAGGCCACGGGGACCGCGGGGGCCGAGGGGTTCGCCGCGGTCGCCCGCGCGATGGCCGCGCCCGCGCAGTCCTCGTCGCCCGCGCCCAACCGCGCCGTCGCGGCGGTGCAGCCGCGGCGCCCTGTGCTGCCCGCGTCGATCGAGTTCGTGCCGGAGCTCTCGGCGGAGTTCGAGCCCGAGGCGGACGACAGCCTCACGGCGCCGCTGCGCCGACCGCCGACGCTCGCGATGCCCCCCAACCGCGCGCCGCAGGTCGCGCCGCGGTCCGCGCCGGCCCCC
>JAXLYI010000052.1:0-59886 GCA_046351555.1 Polyangiales bacterium
GACTCCCGCTGGGGACATTTCTCTCAAACCGCTTGTGGCAAGCTGTTTCGCGTCGACGCGGGGTGCCCGTCAACGCCCCGTCGTTTCGCCCCGTGGGCCAGCCCGACACCACCCTCGTCGACCTCTCGCCCTACGCGTTCCTCGAGCCGATCGCGCGGTGGCGCGCCGCGAACTCCGGCGCCCCGAGGTCGTGGCGCCTCGACGCGGTGGCCTTCTCGCACGACGGGCTCAGCCTCTTCGCGAGCGCCGGGTACCTGGTCGTCGAGGTCGACCTGCGCGACGGCCTCGCGCGGCACGAGTACCTCCCCGAGTCGGGCGAGGAGTCCCACGGCGTCGACCACCTGCTGCCCACGGCCGACGGGCGGTACCTGCTCGCGGGCCTCTACGCACCGACCAGCGCGTGGGGGGACACCGCCCGCTGGTACACGTCGTTCGACCGGCGCGGCGGCGAGCGCTTCAACGAGCGCGACTGGGAGTCCAACCCGTTCATCCATCTCGACTGCGAAGACTACCTGGAGCTTCCCACCGCCGAACAGCGAGCGTTGCTGTCCGCCGACGGCGCGACGTTCGCCATCGACTGCGCGGGGCGGCCTCACGTCGTCGACGTGGAGAGCGGGCGCACGCTGCTCGGGAGGGACGACGCTGCGCGGGCGGGGCTCATCGATGGGGCGGTGCGCGCGCTCGGGGGCACGTGGCTCGTCACCCTCGACGCGCGCGAAGGCGCGTCCGTGTTCGACTGGCGGGCGGGGCGCCTCGTCGGGCGCGCAGCGGCGTTCGACGGCGACGTCGGCGCGCTTTCACGGGAACAGTCACGGCTGACCCTCGCGGGCGACGACGGTGCGGTTGCGCTCGCGACGGATTCGTTCGTTGAAATCGCGCGCGTCTCCGCGCCGCGGCCGGGCCTTCGCGCGGTGGCCGTGACCACCGACGCGCGGGTCGTCGGGTGGGCGGACGGGGCGCAGGGGGAGGGCGGAATCGTCCCCGGCGTCGCGGTGGGCCCGGGGCTGTACGCGGCGGATCTGCTCTCCGGCGAGACGTGGGAGTTCCCCTCGCAGGAGCCCGCCGTCACCGGCCCGATCGCGGTCTCGCCGGACGGGACGTTGCTCGCGCGGGCACAGGGCGCACAGGTGTTCGTCTCCGCGACGGGCCTGCGGGCGCCGTGAGCGGCGACGCGCCCTTCGCCGAATGTCCGCGCTCTACCCGCCGACGCCCTCGGCGAGCGCTTTGGGCCGACACGCGTCGCACGTGAGCACGAAGTCGCCGACGCTTCGAAGCCCCGTGTCGACCTCGACGTTGTCCGTCGCAACGGCGGCCTTGCCCGCCCGCTCGCAGTACACGCAGGTCGCGATCCCCGCCGCCGCGAGGGCGCTGCGGACGGTCGCATGGCCGTGACGCGCCTGGAGGCTCTCGACGAGCGCCTGGAGCCCGGCCAGGTCGCACTCGACCGTCGCGATGCCGCGCTCGCGGAGGTGCGCCAGGAAGTGATCGAGCTGGCGCTGCGTGAGGAGGTTGCCGTGGGCGGGGCGCACGGGCGCGGCGGGAGGCGGGCGACGTTTGCGCGTCATGGCGCAGAGCGTACGGCGAAACGCGCGGCGTGAGTCGGTCGACGAAGCGCCCGGCGCGCGGGGTCACGGGCGGCGCGCGAAGGTCGGCGCGAAGGTCAGGGTCGCGTACGTGCGCCGCATCCCCTCGTCGAGCCCGCCCTGGCGGACGAGCGCCCCGTCGCGCGACTGCCAGTAGCGGTAGTAGTGCGCGTCGCGGAAGGCCACGACGGCGGGGTCGCGCGAGTTGACCATCGCCCAGAGCGCGTCGAGCACGGGCGCGATCGCGGGGTCGTGCTCGCTCCAGAAGCCGTAGCCCTCGAGCGCGGCGGCGGAGAGGTCCCAGGGCTGGTATCCGAAGCCGGGGCGGCCGTCGTAGCCCACGCGGTACCAGCCGTTGGCGCCGTCGAAGAAGTTGCGGAACCGCGGGCGGGCGAGGTCGCCCTCGAAGATCCGGTAGGCGAACTGGTGCGCGAGGCCCTGCATCACGCGCGGTGAGGGGAACGAGCTCCCGGTCACCGCGCGCAGCTCGTGGAGCGACCCGAAGGCCCACACGTAGCGCGTGGCGTGCGAGAGGTCCCAGCCCGCGGAGGGGCTCGTCGCGCGGTCCGAGGCGGTGGGGTAGGGCGCTCCCTCGTAGCCGGCATAGAACCAGTCGGGGTGCTCGTTCCACATGCCGGGGTCGAACACCGCGCCGTGGGTGCTCGCGCCCGCTCGGTCGCGCAGGGCGGTCTCGACGAGCGCGCGTTCGGCGAGCGGGAGGCCCAGCGCGACGGCCGCCCGCATCGCGCGCTCGTCCGCGGTCGTGAGGGCGACGCTCGCCGGGTCGCGGGCGCGCGCCCCGAGGAGTTCGACCATGCCCGAGAGGATCCAGAGGTCGATGTCGGTGACAGCGTGGCAGTACGCCGGGTCGCCCGCGCCGTCCTGGATCTGCCCGGTGAGCTTGCCGAGCCAGAAGGTCGGGAGCGGGAGCGTCCCGTACCAGTTGCGGGTGATCGCATGCTGCGACGCGCCGTCGAGGTGGAGCGCGAGCCCGGCGCGCCCGGGCGCGAACGCCCCGCCCGCGGGGAGGGACACGGGTTCGTTGCCGAGCCGGTCGCTCCCGTCGCCCTCGAAGCTCCAGGCGACGGCCTCGTCCGCGACGCCGCAGTCGTCGGAGGTCGTGCAGCGCGCGAGGGTCGCGACCTCCGCGGCGGTGAGCGCGCGGGCGTGCAGGCGGACGTCGTCGAGGTCGCCGTCGAGGAAGCAGCAGCGCCCGCTCCCGTAGTCGTACCCGCCGAGGTCGACGCGCCCCGATCCGCTGACGAGCGACCCGGTGGCCGCGGTCGAGCGGTCGAGCGTCCCGTCGACGTAGAGCGAGAGCGTCGCCGTCGCGCTCGACCAGGTGAGGGCGAGGTGGTGCCAGGCGCCGTCGTTCACGGTGCGGGCGCCGGCGGTTTCGAACACGGTCTCGGGGCGCGTGCCGGAGGGCGTGTCCGTCACGACGCGCGCGGTGGCGCGGCCGCCGGCGATGGCGAGCTGCCACGTGGTGCCGAACTTGAGCGCCACGATCGCGTCGGCGTCGCGGGTGCGGACCCACGCCGAGGCGCTCACCGCGGCGCGGGGGTTGAGCCGCCGGCCGCCGTCGCAGCCGTAGGCGTGGAGGTTGGAGAAGGTCGCGTCGCCCTCCGCGATCCAGCGCGCGTAGTGGTCGCGCAGCACGGGGACCGCCTCGGCGAGGAGCGCGCATCGCGTCGGTGCGGGCCGCGTCGGGCAGCGAGGCGATCGTGCGCGCGGCGTAGGCCACCTCGTGGAGAAACTGCGACGACGTGAGCGCGTAGGCCGGCGCGTCGGGCCCCGAGAGCCACACGCGGTACCCGCGCCACGTCGTGGTCTGCGCGAGCGCGAGGCGCATCACCTGGGCGAGCTCGTCGAGCCACGCGCGCTCGTCGCACACGGCCGCCGCGCGCAGCATCCCGGCGCTGAAGTACTGGAAGTCGTAGAGCGGCTGCCCGAACGCCGCCGTCGCCGCGCGCAGGGACGTCTCGAAGCCCGGGCGGAGCGTGCGCCACGCCGCCTCCGTCGCGGCGCGCTGCTCCGCGGGGAGGCACGCGCGCGGGCCCGCGTCGGGCGGGGCGTCGGGCGGGGCGTCGGGCGGGGCGTCTTCGGGCGCGGCGTCCGTCGGCGGCGTGGCGTCGGCGTCCGATGCGAGGTCGGGCGTCACGTCCGCCGGGGGCGTGACGTCGGCGTCGGCGGGCGTGTCGATCGATGCGTCGCCCGTTGCGTCGATCGTTGCGTCGATCGTGGCAGGCACGTCTTCCGCGGGTGCGACGTCGGCGTCGGCGGGCGTGTCGATCGCGGCGTCGATCGTGGGGGGCGCGTCCTCCGCGGTCGTGACGTCGGCGTCGGTCGATCCGTCGGTCGCGACGTCGACGGCGGGCGTCGCGTCCTCCGCGCGCGGGACGTCGGCGACGGCGTCTCGCTCCATCGCCGTGTCGGCGGGCGCGTCGGCGTTCGCGTCGGGCGGCGACGGAGGTGCGCTCGCGCACCCGGAAGCGACCAGCAGCAACAGCGCGAGGGGCGCGGGGTGAGGCCGCACGGCGGGCTTCGAACGGACGGAAGGCATCGTGCGGATTCAATCGCCCCCGTGGTGCGGTGGTCAAGCGAGAGTCGGCGGACCCGCCTCCGCGCGGGCGGGCGGCGCCAGGGCGTGGCCGGGACCGCGGCGCCCTCCGGGGGGCACCGAGCGGGGACGAACGCGCCGTCTTCACTGCGCGCTGCGCCCCGGGCGCGCACTCGGGTATACCTCGGCGCGTGCTCCCCCCGGCCCGCCGCTCGCTCGCCCTCGCGCTCGCGCTCGCGCTCGGCGCGTGTCGGCCTGCCTCGCCTGCGGTCGTGCCCGACGCTTCCACCACGCAGGGCCCCGCCGACCCCGCCGCGTCGATCGCCTTCGCGGTCGACGGCCGCCCCCTCCGCTCGCTCACGCTGGGCGCGCTCGCGGCGGCGATTCCGGCGGAGGCCGTGACCACCGCCGACCCCTACTACGGCCGCGTGAAACACTTCCGCGCGCTCCCGCTCGAGCGCGTGTTGGCGGAGGGCTTCGCGGGCCTCGGCGGGGCGCCGCTCGCGACGCGGCAGTTCGTGCTGCGGGCGCGCGATGGGTACACCGTCCCCATCGCGGGCGCGCGGCTGCTCGAAGGGGGCGCGTACCTCGCGGTTCGCGATGTCGATGCGCCCGGCTGGGAGCCGATCGGCCCGCGCCGCTCCGACCCGTCGCCCGCCTACCTCGTGTGGTCGGGCGCCGCGCAGAGCTCGCTCGAGACGCACCCGCGGCCGTGGCAGCTCGCGGCGATCGAGGTGGCCCGCTTCGAAGACGCCTTCCCGCACGCCGCGCCGACGGGCGAGCCCGAGGGGTCGCCGGCGCGCCTGGGCTTCGCGGTGTTCGGCCGCGAGTGCGTCCGGTGCCACGCCGTCAACCGCGAGGGCGGCCGCGTCGGGCCCGACCTCAACGTCCCGCAGAGCGTCGTCGAGTACCGCCCCGAGGCGCAGATCCGCGCGTACATCCGCAACCCGCTCACCTTCCGCTACGGCGCCATGCCCCCGCACCCGCACCTCACCGAGCCCGAGCTCGACGGCCTCCTCGCCTACTTCCGCGCGATGTCCACGCGCAAGCACGACCCCGACGCCGCGCGCGACGCGGGGGGCGCCCCGTGAGCGCCGCCGCGAGCCACGCCCGCTTCCGCGCCCGCCGCGCCGCGGTGCCCACCGTCGTCCGCGAGGCCCTGGCCGCGCCTGCCCCCGAGGTGCCGCCGCGCTTCCGCCGCGTCGAGCGCTGGGCCGTCACCGGCACCGGGGCCTCCGAGGGCGTCGCCCACGCGCTCGTGTGGCTCTTGCGGCGCTACGCGCGCAAGGACGCGTGCTTCGTCCCGCTGTCGTACTTCGCCGCCGCGCCGCCGTCGTCGCCGTGGGACGGGCTCGTCGTGGTGTCGCAGGGCATCTCGCCCAACGCCCGCCTCGCGCTCGCCGACGCCGACCGCGCCGACGCCACCGTGGTGATCACCGCGGAGCCCGAGCACCCCGCGCTCCTCCGCCGCAGCGACGCGCTGGTGGTCGCGCACCCGCCGAGCGACGAGTCGAGCCTGCTCGTCCGCGTGTGCGGGCCCGCGGCGGCGATGGTGGCGGCGGCCCGCTTCGTCGACGCGCTGATGGCGCTCGACGGCGAGGCCTCGTACTTCGACCTCGGCGCGCTCCCGGCCCGCCTCGACGCGCTCTGCGCCGCGCCGGGGGTCGCCGTCGCGGGGGAGATCGCGCTCGTCACCGAGGAGGCCACCGCGCCCGTCGCCCACGCGCTCCGGTGGAAGTGGCTGGAGGCCGTCGCGAGCTGCGACCCGCCGTGCTGGGACGTGCTCCAGTTCGCGCACGGGCCGTGGCAGTACGCCTGCGAGCGGCGCCTCACGCTCGTGACGCTCGAGCGCGACGCCTCGCCGCTCTTCGACCGCCTCGCCTCGATGCTCTCGCCGAGGTGCCACACGCTCCTCCGGCTGCGCGCCGAGCTGCCCGCGCCCGCGTGCTTCATCGAGCTCGACGCGATGCTCACCGCCGTCGTCGACGCCTCGCTCCCGGCCACCGGCCGCGACCTCGAGGACTGGCCCGGACGCGGCACCGACGGGCCCCTCTACGACCTCGGGCGCTAGTTGCGCGGGGGGCGGGCGCCGTGTCATCCCTGCGCCCCCTTGCCATGAGAGACCCGCGCGAAATCTCCCGCGACGCCGCCGCCGCGATGGGCCGTGAGGCGGTCGTCATCAGCCACGAAGGTCGCTACACCGCGCCCTCCGGCGCCGCCGTCCGCATCGATTGGATGGTCGAGCGCGCCGTCGAGGACACCGCGGTGTACCAGCCCGGCGACGACGTCCCGCCCGCGGCCTCGCCGGGCCACGCGACGCGCGTCACGGTCGCCAACGAGTCGACGCTCGCGGCCGCGCGACGACTCGTGGAGGAGGGCCTCGACCCGGTGGCGCTCAACTTCGCGTCGGCCAACCACCCGGGTGGCGGGTTCCTCAACGGGGCGAGGGCGCAGGAGGAGTCGCTCTGCCGCGCGTCGGCGCTCTACGCCTGCATCGTCGACCGGCCCGTCTACGGCCGCCACCGCGACGCCCTCTACGCGAGCTGGATGATCTACTCGCCGGGCGTCCCGGTCTTCCGCGACGACGACGGAGCGTTGCTGGAGAAGCCGTGGCGGTGCTCGTTCATCACGGCGCCCGCGCCCAACGCGAAGGTCTACCTCCAGCGCGAGCCCGGCCGCGAGGCCGACGTGTACGCCGCCGTCGCCGAGCGGATCGAGCGCGTCCTCGCCCTCGCCGCGCGCAAGGAGCACCGCGCGGTGGTGCTCGGCGCGTGGGGCTGCGGGGCCTTCGGCGGCGACGCGGAGCGGGTGGCCGAGCTCTTCCACGACGCGCTGACGGGCACGTTCCGTGGGACGTTCGAAGCGGTGACCTTCGCCGTGCTCGACACGAGCGGCCGCCGCGAGCGAATCGGACCCTTCGAGGCGCGCTTTGGGCGGTGAGTGTTTTGGAGGCGGGAGTAGAGTCCGTGCGCTCACGCGCAGCGGCTTGCCCAACGTACTGGAGGCGCCAGCTTGCCGTGCGGACGCCCGTGCCTTGAGTACACTCGCGCGCCGTGCCCCGCCGCGCGACCGCCCTCGCCGCCCTCTGCCTCGCCGCGTGCGACGCCGACCCGCCCTCGCCGTCCCTCGACGCGACCGTCGATCGATCGCCCGTGGACGTGTCCGCCGACGTCGCCGTCGATCGCGCGCGTGATGTCGCCGCCGGCGTGCGCGTGCCCCACGGGCGCGCCTGCGTCGAGGGAGCCTGCGACCCCGCGTGGCTCCCGCTCGCCTCCCAAGGAGCGCCCTCGCACCGCGCGGAGCACGTCATGCTCTGGACGGGGCGCGAGGTGTTCGTCTGGGGCGGACTCGACGGCGCGACCCCGCGGGGCGACGGTGCGCGCTACGACCCCGCGACCGACCGCTGGACGCCCGTGAGCACGGTCGGGGCCCCGACCGCGCGCAGCGGCGCGGTGGCCGCGTGGACGGGGCGCGTCGCGGTGGTGTGGGGCGGGCGCGACGCGGTCGGCGCGCGGGGCGACGGCGCGCGCTACGACCCCGCGAGCGACCGATGGAGCGCGGTGAGCGCGGCGGGCGCCCCTCGGCGCGGGCCTTCGCGGTGGGTGCGTGGACGGGGACGGAGCTCGTCGTGTGGGGCGGCATCGGCGACGACGGGTCGCGCGGCGACGGGGCCGCGTACGACCCCGCGGCCGACCGCTGGCGAACGCTGCCGAGCGCGGGTGCTCCGGGGCGGCGGGCCAACGCGGTCGGCGTGTGGACGGGTGCGGAGATGGTGGTGTTCGGCGGCTTCGGCGACGACGGGTTCCGCGGCGACGGGGCGCGCTTCGACCCGGCCGCGGGGCGGTGGCGCGCGCTGCCGAGCGTCGGCGCGCCGAGCCCGCGGGCGAGGGCCGTGGGCGTGTGGACGGGGCGGGAGGTGTTCGTGTGGGGCGGCTTCGACGACCTCGGCGTGCTCCCCGCGGACGGCGCGCGCTACGACCCCGCGGGCGACCGCTGGCGGCCCGTCGACCGCGCGGGCGCGCCCACCCCGCGGAGCGACACCGCGGGCGTGTGGACGGGCGCGGAGGTGCTCTTCTGGGGCGGCGCGGGGGTCGACCAGCCGGGCCCGTTCCCCACGCCGGTGCCCGCGATGGGCGGCGGGCGCTACCGCCCCGACGTCGACCGCTGGATGCCCCTCGACGACCTCGGCGCGCCGTCGCCCCGCTTCGACCACGGGGCCGTCTGGACGGGCGAGGAGCTCGTCGTCTGGGGCGGCGCCGGCGCGCTCGGGACGCTCGTCTCGGGTGCACGCTTCGCGCCCGGCCGCTGAGGTTGCGCGGTGCGGGTGGCGCGCTCTCCCGCGTCGCGCCGTCCGCGCGGCGCACGCGATTTCGCGCGATGGACGGCGCGCGTTTCACTGATTATTTTCGCCGCGAAGAAAGGGTGATGAGCGATGGATGTTCTCATGCGAAACCACGTCAACGTGCTCGACGGCGGGCCGCGGACCTTGATGTTCGGCCACGGGTTCGGTTGCGATCAGCGGATGTGGCGGCGGGTCGCGCCGCGGTTCGCGCCCGCGCACCGGGTGGTGTTGTTCGACTACGTAGGTTCGGGCGCCTCGGACAAGGCGGCATACGACTCGCGGCGCTACCGCACGCTCGATGGGTACGCCGAGGACGTGGTCGAGGTGGGCGAGGCCTTAGGGCTCGAAGGGGTCGTCTTCGTCGGCCACTCGGTGAGCGGGATGATCGGCCTCAAGGCCGCCCTCCGCGCGCCGAGGCTCTTCGAGCGCGTCGTGCTGGTCGCGCCCTCGCCGCGCTACCTCAACGACCCCGCCACGGGCTACGAGGGCGGCTTCGAGCGCGACGACGTCGACGGCCTCCTCGCGTTGATGGATCAGAACTGGCTCGGCTGGGCCTCCGCCCTCTCGGGCCTCGCCGTGAAGGAGGCCGACCTCGCCGAGGAGCTCCGCCAGAGCTTCTGCTCCACCGACCCGCGAACCATGCGGGAGTTCGCGGTGGCCACCTTCCTCTCCGACGAGCGGGCGACGCTGCCAAGGGTCGAGACGCCGTGCCTGGTGGTCCAGTGCGCCCACGACGACATCGCGCCGGTGGCGGTGGGCGAGTACCTGCGCGACCACCTGCGCGGCGCCTCCTACCGAATGCTCGACGCCACCGGGCACTGCCCCCAGATGAGCCACCCCGACGAGGTCACCGCGCTGCTCGCGGCGTACCTCGCCGAGCCCACCGCCGCCTGAGGGAGGAGCGCCGCCGTGATCGACGAGTCCCCCTGCGGATTGCTCGCCCTCGACGACGACCGGGTGGTGGCCGAGGTCAACGCCCTCGCCGCCTCGCTGCTCGGGTACGAGCCCGGCGAGCTCCTCGGGCGCCGCGTCGACCCGCTGCTCACGCGGCCGGCGCGGATCTTCTTCGACACCCACGTCTACCCGCTGCTCGTGCTGCGCGGGCGCGCCGAGGAGATCTACCTGTCGCTCCGCTCGCGCGCGGGGGAGGCCGTCCCGGTGCTGCTCAACGCCGCGCGTGACGTCGGGGGGCCGCGGCCGCTCAACCGCCTCGCCTTCCTCCCGATGCGCCGCCGGCAGCTCTTCGAGCGCGAGCTCATCGAGGCCCGGCGCGTCGCGGAGGACGCCGCCGCGGCCGAGCAGGCGGCGCTCGTGCAGGTGAAGGCCGTCCAGTCGCAGCTCTCGCTGCGGGAGCGCCTGGCGTCGCTCGGCACGCTCGCGGCGGGCGTGGCGCACGAGCTCAACAACCCGCTGGCGTACGTGAGCTGCAACCTCGAGGTGCTCGCCGAGTCGCTGCGCGAGCCGGGGCCCTGGGACGCCGCCCGCGTCGCCGACCTCGCCGAGCTCGTCGCGGCCGCGCGCGAGGGGGCGGGGCGCATCCGCGGCATCATCGACGCGATGCGTTTGCTCTCGCGCGGCGACCCCGACGGCGCCCGCGCGCCCTTCGAGGTGGCCCAGGCGCTCGACCTCGCGCTCCGCATCGCGGCCAACGAGCTGCGCCACCGCGCGCGGCTCGAGGTGCGCGCCGGCCCGACGCCGCGGGTCGACGGCGACGCGGGGCGGCTCTCGCAGGTGCTGATCAACCTGCTGGTCAACGCCGCGCAGGCCCTGCCCGTCGGCCGCGAGGGCAACGTCATCGAGGTGGCGACCCGCACCGCGCCCGACGGCGCCGCCGTCATCGAGGTGCGGGACAACGGCCCAGGCATCAAGCCCGAGCACCTCGGCCGCGTCTTCGACCCCTTCTTCACCACCAAGCCCGTGGGCGAGGGGACGGGGCTCGGCCTCGCGGTCTGCCACGGCATCGTCGCCGCGATGCGGGGAACGCTCACCGTCGAGAGCGCACCGGGCGAGGGGGCCTGCTTCCGCATCACGCTGCCCCCGTCCGTGACGTCGCTGCCCGCACCCGCCGCGCCGTCCGCGCCCGCCGCGTCGCCCGCGCCCGACGCGCCCGCGCCCGCCGCGCGGCCGAGGGTGCTGGTGGTCGACGACGAGCGGGCCGTGGCGCAGAGCCTCCGGCGCGCGCTCTCGGCCTACGAGGTGGTGTGCGTGAACCGCGGCGCCGAGGCGATCGCGCGCGTCGAGGCGGGCGAGCGATTCGACCTGGTGCTCTGCGACCTGATGATGCCCGGCGCCACGGGGATGGACGTGCACGCAGCCTTCGCGCGGCTCGACCCCGGGCTCGCGGGGAGGATGGTGTTCCTCACGGGCGGGGCCTTCACGGAGGAGGCGCGGGCCTTCTTCGAGCGGGTCCCCAACGAGCGGCTGAGCAAGCCCTTCGACCTCGCCGCCCTGCGCGCCACCTGCGCCCGCGTGATCGAGCGCGGCGCCGCGGGGTGACTCACGCCGCGCGTCGACGTCGCCGCAGCACCGTCAACAACGCCAGCGCCCACATCCACCGGCCGCCCGCGACCCGCGCGCCCACCGCGTCGCAGTCGCAGCCGCCGGTCGCCGCGGGGCCCGCACCGCCCGATCCGGGCACGGTGGTGGCGGACGGTGCGCCGACGTCGACGGTGGCCGTCTGGCGCGTGGTGTGGTTGCCGACGTCGGTGGCGGTGGCGACGACGGTGTACGTCCCGTCGGGCACGAGCGCGCCGCTGTCGTCGGTGCCGCCCCAGGTCGCGCGGAGCGTGCGGGCGGCGTAGCGGGCGCGGGGGTCGTAGTCCTCCAGCACGCGGACGACGGCGTTGGAGGGCGAGCGGATCTCCGTCCGGTTGCGCACGAGCCCGGTGCGGTCGGCGACCTCGACGGTGAGGTCGACGCGCTCCATCGCGCGGGGGCGGAAGAGGTTGCGCGAGCGGGTGATGGTGATGGTGGGCGGCGCGCGGTCGACCACCGTGACGCCGTCGGAGAGGGCCTCGACGCTCGACCCGTCGGCGCGGATGGCGGTCACCCCGATGCGGTAGCGGCCGCCCACACGGAGGAGAAGCTCCTGGAGCTCGACGCGCGTCCCGCTCACCGCGACCGACTCGGGGAAGCGCAGCGCGGTGCCCGCCGCGGTGAGCGGGCGGACGAGGTAGGACGTCGCGCCCGCCACCGGCGACCACGAGGCGCTGAGCGCGTCGAAGGTCTCCACCTCGTCGACGTCGGCCTCGCCGGGGGGCGAGAGGTCGAGCACCGTTGCGGGGGCCTCCAGCGTGCGGGCCGCGAGGCCGTAGAGGAAGCCGTCGCCCACGGACACCGCGACGTCGTCGGTCCCGTCGCCGTCGGTGTCGGCGACGACGGGGTCGCCGACGGGGTAGTGGAAGTCGTGCGCCCAGCGGAGCGCGAGGGAGCACGCGTCGAGCGCGTAGAGCCACCCGTCGGTGCTCGCGGCGAGGACGCCTTCGGTGCCGCGGCCGTCGAGGTCGGCCACCGCGGCGAGTCCCGTGAACGTCCCGGCCCGCACGCCCGCGGGGACGTCCGCGGCGCGTTCGAAGCGGCGGCCGCCCGCGAAGGTGGCGCTCGCGAGCACGGCGGCGCCCGGCGGGCCCGACGCGGGGAGCGACTGCGGGCGCACGGTGACGAGGTCGGCGGTGAGGAAGGGCGTGAGCACCACGGCGGGCGCGTCGGCGCAGCGGGTGAGGGCGCCGTGGGGCGCGGAGAAGGTGTTGTTGGCGAGCTCGCCGCGGACGGAGAGGCCGCGGGTGACGAGGCGGTCGGCGCTGAAGGCCCCGCCGACCCACACCTCGTTCTCGGTTCCCGAGAAGGGCGCGATGATGCCCTGGGCGTAGGGGGCGCCGCCCTGCTCGACCGCGACCGTGCCGTCGGTGCCGTTGACGACGAGCATCGCGCCGACGCCGCCGAAGACGTCGTCGGTCCCGTCGCCGGTGAGGTCGCCGAGCGAGAACGACCCCGCGCCCGAGCGGGCCGTGCGGGTGAGGGTGTTCCAGCGGACGGAGCCGTCCGTGCCGCGGAGGGCGGTGGGGCGGTAGACGAGCCCCGGGTCGAGGCGGGCGACGAAGACGTCCGAGGTGCCGTCGGCGCGTCGAAGGGGCGTGAGGTCGTAGAGCGCCTGCGACCCGCGCGGACCCGCGGCCTCGCGCGAACGCCAGCGCTCGCGCATCCCCGTCGCGGCGTCGAGGGCGACGACGTCACGAACGTCCACCACCACCACCTCGCGCACCTGGTCGCCGTCGACGTCGAGCATGATGGGCTGCGAGAGGTTGGGCCGCTCCCAGCGGACGCGCGGCGGCGTGGCGAGCGAGGCGCCCGCGACGTCGAGGCGGAGGAGGGCGGGGCGGCTGTCGCGGACGACGATCCCGCGGTCTTGCATCGCGGCGGAGAACGAGCCCGCGACGGGCGTCGGGCCGAGGCCCGTGGCGTAGAAGCCCCCGACGCGCATCCCGGGGATGGTGAACTCCGCCGACACCACGCGGTTGGTCGGCGCGAGCGCGCGGTCGAGCGCGAGGAGGTAGCCGTCGCTCGTCACGAGCACGGTCTGCTCCCAGGGGCGCGAGAGCTCGGCGCCCTTCGAAGCAGCGATCACGGTGACGCCGGTCGGGGCCATGTACGAGCCGAGCATCCGGGGCTGCGCGCCGCCGGTGTCGAAGCCCGCCACTTCGGTGACGACGCGGCTCTCCAGGGGCACGTTGGGGTCGAAGCGGGCGAGCACTAGCTCGGGCGCGAGGTCGTCGTCGAGCTGGACCTGG
This sequence comes from Polyangiales bacterium, assembly GCA_046351555.1. Lineage (GTDB taxonomy): Bacteria > Myxococcota_A > Polyangia > Polyangiales > CAISKJ01. Next base: position 13,273 of record JAXLYI010000052.1, read on the forward strand.
AGCGGGCCCGCCGCGGCCCGTTCGCGCGCGAGGAGCCCGGGGTCGACGTGGCGGAGCGTGCGGTAGCCCGGGAGCGTCCACGCGGGCGCGAGGGTCGTCCCGGTGAGCGTGCGGGCGGAGAGGGCGCGGTCCTCGTCGACGGTGAGGACCCACGGGCGCGCGCCGGGGCCGTCGACCACGCCCTCGAGCTCCGCGTTGGCGACGCGCGTGAGGACGCGGCCGTCCGCGGCGCTCCGCACGACCAGCGTGGTGGCGCGCGAGGCGAGGTCGTACTCGCCGGTGAGGACCTCCGCAGCGCCGTCGCCGTCGAGGTCGCGGACGCCCGTCGGGTCGAAGCGGAGGTCGGTGCCCGCGACGTTGGAGAGGTCGACCACCCAGGTGGCGCGCAGGCGGCCCGGGCCCGCGGGGTCGTGGTCGTAGCGGATGATGCGCCGCGAGCCCACCGCGGGCGGTCCCTCGCTGTAGCCGTTGGTGAAGGCCAGGAGCTCGAGCGCGGGGTCGGCGTCGAGCTGCCGGAGCATCAGCGTCGTGTAGCTGCGGAAGGGCCCCGACGCGGGCGCCATGAGCTCGGAGCGGACGATGCCCGTCGCGCCGTCGACCACGTACATCCGGTCGTAGCCCTGCGCGATCACCACCTCGGGCGAGCCGTTGCCGTCGAGGTCGCCGGCGACGTCCGCGTCGGTGCCGCAGCCGTTGTCGGGCAGCGTCGCCACGCGCCAGAGCTCGCGCGGCGTCGTGCGGTTGCCGCGGAAGGAGTACGCGGCCGCGGAGATCGGGTTGTTGACGCACTGGCCGACGTACACGTCGGGGAGGCCGTCGCCGTCGACGTCGAAGACGCGCGCCGTCCCGCTGAGCCCGCGCGCCGCCACCGGCACCTCCCAGAGCAGCCGCCCGTCGTCGCCCGCGAACACGCCGACGAAGCCGCGCGTGCCCACCGCCACCACCTCGGGGCGCATGTCGCCGTCGAGGTCGGCCACGCCCGCGAGCTGGCGGACGTCGACGAGCGGCGACTCCCACACCAGCGCGTCGTCGGCGTGCTTGCAGATCACCTTGCCCGCGGCCACGTAGACGACGTCGGTGACCCCGTCGCGGTCGACGTCCGTCGTGACGAGGTTGCTCGCCCGCACCGAGCCGCCCAGGTAGTGCCGCCAGCGGATGGCCGGCGCCGTCAGACGTGTGGCGCCCGTCGAGCGCCCCGTCCGCCGTCCGTCGTGGCGCGCCGTGAGCCAGTCGTCGGCCCGCGCCGCGCGGGAGGAGAGGGCCGCGAGGGCCGCGCACCCGAGGGCCACCGCCGCCGCGCGTCTCGCTTGTGTCGTGAACCGCGTCCTACGCATACTCCCGCTCCGTGACCCTGCTCGATCGGTTCCGTGGTTCGATGCTCGGCCTCGCCGTCGGGGACGCTTTGGGGCACCCGGCGACGTTCGTGTCCTCGGTGGCCGCCGTCCGCGAGCGCTGGGGCCCCGGCGGCATCGCCACCTTCGAGCCCGCGGGGAAGCACCCGGCGGGCACGTTCACCGATGATACCCAGATGGCGGTGGCGGTGGCGCGCGCCATCGTGCGGACGGGGCCTTTGGACCGCGACGCGGTGCTCTCGGCGCTCGGCGAGGAGCTCGTCGCGTGGGCGCGCTCGCCGCTCAACAACCGGGCCCCGAGCGCCACGTGCATCGCCGCCTGCCGCAACCTCGCCCGCGGGGTCGCTTGGCGCGACGCCGGGGTCAAGGGCTCCAAGGGCGCCTCGGGGGCCACCCGCGCTGCGCCCGTCGGCCTCGCGCTCCTCCGCGACCCCGCCGCGATGGTGCGCCTCGCCGCCGCCCAGTCGGCCATCACCCACGCGCACCCCACCGCCGTCTCCTCCGCCGTCGCGGCCGCCGCCGCGGTGCGCTGGGCGGCCGAAGGCAACGGGGTCCACGGGCTCGTCGCGCACTGCCGCGAGGCGGTGGAGTCGCTCACGCCCGCGCTCCTCGTCGACGCGGGGTGCTCGCCCGCCGTCGCCGACCACGTGGGCTGCCGCGAGACGCTCGACGCGCTGGCGAAGGCGGAGGCGGCGTTCTCCCGCGAGGCCGACGACCCGTGCGAGCTCTTCGGGGACGCGCGCGTCGGGGAGGAGGCCCTCGCATGCGCGCTCTGGTGCGTGGCGAGGTCGGGCGGTTCATTCCGCGCGGCGGTGCTCCGCGCGGCCAACAGCTCGGGGTCGAGCGACATGATCGCGTGCATCACGGGCGCGGTCGCCGGCGCGATGGCGGGGGCCTCGGGCATCGACGCCGCGTGGGCCTCGGGCGTCGAGAAGGCCCCGGCGCTCGCCGCCCTCGCCGACGCGCTGGCGGGCGTGGCGGAGACCGGCGCCGCGGGCGCGCTCGACCCGTCGACCGACCTCTTCGGCCGCGACCGCTTCGCCCCCCGCCCCGAGGACGAAACCGAGGGCGAGGACACCGAGGTGGACAACATCCCGGCGGCCCTGCGATCGTTCCGCCTCCCGACGGGGCCCTACGTGCCCGCGGGCCGCAAGGCCTGACCCGACGACCCTCTGAAATCGCACCCCATCCCCCAGAGCCACCGATGAAGACCCTGCCTGACCTCGACACCCTCGACGTCGACGCGCTCGCCGCGCTGGTGAAGCACCACAACCACCGGTACTGGGACCTCGCCGACCCCGAGATCAGCGACTACGACTTCGACCGGCTGGTCAACGCGCTCAAGGCGAAGGCGCCGAAGCACGCGATCCTCGACCACATGGGCCCGTCGGCGCCGTCGGCCCCGGGCTCGGCGGTGAAGCACAAGCACGCGATGCTCTCGCTCGACAAGTGCTACTCCGACGAGGACCTGGCGTCGTGGGGGACGAGCTTCCTCGGGCCCGTGGTGATGATGCCCAAGTTCGACGGGATCGCCTGCGCGCTCCACTACAACAAGCGCGGCGAGCTCATCCTCGCGGCGACGCGCGGCGACGGGGTCACGGGCGACGACATCACCGCCAACGCGCGGGAGATCGCGGACATCCCGAAGAAGATCGAGACGGACGTCGCGGTCGAGGTGCGCGGCGAGATCTTCCAGAAGCTCTCGGTGTTCGCGAAGTTCAAGGCCGAGGGGATGGCCAACCCGCGCAACCTCGCGGCGGGCGCCATCAAGCAGAAGGACCCGAAGAAGAGCGCGGCGTACAACCTCTCCTTCGCCGCCTACGACCTCCTCGGCACCGACCACGCCACGCACGGCGCCGAGCTGAAGGGCCTCGTCGACATGGGCTTCTCCCCCATCGACTGGGAGCTCGTCCCGAAGGATCACATGGCCGCCGCGTACCAGCGCATGGCCACGCGCCGCCCGACGCTCGACTACGAGATCGACGGCGTGGTCTTCAAGACGGACTCCATCGAGGAGCAGGAGCGCCTCGGCGCCACCGCGCACCACCCGCGGTACGCGCTGGCGTACAAGTTCCAGGGCGACTCGGGGGTCTCGACGCTGCGGGCGGTGGAGTGGTCGGTGGCGCGCATGGGGGTGATCACCCCGGTGGCGATCGTCGACCCGGTGTCGCTCTCGGGCGTCTCGGTGACGCGGGCCTCGCTGCACCACCCGGGCTTCATCAAGAAGCTCGGGCTCTCGATCGGCGCCGAGGTGGTGATGATGCGCCGCGGGGGCGTGATCCCCAACGTGGAGTCGGTGTCGAAGCCCGGCGACGCGCCGGTGGAGATCCCGACCGCGTGCCCGTCGTGCGGGTCGGCGGTGCGCTGGGAGAAGGACTTCCTCTTCTGCACGGGGCTGCGTACGTGCAAGGCCGTCGCGATCGGGATGCTGGCCCACTACGCGAGCGCGGTCGACATGCTCGGCTTCGGCGACAACATCCTCGAGCAGGCGTACGCGAAGGGCTTCCTGCGCTCGCCGCCGGACTTCTACACCCTGACCGCGGCGCAGCTCGAGACGCTCGACCGCTCGGGCAAGAAGCTGGCGGAGAAGCTGGTGAAGGAGGTCGACAAGAAGCGCACGCTCGACCTCCCCACCTTCCTCCGCGCCCTCGGCCTCCCCGAGCTGGGGAAGAACGTCTCGAAGATCCTCACCGAGAAGTACAAGACGCTCGACGGCGTGCTGGCGGTGACGGAGGCGGAGTTCTCGCAGGTGCACGGCATCGGCGACACGATCGCGCGGACGGTGGTGCAGGGCCTCGCGGACAACCGCGCGCTGATCGACGAGCTGCTCAAGCACGTCACGATCACCGCGCCCGCGGCGACGGCCGCGGCGGGCGGTGCGGGCGGCGGAGCGGCGGGCGCGAAGGGGACGGCGCTGGCGGGCCAGTCGTTCGTGTTCACGGGCAAGATGCAGACGCTCGAGCGCAAGCCGGCCGAGGAGCTGGTGGTGAGCCTCGGGGGCACGGCGCTCGACGGCGTCAACAAGACGCTGACGTACCTCGTGGTGGGCGACCTGAAGAAGCCCGGCGAGAAGTCGACCAAGGAGAAGGCCGCCGACAAGCTCATCGCGGCGGGCGCGCCGGTGAAGGTGATCTCGGAGACCGACTTCCTCGCGATGATCGAGCAGGTGAAGAAGGCCGCGCCCGCGGCGACGCCGGCGCCGCCCGCCGCGGAGCCTGCGAAGGTGGAGGAGCCTGCGAAGGCCGAGGCGCCCAAGGCACAGGCGAAGGCGGAGGAGCCCGCGAAGGCCGAGGAGCCCGCGAAGGTCGAGGCGCCCAAGGCGCACGCGACGAAGACGAAGTCGGAGCCCCCGCCGGCGGCGGCCGCGAAGAAGCCCCTGGCGGGCAAGCGCTTCGCGTTCACGGGCACCTTCGTGGCGATGACGCTCGCCGAGGTGACGAAGCGGGTCGAGGCGCTCGGCGCGACGGTGTCCGACGCGGTCGACGACGGGGTCACGCACCTCGCCGTCGGGCAGAAGGGCAAGGCGGGCGACAAGCTCACCGCCGCGCGCAAGCTCCAGGCGTCGGGCAAGGCCATCGAGATCCTCGACGAGAAGCAACTCGGCGCGCTCGTCGGCGTCGGCCAGATGAACCTGTTCTGACCGGCGCGCGGCCGCTCCGTCGCCCGCCGCTCGCGGGGTGCACCCTACGCCCTCCAGCGCGCTGCGGTGGTAACCCGTCGGGAGGCTCTGCGACCGGCGGGGCTCGTTGGGCGCCGCCTCGCCGACGCACCCCCTCTCTCATCCCCGCGCCCGTCCGTCGTCCGCCGTGGCGCGGCCCACGCCGATCCTGAGCGACGGGCAGCGGGCAACGAGCCCCGCCGGTCGCAGAGCCTCCCGGCGGGTTACCCGAAGTGCGTGCTGGAGAGCGTAGGGTGCCTCCAGCGGGGCAGCGGGGCAGCGAGGCAGCGGGGCAGCGGGGCAGCGGGGTTGTGGGGCAGCGGGCGGCGGGCTACTCCCCCGCGGCCACCGTCGCCCAGTTCGTCGCCGCGGGGAAGCGCCCCTCGGCGCGGTCGGGCTTGCCGCCGCCGCGCCCGCCGTGGGCTGCGGCGGCGCGCTTGAGCCACGCGCCGCAGTCGAAGCCCGAGCCCTCCGGCCGCGCCACCGTCACCACCAGCCCGTCGTCGACGCGCGACGCGAGCAGCGCCACCAGGCCCCGCGCCGTCACCGCGCTCGCCAGCACCCGCAGCGTCTCCAGCGGCACCGCCTCCATCGCCGCCGCCACGCGCGACTCGCCGCGCGCGAGCGCCTCGGTCGCCAGCGCGCCGCCGTGCAGCTCGGCCCAGCGCGCGCGCGTGGCGCCGTGGGCCTCGCGCGACGCCGTGAGCTCGCCGCGCAGCCGCTCGACCGCGCCGCCCGTCTCCAGCGGCCGCACGCTGAACGAGCGCGACAGCGACACCAGCGCGCGCGAGTGGGCCGCGAGCTCCGTCCACGCGAGGCGGCCCGCGAGGAAGGTGACGCGCACCTTGCCCTTGTAGCGCTCGAGGTTGGTCACGGTGACGCCCGCCACCTGCGCGGTCCGCTCGCAGTGGGTGCCGCCGCAGGGCGACACGTCGAAGCCGCCGACGTCGACCACGCGGATGTTCTCGGTCACCTTCGGGGCGCGGCGGAGCGGGAGGGCCGCGAGCTCCTCGGGCGTCGGGAAGAACACGCGCACCGCGAGGTCGTCGTCGACCACGGCGTTGACGAGGGCCTCGGCGCGGGCGACGGCGGCCTCGTCCACCGCGGCGAGGTGCAGGTCGATGGTGCACGCCGACGACCCCAGCCGCGACGACACCGTCTCGCCGCCGGCCTCGTCGAGCAGCGCCCGCGACAGCATGTGCTGCCCAGTGTGGAGCGCCCGGTGGAAGCGCCGCCGCGCGCGATCGACGCTGCCGCGCACCGACGAACCCACCGCGGGGAGCGCGGCGCCCTCGACGAGGTAGTGGCGGACGACCCCGGCGTCGTCGACCTGGACGTCGGCCACGGCGAGGCCGGCGAGGGCCCCGAGGTCGGCGAGCTGGCCGCCCGACTCGGGGTAGAAGGCCGAGGCGTCGAGCACCACCGCCGGCCGACCGTCGTGGGGCCCCGCGTCGAGCACGGTGGCGTCGAAGTCGAGGCGCTGGGGGTCTTCGTGGTCGAGGCGTCGGGTGGGCGGGAGCGTCGTCACGGGCCGTTGTATACATCGCCCACGATGCGCGTGACGCTGCTCCTTTCCCTCTCCCTCGTCGCCCTGCCCGCCGGCGCGCAGCCGGGGCTCCCGTCGCGCATGGAGGCGACCGTGCGGGCCCGCCAGGCGGCGATGGCGCGGCAGGCGGGCGACGTGGAGGAGGCCGTCCGGCTCTACCGCGAGGCCGTCGCGATGGGGGCGCCTCCGCCTGCGCTCCGCGGCCTCGCCGAGTGCCTCGAGGCCCGCCAGCACTGGCGCGACGCCGCCGCCGCGTGGAACCGCTACGCCGCCCTCGCCACCTACGAGGCCGACCGACGCGACGCCGCCGCGCGCGCCGAGTCGCTCCGCACGATGCTCACCACCCTGCGCGTGCGGGTCGAGCCCGCGGTGGCGGCCCGCGCCGCGCGCGTGTGGATCGACCGCGAGCCCCCGCGCTGGTACGCGGCCGGCGGCGTGGACCACGTGGCCGCGGGCGGGCGCCACCGGGTACGGGTGGAGGCCGCGGGGTACCGCGTGTGGGAGATGATGGTGCCGACGGCGTACGGCGAGGCGGTGACGGTGGTGGCGGTGCTGACCGCGGCGGGCGACGCGGGCTACAGCGACGTGAGGTAGGCGACGAGGTCGGTTCGCTGTGCGGCGGTGAGCTGCGAGGTGCGGCCGTGGGCGTCGCCGCCGCCGCACGACTCGCTGGTGAAGCGGGCCTCGAGCGTCGTGGCGCAGCCCGAGTGCATGTAGGGCCCACGCGCGGCGAGGCCGACCAGCGGGGGAACCTGGAAGGCGCCGCCCGTCCCGACGTCCACCGTGGCGTTGTTGGTGAACATCGCGCCGCTGTGGCACGACGCGCAGCCCACCGCGGCCGAGCGGAAGAGCGCCTCGCCGCGCGCCACCGCGTCGGCGGGGGAGGCGGGGCGCGGGATCGTGGGGACCGTCTGGACCCAGCGGCCGAGGGCCGTCGCGTGGGTCGTGGCGATGGGCCCGGCGCCCATGCGCGCGCTGAAGACGGCGGTGGTGAGGTGCCCCATGTCGCGCATGTCGCCATCCCAGTGGAAGGGCGCGGTGCCGAGGATGCCGCCGCGGAGGGAGGGCGTGCGGCGGCGGCCGATTCCTTCGAAGCTCCAGACGCGCCCGTCGTCGCCGCCCTCGGGGTGGCAGCTCGCGCAGGCGAGGCCGGAGGGCGTGGTGGCGTGGAAGACGTCGTGGCCGGTGTCGCCCACCGCGTCCTGGTAGAGCGTGATCGCGCGGCCGCCGACGACGATGGCGCCCGGCGCCCGCGTCTGCACGACGAGCCAGCCCGAGCGGGTGTAGGCCGCGGCGACGGCCTGGCCGGGGACGTTCACCGCGCGGCCGGCGTTCTCGCGCGTGACGATGGTGCGGCCGGGGCCCGTGACCTCCCACTCCTGCACCTGGGGGACGCCCTGCCCGTAGGCCCAGCCCGGCGACACCAGCGCGACGCGGAGGCGGTCGTCGGCGTTGCGGACGGCGACGTCCACCGCGAGGCCGCCCATCATGAACTCCACCTCGCGGGGTTCGCCCCCCTCCATCGTGGTGATCGCGACGGTGGGCTCCACGGCCGGGGGCGTCGGGCCGCCGATCGCGCCGTAGCCGCCGTTGTTCTGCGGGGTGGCGGTGGTGGAGGTGCCGAGGGTGACGGCCTCCACCCGCTGCGAGAGCGTGACGAGCGCGCCGTTGCTGCCGAAGGTGCGCCACGCGGCCGAGCGGAGCGCGCTCGACGGGAGGCGCTCGTCGACGCTCGCCATGTCCGCCGCGTCGACGCGGAAGCGCCGCGCCTCGCGGAAGGTGGTGACGTACACCTGCCCGTTGACCACGGCGACGTCGCGCAGGTCGGCGACGAGCTGGCGCCGCGAGACCTCCCCGCCCTCGGCGCCGAGGCTCACCAGCGCGCCGTCTTCGCACGCGACGAGGAGCCGGCCAGCGGCGTCGTCCCAGGTGAGCCCGCGCGGGGCGGGGCAGACGGCGCGCCGGGCGGTGACCTCGCCGCGCACCGGGTCGATGGTGGCGATCGCGCCGCCGCGGCGCAGGGCGACGAAGACGTGGCCGGCGCCGTCGGTGGCCAGGCGGCCGGGCTCGTCACCCGCGCGGAGCGCGACCGCGCGGCCCGCGGTGCCGCCCACGGTGTCGGCGATCCACACGACGTCGTGGTCGGGGTCGGAGGCCACCGCGGTGCGGTCGTCGGGGAGAACCAGCAGCGTGCCGCCGGAGAGGGGAGGGGGCGTGCGCGCCGCCGTCCGCGCGGTGAAGCGGGGCGGGGGCACCGAACCCGCGCCCGGGAGGTCGAGGGGGAAGGTCCCGTCCTCCTCGAAGGGGCAGCCGCTGAGGGCGAGGGACAGGCAACCCGTGAACAAGACGCGAGCCAGCATGGGCGTGAACTCCTCCGCGTGGGTGAGGCGACCGGGACGGCGCTCCCTCGATGCAATCCTATTGCCGCGGCCGGCGATGATCCGTGTCGCAATCGTATGGCCGCGCCGCGGTGGCGTTCGTGCCCTCCTGTGAGAAATCCGCCCTCATCCCCCGTGACGTGGCGGCACGGTGGTTGGCGCTCGCGACGGAGGGCGCTTCGGGTAGATTCGCGGCCCCCAACACCCCCGTAGGAGTCTCCGATGATCCGCCGTGCCGCCGTCGTGTCCTTCGTCCTCGCGCTCGGGTGTACGCACGCCGCTGCGCCGCCGACGCCGTCGCCGTCTCCCGCGCCCTCGGCCGGCGAGTCCGCGGCGGCCGACGCGTCCGCGCCCCCGGCGACGCCCGCGGAGCCCGCGCGTCCGGCCGTCACGGCGGTGGCGGAGGCCGACGTTCGCTCGCTCGTCGAGTCGTGGCTGCGCGCGCAGAACGAGGGCGACTTCGCGGCCTACGAGCGGCTGTACGCGCCCCGCTTCACGGGCGTCCGGCGCTCGGGGCCGCGCGTCCGGCGCTTCGACCGGGCGGGCTGGGTGGCCGACCGGCAGGGGATGTTCCGCGCGGCGATGCAGGTGGCGGCGCGCGACGTCGCGGTCGACACGGCCGCGGGCGTGGCGACCGTTCGGATGACGCAGGAGTTCACCCAGGGGGCGTTCCACGACGTGGGCCGCAAGGAGATCGTGATCGTTCGGAGCGGGACGAACCTCCAGATCGCGCGCGAGGAGATGCTCGACTCGACGGTCTCTGCGCCCGGCGCCGCGACCGTGCCGACGCCCGGGGCCGACGCCTACGCGCCCGTCATCGAGCAGGGCGGCGTCCACTACGCGATCCTCGGGGAGGCGGAGGGGGCGTGGGCCGAGGGGGCCGCGGAGCTTCTCTCGCCGGGCGAGGTGGTGGTGTCGCGCAGGGGCGTCCGGACGTCGGCGCTCCCCGAGGCGCTCCGCGGGGCGGCGGGGCAGGGCTACCGCTTCTATGCGGTCGACGGGACGAGCTGCGAGGCGACGCTCGGGCCGCTCTCGGTGCTGTCGCGGGTCGACGTCCATTTCGGCGTGTCGCAGCGCTGGGCGGGCGAGGACGTCGACGGCGAGCGCCACGCGCCCTACACGCCCGCGGAGGTCGCGGCGGAGGCCTTCGACATGGGCGCGCAGGTGCTGGTGGCCCGCGTCGACGGCGAGTGCGGCGGGCGCGCGCTCTGGGGGCGGCTGGCGTCGCTGCCGGCGGTGGCGGCGTTCCGCGGTGCGCCCGCGCCGGCGCCGCTGGCCGCGGTGGTGCGCCAGCGCTTCCGGACGCTGCCGGCGTGGCGCGCGGCGGAGGCGGCATACCGGCAGGACGGCAACGCGGTGCGCGGGCGCTCGTGGGACATGCACGCCGGCGCCGCGCCCGACGTGACGCTGTGGACCGCGCCGAACAACGGCCGGCGCTTCGCCGTGGTGTCGGCGTCGACGATGGCGGGCGGGTGCGCCGACTTCAGCGCGTCGATGACGGCGGTTTTCGAGGTGACGGGCGCGCAGACGCTCGTGCTCCAGAGCGACGGCGCGGAGCCTTCGTACGTCGACGACGCGGGCGCGGTCGACCTCGACGGCGACGGGCGGCCGGAGTTCGTCACCGCCGACGGGCTCTTCCGGCGGCAGGGGACGGCGTACCGGCCGCAGGTGCTCTACAGCGTCCCCAACCACGACTGCTCCTGCTGACGGGCTACACCCCGGCGCGCGCGGCGAGGGCGTCGAGCAGCGAGGGCGCGGGCTGGTCGCGCAGCACGCCGCCGTGGTCGCCGGGGTACCTCGGCAGCGCCGCGTCGAGCAGCCGCCGCGCGGACGTCGCGTCGAGCTTCCCCGCGAGCGCGAGCCTCTCCGCGGCCGTCTGCAGCGCGGGGAAGGCCGTCGAGGCCACCACTGCGAGCCAGAGGTTCACCGCGCGCACATCCCCGCGCGGCGGGCGGTCGTCGCGCACCGCGGCCACCAGCATCGACGGGAGCGCGGCGAGCGCGGGTGCGGCCTCCGGGCGCGTCAAGATGCCCTTCTCCGCGAACACGATCTCGACCCGAACCGACGCCGGTAGCGTCACCCGGTAGAGCCCCGCGCGCGCGGCCGGGTCGCCCGCGTCGGGGTCGCCCTGGAACATCTCCGACGCCGCCCGCATGTCCTCCACGCCGTCGGGGAGGAACGGGCGCGCGAAGGCCATCTTGATCGCGTCGAGCCCGCGGTCGCCGGGGCCCTCGTAGCCCTGCCAGGGCGAGTCGATCGCGAGCAGGTGGACGCCCGCGAAGCGCTCCAGGGGACGGCCCGGGTCGAGCGCGAGTCGGTTGAGCGCGCGGCGTGCGACGAGGCCGCCCATGCTGTGGGCGACGAGGGTGAGCGGCCGCGGCGTGACGAGGTGCGCGAAGAGGGTCTTCAGCGCCTTCGCGAGCGCGTCGCCGTTGGCGGAGGTGCGCTGGTCGACGTCGTCGTAGCAGGCCGCGTGGAGCTGGAACCCCGAGGGCGCGAGGCGGTCGACGACGCGCTGGAAGTCCCGCGGCGCGCCGAGGAGGCCGTGCACGAGCACCAGCGGCTCGCGCGCGGGGTCGTAGTCGCCCGGGTCGGCGCCGAGCGCGACGATCGCCGCGCCGCCCGCGGCGCGCGCGAGCGGGTCTTCGTCGAGCGCGGTGAGGTCGAGGCCGTGGAGACGACGGCCGGGGGCGCGGTCGTTCTTCCATCCGCCCGGGGGTGAGGGGGCGCGCGCGCGGAGGGCGCGGCGCGGCGGTGGCGTGGCGGGTGCGAGCGGCATCGGGGGAGGGCCTCGGGGCGGCCGAAGGGCGGGGAGGATACCCGACGCCGCGCGGCGGGGCGGTGGTAGCGTCGCGGCCCCTGGAGGATCGCGATGAAGGCCATTCGAGTTCATGCGTTCGGCGGCAACGACGCGCTGGTGTACGAGGACGTGCCCGACCCGACGGCGGGCGAGGGGGAGTACGTCGTCCGCATCCGCGCGGCGGGGGTGAACCCGGTCGACTGGAAGATCGTCCGCGGCTACCTCGCGAAGGGTTTCCCCCACGCGACGCCCTTCGTGCCGGGCTGGGACATGGCCGGCGAGGTGGTGGCCCGCGGCCACGGGGCGCGCCGCTTCGAGGTGGGGGCCCGCGTGTTCGGCTACGTGCGGCGGCCGAGCGTCGACCGCGGCACCTACGCCGAGCAGCAGGCGGTGCCCGAGTGCTACCTCGCGGCGATGCCGGCGAAGGCGTCGTTCGAAGAGGCCGCGTCGCTTCCGCTGGTGGCGCTCACGTCGCTCCAGTCGCTGAAGGCCGCGGGGCTCGCCGCGGGGCAGCGCGCGCTCGTCCTCGGCGCCTCGGGGGGAACGGGCTCGGCGGCCGTCCAGCTCGCGCGCATCCTCGGCGCCGACGTGGCCGGCGTCGCCAGCGCGAAGAACCACGCCTTCGTCGCGTCGCTGGGCGCGTCGGCCGTGTACGACTACGCCGGTGCGACGCCCGAAGGCATCCCGGGCGTGCCCGCGGGGGCCTTCGACGTGGTGTTCGACTGCGCGGGAGGCGACACACTGCGGGCGGCCCGCCCGGCGTTGCGCGAGGGCGGCCACGCGGTGAGCATCACCACGCGCGCGGCGCCGGGCTGGGAGGACGTCGGCGACCGCTACCACTACGTCTTCGTCGAGCCCAACAGCGCGCAGCTCGCGGACCTCGCGCGGTGGTTCGATGAGGGGCGGCTCACGACCGCGGTCGAGACGACCTTCCCGCTGGCCCGCGCGGCCGAAGCGCACGCGGCGAGCGAGCGGATGCACACGCGCGGGAAGATCGTCCTCACGATGGAGGGGTGAGCCTGATGTGGCCTCGGGCCGTTCGCGAATTGCCGTTCAGGCGGGGCGAGCCCCGCCCCTACGGCTGTGGCCCCGCTCGCGTCGGGGGGAGCTGGCGAGGTAGGGGCGGGGCTCGCCCCGCCCGAAGAGAATTCACCGCCGCCGTGGTGCAGGGGTATGAGACCGCTCACCCGACGCGCCACGCGGCGAGCGAGGGCGTGTTCTCCGCGACGATCAGCGTGGCGCCGTCGGGCGTGAGCGCGAGCGCCGTCGGCGGGCGGCGCGCGGGCACCTTCGCCCGCACCCGGAGCGCGTCGTCGAGCACGGTCACCCCGTCGTGCTGCGCGACGGCGGCCCGGCGACCGTCCGGCGTGATGGTGGCGCCGCAGGCTCCTTCGAAGCGCCGCCGCGCGGTCACGGCGCCCCCCTCGATGCGGCGGACCTCGAGCGCGTCGCCGTCTTCCCCGAGCGCGAGGCCCTCGGCGCGGAAGCCCGTCCAGCGCTCCCTCGGGATACGCGCGACGGGCTCGCGGGCGCTCGACGCGAGGTCGTAGACGCGCACCTCCGCGCCGCCGAGGGCGAGGCGCGCGCCGTCGTCCGAGAGGGCGAGGACGCTCGCGTCCCAGGGCTCGACGTCGAGCGCGGAGGTCGCGGTGGCGTCGGCGAGGGGCACGGTCGCGACGGTGGCGCCGTCGTCCGCGTCGAGCACCAGCGCCTCCTCCGGCGGGACGAACATCAGCCCGCCCGGGTAGCGGACCGCGGTGAGCGCCACCCGCCGCGCGTCGGCGTCCGCGAGGAAGGAGGCAGCCGACACCCGCCGGACGTCGGGGAAGAGCGTGTGGCGCAAGCGTTCCTCGCCGGTGGCGGCGTCGCGTCGGACGAGCGCGCCGTCTTCGAAGCTGACCATGCGGCGCCCGTCGCGCGACCACGCGAAGCGATCGACCACGGCCGCGACGGAGAAGCACGGTGCGCGGGTGGCGACGTCGAGCACGCGGAGCTCGCCGTTGGTGGCGAGGGCGAGGCGCGCACCGTCCGGCGACACGCCGACCCGATGGATCGCGCCGACGAGCTTGTCGCGGCCGCGTAGGACACCGGTGTCGACGTCGCCGAAGAAGATCCGTGACCCGCGCCAGTCGCAGAGCGCGAGCTCGCGCCCGTCGGCCGAGAGCGCCGCCTCGCCGCAGCCTTCGAACACCCGCAACGGCCCCGCGCGCCCTGCCTCGTAGACGGCGGTGAAGAACACCGACACCACCGCCGCGCGGTGCCCGTCGCGCGCGAACGACACGCGCTTGATGAGCTGGCCGGGGTGCGCGACGTCGAGCGACGCGCCGTCGGGCCAGCGGAGAACGCCCGTGCCGCCGTCGCGGTTCGGCTCCCAGCGGGGGACGGGGCGGTCGTCGTCGGGCGCGTCGGCGAGCGCGTTGGCGCCGGGGCGGAGGCATCGCGCGCCGGCGGGGCCCGCGAGGTGGAGCGCTCCGTCGTGGTCGAGGGAGGCGTGGCGCCACGGGGCGAACCCGCTGGCGCGGCTCACGACCTCGCCCGACGCGCGCGACCACACCATCACGCTCGCGTGGCCCTGGGCGGCGACGTGGTCGGGCGAGACGGCGAGGAGCTGGTTGAGCGTCTCGTCGCACCAGAGGCGCTCGTCTCCCCACGTCCAGAGGGCGGTGGTGTTCACGAAAGGGAGGGTACGATGGGGAGCGAGCCAAGGGGCGGCGGGGCACACGGGTTTCTCGGGGCGCCGGAGGTCATCGCCATGCAAGCTCGCTTCTCCCTGGTTGTGTCGCTCGCCGCCCTCTCCCTTACGCCCGCCGCGTCCGCCCAGACCGCGCCGACCGCGCCCCGCTGCCAGCGCCACGAGGCGGTGGTGTACGAGGCGGGCTGCGAGGGCCCCGGGCGTCTCGTGTGCTCGGGCGGCGCCTCGCTCCCCGCGGCGAGCGACTGGTGCGCGTGCGACGGGCGAACCGTCACCGCGCCGAGCATGAGCCCGCCCACGGGCCTGCGGTACCGCTTCGCGGGGCCGTGCGGGGTGACCGCGCGCTTCGAACTCACCGACGAGCGCCGCGCCGACGGCTCGCGCACCGGGCGGGTGGTGGTGTTCGCGCAGACGGGCAACAGCACGAGCGAGGCCGCGCGCGTCGCGGGGCCGTGCCGCGACGAGGCCGCGGGCGCGGGGGAGCTCGCGCGGGTGGTCTGCGGCGCGCGCGGCGGGCGGGGCGCGGTGCTGGCGCTGCGGCGCGAGGGCGCGCTGGTGGTGGCGTACGAGGGCGCGCAGGCGCTCGCGCGGGGTGACGCGCCCGAGGGGCAGCGGGTGACGGGGGCGCCGGCGCGGCGGTTCTGACCGCTACGCGGGCGAGAGCATCGCGAACACGCGCAGCGCCCAGGTGAAGCCGTGCGGCGGCCACGGGTTCGCGCGGGCGAGCGCCTCCCCCGCGGCCCAGGGCTCGTTGTCGAGCAGCACCTCCGCCACCTCCAACCTCCCCTCGTGCACGAACACGAACGCCCGGAGCGCGTGCGCCTCGCGCGTGATCGCCTCGCCGGGGAGCCGCGCGCAGAGCTGGTCGAGGAGCTCCTCCATCGCCTCGGGCTCGGCGGGCCCGTAGAGCGCCTGGACGTTGCCGCAGTGGAGCGCGAACGAGCCCGCCGTCGGGTGCGTGAAGGGCGCCGCGCGTGAGGCACCGCCCGCGCCGCACAGCGCCGCGAGCAGCGGGGGTGCGACGCCCTCTTCGAAGAGTGCGACCGCGTCGTCGACGACGTCGGCCCAGCGCGCCCCCGAGGTCGCGAGGCTCTCGCACACGCGCCCCGACGCGATGCCGGGCCCGCTCGCCACGAAGTCCACCTGCCCCGACACCTCGCCGTGCGTCCACGACGGGAACACCCGCGCCTCGAAGGTCCGCTCGCCCACCCGGAGCGCCCCGTCGGGCGTCGGGCTGGCCGCGACGCCGTGGGCCGCCAGGAGCGCGGAGAGCGCGACGCGCGGCTCGGGCACGCCGCCGTCGCCGGGCTCGACGGGCGGCAGCGGCGCGCCGAGCGCCGGGGGGTTGAGCACCAGGCGCGCGAGGAGGGCCTCGTGCTCCGCGGGCGGCGACTTCGTGAGGTGCGCGTTGACGGCGCGGACGCCCCCGCTGCGGGCCGCGATCGCGTACGCCTCGTCGCGCGACATCCGCTTCGCCCGCAGCGCGGCGGCGCGGTAGACCGCGTCGTCGTCGAGGCGGTGGCGGTCGCCGCGCGGCAAGGTGACGTACTCGGGTGGCCAGTGGACCTGGGGGTAGAGCGCGCGCCCGAAGGCGACGGGGAGCCACGTGACGAGGCGCTCGGCGAGCCACGGGGCGACGCCCGCCGTGAGGAGGTGGTTGACGACGGCGTCGTCGCTCGCGCCAGGGTGGGCGAGGAAACAGGCGACCCCGAGCTCGATCGCGTCGGCTCTCATGGCGCGGACGCTACCCCGGCGCGCGCGGCACACGCGAGGGCGTCGAGCGGGTCAGGGCGCGGCGCGGCGGTCGCGGTGGGCGGCCTCGCAGACGTCGCGGGTGGCCTCGACGGCGCGGCGGATCATCGCCGCGTGGTCGGGGGTGGTGTCGTCGCCGCCGGCGCGGGGCGTCCAGCTCATGGTGAAGTTGAGGCGGACGACGTCGCCGTCTTCGAACACGGTGTTGGTGACGAAGCCCACGTGGGTCGCGTCGCCGAGGAGCTTGAAGATCACCGTGCGGGTGGGCTCGTCGTAGGAGATGACCTCGCGCACGTCGCGGGGCGCGCCGGCAGGGCCGATGCGCATGGTCCGCTCCACCGCGCGCTCGCCGGGGCGGCGGGTGACGTGGACGTCGCGGGCGCCGGCGAGGAAGCGCTCGGGGCGCTCGATCTTCTCGAGGAGGAGCGACCAGACGAGGTCGGCGGGGGCGTCGACGGTGGCGGTGTGGTGGGCGAAGGGCATCGTGCGCGGAGGGTACCGCGCCGCCGCGTCGGTCAGTGCTCCTTCTTGATGACGAAGAACGACCCGCGGATCGTGCCGGCGAGCTTCGACTTCTGCCGCGCGAACTTGAAGGCCGAGAGCTCGTCGGGCACCTCCATGCCCTCGGCGAGCTTGAAGCCCACGGCGCGCTTCTTCGGCGCGTCGAGGGGGTAGAGCACGTTCACCGACAGCCCGCTCTCGTAGAAGACGTAGTCCCAGCGGACCCGCTCGACCTCGAACGACGTCGCCTCCAGGGGGGGCGAGGCGATGGTGATCCCGCGCTCCTCCGCGAGGATGCTTGCGACGCGCGCGACGGTCTTCTTCCCCTTCGCGCTCGACGCGGGCTCGACGGTGAAGGCGTGGCCGTACTTGTTGTTGAAGTAGCGCGCCTCGTTGGCCCGCAGGCCGGCGAGGGCCGCGGCGACCGGCGACGACTCGAGGCCGGCGGTGGAGACCGCGTCGAAATCCACTGCGTGCGACATCCCTGTGCTCCCTGTGACTGGTCGGGCGGAGTGTACGGCGCGCGTGGGCGCGGGCGCTTCTCCGATCCTGCTCGAAGCGCCCTCTCACGGCGCCGCGAGCTGAACCCACGGCGCCGACGTGCCCGTCCCGTCGCCGAGGCTCCCGTGCGCGCCGCGTCCCGCGCAGCGGACGCGCCCCCGCTGCACCACGCAGGTCGCGTCGCGGTCGGCGGCCAGCGCGGTCACACCCTCGACGCCCACGTCGCGCGGCGCGGGCTCCTCCGACGTGCCTGTGAGCAGCGCGCCCACCGCGCTCCGGCCCCAGCACGACACCCGCCCGCCGCGGTGCAGCGCGCACACGTGCGAGCCCGCGCCCGCGAGCGCCGTCGCGTCGCGGACGCCCGTCGACGTCGCGCGGGTGGGGTTCGCCTCCGAGCGGACCCACGGCGCCGCGAACGGGACGCCCCAGCACGACACCTCGCCGCCCCCGTGGAGCGCGCACCCCCACTCGTCGTCGGCCACCACCGCGCGGGCTTCGGTCACATTGGCGATGCGCGGGAGGTTCACGTCGAGGCCGCCCTGGAAGACCGGGTTGCCGCAGCGGACGTCGCCCTCGCGGGTGACGACGCACACGCCGTGCTCGAACATCGCCGCGCCGCGCACGCCCTCCAGGTCGAAGACGCGCGCGAAGGGGGCGCCGTCGACCGCGCGCGACGCCGCGAAGAGGGCGCCACGGCCGTCGAGCGCGAAGAGGTCGCCGTGGTTGTAGCCCGTCCAGGTGACGGCCACGGGTGCGCGCGCGTGCCGCCCGAACAGTGCGCCGAGGCGCATCGCACCACCGCGGTCGAGCACCACCGCGAGGTTGTCGAGCGCGCGCACCGCGCCGCCCTCGGGGACGGCGGGGACGTCGGCCGCGGGGCGCCCGTTGCCCCAGCAGCGCGGCCCGCCGGCGGTGTTGGCGCAGCCCATGAACTGCGTCACGCTCACGTCCCGCGCTCCCTCGACGCCGAGCACGTCGTGGAGCGCGAAGTGCGTCGCGTCGCCCCAGCAGCGGACGCTCTGGTCGGCGGCGCGGGTGCAGGCGGTTCCTCCCCAGAGGGCGAGCGCGGTGGCGGGGGGGATGGGCGTCGAAGGCCCGTTGCCGCCTTCGGTGTGCGCGGTGTCGCCCACGCACCGGACGGCGCCGTCGCGGAGGCGCGCGCAGGCCAGCGAGTCGAAGCCGTTGTCCGCCACCTCCACCGAACCACGGAACGTCGCGAGCACGCGCGTCCCCTCCCAGTTGGTGCAGCGCGCGACGCCCGCGCGGTCGAGGCGGCAGAGGCCGCTGACGTTGAAGGCGTCGGCGACGTTGGTGAGCCCGCGCCAGGTCCGGTTGTCGGGCGACGACTGCGGGCAGCGGAGCGTCCCGTTGGCGAGGACGAGGCAGTCGCTCCCGGCCGTCTCCCAGAGCGAGCGGACCGCGCGGACGCCCTGCACGCCAGCGAGGCGCGTGGCGCGGGTGTAGCGGTCGTCGGGCGCGCGGCAGGCGTCGGTGGCGCGGGCGCCGAAGCACCACGCGGCGCCGCCCGAGAGCGCCCAGAAGGTGCCGCGCTCGTTGCCGAAGAGGGCGTCGACGCGGGCGAGTCCCTCGACGGGCGTGAGCGTGGTGGCGCGGTCGTCGTGGAGCGCGCAGGCCACGGTGCGGTCGGCGCGGAGGACGCAGGTCACGTCGCGCGCGATGGCGAGGGCGACGGCGTCGGACACGTCGCGCATCGGCCGGGCGTCGTCGCGGGAGAGGCGCGTCCCGTCGTGGAGGCGGCCGTCGTGGTTGGCGCCCCAGCACCACACCTCGCCGGCGCCGCGGAGCGCGCACCCGTAGTGCTCGCCGAGCGCGAGCGGCGCGCGGCCGGGGGCGTACGCGGGGGGCCGTTGCGCGAGCGACGTCGCGGACAGCGCGAGGAGCGAGAGGGCGGCGAAGTGCCGGGGGAGGGCGGACGCGCGCATGGCCCGCGCTGCGTAGCACCGACGGGCGCGGAGGTGGGAGCGCTCGACGCGGGCGTGACCGCTACGCGTCGTCTTCCACTGCGGCGCGCAGGCGGGCGATGGCGTCGTCCCACTGGGCGGAGATGTCGGCCAGCAGGCGCTGCACCTCGCCGAGCCGCGCGGGCTGCACCTCCCACACGCGCTCGCGGCCGTCGCGGCGGCTGCGAACCAGCCCCGCGGCTTCGAGCACGTCGAGGTGCTTGGTCACCGCCTGGCGCGACACCTCCGCGCGCTCGGTGAGCCGCACGATCGGCTGCGGGCCCTCGCTCGCGAGGCGGGCCACCACCGCGAGGCGCGTGGGGTCGCCGAGCGCTGCGAAGACGGCGGCGGCCTTCGCGAGCCCGCGCGCGGTCGGCTTCACGGCGCCACCGCGAGGTACTTCTCCACCATGCGGATCTGGTGCGACCAGCCGCCGTCGTTGGCCGCGAAGGCCGCGGCGCGGCGCTCGAGCGGGATGCGGTCGAAGCCCGACTCGGTGATCGTGAGCTCGGTGCCGCCGGGCGCCTCCGCGAGCGCGAACACGATCTCCGTGGTGGGCTCGCCGGAGTAGTCGCGGCCCGGCTCGACCGCGAAGGGGTGCCAGCGGAACACGATGCGCCGCATGGGCTCGACGCGCTCGACGAGGAAGACGAAGGCCTTGCCCGCGTGGGGCTCCTGGAGCTTCGCCACCTCGGGGTCGACGCGCGTCGGGGTGATGCGCCCGGTGACCTCCCGGCCCTCCACGAAGGGGCCGTCGAAGGCGACCCCGAACCACGCGCCGAAGCGCTCCGCCTCGCTCACGGCCCGCCACACCCGCGCCAGCGGGGCGCGGAGGAACGCGCGCTTCTCGATCCGATCGGTGCTCGACGACATGGGCAACCTCCTGGTTGCCTGAGTACTGCCACAAGGCGCGCTCGATGCGCAACCATTTGGTTGCATGCGCGGGAGCGATCGGGTCGGGGCAGGGGACGGGGCGGCGCGTCGGGGGTGACACCGCAGAAACTGCTGGCTTTGGTCTCTTCTCCATCGGGCGGCTGCGTGTGCTTCGCGCGAGCCCTGTGCGCGACGGGCGCCGCCACGTCATCGCGGCGTCCTCCCCGTCGCGCCCGCCCCCTTCACACGATCATCCCCGCGCCCACCGTGTTGTTGGTGCTCTCGTCCACCACGATGAACGCGCCCGTCGCCCGGCACGTCGCGTACGCGTCGCTGAACACCGGCTGCGCCAGCTTGAACGTCACCCGCGCGATGTCGTTCATCCGCAGCTCCGTGGCGGGCGCCTCCTCGCCGGTGTTCACGTCGATGCGGTACGCGATCGCCGCCACCGCGGCCTTCGTCTCGCGCGTCGTGTGGCGCACCAGGAAGCGGCGCGCCCGGTCGAGCGGGGCCTCCGCCAGCCAGCACACCATCGCGTCCACCTGCTTCTTCCCCTCCGGCGCGCTGCCGGCGTGCGCGATCATGTCGCCGCGCGAGATGTCGAGCTCCTCGTCGAGCACCAGCGTCACCGACTGCTCGGCCACACCAACACCCACCGACGCGCCGCCCGCCTGGACGTCCTGCACGCCCACCTCGCGGCCCACCGGGAGCACCACCACGCGGTCGCCCGTCTTCACCACGCCCGACTCCACGCGCCCCGCGAAGCCTCGGTAGCCCGCGCCGGCCCGCGTCGCGTCGACCCCGACGCCCGGGCCCCCGAGCCCCTCGTCGTGCACGCGCAGCACGTACTGAACCGGGAAGCGCAGCGGCCCCGCGGCGCCCTCGCGCGAGGCGGGGGCGCCCTCCAGCAGGTCGAGCAGCGTCGGGCCGTCGTACCAGGGCATCGCCTCGCCGCGGTCGACCACCATGTCGCCCTGGAGCGCCGACATCGGGAGCACCTTCACGTCCGTGAGCCCGATGCTCCTGGCGAACGAGAGGTACTCCTCGCGGATTCGTTCGAAGGTGGCGCGGTCGTAGCCGACGAGGTCCATCTTGTTGACGGCGGCGACGACGTGGGGGATGCCGACGAGCTTCGCGATGTACGAGTGGCGGCGGGTCTGGGTGAGCACGCCCTTGCGCGCGTCGATGAGGATCACCGCGAGGTTGGCCGTCGAGGCCGCGGTCACCATGTTGCGGGTGTACTGCTCGTGGCCCGGCGCGTCGGCGATGATGTACTTGCGCGTGCCGGTGGAGAAGTAGCGGTAGGCGACGTCGATGGTGATTCCCTGCTCGCGCTCGGCCTGGAGGCCGTCCGTCAGGAGCGAGAGGTCGACGGCGTCGAGGCCGCGCTTCTTCGACGTCCGCTCGATGGCGTGGAGCGTGTCGACGAGGATGGCGCGCGTGTCGAAGAGGAGCCGGCCGATGAGGGTGCTCTTGCCGTCGTCGACGCTGCCGCAGGTGAGGAAGCGGAGGAGGCCGTGGTCTTCGGGGGTCATCAGAAGTAGCCCTCCTTCTTGCGCTGCTCCATCGAGGCCTCGGAGGTCTGGTCGTCGAGGCGGGTCGCGCCGCGCTCGGTGATGGTGGTCGCGGCCGTCTCCTCGACGATCTTCGCGACCGAGTCGGCCACCGAGTCCACCGGCGCCGTGCAGGTGATGTCGCCGACCGTGCGGAAGCGAACCATCCGCTCGACCACCTCCTCGCCCGCGCGGGGCGGCGTGACCTCGGTGACGGGCACGATCGCGCCGTTGCGGATCACCACCTTGCGCGGGTGGGCGAAGTAGATCGACGGGAGCTCGAGCTTCTCGCGCTCGATGTACTGCCAGACGTCGAGCTCGGTCCAGTTGGAGATGGGGAAGGCGCGGATGTTCTCGCCCTTGAAGGTGCGGGCGTTGTAGAGGTTCCAGAGCTCGGGGCGCTGGTTCTTGGGGTCCCACTGCCCGAAGTCGTCGCGGAAGCTCATGATGCGCTCCTTGGCGCGGGCCTTCTCCTCGTCGCGGCGGGCGCCGCCGATGCAGCAGTCGAAGCCGAACTCCGCGATCGCCTCCAGCAGCGTGACCGACTGGTGCTTGTTGCGCGGCTCGTCGGGGCTGCGCAGCACCACCGTCCCGCGCCGCATCGAGTCCTCCACGGAGCGAACGATGAGCCGCTCGCCGAGCTCGGCGGCGCGCTTGTCGCGGAAGGCGACGACCTCGGGGTAGTTGTGCCCCGTGTCGATGTGCATCAGGGGGAAGGGGAACCGCGCGGGCCGGAAGGCCTTCTCCGCCAGGCGCAGCAGGCAGATCGAGTCCTTGCCGCCGGAGAAGAGAAGGGCCGGGGTCGCGCACTGTCCGGCGACCTCGCGGAGGATGTGGATCGCCTCGGCCTCGAGCCAGTCGAGGTGCGAGAGCGGGCGTGGGGCGTCCATGGGTGGCCCCGCGTATAGCGCAAGGTGAGCGCCGCGCTCAACGTCGGCGCGGCGCGCGGCCCGTCACGGGCGCCCGATCTGCACGGTGTAGGCCCCGGAGGCCCCGCTGTACCCGTCGACGAAGACGGCGTGGAGCCCGGGGTTGCCGCTGACGGAGCCGGTGACGGTCGACTGGAGCCCGCAGTTGTCGTCGTTGCAGGAGTCGCCGACGTTGTCGGGGCTGTAGAGCTGGAGGATGGTGTCCCACGAGGCGCGCGAGCAGGTGGTCGCGGTGACGGTGCCGGCGGCGCCGCCGGGACAGGTCTTCCACCAGTAGAGGTTCTCCGGCCCGGTGAAGGAGCCGCAGTTGGGGTCGAGCTGGTTGGTGCCCGACGTCGACCCGCTGTACGAGGCCGTCCCGGCGTTGACGAGGTTGATCGACCCGCCGCCCGTCGGCAGGTGCTGGAAGCGGATCGTCGCCGGCCCGCTGGCCGACCCGTAGCCCGCCAGGACGAGGTAGTACGTGCCCGGCCCGAACACCCCGACCACCTGCGACTGGAGCCCGCCCGACGTGCACCCGGCGCTGCCCATGTCGTCGTTGCAGTAGGCCATCCCCGCGGGCGCGGTCGCCGTCACGGGCGTGGTGCAGTTGTTGGCGAAGTAGAGCACGGTGTCGTAGCCCGTCCCCGCGGTGTCGGCGTACACGAGCTCGCGCCGGGTCAACGTGAAGGAGAACCACACGTCCGCGTTCGCCGACGAGGTGCAGGGCGCCGCGAGGTTGTTCACGGCGCCGGCGGTGGTCGTGCTGATGGTCTGGCTGGGGAGCGCGAGCGAGATCGCCTGCGCCCCGGCGCAGGTGTCGTTGGGGGGCCCCGGGGTGCGGCACGCGCCGCCGACGCAGGTCTGCCCGGCGCCGCAGACGTTGCCGCAGGCGCCGCAGTTGCGCGCGTCGGTGGCGGTGGAGACGCAGGCGCCGGCGCAGTAGGTGGTGCCGCCGGTGCAGAGCGAGCCGCACGACCCGCCCGAGCACGCGGTGCCCGGCGGGCAGCTCGTGCCGCAGCGACCGCAGTTGAAGTTGTTGTTGGTGAGGTTGACCTCGCAGCCGTCGGCCTCCGCCCCGTTGCAGTTTTCGAAGCCCGGGGCGCACGCGCCGATGCGGCAGGCGCCGCCGCTGCATGAGGCGCCGGCGTTGGGCAGGCTGCACGCGCGGCCGCAGGCGCCGCAGTTCATCACGTCGGCGCCGACGTTGGTCTCGCAGCCGTCGGCGTCGACGCCGTTGCAGTTGGAGAAGCCCGCGTTGCACGCGCCGATGCGGCAGCTCGCGTCGGCGCAGGCGACGGCGGCGTTGGCGAGGCGGCAGGCGCGCCCGCAGGCCCCGCAGTGCTCCACCGCCGCGCGGAGGTTGGTCTCGCAGCCGGTGGAGGCGGTGTTGTCGCAGTCGCCGAAGCCCGACATGCACGTGAGCCCGCAGGCGCCGCCGCGGCAGGCCGGGTCGCCGTTGGCCCCGCCGGGGCACGCGCGGCCGCAGCTCCCGCAGTTGGCGGCGTCGGTCTCCAGGGTGGCGCAGCGGTCGCCGCAGAAGGTGGTGCCGCCGCCGCAGATGGAGCCGCACGCGCCCATCGAGCAGGCGGTGCCGGCGGGGCAGCGGTTGCCGCAGCGGCCGCAGTTGGCGTTGTCGGAGGAGACGGGGGTCTCGCAGCCGTTCATCGCGTCGCCGTCGCAGTTGTCGAAGCCCGCGCGGCAGCCCGAGAGCGCGCAGCGGCCGTCGACGCACGACGCGTTGCCGTTGGCGAAGCCGCACATGAACCCGCACGACCCGCAGCTCGTCGCGCTGGTGGCGGTGGAGGTCTCGCAGCCGTTGGCGGGGTTCATGTCGCAGTCGCCGGCGCCGGGGGCGCACTGGAGCCCGCAGACGCCCATCACGCAGGTGGCGGTCGACGCCGGGCCGCTCGGGCAGGCGTTGCCGCAGCGCCCGCAGTGGGCCGCGGCGCTGGTGAGCGTGGTCTCGCAGCCGTTGGCCGGGTCGCCGTCGCAGTCGCCGAAGCCCGCGGCGCACTCCGTCCGGCACGCGCCGGCCATGCAGCGCGCGGTCGCGTTGGGGCCGCTCGGGCAGGCGCGGCCGCACATCCCGCAGTTCATCGCGTCGGCGGCGAAGTCGGCCTCACAGCCGTTGGCGGCCATCCGGTCGCAGTCGCCGAAGCCCGTGTCGCAGGTGCCCACCGCGCAGGCCCCCGCGGTGCACACCGGCGAGCCGCGGGCGACCATGCAGGCGTTGCCGCAGCGCCCGCAGTTGCTCGGGTCGGTCGCGACGCGCTGGCAGGCGCCCGCGCAGCACCCGCCGCCCTCGCCGCACGACATCCCGCACGCGCCGCAGTGCATCGCGTCGGACTGGAGGTCGTGGCACTGGCCGTCGCAGCAGGTCGAGCCGACCCCGCAGGCGTGGGTCTCGGTGCAGCCGGGCACGCACGTCCCCATGCGGCAGACGGTGCCGAGGGCGCAGTCGACGTCCTCCGTGCACCCGACGCAGCGGCGCGTGGTGAGGTCGCAGCGGACCGGGCTCCCGGGCATCGCCCCGCAGTCCGCGTCGTTGGAGCAGCCCACGCGGCAGGCGTTGTTCATCGGGTCGCAGACCTGGCCGGGGGGGCAGGTGTCCTGCGCGGGCGTGCACTGGGCGCACTGGCCGGTGACAGTGTCGCAGACGGGCCCGGCGGGCGAGGCCGCGCAGTCGTCGTTGGAGGCGCAGCGGTTCATCGGCGCGGCGTCGGGCTTGGGGCCGACGTCGCTGGCGTCGCCCACGGTCGCGTCGCCGAGGACGTCGACGTCCGGCGTGGCCTCCGCGCACCCGAGCGCGCCGAGCGTGACGAAGAGTGCAAGCAGGCCCCGGGGCGAAGCGCGGCGGGCGATCATGGCGGCGACGATATCACGCACGACAGGTGTGACGGTGCGCGCGAAGCCACGTCCACCCGGCACCCCTCCGTCGTAGTGTCGCCCGAACCCACTCGATGCCGACCCTCACCCGCCGCTCGCTCCTCGCGCTCGCCCTCCTCGGCTGCCGTCGGCGCCACGGCGCGCCCGCCCGCGCGTCACGCCTGGCCTCCGGCGCCCCCGCGCGCCGCGTCGTGTCGCTTGCGCCCACCGCCACCGAGTCCCTCGTCGCGCTGGGCTTCGCCGACCGCCTCGTCGCCGTATCCTCGCTGTGCCACGGGCCCGCGGGGCTCCCGCGCGTCGGCACCATGGTCGCCCCGGACGCGTCCGCGATCGCCGCGCTCCGCCCCGACGCGCTGGTCGGCGTCGAGGGCCCGGTGGCGACCACCACGCTCGCGCCCGTGCTCGCGACCGGCCTGCGGCGCGTCTTCCCGCGCGCCGAGACGCTCGAGGACTACCTCCGCGCGCTCGACGACTACGCCGCGCTCGTCGGAGCTCCGGCCTCCGCGGACGCGCTCCGTCGGCGCATCACCGAGGGCGCGGCGCGCGTCTCCCGCGCGGTGGCGGGGCGCGCGCGGCCGAAGGTGCTCGCGGTGTACACGGCGTCGCCGCTGGTGGTCGCGGGCGCGGGCTCGTGGGTCGACGCGGCCCTCCGCGCGGCCGGCGCCGACAACGCCGCGCAGAGCGCCAACCGCCACCCGATGATCAGCCCCGACCAGGTGGCGGCGTGGGCCCCGTCGCTCGTGCTCGACCTCACCGTCGGCGGCGCGGAGACCGACGTGGCCGCGGCCCTCGCGCCCGCGTCCGACGACGGGGGAACGGCCGCGACGGCGCCACGCGTGGTCCGCGTCGACGGCGAGCTCGTGCGCCGACAGGGGCCGCGCTTCGCGGAGGCGGTGGCGGCGATCGCGCGGGCGGTTCATCCGGGCGTCGCGCTGTGAAGGGCGCTGCTTTCAAAGCACCTTTGAGCGCCGAGGCTCGCGGCCTCCATCCCCCGCTCGCCGAGGCTCGCGGCCTCCATCCCCCGCTCGCCGAGCCTCGCGCGTTGACCCCTTCCCCGGCGCAAAGCCGCCAGGGAAGGGGCTCTGTCGTATCCGGGACCCACCGGCGCCAGGACCCCGCGACGCCACGAGCACCAGACGCCACGAGCACCAGACGTCGGCGGGTCCGAGTTGCGACAGTGCCCCTTTCCCTGGCGGCTTTGCGCCGGGGAAGGGTCAACGCGCGAGGCTCGGCGAGCGGGGGATGGAGGCCGCGAGCCTCGGCGAGCGGGGATGGAGGCACGACCCCCGACGCCTGACGAACGTCACAGGGGCGAACCCCGGGCACCCAACGCCGCAATCAAGCGCGTCAGCGTCCTCGCGTTCGCGCTCGCCTCCGCGCTCGCGGCGGGGCGCGCCGAGGCGCACCAGGACTCCGTCGCCCACCTGCGGGTGACCGCCGAAGGGCGCGCCGTCCACGCGGAGCTCCGTGTCGAGGCCGTCGACCTCAACGAGGCACTCGGCGCCCCGCCCTCGCGCGACGTCACCCGCGGGGAGGCGCTCGCCAACGCGGGCCGCGCGGCCTCGTACGCCTACGCGCGCCTGAGCCTCCGCGACGCCGCGGGCGTCTGCGCCCCAGGGCCCCACCACGCCCGCACCGAAGACCGCCGCGACACCTGGGACCTCGTCCTCTCGCTCCAATGGGAGTGCCCCCACGCGGTCGACGCGCTCTCGGTACGCTACGGGCTCTTTTTCGACGTCGACCCGCGGCACCAGGGGATGGCCACCGTCGCGCTCGGCGGACGCGACACCCAGCACGTCTTCCGCGACCGCGCGCGCGTGCTCTCCGTCGACGCGCGCCCCGCCCTCGCGCGGCAGCTCGCCACGTACGTCCGCCTCGGCGTCGACCACATCTTCCTCGGCTACGACCACGTCGCCTTCCTCGTCGCGCTCCTGCTCGCGGTCGGCGACAAGGCGCGGCGGGAGAGCGCGCGCGCCGTCCTCGCGATCGTCACCAGCTTCACGCTCGCCCACTCCGTCACGCTCGTCGCCGCGGCGCTCGGGCTCGTGCGGCTCTCGCCCGCGCTCGTCGAGCCCGCCATCGCCGCCTCCATCGCCTTCGTCGCCGCCGAGAACCTCCTCCCGCGCGAGCCCGCCCGCCGCCCCGCGCTCGCCTTCGGCTTCGGCCTCGTCCACGGGTTCGGCTTCGCGGGCGTCCTCGCCGAGCAGGGGCTCCCGGCGCGGGGGATGGTGCCGTCGCTCCTGGCCTTCAACGTCGGCGTCGAGCTCGGGCAGCTCGCCCTGGTGGCCTGCGCGCTGCCCGTGCTGTGGCTCCTCGGGGCCCCGCGGTGGACGGGGCGCGCGGCCGCCTTCGCGCTGGCGGGCCTCGCCGGCGCCTGGGGGCTGCTCGCCTCCGCGGGGGTGGGGTGGGGGACGCTGGCGGCGCTGCTCCTCGGGGCGGTGCCAGCGCTGGCGGCGGCCTCGCGGCGCTGGGGCTACGCGGTCGGCGTGCGGCGCGCGGCGAGCGTGGTCCTGGCGGTGCTGGGGCTCTTCTGGCTGGTCGAGCGGGTGGGGGGGCGGAGCTTCTTCGGGGGCGCGCTGGGCTGAGCAAATCCGGCGGGCGCGCACGGGCGTAGAGGCGGGTACGCGACCCGTGGCGCGGCGGCGAAACCCTCTGGCGGGGTGCCGGGCGGACGGGCAGGCGCTCCAAACCACTGAAAGGCGAAGGCGTGATGACCCTCAAGACACGACTCGGCGCGGCCGGACTCACGGCGATGCTCGCGGCCCTCTCCCCCGCGGGCGCGTGGGCGTCGAGCCACCGCGAGGCCCCGCTCATCTCCGAGGACCCCTCGGCCGACAACACCGACCTCTACGTGTTCACGTCGCCCGACGACCCCACCAAGGTCACCATCCTCGCGATGTACATCGGGCTCGAGGAGCCGGGCGGCGGCCCCAACTGGCTCCGCTTCTCCGACGACGTGCTCTACGAGATCAAGATCGACAACAACGGCGACGGGCGCGCCAACGACATCGTCTACCAGTTCAGCTTCACCACGCACTACAACCGCGGCGGCGCGATGGGCGTCGGCGGCGCGGTGGGCCCCGCGGGGACGTTCTTCTACAACGTCGGCCACATCACCGGCCTCCCGACGCCGTCCAACTTCAACGGCGCCCTCGTCGCCCAGACGATGAACGTCCGCAAGATCGTCGGCGGCCGCGCGGGCACCGACGTCGGCGTCAACATCCCCGTCGCGCCGACCTACGTCGGGCGCTTCGCCTACGGCGCCGGCGGCCGCCCCGCCACCGACGACGCGCGCTACACGAGCATCTGGCAGTCGGCGGTGACCAACCTCACCGGCGGCGGGCGCGTCTTCGCGGGCCCCACCGACGACCCCTTCTTCGTCGACCTCGGCGCCGTCTTCGACGACGTGACCTTCCGCGACTCGGTGATGGGCTTCGGCTCGCGCGGCGGCGGCTACGACTACGTCGCCGGCTACAACGTCCACACGATCGCGATCGAGATCCCCGCCGCCGACCTCGTCGCCGCCGGCACGCCCACCGACCCGACCAACCGCGGCAACGTCATCGGGGTGTACGCCACCGCGAGCCGGCCGCGCCTCACGCTCCGCCGCAACTGCGTCACCGACGCGCGCGTCGCCGGCCGCCCGGTGCCCGCCTCCAACTGCGCGCAGGGCTACGGCCAGTACGTCCAGGTGTCGCGCCTCGGCATCCCCCTCGTCAACGAGGTGCTCATCCCCCTCGGCCTCAAGGACGCGTGGAACGCCGGCGCCCCCACCGACGACGCCGCCATCTTCGGCCAGTACATCCTCTCGCCGTCGCTCCCGACGTACGCCGAGGTGCTCTACGGCCCGATGGGCGCGCGCGCCGCGGCCGGCTACCGCGCCCCCACGCGCCCCGTCGGCACCGCCACCATCATGAACAACGACATGCTCGCCCTCGTCGTCGGCGCGCCCGGGCTCATCCCCGGCACGCCCGCGGGCGGCTTCACCCCGGCCGACCTCCTGCGCTTCAACGTGCGGACGCCGCCGAGCGCGCTGCCCACCAACGCGGGCAACCCCACGCTCGCCACCGGGCGCAGCCGCCTCGGCGCCGCGGGCGGCGACCTCGGTGGCTTCCCCAACGGCCGCAGGCTCTTCGACGACGTGGTCGACATCGAGGAGCGCTACGTCCTCAACACCCTCGGCAACATCAACGCGATCCCCTTCGGCGACGGCGTCGACGGCAACGACAACGGCAACGCGGGCCCCAACGGCCGCACCGACGCGGCGCCGTACCGCACCACGTTCCCGTTCGTGCAGATCCCCCTCCGCGGCGACGCCCAGCTCGTCCACCGCCAGGAGCCCGCGCGTCCGATGTGATCCGAATGGCCCGCGGGTGACGTACCTGCGGGCACATGCGACGCGCCCTCCCGCTCCTCCTCCTCCTCGCCCTCCCCACCGCCGCCTGCAAGAAGACCCCGGAGGCCGACGCCGCGCCCGCTCCCTCACGGGCGGCGCGCGCCGAGGCCACGCCGAGCACCGCCGAGCCCGGCGGCGCGCTCACCCCGGTGGCGGGTGACACGGAGGCCGACCGGATGATCCGCGAGCTCCAGGAGCTCGCCCGGCGCAACCCCACCCGCGCCCGCCCGTGGCTCCGGCTCGCGCAGACCTTCGTCCGCAAGGCCCGCGAGTCGTCGGACCCGATGTTCTACCAGCTCGCCGACGACGCGGTGGCGCGGGCGCTGCGCCTCGACCCCAACGACCTCGCCGCCCTCCAGGTGCGCGGCCTCGTCTTCATGCAAGACCACCGCTTCGCCGACGCCCGCTCGCTCGCCCAGCGGGCCCTCGCGCGCGACCCGAACCAGGCCATCTTCCACGGGCTCCTCGGCGATGCGGAGATGGAGGTTGGCCACTACGCCGAGGCCGAGGCCGCCTACCAGCGCATGATCGACCTGCGCCCCAACCTCGCCTCCTACAGCCGCGGCTCGTGGATGCGCTGGCTGATGGGCGACGTCGACGGCGCCGTCGACCTCGCGCGCCGCGCCGTGGAGGCGGGCTCGCCGCGCGTCCCCGAGGAGCTCGCGTGGACGATCGTCCAGCTCGGCCACCTCGAGCTCGCGCGCGGCCGCCTCACCGAAGCGAAGGCCTCGTACGAGAGCGCGCTGCGGGCCTTTGCCAACTACCCCCCGGCGCTCGACGGGCGCGGGCGCGTGAAGCACCTGGAGGGAGACCTCGCGGGCGCGATCACCGACCTCACCGCCGCGGCCGACGGGGCGACCACCACCGAGCACCTCGTCCACCTCGGCGAAGCTCAAGAAGCCGCCGGGCGCGCGGCGGACGCGGCTGCGACCTTCGCGCGCGCCGAGCGGGCCGGGCGGCGCTCCGACCCGCGCACGCTGGCGGTGTACTACGCCGACCGCGACCGCGAGCACGAGGCCGCAGTGACGCTCGCCCGCGCCGAGCTCGCGCGGCGGCCCGACGACGTCTACTCGCTCGACGCGCTGGCGTGGGCGCTGTGCCGCGCGGGGCAACTCCCGGAGGCGGCGCAGCTCGTCGACCGGGCGCGCCGGATGGGGACGCGCGAGGCGCGCTTCACGTACCACGCGGGGGTGATCGCGCTGGGCCTCGGGCACCGGCCGGAGGGGGAGGCGCTGCTGCGCGAGGCGCTCGCGATGAACCCGCACTTCGACGCGCGCGGCGCGGCGGACGCGCGGCGGCTTCTCGGGCCGGCGGGCGGCTGAAGGGCACCCCTTTCGAAGCCGCGCGCCCACGTTCGGGGCCTCCATCCCCCCGCTCGCCGAGCCTCGCGCGTTGGCCCCTTCCCCCGGCGCAGAGCGCCGGGGGAAGGGGTCATGAATGCCGCTGTGACGCGGCCTGCGCACGCGCGTCGGACGAAGGGCGTCGTGCCCACGCGTGTACCTGACGAGCGAGTGCCCCTTCCCCTGGCGCTCTGCGCCGGGGGAAGGGGTCAACGCGCGAGGCTCGGCGAGCGGGGGATGGAGGCCACCTCGAAACGGGGTTAGGGCTGATGTGCTACGGCGGCAGCGGGAGGCACTGCCCGGTTCGCGTCTCGCAGACGAGCGGGGTGCAGCAGTCGCCGTCCGTCCGGCACATCCCGCAGGCGCCGCTCACGCAGGCCTGGGTGCCGCGGCACACGCCCGCGCCGCAGCCCGTGCAGCCCGGGGTGGTCGCGTCGGGGCAGTCGTCGCCCGCGCGAAGGATCGAGCGGTCGTAGTGGATCGTCAGGTCGCCCGCGGTGGCGACGCGCTGCGCGAAGAGCGAGCCGCGCATCTCGTTGAAGCCCGCGATGGTGACGGGGGCGCGCGGCGCGTACACGTTGCCCTGGAAGCCCGCCGCGCCCGCGAGGGTGAAGCCCCGGTCGCCGGCGATGTAGAAGCGCACCTTGGAGGGGCGGCTGACGCGGCCCATCCGCAGGTAGCCCGCGCCGGTGATCGACCCGAGGATGAAGACGTCGAGCTCGCCCATCGGGCCGAGGCGGACGTCGAAGAAGCCGCCGAGGTCGAAGTCGCCGCCGACGAAGAGCGCGGTGCGGCCGTTGACCGTGAGCGCGATGCTCCCGAGGCCGGCGACCCGGTCGATGAAGAAGCGCCCGCAGGGGAGCTCGACGCGCACCTCGCCGACCACCGCGTTGAGCACGTCGGTGCGGAGCCCGACCGCGGCGTTGTCGTTGCGCGCGCGGGCCTCGTTG
Organism: Polyangiales bacterium; assembly: GCA_046351555.1. GTDB lineage: Bacteria > Myxococcota_A > Polyangia > Polyangiales > CAISKJ01. Next base: position 45,323 of record JAXLYI010000052.1, read on the forward strand.
ACGGCCGCGGCGACGTCGAAGATCTCCTCGGGGCGGCACGCGCACGGCGGCGCGACGTCGACGGGGGCCTGGCGGCGCATGCCGTCGACGCGGATGACGCCGAGCGGGAGCGAGCCCGGCGGGGTGGTGAGGTCGCCGCGGACGTTGAAGGGCCCGAGGGCGACGAGGTTGCCGCGGATGCGCGCGTTGCGCTCGGCGTCGAGCACGCCGACCACCTCGAGGTTGCCCTGGAGCGAGAGGTCGCCGCGGACGGTGTGGGCGCCGACGAGGCGGAGCGGTTGCGTGCCCGACATGGTGAGCGCGTCGCCGATGCGCATCACGCCGACGAGGCCGAGGCCGCCGTTGATGCCGATGGCCCCGCCGCGCTCGCCCATGCCCCCGGAGCCGCCCGAGTCGAAGGAGTCGGTGTAGAGGTAGCCGGCGAGGCCGAGGTCGGTGCACGTGCAGATCGCGTGGCGGAAGACGGCCTCCGCGATGCGCCCGACGCAGCGGGTGCTCATGGTGACGCGGTCGCCCACCACCACCGGCGGCCCCGCGCCCATGCAGAACTGCTCGCGCGTGACGTCCGGCGCGGCGTCGGGCGCGGCGTCGGGGGCCTCGGCGTCGGGCGGGGACGTCACGTCGAGCGGCGTCACGTCGAGCCCGGTCGCCCGGTCGATGGCGGCGACGTCGGGCGGCGGGGCCGCGGCGTCGGGGCCCGGCACGGCGACCTCCTCGCCGGCGCTGCAGGCCGCGAAACAGAACGGGACGATCCAGCGGGCGCGCATGCTCTCAACCCTCGCGCGCATCGCACCCCGCGGGAGGGGGCGGTGTCAAGCGGCGACGCCCCGCGCGAGATTTCTCAACGGGCGGGGGCGGGCCCGCGCACTCATGGGGCGCTCTCCACGGGTTCACCCCGCTCGGGGGGCGTTGGAGGAGTGCCGATGCCGCGCCGGGTGATGTTGCTGCTGGTCGTTCTCGCGGGGTTGGTGGGCTGCGCGACGGACGTGTCGCTCGGCGCGCAACGCGACGCGTCGCCCACGGAGTCCGCGAGCGACGGCGCGCCGCCGGAGGAAGCCGGGCTCGACGCGTCGCCCGACGTCGCGGTGGACGTCGCGCCGGAGGTTTCCGCCGATGCCCCCGACGTCCCGGACGCGTCGGGTGAGCGGCCCGCGCCCGACCCGGTGTGCGTCGCGGGCGCGTGGGGGACGCTGGGCCCCGCGGCCACCGAACTGGAAGCGCGCGGCAACATCGTCGACGTGCAGGTGCCCCCGGCCCGCTGCGCCACGCGAGCGACGTCGGCGGTCGTCCTGTACAAGCTGCGGCTCGACCGGCGGTCGGGCGTGCGGCTCTCGATGGAGTCGTCGAAGAGCGTGGCGGTGCGTCGCTCGTGCGCCGACCCGGCGAGCGAGGTGGCGTGCGCGCGCGTCGCGGAGGACGCGCCGGCCCGATTCGTCCTCGACGCGGGGGAGTACGACGTCCTCTTCGAGCAGGACCCGTTCCGCTTCTTCTCGCCACAGCGCGTCCGCTTCGACCCGCTCGGCGCGTCGCCCACGGGGCTCGACGGCGACCGCTGCGAGGGGGCGGAGGAGGTCGCGGGCGACGTCACGCTCCCGGCCGAGACGCTCGGCCACGCCACGACGCCGCGCGCGGGCTGCCTCGCGGAGGAGACCGGCCCCGCGTCGTACTACAAGACCCGCGTGCCGGCCGGGGCGCGGCTGGTGGTAACAGCCTTCCCGAGCGCGCTCTACAGCTCGTGGAGCAGCCTGCCGGCCCGCTTCCGCGCCAGCGTGCGGCTGCTCCCCTCGTGCGGCGCGAGCGCGTGCCTCGCCGCGAGCGTCGCGCCCACCAACGGCGCCGCGAGCGCAGGGTGGACCAACACCACCGGCGCGCCCGCCGAGGTGATCGCCGTCGTCGCCGGCACCGCGGATCGCCCCGGCGGACGCTTCGCGCTCAGCGTCCGCACCGTCAACGTGATGACCAACACCCCGTGCGACCGCGCGACCGAGCTCGTCGACGGCGCCACGCTCCGCGGCCAGGACCTCACCGCCGCGACCGCGCCCCCCGCTTCATGCTCCTTCGACGGCGGCGCCAACGGGCCCGTTCTTTTCTACCGCGCGCGGGTTCCTGCGCTCCACCAGCTCGCCGTTCGAACGACGCTCGACAGCCTCGACCGCGCCGAGGTGCCGACGGTGCTGCGCGTCCACCCCGCGTGCGGCAGCGCCGAGTGCGTCGGCTCGCGCACCGTCCACTCGATTGCGTTCACGGGGCAGCTCGCGCTCTGGCACAACCAGTCGACCGAGGCGCGCGACGTCGTCGTGACCCTCGGCGCGCTCACGCCCGCGGCCTCGCCGGTGGTCGACCTGCGCGCGTGGATCCGCCCGATCGACGCCAACGCGCGCTGCGACATGGCCTTCTCGCTCCCGGCCGACGGGCTGGTCGACGGCTTCACCACCGACGGCGCCCCCGACACGCAGGAGCAGTGCACCTGGGCGCTCTCCTCGACCGAGGCCGTCGCCGGCATCCGCTACTACCGCGTCACGGTGCCGACGCGGAGCGAGACGCGCGTCCGCGTCGACCGCTGGACGGAGGGAGCGCGCCTCCAGGTCCGCACGATCGACGGGTGCGCCGCGCGCCGCTGCGGCCCCGAGGCGCCCGACGAGCCCGTGCGCCTCGTCAACGCCGGGACGGCGCCGCGGGAGTTCCTGTTCCTGGTGGGGCGCGTGGGGCCGTCGCCGACGGGCGACCGTTACGGGATCCGCACCCAGACCGAGGCCCTCGGCACAGAGCCCGGCTGCGCCGACGCGCGCGTGCTCGCGGTCCCGTCGCACATCACGGAGACGACGCTGCCCGCCCCCGTCGGCACGGCCGCCTCGTGCCAGAGCGCCCAGGGCGCGCGCGTCCGCTACTACCGGGCCACCGCGCCGCCGCGCTCGATCCTCGCGCTCTACACCGAGGCGCGCACGCTCTCGCGCATCGCCGTGCTGCGCGCGTGCGGCGGCGCCTGCGCCAACCCCGACCAGGAGTACGCCACGTGGCTCGCGCCCCGCTACGTCAACGACTCCGACGCGCCTGCGGACGTGCGCTTCGCGCTCCAGACGTGGGACCCGGCGGTGGCGCCGTACTCGGTGTTCGTCCGCGCCGCGCCCATCGCGCCCAACGGGACGTGCGCGACGGCGCAGTCAGTGACGCTCGGCACCACGCTGCGCGACCTCGACGCCGCCGGCGGCCGCGACGGGAGCCCCCACTACCGCACGCCGATCGGACGCCAGGGGCTCTTCTACCGCGTGCGCTTGGAGGCCGGCGAGTCGATGGCCGTCCGCGCGACGCAGCGCGACGGCGTGGGCGGGAGCTGGGGCCTCGCGATGGCGGTCGTCCCCTCGTGCGACTTCGACAACCCGCTCGCGCAGGCCTACGTCACGCGCACCGCGGCCGCCACCGGACTCCAGTACACCAACGCCGACGCGACGGCGCGTGAGGTGTTCGTCGTGGCCGAGGCCTACGGCGCGCTCGCAGGGACGTTCGACCTCGCGTTCCTTCGCGCCACCGCCGCCGCGCCCGGCGCGTGCGACCGACCGACCGTGCTTCGCGACGGCGACACCCTGCGTGGCCTCGCGCTCCCCGCGAACTCGTTCGTCGGTGCCACCTCGGCCGCGTCGTACCAGCAGCTCGCCGCGACGATCCCCGCGGGCCACGAGCTCGTCCTCCGCGGCACCGCCCCGATGAACCTCCGCGCCTCCCGCGCCTGCGGCGGCCCCGAACTCGCGCAGATGGCGGGGACGCGGAGCTTCGTGTGGTCGTTTCCGGGCGGGGCCGACGGGGAGCTGCGCCTCGCGCTCCAGGCCGCGGACGTGGGCGCGACCTCGACCGACCTCTCCGTCACCATCCGCCCGCAGCGCTACGTGCGCGCCGCCGTCGCCGCGTCGTGCGACGTGCTCCCGGGCGACGCGGCCGACGCGCTCGGGCCCAACGAAGCGGCCTCGTCGGTGCGCCAGTTGCCCTTCGCGTGGACGTACTTCGGCGAACCCGTGCGCGGCTGGTCGGCGTCCGCGAGCGGCTTCCTCCAGGTGTGGCCCGACCTCGCCGGGACGCCGCGCGGCGACCTCTCGCCCGACTCCGCCGGCGCCTACGCGCTGCCCGCCGCCGAGGCCCCGCCGCGCGCGATCGCACCCTTCTGGTCGACGCTCGAGCGCGGCCCGACGACGCGCGTCCGCTCCGCCGCCGTCGACTCGCCGCGGCGACACCTCACGGTGGAGTGGGCCGACCTGCGCGCCTGCTGCGGCGGCGTCTACCCGCAGCGCGCCACCTTCCAGGCGAAGCTCTTCGCCGACGACGGGAGCGTGGAGTTCCACTACTGCGCGGGGGCCGCGGCGACGTTCGCGGGCGCGGCCGCCGCTGTCGGGCTGCAAGACGCGACGGGGACCTCGGGTGCCCGCGTGACGGCGCGCGTGTCGGGCACGAGCGAGGCAGACCTCGAGCGCATCACTGCGGGCTCCGGCTGGCGCTTCACGCCGCGCCCGTAGCGCGATTCATGGCGTGAGCTCGGCGCCCAGGCCCGCCCGCACGGTGACGGGCCACGGCGCGGAGAAGTCCCCGATCCCCTCGAAGAAGAACCGCGGCGCGTCGACGAGGGCCGCCGCCTCCAGCGAGGCCATCACGGTGAGCCCGCGCGCCACCCGCCACGACGCCGCGCCGCCCGCGGTGGGCGCGACCCACGGCGACGACCCTGCGGCCGGGTCGCTGACCCCGAAGCCGCGCCCCGCCACGACGCCGACTTCGACGCCCACGCAGCTCCGTAGCTGGCCGCGCCCGACGCGTCGCACCGTGCACCCGCGCACCGCAGTCACCCACGCGGAGAAGAGCGCCTCACCCGGCCCGAGCGCCTCGCGCTGTTGGCCGAAGGTGCCGACCTCGGCCTCCACGCGCCACCAGTCGCGGTGGAGCGAGACGGCCAGCGCGACGCCCGGCGCTGCGTCCGGCAGCAGCCCCGCGCGCACGACGAACGACGGCCGCACGCTCCACGCGAGCGGCGTGAGGGGAGGCGACGCGCGCGGCATCCGCGGCGCGGGCGGGGGAGGCGGGAGAGGCGGTGGTGGCGGCGGAGGCGGTGGTGGCGGCGGTCGCGGTGGCGGCGAGGGAGGTGGCAGTGGGGCCGCGGCGCGTTGCGCTTCGAGCGCGAGCGAGAGGATCACGCCGGTCGCGGAGGCGAGCTCGTCACAGCGGTCGGCGGTGAGGTCGCGCTCGCCGCGCAGGGTGCCGTCGTCGGTCTCCAGGTGGAGGCGCCAGCGCGCGCCCTCGCGCGTCACGCGTGCGGTCGCACGGATCGGCCGCGTCGACGCGCCCTCGGGCCCGCGCGCGAGCCCCGCGAGAACCGCCGCGCGGTCGGGGCAGGGGGCGGGGGCCTCCCAGGTCAGTTCGACGGGATCGTCGGCGAATGCGGCGCGCGGCGTGAGGAGCGCCCCGAGCGCGACGACGAGCTCACGGCGCATCGACACCGCACGCGCGACGGACGCGCCCCGCGAGCGGCGAGCGCGGCGACGCGGCGAGCCACCGCGCGACGTCATCACGAACCGCGCGCCCCGACGCGCACGACGCGAGGAGCGAGACGGCCTCGGCCTCGGAGGCGAGCGCGCCGTTCGGGTGGCGCCGTCGGCACTCCGCCGCAGCCGCGAGCGCGCGCTGGGTGTCGCCGGTTCGCAGCGCCGCCTGCGCCTCCCCGAGGAGCCGCAACTGCTCGGCGAAGGCCGCGTCGACTGCAGGAGCGGGCGCTTCCACGCGTTCCTCGGGCGGGGCGACCGCGCGTCGACGTGCCGGGAGGGGAGCGCGCGGGGACGGAGCGCTCACCGACGGCGCGGGTGTGGGCGTCACGATCGGCGCGACGGGCGCAGGCGCGACGGGCGCGGCATTCGTCACGCGCGGCGCGGCGTGGTGCGGGCGAGCGACAGGGCGCGCGACGGCAGGCGGTGCGGCGGGCGGCGCGACGGGCGGCGGCGCGACGGCGACGGCGGTGGCGGTGGCGAGCGCGAGGGCGGCGAGCGCGCGGGGGAGGGCGGCGGCGACCCAGCCGTGCGCGATGGCGCCGCCCGCGGGGAGGAGCACGCCGAGGGCGGCTTGGAGGGCGACGCGGTTGCGCTCGCGGTCGGCGGGGGCCGGCGCGTCGGCGTCGCGTGCGCGGGCGAAGAGGTCGCGGGCTTCGGGCGAGAGGCCGTTCATGGCGACCTCCGGTGGTGCCGCGCGAGCGCCGCTTCGAAGTCGGCGCGGGCCGCGCGGAGGCGCGTGTAGACGGTGTTGACGTTGACCCCGAGGGCGGCGGCCACCTCCGGGACGGTCATCTGCTCGTACTCCACCATGACGAGGACCGAGCGCCGGTCGTCGTCGAGCGCGTCGAGCAGGCGGTCGAGCAGGGCGGCGGCCTCGTTGCGCGAGGCGACGTGGTCGGGCTCGTCGCGGCGGTCGGCGCGCGGCTCGTGGGCGAGGGGCTCGACGCGGGACTGCGCGCGTCGTCGGCGCCGGTGCTCGCGGGCGACGTTGACGGCGATGCCGTAGACCCAGCTCCGCGGGGTCGAGCGGCCCTCGAAGCCCGGGAGCCGGCGGTGGGCGGTGAGGAAGACGTCCTGGACGGCGTCGTCGAGGTGCTCGGGGGAGACGCCGAGGCGCTGGAGGCCGCGCCACACGAGGTCGAAGCAGTCGCGGTAGAGCGCCTCGATGGTGGGGGCGGCCGCGCGCGGGGCCTCGGCGAAGGCGGCGGCGGTCGCTGGCGTGGCGACGGACTTCATCTCAGGGACATGAGTGTCGCCGACCCCCGCGGGCCATTTCACGATCGGCGGGAAGAAACGTCAGAAGCGGTCGAAGACGGCCTCGAGCGCGTCTTTGAGGGCGCGCGCGTGGGGGTAGCGGTCGCCGGGGTGGCGCGCGAAGCAGCGGGCGAGGACGGCCCAGGCGTTGGGGCGCATCAGCCCCTCGGCGGCGAGGGAGGGCGGGTCCTGGGTGGCCAGGATGCTGATGAGCGTCATCGGGTTGCCGTCGTCGGTGTTGAAGGGCGCGCGGCCGGCGATCATCTCGAAGAGGATCACCCCGAGGGCCCACACGTCCGCGCGGGCGTCGACGTGGCTCGCGCCGAAGAACGACTCCGGCGCCATGTAGAGCGGCGTCCCCATGAGCTCGTGGGAGCTGGTCATGCGGGCGTCGTTGAGCTGCGCGATGCCGAAGTCCAGCACCTTCGGGATGGGGTCGTCGTCGCCGTTGGTGACGAGGAAGATGTTCTCGGGCTTGAGGTCGCGGTGGACGACGCCGGCCTCGTGGGCGCAGGCGATCGCGTCGACGATGGGGAGCAGCAGGAAGACGGCGTCGGCCGCGGCCACGCGGTGCTCGGGCAGCGCGTCGAGGTACGCGTCGAGCGTCACCCCGCGGAGAAACTCCTGCACCAGGAAGAGCAGCCCCGAGGGCCCGTCGCGCCCGACGTCGAGCGCGTCGACCACGTTGGGGTGCGGCCTTCCCTCCTTGCGCACGCGGTTGGCCGCCTGCGCCTCGCGGACGAAGCGCTGCATCGCGGTGTCGGCCTTGTCTCCCTCGTAGTGGAAGAGCTTCACCGCCACCTCGCGGCCGGCCCACGTGTTGACCGCCCGGTACACCGCCCCCGTCGTCCCCGCGCCGATGAACTCCTCCAGCCGGTATTTCCCGTCGACCACGTTGCCGACGCGCTCGCGGCACGTGCGAAGGAGCTTGGCGTGGGCCAGCGAGCCCATCATCCGCGCACCCCCTCGCCGAGGTGCGCGGTGAGCAGCGCGACGTAGCGCGCGTGGTCGTCCGCGGCCATGCACTCGCGGGCCGAGTGCATCGAGAGCATCGGCGCGCCGAGGTCGACCACGGGCATCCCGAGGCGCGACGCGGTGATGGGCCCGATGGTCGAGCCGCAGCCGAGGTCGGTGCGGGTGACGAAGTCCTGCAGCGCGACGTCCGCGCGGCGGGCGACCCCCTTGAGCCGAGCGTACGTCTCGCCCGACGTGCCGTAGCGCTGGTTGTGGTTGCTCTTGAGCACCACGCCCCCGCCGAGGGTGGGCTTGTGGCGAGGCTCGTGACGGTCGCCGTAGTTGGGGTGGGCGGCGTGGGCCATGTCGGCCGAGACCATCAGGCTCGACGCGAGCATCGCGAGGTACTGCGCGCGCGACCCGCCGAGCGCGTCGACCGCGCGCTCGAGCACCACGCCGAGGAGCGTCCCGTCGGCGCCGTAGGTGGAGGCCGAGCCGACCTCCTCGTGGTCGAAGCACGCGAGCACCGGGAGTACGTCCGCGTCGCCCGCCGCGCCCGCCGCGAGCAGCGCCGCGAGCCCCGCGTGGCACGACGCGAGGTTGTCGAGGCGGGCGGCGAACACGAACTCGTCGCGCGCGCCGCCGAGGGCCGCGGGGGTGACGTCGTAGAGCGAGAGGTCGGTTCCCACGACGGCCTCGGGCGCGACGCCGGCCGCGCGCGCGACGAGGTCGGCGAACTCCTTCGCGCCGTCGCCCTCGCGCGCGAGGCCCCACATGGGCGCGAGGTGGAGCTGCGGGTTGAGCTTGACGCCCTCGTCGTTGACCTTGCGGTCGAGGTGGATGGCGAGCTGCGAGACGCGGGCGAGGGGCTTGTGGACGCGCGCGAGGTGGGCGGCGCCGTCCTCGGTGAAGACGGCACCAGCGAGCCCGAGGTCGCGGTCGAGCCAGGAGTTGAAGAGGGCCCCGCCGTACACCTCGACGCCGAGCTGGAGGCAGCCTTCGCTCGCGTAGGGCGCGCGGGGCTTGAGGCGCAGGTGCGGCGAGTCGGTGTGGGCGCCGACGGCGGCGACGCGGCGGGGCGGGGCGGCGCGGCGGAGGTGGAAGGCGACGACGCTGGCGCCGCGGGCGACGTACCAACCGCCGGGCGTGAGCTCCCAGCGGGGTTCAGCGAGGTCGAGCGGGCGGTAGCCCGCGGCGGCGAGCGCGTCGACGATCGAGCGGGCGGCGTGGCGGGGGGACGGGGCGTCGTCGATGAAGCGGCAGAGCGCCTGGGCGGGGACCATCGGTGGCGGCATCAGGCACCCGCGCGCCGCGCCCTGTCAATACGCACGGCGCAGGGCGCCCGATTCCGGACGGACGCGTCGAGCTTCCGGTCGCGCTCACAGGTGGTGGCGACGGGCGGAGGCGCCGGATGGTTGCACGCGGCGGCGGGTCGAACGCACGCGCTGCGGTGAGCGCACCCACGCGAGGGCGGAGGCAGACGCACACGGAGGGGGGGCCGAACGCACGCGCGGTGGGGTGCGATCACACGTGAGGCGGGTTGCAGGTGCACGCGAGGTGGGGTGCAGGTGCACGCGGGGTGGGTTGCAGGTGCACGCGAGGTGGGTTGCAGGTTCACGCGCGGTGGGAGGCGAGTGCACGCGTGGTGGGGTGCAAGTGCACGCGTGGTGGGGTGCAAGTGCACGCGCGGTGGGGCACGATCACACGCGATGAAGGGCGCGACCTGACGTGATGAAGGGGAAGTGTGCTTGCGGTGACGGGCGCAAGCGTCTCCGATGAGGGTGCCCAGGGGACGGTGATTCTCCCGAAATGCACACGGTTGATTTTCTCGCGATGACCCTCGAAGACGCTTGACGCAGCGAGAGAGAGAGAGAATATCCGTTGAACCGTTACGGTGGAGCTTGGGAGGGCACCGATGGGGGTGCAGCGGCTTCCGATTGTCCGCCGTACGGAAAGGGCTTGGATCACCATGGGCCGGATGTTCAACGTGGAGGTCTTCAACCAGACGATCAGTGGCTCCGGCAGCGGGTCTGCACCGACCTTCTACACGGGGCAGGAGCATACCGCGATGCTCGGGAGCGCGGATTCGCTGCTCGCGCAGGTCACGATGGAGGGCACGACGGACGTCACCGGGACGCTGACGGTGACCTACCAGTTCTGCAACACGGGCCGGCAGGAGGACTGGCAGGACGCGGTGAACTCCGCCACGGTGAGCGCGGGCTCCGCCACCGCCATCCCGAAGACGACGATGTACCTCATCAGCTCGGGTAGCGAGCTCGGGGCCTTCGGCCGGTACAAGGTCTCCTTCAACAAGGGCGAATCCGTGACGGTGCGCATCGTGGTGTGCGGCCGGACGCAGTCGTGAGGCGGACGTGAAGCCGTATGAGATGCTGCCGCCGTCCGGTGTTTCGGACGCGACACTCAAGGGTGTGGTGGGGGCGAAGCCGTTCGAGATGAGGCCGTCGATCAGCGTACCAGGGGGGGAGGTACTCCGTGCTGCGCCGACGAAGTCGTTCGAGATCCAACCAGTGCTCAACTTATCTCGAGCACCACGGGCATCGAGCCAAGGCTGTGGATGCGGTGGTGGGTGTGGTCCGTGCGGAAGCAAACTCGAGTTGAGCGTTGCGGAATTTACCAAATCGGCCTTCGCGCAGTATCAAAACACAGGCACCGTTCAATTCAATCCACCGATTCGGGAAGGTGGCGGCCGCTCTGTCTGCGAAACTATTCAACAGGAAATCGAAGACCTGATCAATCGATACAATCGAGCGCGAAATCGATGCGAAACTATCGCGCACGAGTTCATCCGCTGCCTTCGAGGGACTCAATTTGGTTGCTACTCGTATCAAGTGCAGCTTCAACTCATCGCGGATCAAATTAATGAACTGAATTTGCAGCGATCACCATTCAATTCAGACGAAGAGAATGGGCGAATTGACATGGCGGTTTCGAATCTCGACATGGAAAGAGCCGCGATTCTTCCGATCCAGAGAGAGTGCGACGCGGCCGTAAACAGAGACATCAACTTGCGAAGAAGGGAGTGCGCGCGACAACGGCGTTATGCGCAAGGTTGTATACGATCAACACACGAACTCGGCCAATACATCCTCCGTGCTTTCGAGAACTATATGAGTTATGCTGCTCGGCTTGGGTGCGCCGTTGACCCGGGACTTCGGCTGACAATGCGAGATACACAAGAGTGGATTCGCAATCAGCGAGGGCTCCAGTTCCCGCAGTCGGAGTTTCTTTCTCTCGAAAACATGAGGGAGGACTACGACACTTGGGGATGGCTTATTTATGAAGTCCCATGACTCAATCGAACTCGTCATGCCTTTGTGCCGCACGACAAATTGAACTTTGTCGAGCCTGATGCGCTTCAACTAACCGCCCCGAAACCACTACCCTGCAACCGCGTTGGTTTGCAGTGGTTGGTGCAGCATTGGAAACTGGATATGGCAACCATTCCCAAGAGGACACAATGCGGTCGATCCTCGGTTTCGTGACCGCTGCCATTTGGGGGTGTGCATCAACTATTGGGACATCCTCCCGAGAAGGATCTGTCGCGGACTCAGGTATTCAGTGTTCAGCGTTCAGCCGATCAACGGGTTTGGATAATTCTAGCAATGTCAGATCGATTTCGATTGGTGTGACCGTGCAGTGTGTGGTTCTCGTGGATGGAACTCTGCGTTGTAAGGGAGACAACGGTGCGGGCCAGCTTGGCAGTGGTAGTATTGAAGACTTTTCAGTTGAGCCCATTGATGTAGTGGGGATTGGCGGTGTTGTTGAAGTACATGTTAGTGGAATCAATTCCGTGTGCGCGCGCACGCAGGCTGGAGAAGTTTGGTGCTGGGGAGGAAATATCTCGGGGTTGTTGGGCAATGGGCATAGGGGAGATGGTGTGTGTGGAGGTCGCGGGGGACCTTCGTTTCCCTGTTTGAGGAGGCCTGCGCGGGTGACTGGAGTTCCCAGAGCAGAACGCCTTGTTGTAGGGGATCGAATCGCCTGCCTGAGAGGTCATGACTTTAGCGTTTGGTGTTGGGGCACGTCGTTGGAGTCAGGAGTGGCTCATGAGCGTGCGGTGCCTTATCGGGTCGGGACCTTCCCGGATATGAGTGACATTGCGCTATTCAGAGATCAACCCGTTATCGTTGTGGGCAATCGCATGTTCCGTCTGCCTTCCAGCGGGTCATCAACTCAAATGCCTCTTGGCCGTCTGTTCTCAACAGCGACAGGAACAATTTGTGTTGTCATGGAGACCGGGTCTGTTTTTTGTATGGGAGAAAATCACGCAGGTATGCTTGGCGTCGGAAATGGTTTGGATGAGAGAGTTGATCGGTTCCAAAACACCGGGCTGCAATGCGTTGGCGACCTTGCGATGGGCTCTTATCATGTCTGCGCTCGACATGTCGACGGCGGTGTCTCCTGTTGGGGGTTGAACAATCTTGGCCAAACTGCTCAAGCACGATCAAGTGCCTCTGCTTGCACAAGCGCTTCATGTACTTCAACGCCCTGGCGTGTCCCGGGATTGGATCGCATAATTGCCGTCAGTGCCGGTGGGTTTACATCATGTGCGATTCGGGACGATCAGACTTTGTGGTGTTGGGGCCGCGTTGCAGGCGTGGCTACACACCTCCCCCAGCGGGTGACGTGGTGACGCTCGGTCCCAAAACATCCGACGAGTTCGCTGCTTTGCTGATGCTAGCCGAACGCGGGGAGATTCGTGTGATGTCTGAGTTCAATCGTCGCCGCATCGGTTCGGTCGCAGTCGTTGCGGTGTGTTTCGTGGCTTGCTCCACCAGCACTCCGATGATGATGTCGGATGCCGGCTTGGCCCCGACTGACACCCCCTCGGAGTCGCCTCCCGACGCCCCCGCGCTCCCCTGCGCCTCCGACCGCGAGTGCAGCGCCCGCGCCCAGGTCTGCAACACCTCCCTGGGCCGCTGCGTCGACTGCAACGTCGCCGCCGACTGCCCCTCCGGCCAGCTCTGCGCGAACAACCGCTGCTTCGCCCCGACGGCCTGCACCACCTCGCGGATGTGCCCCGGCCGCGTGTGCAGCGCGCGCCTGGGCTACTGCGTGGACTGCGACGCCGACGTCGACTGCCCCGGCGGCTCCGTCTGCCGGATGAACGTCTGCGCCCCGCAGGCCGGCGCCTGCCGCGCCTCCCGCGACTGCTCCGGCGCGACGCCGATCTGCGACACCGCGCAGAACCGCTGCGTCGGCTGCCTCACCGCCGCCGACTGCCCCGCGGGCAGCGGGTGCCGGATGAGCGCCTGCGCCCCCCGCGTGTGCGTGCCCGACAGCGTTCGTTGCCCCGAGGGCGGCCGCGAGCGGACGGTGTGTGCGTCGGACGGCTTCTCGACGCGGACGGAGCCGTGCCCCGAGGGCGCCAACACGGCCAACGTGCGCTGCGTCCTCGGCAACGCCTGCGCCTTCGACTGCCGCCCGGGCTTCGCGGACTGCGACCGGATGGAGGCGAACGGCTGCGAGGTCGACGTCACCGTCTCCGCGCGGCACTGCGGCGCCTGCGGCAACGCCTGCCCTGCGGGCCAGGGCTGCGCGATGGGGGAGTGCCGGGCGGGCGTCCCGACGGCGGGGTACAGCTTCGCGGAGGCGCCCTCGCTGACCTTCGTCGACGCCTGCGCGACGCCGGGCGCCACGCGCTACCTCGCGGACGCGGATGACGACGTGGCCCAGGTTCCGCTCCCCTTCGCCTTCCGTTACTGGTCGACCGACTTCGCCGCCGGCGCGATGATCAGCCTCACGCCCAACGGGGCGATCGTGATGAACACCGCGGACCGCGCGGGGAGGCGCACGCCCCTCGGCTCCCCGGAGCTCCCCAACGCCGTCGTCGGCCCCTACTACCGCGACAACTACAACCGCAACCCGCAGTGCGTCGTCACCCTCGGTGCGGCCCCGAACCGCCGCTGGGTCAACCAGTGGAACGACTCGTTCAACTGCTGCAGCGTGCCGGGCGCGGACAACATCCACCTCACGTACGAGGTGATCCTGCACGAGGGCTCGCACCTCATCGACTTCGTCTACCAGCGCATGGAGAACGCGCTCCCTGGCTACGTCGGCCTCGAAGACGAGACCGGCGCCCGCGCCGTCTCGCCCTTCACGGGCATGGGCACCCCGACGGCCGGGCGCGCCTACCGCTTCACGCCCATCCCGTAGGCGATCTCGCCGGTCGCACGGCGCTCACCGCGTCGGGACGACGAGCACCTCCGCGGGCTCGGTGGCCCCGACGACGGCGCCCTCCGGCAGCGGGCGCACGTCGACGCGCGCAGTCGCCGGCGCGCGCAGCGGCAGGAGCGACTCGCAGTCGACCACCGGCACGACGTCGTCGGGCCGCAGCCGGTCGACCACCGCGGGGTCGCCGCGGAGCACCACCGTCACCGTCGCGGGACGCGCCTGCGCGCGGGCGCCAACCGTGATCACCGGCAGGTGCTCGAGGCGCCGCTCGTACACCGATTGAACCACCTGGAAGCTCACGCGGACCCCTTGCGCCGTCTCGTACTGCACCGCGGCGCGGAGCGACTCGAGCGGCACGCGTCGTTCGTAGCGCCCGGGCGGGAGGCCCGTGGCGTCGAGGGGCTCGGTGTGGACCGCGACCATGGGCTCGACGTAGAGCGCGGGCCCGCGCACGCGGACGTGGGCGGGCTCGGCCTCGATGCGCTCGACGCGGGCGCGCGCGGGGAGGGCGCCGACCACGGTGGCGCGGACCGGGAGCGAGCGCTCGATCACCTCGTCCCATTGGAGCGGGAGCACGTCGGGCGAGAGCGAGACGAGGGACGTCCCGGCGGGCATCGAGAGCGCGTCGGCGCGGAGGCGCAC
>JAXLYI010000053.1:0-53279 GCA_046351555.1 Polyangiales bacterium
TCGAGCGCGCGAACGAGGTCGCCGGCGCGGAGGGCGTCGAGTGCGCCCGCGAGGTGCTTCTCCATGGCCCCGCGACGATATCCCCGTCAGCGCCCCCACCGCGCGACGAACGCGTCCACCGCGGCTTCGACGGCCGCCACCTCGCCGGCCGGGGCGCGGCCGGTGGCGGTGAGCTCGTCGCCCACCCAGGCGACCTCCTCGATGGACACGCGGAGCCACGCGCCGTCGCGCTCCACCGACAGCGAGCGGGTGTCGACGGGGCCGCCCGCGTAGGGGTCGGGCGCCTGCCGGGTGTGCACGAAGCGAACGACCCGCCCGTCGGGTGCGTCGTGCGCGACGCGCGTCGGCGCGGGGAAGTCGTCGGGCGGCGCGAGGGCGATGCCGAGGGCGCCGAGGACGTCGCGGGCGAGCGCGGCGAAGTCGGCGCCGTCGCGCAGCGGCGCGGCGCGGTGGAGGGGCGTCATGGGGGCGGCGCGGAGCATCGCGCTTTGGCGCGGGGCGCGTCGAGGGGGACGTTTCTTTGACAGGCAACACCCCGCGGGGCTATCGGCGGGGCTGCCGTGGCGGTCACCCTCGTCGTCTCGATGGTGGGGCGCGAGCCCCAGACCATCACCCTCGATCTCCCGCGCATCGTCATCGGGCGCGCGTCGCACGCCGACGTCCGGCTGCCGTCGCGCAGCGTGAGCGAGCTCCACGCCGTCCTGCACAAGAACGGCAACGAGCTCTCGATCCTCGACGAGCAGAGTTCGAACGGAACCCGCGTGAACGGCGCCGCCCTCCCCCGCGGCCGCCGCAAGGTGCTCGCCGACGGCGACGTGATCGCGATCGCCCCGTACGCCCTCCGCGTCACGCAGGTGGTGGCGCGGCCCGACCCCCCAGAGCGCACCGCGAGCCTCGCGCGGAGACTCCTGCACGACGCGCTCTCGTCGTCGGGCGGCGAGGCGGCGCCGCCGCGGTTGGTGCTCATGACGGGCAAGCAGGCGGGGCTCGCGTGGGTTCTCCCGCCGGCGCCGGGCCGGGTGCTGGTGGGCCGCGACGCGGGCTGCGAGGTGTGCCTCGACGAGCGCGACTGCTCGCGCCAGCACGCCGAGGTGGTGCGCGAGGCCGACGGCACCACCATCCGCGACCTCGCCAGCAAGAACGGCCTCGTCGTGGGCGGCCGCGCCGTCAACGAGCGCCGCCTCCGCCACGGCGACGAGGTGACCATCGGCAAGACCACCCTGCGCTACCACGACCCGGTGGAGGAGCTGCTCCGCTCGCTGGAGTCGGGCGCCGACGAGCCCCCGCCGGAGCCTCCCCCGGAGCCCGAGGCCCCGCCCGCGCTGGCCTCCCCGGCGCTTGCGGTGGCCTCGCCCGCCCCGGCACCCGCGGTGGCCTCGCCGACGCCCGCCGTGGCGCCGCCCGAGGCTTCCGCCCCCCCCGCGCCCGCCGCCCCGACGGGCCCCGCGGCCGTCTCCGCGGGCCTCGCCGCCGCGGCCTCGCGGGGAACCTTCGACTGGATCGTCGTGGTGCTGGCGGTGATCGTGCTGGTGGTGAGCGTCGGGGCCCTCGTGATGCTGCTCCAGGGCCACCGCTGACGTCGGGCGCCGGGGCGCTTCCGCGGGGCGGGCGGTTGGTGTATCTCCCCCGGCCATGACGCAGGAGCGCTCGTCGAAGGACATCGTGCGGGACAACCGCGAGTACACCCTCTTCTCGTGGTCGGTGCAGGGGGCCCTCGACCCGATGCACATGACCGGGGGGAAGGGGTCGTGGTTCACCGACGGGGAGGGGCGGCGCTGGCTCGACTTCAGCGCGCAGCTCATCAACCTCAACGTCGGGCACCAGCACCCGAAGATGCTCGAGGCGATCAAGAAGCAGGTCGACACGCTCTGCTTCGCGGGCCCGAGCTTCGCGACGGAGCCGCGCGCCCTCCTCGGGAAGAAGCTCGCCGAGGTGACGGGGCTCAAGAAGTCGTTCTTCACCCTGGGCGGCGCCGAGGCCAACGAGAACGCGATGAAGATCGCGCGCCTCGTCACGGGCCGCGACAAGATCATCACCCGCTACCGCTCGTACCACGGCGCCACGATGGGCGCGATGACGGCCTCCGGCGACCCGCGCCGCCTCCCCGTGGAGCCCGGCATCCCCAACGTGGTGCGCGTGTTCGACCCGTACTGCTACCGCTGCCCCTTCGGGCAGAAGGTGGAGAGCTGCCGCCGCGAGTGCGTCTCCCACATCGAGGAGATCATCCAGTTCGAGGGCCCCAACAACATCGCGGCCATCATGGTGGAGGGCATCACGGGCTCCAACGGGCTGCTCATCCCGCCGGACGACTACTACCCGAAGCTCCGCGCGCTCTGCGACAAGTACGGCATCCTCCTCATCGACGACGAGGTGATGGCGGGCTTCGGCCGCACGGGCACCTGGCTCGCGACGCAGCACTACGGCATCAAGCCCGACATCGTCACCTGCGCGAAGGGCCTCACCAGCGGGTACATGCCGCTCGGCGCGGTGGTCCTCTCCGAGAAGGTGGCCGAGTACTTCGAGAAGAACATGCTCTGGGGCGGCCTCACCTACTCGGGCCACCCGGTGTGCGTCGCGGCCGCCGTGGCGAACCTCGACCTCTACGAGGAGGAGCACATCTTCGACAACGTGGCCGCGCAGGGCCGGCACCTCAGCCAGCGCCTCCACGCCCTCAAGGAGGCGCACCCGTGCGTCGGCGACGTGCGCTCGATCGGGCTCTTCAGCGTGATCGAGCTCGTGCGCGACAAGGCCACGAAGGAGCCCCTCGCGCCCTTCAACGGGACCTCGCCCGAGATGACGAAGCTCGCGGCCCACCTCAAGTCGAAGCAGCTCTACGCCTTCTCGCGCTTCAACATGCTGTGGGTGTGCCCGCCCCTCGTCATCACGAAGGAGGAGCTCGACCACGGCCTCGACATCATCGACGAGGGCCTCGCCGTCGTCGACGGGCTCCTCCGCGCGCCGTGACGCGCGCCCGCCTCGCGCTCGCCCTCGCGCTCTGCGCCGCGGCGCCGTCGGCCCTCGCCCAGACCCGCGCCTTCAACGCCTACCGCGCGCCGATGAGCGCGTCCGACCTCCTCGGCACCGAGCGCGCGATGGTGACCCCGCACCTCCGCGTCGGCGGCCTCGCGGTGGTCGACTACGCGCCGCGCACCTCCCTCCGCGCGGGCGAGGTGGCCGACCGCGCCACGGTGCACGCGGCGGTGACCTTCGGGCTCTTCGACCGCGTCCAGCTCGGCGTGGGCGTGCCGCTGGTGGTCAACCAGAGCGGCGGCGCGCAGTTCCCCTCGCCCGAGCTCGGCGACGTGGCGGTGGACGCGCGCGTCCGGCTCGGCGGCGAGGCGGCGCGCGGCGTGTGGCGGCTCGCGCTCGCGGCCACGCTCACGGCCCCGACGGGCCCCGGCTACCTCGCCGCGCCGGGCCAGCCCACCGTCAGCCCGCGCGTGCTGTTCGAGCTCAACCACGCGCGGGACTTCGTCTTCGCCGTCAACGTCGGCGCGCGCGTCCGCCCCGGCGCCGACCACCTTCTCTCCGCGCGCCTCGGCGTGTCGGTGGCGCTGCGACCGCGCTTCCTGCTGGTGGGCGAGGCCTCGTTGGAGACGCCGTTCGGCGACCCCTTCGCGAGCCGGAGCACCGCGATGGAGGCGCTCGCGGGGCTGCACGGCACGCTGCGCAGCGGCCTCGTGCTCGGCGCGGGCGTCGGCGGCGGACTCTTCGTCGGTGAGGGGGCCGCGATCGACACGCGCTTCCTCGCGCTGGTGGGCTACGCCTGGCAGCGCCCCGAGGGCGACGAGGGCCCCGGCGACCGCGACGCCGACGGCGTTCTCGACGCGGACGACGCCTGCCCCAACGAGCCCGCGGGCCCGCGCCCCGACCCGGCGCGCCGCGGCTGCCCCCGCCACGACCGCGACCGCGACAACGTCGACGACGCCAACGACCAGTGCCCCGACCTCGCGCGCGGCGACGACCCCGACCCCGAGCGCCCCGGCTGCCCGCGCGACGACCGCGACGGCGACGGCGTTCGCGACCGCGACGACCTCTGCCCGCTGGAGCCCGCGGGCGAGCGCGCCGACCGGAACCATCGCGGGTGCCCGATGCTCGACGGCGACCGCGACGGCTTCCCCGACGGCGACGACGAGTGCCCGCTGGAGGCCGCGGGCGACCACCCCGACCACGACCACCGCGGGTGCCCCGACGGGGACATCGACGACGACCGCGTCCCCAACGCGCAGGACGCCTGCCCCGAGGAGCCCGGTCCCCGCAGCGACGACCCGCGGACGAGCGGGTGCCCGCGCGTGCACATCCGCGGCGAGCGGATCGTGATCCTCCAGCAGCCGCGCTTCGCCACGGGGCGGGCGGTGATCCTCCCGCAGAGCTTCGCGCTGCTCGGCGAGGTGGCGGCGGCGCTGGAGTCGCACCCGGAGATCGCGCGGGTGGAGGTGGCGGGCCACACCGACGACGTCGGGGACGACAACCGCAACATCGCGCTCTCCGAGGCACGCGCGGGCTCGGTGATGACGTGGCTCGTCCAGCACGGCGTCGCCGCCGAGAGGCTCGTCGCGCACGGCTTCGGCGAGACGCGGCCCCTCGTCGACAACCTCGCGCCGGGCGGCCGCGCGATGAACCGCCGGGTGGAGTTCGTCATCCTGGAGCGGCGCGCGGAGACGCCCGCGCCGTGAGCGACGAGGCGCCCGCGTCCCGCGGACCGGACCCGCAGGACGCGCGGCTGTTCGGCGCCGACGCGCTGCCGGTGCTCACGGCCGCGTGCGGCGAGCTCCACTGGCTGCTCGACCGGGGCTATCCCCTCGCGGCGACGCTCGCGCTCGTCGGCAACCGCCACGGGCTGGAGGCGCGCCAGCGCGACGCGCTCCGACGCGTGGCGTGCACCGCGGGGGAGCGCGACGCGCGGGCGGCGAAGCGCCTCGCGTGGGGCGCGGTGGGCGGCGCGGCGGTGGACGTCGACGGCTTCAACCTGGTGATCACGCTGGAGACGGCGCTCGGCGGGGGCACGTTGCTCGAAGGGCGCGACGGCGCCACGCGCGACCTCGCGGGGATGCGCGGGAGCTACCGGATCGTCGAGGCCACCGCCCGCGCGCTCGACGCGGTGGGGGAGGCCGTGGCGGAGGCGCAGCCCGCGGCGCTGCGCGTGTGGCTCGACGCGCCGGTGTCCAACTCGGGGCGGCTCCGCGCGCTGTGGGGCGAGCGCGCGAAGGGGTGGGCGTGCCCGGTGGAGCTCACGCTCGTTCCCGACGCGGACGCGGCGATGGCGGGCACGGCGGTGGCGGTGTCGTGCGACGCGCGGGTGATCGACGAGGCGGTGGCGTGGAGCGACCTCATCGGGCACGTCGTCGCGCGCGAGGGCCTCGGGGCGCGGGTGCTGCGGCTCGCGGCGGGGTAGCTACGGCGCGCCGAAGCCGGTGCGGGTGAGCCACGCGGTCGCCACCGGGTGCGCCGCGTCGAAGGCGCTGTAGTCGGCCATCGCGCTGGCGTTGGTGGGGTCGTGCGGGCGGTCGGTGATCGGCGTCATGTGGACGCACCACGTCGCGCGGCAGCCCGAGGCGTTGGCGTCGAGCGCCAGCGCGCCCCCCGCGGCGGGGTACTGGCGGCCGAGGGCGATCATCGCGTCGGCATTGGGCGAGCGCGTCCCGCCGGCGTCGGCCCACACGAACCACGCGTGGTGGAGGCGCGCGACGATGGCGGCGGTGAGCCCCGCGGAGCCGCCGTCGAGGTTCCAGTAGGAGAGGCGATCGGCGGTGAGGCCCGCCGGGTCGAGGCCGCGCGCGTAGAGCTGCGCGAGGAGCTCGTGGGCCACGTAGGCGCCGCTGGAGTGCGCCGCCACGAGGATGCGCGCGCCCGGCGCGAGCCGCGGGAGCAGGTGGGCGATGAGGCGCGAGTTGCCGATCTCCTGCGCGCTGTAGCTCACGTCGCGTGGGCCCTGCACCGCGTACACGTGGCGCACGCCGCGGGCCGCGAGCGCCGCGCGGTAGAGCGCCGACGCCCACGCCTGCGACCACGGCGCCTGCACGCCATACCCCGCGTACCCGATGAACACGTCGCCGCCGCTCGCGCTGTGGCTGTCGCGGTAGGACACCCCGTACCCCGGCGACTCCCACGGGATCGTGTCGAAGTCCGGTGGCGGTGGTGGCGGCGGAGGCGGCGGTGGTGGGGGTGGCGGCGCGACGTCCGCGAGCGGCACGTCGACGGACGCGTCGGCGTGAGGCTGGAGCGCGTCGCCTGCCACGTCCGCGCGGTCGATCGCGTCTGGAGGAGCGACGTCGGGCGACGCGTCGCGCGCGACGTCGGGGGCGACGTCGGGCGAGACGTCCGCGGACGCATCCGACGTCGCGACGTCTTCGAAGTCGCCGGAGCACGCGGCGAGCGAGCGGGCGAGGAGCCCGGCGAAAATCACGCGCGTGGCGGTCGAGCCCACGGGGCGATGGTCCGCGGGGGCCGTCGCGTCGTCAAGCGCGCTCCCGCGTCGCGCGCCGAGGCTCAACGGAACGTCCAGGTGAACAGGCTCCGGTACGGGCTGTCTCCCTGCACGGTGAACGGGTACTTGAGCCCGACGAACAAGAACCCCTGCACGCCAAGCACTTCCGGCGCGCTCGACTGCACGGCGGGCAGGTGCACGCCGCCCGACACGTAGACCACCCCGAGCGAGAGGTACGCGCCGGCGTGGACGCCGAGCGAGGCGCCGTACCCGCCGCCCGCGGTCTGCACGTACGGCCCCGCCTCGAGGCCGACGCCGCCGTACGCGACCTCGCCGCCGAGCATGCCGTAGAGCGTCCCCTCGTTGTTGCGCACGACGCCCGCGAGCTGGGCGACGCCGCCGACCAGGACGGCGTCGCGGCTCATCGGGGCGCGGAAGCGGAGCAGCGAGGCCTCGACGCCGGCGCCGCCCTGGAGCGATCCCGCGCCGCCGATGAGCACGCCGAAGGGGCCGACGCTCAGAACGTGCGACGGGTCGGCGCACACCGCCGCGGGCGCCGCGAGGAGCGTCGCGAGGAGTGTCGCGCGCGAGGGCTTCGGGGCCATGCGGCCGCGAGCGTACGACGGAAGGGCGCGGGTGGGGCGGTCAGGAGCAGGCGCCGCCCGTGCACGACTGGCCGGCGGGGCACGCGCGGTTGCACGCGCCGCAGTGGGCGCTGCTCGACGCGCGAGTCCGACGCGGCTTGGTCGAGGAGGTGCGGCCGTCGAGCGAGCGTCGGCGGAGGCGGTGGGGCGGTGGGGGAGGCCGCGGTAGGAGGCGCGATCAGCCAGTGGGGGCGTCGTCCTGCGGGCCGGCGGGTCTTCGCCGTCGTCGGACTCGTCGTCGGCGGTGACGCCGGGGCGGCGGGCGGAGGTCGACGCGCTGTGGGAGCGGGCGCGATGGGTGAGGGGACGACAACTGCGGGCTGCGTTGCAGGCGTGACCGCAAGGGCGCAAGGGTCGCAAGGGAGGTCACGCGACGGGACCGTGAGGGGCGTGCGCGAGGGTCGCGGCGGTCGTCGGGCGATGGCGCGCAGCCCCCACGACGCGCTGGGCGACGGCGTTCACCTCCGCCGGGGTGTCCTCGAACCTCCCGTTAAAAGACCATCCCCATCTCCCCTTGCGCCCCTCGCGCCCTTGCGGTCTCTCTCGCTCCCCTTCCGACCCCTTCGGGATCGAAGGCGGTGCCTACCCCGCGGTGGTCTTGCGTTTCGTCCGCGTGGCGGTCGTGCCGAACACGGCCCTGAGCGTGGTCGCGGTGGCGGCGCGGTCGATCCAGCGATCGAGCGAGCGCTTGTCGTCGCACGCGAGGACGCGCTTGCGGGTGGCGGCGCTTACGGAGAACCCGCGCCGCCTCTCGGAGCCTGCCGTCGAGCATGTTGAAGATCGCGCGGATCGCGGCGTCGCGGCGTCGCGCAACGCCCCCACCCTCGCTCGGTTCACCGTGAGGAGCGCGCGCTCGACCACCTTGACGGCTTGCGGGTCCTTCTGGTGGTGCACCGCCCACGTCGCGAACACCGCGAGCTCGGGCCGCCCCGTCGCCAGCAGCCATTTTGCGACGTCGCGCGTCAGCAGGATCACCACGGGCTTCAGCGAGAGCTCCGTCCCCTGCGGCCCGACGACGGAGGCGACGACGGCAGCCCACCGCGCGGTGGCCCGCGTGTGGGTGACGACGAACACGTCGCCCATCTCCCCGCGTTGATCGAAGAGCGCCGCCGTGAGGAGCCACCGTCGTTGCTTGCCCGCGTCGTCGTCGCGCTAGAGCTCGACGACGCGCCACGGGCCGCGCTTCTTCCCCCGCGCGAAGAGGACGTCGGGGCGAACCTCAACCGGGTCGGCCACCCGCACCGCGCTGTCCACCACCGTCAACCCGGGCGGCGAGGGCGCGTGGTTCAGCGCCTCCAGCAACGCTTCGACATTGCCTGACGCCGTCGCGGCGCTACTCGAGCGTCGCGATGGGGTCGCCTTCCTTGACGGGCTGCGACTCGGCGACGTGGATGGCAGTCACGGTGCCGCCCTCCTCGGCCTCGACGGGCATCTCCATCTTCATCGACTCGAGGATCGCCACCACGTCGCCCTCGCCGACCGTGTCGCCGACCTTCACCTCGATCTTCCAGACGGTCCCCGTGATGTGTGCCTTGACGGTGCTGGCCATTGGGTCTCGCGCGCTCCTTCGCTGACCCGCTCGCGTCGAGCGGGCGCCGGAAGCTACGAACTTCCACCGCGTCCGCGCAAGGGTGCGCCGCGGGGCCGTTTCGCGGTACGGTCTCCGCGTGCGACGGACCCTGCTCCCGGCCGCTGCCCTCCTGGCCGCCCTCGGCTGCGACGCCGAGGAGGACGCCGTCCACCCCAGCTACGACCCCTGCGCCGCGGGGGCCTCCTGCGGCCTCGGGACGCGCTGCGCCGCCGTCCCCTTGCGCCGCACGCCCGGCGACGCCGCTGTCTCCCTCTGCACCGCCTCTTGCGGGGTCGACCACGACTGCCCCGGCTTCGACGCCCGCTGCGTCGCCCCGCCCGGCGGCGCCGCCGACGCCGGCAGCCTCTGCTACCGCGGCTGCGTCACCTCGCTCGACTGCCGCGACGGCACCGCCTGCCATCCGCTCCGCCGCGACGGCGTTCGCATCGGCGTGTGCGTCCCCGACGACGGTCGCGCGCGCTGCGCTTCCAACAACGACTGCGCGCCCTTCGACGAAGCCTGCGCCATCCCCGACGCGGGGGTCGGGCGCGACGCCGCGGGCACCTGCCGGACGGCCGACGCCAGCGCCGACTGACCGCACCGCGAGACCTCGCCGGGAGCGCGCATCACCGTTGCGCAATGCGCACGACCTGCGCCATCCTCCCGCGTTGCATGGAAGCAACGATGATGCTCGACGAGATCGCGGTGTTCGTCCAGGTCGTGGAGGCCGGGTCGTTCACGGCGGCGGCGCGGAAGCGGGCGGTGCCGAAGTCGACGCTGAGCCGCGGGGTGACGCGGCTCGAGGACGCGCTGCGCACGCCGCTGCTGGTGCGGACGGCGCGGCGGGTGACGCTCACCGACGCGGGCCGGGCCTTCTACGAGCGCGTGGCGCCGCACGTGGCGGGGCTGCGCGACGCCGCGCAGGTGGCGGGCGAGCGCGAGGAGCAGCCGCGCGGCACGCTGCGGGTGACGGCGCCGGTGGACGTGGGCGAGGCGCTGCTCGGCGACGTGTTCGTGCGCTTCATGGCGCGGTACCCGCAGCTCCGGCTCGACGTCGACCTGTCGGCGCGGCACGTCAACCTCGTCGAGGAGGGCTTCGACGTCGCCCTGCGCGCGACGCAGAAGCTCAAGGACTCGTCGCTGATCGCGCGCAAGGTGGCGGAGATGGAGTTCCACGTGTTCGCGTCGCCGGCGTACCTGGCGCGCAAGGGCACGCCGCGCGCGCCCGACGACCTCGCGAAGCAGGACTGCGTGCTCTTCCGCCCGACCGACGGGCACAGCGAGTGGGCCTTCACCGGCGAGGGGGCCGAGCGCCGCGTCCACGTCTCCGGCCGCGCGGGCGGCAACGAGCTCGCCTTCGTCCGCGGGATGCTCCGCGCGGGTGCGGGCGTCGGCATCCTCCCCGCCTTCTACGCCGCCACCGACCTCGCGCAGGGGAGCCTCGTGCGCGTGCTGCCGGCGTGGGCGATCCCGGGCGGCTCGCTCTACGTCGTATACGCGGGCGCGCGCCACATCCCGCGCAAGGTGGTGGCCTTCCGCGACTTCCTGGTCGAGAGCTTCGCGACGAAGCCCGCGGTCGGTCAGCGCGCGCCGAGCGCGTAGAGCGCGCCGTCGTCGGCCCCCACCACGAGCGTTCCGTCGGGCAGGATCGCCGGCGACCCGTCGACGTCCGCCCCGAGGCTCACCGACCACCGCACCGCGCCCGACGGGTCGAGCGCGCGCACCTGGTCGTCCTCCGAGCCCACGTAGATCCAGCCGTCGGCGTCGATGCGCGCCGACGAGCGGACGGGCAGTGACGTCTGCACGCGGAAGGCTTCTGCGCCGTCGGCGACGCGGAGCCCGTAGACGCCGCCGTCCTCCGCGCCCACCACCACCACGCCGTCGCGCGTGAGGGCCGGCGTCGTGCGCGCGCCGAGGCCCGAGGCTGCGCCGCGGGTGGGGCGGTCCCAACGCGGGGACCCGTCGGGGGCGTAGCAGCGGACGTGGCCGTCGTCCGCGGCCACCACGAAGCCGCCGTCGTCGAGCACCAGCGCGCCGCCGTGGATCGGCGCGGGCAGCTCGACCCGTCGCACCACCGCGCCGTCGGACGCGTGGAGCACCGTCACGCGGCCCGCGAGGTCGGTGGCGTACAGGTTCCCGTCGGGCGAGAGCGCCACGGGGCCGAAGGCGTGCGCGCGTAGCGGCGTCGTCCAGCGGGCGCGGCCGTCGGGCGAGAGCGCGGCCACCTCGGCGCTCGCGACGTAGATCGTCCCGTCGGGGCCCACCGTCGGCGGCGCGTCGGCGTCGTCGCCCGTCGCGAACGTCCAGCGCTCGACGCCGCGCTCGTCCACCGCGACGAAGCGGTCGCCGTCGTGGCCGAACACCGTCAGCTCGCCCGCCACCGCCGGCGCGCTGAACACCCGGTCGGGCGCGCCGTAGCCCCAGCGCACCACGCCCCCGCGGTCGACCGCGAGCACCTCGCCGTCGAGCGAGCCGAACACCGCCCGCCCCCGCGCATCGACCGCCGGCGACGCGAACACCCGCCGCCGCGTCCGCACGCGCCAGAGGATCGCGGGCTCCTCGCGGGGGCCGCGCAGCGCGCTCCGGCCGGTGTGCCGCGCGTCGCCGCCCGCCATCGCCGCGTACGCAGGCGGGGCGTGAGACGGCGCGGTCGCGGACGGCGCGCGCGCGGGCCCCTGGGGCTGCGCGGCGGCCGGCGGCGGCGCGCACCCGAGGAGCCCGAGGAGC
Organism: Polyangiales bacterium; assembly: GCA_046351555.1. GTDB lineage: Bacteria > Myxococcota_A > Polyangia > Polyangiales > CAISKJ01. The sequence goes on from JAXLYI010000053.1 coordinate 11,369, forward strand.
GCGGAGGCGAGCGTGCTAGCGCTCCGCCCCACGGTCCGCCCCCGCGGCGCGGCGGGCCTCCATGAAGCGCTCGCTCAGGGCCACGCGGAGCAGGCGGTCGATGGTGGCGACGGACTCCGACGCGCGCCGCGCGCCCGCGGAGAGGAGCGCGATGCCGCCGGCCACGTCGCCGGTCGCGAGCAGCGCCACGCGGTCGCCGAGCTCGTGCGCGCCGGCCCGGATCGCCTCGGCGTCCTTCACCCCGTGCGTCAGGATCTTCTGCGCGATGGGGTTGAGCTCGGCGTGCAGGTCGCGCGGCATCGCGCGGGTCACCCGGGCCGACAGCTCGACGAGCCGCGGGCCGTCGACCCCCTCGGGCCGGTACATCGGGTCGAACTGCCGGAGCAGCGCCCCGAGCGCCAGCGTGAACTCGCTCACCGCCAGCCGCGCCGGGATCGTCAGCGAGAGCGCCGTCAGGAGCACCGCGCGCGCCGCGGCGAAGCGGCCCGCCGGCGTCGCCTCGCGCAGCGCCGACACCACCACCGCGGGCTTCACCCGGCTCACCGGCATGCAGATCGCCGGCACGTCGGGCGCGACGAAGATCTCCACCGCGCCGAGGTCGAGCATCCGCGCCCAGGCGGAGATCTCGTCGCGCAGCGGGTGGTCGCCGTTGCCGAGCGGCGTCGCGCCGAGCGCGCGCGGGTCGAACGGGAGCAGCGGCTCGAGCACGACCGCGGCGCGCCCGAGCAGCTCGCGGAGCGGCAGGTCGACCGCCGGCGGCGCGAGCAGCGCGATCGCCTCGGGGGTGAGCGCGGCGTCGCCGAGGCCCCGCACCGCGCCGTCGCCCGCGATGGAGCGGGCGCGGTCGTCGTCGGTGCCGAGGGCCACGGCCACCGCCGCGGCGATGCGGCTGGCGTCGCCCTGGCCCCGCAGCTCGAGCAGCTCGGAGAGGCGCGCGATGGAGGCCACGTCGCGCGGGTCGCGGTCGGTCGCGCGGCGCACCTCGGCGATCGCGCGATCGACCACGGCCTGCGCCGCCGCGGGGTTGTTGTTGCGCTCGTGGAAGCTCCGGAAGGCCCGGAGCACGCGCAGGTCGGAGGGGTTGTCGCGCCGCGCGACCTCGAGGGCCGTGAGGGCGCGCTTCATGTCGCCGATCGGGATCTCCGCGATCGCCGCGAGCCGCAGGAGCCGCTCGGTGCGCTCGGGCGAGGGCGCGAGCACCGTCGCGAGCGACTGGACCGCGTCGGCCTCGCGCGCGGTGTCGCCCGTTCGCCGGTAGAGGTCGGAGAGCTTCACCAGCGTCCGCTCGTCGCGCGGCGCGAGGGCCAGCACGCGGCGCCACGCGGCCTCGGCGCGGCGCGGGTCGGGGATGTGGGCGTCGAAGATCTCGCCGAGCCCGTAGAAGAGCTCGACGCGCTCGGCGTCGTCGGCGGACACCTTGGCGAGGCGGATCATCGCGTCGGCGGCCACCGTCCACTCGGCCGCCGCGCGGGCGACGCGGGCGAGGGCGCGCAGGGCGCGGGCGCTCTCGGGCTCGAGCCCGAGCACCGAGCGCCACTGGGCGACGGCGCGGGGGAGGTCGCCCTGGGACTCGGCGATCTCCGCGGCGCGGGCGTGCATCGACGCCGCGTCGTCGGGCCCGGACGACTCGTCGGGGGCGTAGCGCTCGAGGAGCTCGAGCTCGCCCGCGGCGTCGCCCGCGTCGCGCACGATGGCGAGCGCGGCGCCGAAGGCCTCGCGGTTGGACGGGTCGCGCTCGAGGCCGCGGCGCAGGGCCGCCAGGCAGCGCGTCCGCTCGCCGAGCTGGTCGCGCCAGATCGTGGCGGCGGACGTCCACGCGCGGACGGCCACGCCCGGGGTCGCCGCGGCGGCGCCGGCGGCCTCCCACGCCTCCGCGGCCACCCGCGGGTCGCCGAGGCCCTCGGCGGCGCGCGCGTGGGCGAGGCGGGCGGCGAGGTTGGCCGGCCACGACTCTACCGCGCGGGCGTAGCAGTCGACGGCGCGGCCGCGGTCGCCGAGGGCGTCGAAGGCGTCGCCGGCGCGCGCGAGGTGGACGGAGCGCGCCGACGCGTCGGCGGTGGACTCCGCGAGCCCGAGCTGGAGCTCGGCGAAGCGCTGGTGGTCGCCCGCGCGGCGCGCGCCCGCATCGAGCGCGTTGAGCAGCCGGGTGTCGTTGGGCGCCCGCGCCCGCACGGCCTGGTGGAAGGGGAGCCCGGCGGTCGGGTCGCCGTCGGCCTCGGCCACCGCGAGGCGCGCGCCGAAGTGGGCGAAGGCGAGCGCGTCGCGCGGGTCGGCCACGTGCTCGACGAAGCGCCGGCACACCTCCACGAGTTCGCCCTGGCGCCCCTGCTCGCTGAAGAAGCGGAGCAGCGCGTGGAGCGACGGGAGGTGCCCGGGCGCGATCGAGAGGATCTCCTGGAGCGACAGCACCGCCGACGCGGCCTGGGCCCGGTACGACCGGTCGATCTCCGCGAGGCGCTCGTAGGCGCTGAGGCGGCGCTCGTTGTCGGCGCTGGCGTTGAGCCGGTCGAAGGCGCGCTCGGCGGCCTCGGCGTACATCCCGGCGCGGAGCCACAGGCGCTCCTCGGCGGCCTCGAGGGCGACGTCGGTGAGGGCCACCGAGCGGGCGCGGGCGAGGGCCTGCGCGGCCTCGGCGAAGCGCCGCCCCTGCTCGAGCGCGAGGGCGAGGAAGGAGGTCGCGCCCACCACGGCGTCGGCGCGGTCGCGGCCGGCGGCCCACGCGGCGTCGGCGAGGGCGCGGGCGACGGCGGCGGCGCGCTCCTGGCCGCGCGAGGGCGAGCGCAGGACGAGGGTGCCGAGGGAGACGTCCGCGGGGTTGCGCTGCCAGCACCGCCACACGGCCTCCGCCGCCGCGTCGCTGTCCGACGCCGCGCGCCGCAGGGCCGCGCGGACGGCCGCCATCCGCGGCGCGGCGCCGTCGCCCGCGGCGGCCGCGTCGAGCAGGTCGGCGCCGGCCGACGGGACCGCCTCGCCGCGCAGCGCGTGGAGCGCGGCGATCTCGGCGACGGCGAGGTCGCCCGGCAGCGCCTCGGCGGCGCGGAGCGCGTCGGCGCCGCCCTCGGGGACGCCCCCGCTCGCGGCGAGGCAGGCCGCCAGGAGCCGCTGGCCGGCGGCGCGGCGCGGGTCCTTCGCGGACGCGGCCTCGGCGCGGAGGGCGGCGGTGAAGGCGTTGACGTCGCCGCCGAGCAGCCACGCGGCGCGGCGCGCGAAGGCGACGGCCCCGGCGGGCGCGTCGTCGGCCGCGAGCGCTTCGAACGCCGCGCGCGCCTCGTCCCGCTGGCCCGCGCGGGCCTGGGCGTGGAGCCGGGCGGTCATGTGCCAGGGGCCCTCGCCCGCGGAGGCGCCGACGGCCTCGGCGGCGTCGATCCCGCTGGTGGCGGCGACCAGGGCCGCGCGCAGGGTAGAGCCCGACGCGCCGCCGCCAATGCCCGAGAGGTCGGCCTCCGCCGCGTCGACCGACGACGCGCGGGCGCGCAGCCCGGCCTCGACGAGGCCCGCGGTGGGCCCGCCGAGGAAGGCCGCGCCCGCGCTCGCCACGGCCACCTCCGCGCGCTGCGCGATGGCCTTCTGGAGCGCCGCGTGGCGCGCCGCGTGGCCGAGGGGGGCCTCGGGCTTCCACTGGAGCCACGACTCGCGCGCGGGGCCGTCGGCGGCCGCGGCGAGGCTGCGCTCCACCTGCGGCCCCGGGTCGCCGAGGCCGTCGCGCAAGGCGTGGGCGACGAGCCACGCCTCGACGTCGGCGCCGTCGACCGACGCGGGCGCCACCGGGTCGCCGAGGACGGCGTCGAGCGCGAGCCGCGTGGCGTCGGCGGCGCGCGCCCCGGCGCCGCCCTCCACCGCGCGCGCGAGGCCCGTCAGCGCCTCGCGGAAGAGCGCGGCGTTGGCGCGGGCGAGCCCGATGCGGGCCATCGCGAGCCACGCGCCGGTGTCCGACGGGTCGCGGCGGACGGCGTCGCGGATGGCGGCGAGCGCGGCCTGCTCGGCCGAGGCCTCGATGAGCCGGGCGCGCGCCACGTCGACGCTGGCGGCGAGCACCCCGCCGGTCTCCGCGGCGAGGCCGCCGAGCGCGTCGCCCATGGCCCCGCGGTCGCGCGAGAGGCCCGCGGCGAAGATGCGCGCGAGGGCGCCGCGGAGGCCGCCGACCTCGGCCGCGAGCGTCCACCGCTCGGCCGCGTCGCCGCCGGAGAGCGCGGCGAGCTCGGCGGCGAGCAGGCGGAGCTCGTGGCGCTCGGCGTCCTCGAGCGGCAGCGCGAGCTCCTCGTCGCAGAGGGCGAGGGCGGCGGCCGAGTCGCCCGCGGCGATCTCCAGCCGGCGCAGCGCGCGGATCGCGGCGGCGTGCGAGGGGGCGAGCGCGTGGGCGAGGGAGGCGAGCTCGCGGGCACGGGCGCGGTCGCCGACGACGCCCTCATGGATCTCCGCGGCGAGCGTGAGCATCTCCGCGGCGAGGGCCGGCGCGCCGGCGTGGTCGGCCTCGTCGACGAGCATCGCGGCGCGGGCCAGGGCCTCGGCGCGGGCGTCGACGGCGAAGAGCCGCTCGTGGTCGGCGTCGTCCTTGCGGCGGCTGGTGACCGACGCGGCGAGCAGCGCGCCGCGGTCGGCCGGGGAGGCGTCGACCTCGACCTCCTCGCCCCCTTCGAACACGAACTCGGCCTCGCCGTCGTCGTCGCCCCCGCCCCCTTCGAGCACGACCTCCGCGTCGCCGTCGCCTGCGTCAACGGCGGGCGACGAATCGCTGCCGGGCGACGCGTCGGCGGGCGCGACGTCGACCGGCGCGTCGTCGGCCGCGGCGACGTCTGCGTCGCCGTCGTGGGCGGGCGCGTCGTCGGCGATCGGCGGCGCGCCGACGCTCTCGGGCGTGGGGACGGGCGGCGGCGTCCACGGGGCGGCGAGGGCGTCTTCCGCGGACGCGTCGGCGGCGAGGTCGACCGCGGTGAGGCCGACGTCGACGCCGGGGTGGGCGTCGGAGAGCTCGTCGAAATCGATGACCGCGTCCCCTTCGAGCTCGAGGGCGAGCGGGCGGAGGCTCGGGGCCTCGCTCAGCGCGGCGACGGGGACGGGCGGCGCGTCGAGGCGCGCTTCGAACTCGTCGGGCGAGCGCGGCGCCGCGGAGGGCGGCGCTTCGTCGACGCGGGGCTTGAGCGAGTCGAGGAGCGCGGGGACCACGGAGTTGGGGTCGGGCCGCGAGATCTTCGCCTCGAGGTCGTCGGGCGACGACGAGCGCGTGGCCGGCGGCAGCGGCACGGTGCCAGGCGCCACCGGCAGCGAGAGCTCGGGGAGCGACTCGAGCAGCGGAGCCTGCGAGGCGCGCGCGAAGAAATCGTCGCGTCGGTCGTCGAGCTCGATCGTGCGGAACACCGCGTCGAGGTCGTCGTCCTCCGCGGGCGCCGGGCGCGGCGACGCCGTGCGCGCGGGGAGCGGGACCTTGGGCTCGGGGGGCGCCGACGCGGCCCGCGAGCCCGCGAGGTCGTCGAGGTCGTCGCCGAGGTCGTCGCTGAGGTCGAAGGGGGCCACGCGCCCGGGCTTGAGCGCGTCGAGCGTCTCCTCGTCGAAGTCGAGCGAGAGCTCCACCTGCGGCGCCTCCGAGGGGAGCGCGGGGCGCAGCGAGCGGCCCTTCGCCTCCGCGGGCGGCGCGGGCGGGATGGACGGCGACGACGGCGCCCGCAGCGGCGACGGGGCCTTCGCCTCCGGCGGCGGCGCCGGCGGGATGGACGGGGCCCGCAGCGGGGCGGGCGGGGGCCTCGGCGCGGGGGCGCGGGCGGCGTCGGGGGCGCGCGGCGGACGGCGCGACGGGGGGTGTGGCGGGCGGCGGGCGCGGCGGGGTGGCGCGCGACAGCGGCGACCCGAGGGGCTTGAAGGGCGGCGGGCGGGGCGCGCCGCCGGCCGCGTCGGGGCGCGGGGGCGCGGCGGCCCGCGGGACGCTCGAGCGCGGCGCGGCGGGGGAGCCGCGGGGGCGCGGCCGCGGGGGCGTCGGGCGGCGGAGGCGCGGCGGGGGCGTCGTCGTCGGGCGTCACGGGCGGCGGCGGCGCGCTCGCGTCCTCGACCGCGTCGACCGCGATCTCGTCCACCGCCTCGTTGTCCTGCTCTGGCTTCTTCGGCTCCGTCACGTGCGTCTCATCCGTCGATTACTGGGGGTCGGTGCCGAGGTCGCGGACCACCTGCGCCAGCGCGTCGCTCACCGCGTAGAGCGCCAGCTCGCGCCCGGCGGCGTCGGCGGCGAGCGCCTCGCGCGGCGACCGCTCGCGCTGCCCGAGCGCCGCCGACAGGTCGCGCGCCGCGGCCGCCACGTCGCCCGACACCGCCAGCGCCCCGCGCCGCGCGGTCGACAGCATCGCCCGCGCCGCGCGCAGGAGCTCGTCGGCCGCGCCGGGGTCGGCCGCGAGGGCCCGACCGCTCTCGGCGATGGCCTTGCGCGTCTTTCGACTGAGCGCCTTGCCGACGGCCTTCACGTGCGCTTCGTAGCGCGCCGCGCCCGCGGCCACCGGGAGGTCGGCGCAGGCCAGCGCCGCCAGCGCGCGGTCGGCCACCGCCTCGGGGGCGTCGTGGGCCAGCGCCGCGGCCCCGCGCAGCGCGAGGAGGAGCCGCCGCGCGAGTTCGAAGCGGGCGGTCGCGTCGAGCGGCGTGGCGACGCCCGCGCCCACCACCACGGCCACCGGGTCGCCGGCCACCGCGGCGATGCGCCCGGCCTCGGCGCCGCCCATGTAGAGCTCGAAGTCGTCGCAGCCCACCGCGCGGAGGAGCGGGCCCAGCGCAGCCCGCGTCGGGTGGGCGCCGCGCACCTTCTCCGTCCACCCCACGCGGAGCGCGTCGGTGGTGGCGCCGGAGAGGTCGGCGAGGTCGGGGAGCACCGCCTCGAGCAGCGCCACCGCGCGCCCGTTGTCGTCCGGGTGGCGGTAGCGGAGGAGGAGCGCCGGGTCGCGCAGCGAGCCCCGCGTCGGCGCCACCAGCAGCGGCGCGCCGTCGCCCCCGAGCACCGCGCCGAGGCGCCGCGAGAGGCGCTCGAGCACGCCGTCGCCGCCGAGCCGGGCGGCCTCGGTGAGCCCCGCCACGCGCTCGAGCGTCACCCCCTCGGCGCGGACCGCCTCGCGGATCGCGTCGACCGAGCGCCGCGCGTCGCGCCCGCGGTCGGCCGCGTCGGAGAGGTCGTGCAGGGCCTTGAGGGCGGTGAGGTCGGCGGGGTAGGCCTCGTGCGCGCGGCGCGCCTCGGCGAGGGCCGCGGCCCGGTCGCCGATCGCGTCGCGCACGATCTCCACCACGCGCAGGAGGGCGGCCGCGTGCGCCGGGCCCCGCTCGGCCCGCTCCGCCGCGCGTCGCGCGAACCGCAGCGCCGCCTCCCAGAGCTTCGAACGGATCGCGAGCGACACGCCGCGCTCGAGCATCGCCTCGTCGGCCTCGCCCTCGGCCAGGAGCGCGTCGATCTGCGCGACCGCCTGCTCGGGGCGCTCGAGGCGCAGGTCGAAGAGGTCGATCGCCCCGAGGCGCGCGGCGAGCCGCTGGTTGCGCGGCGCCTCGCGGCACGCGGCGAGGGCGGCGAGGGCCTCGGCGGTCTCCTCCAGGCGCCCGGAGGCGGCGTGGATCTCCGCCGCGAGCGCGCGGGCGGCGACGTGCTCGGGCTCGAGCGCGACCACCTTGGTGGCGGACTCCAGCGCCCCCTCGCGGAGCCCGAGCGCGCGGCGCAGGCGCGCCTGCTCCCAGAAGAGCTCGGCCCGCTCGTGGTCCTCGGTGACCACCGCGAGGCGCTGGGTGACCAAAGACTCGAGGCCCGCCTGGTCGCCGCGCTCCTGGAGGATCGCGCGGAGCTTGCGGTAGGCCGCCGCGCGGTCGCCGGCGGCCGCGAGGGCGGCGCGGAGCCACGCCTCGGCGCGCGCGTCGTCGCCGAGCGCGTCGGCCGCGACGAGGCCCGCCTCCTCCCAGAAGGCCGCGGCGCGCTTGGGCGCGTGCGAGCGGTCGGCCAGCGCCGCGCACGCCTGCGCCACCACCGCCCAGCGGCCGAGCCTGCGCCCGGCGCAGCGCTGGACGTCGAGCGCGGTGAGGTCGCCCGGCTCGGCGGCGAGCACGGCCTCGGCGAGGCCGAGCGCCTCCTCGTCGGAGCGGGCGAGCGAGGCGTGGTGGGCCGCGGCGCGCTGGAGCGACGGGCGCGAGGCCGCGTGCGACAGGGCCGTGCGCTTGCGCAGGGCGTCGAGGTGCTCCTCCGCGCGCTCGAGCGGCGGGGCGCCCTCGGCCAGCGCGAGGATCGACCCGGCGGCGGCGGGCTCCTGCGCGGCGAGCGCGCGCACGTCGGCGGCGCGGCCCTGGGCGCTCAGGGCGGTGAGCGCGGCGCCGCGGAGCGCGGAGGCGACGGCGGGCGCGCCGTGCGCGGCGAGGCGGCGGAGCGCGGGGGGCAAGTCCTGGCGGCCCTCGCGCTGGACGGCGTCGAGCAGGGCGAGGACGCGCGGGGCGACGAGGTCGGGGTGGTCGCCCTCGGCGAGCTCGCGGGCGGCGGCGGCGCGGTCGCGCGTGGCGACCGAGGCGCCGAGGGCGCGGGCGACCTCGAGCTCGACGCCGACGCAGAGCGGGTCGGCGCTGGGGAGGTTGGAGAGGACGGCCTGCCAGGCGGCGACGGCGGCCTCGGCGTCGGGCCCGTCGAGGGCGCCGCGGCCGAGCGCGTGGAGGATCGCGACCGCGGGCGAGGACCCGTCGCGGGCGCGCACCCGCTCGATCACGTCGAGGGCCCCCGCGAGGTCGTGGTCGACGAAGGCGCGGACGAGGGCGAGCTCGACCCCGAGGGCGGCCTCCTCGGCACCTCCCGCGTCGTCCGCGAGGGCGGCCGAGGCGACGCGCTCGCGCAGGGTGCCGTCGCCGCGCCAGCGGGTGGAGGCCCCGACGGCGGCGCGGACGGCGAGCGACCCGGGCGCGGCCTCGACCGCGTCGGCGAGGGCGGCGCGGGCGGGCTCCTCCGCGCCGATGCCCGTGAGCAATGCGGCGGCGAGCAGGAGCCAGCGGGCGGCGCCCTCGGGGCCCTCCTCGGACTTCGCGCGGCGGCGGGCGACGTCGAGGGCGAGGTCGCCGTCGCGGGCGGCGAGCGCGGCGCGGAGCGCGAGGGCGGCGAGGTAGTCGTCGGCGGGCGCGTCTTTGTGGGCGGAGACGGCGAGTTCTCTCGCGCGCTGCTCCTCGCCGGCGGCCCAGAACCACCGGGCGGCGGCCGCGCGCCACGCGCTGGCCTCGGCGGCCCCGCCGGGGAGCGCGCCGTGGTCGGCGACGGCGCTGGCCCAGCGGGCGGCGAAGCCCATCGCGCCGGCGGCGGCCCAGAGGAGCGCGGCGGACTCCATCGCCCAGAGCGACTCGCCGGTGGCCTCGACGAGGAGCTCCGCCGTCCCCGCGGCGGCCCGGTGGTCGCGGAGCTCGTGGCGCTCGGCGAGGAAGCGCTCGACGAGGAGCGCGGTCTTCTCGTCGTCGTCGGACGCGTGCGGGAGGAGCGCGTCGATGGCCGCGACGCGGGCCCGCGCGGACTCGGCCGCGGCGGCGGGGTCGTGGCGGAGCGACGGGTCGGCGGAGAGCTGGCCGAGCAGCGTGACGAGCGCGCGGCGCGACAGGATGTCGGCCGGGTCGTCGTCGCAGGCCATGCGGAAGCGCTGCGCGGCGCCCGCGAGGTCGTGGCGGAGCGCGAGCGCGAGGGAGGCCCCGACGCGGCGGAGGGCGGCCCGCTGGGCGCCGGGCTCGGCCCCCTCGGCGAGGCGGTCGTACTCCTGAACCGCCTGGAGGCCGTCCCCCGAGGCGACGAGCTGCTCGAGCAGGGCCCCGCGGACGGCGGCGCTGTCGGGGTCGAGCGCGAGGGCGGACTGGAGCGCCGACGCGGCGGCGGCGAGGTCGCCCCGGAGCGCGGCGCTCTCGGCCACGCGGAAGTGCAGCGACGCGCGCATCGAGGGCGCGCCGTAGTCGCGCGCGAGGAGCCATGCGGCGTGCTCGCTGGCCGCGGCGATGTCGCCGGTCTGGTCGGCGAGCACCATCGCGAGGAAGCGGTAGCGCGGATCGTCGGGCAGGAGCGCGACGGCGCGGCGCGCGGCGGCGTGGGCCCCCTCGGGGTCGAGCGCGGCGCGGCGCAGCCAGGCGGCCCGCACGTGGAGCTCCGCGGCGACGGCGCGCGCCTCGGTGGCCGAGCGCACGCGGGCCATCGGGAAGGCCCCGGAGCCCCCGGCGTGGCGCGCGCCCCCGGCCTGCGCCTCGGCGAGCGCGGCGCGGCCTTCGAGGGCGTCGATCACGTCCTGCGGGCGGTCGTTGGCCTCGCCGAAGCGCTCGAGCTCGAGCAGCGCGCGCCAGCGCCCTTCGCCCGTCGCCGCGGCCTCGCGGATGCAGCGGGCGGCCTCGTCGAGGGCCTCGGGCGTGCCGACGCGGGCCTGCTCCTGGGCGAGCTCGAGGAGGAGCAGCGACCGGCGCGTGGCGTCGCTGGTGAGCTCGGCGAGGCGGACGAGGGTGCGGACGAGGAGGTTGTGGTCGCCCGAGCGGACGGCGACGCGCTGGAGGTCGAGCCAGGCGGGGCGGTACTCGGGGTCGGCGCCGACGGCCATCTCGTAGGCTTCGAGCGCGCCCTCGGGGTCTTCCATGCGGTCTTCGAGGAGCTCGCCGCGGAGGCAGAGGGCCTCGGCGCGCTCGCGCGGGGTGGCCGCGCCCTTGGCGAGTGCGTCGAAGAGCTTGACGAGGTTGGAGGTGCTGCGCCGCCGGGCGTAGAGCCGGATGAGGGCGTCGAGCGGCGGGCGAAAGGCCGCGCGGGCGTTGAAGGCCGCGAGGTAGCCCCGGGCGGCGGCCGGCTCGTCGCCGCGGACGCGCTCGTCGTGCTCGGCGGACTCGTGCAGGAGCAGGGCCTTGAGGTCGCGCGTCTCCGTGGCCGCGGCCTCGGCCTCGACCGCCTTCGCGCGCTCGGTGAAGCGCGCCAGGACGTCGTCGGGGTACTGGAACGGCGTGCGCGGCGCCGCGGGCGCCTTGGAGTCGGCCCGCGGGGGGGGGGCGTTCGATGTCGTGGTCATGCTCGGGGGCGCTCGTCGGTCGCGAAGCCGCCGGAGTCTAGATCGCCCCGCGGGCGGGCCGCGAGGGTTTTCGGCGCCCTCAGCCCCGGACGCGGATCGCGACGAAGAGCTTCACGACGTTCTTCATCACGTTGGGGACGCGCTTGAGGAGGTTGATGGAGGGGGGGCGCTTCTCGAGGATGCGGATCGGGATCTCCTTGATGCGCACGCCCGAGCGCTCGGCGCGGATCACCAGCTCGCTCGCGAACACGTCCTTGTCGACGAGGCACGCCCGCACCACGTCGAGCAGGGCGACGCGGCGGAAGGCCTTGAGCCCGTGCGTGTCCGAGCCCTTGAAGCCCAGCGTCACGCGCAGGAGCCCGTTGAAGAGCATCGTCGCCGCGTGGCGGTAGGCCCCGCGCTCGTCGGAGGCCCCCGCGAGGGTCTTCGAACCGATGACCAGGTCGGTCTCGTCGCGCTCGAGCAGGTCGAGCGCGCGGCGGTAGAAGTCCATCAGGCACAGGTCGATCTCGTCGCAGACGACGAACTCCCCGCGCGCCCGCAGGATCCCCTCGCGCAGCGCCTTCCCGTAGTTGGGCTCGCCGAGCGAGAAGAACTGCACCTCGGGGTACTTCTCGCAGAGCGACCGGGCGATGGTCACCGTGCCGTCGCGCGAGCCGTTCTCCGCCAGGATGATCTCGAAGGGCCAGGCCAGCTCGAGGAGCTGCTCGCGGAGGTCGACCACCGCGGCCTGGAGGATGCCCTCCTCGTTGTAGATCGGGATCACCACCGAGAGCCGGGGGTGCGCCCTCGGCTTGCCGTCGTCACTCATCGCGCGGGGGCATAGAGGGTGGGGCCGCCCAGCGTCAAGCGGGTTGCGCGGCGAGCGGTCGCCCCGGGGCGGTGAGCCGCCCGCGCGGGGGGTCGAAGGGCGCCCCTCCCCCGTCCGCGCGCCCCCCTTGCGGCCCCACCCCCCGGGGTGATAGCGACTGGCGCGGTGCGGTACATCGGGCTCGATTTCGGCACCACCAACAGCTCCCTCGCCCACTGCGGCGGGGCGGGCGAGGCCCCCTCCCTCGTGCGCTTCGGCGCGCGCCAGACCACCACCTTCCGCTCCGTCGCCCACTTCGAGGAGGCCCGCGAGGGCGGACGCGCCGTGCTCGCCACGCGCGCGGGCCCCGACGCGATCGACCACTACCTCCAGGGCGGCGCCGGGCGCCTGATCCAGTCGCTCAAGTCGTACCTCGCGTCGCCGCTCTTCACCGCCACCAGCGTGTACGGCCGCACATGGACGCTCGAAGACCTCGTCACCCTCATCCTCCGCACGATCCGCGAGGGCGCGGCGGCGGAGCTCGGCCCGGGGCCCCTGCGCGGCGCCGTGGTCGGCCGCCCGGTGCGGTTCGCCAACGCCGACGGCGAGGCCGACGAGGCCCTCGCGCTCCGGCGGCTCACCGAGGCCCTCGGCCGCGCGGGCTTCGAAGACGTCCGCTTCGAGTACGAGCCCGTCGGCGCCGCGTGCTTCTACGAGCTCTCGCTCGACCACGACGAGCTCGTGCTCATCGGCGACTTCGGCGGCGGCACGAGCGACTTCTGCCTGATGCGCGTCGGCCCCGGACAGCGCGGGGTCGCCGGGCGCGACCGCATCCTCGGCACCGAGGGCGTCGGGCTCGCCGGCGACGTCTTCGACAGCGAGGTCGTCGAGGCCGTCGTCTCCCCGCGCCTCGGCAAGGGCAGCGAGTACCGCGCCTTCATGGAGGGCCGCGTGATGACGGTGCCGCCGTGGATCTTCCAGAAGCTCCGCCGCTGGCACCACCTGTCCTTCCTCAAGAGCCGCGAGACGATGGCCTTCCTGCGCGACCTGCGGGCCCAGTCGCTCGCGCCCGACCGCATCGACGCGCTGATCCACCTCGTCGACGACGACCTCGGCTACCCCCTCTACCGCGCCGTCGAGGGCGCCAAGCAGCGGCTCTCTCGCGACGAGAGCACCCCCTTCGAGTTCGTCGACCTGCCCGTCGACCTGCGCGACACGATCCTCCGGCGCGACTTCGAAGCGTGGATCGCCCGCCCCCTCGACGCGATCCGCGGCTGCGTCGACCGGCTCCTCGCGGCGACAGGCGTCGGGCCCGGCGAGGTCGACCGGGTCTTCCTCACGGGCGGCTCGTCGCTCGTCCCCGCGGTGCGCCGGGTCTTCGCCGAGCGCTTCGGCGAGGCGAAGCTCCGCGGCGGCGACGAGCTCACCTCCGTCGCCCAGGGCCTCAGCCTCCGCGCCGCACTCGGTTGACCCCTCCCCCGCGCCTTGCGGTACCGTCGGCGCGCCATGGCTTCCCCGCTCCCGCGCCTGCTGGCGCTCCTCGTCGCGCTCGTCGCCTGCTCGTCGGCGCAGAGCCCGCCCGCGGCCGTCGCCCTGCCCCCGCAGGCCGACGCGCCGCAGCTCCCCGTCGGCCGCTCGCCCGTGCGCGGGCGCCCCGACGCGCTGGTGACGGTGGTCGCGTTCGGCGACCTCACCTCGCCCGACGCCGCGCGCGCCGAGTCCGCGATCGCCCACGTGCGCTTGGAGTTCGGCGGCGACGTCCGCGTCGTGTGGAAGCACCGGCCCGGCGGCGGCCGAGGCTCGTGCCCGGCGGCGGCCGCGGAGGTGGCCGAGGCGGTGCGCGACGAGCGCGGCGCGGAGGGCTTCTGGCGCTTCCACGACGCCGCGCTGGAGGCGACCGGCGAGTGCGACGAGGACGCGCTGGTGGCGCTGGCGGGCCGCGTCGGGGCGACGCCCGAGCGCGTCCGCGCCGCGCTGGAGGAGCACGCCCACGAGGGCGCCGTCGTCGCGGACGTCGACCTCGCCGACCGCCTGGAGGTCGACGGCCCGTCCGAGCTCTTCGTCAACGGCGCGCGCGCCGGGGCGACCACCGAGCGCCTGCGCGGCGCGGTGGAGCACGCGCTCGCCGAGGCCCGCGCCGCCGCGCCCCGCGAGCAGGCGTACGCGCGCGCCGTCGCCGCGGCCTTCGCGCGCGCCGAGCGCGAGCCCCCGCGGGGGTACCGCTGCCGCGACGACGGCGACGACGACGGCCGGGGGGAGGCCCGGCGCGCGCAGGCCGACGCCGACCGCATCCCGGTGCGCCGCTCGCCGATGATGGGCTGCCCCGACGCGGTGGTGACGGTGGTGATGTTCTCGGACTTCCAGTGCCCCTTCTGCGCCCGCGCGGTCGCGACGATGGGCGAGCTGCGCGCGCGCTACGGCGCCGACGTCCGCTTCGTCTGGAAGAACAACCCGCTCCCCTTCCACGACCACGCGCGCCTCGCCGCCGAGGCCGCGATGGAGGCCTACGCGCAGCGCGGCGACGCGGGCTTCTGGCGCTTCCACGACGCGCTCTTCGCCGACCAGGAGAGCCTCGAGCGCGCCGACCTCGAGGCCGTCGCCGAGCGCCAGGGCCTCGACATGGAGCGCTTCAACGCCGCCCTCGACGAGCACACCCACGCCGGCGCGATCGACCGCGACGTGGAGCTCGCCGAGCGCCTCCACGCCCAGGGCACGCCCAACTTCTTCATCAACGGAACCAACCTCGTCGGCGCGCAGCCCCGCGCGCGCTTCGAATCGCTGATCGACGCGGTGCTCGAGCGGGCGCGCGAGGTCGACCCCCGCCACCGCGCCTACGCCGAGATGGTGGCCGACCCGGTCGAGTCCCCCGAGGACCCGTCGGCCCCGCCGCCGCCGGCGCCCGCCCGCACCGAGGACCCCGCCGCCGTCTACGACGTCCCCGTGGGCGACTCGCCCACGCAGGGCCCCGACACCGCGCTCGTGACCGTGGTGACCTTCTCGGACTTCCAGTGCCCCTTCTGCAGCCGCGTCGCGCCGACGCTCCGGTCGCTCCGGCGCCGCTACGGCAACGAGCTCCGCCTCGTGTGGCGCAACGAGCCCCTGCCCTTCCACGACCGCGCGCGCCCCGCCGCCGAGGCCGCCCGCGAGGCCTACGCGCAGCGCGGGAGCGCGGGGTTCTGGCGCTTCCACGACGCGCTCTTCGAGAACCAGCAGCACCTCGACGACGCCGACCTCGAGCGCTACGCCGGCGCGCAGGGGCTCGACCTCGCCCGCTTCCGCCGCGCGATGGCCGACCACACGCACGCCGCGGCGATCGACGCCGACCACGCCGCCGGCGCGCGCGTCGACGCCAACGGGACGCCCCACTTCTTCATCAACGGCCGGCGCCTCGTCGGGGCGCAGCCCGAGGAGTCCTTCGTCCGCCTCATCGACGAGGAGATGGCCCGCGCCCGCGAGCGCCTCCGCACGCCCGGCACCACGCGGCAGAACCTCTACGCCCGCACCATCGCCAACGGCGCCACCGGCACCGTCTACCTCCCCGACGGCGCCGCCCCCCCGCCCGGCGCGGCCGGCGCGGGCGGCGACGACGAGAACCGCGTCTACACCGTCCGCCGCAACCCCCGCGCGCCCGCCCGCGGCCCGGCCAACGCGCCGGTGGTCATCGAGTACTTCTCGGACTTCCAGTGCCCCTTCTGCGGCCGCGTCCGCCCGACGCTGGAGGCCGTGATGCGGCGCAACCCGGGGCGCATCCGCCTCGTGTGGCGCGACTACCCGCTGCCCTTCCACCAGAACGCGATGCCCGCCGCCGAGGCCGCCCGCGAGGCGCTCGCCCAGCGCGGCGCGGCGGGCTTCTGGCGCTTCTACGACACGCTCTTCGAAAACCAGCAGCACCTCGAGCGCGCCGACCTCGAGCGCTACGCGCAGGAGCAGGGGCTGGACATGGCGCGCTTCCGCCGCGCGCTCGACAGCCACACCCACCAGGCCGCCATCCGCGACGACATGGCCGCGGCCGACGCGACCGGCGCCTCCATCGGCACGCCGGCGTTCTTCGTCAACGGGCGCTTCTTCGCCGGCGCGTACCCGGAGGAGGAGTTCCTGCAGCGCATCGACCGCATCGCGCCGCCCGGCGCGCGCCCCGGACGCCCCGCGCGCCCCGCACGCCCCGCCGCGCGCGGCCACTGACCGCCTTCCCCCTCCGTCTTCCGCGACCCGCCCGGGGCCGCCATTGAGCTCATCAACTCACCAGTCGGCAGCACCCGTCGGTGCTCGAACCCCCGTCGTCGGCGTCGCACAGGTACCGCAGGCACAGGAAGCCCGACCCCACCGGCAGCCCCTCCTCGCGGCACACGATCGCGCCCGCGTCGTTGCGCCCGAAGGTGCACATCGCGCCGTCGGGCGGCGACACGTCCACCCGCCGCTCGCTGAACTGGATGTCGACCCCGACCTCCTCCACCGCCTCGGGCGCGTCGAGCGTCGCGTCCATCGCCGCGTCGAGCGCGGCCTCCAGCGTCGCGTCGGCCGCGTCGCCCACGTCGACCACCGCGCTCGCGTCCGCCGCCGCGTCGGGCGCGGGCGCGTCGCTGCACCCCAGCGCGAGCGGGGCCATCACCAGGACGGTCGGGATCACCAGCGGGCGCGTCATCGCCCGCGACGGTATCACGCCTTCGCGCGGCCGACGCCGTGCGCGCGGAGCAGCTCGTGCAGGTGCGAGCGGGCGAGGTCGAGGCGCCGCGCGGCCTCGCTGACGTTGCCGTTGCACGCCGCCAGCGTCTCCTCGAGCAGCCCCCGCTGGAAGCGCCGCGTCGCCTCCTGCCACGTGAGCGCCTCGGCCCCCGCGCTCGCGTTCGCCGCGGGGCGGCGCTCGGGGAAGAGGTGGTGCGCCTCGATCGCGTCGCTCTTCTCGTCGAGCGCGAAGGCCGCGCCGCGCTGAACCGCCGCCGCGAGCTGGCGGACGTTGCCCGGCCACTCGGCGCTCGCCAGGGCCGCCTTCGCCGCGCGCGACACCGTCAGCGCCCGCCCGTACGCGGCGCCCGCGGCGTGCGCGAGGTGCTCGGCGAGCAGCGGGACGTCCTCGGGGCGCTCGGCCAGCGAGGGGACGCGCACGCGGAAGACGTCGAGGCGGTAGTAGAGGTCCTCGCGGAAGCGCCGCGCGGCCACCGCCCCTTCGAGGTCGGCGTTGGTCGCGGCCACCACGCGCACGTCGGCCCGCTGCGGCGACGGGTCGCCCAGCCGGTAGTACTGCTTCGACTGGAGGAACTGCAGCAGCTTCGCCTGCGCCCCCTGCGCCAGCTCGGCCACCTCGTCGAGGAAGAGCGTGCCCCCCTCGGCCGCGGCCACCTTGCCCGGCATCCGCCGCGTCGCCGTCGAGTGCGCGCCCTTCTCCGCGCCGAAGAGCTCGGCCTCCAACAACGTCTCGGGGATCGCCGCGCAGTTGAGCTCGACGAAGGGCCCCGCCGCGCGCCGCGAGCTCGCGTGGAGGCAGCGCGCGAGCTCCGTCTTGCCCGTCCCGCTCTCGCCCACCAGCAGCACCGGCACGTCCACCTGCGCCGCCACCGCCAGCGTCCGGAGCGCCTCCGCCAGCGCCTTCGAACGCCCCACCACCCCGTCGGCCTTCAGCCTCGCCCGGTGCTCGCGCGTCGGGTCGTCACCCGTGTCACGCGCCGCGCGGCGCAGGCGGTCGGCGAGGGGCGCGACGTGCCGCGCGAAGGCCTCGGCGATCTGGCGTTCGCGCTCGGGGAAGGGCCCCGGCGACGCGCGCCCCTGGAGGTAGAGCGCCCCGAACGGCGCGGCCCCGCCGATGGGCGCGCAGAGCACGGCCTGGATGCGGTGCGCCTGCACGCTCGCGAGGCCCTTGAAGCGCGGGTCGTCGAGGGCCGAGGCGGTGGAGATGGTTCGGCCGGTGCGCAGGGCCTCGGCGACGATGCCCTGGGAGAGCTCGCGGCGGATGCGGTCGACGTCGCCGTCGCTGCACGCGAGGGTGGTGACGGCCGCGGCCCCGCCGCCTGCGGGCTCGAGCGCGAGGTAGCCGCGCTGCGCGCCGGTGGCCTCAGCGGCGAGGGCGAGCGCCTCGTCGAGGAAGGCCTGGACGTCGTCGTGGGCGCCGAGGTCGAGGAGCCTGCGGTAGAGGTCGCGCTCGGCGCGGACGAGCTCGGGGTCGGCGTCGGCCATCAGTACGACAGGACGGTCTGCACGAAGGGGGGGTTGCCGTTGCCGCTCACGGGCGTCGCCTCGGAGGTGGCGGCCACGGCGATGCCGACGCCCGCGCCCACCGCGACGACGCCGCCCACCACCGCCCAGAACCACGGCCTCGTGTAGAAGGGCCGCGTGCGCGGGCGCATGGTGATGCTCACCGTCTCGGTGCGGAGCGGCGCGACGGAGACGGTCTGCGTCTCGTCGGCGTAGCCGTCGCGGCGGACGACGACGGTGAAGCTCCCGGGGCGCACCTGGCGGGTGACCGAGCCGCGCCCGGCCTCCTCGCCGTTGATCTCGATCGCCGCGTCGGAGGGCGACACGCTGACGGCGAGCCGCGCGTTCTGGTCGACGGGGCGGAGGCGGACGTTGACGAGGCGCTGCTCGTGCGTGCGGACGGTGACGTGCTCGTCGCGCGACTCGTGGTTGGCGAGCTCGACGTGGACGGCGTAGTCGCCCGGCATCACCTCGACGTTGCGCGCGATCGGCGCCTGCCCGAGCGCGCGGCCGTTGAGCGTCACGGTCGCCCCCGCGGGCTCGACCTCGAACGACAGCACCGCGCGGGTCTCCTGGATCTCGCGCACGGCCTCCTCCACCTCCGCGCGCTGCTCGCGGGTGAGGCTCGGGGCCTCCTGGAGGTAGCGGTTGAAGGTCTCGACCGCCTGCGTGAGCTGCCCGTCGCTGCGGTACGCCTGCGCGAGGTTGAAGAGGATGATCGGGTTGTTCCAGATCTCGAAGGCCGCGCGGTACTCCTCGATCGCGTGGGGCCAGTCGCCGTTCTGGTAGAACTCCCCGCCGCGGCGGAAGCGGTCGCGCGCCTCGTTCTGCCGGAGCTGCGCGACCGGGTCGACGGCCGCGGGGGGCTCGCGGTGCCGTCGTCCGTGGCGCTGCGCGGCCGCGGGCAGCGGGGCGAAGAGGGCCGCCGCGGCGAGGGCGAGGAGGGCTGTGCGGGGTGCTGGGCGCATGGCGGGCGGCGCGACGATACCACCGGCCCGCGCGGGGCAATACCGCGCAGTGGAGAGGGCGGAGGGGTCAGCAGCCGACGACGCGCACCACGCGGCCGTCCACCCGACGCTCGCGGGTGAAGAGCCGCTCGGACCACGGCGCGGTTGAGCGCAGGTCGAAGAGCACCAGCCAGCCCTCGTCGAGCCCGAGGGACGCCAGGTAGCCCGCCACCTGCGCGAGCGCTTCTTCTTCGGTCTCGGTGTCGCGCCGGAGCTTCACCTCGACGGCCGCCCGCTGGACATCGCCCCCAACGCGCCACTCGACGAGGAGGTCGAGGGCCCCCTTGCCGAGCGCGTACTCCCGCTCGACGCGGCCGCCGCCGTTCACGACGCGCTGGAGGAAGGCCATCAGCATCAGGTGGGGCCCCGACTCTTTGTAGGAGAAGCCCTCCGCGGCGAGGTGGCCGTCCTTGCGCCAGAAGGTCTGCCACGCGGCCATGAGCTTCGGCACGTCGAGCGAGCCGTCGGGGCGCACGTACCAGGCGGTCTCCTGGTAGAGCGACACCTGCGTCCCCCAGGTGAGCGTGCGGAGGATCACCTCGCGGTAGATCGGGTTGGACGGCGCGCACCGCCCGTCGACGACGCGGCAGAGCCCGAGGCCGATCACGTAGGCGATGTCGTCGTCGAGCTGCGATGCCGCCACCGTCTCCCCGGCGATCATCGGGTCGATGACGCGGCGGACGCGATCCTCCCGCAGCCGCGCGAGGAGCGAGTCGATGTGGGTACGCCGCTCGAGGATGAGGGTCTCCTTCGCCGCGTCGATGTGGGCCGCGGTGACGGCGACGGCGCGGTCGGTCACGTCGCGTCGGGTGCACTGGTCGCAGAGCGCGTTGACGAGCCAGGGGTGACCCCGCGACAGGTCGTACACGCGCGCCAGCGCCTCGGGGTCGAAGCGCTGCCCGGTCTCCGCGGTGTGCTGGGCGGCGAGCTCGGCGACCTCGGCCTCGGTGAAGGGGGCGAGCCCCACGTTCTCGACGGTGACGTTGAAGGGCGACGCGGTGCCGAGCCAGGGGACGTGGCGGCGGTCGTCGACGGAGAGCATGTAGTCGCGCACGGCGCGCTGACCGACGATCACCACCGCACGCGGGCCGGGGCTGCGCCCGCGCGTCAGGTACATCTCCCGCAACTGGGTGAGGAAGCTCACCATCGCGGGGCCCACCAGGCAGTCGGCCTCGTCGAAGAAGATCACCACCGGCTTCGCCGACGCCGCGCACACGAAGCGGATCACCTCGATCATGGCGCGGGCGGGGCTGCGGAGCCACGCCTCCACCTGGGCGTCATCGGGGCGGGAGTGCGCAGGCAGGTCGCGCGCGAGCGCATCGCCGAACGCGCCGAGGATGGCGCGGAACGCGGCCGCGGGGTCGGGCTGCTCGCGGGCGGTCTGGAGGTCGACCCACAAGGCACTGCGCTCGCCGTCGGCGTTGAGGTGGTCGAGGAGCCACAGGACACTGGTGGTCTTGCCGGTCTGCCGCCCCGAGACGAGCGAGAAGAAGCGCCCCTGCTCGATGAGCGCGCGGGCCTCCGTCAGGCGCCGCTCCGGCGGGATCATGTAGTGCTCGCGCGGGTCGCACGGCCCCGCGATGTTGAACCACCGGGTCATGCGCCGCGGTATCGCACCGCCGCCGCGGCGAGGCAACGGGGCGGCGGGCGAGGGATCACTCGCGGAGCCGGCGCGCGGGGGCCCCCGGCGCGTCGCCGATCGCGAGCAGGGGGAGTTCCTCCCAGCATGCCTCGACCACGGCCGGCACGACCGTGCGCCGGGTCGACGTCTTCCTGCACTTGCAAAGTGGGGGTGCGTCTCGCGGCACCCCGAGGAAGTCCTTCAGCTTCTCGACGATGCCCTCCGCCTCCACGCGCCAGCGCCCGCGCTGCGTCATCTTGGCGCCCCGCGCCTCGACGCTCAGGCTCCCCTGTAGTTCCACGTCGACCGCGCGAATGTCCTCGACCCTCGCGAGGAGGTCGCGCCGCAGGGCCTCGATCAGGCGCGCCCTCGCACCGCGTCGCTCGCGACGATTCCCGTCGTTGATGCCGTATGCGCGCTCGGTGTAGGCGGCGTCGCCGTCGTTCGGGAGCGGCGTCAACGAGTCGTCGTTCGCGGCGAAGTGAGCGTCCCAACGGTCGGCGACCGGATCGAGGAGGCGCCCCTCGGGCGCGACATGCGCGTGACGATCGCCCCTCGTCCCGTTGCAGAAGCGGCAGAGATACAGGCAGTTGGCGTAGTCGTTCTCGATCACTTCGCCCGCGGGCGTGCTCTTCAAAACCTTGTGCTCGATGGAGAACTGCCCGGTGCGGCTCACGCCCGTGCCCGGCAGCACGAAATCGTGCTCGTGGAGCAGGCAGATCGCGCAGGTGAAGCCGAACTCCCAACGCAAACAGTCGAGGAAGTTCCCCCACGTCTCGACCGTCGGGGCGTGCACCCGCGCGATGACGCCCGCGTGGGGCCGCGTGCGGGCCGGGAGGATCTTGTTGCTCACGGCATGCTCCGCCCGAGCCACGCTTCCTGATAGCGACGGATGGCATCCCGCAGTGCCTCGCGGGCGGTCGCGACGGTGTTCGAGAGGGCGCCGAGGACGACCGTGCGCTCGACCTCGCTCGTCACGGTGTCCCCGATCGTTCGTTGCAGCGCCTCGACGTCCCTCAGCGTGGCGCTCGCGCGCTCGACCTCCCCGTGCAGCACGCCGAGGAGCGCCTGATGGACCTGCGCCCCCTCGCGCTCCGACGGCGTACGGACGCCATAGCGCGCCGCGAGATGGCGCCGGAGAAACGGTCGGAGCCCGAGGAAGTACGCGGGGAGCCCCCTCACGCGTTCGAGTTCGCCCGCGTAGGACCGGCAGACCCCCATTTCGTCGCAGGGGATGACGAGCAGCTCGGCGTGCCCCTCCTCGCGGATCGCGTCGACGCGATTGAAGAGCGTCGCGAGCTCCTCCGACACGAGGTTGCGCGTGACGAAGCACACCGCCTCGACCCCGTCCCGAGGGCGTCCCCAACGCGGCAGCACGGACATGAGCCTCCCCTTTCAGCGCGGCCGCGTCAGCGCGTCGAAGAAGGCCCCCGCGGGGACCCACACCTGCCGAAGGTCCCCGGGCGGCAGGCGCTCGATCACGGCGACGAGCGCCGCGCGAAGGGCGTCGTGCGAATCCGCCGCCGGAGCGCCGGACCGCGCGACGCGGCCCGACGCGGTGATCTGTTCGAACGCTCTCGTGCGAGCCTCGTCCGCGAGTCCGAGGTCGTCGAGCGCTTCACCGAGCAGCTCCGTGAGCCGCTCCCGCCGTTGCTTCAGCCACGCAACGCGCAGTGAGGCGAGATCGTGCAGTTGGAAGAGCTCATCCCACGCGCGCCACCACAGCGGGTCCCGCGCGTCGACCTTCGCGCGGAACGTCTCCTGGAGCTCGGGCGGCACAGCGCCCGCGACGAACTCCTCCGCGAGTCGAGCGTGGCGCTCCGGCGAAGGCGCCGCCAGCACCGCCTCGCCGTCCGCGATCTCGGCGTCCCGCGCGACCCCGCGCACATCTCCACGCTCACGCCGAACCACGAGGCGGAGGTGCGCGCTGGGGCTCTTCCAGATGCGGAAGAGGTCTTGAACCGCGGGCGCCGGTGGCGGCGCGGCCTCGACCGGCGTTTCGGGACGCGCGACCCCGCTCTTGAGCCGGTAGGTGACGAGGAGGCCTTCCTCATGGATGTCGATCGAACCCGCAAGGTGTTCGCGAACGAAGGCCTTGAGTTTCGGGATGCCGAGCGCCCGTGGAGGACGGCCGAGACGCCGCTGCAGGAGGTTTCCGAGTTGTGCCCCAGACAACTCATACCGGGGGCATCGTGGAGCAGGAGCAGGACGGTCGAGGCGATGGCGGAGGGAGACATCTCGCAGCCCCAGACACTACAACGGGCTGTGTACCTCTTATGGGTACCAGCCCGTTTGTAGATTGTTACGTGACACGAACGACGCCGAAGCTTTCGGCGACTCCAACCATGAGCATGGCTCGATGTCTGGACCCCGCGGCCTTTGCAAAGGCTGGCGATCAAAGGTTTTATTGCAACGGCAATCGTGAAAGTCAACTTTTAACCTCGGGCCGTCGGCTCCCGCGCCTCCTCCCCCACAGCTTCGCGTGCCCAGCACCACATCGGCTGCCGCCCCGACACTGCGCCATGAGGCACCACCGGAGCCCCGCGAGCGCCCTGCACAGCGTCGCGAACTGACACTTCTGCGCACGGCGTCGCCGCCGCGATGTTTCGAGCGCCCTCTCTTCGACACCACGCTCGTCGCCACGACCTTTCGAGCCGCCACCGCAGCGCTTCGAGCCGCCACCCCGTCGCGTCCTCCCCGCCACTCCTGCATCGCGAGCCGCCACCCCTGCATCGCGAGCCGCCACCGCACCCCGGTCCGAGCGCCACCACGGGTCACCGCCTCACCACCACGGCGCCGCGAACCGCCGCCACGCCCCCCTGCGCGCACCACCACGCACCCGCTCGTCAACACCACGCCGCGACCGTCCGCGCCCCGCACACGTCGGCGACGCTCCTGTCGCGGCCTCGCACACCGGCAGCGTCAGCGTGGACATCCGCGCTGGAGCTCCGCCATGGTGCGACGCGTGACGGCCCGCGCGGAGCAATCCCGCGCCGCGCGGCGGGCGTCACCCCGACGAGGAGAGACCGCGATGGCGAAGAGGAACACGGCCGAGCAGACGACCCCCACCGAGGCCCGCAACGACCTGCCCGCCATCACGGTGACGATCGGGCGCGACGCGGCCAACCAGGGCGGCGCGACCACCACCATCACGCAGGAGACGCTCGACTCGCTCCAGGCGAAGCACGGCGCGCCTTCGCCCGTCTACGCCACGCTGGTGTTCTCCACATGGGACCCCACCGAGGGGCTCGCGCTCGGCCGCAAGGTGGCGACGGAGCGCATCCTCGGCGCCGTCCCCGGCTTCGTGCAGAGCGTCGCCATCTCCTGGGGCGCGCTCAGCGCCGACCAGCGCGCCGAGGTGCTCGGCTACCACCCCGCGATGCTCGCCGTGCTGCTCGACGAGACCGTGAAGCTCCGCGCGGTCAACCTCCGCTACGACGCCCGCGCGCGCGCCGAGGGGACGAGCCGCGACGCCCGAGACGCCGCCGCGAAGGACGCCCTCCGCGAGGGCCGCGTCCGCTGCGAGAAGGTGCTGCGGAGCGCGCGCCAGTGGGCGACGCCGGCCTGGCTCAAGGGCCATCCGCTCCCTGAATCGGTCGAGGGGGCGGCCAACCCCGACGCCCTCGCCGCCACGCTCGACACGACGGCCTCGTGGTGCGACGCATGGCAGGCGGGCTGGACCGCGGAGGAGCGCGCGGCGTACGAGGGCCTCAACTTCGGCGGCGACCTCGCGGGCTCCCTCCACGCCGCGGCGAACCTCATCCGCAAGACGCAGGAGGTCGTCGCCGCCGCCGCCGACCTCACCCCCGCCACGCAGCGCGAGCTCGACGCGCAGGACGGGCGCGTGCTCCACGTGGTCGAGAGGATCTACACGGCGTTCCGCTCGGCGGCGCGGGACGACGCGCAGGTGGTGGTGCCGGAGCTCGGGGCGCTGAGCACGGTGTTCGAGCGGGTGCGGACGAAGCCCGAGGCGGAGGCGAAGAAGCCCGACCCCGCGAAGCCCGACGCCGACCCCGCGAAGCCCGACGCGTAGCACCGCCCGTCCCCTTCACCGCCCCGCCAAGCCCCGCCCCGCCCACTCCGCCCCCGTTGACACCGCGCGCCGCCCTCGCGTCGAATCGCCGCCATGGCGACCGCCGCGCTCCCCGAGAAGGGCCCCTACACCGAGCTCGCGGGCTTCGCGCAACTGCGCTCGCTCCCCTACGCGGGCGCGGCCGAGCTGGTGTTCGGCGCGGCGCCCGCGTGGGTCAGCCTCTCGCTCTCCATCGACAGCGGGCGCGTCTGCGGGCTCAGCGTCGAGGTCGGTGGGCGCGCGCACCCCGAGGTGCACCTCCGCGCCGAGACCGACGACGACCGCGCGGCCAAGACACGCGGCACCGCGGTGGAGCACCAGACCGGCGACCCCGCGTTCGACGCGCGGATCTACGTCGAGGCGCACGACGACGAACACGCGCCGCGGGCGATGCTCACCGCCCCCGTGCGCGCGGCGGTGCTCGCGCTCTGGGACCTGGGCTGCAACGACATCACCTGGAACGGCGGCGGCGTGCAGGCGACGCTGACCGAGGCGCGCCTCGGGCGGGGCCTCTACGACGCCGCGCACGTCGACGCCGCCGTGCGCGCGATGCTCACGCTGGCGGCCGCGCCGACGCCCGACCCGGCCGCGCGCCGCCCCCCGCCGGGCGCCGGGCTGCTGCGGGTGACGACGCCCCTCATGCTCGGCGCCGTCGCGTGGATGATCGCGGCGATGGTGCGGTGGACGCCGGAGTCGCCGTGGCTCCCCTTCGCGGGGATCGTGGCGGGCCTCGCCGCGTGGGCGCCGTACCGCGCCGTCGTCGCCCGCGTCGTGCGCGGCGGCTCGGCGTCGCACACCCGCCACTGGATCGCCTCGGCCTTCGGGCTCCTCGGCCTCCCCGCGCTGGGCATGGCCGCGGCGGTGACGGCCAACGGCGCGCTCGACGTCGCGCCGCCGACGCTCGAGCGCGGGCGCATCCTCGCGGTGGGCCACTACCATTCGGACGACGACCAGTTCGAAGTCACGGTGCGCTGGGAGCCGTCGAACACGACCGCCACCGTGTGGGCGCCGGCCTCGCCGCGGCCGCACGAAGGCGACGCGATCGCCCACGTCGTCCACGCAGGCGCGCTCGGGGTCGCGTGGGGCGACCGGCTCGTCGTCACGCCGCCGACCCCCGCGCGCTGACGGGCGCTACGTCACTTCGGCCGGCGGCGTGCGGATCCACGTGAGCTCGTGCTTGTTGTGGTGCAGGTGCACGAGGCGCCCGCCCTCGATCCCCTCCAGCGCGCGCAGCGAGGCCATGTCCGTGTCGCCCTGGAACTTGATCGTCACCACGAAGCCCGCGCCCGGGTGCGCCGCGATCCACCGCTCGATCAGCGCCACGCTGCGCGCTGGGTAGCAGATCACGTCGGACACCAGCCAGTTCACCCGCCCGACGCCCGCCGGGTCGACCGCGAAGGCGCTGTCCTGCACGTAGCGGACGCGCGTGAGCCGCGTGAGGCGCTCGTCGATCGGCGCCTTGTCCACGCTGATCACCCGCGCGCCGAGGCGCTCGAGGGCCCACGTCCAGCCGCCGGGGCTGCTGCCGAGGTCGACGCAGCGATCCCCCGGGCGCGGCACGCAGCCGGCGACGGTGAGGGCCTCCCAGAGCTTCAGGTACGCGCGGCTCGGCGGGCGGACGTGGTCCTCGACGAAGCGCGGTTCGCCGTTGGGGAAAGGGCTCGTGCAGCGGGCCGACGCGACGACGACGCCCTCGTCGACGACGCACCACGAGCCGGGGCGCCTCTTCGGCGCGGGCTCCGGGAAGGCGAGGCGCTTCGACTCCGCCACGGGCAGCTTCGCCGCGAGGAGCGCGGCCTGCGGGTGACGAACGCCCGGCGCGAGCGCCCAGCGCAGGTCGCGGCCGCCGAGGGCTCGCACCGCCGCCGCGCCCTCGTCGACGGACGCGAAACGGACGCGAACGGGCTGGAGCCACACGTTCGCCGCCCACGCGACGGAGCGCACGGGACCGGGCGTGTGAAGCAGCGCGCCGTCGGACGTCACGCGCGACGCGGACGCGCCGAGCTCCGACGCGAGCTCGGCTTCGAAGCCGGGGGGCGCGAGGTAGACGGTTCCTTCGAGGGGCTCGACCGAGGCGGGCATCGCGGGGGTGCGGACGTTACCGCGGGCGCTGCTCGATGGTGACGCGGGTGATGCGCGTCGGCGTCGCGGGGGGCGTGGTCATCGTCTGGTTGCGCGCGATCATCGGGAGCACGTCCATCCCCTCGGTGACGCGCCCGAACACGGTGTAGTTGCCCGTCAAACTCCGCTGCGCCGCCAGCGTGATGAAGAACTGCGACCCGTTCGAATTGAGCGCCTGCGCCCGCGCCATCCCGAGCACGCCGGGCCCGTCGAAGCCGAGGCCCTCCACGGGCTCGGTGTCGAAGCCGTACCCCGGGCCGCCGGTGCCCCACCGCGCGCGGTTGTCGGTGAGCGTGTTGGGGTCGCCCGCCTGCGCCACGAAGCCCTCGATCACGCGGTGGAACGCGATCCCCTCGTAGTAGTGGTGCAGCGCCAGGTACACGAAGGAGTTGACCGCCAGCGGCGTCTGCTCTTCGAAGAGGTCGAGCACGATGCGCCCGACGTCCGTCTCCACCACCGCGCGGTAGTCCTTCCCCGCCTCCAGGATCTCCTCCGGCCCCGGGAACATCCGCACCGGATCGGCGCTGCGGTACGGCACCGCCGTGAAGGGCCCCGACGCCGCGTCCCGGGCCGCGTCCCCCGCCGATGCGTCGGGCGTCGCCGCCACGTCGCCCGCCGCGTCGGGCGTCGCCGCCACGTCGCCCGCCGCGTCGGGCGTCGCCACCGCGTCGGCCGCGACGTCGCCCGTCGGCGCGGCGTCCCCCGCGGGCGGCATGGTGCTGGTGCTGGAGCACGCGCAGAGCGCGAGGGCGGCGAGGAGCGTCGGGCGGAGCGTCATCCGGCGATGGAGCACCCGCACGGGCTGCGCTGTCAACGTTTCGCGCGCGACGCGCGGCCGTGTGTATCCTCCGCGGCGCCATGCGACCCCAGCTCCTCGCCCTCGCGCTCTTCGCAGCCGCGTGCACGCCGTCGCGGCCGCCCGTCGTCACCGCGCCCCCGCCGACGCCGCCGCGGCCGGAGGTCGTGGTCACGATGGTCATCGACCAGTTCGCCGCCTGGATCGCCGCCGAGCGCCTCCCGCTGCTCCCCGACACGGGCGGCTTCGCGCGTCTGCGCCGCGAGGGGACGTGGTTCCGCGAGATGCATTACATGCACGCGGCGACGGACACGGCGCCGGGGCACTCGTCGCTCTACACCGGCGTGCCCCCGCGCGAGAGCGGCATCCTCGCCAACGAGCTCGTCGACGCGCGCGGCGAGCGCTACTCGATCCTCCGCGACGACGCGACCCGCGTGGTCACCTTCGACGGCCCGGTGGACGGCGCGGGCTCGTCGATCGCCATCCTCCGCGTCCCGACGCTCGCCGACGCCGTGCGCGAGCAGCTCCCCAACGCCGTCATCGTCAGCGTCTCGCTCAAGGACCGCGGCGCGATCTTCGGCGGCGGCCGGCGCCCCGACGCGACGCTCTGGTTCGACCCGCGGCGCGACACCTTCGTCACCTCCACCGCCTTCGCGCAGGCGATGCCCGCGTGGGCGACGCCCGCAGGAACCACCGCGGCCGTCACCGCCCTCCGCGCCGCGCCCTGGGCCCTCGCCAACGACAACTGGGTGCAGGAGCACGCGGCCTCCACCGACGACAACCCCGGCGAGGGCGACCTCGACGGCTGGGGCACCACCTTCCCCCACGACTTCACCCGCTCGCGACGTCCGGGCGGCGCGTTGCGCGCTTCACCCATGGGCGACGTCGCCGTGCTCGACCTCGCCGCCGCCGCGGTGACGGGCGCGCGCGCGCCGGGCCGCCCGATGCTCCTCGCGGTGTCGCTCTCGTCCAACGACTACGTCGGGCACCTCTTCGGCCCCGACTCGTGGGAGGCGTGGGACCAGCTCCGCCGCCTCGACGCCTCCCTCGCCCGCTTCTTCGACCGCCTCGACGCCGCGGTGGGCCCGCGCAGCTGGGCCCTGGTGCTCTCGGCCGACCACGGCATCGTGACGCTCCCCGAGGCGCCGCGCGAGGCCCGGCCCTGGTGCACGCCCGCGGCCCCCGCCGACCACTGGGCGCGCCCCTGCGGCCCGCTCACGCGCCTCGACCCCGACGCGGTCGCGCGCGAGCTCCAGGAGGCCGCCGTCGCCGCGATCGGCGCGGGCGCGTGGGTGCGCGGCGTCGCCGACCCGTACGTCTACCTCACGCCCGAGGCCATGCAGCTCCCGGCCGAGCGGCGCGCGCAGCTCCTCGCGGCGCTCGAGGCGCGGGCGCGGCAGCACCCCGAGGTCGAGCGCGTGGTGCAGACGCTCACCGTGCCCGCGAGCTGCGACGAGGGCGAGTCGGTGGAGTCGCTGCTGTGCCGGTCGATCCCCGCGGACTCGGGCGCGGCGCTCTACCTCCAGGGCCGCGCGGGGGCCTTCTTCGACGCGGGCTACGTGCTCGGGCGCGGCGCGAGCCACGGGTCGCCGTACCTCTTCGACCGCGCGGTGCCGCTGTTCGTGCGGGCGCCGGGTGCGGTGGAGGCGGGGCGGCGCGTCGACGAGCCCGTGCCCTTCACGCGCTTCCGCGAGATGGCCGAGCGCCTGCTCGGGCTCTAAGGGAGGTTGCTGGCGGCGACGGGCGCGGGGCGGTTGCTGGTCATCCCGTCGCCGACCTGGCCGTAGTACCCGCCGCCCCAGCAGCGGACGGTGCCGTCGGCCATCAGCCCGCACGAGTGGTAGTTGCCCACCGTGACCGCGCGCGCCGCCGGCGACGTCACCTCGCCGAACTCCCGCGTGCACGGGAACGTGTCGGGGAACGAGCTGCACGTCGCCCCCGTCGGCCCGCCGAGCCCGAGCTGCCCCTCGTCGTTGCGCCCCGCGCACCGGACCGCGCCCGAGCGAAGCACCGCGCACGTGTGCCAGCGCCCCGCCGCCACCTGCGCCGCGCCCGTGAGCTCGGGCACCGCCGCCGGCGCCATCGCGCAGCGGAACGTCGGGCTCCCCGCCACCATGCACGCCGCGGTCGGCGCGCCGCCGATCTGCCCGAGGTCGGCCCAGCCCCAGCAGCGCACCGACCCGTCGGCGAGCACCGCGCAGGTGTGCGAGCCGCCCGCGGAGATCTGCGCGACGTCGGCGAGGCCCGCGACGGCGACGGGCGCGGGGCGCGGGCTGGTCTCGGGCTCCACCATCCCGTTGCCGAGCTGCGCGGAGTCGTTGAGGCCCCAGCAGCGCACCGAGCCGTCGCCGAGCAGCGCGCAGGTGTGGTTGCGCCCCGCCGTGATCGCGCGGACGCCCGCGAGCCCGGCCACCGCGCGCGGGCGGCGCAGGCAGGCGGCGGTGTCGCCGTCGCCCGGGTCGCACTGCGCGTCGCTCATCGCCGGTGCCACGCCGCACTGGCCGAACTTGTTGGTGCCCCAGCACTGCACCGACCCGTCGCGCAGGAGCGCGCAGACGTGGAAGGCGCCGTACGCGAGCTGCGACGCGGGCGGGAGGGTCACCCGCACCGGCGCGCCGTGGGCCTGGGCGTCGTTGGTGCCCTGGCCGAGCTGACCGGCGTCGTTGGCGCCCCAGCACCACACCGAGCCGTCGCGCTTCACCGCGCAGGTGCCGCCGTTGCCCACCGCCACCTCGGCGACGTCGGTGAGGTTGGGCACGTCGCGCGGCGTCGTCTCGCAGGGGAGCGAGCGCGCCGGCGAGCTCTCGGGCACGCGGCACTGCTGCCGGCTCTCCGCGCGCTCGACGCCGAGCTGCCCGAGGTCGTTGACGCCCCAGCACCGCACCGCCCCCGACGCGAGCGCCGCGCAGGTGTGGGCGAACGAACCGCCCGCGAGCCGCTGCACCCCCGGCGGCCCCGCGTCCGCGGGCGCGTCCACCGGCGCGTCGGCCGGCGCGTCGACCGCGGCGTCGCCCGCGACGTCAGCCGACGCATCGCCCGGCGCGTCGCCGCCCGCGTCCGCCCCCGCGTCGCCCGGCGCGTCGGGGGGCGCGTCGGCGGCCGCGTCGGGCGTGGCAATGTGCATGGTGTTGGGGCTGCCGCAGGCGGCGAGGGCGGCGGCGGCGAGGATCGCGGGGAGGGAGGGGCGCGCGGCCATGGGACCTCGGAGACTCCGACTTCCCGGGCGGCCGCGCAAGCGCGGAGTGGGCTACCGCGTGCACTCGCCGGTGGCGAGGTTGCAGCGCGTGCCGGCGAAGAAGTTGTTGCAAAAGGTGTTGCCGCCGAGCAGGTCGCAGCGCGGCGCGCACACGCGGAAGGTGGTGCTCCAGCACGTGTTGGAGGGGAAGGGCCCGCCGGTGCCCACGGTCGCGCACTGGGCGCTGCCCTCGCAGGCGCAGGCGAACTCGTCGACCACGGCGTTGCCGTTGTCGTCGCGCCCGTTGCAGCACTCGCCGCTCGCGTCGCGCGACGGGCGGCAGTCGGAGTCGGCGCAGTCCGCCACGCCGTCGCAGTCGTCGTCGCGCCCGTTGGTGCAGGCCGCGACGCCGAACTCCCGCGCCGCCGTCGCGCGGCAGCAGACCGGCACCACCGCGCACTCGGAGTCCGCGCAGTCGGTCGCGCCGTCGCAGTCGTTGTCGCGGCCGTCGGCGCAGGCGAACGCGGTGTTCTCCGCGGTCGGGCGGCAGCAGACGGGCTGCGTGGCGCAGCGGAGGTCGGCGCAGTCGATCTGCCCGTTGCAGTCGTTGTCGAGGCCGTCGGTGCACACCTCGAGGCTGGTCGGCCGGCAGCACGCCGGCTGCGCGGAGCACTGCGGGTCGGCGCAGTCGGTGAGCCCGTCGCAGTCGTTGTCGCGGCCGTCGAAGCACGACACCGCGTCGCTCTCCGCGCCGGTGGGGCGGCAGCACATCGGGATCGCGGCGCAGCCCGGGTCGGCGCAGTCGCGCAGGCCGTCGCAGTCGTTGTCGAGCCCGTCGGCGCAGGTGGCCGGCGCCACCTCGTCGCGCACGGTGGGCACGCACGTCGCGCAGCGCGGGTCGGCGCGGCAGTCGGCGTCGAGGCAGTCGACCGCGCCGTCGCCGTCGTCGTCGACGCGGTTGCCGCAGTCCTCGACGCGGGCCGACGCGCTGATGGTGAGGACGTAGTCGCCGCGCGACTCCGTGCCGAAGCCGTCGAGCACGACGAAGTACGTGCCCGGCGCGGCGGCGAAGGTGAGGGCCGACTGCACCCCGCCGCCGCCGTCGTCGTCGCACGCCACCTGCGCGCCGGTGAGGCAGTTGTCGCGGCGGACGTAGAGCACGGTGTCGAAGTTGCTGCCGCGCGTGTCGATGGAGACCACCGACGGGGTGGTGATGGTGAAGGCGTAGACCACGTCGCCGCCGACGCCGCCCTGGCACGAGCCGCCGGTGACGGGGCGGAGGTCGTCGCGGGCGCCGACGTTGGTGCCGGTGACGGTGGAGGGGACGGCGAGGCGCGCGGGGGTCGCGCAGGTGTCGTTGGGCGGCGGCGGCGCACAGCCGAGGACGCGGGCGCAGAGCGGGTCGGCACAGTCGGTGAGCCCGTTGCAGTCGTTGTCGCGCCCGTCGAGGCAGGTGGTGGGCACCGACTCCGTCCCGGTCGGGACGCAGGTCACGCAGTTGGGGGCCATCGCGCACTGCGGGTCGGCGCAGTCGACCAGGCGGTCGCAGTCGTCGTCGCGGCCGTTGGCGCACTGCTCGGGCGAGGGGACGCACCCGCAGGCGGCGCGGCCGGCGCACTGCGGGTCGGCGCAGTCGACGAGGCCGTCGCAGTCGTCGTCCCGGCCGTTGGCGCAGAGGGCGTCGGTGTTCTCCACGGCGGTGGGGACGCAGCAGCGGGGCTGGGCGGCGCACGCCGGGTCGGCGCAGTCGACGCGGCCGTTGCAGTCGTTGTCGCGGCCGTCGGCGCAGGCGGCCGGGGAGTTCTCCGCGCCGGTGGGGCGGCAGCAGGCCGGGGCGAGCGAGCACTCCGGGTCGGCGCAGTCGCGCAGGCCGTCGCAGTCGTTGTCGACCCCGTCGAGGCAGGCCATCGGGTTGTTCTCGACGCCGGTGGGCCGGCAGCACATCGGGAACGCCGCGCAGCCCGGGTCGGCGCAGTCGCGCAGGCCGTCGCAGTCGTCGTCGAGCCCGTCGGAGCACGTCCGCGCGTCGGCCTCGTCGGGCACGCTGGGCACGCACATCACGCAGCGCGGGTCGGCGGCGCAGTCCGAGTCGAGGCAGTCGACGGCGCCGTCGCCGTCGTCGTCGACGCGGTTGCCGCAGTTCTCGGGGAGGCGCGTGGTGACGCTGAGCTGGAAGGCGCCGCTGTTGGAGCTGAAGCCGTCGACCACGACGAAGTAGGTGCCGGGCTCGGCGTTGTCGAGCACGACGCGCGAGCTCACGCCGACGCCGGGCGTGTCGTCGTTGCACTGGACGAGCGAGGACGGCGCGCAGGCCTCGCGGTAGACGCCGAGCAGGGTGTCGTACGAGCTCCCCACGGTGTCGATCACGATCGTCTGGCGCGTCGGGTTGCGGAACACGAACGCCACGTCGGGGGCGCCCCCCGAGCCGCAGCCGGGCTCGTAGTCGTCGCGGGCGCCGACGGTGGTCCCCGACGCGCGCCCCGGGAGCGTGAGCGGGATGGCGCGCTCGCACACGTCGTTGGGCACCACCGAGCACGCGGGGGTCGCGGCGCAGGCCCGGTCGGCGCAGTCCGTGGCGCCGTTGCAGTCGTTGTCGCGACCGTCGGAGCACGCCTCCGGCCCCGTCGGCACGCACGTGAGGCACGCGGGCGTCATGCGGCAGGCCGGGTCGGCGCAGTCGGTGAGCCCGTTGCAGTCGTTGTCGCGCCCGTCGCTGCACGAGAGGCCGAAGCCCTCGGGGCCCGTCGGCACGCACATGAGGCACGAGGGCGCCATGCGGCAGGCCGGGTCGGCGCAGTCGGTGAGCCCGTTGCAGTCGTTGTCGCGACCGTCGGCGCACGCGACCGTCGAGGCCTCGAGGCCGGTGGGCACGCACGAGACGCAGCCCGGGGTCGACGCGCAGGCGCGGTCGCGGCAGTCGGCGAGGCCGTCGCAGTTGTTGTCGCGCCCGTCGCCGCACACCTCGGGGGCCGCGGGGTTGACGCGCCCGTCGCTGTCGTCGCAGTCGACGCCGCCGCGGCAGCGCGTGGGGGCGAAGCCGTCGCCGTCGGCGTCGGTCGGGGCGCTCACGCAGGCGCGGGTCGCGTCGTCGCAGCGGTCGCCGGTGCAGGGGTCGCCGTCGTCGCAGAACACGGGGCGGCCCGGGACGCAGCCCACCATCGGGTTGCAGGTCTCCGCGCCGTTGCAGAAGCTCCCGTCGTCGCAGCGGAAGTCGCGCGGGATGGTGGCGCAGCCGACGCCGGGGCGGCAGGCGTCCTCGGTGCACGCGAGGCCGTCGTCGCAGACGAGGGGCGCTCCCCGCTGACAGACGCCGGCGACGCACGACTCCACACCGTCACAGGGGTCGCCGTCGTCGCACTGGGCGCTGGAGGAGCAGGCCACGTCGGGCACGTCGGGCACGTCGGGCACGTCGGGGACGTCCGGCACGTCGGGCACGTCGCGGGGCGGCGCGCCGTCGCTGTGGTCGTCGAGCTCGGAGCGACCGCAGCCCGCGAACGCGAGCAGCATCGCCGCGGCCAGGAGGAATCTTCGATTCATTGGGAGCCTCTTCTCGGACGGACGGAGACCTGGGTCCCGAAATCGGACCATGAACCGTGCCATCACCGCCAGTTTCCGAGCGCGCGTTTCGCATTCAGCGCGAGCGATTCAGCGCAGCGCGGCCGCCCGCGCACGACGGTGCGCCACGGGTGTGCCACGGTTGGCGCCGAAGTTGACTCCGTTGCCGCGGGCGCCCTCAGCGCGCGTTGCGGAGGCCGTGCTTGCGGAGGAGGCGGTAGACGTAACTGCGGTCGAGGCCGGCGGCCTTGGAGATGGCGTCGGTGTCGCGCTGGTGGCGGTCGACCATCGCGCGGATGTACTCGCCCTCGAGGTGGTCGAGCCAGCGGTCGCGGACGACCTTGAAGGGCTCGTCGGGCGTCACCGGGGGGAAGCCGCTGGCGGGCGGCGCGAGGGAAGCGGTGGGGGGCGCGGGCGCGGGCGAGGCGGGCGCGGTGGTCGCGGCGGGGTGCTTGGAGTCGGTGAGCGCGAAGGCCTCGCGGGCGCCGAGGGCCGCGGCGCGCTGGAGGAAGTTGCGCAGCTCGCGGATGTTGCCGGGCCACGGGCGGGTGGCGAGCTCGCGGAGGAGCTCGGGGCTCAGGCGGCCGCCGGCGTTGGCGGGCATCAGGTGCTCGGCGAGCACGGGGATGTCCTCGCGGCGCTCGCGGAGCGAGGGCATGCGGACGAGGAGCACGGCCAGGCGGAAGAAGAGGTCCTCGCGGAAGCTGCCGGCGTTGACCATCGCCGGGAGGTTGCGGTGCGTCGCGGCCAGGAAGCGCACGTTGACCTTGCGGTGCTCGTTCTCGCCGACGCGGCGGACGGAGAGGCCCTCGATCGCCCGGAGGAGGCGCGGCTGCATGGAGAGGGGCATCTCGCCGATCTCGTCGAGGAAGACCGTCCCCCCCTCGGCGGCCTCGATCGCCCCGACGCGCGCGTTGGCGGCGCCCGTGAAGGCCCCCTTGGCGTGCCCGAAGAGCTCGGCCTCGAGCAGCGTCTCCGAGAGCGCACCGCAGTCGACCACGATGAAGGGCTTGTGGCGCCGCGGCGAGGCCTGGTGGATCGCGCGGGCCGCGAGCTCCTTGCCCGTGCCCGTCTCGCCGAGGATGAGCACCGTGGCGTCGCCCTCGGCCACGCGGTGCAGCCGCGCGAAGAGCTCGCGCATGAGCGGGCTGCGCCCGTTGAGGGGGCCGAAGGACTCGGCGGGCCAGATCTCCACGTCGCTGACGGCCTGGTCGTAGTGGAGCGTGAGCCGGGCGGCGCCGAGGGAGAGGGCCGCCCCGTCGGGCACGCGCGCCTCGATCACCCGGATCCCGTCGATGTACGTGCCGTTGCGGCTCTCGAGGTCGCGCGCCCAGACGCCGTCGTGGCGAACCTCCAGGCTGGCGTGCAGGCGCGACACCTCGGGGGCCTGCACCACCACGTCGGCGTTCTCGGCCGAGCCCAGCACCACGCGGCTGCCCACGAGGCAACTGTGCGAGCCGGTGGCGTCCTTCCACCGGAGCTGGGGGTGGCTCCGGGGGATGGTCTCCGTGAACCCGAAATCCCCGGTGGAGAAGGCCCCCGGCCCGAGCGTCTCACCCAGAGGCCCGACGTCTTCCGTCGACTCGTCACCCGAGTTCATGCCTGCTCACCCACGATTGGACTGGAGTCCAACACATTTTGGACTGGAGTCCAAGGTTGGACTGGAGTCCAACCGTGCGCGGGGGCCTCGGGCCGTCGCAACGCCCGAAATCGCTGGGAATTTGCGTTCTGTGGCGCAGCGCCACGGGGTGGCATGAGGGGTGCTCAAGAGGAATCCGCGACGGTCACGAGAGACCACGATGGGTTAACGGGGAATTCGCCTCGCATCGCACGGTCTCGCAGACCCAAAGCGGGAGAACACCACCATGGCTGAGACGGTACACCTCTACCTGAAGGCGAACGGCACGGACATCCAGGGCGAGAGCACCCAGACCTCGCTGGGCCGCGAGAACTCGATCGAGTGCGTCTACTACGAGCAGGCCGTGAAGACCGCCCGCGAGGCGGGCTCTGGCATGGCGACCGGCCGCCGCCAGTACGAGCCGCTGCTCATCCGCAAGCGCATCGACAAGGCGTCCCCGATGATCGCCAAGGGCCTCGTCGAGAACCAGGTCATCGAGGGCGAGTTCAAGTTCTTCCGTCCGAACCCCGACGGCGACGGGACGACCGAGCACTTCTACACGGTCAAGATCAAGCAGGGCCGCATCGCCTCGCAGAAGCAGATCAACCCGGACGTGATCGTCCCGGCGACCGCGACCGAGCCCCCGATGGAGGAGGTCACCTTCGTGTTCCACACGATCTCGTGGCGCTTCGAGCGCGGCGGCGTCGAGCACGAGGACTCCTGGAGCGCGAACCGCTGAGCGGAGGACGCGCCCCCGGCGTCCCTGGGCGGGGGTGACGACGAGTCGCCCCCGTTCCATTCTCACCACCGCGTTTCTGGAGGAACAGACCCATGCCGGCCAACCAGAAGGTTTTCAACGAGATCAAGCGGGAGAAGTACGACATCTTCCGCCAGGACCTGCGCTCGAAGGCGATGGTCCCCCCCTTCAGCGACAACGGCTACCTCCGCGGCGCCGGGCTCTTCGCCGACCTCGCCTACGACGAGCCGGGCGAGACCATCTCGATCCGCGTCCGCGACGTGCCCAAGGGGGAGACGTACGACTCGTTCTTCCACAAGATCGAGGCCATGCTCCAGGCCATCACGGTCTGAGCGCCCGCCTTCCGCACCGCCCCGCCTGCTGAATCCCGCCTGATCGCATCTTCCATCGCACGCATCCCGCGCTGTACCTTCCCGCCCCCGGCGACGCCGCTCACGCGCGCCCGGTGACGGAGGTCCAGAAGCCACGATGTCCACGCGACGCTGCACCATGATCCTGGCGGCCGGCCAGGGCACCCGCATGAAGAGCCCCCTGCCCAAGGTGCTCCACCTCGCCGCGGGCGTCCCGCTGGTCGCGTGGGCGGTCGAGGCCGCGCGCGACGCCGGCGCCGACGACATCGTCCTGGTGGTGGGCCACGGGCGCGAGGCCGTCATCGACGCCGTCCGCGCGCGCTTCGGCGACGCCGTCCGCTTCGCCGTCCAGGCCGAGCAGCGCGGCACCGCCGACGCCGTCCGCGCGGGGATGTCCGCCGTCCGCGACGACGTCACCGAGGTGGTGATCACCTACGGCGACGTCCCCTGCGTGCCCGCCGAGGCCCTCGCGAAGCTCTCCGCGCTGCGCGGAGAGCAGAAGGCGCTCCTCTCGCTCATCACCACCGAGGTCGACGACCCGACGGGCTACGGCCGCATCGTCCGCGACGCCCGCGGCCGCCCGGTCGGCATCCGCGAGCACAAGGACTGCTCCCCCGAGGAGCGCAAGATCCGCTCGGTCAACCCCGGGCTCTACGCCGTCGATCGCGCCTTCCTCGCCCTCGCGCTCAACTCCATCTCGTCGGACAACGCGCAGGGGGAGTTCTACCTCACCGACCTCGTCGCCCTCGCCGCCCGCGCGTCGAAAGATGGCGCCGTCGCCGAGCTCCCCTGGGAGCCCGCCTCGCTCCGCGGCGTCAACGACCGCGCCGAGCTCGCCGCCGTCGAGGCCACCCTCCACGCCCGCATCGCCGACCGCCACCGCCGCGCCGGCAGCACCGTCGGCGCCGGCGCGCTCATCGACCGCGACGTCACCCTCGAGCCCGGCGCCCACGTCGGCCCCGGCGTCGTGCTCCGCGGCCGCACCCACCTCGCCGCGGGCGCCTCGGTCGACGTGGGCTGCGTGCTCGAAGACGCCCGCGTCGCCACCGGCGCCACGCTCAAGCCCTACTGCATCGTCACGAAGAGCGAGGTCGGCGTCGCCGCGAGCCTCGGGCCCTTCGCCCACCTGCGCCCCGAGAGCGTCGTCGAGCAGGGGGCCCACGTCGGCAACTTCGTCGAGCTCAAGAAGACCCGCCTCGGCCCCGGCGCCAAGGCCAACCACCTCGCCTACCTCGGCGACGGCGTGATCGGCGCGCGCGCCAACATCGGCGCCGGCACCATCTTCTGCAACTACGACGGCTTCCAGAAGCACACCACCACCGTCGGCGAGGACGCCTTCGTCGGCTCCAACAGCTCGCTCGTCGCCCCCGTCACCATCGGCCGCGGCGCCTACGTCGGCTCCGGCTCCGTGGTGACCAAGGACGTGCCCGACGAGGCCCTCGCCGTCGGCCGCGCCCGCCAGGAGAACAAGCTGGGCTACGGCGCCCGCCTCCGCGCCCGCCTCGCCGCGGCGAAGCAGGCGCTCCTCTCAGCCGCGACGCCGCCGTCGAAGCCCAACCCCTAGCGCCAGCGCCACCCACGGCCACCCGCGCACACTCCCGCCCGCGCCCGCCGCACGGCAGCCGCAGCCGGCGCCGTCGTCAGGCGTGAAGCGGTCGGCGTCGACGCCCGCGTCCATCACCTCGGCGTCGGGCGGCGGGGGCTCCGCGTCGGGTTGAACCACCGCGTCGGGCGGCGGCGCGACGTCGGGCGGCGCGGCGGCGTCCATCACCGGAACCGCCACGCACGAACCCATCTCGCAGCGCTCGCCCCGCGGGCACACCGCGCCGGCGCAGTTGTCGCGGCACATCCCCCCCGCGCAGCTCTGGCCAGTCGGGCACGTCACCGCCGCGCAGTCGCTCGGGCGGCAGCGGCCGTCAGCCCCGCAGGTCTCGCCGGTGGCGCAGCGGCGGCACTCGCAGCGGGGCGCGCAGAGCCCCTCGACGCACACCGCGTCGCTGTCGCACGTCACGCCCGCGCAGGGGTCGACGCACCGGCCCACGCGGCAGGCCTGACCGCGCGGGCAGGTGATCCCCTCGCAGGCGCCGACGCAGCGGCCGCCCTCGCAGCGCTGGTTGGCCTCGCAGGTGACGGTCGCGCAGGCGGTGGGGACGCACGTCCCGCGGTCGGTGCACGCCTCGCCGGGGAAGCACCCGAGCTCGGCGCGGCAGCGGTCGACGCAGACGCCGCGGTCGCACACCTGGCGCGCGCCGCAGAGGCCGTCGCCGTCGTCGACGCGGCCGTTGCAGTCGTTGTCGACGCCGTCGCAGCGCTCGGCGGAGGCGGTGGCGGTACCGACGCAGGTGAGCGCGCCCGCGCGGCACTGGCGCACGCCGAGGCCGCAGGCGCCGGGGCGGCCGGTGTCGCACGCCGCGCCCGCACCGGTGCAGACGATCGAGTCGACGCGCGCGACGAAGTCGGTGAAGTTGTTGTCGCCGCCGGAATAGAGATCCTCCCACGCGAAGTAGAAGGCGTCGGGGGTGGCGCGGGAGTCGAAGATCAGCAGGTGGATGTACGAGTCGGCCCCCATCGAGTCGGGGTTGTACTGGCGCTCGGAGAAGAAGGCGTGGCCGGGCGCGCCGGCGCCGATGCGGGCGCAGCACGACGAGCAGCTCCCCAGGGTGCCGTCCTCGGGCGTCTTGAGGAAGAAGCCGATCTCGCCGCCGCGGTAGTCGGGGTTGCCGCGGAGGTTGAGGGTGAAGCGCGCGCCGGTGGCGGCGTCGCAGGGGATCAGCGGGTGGAGGTCGGCCGGGTCGGGGGCCATCCCGGGCCGGACGTTGTACCAGCCGAAGACGTTGCGGAAGGTGGCCTCGCCGCGGGAGACGAGGGTGAAGGTGAGGGTGCAGCCGGGGACGAAGCGCTCGGGGGTCACCGCGGCGTCGTCCTGGGCACGGAGGGTCTCGCGCTGGGCGTCGAGGAGCGTCTGGAGGCCGTTGCCCACGGGGATCCGCGGGCCGCCGCGCGGCTGGTTGAGCGCGAGGGCCGCGCCGGGGAAGGCGAGCAGGAGGAGGGCGGCGAGGGCCCAGGAGGCGAAGGGGAGGCGGGGCATGGCGGCGGTCGAGTCCTCCGGCCGGTGGCGGCGTCCGGGGATCATCGCCCAGGGCGAGGAAAACCGCATCCCCCACGTGCGGGTGGGCGTTGAAGCGCGGGCCAAGGTTGCTTATGGTTCCGCGCCGTCGCCGGGGGAAGAAACCCGGCGGCCTTCACCACGTACCATCGCCGCGCCGCGGTGGACGTTGCTCTCACCCCCGATCCACTGGCGACGCAGACGGAGAGACACGCAATGGGAATCATGGACAAGGTGGGCAGCTTCCTCGGGAGCGACACGGTCAAGAACGGCGTCCGCGAGATGATGATCGCGCGGCCGCAGGACAACAACGACCTGATCTGGAAGCACCCCGACCAGACGATCCCGATGTTCGCCCAGTGCACCGTGCGGGCGGACGAGTGGGCGGTGTTCTCCAAGGAGGGGCGGCCCGTCGGCACGCTCGACGCGGGGCGCTGCACGCTCTCCACCGCCAACATCCCGTTCCTGTCGAACTTCATCGACCAGTACACGGGCGGCAACTTCCTGATGACCGAGCTCTTCTTCGTGAAGCGCACGCCCTTCCCCAAGAAGTTCGGCGGCACGCTCGGCAACATGATCGACCCGATGACCAACATCCGCCTCCGGGCGCGGTGCCACGGCGAGATCCTCCTCCGCGTCGAGAACCCCGAGACGCTCATCTACCAGTACTTCGGGATGCGCACCTACCAGCAGCACCCCGACATCTTCGACTGGTTCGTCAACGCCTTCTTCAACACGGTGAAGAGCACCATCGGGAAGATGGCGCGCGAGCAGCGCCGCTCGGTGCTCGACATCATGGACATGCAGGACGAGCTGGCGGCGCAGTGCATCGCCAACGCGTCCGAGCTGGCCCAGGCCGGCATCCGCATCGCCAAGGTCACCAAGCTCGAGGTCGACGTCCCCGAGGAGGACGTGAAGCGCTTCGACGAGATGCGCCAGAAGGTCGCCGAGCAGATGGTCGGCCTCCAGATGGACGAGATCGGCATCCAGCGCGCCGCCCTCCAGGCCCAGGCCGCCGCGGCCGCCGCGCAGGTCAACGTGCAGACCGCGCAGTACAACGCCCAGGCCGCGCAGTTCGGCATCAACCAGCAGATCCAGAAGGACCAGGCCTACGTGGGCATGGCCGGCGGCGACATCAGCAAGCTCGGCGGCTTCGAGGCGATGCGCGGCGCGGGCGCGGGCATGGCCCAGGGCGGCGGCAACGTCGGCATGGCCGGCCTCGCGGCGCAGGTCGGCGTCGGCGCTGCCGTCGGCGGCGGCCTCGCGGGCGCGATCCTCCCGGGCCGCCCCGGCGCGCCCGGCGTGGTGACGGGCGTGGGCGTCGGCGTCGGCGGCAACCTCGTCGCCTGCCCCGCCTGCAACGCGCAGGTGCCCCCCGGGCGCTTCTGCGCGGAGTGCGGCGCCACCCTCGCGGCCCCCGCGAAGAAGGCCTGCACCGGCTGCGGCGCGGAGCTCGCCCCCAACGCGAAGTTCTGCGCCGAGTGCGGCACGCCCTCGCAGGCCGCGCAGCCCCCCGCGCCGCGCTGGTCCCGCCCCCCCCCCCCCCCGGGCGCGCCCCCCGCGGCCCCCCCCCCCCCCGCCCCGCGGGGGCAGGTCGTCGCGCACGATGACCCCGTGGCCGTTGGAGCGCCCCGCCGACTCGCGCACCACCTGCTCGAGCTCGCGGAGGTTGCCCTCCCAGGGCGCGTCGATGAAGGCCGCCATCACCGCGGGGGCGACGCGCGGGGCCCCGCCGCCCGGGCGCATCACCTGAAGGAAAT
>JAXLYI010000054.1:0-49970 GCA_046351555.1 Polyangiales bacterium
GCGAAGCGAGCGCGCCCACACCGCGAGACCAGACCCGCTCCGAATCCCAGCGCGCGAACACCCCGCTTGCGCGCGTCGGGCGCCGAAGTTCCAATGCCCGCGCCCGGATGCGCCGCTGGACCCTCATCGCCCTGCTCACGCTCGCGACGCCCGCCCCCGCGCTCGCGCAGAGAGCCGGCCGCTGCCTCGCGCCGGAGTGGCGACCGAGCGCGCGCGACCTCCTCGCGACCGGCGTGACCTACGCCCTCCAGCATCCCGCCGCGGAGCCTTCGCCCGCTGCCCCGGTGCGCGCCCGCCCGCTGCTGGCCGCGATGCAGGCGCACCTCCGCGCGCTCCGCGCGGCGCCGCTCACGCCTGCGCCGGCCCTGGCGCTCACGCGGCGGGAGATCGCACTCCACGCGCGCCACCTCGCCGCCGTCGATGCGCTCACGGCGGATGTGTCGGCGCAGCGCGACGCGCCCACCATCGTGGAGGCCCTCGTCCTCCAGGGCGAGGCGCACGAGCACGCCGCGGCGCGCCTCGTCCGCTTCTCGGAGCTCACGCCGCCCGACCCCGCCGCGAGCCAGGGCCTCCGGCGACTCGCGGCAATCGTGCTCCTCCAACAGGTGATCGCGCGTCTGGAGGGCGAGGCGCGGCGCGCGCGCGAGGGTTCGCTCGTGGGCGGCCGGCGGCGTGCGCCCGACCTCGCAGCGGCCGTACGCATCGATCAGGCGATCGAGGCCCTCCGCGCGCAGATCGACCAGGAGCGAAACGAGCGCCGCTGCCCGCAGCTTCCCTCGCCCGAGGAGACATGCGTCGAGCGCATGAACGCGGCCTGGGACGGGGAGACCTCCGCGCACCGGATGGTCGCGGTCGTGCTCTACGCGACCGCGGTCCACCTCGCGCGCGAGCACCACGTCGTCACCGAGCGGGCGTGGTGGGCCGCCGGCCGCCTCCTCGACGAGGACCTCCGCGGTCTGCGCGAACAAGCGCTCGGGTACCAGCGCTTCTTCGCACCGCGGCCGGGCGAGTTCGACCTCCCTCCGCCCGGCGCGGTGGCGTTGGAGACGGCGCTCGTCTCCGGCGCGCGCCTCGCGACCCGCTGAACGCCCGCGCTACAGCCCCTCGCCGCGAACCGCCGCGCGCGGCGCGCTCGCGAGGTGCCGCACCACGTCGACGAGCCCGCCGACCACGCGGGCCATGCGGTCGAAGTCGATCTTGTCGGGCGTGTCGCTGTGGCGGTGGTAGTTGGGGTCGCGGTACGGCGCCGAGTCGGTCACCATGATCGCGGGGTAGCCCGCGCGCCAGAACGACCAGTGGTCGCTCCACCCGACGCCCGGCGTCCGCTCGGGCAGCGCGACGCCCTCGCTCGGGAAGCGCGTCCGCGCGCGGAAGGCGCCGACGGAGGAGCGCACGAGCCCCACCATCGCGTCGTTGCCGACGAAGGCGATGAAGTCGCCGCGGTCGGGGTAGAAGAGGCTCAGCGGCGGCGGGTAGCGCTGCGCGCCGGGCCGCGGGTCGTAGTAGCCGACGGTCTCCAGGCTGAGCATCGCGACCACGTCGTCGCCGCGCGCCCTCGCCCGCCGCGCATGAACGAGGCTCCCCATCGTCTCCGTCTGGAAGTGGAACGGCTCCTCGTTGGTGAACGCGACGAAGCGGACGGTGCGCGGCAGCGTCTCGCCCGCGAAGGCCCGCGCGAGCTCGAGGACGGCCGCCGCGCCCGAGGCGTTGTCGTTGGCCGCGGGCTTGTCGAGCACGCCGTCGTAGTGCGCGCCGACCACCACCACCTCCCGGCGCAGCGAACTCCCAGGGCGCTCGACGACGAGGTTGTCGCAGGTCATGGCGTCGGCCCGGTACGACTCGCGCGTGACGGCGTAGCCCGCGGCGGCGAACGACGACTCGACGTGGCGGGCGGCGCGGACGAGGCCCGCGGGGGCGCTGGTGCTCCGCGCGCCGATGGTGGTCGCGAGCATCACGACGTCGGCGCGGAGGCGCTCGCGGCGGGCCACGCCGGCGGCGTCGAGCGGCGCGAGCGGGCCGCGGAACGAGCGGCCGGGCATGCGCACGGAGGTGGCCCACCACCACGCGATGAGCGCGCCGACGGCGAGCGCGAGGGCGGACAGGCGGATCTTCGCGCCGCGGGTGAGCAGCGGGGGGCGGAGGTTCGGCAGCGGGGCGTCGTCGTCGGGCACGCGGGGCAGAGCGTACGACGCGGCGGGCGGGGGCGGGGAAGGCAGTGAGCGCTACGGGGAGGGC
Source organism: Polyangiales bacterium (assembly GCA_046351555.1). GTDB lineage: Bacteria > Myxococcota_A > Polyangia > Polyangiales > CAISKJ01. The sequence continues at coordinate 2,236 of JAXLYI010000054.1, forward strand.
GCGGCGAGGAGCCGATCGCGGAGGGGCTCCACCCACGGGCGGAGGTTGTTGGCGTCGAGCCAGCGCTCCACCAGCGATGCGTCGCCGGTGGGCGGGTCGGCCCAGAGCCAGGCCAGCGTCCACTGAAGGAGCGTGAGGCTTCGTCGACCAACGTCGTCGAGCACGCCGAGTTGGTGCATCCGCATCCCCAGGTCGATTCGTTCGAGCATCTGTTCGAGGAGGAGCCGGAGGTCGTCTTCGTGCGACGGCAGCGGGTAACGCGGAGCGAAGGTTCGCAACGCTTCGAGCGCGGTGCTCGACCAGGGCTGATAGCGCCCGGCGAGCCGTCGCAAGGTCTCCCGATCGCCCGCCTTGTGCAGGTCGATCACCTTGTTCCGCAGGCGGATGCGCGGGCGGAGCGCGTCGGGGCTGTTCAGGGCGAAGAGCACGGCGGTCCGCTCCACGCGCTCGCGCATCGGGTGCTCCGGCGCGCCCGACGGGGCCGGGATGACGCGGCACTTCGCGTCGAGCACGTCGACGACGAACCACTCCTCCACCGCGGCGCCGTCGCGCGCCGGGTCGATGAGCAGGCGGTGCTCGACCACCTCGACGTCGTCGTCGGGCCCCGCAGCGCGCCGACCGTCACGCACAGGGAACAGCTCGCGCTTCAGGCGCTCATTGCAGGTGGGGCAGGCCAGGAGGTAGTTGTCGAGCCGGTAGGCCAGCCACCAGTACGCGCCGTCATCCCCGCCCTTCGGCCGGAAGTGCTCGACGTCGCCGCCGTCGCGGGGCTCGATGGAGCACTGGCAGTAGGCGCACACCCAGCCCTGCATCGCGTGGAGCGCGCCGCGGACGTCGGGCTCGTTCCAGTGTTCCTTGAAGGACAGCTTGCACGCGGGGTCGGCCGCTCGCTGCTCGCGGTGGCGACGCGCGGCCCGGCCGCCCGCCCCATCGTTTCGCAGCGTCGGCGGCGTCAGCGCGGGACGCCGCAGCGACCTCACGACCCGCCCTCCGGGGGTTCGCCGGTCGTCCCCGTCGCCCGCTCGCGGACGACGTCGAGCGCCTCGCGGGCCTCCCGCTCCCCCACGGTCGGCGAGAGCGAGAGGAGGAAAGCCAGCCGCTCCTCCGGGTCGACGGGCGCGCCGGCGACCGCGTCGAGCGCCGCGCTGTGCGGCGCGGTCTCCATCAGCCACGAGACGATCTCGTCGAGCGTGAAGCCCATGATCTGCCGGTCGAGCGGGCGGCGTCGGACGCCGTTCTCCGGGTCGGGCTCGAGCAGCACGATCTCCTCGCGGTCGAAGCTCGCGAGGACGAGCGGCGAGTGCGTGGTGACGATCCACTGGACGCGCGGAAGCCGCTCGCGCAGGCGCGTGACGAGCGTCCGCTGGAGCTTCGGGTGGAGGTGGAGGTCGATCTCATCGACGAGCACCGTCGCGCGCATCGAGGCGAAGCCCTCGGCGCGCTCCTCGGGGGTCGCGATGGCGTACCAGGCGAAGCAGAGGTCGGCGACCCACGCGAGGGTCGCGCGGAGCCCGTCGGGCAGGTCGACCGCCGCCAGCGTCGCCCCCTGCGAGGCGAAGCGGAGCGAAGCGCCGTCGGCGATCGCCGTGACGCCGAGGTCCTGGAAGAGGTGGTTGACCAGCGGGACGAGGTGTTCGAGGAAGCCCGCGTCGGCGGCCTTCTCGACGATGGCCTCGGCGCTCGCCACCTGCGTGAGCGGGTCGAAGAGCGTCATCACCGCCTGCACGTGGGGGCTGCGGTCGGCGTAGCGCTTGTCGATGTACTCCGAGAGGTTGCGGCCGGGGCCGTAGGCGCGCAGGAGGTGGTGCTGCGGCCGCGCCTTCCAGAAGGCACGCATCTCGCGGGCAGTGGAGGGGTCGTCATCACGGTCGGCGACGCCCGACGCGTCGAGGTCGAGCGCGAGGCGGAACGAGCCCTGCCCGGTACGGAGAGAGAGAGCGATGCTGGCGTCGTGCGGCCCATCGTTGTCGACGCGCCGGGCGCGCTGGAGGCGGTCGCCGCCGAGCTCCGCGGCGAGGCGGTCGCCGAGGAGCGCGAGGGTGATCGCCTGAAGCACGGCGCTCTTGCCGGCGCCATTGATGCCCGCGATGCAGGTCCAGTGGCCGCGCGTAGAGTGCGCCGGCGGGAAGTCGAGCTGGAGCGAGCGGATGTTCTTGAAGTGCGACAGGGCGACCGAGGTCACGCGGACGTCATCGATCGCGCGGCGCAGGAGCGGCGCGAGTTCGTCGTCGTCATGCACGCCGTTGGCGGGCAGTGCGGAGGGCGAGGTGGCGCGAGCGAAGTTGCCGTTGCGAATCTGCTCAGGGAGGAAGGCGAGGACGAAGCGAACGAGGTTGTGAGTGCCATCTTGCTCGACCGAAGAGAACACACGAACAGGTCGTTTGGGAGAGTCGGTCCGAATACCTACAAGGCGAGCAATTGAGCCCACGAGCAAGCGCGGACTCTGCCCAATATCAGCAAGACGAACGAGCGACGTGTTGGTCGGCGCAACCAGCACAGGCCGAGTCGAGCCACGGTCATAGATTTCCTGGGGTGTGGCTGCTACTCGCATCTCCGCCACATGCATCGGCACGGAGAATCCCTCGCGCCAGCTGGGCGCATGCGATAGGAACCCAATCTCTTCGATCCAGATGCTGCGCGGTGCATAGTTACCGAGCACCGACGATTCGCCAAATATGCCAGGCTCGAAGATCCGCTTCACCACAACTATCTCGCCGAAGTCGCAGACCCTATCTCGTGCAGTGACACGCCCCGCGAGAAGTACGAACCGCGGCCGGACCCTACGTTCGAGCTGACTGCTGCGAGCACTTGCTTCTTCGGAGCCAAGTGTTTCCACGGTCGCGACTGCCGCGCTCCATGTGGCCCCCCCATCGAGCACCGCCGTAAACCAGTCGTAGCGACCGCCGTCCTCCAAACGCTCCGTCTTCCACTCGAAGCCTTCGGCGTCGAGGAAGGCCCGCTGGATCTCCGCTGTCTCTGCCACGATCAGGATGTCCACCGGCGCTGCCATCGCGCGCGCAGTGTGGCACGGACGCCCCCTCCGTCGGAAGCCCAGACCTCCCCGCGCAGCGCCGCTCGTGCACGCGCTCCGTCGCGCGCACCTTCGCGCTCGAACACTCATCCCCCGCCGCCCGCGCTCGCCCGCCGCGCATCGAACGTTCGTCCGCCGGCGCCCTCCGTCGCCCGCCGTCGATCAACCCTTCGTTCTCCGGTGCCCTCCCGCGCCCGCCGCGCATCGAACGTTCGATCCTCCCCTTCGCGTGTCCGACGCCGCGCCACGCGCGCCTGTCCGTGCCTCGGATTCGACACGCCCACTCGTCCTCCGCGTCGACGCGACGCGCGTCTATGGCGCACGCTGCGACCCATGACCTCCCCCTCTCGCCACCCGCCGCCGCGCGACGCGAAGACCGCCCGCGCCACCCCCAACCCCACCGCGCCCGCCGAGGGGTCGCCCACTGAGGAAGACCTCGCGCAGCGCCTCCGCGACGCCCGCGCCGTCTGGGAGCGCCTCCGCGCGCTGCTCGAGCGCATCGACCTCTCCGCGCAGCAGCCCCTCAAGGGCGACCTCCAGCTCGCGGCCCTCGCGGCCCTCGGCGTCGCCTCGCACTGCGCGCAGCCCCGCGTGCGCGCCGGCTTCGCGCGCCTCGCCTCCATCGAGCTCTTCTCCCTGGCCGACCTCGACGGGCTCGACGAGGCCGCCGCCGCCGCGCTCTTCGCCGCCAGCCGCCACAAGACCGCCCGCGCCACCCGCTCCGAGGCGCTCGTCCCCGCGAAGCTCGACGCGGACTCGCTCGACGTCCGCGACCGGATGTTCTCGTGCGCCGAGCACACGCTCGACGACGTCCCCGCGGCGGTGCGGGTGATCGACGACGTGCGCCCGGGCTCCGGGTACCTCGACCGCGCCAACGACCTCGTCGCCCTCGCCGGCCTCTACCGCGACCACCCGAAGGAGGTTCGGCTCGACGGGAAGAAGTTCCGCGAGACGGACGAGGACGAGGCGATGCGGCTGGCGGGCGAGCTCTTCCGCGCGCTCGGCGTCGGCGAGAAGCAGGAGGGCGTCGACTGGCACGACCAGCAGCGCCGCGCGTGGGCCCTCCTCTCCGCGCGCTACCGCGAGGTGCGCCGATGGGGCGCCGCGCTCTTCCCCGACGAGGCCGACGACGCCTTCCCCGACCTCATCGCCGCGTCGCGCGCCCCGTGGGGCTCGCGCAGCCGCGCCGGCAAGTCCGCGAAGCCGGCAGAGCCCGCGAAGCCCGCCGAGCCCGCGAAGCCCGCCTGACCTCCCCTACCGCGCCCCGCCGTCCCCGCCAGCCGCCGCGAGCCGCGCGCGCACCGCCGCGTCCACCCGCCGCCTGTACCGATCGCGCGGCGGGTTCGCGCACCCCAGGAACGCCCCCCAGTACCGCGCCGCGCACGCCCCGTCCCCGCGCCGCGCCGCCGCGTCGCCGAGAACCACCAGCGCCCGCGCGCACCGCGCCCCGTACGCATCGAGGCACGCGCGCGCCTGCGCCGCCGCCGGCTCCGTCTCCCCCGCCGCGAGCGCCACCGCCGCGCGCCAGTACGCCGTGTCGCCGGGCGTGGCGCCGTCGCGGATCGCGCGGTCGAGCTCCGTGCGGGCGCTCCGCTCGCCGCGCTCCAGCAGCGCCTCGGTGAGCCACAGGCGCGTCTCCGCGCGGGGGTCGGTCTCCAGCGCGGCCAGCAGATCCTCGCCCGCGCCCTCCGCGTCGCCCCGCGCGAGGCGGGCCACGGCGCGGGCCTCCCACGCGATCGGCGCGTGGTGCGACACCGTCAGGGCCCGCGCGTAGAGGCGCTCGGCGGCGGCGTCGTCACCGCGTTCGTGGGCGAGGTCGGCGCGGGCGATGGCGCGGGCGGTGACGTCGTCGTCCGCGGCCCCGCGCGCGGCCAACGCGTCGAGCGCGGCGAGCTCCGCGGCGGCCTCGTCGAGGCGCCCCATGCGGCGGAGCGCGGCGGCGGCGTTCACCCGGTAGAGGCTCACGCAGGGGTCGAGTTCGGCGGCGGCGCGGTAGTCGGCGAGCGCGCCCGCGAGGTCGTAGGCGCGCTCGCGCTCGACGCCTCGGTTGTTGAAGAGGTCGGGGTCGCGCGAGGCGAGCGAGAGGACGCCGTCGATCCACGCGCGGCGGTTCGGGAGCGCGTCCATGATGCCCACCACCGACGCGACGTGCGGGACCATCGCCCGCGCGTCGAGGGCCACGCCGTACACGCCGGGCGCCGCGGGGCACGTTCGCTCGCGTTCGGGGGGGAGGCCGCCGCGCGTCGGGTCGATGTCGAGGGGCCCTCCCTCGCCCACGTACCGAACGTAGATGTGCTGCCGCGCGAGGACGGCCACCATCGGGATGCCGAGGCGCTTCGCGAGCGCGAGGTGGAGCACCGAAAGGCCCTCGCAGTAGCCCTCGCGGCGCGCGAGGACGCGGTCGATGAGGTCGAGGTCGGGGTCGTTGTAGAGCTCGTTGGGGTCGCCCGCCGCGCGGAAGCGCCACACCCGCGCGACGTGTCTGGCGAGGTGGCGCGCCCGGCACGCTCCCTCGCAGCCCGCTGGCGTCGCGCGGCGAACCTCCGCGGCCATCGCGTCGAGGCGGGCGAGCGTCGCGGGCACGTCCACCGCGGGGCGCGCGGCCTGCGAGACGAGGGCGCTCACCTCGGCGAGGTCGATCGCCTCCGCGGGCATCGCTGCAAGCTCCCGGACGCGGCGCCACTGCGGGCTCGCGGCGAGGTCGGGCTCCGCCGGGAGCGAGGTCGGGCACACCGGCGGCGGGTCGCACGCGGGCGGCGTCGGCGTCGGCGGTGCGGCCGCAACCGGCGCAGGAGGCGGCGGGCGCACCGGGCGAGGCGGGGGCGCGGGCTCCGGGGAGCACCCCAGAACGAACGCGAGCGCGAGGAGGGAGCGCGCCACCGTCACTCCCGCGGATCGAACACGCGGCCGAGCGCGAGGAGGGCGCCGTGCCGCGCGTCGCGCAACGCCCAGGTGAAGGGGCGGTCGACCGCGAACGCCGCCGGCCCGAGCGCGCCGCCGCCCGGGGGGTCGCTCGCCGTGAGCGAGGCGCGCGCGAAGTGGAAGAGCTCCGAGACCCACGCCCGCGGTGCGCCCGTCATCGCGAGGGGCGAACGCTCGGGGTCGAAGGGCTCGCTCAGGCCCGCCTCCCACAGCGCGTCGCGCAGCCGCGTGGCCTCCGTCGGCACCGTGTCGAGCGCGGGCAACACCACCGCGCCACGCGCAGGCGTCATCGCGCGGTTGTGGTCGAGCAGCGCCGCGAGCGCGCCGGGCTCCACCGCGTCGAGGCGCCTGCCCTCGTCGGGGACGAGCACGTCGAGGAGCTTGTCGGGATCAGCGAGCGGCACACGCAGCACCGACGCGTCCGTCGCACGCGCGACCGAGGCCCCCGCGCGGACCACCGCGGTCTCCACGTCGATCGCCGCCACGCCCCCGACGCGGAAGCGCCCGGCACCACGCGTCCCCCTCACGGCGAGGGCGGCGCGCGCGACGGAGACCACGTTGGCCGGCACCTCGGGGACGATCCCGTCGAGCGCGATGAGGTGCTCCACCGCGCCCCGCGTCCTCGCGCGGAAGAACTGGTGGACGCGCGCACGGATGCCCTCGTTGGCGCTCGCCGACACCAGCGCCGCGGGGGCCGCGTAGGGGCCGCGCAGGCGGGCGCGCGCGTCGTCGTCGAGCCGCGCGCCGCGGGCCACGAAGGGCCGCTGGAGCATCGCGAAACCCGGCGCGTCGAAGCCGCTGCTCCATTGCCGCAGGAGCGTCGCGAGCGCTCGGTCGGCCTCGGCGCGGTCGCCGCGGAGTCCGAGGAAGGCGTGGGCGCGCGCGGCGGCGTCGGGGCGCTCCATCGCGGCGACGAGGCCGAGGCTCGCGGCCACCGCGGCGGGCGACCAGAGGGGGTTGCCGGGGCCGTCGCGGAGCGCGGGCCAGAGGGCGACCGCGAGGCGCGTGGTCGCGTCGCCGAGCGGGCGGAGCGCGGCGGCGTCAACGGGCGCGACGGGCGGCGGCGCGGCGGGGAAGTCCTCCTCCACCTCGGGGGGCGCGGCGACGTCGGGCGCCGTGACGTCGCGCGCTGCGGCGTCGGGCGCGGGCCGCGGGGCGGGGCGGCGCTCGCACGCCGCGAGTCCCACGAGCGTGAGGAAGCTCCGTCGATCCATCGGCCGGCGCGAGCTTATCGCGGTTTCCCCGGCGCCCGGCAACGGGTGGACAGCGGCGCCGACGGGCACTAGTGTCGGCCGCGTATGCTGCAACCCGATGCATCCGTCGCCGACGTCGCCCCGCCCGAAAGCGTTGCGCGCCCGCGCAACGATCGCGCGAAGAAGGGCTCGTGGGCCAAGTGGGCGGCGCTCGGCGGGCTGCTGGTGCTCATCGGGCTGGTGGCCAGCACGGTGCGCGGCTCGGCGATCGTCTACTCGAAGTATGTCGACGAGATCATGGCGCCCGGGCAGCGGGCCGCGTGGACGGGGCGCACGGTGCGGGTCGAGGGCCTGGTGGCGCCGGGCTCCATCGAGAGCCGCCCGGGCACGAACGAGTACCGCTTCCGGGTGACGCGCAACCACGCGGTGATGCAGGTGGCCTACCGGGGCGTGGTGCCCGACACCTTCGCCAACTGCGCGGGCGTGACGGTGCGCGGGCAGCTCGACGAGCGCGGTCTCTTCACCGCCGACGAGCTCATCGCGAAGTGCCCGAGCCGCTACGAGTCGGCCACCGTGGTCAACGGCGAGTGCATCATCGGCATGACGCCCGACCGCGGCGCCGGCGGCGGGGCCGCCCCGAGCGCGCCCCTCAACGCCCCCGCGCGCTGACGCTTCTGTGCGATGCTCGCGGGGTGATGAAGCGCCCCGCCGCCGTCGCCGCCGCCCTCCTCCTCGCCGCCTGTGGGAGCGATCCCGCGCCCGTCGCCCCGCGCGACGCCGCAACAGACGCACCCGGTGACGTCGCGCCCGACGTCGCGCCGCAAGACGTTGCGCCACCTGAGGATGTCGCGCCCGACGTCGAGGAGCCGCCGGCCGAGCCGGGATCGACCGAGGCGCTGCTCCGCGAGGTGTGCGCCGGGCGCGCGCGCCGGGGCGAGGCCGCGACCTTCGCGTATTCCACCGCGCCGATGATGCTGGCCACCAACGGCGTCCGTGACATGCGCCCGGGGGACTTCGAGGCCGTCCACCTCGTGGTCGAGCGGCCGGTGCGCGTCGAGCGGTTGAGGCTGACGTTCCGCGGGATGGCGGGCGGGCGCGTGCGGGTGAAGCTCACCGACGACCACGGGCGCTCGCAGCCCGAGACCGAGCGCGACCTCGTCGACCCGGTGGAGCTCGACTACCGCGACGGCGAGCCCCTCACGGTGACGCTCGCGCGCCCGGTCGACCTCCACCCCGCGCGCCACGCCTGGGTGGTTGTCGAGCACGTCACCGAGCCGATGGGCCTGGCCATCGCCGCGTCGCGGGGCGGGAGCTTCCGCTCGTACCTCCACAGCGAGGCCCTCATCGAGCGGCTGATGGCGATGGGCGGCGACTCGGCCACCTTCCGCTGGGTCCAGCTCTCGGGGATGAACAACGTCGCCCTCGAGTACGCGGTGGAGGCGCAGGGCCAGTGGATCTGCGAGCGCCAGGGGACCGCCTGGTTCACCGACGTGTCGATGGCGTCGGGGCTCACGGGGACGACCAACCAGACGAGCGCCGTCGACCTCGACCGGGACGGCTGGGACGACCTCGTCGGCACGCGCTCGACGATGACGACCGACTCGCTCCAGGCCTGGCGCAACCGCCGCGACGGGACCTTCGAAGACGTCACCGCCGCGCGCGGGCTCGACGCGGCGTCCGGGCGCATGAGCCTCTGGGGCGACTTCGACGGCGACGGGGACGTCGACGTCTACGCGGGCGTGTACCGCGACGGGGCGGGGCCGTTCACGCCGGAGTTCCAGTCGCGCGTGTGGCGGCAGGGGGGCGACGGGCGCTTCGCGATGGAGACCTACGACATGGAAGCCGCCGGCCCCACCGCCGCGGGCTCGGTGGGCGACTGCGACGGCGACGGCGCGCTCGACCTCTTCATCGGCCAGTGGCTCCGCCAGTACCCGCGCAACCCGGCGCCCGACTTCCTCTTCCGCGGCGACGGGATGGGGCGCTTCACGTACGGGTCCACCGCCGCGGGCCTCCCGGGGCGGCCCGACGGGCGGCCCACCTACGGGGTCACCTTCGCCGACTACGACAACGACGGCGACCGCGACGTCTTCGTCGCCAACTACGGCGGCAACCCCAACGACCTCTGGCGCAACGACGGCCGCTGCCACCTCGCCAACGTCGCGGGCGACGTCGGCGTGGACGGCGACGCGAAGGGCTCGCCCGGCACCTCCTTCGGCTTCGCCCTCGGCGACTACGACAACGACGGCGACCTCGACGCGCACGAGACCAACATCGCCCACCCCCGCTACGACGACTCCGGCGTCTTCACCGACCACTCGCGCCTCCTGCGCAACGGCGGCGCGCCCGCGTGGGCCTTCGAAGACGTCGCCGTCGCGTCGGGGATCCTCTACACCGAGGGCGACATCGCGAGCGCGTGGGGCGACTACGACAACGACGGCGACCTCGACCTCTACGTCGCCACCACGTACCCCTTCCAGTTCTCGCGGCTCTACCGCAACGAGGCCGGCGCGCGCTTCACCGACGTCACCTACCTCGCGGGCACGGCCACCGAGCTCAACGGCCGCGCGCTCTGGGTCGACTACGACCGCGACGGCGACCTCGACCTCGTCACCGCCCCGTCGGGCAACTGGACGCTCCACCGCAACGACCAGCGCGCGGGCAACCACTGGCTCGAGCTCCGGCTCGCGGCCCCGTCGGGCAACACCGGCGCGGTCGGCGCGCGGGTGACGGTGCGCGACGCCGCGGACGTGGTGCGCATCCGCGAGGTCGAAGGCGGCGGCTCGACGTGGGGGACGCAGGCGTCGGGGCTCGTCCACTTCGGGCTGGGCGCGGCGGCGGGCGCCGTCCGGGTCACGGTCCGCTGGCCCGACGGGATGACCACCGAGTACGCCGACCTCGCGATTGATCGCGCGTGGCGCATTTCCCGCGGCGCCGCCCCGGAGGCCCTCCCGCGGTGACGCCCGAACATCGCCCGCCGCCCGGAACTCCCCTCAAGGGCCCCGCCCGTGCTACCGATCATCCCCTCCGCGGCGCGTCGCGGTCGGAAACTATGTGCCCCGGCGGCGTGCCTCGTAGGATGCAAAGGTGATGTGGGACAGGCTCCAGCGACGCCCCCTTCTGACGTATTTCGTCTACCGGTCCCTGGCGCTGACGTGGGCCTTCGCCCCCTTCCAGGTCATCTACCTCCAGTGGAAGGGCCTGAGCCTCGCGGAGGTGTTCGACCTCAACGTGGTGTTCTCGCTGTCGGCGGTGGCCTTCGAGGTGCCGACGGGCGTGCTCGCCGACCGCTACGGCCGCCGCGTCTCGATGAGCGCCGCGGGCTTCGTCATGGCGCTGGCGTGCGCCCTCTTCGTCTTCGGTAGCCACTTCTGGGCCTTCGCCGCGGCCAACCTCCTCTGCGCGCTCTCGATGGCGCTCGCGTCGGGCGCCGACAGCGCCTACCTCTACGACCACCTCTCGGCCACGCAGCAGTCGCAGACGTACACGCGGCTGGAGGGCTGGAGCACGGCGGCCAAGGGCCTCGGCAACCTCGGCGCGGTGCTCGTCGGGATGGCGCTCTACCAGTACGTGCACCCGGCGAGCGTGTTCGTGCTCACCGCCGTGCTCACGGTGGCCGCGGGCGTGATCGCGATGGCGCTGCCCGAAGCGCGCGTACGCCACGACGGCCACGTGGCCGACCAGCTCCGGCGGGCCTTCACCACGCTGCGCGACGACGGGCGGCTGCTGGCGGTGGTGTCGTTCGGGGCGATCTCGTTCGTGCTCCTGCGCCTGTCGCTCTTCGCCGACCAGCCGCACCTCCAGTCGCACCTGCACGGCGCGTGGCTCGAGCGCACCGCCCTCTCGCTCGGCGCGCTCGCGGCGGCCAAGGAGATCGGCGGCGCGCTGGTGGCCGGCGCCTCGGGCGCGGTGCTCACGCGGGTGCGCGGGCGCTACCTCGCGTTCGGCCTGGCGGTGGCCCTGGTCGGCGCCTACGCGCTGATGGGCGAAGACCGCGCGGTCCCCTGCACCGCGGTGATGGTGCTGCTCGCGAGCTCCTTCGGCCTCTTCTCCCCGCTGATGCGCTCGCTGATGAACCGCATCATCGAGGGCCCGCGCGACCGCGCGACGCTGCTCTCGATCGAGGGCATGGGCCGCCGGCTGCTCTTCGCCGCGGTGTCGCCGGTGTTCGGCCGCGCCGTCGAGGCCTCCACCCTCCACTCGACGTTCACCGGAACGGCCTGGGTGGCCAGCATCGCGTTCGCCGTCCTGGGGGTGTCGGCGTACCTGTCGTTTCGCCTCCCGGCGTCGCCCCCCGTGAGGCGCCCGTCGCGCCCGTCGCGCCCCTCCGCCGTCGCCTCCGTCGGCTACTGACCGCCCCGCACGGGGAACTCCTCCAGCCACGCCTTGCGCATCGTGACGTTGCCACCGGCCAGCGCGTTGCCCCCGAGCTCCGCGCGGAAGCGCGCGTGCGCCTCGGGCCCATGGAGCTGTTCCATCAGCTCGCGCAGCGCGTCGACGTCATCCGCGGGGTGCATCACGGTGTAGGTCGACACCGCGCCCACGCAGTCGCCCGCCGCGTCGAGGAAGCACTCCACCCGCGCGCTCAGCCCCGCCACCAGGAGCTTCGGCCGCCGCGCCGCCGCCAGCCGCCGCGCGAGCGACGCCGGGAGCCCCGCGCCCGCCGTCACGCGCGGATGTCGGTAGTCGCGCCCGAGGTAGCGGCAGCGCGCCTCGCCCCAGAGGAGCGCGCCCGGCTCGATGAGCCCCGTGGTGACGAGCCGCGGGCCCGTCGCGTCGGGTTCGTCGACGACGAAGGGGGACAGCGCGTAGGCGTCGCGCGCGGTCATGCTCGCGGCCACGGCGAAGCGCTCACGGAGGGCCGCGCCGTCACCTCGCGCGGCGGTGACGTCGGTCACCGCACCCCACCAGTTGTCGGTGTCGACGACGCGCTCGCTCCACGCGACGTCGGCGGGTGACGCGGCGAGGCCCACGCGGCACACCGGCGCGTCGGCCAGCACCACCAACGCGACGAACACCCGCGCCCCCGGGAAGAGCTCGTTGTCGTCGAGCGCGAGGAGCGCCGCGACGCCCCCGGGGCTCCGCGCGCGCCGCCAGCGGGCCATCGCGGGCGCGTTGAGCACCGCGCGCGGCTGCACCATCCCGACGCGGCCGCCGGGGCGCCGGATGCGGTCGGCCAGCGCGAGCATGCGGTGGGCGGCGTCGGCCGTCCCGCCGAGCTCGGGCGCGAGGTGGCGGTGCAGGTGCGGGAGCGGCGGGCGCACGTCGCCCTCGATCGCGTTGAGGAAGGGCGGGTTGCCGAGCACCACGTCGAAGCCGCCGCGCGCGAACGCCTCCGGGAAGCGCAGATGCCAGTGGACGAAGCGGTGCGCCGCGACGAGCTCGCGCGTGGTGCGCGCGGTGCGGGACGGGAGTTTTTTGCCCCCGAGCACGCGTCGCCAGCGGCCGTGCGTGGGAGCAGAAGCGACCGCGCCGGCGCGCCGGTGCCACGCGAAGGCCGCGCACCAGAGGTCCGCGAGGTGTTGTTCGCGCGCGCGGCGGACGGTGACGCGAGGGGCGGCGGGGGACGCGCGCTCGCGGCGGTTGCGCGCGCGGAGGGAGGTCGCGGCGGCGCGGTCGTCGCCCGGGAGCGTGGCCCAGGCCGCGTCGGGGACGCCCTCGTCGAGGAACGCTCGCGGCGCGCCGAGCAGCGCGTCACCGCAGACGACGCGTCGCCCGAGCACGTCGGGCGGCGCCCCCTCGCGCCAGAGGGCGAGGCGGCAGAGGGCGACGGCGACGGGGTCGCGGTCGACGCCGTGGACGCAGCGCGCGGCGACGGCGCGGAGGGCCTCGGCGGGTGTGAGGGACGCGGCGCGGGCGAGGTGCGCGGCGAGGCGGCGGGCGGCGGCGACGAGGAAGTTGCCCGCGCCGCACGCGGGGTCGACGACGGCGAGCGAGAGGATCGCGCCAGACGGGTCGTCGGGGCGCGCGGCGAGGGCCTCGGCGACGGCGGGCTCGAGCGCGAGGTCGAGCAGCGCGTCCACCAGCGCGGCAGGGGTGTAGTAGGCGCCCGCGGCGCGGCGCGCGCTCGCGGCGGCGGGGGCGAGTTCGAAAGCGCGGGCGGCGACGTCGACGCGCGGGGAGAGCGCGAGCAGGCGCTCGTACGCGGCGGCGAGGGCCGCGGGCGAGGCGTCGAGGTCGGCGAGCCACGCGTCGCCCTCGCGGAGCGCGCGGCGGTCGATGCGCGCGACGTCGAGCGACGGGCAGGGCGACGGTGAGAAGAGCGTCACGGGCGCGCCGGCACGACAGGCGGCGCGGCGCACGGCGAACCCGAGCACCTCACCGAGGAGCGCCGGGGACGCGCGGAGCTTGCGGTTGGCCGGGTGGGCGACGAAGCCGCGGCCGTACGCAGCCGCCGCGCCCGCGAGGGCGTCGTGCGGGGGCATCGCGGCGGAGGTCACCCGCGGGCCGAGGCGATGAGCTCGCGGGCGGCGCGCTCGCCCGACTCGACGGCGCCGTCCATGAAGCCCGGCGAGACGGCGCTGGTGTGCTCACCCGCGAAGAACACCCCGCCGACGGGCGCGGCCTCGGCGCCGGCGAGGCGCGTCCAGTCGCCGGGGCCGTAGCACGCGTAGCTCCCTTCGAAGTACCGCGCGCTCGGCCAGTGCATCCGCGCCGCGCGCCCCGTGAATGCCATCGCCGTCCCCGGGAACACAGCGTCGAGCGCCTCGGCGAAGCGCCTCCCCTGCGCCTCGGGGTTGCTCTCGCCGACGCTCACCCCGAGGCGGCCGCCGGTGTAGGAGGTCATCACCGCGACCTCGCCGGGGTAGCCGCGCGTGCTCTCCCAGCTCTCGTGGTAGACGCCGCCGTCGTTGAAGGACGTGCCGCTCGCCCCGCCCTCCCGCCACGGCCGCGAGCGCGTCGACACCATCACCTTCGCGTTGGTGCCGTAGGCGAGCTCGGCGATCGCGCGGCGCTTCGCCACCGGCATCTCCAGCCCGAGCTCGCAGCGGCGGAGCTGGTTGAACGGCAGCGCCAGCACCACCCGATCGGCCACGACGTCGCGCGTCGAGGCGCCCACCTCGAAGGCCAGCGCGTAGGCCCCGTCGGGCCGCTGGCGCAGCGACGCGAGCCGGTGGCTGAGCACCACCGCGGCCCCGAGGCGCGTCGCGAGGCGCCCGGCCACCGCGTCGGAGCCCTCGCGGACGGAGTACCGCTCGTCGCTGTCCCCGTAGAGCGCCAGGCGATCGGTGTCGCGCCCCACCGCGTACAGGAACGACAGCGCGCTGAGCTCGTTCGCCTCGCGCCCGAGCTCGCTGACGAAGGCCACCTCCAGCAGCGAGCGCAGCGTGCCCCGCACGCCGTTGCGCTCGAGCCAGCTCCCGAGCGAGAGCGCGTCGAGCGACTCCGCGGTGGGCGTGTAGTGCGCGTGCGTGACCGGCGCGGTGCCGACGGCGTCGAGGTCGCGTCGGATCGCCGGCACCAGCGCGCGGAAGAGGTCGAGGATCTGCCGCTCGGTGTACCGGATCGCGTTGACCACGTAGCGCTCGGGCTCGGCCCCCGCGGCGGCCTCGCGCAGATCCACCAGCGTCAGGCCGAGCTCCTCCACCATCGCCCGCAGCGCCCGGTGCCCCGTGTCGACGAACTCCCCGCCGAGCTCGCACTTCACCGGGAAGTGCTCGCGCAGCGTGAAGGCGCGGCCCCCCGTGCGCCCCGAGGCGTCGTACACCACCGGGCTCGCGCCGGCCTGCTTCAGCCGCCACGCCGCCGTCAGCCCCGCCAGGCCCGCGCCCACCACCGCCACCCGCGCCCCCGCGAGGCCCGCGACGCGGCGTACGCCCACGCCGGGCCGCGCGATGGTCCCGGCCGCCGCGCACCCCGCCGTCGCCGCGCCGAGCGCGAGGAGCTGGCGCCGCGTGAGCGCGCGGTGGCGGGCCTCGTCGCGGCGCTCGAGGCCCTCGCGGGCGGAGAGGTTGCGACGTTCGAGCGAGAGGGCGAAGCGGAGGGAGCCGAGGAGGCGGGCGGCGAGCGGCGAGCGGGCCATTGCGTGCGCGCGAAGGTATCAGACCTCCCCGGCCGCGCGGCGCGTGGAGTGCGCCCTCAGGCGCAGGCCGCCTCCGGGGGTTGGACGTAGCGAACCTCGATGAGCCCGCGGTCGGTCTCCACCGTCTGCCGCGTGACGATGGGCGAGGCGCGGGCAACATCCCAGAGGGCCGGGTCGCTCGGGCCGCGGCGCTCGCGCGGGCGGTCGGCGAGGCACGCGGCGATGGACGTCGCGAGGCGCATCCGCACCTCCGAGGCGCTGCCCGCGGAGACGCCGAGGTCGAGGTCGAGGCAATGGCCGCTCCAGCGGCGGGTGCGGCCCTCACGCTCGACGGGTGGGCGCAGGATGACGGTGAAGGTTGCCAGGGTGGCGATCTGCATCGACGGCTCTTCTGCTCCTGTCGCGCCGCGAGGGCAGCGGGCGACACCGAGGCCGCGGGATAACACAACGCCTACGGCGCGAACAGCCCCCCGCCCGCGGGTTGACAGCGCTCCGGCGGTGTGAGACCCCGCGGTATTTTCCTCGGCGCGCCGTCAGGGGAGCGCGACGGCGACGGGCCGGCCCGCGGGCTCGCCCGGCGCGCGGTAGCGGGCGCCCCAGCACCACACCGCGCCGTCGACGCGTCGCGCGCAGGTCGCCTCGCACGACGCGCTCACCTGCGCGGCGGTGACGCCGGGCACCGCCACCGGCGCGGGCGCCGTGCGCGGCTCGATCGCGCCGACCGCGCGCGACCGGTTGTCGCCCCAGCACGCGACCGCGCCGCCCGTCAGCACCGCGCAGGCGTGCGCGCGCCCCGCGGCCACCGCCGCGACGTCGGCGAGGTCGACGACGCGCTGCGGGCGCGGGCCGCCGGCGAAGGGGCCGCACCCGAGCTGCCCGCTGCCGTTGTAGCCCCAGCACCACACCTCGCCGGCCTCGGTGCGGGCGCACGTGTGGCGCGCGCCGGCGCTCAGGGCGCGGGCGGGAGGGAGGTCGGCCACCTCGACGGGCGCGCCGTCGCGCGGGGCCCCGCGGTCCGCGCCCGCCTGGCCGTCGCGGCTCTCGCCCCAGCAGCGCACGCGCCCGCCGGCCACCACCGCGCAGGCGTGCGCGCCGCCCACCGCGACCGCGCGCGCGCCCTCGACGCCGGCGACCACGCGCGGCGGGGAGAAGAGCGCGACCGATGGGTCGAGCAGCCGCCAGCACGCGACGCGCCCCGAGCGGAGCGCCGCGCACACGCCCGCGCCCCCCGCCGCGAGCGCCGCCACCGCGTCGTCGGGCGGGAGCGCGAGCGGCGCGGGCGCGCTCGTCGGGCGGGCCCGCGCGGGGACGGACCAGCACGACACCGCGCCGCCCGTTCGAAGCGCGCAGCAGTGGGCCGCGCCGCAGGCGAGCGCGCGCGCGTCGGCGAGGCCCGCCACCTGCGCCGGCGCGAGCGCGCCCGACGCCTGCGCCCAGCACCACACCGCCCCGCTGCCCGCGACGGCGCAGGTGCGCGCGCAAGCGGACGCGATCGTCGGCGCGGCGGCCTCCGGCGCGCGCGCGGACGCGGTGACGGAGGGCGCGACCGCCGGCGCCGACACGCGCGACGCGGTGCGCGCGGAGGGCCCCGGGCGCGCGCGCGGCGGGGGCGCGTTGCTGCACGCCGCCGCCGCCGCGAGGACGACCCAGGACGAGCGGGCGGGGGTGGGGTGCGGCTGCTTCATTCGCCCCGGGCGACCGGTGGCCCGAGTACACCACGTCCCGCGCGGAACCTGTAGTTTTCAAGGCCCCCGGAGGGCGCCCTCGGCGCGCGACGATGCGCATCGAAGGGGCACCGAGGCCACGACGCGCGGGCAACGGCCAGCGCCGTCCGGCTCTCCGCGTTCAACGCAGGCGGAGGGGCGGCGGCGCGTGCGCCCAGACGTCGTAGTGGGCGGGGCACTCGCCGGGCTCGAGGGGCGGGAGCGCGTGCGTGGTCTGCGCGCAGAGGGCGGAGGGCTCCGCGCGGAAGTGTTCGCAGCGCAGCGGCGCGAGGGCCTCCTCGGGGGTCGCGCCCCACAGGCGGCGGCAGATGACGCCGAGGCCCGCGGGGTCGACGCCGGCGCCGGTGGCGGGCGGCGACGCGTCGACGTCGGGGCCGGGGCACACCGCGCGGAGGTGGCGCGCGGCGACGTCGTCGGTGGTGGAGAAGCCCCCGCGCGGGAGCGCGTGCGCGACGAGCGAGAGCGGCTCGCGGATCACCGTCCGCCCGCACTCGGCCCCCTCCGACCAGGTGTAGGGCGCGGGGACGACGAGGTCGGCGCGCCCGTCGCCGTCGACGTCCGTCACGTCGATCACCCGCATCGCGCGCGTGGGCTCGAACACCGCGACGCGGTGGCCGCCGGCGGTGTACACCTCGACGTCGCGCTCGCGTCGGTTGAGCCCGTGGTCGACCGCGTCCGCGACGACGGCGAGCTCGGGCGTCCCGTCGCCGTCGAGGTCGGACGACGTGAGCTCGAGGCGCGTGTACGACTGCACCTCGTCGCCCGCGGCCACGACGCGGAAGGTCCGCCCGACGCGACCGCCAACGTCCCCCTCCTCGGCGACGCCCGCGCCCGCGCGCAGGAGCATCGCCCGCCACCGGACCTCCGCCCGGCACACGCCGCCCTCCTCCTCGGCCCGCGCGTCGGTGAGCTCCGCGGCCCACGCGCCCTCGGGCCCGAAGGCGCAGCGCGCGAAGGACTCACGGAGCGCCGCCACCGCCGCCCCCGCGCAGGCGGGCGACGCGGCGCCGACGCGGGCGGCGAGCAGCTCCTCGTTGTGGCGGGTCACCTCGCGGCAGCGGGGCTCGTCGGCGGCGGGCGGCGGGCGCGGGGCGGGGCGGGGCGAGGTCGGCGCGAGCGGCGGCGCGGGGGTGGTGAAGGTCGCGGGCGGGCGCGCGGGAGACGTGGCGACGGGTGCGCGGGGCGCGCGCGGGCGGCGGGCGCGGCGCGGGGGCGGCGGGGACGTGGTGGCGCAGGCGGCGAGGAGGGCGACGGCAAGGAGGAGGCGCATGGCCCAAGCGTGGACCAATCCGGGCCCCGCGGGAGCCCCCGCGGCGGGGAATCAAGAACCCGCCGGCCCGTTGCGCCGGCGCACCGTGGACGCGACGTCGCACCCGCGGCCAACCCTTCGAAAACGCGCGGATTTCCTAGGAGCTCCAGCGCCCGAGCGACAGGATATTTCACGCCCCCCATTGCGAGGGGCGGGGGCGGGGGCGTAGTCCAGAAGGGCGATGCACACGGTCTCCTGCTCCCGGTTGCGCAACGGTCTTCGGGTCGTGACGGTCTGCCGCCCCCACCTGCACCAGGCGGTGGTGGCGGTGAGCGTGCGGGTGGGGTCGCGCCACGAGCGCCGGGGGACCAACGGGATCAGCCACTTCCTCGAGCACATGCTCTTCCGGGGGACGGCGCGGCGCCCGTCGGCGGCGGCGTTCAACCACGGGATCGAGTCGCTCGGGGCGACGCTGACGGCGGCGACGCACGGGGACTACACCCTCTTCGAACTGTCGGTGCCGCCCGACGCGCTCGCCCAGGGGTGCGCCGAGCTCGGCGAGGTGTTCACGAGCCCGGTGTTCTCCGACCGGGACGTCGAGAAGGGGATCGTGCGGGAGGAGATCCTCGAGGACCTCGACGAGGACGGCACCGACGTCAACGCCGAGAACGTGTGCCGGGCGGAGGTGTTCCGCGGCGACGCGCTCGGCTTCCCCATCACGGGCACCGCGCGCAACGTCGACCGCTTCACCGAGCGCGACCTCCGCGCCCACCTCGCCGCCCACTACGTCGCGCGGAACATGTGCGTCACCGTCGTCGGCCCCCTCCCCCACCGCGTCATGGCGCGCGCCGTCGAGCGGGCCTTCGGGGGCCTCGTCCCCGGCGCCGCCACGCCCACCGCGCCCTTCCGCGTCCGCCAGTCGCGCGCCCGCGTCCGGGTCGTCCCCTACGCCGCGTCGCAGTCCTCCGTCCGCGTCGCCTTCCCCACCCCGGGCGTCCGCTCGGCCCAGGCCGTCGCCATCGAGCTCCTCCTCCGCGTGCTCGACGACGGGATGTCGACCCGCCTGCACCGCCGCATCTGCGACGAGCGGGGCCTCGCCTATGAGGTCCACGCGGGCGCCGAGCTCTTCGAAGACGTCGGCGTGTTCGACGTCGGGGCCTCGGTGGCCCACGGCTCGCTCGAGAGCCTCGTCGGCGAGGTGTTCGCCATCCTCGGCGACCTCGCGCTCCACGGCCCGACGCGCGCCGAGGTGGAGAAGGCCCACCGCCGCTTCACCTTCGACCTCGACGCGATGGAAGACCACCCCGCCGCCCTCGCCGACTTCTACGGCCCCGCCGAGCTCTTCGACCGCCGCCAGACGCCCGCCGAGCGCCGCCTCGAGGTGCTCGGCGTCACCGCCAGCGACATCCGCCGCGCGGCCCGCGCCGTCTTCGACCCCTCGCGCCTCAACCTCATCCTCGTCGGCGCCAACGACCCCGCCCAGCGTCGCGCCCTCGCCGCCCTCGCGCGCCGCTTCCGCGAGCGCCTCCGCGGCCGCGCCCGCGGCTCCGACACCCCCACCACCGCGCCCGTCACCGCGCCGCCCGCCCTCGTCCCCGCGCGGCCCCACGCCCGCACGCTGCGGACGCGTACGTCAGCCTGAAGGCCCGAACGTCGGCGTCAATACTCCCCGCGCAACCCCACGCTCGGCAGGATGGGCAGCCCCTGCACCGGGATGCTGCTCCGACGGTCGAAGCTGTACACGCGGCTCTCGACGTTGACGTGGTTGGTCACGTTGAGCACCTCGAGCACCGCCTGGAGCGCCACCGGCCCCCAGCGGAAGCGCTTCGCCACCCGCGCGTCCATCGCGAAGAAGTCGGGCAGCCGCGTCGGCGCGTCGACCGCGACGTAGGTGTACGTCGTGTCGTGGTCGCTGTCGTAGAGCCCGCCCGTCACGTTGGGCGTCGGCGTCCCCGTGGTGTAGCGCGCGCGCACGCCCACCTCCCACCCGTGCGGGAGCACCGCGCCGAGCATGGCCGTGACGAGGTGCGTCTGATCCCACTCCGAGGCGTACCAGGGCCCGGAGGCCACGTCGCGCCGCTCCGCGCGCTGGACGGTGTAGGCCAGCCACGCGAAGAGCGGCAGCCGCCCAGGGCGCACGCGCGCGAGCACCTCGGCGCCGTACACCCGCGCGCTCCCGGTGTTGGCGAAGCGCTCGGGCGCGCCGTCGACCACCGCCGACGAGGGCGCGGCCACGCCGTCGGCCCACTTCGCGAAGCCGTCGACGGTGACTTCGAACGCGCCCTCGACGACCCACGCCTGCGCGCCGGCCGTCGCGTGGAGCCAGCGCTCGAGGCGCAGCGAGGGGTTGCCGAAGTTGGGGAGCACCGCGTAGCCGCGCGGGGTGGTGGTGTACTGCCCAAAACCCGCCCGCAGCGCGACGCGCGGGTGAACCTGCCAGCGCGCCGTCGCCCGCGGGTCGACGGACCATTCCCAGCGGCGCGAGAAGCCGTCGACGCGGACGCCCGCGAGCAGGTGGAGGGAGGGCGTCGGGTCGAGCGCGAGCTCGGCGTAGGCGGCGGGGTTGACGAAGTCGCGCGTGGCCTCGTCGCGGACGAGGCGCGAGCGGACGGGGGCGTCGTCGATCCCGTTGGCGGAGAGGGGCGGGGCGGTGATGGCGGTGGTCGAGCGGCCCGCCTGGACGTCGAGGCCGACGTAGAGCCGCGCGCGGGCCGAGAGGCGCGCGTCGAGCTCGTCGCGGAAGGAGCCCGTGACGGTGCTGATCTCGTAGCGGACGTCGGGCCCGAGCGCGACGCTCGACGCGGTGAACGACAGGGCCGGCGAGAGCGTGTGCTCGACGCCGGGCGCGAAGCGGTGGCGCCAGCGGGCCTGCGCTCCGTGGTAGGCGAGCGAGCTGCCGTACGACACGGTGGCCGCGGGGTACTCGGGCGAGGGCGACGGGATCACGAGGCCGAGCGAGTCGTCGCTGCCGGCGCCGAGGACGCGCACCTGGTCGCGCGGGCCGAGGTCGGCGTCCACGGCGAGCTGCCAGTCCCAGTAGCGCGGGAGGCTGGTGAAGCTCGCGCCCGCGGCGTCGGGGGCGAAGAGCGCGAAGAGGCCGTCGATGTAGCTGCGGCGCAGGCCCGCGCTCACCGTCACGCGGCGCCCGATGGGGACGGAGGCCGCGACGCCGGCGTCGATCACGTCGACGTCGGCGGAGACGCGCGGGCGGTCGCGGGCGGGCGCGCGGAGGGTGACGTTGACCACGCCGCCGGCGGCCCGGCCCCAGCGCGCCGAGAAGTTGCCGGGCATGAACTCGATGCGCTCGACGAGGTCGGTGGCGACGGTGGTGGCGAGGCCGTAGAGGTGGAAGGGCAGCGCGATCGGGTGCGACTCGAGGGTGACGATCGAGTCCTCGGGGTCGGAGCCGCGGACGGGGAAGGCGCCCTGGCCGAAGGCGGTCCGGCCGACGCCGGGGAGGTTCTGCACGGCGAGGAGGGCGTCGCCGCGGGCGCCGGGCATGCGGCGGAGGTCTTCGACGACGACCTCGCGGCGGAAGGTCTCGCGCGAGGGCGAGCGGGCGCGCACGGTGGCCTGCTGTTCGGTGGCGGCGTTGGGCGCGGCGCGGGGTGCGTCCTCGTCGGAGACGGCGTCGCCGCGGCCGGCGAAGACGTAGCGGTGGGCCACCGTGGAGGCGACGGTGCGGCCGTCACGGCGGGCGGGTTCGAAGACGAAATCGCGCGCGGCGGCGAGGGCGGCCTCGTCCCACGCGGGGCCGGCGCTGCGGGTGACGCGCGCGGCGGTGACGCGGCCGGCGTCGTCGACGTCGAGGGAGAGCTCGACGGCGACGGGCGCGACGTTCGGGGCGGGGTGCGGGGCCTCGACGACGCGGCGGAGGCGGGCGGGCGCGTCCTGCGCGGCGGCGGCGCGCGCGACGAGGAGGAGCGCGAAGGAGAGCGGGAGGCGCCGCACGCGGGCGATGATGCACCGGGCGCGGGGCGAGACGCGAGGGTGCTCGCTCAGGGCGGCGCGATGGACGCGACGGTGGTGACGCCGGCGCCGGAGAACTGCATCGCGGGCATCGAGACGCGCGTCCCGCGGCCGGAGCTCGCCTGGATGGTGATGAGCTCGCCGGCGCGCGAGAAGCCGTAGAGCGTCTGGCGCCAGTAGCCGAGGCCGTAGAGGCTGCGGAAGCCGATGTCGCCGACGCGGCGCATCGTCACGCTCGACCCGAAGGTGAGGGTGACGAGGGTGTCGGTGGTGCTCGTGCCGGTGGTGGGGCGCACGGTGGCGTAGGTGGCGGCGCCGCGGATGGACACGATGTCGCCGCTGATGCCCCAGCCGGTGGGGAGCGCGCCGACGCGGGCGGTGGTGCCGGAGGCGGGGTTGATGCGCCAGAGCGACCCGTCGGTGGCGCCGCCGAGGAGCACCTCCGCGGCCGGGTCGAGCACGCCGACGGGCACCCAGGTGAGCCCGACGAAGACGCGGCGGTCGGCCACGGGGAGCGAGCGGACGAGGGTGCAGCGCGCGGTCATCGGGTCGACGGAGTAGAGCGCGTCCTCGGTGACGCCGGTGATGCGGCCCATCGCGTCGACGGCGAGGTCGGTCATCGCGTGCGTGTTGCCGTCGGTGGGGAATTGGAACGTCCCCACCCGCTGCACGTCGCGCGTCGTCGGGTCGACGGTGTAGAGCGTGTCGTCGGAGTGCGCGTAGACGAGCGTGGTGCCGGGGAGGTCGCCGCCGTCGGTGGGGCGCACGTCGAGCGGCGGCGGGGCCTCGAAGGCCGTCATCGCGTCGTCGGCGTCGACGGAGGCGTCGGCCATCGGCGCGGCGTCCTGCTCGGTGAAGCGGGTGGGCTCGTCGTCGCCGCAGCCGGCGAGGGCGGAGAGCGCGAGGGCGGTGAGAAGCGTAAGGCGGGTCGTCACGGGCGGGACACTCTCCGAAAGCGGCCCCGACCGCAAGAGACCGGCGCCCCCTTGACGCGCCGCCGGGGCGTCAGGCGTCTTCCCGCGCAGCGAAGGCGCTTCCACGCGCGCGGGGCGCTGGTAGGCTCCGCACGATGGCCCTCAAGACTGGCGTGGTGTTCGCGGGGGGCGGCGCGGTGGGGCTGGTGATCGCGGCGGTGCTCTGGAGCACGCGGAAGCCCGATGCGATGGTGCGCCCCACGCGGGACGCGGCGGTGGTGACGGCGCGCGATGCCGCGGTCGTGCCTCCGCCGCCTCCCCCGCCTCCGCCTCCGCGTGTCACGGAGGGCTGCGTGCGACTCGCGGGGGGCGCCTTCACGATGGGCTCGCCGGTCGGTGAGGGCGAGGACGACGAGCGCCCGCAACACACGGTGACGGTGGCGGGCTTCTGCATCGACCGGACGGAGGTGACGGTGGGGGCGTACCGCGCGTGCGTGGCGGCAGGGCGATGCGCGGCGCCGACGGCCTACGACGAGCGCCCGGGGCGGTGGCAGGTGTTCTGCCACTGGGGTCGGAGCGGCGTGGAGGGTCACCCGATCAACTGCGTGACGCAGCCGCAGGCGGAGGCGTACTGCGCGTGGCGCGGCGGGCACCTGCCGACGGAGGATCAATGGGAGTTCGCGGCCCGCGGTGCAGCGGGGCGGCGGTACCCGTGGGGCGACACGCCGGAGCCGTCCCCGCAGAACAGCAACCTCTGCGGGAGCGAGTGCGTCACGTACGCTGAAGCGCTGGGACGAAGCTCCACAGGCATCGCGGGCTGGACAGACCCGTGGGGTGCCACCGCCGCCGTCGCGGAGCTGCCGCGCGCGGGAGACACGCCCGATGGCCTCATCGGGATGGCGGGGAACGTGTTGGAGTGGACCCGCACGCCCTACGGTCGCTACACGACACGGACGGGCGATGCGACAGAGGAGCGCGGCATCGACGGAAACAGCCGCGTCGTCCGTGGCGGCGCGTGGGTGAGCCTCAGCCCCGCCTCGGCCCGCGCGGCCTTCCGCATCAGGTACGACACGGTGAGCGGGTACGAGTACGTCGGGTTCCGGTGCGTCGCCGAGGGGCGATAGCGCGCTGTCTGGCAGGCGCCTCGACCAGCGGCCCACAGACATTGGCTTCGGCTACTACTTCGGCGACGCGCAGCAGCGCTTGTACTTCTTGCCGCTCCCGCACGTGCACGGCTCGTTGGGCCCCAGACGCGCGGGCGCGCGCACCGTCTTCGGGGGCCTGACCGCGGTGCGCCTCGGCGCGATCAGGCCCTCGACGGTGTCCGCGTTGAGGTCGCGCGCGAAGGCCGCGTGGTACTTCTTCGGGTAGTAGAGGTCCTCCGCGGCGAGGCGGCCGATCGTCGGCGCGAGGCGCAGCGCGCGACGCGAACCCCCGTAGTCGCCGAAGGCCGACCACGGGCAGTCGAACAGCGCGGCCGTCGCGAGCGCCTCGGGGATCGCGTCCTTCGTCGCGAAGCGGAACTCGTTGTCCGACGCGAGGTTCGCGGTGGTCGCGTGGTGGTGACGCCGACCGAGCTCCAGCGCCTCGGCGCGCAGCACGGCCTCGTCCGCCTCGATCGCCTCGACGCCCATTCCGCCGATGATGTGCCGCATGTGCTCTTCGGCGGAGGCGCCTTCGGGCGGCGCCGGCATGCGAAGCTTCTTCAGCACCTCGGCCCGCACGCGGGCGCGGGCGCCCGTGATGGCGGCCATGCAGACCGCGGCGTCGGTCATCGACCAGTAGGCCACGGACGCGGCGAAGCGCTGCTTCTGCGCGGGCAGCAGCACCTTCGAGAGCCGCGCCGCCGCCCACGCCGCGCGCAGCACGAAGCGCTGCCCGCCCTGCTGCGACACGCCCCAGCAGAAGTGGTCCTTCAGCCACTCGGGGTCGGGGTGGGAGGAGAAATCCTCCAGGCCGTCCGCCGCGATGAGCACGAGCATGTGGGCCGCCGCCCAGGAGCCCAACCAGAAGGCGGTCCATCGCTCGCGGTCCGCCGCGCGCAGCCGACCGTCGAGCAGCAGCCGCGCGCGGAGCGTGTCGACCGAGGCCAACGCGGCGTGGTAGAGCGCCAGCATGGTCGGCCGCAGCAGGGGCTGCCACAGGCCCAGGGCGAAGATCTCCTCGCGGCTCAAGAACTCCCCGGCGGTGTAGAGCCGCTCGAGGAGCACGCCGGCGCCGCTGCGCCGCCCGATGAGGCGCTGCGCGGTCTCGGCGCGGTCGCGCGCCACGGCGAGGCGCTGGAGCTGCGCGTCGATCTGGGCGCGGGTGACGACGGGGTGCGGCGCAGGCGACATGCCCGCGCCGAGGCAGGTGACGAACCCGCCGTCGCGCGCCACCACGACGAACGGCCCCTCGGTGGGATGATCGAGGGACAGCGCGACCCGCGGGGCCGACTCGGGTGCGCGCGCGCCCCGGAGGATGACCTTCACCAGTTGCGCGTCGCGGTAGAGCGTGAGCGCGAACTCGACCAGCGGCAGCGAGAGGCGGTCGAGGCGCGAGAGGAAGTGTTCGTCGTGGGGCATGGCGAGGGCTTCGAAGCGCGGCGATCCGTGAGGATCGCACCCTCCGCGGGGCGCCGTCATGCGCTGGCGAATGGAGCGCCGGCGCGAAGCCTCGAACGCGCCGCGCCGCCGACGGCTCAGCGCATGAGGTAGATGGGGTTGGTGACGCCGAAGGAGTTGCGGTTCGGGTGGACGGGCGCGAGCTCGGCGCCGTGCGCGGCGAGGATCACCCACGCGCCGGTCGCGGGCACGTCGACCATCACGTCGCCGCGGAAGCGGACGGTGGGGTTCATCGGGTCGCGGCGCGAGGCGTCGAGGGCGATGGTCTGGGCGACGGTGCCGTTGACGATGACCTCCAGGCGGTCGGCGGTGACCCACGGGGCGGCCTGCACGCGCACCTGGAGGCGGGCGCTGGCGCCGGCGCCGCGGAGCTCCTGGCCGGGGCCCGCGGTCGCGCCGGTGCCCATCGCGGTGGCCTCGATGTAGACGCCGCCGGAGATGTACGTGCGGCCGTTGCGGACGGCGTCGCGGACGCCGTTGACGGTGGCCATCGTCGGGTCGTCGGTGCCGAGGTACATGCACGTCCGGGGGTAGCCGACGGGGCTGTTGTTGAGGATCGAGTGGCTGTCGGACGAGCCCACCGCCGCCACGCGCCGGCCGCGGCGCAGGAAGGAGTACCAGTCGGCCACGCCCTGCGCGTTGTTGCTGTCGTAGAAACCGCTGTCGTTGAAGAACTCGACGGTGGTGAACGTGTCGTCCCAGAGGTCGGGGCGCGAGGCGACGCCCGTCGTGGCGTTGTAGCCCGCGGCGCTGAAGTACCCGCTGATGGGCGCGCCGCGCGGGTGGTTGATGATCAGCGCGGGCTGCTCGGGCCGCGCCCGCACGTCGGCGAACACCGCGGGCGGCGGGCGGCCGGCCCAGTCGAAGACGCCGTTGTTGCGGCGCGTCGGGTCGACGGTCATCGGCACGACGCCGAAGTGCCCCCAGGCGAAGGTGGTGAGCTCGAGCGAGGTGATGCCGTACACCCAGCGCGAGAGGCCCATCTCGTTGATGGTGGTGGTCCACTCGGCGACGAACTCGTGGTCGGAGCGGGCCGGCACCTCGAGCCCGTCGCCCGCGGCGGCCGCGAGCTTGTAGCGCCCGCTGTCGCGCGAGTCGGGCGAGCGCGTCGTGTGGATG
Organism: Polyangiales bacterium; assembly: GCA_046351555.1. Classification (GTDB taxonomy): domain Bacteria; phylum Myxococcota_A; class Polyangia; order Polyangiales; genus CAISKJ01. Next base: position 28,980 of record JAXLYI010000054.1, read on the forward strand.
TGGAAGTCGCCGCACATCACGCCGGGCGTGTCGACCACGCGGCGCAGCGTCGCCCGCACCTCCGCGGTCGCGCCGGCGGTGACGGTCACCGTCGTGTCGCTGAGGTCGTACTCGTAGCCGCGCGACACCACCACGCGGTAGGCGCCGGGCGGCGCGCGCAGGGTGGTCTCGCCGGTCGTCGGGAAGTCGACGTGGAGGCGCCCCGAGGGCATCGCCGTCTCGCCGAGGTTCTCGGCGACGGAGGGGACGGTTCCCCCCATGGGGATCACCTGGACGCGCACGGGGAGGCCGCCCATGGCGCCCATCTCCGTGGCGACGACGTGGATGGCGCCCGACGCCGCGAGCCGGAGCGTCGCGGTGGCCTGGGTGGCGGGCACGTTGACGCCCGAGACGACGGCCTCGCCGCGGCGGTAGGCGGTGAGGTCGACGGCCATGTCCATGGGGACGTGGAGCGTGAAGGCGCCCATCGCGTCGGTGGTCGCGCGGGTGACCTCCTCGCGGTAGGTGCCCGTGCCGACCATGCGCATCGCGCCCGTGGCGTGGACGCGGACGCCCTCGGCGGGCATCCCCGCGGCGTCGGTGACGGTGCCGCGGATCTCGCGGAGCGTGCGGCCCGCGTCGCGCGCGAGGGCCTGCTGGAGCCCGTCGAGGCCGCGGCCGCCGATGACGATGCGCCCGAGGGCGACGCGCTCGAGCGGGGCCTTGCAGCCGCCCACGCGCATGGCCGGCGCGTTGAAGAGGTCGAAGCCCGACAGCGAGATGAACTGGTTGAGCATCATCCCGGTGGGGAGCTGCCAGGCCCAGCTCGTCGCGACGTCGTCGACCCAGGCGACGGCGTTGGTGGGCGGCGCGACCGCGTCGTCGCCGGTGCTGAAGAAGCCGAAGCCCGGGAAGAAGCGGGCCATCCGGTAGCCCTGGAAGAAGGCGTGCGTGACGAACATGGCGTTGTAGCCCGTCTCGTTCTGCACGTCGTAGGTGGCGTAGACGTCGACGTGGTCGCTGCCGGGGCGGAGCTCGTAGTCGATGGCCGCACGCACGTCGTTGTAGTTGGCGCTGATGAGCGAGCGGCCGAACTCGTCGATGAAGGGGATGGGGCGCATCGGGCCCACCGCGCGAACGACGGCCGTGCCCCCGCTCGTCCCGTCGCGGAGCACGGTGACCGACTCGGTGGCGACGGTGAAGCGCCCGAGGCCGAGCATCATCTCGTTGAAGTCGCCCGCGTCGACCAGGCGGCCGCCCTCGACGCGCGCGACGCCGGCGGGCTTGCCGCCCCACGGGTCGTAGCCCGCGGAGGTGCGCGCGCCCTCGACGATGAGGGCGATGCGCTCGTTGGCGAGCACGTAGTCGCCGGCGCGGGCGTAGCCGAGGCCCGTCCGGTCGGCGGGGAGCTCGGCCTGCTCGAGGCGCCCCGCGCGGACGCCGCCGGCGGGGACGGTGAGCGGGGTGGCGTTCCCTTCGGCGCTGCCCGCTTCGAACGTGCGCGGCTGGCACATCACCTCCGGCGCGTCGGGCCCGACGTCGGGGGCGACGTCGGGCGTGGCGTCGGCGAGGTCGTTGGACGCGTCGCGCGGGGGCGTGGGCGCGGGGTCGTCGGTGCAGGAGAGGGGTGAGGAGGCGAGGAAGAGAGCGAGGGCCGTCCGCCGGAAGCGCATGCGCGGACTGTCACAAAAGCGCCCACGGAACGCAACACGGCCCGGCGGCGAAAGCGCGGGCTCAGGGCGTGCGGGCGCCCGCGACGGTGATGGAGCGGGCCTCGCAGTTGGTGACCGCGCACCACGAGCCGAGGAAGGCGAGGCTCACCTGGCCCGTGAAGTGGGTCTCGTCGGAGAAGGTTCCTGCGAGGGTGATGGTCGCGATGCACATGCCCGGGACAGTCCCTGTGACGCGGAACGCCCCGCCCGACACCGCGGCCCCGGTGAGCGGCACGGGCCCGCCGGTGACAGTGGTGCCGAGCGAGGTCGCCTCCACCCGAACGGACGCGAGGTCGAGGTTGAGCACGGGCTCTTTGAAGAGCTCGTCCTGGCACTGGTGGGTCACCCGCGGCGTGAGCGCGTAGTTGCCCGACTGGACCGCCACGCGCCGGCACCCCGCGATGGGCGTGCTCGCGCACATCGACCCGGTCTCCGCGCAGGCGTCGGCGGTGCACTCGTTCATGTCGTCGCAGACCACGGGCGTGCCGGCGGCGCAGCTCCCGGCGGCGCAGCGCTCGGCGCCGTTGCAGCGCAGGCGGTCGTCGCAGTCGGCGTCGCGCGCGCAGGTGCGGGCGGGCGGCGGAGGGGGTGGAGGCGGAGGGGGCGGAGGGGGAGGCGGCGAGGGAGGCGGAGGCGGCGGCGGGGGCGCCGGTGCGTCGCCGGTGCAGCCGCGGGTGAGGTCGCAGCGCTGGCCGGTGGCGCACTGGTCGTCGCGCGCGGTGTTGCCGCAGGTGCCGTCGACGAGGCACGAGTCGCGCGTGCAGGCGACGCCGTCGTCGCAGTCGGCCGCGCGGGTGCAGCGGCGCGCGGTCATGCAGCCGGGCGCGGCGACGTGCTCGCAGACGCCGCCGAAGGCGCAGAGGTCCTGCGTGCACGCGACGCCGTCGTCGCAGTCGGCGTTGGCGGTGCAGGCGCCCGCGTCGGGCCGCGCGGCGGCGGCGTCGTCCTCGTAGGCGAAGCGCGGGGGTCTGGCGTCGCCGCAGCCGAGGGCGACGAGCGCGGCGCCCCACGCGGCGCGCCACGTCGGGAAATGTCGGGAGCCCATCGGCGCGATGGTACCGGAGGTCGGGGGCGGGCCGCGAGATGCGGCGGAAGGTTTGCTCGCGGCGCCCGCTTCGGCCTACACCGCGGCCCGTGAGACGCGCCTCCCTCTGCCTGATCGTCGCCGCCCTCGCCGCCTGCCCGGAGACCCCGCGCGGCGGCCCCTGCGCGGGCGGCGAGTGCCCCGACGCCGACGCCGCGCTCCTCGACGACGCCGACGCGCCCGAGGCCGCACTCGACGCAGCGAAGGAGCCCGACGCCGCGCCCGACGTTGTGACGGACGTTGCGGCCGATGCGGTCGACGCCGCGCCTGACACAGCCCCCGACGCAGCGATGGACGTCGCCCCCGATGCTGCGATGGACGCGGCACCTGACGCGGCTCCTGACGCAGCATCGGACGCGAGCCTCGACGTCGTCCCCGACCGCCCCGACGCCGCGCCCGATGCCGTGATGGACGTCGCCCCCGACCGCCCCGACGCGCCCGCAGACGCATCGCCCGACGCGCGTGACGCGGCCGCCGATGCGTCCCCCGACGTGCGCGAGGCAGGCGTCGACGTCCCCCCGACCGGCGGCTGCATCTCCGGCGCCGTCGGCACCCACGTCGCGCGCTTCCGCTGGACGGGCACCACCTCGGGCTCGCGCGCATCCGTGAGCTACGAGGCCAACACGCTGCCCGACCGCGCGCGCTGGCGCGTCACCGCCGCGAGCCGCTCGATCGGGTACACGCCGGTGTTCGGCGACCCCTTCCTCGGCGAAGGGGGCCTGGAGCTCTCGGGCACGGTCTTCATCGACGTCGAGCTCAGCACCGCGGGCCTCGGGGCGATCTCCAACGTCACGCTCGCGGTGTACGGGCGGAGCTACAACACCACGGCGAGCGGGTCGTTCGCGTGGCGGACGTTCTCGGGGAGCGGGTCGACGCCGAGCGGGTTCGTCTCCAACGTCGCGCCGTACCGCTGGTACCGGGCCGACGCGACGGCGTCCTTCGTGCCGGGCGACAGCGGTGTTCTTCTGCGCATCACCCCGGGGCCGCCGTCGGGCGCGCTGGTGGTGAGCCGCGTGGAGGTGTGCTTCGACGCGCGCTGACGGGCGCGGTCAGACCTCGTGGATGATCGGCTCGCGGTTCTTGATGAACCGGTCGATGAGCTTCCACGCGTCGGGGGTGCCGTGCGTGATCTCGACGCCGAGGCCGGGGATCTGCCCGTTGTCGGTGTTGCTCCGCCGCCACTTCACCACGCCGCGCACCTCCGCGGTGAGCGCGCCGGGGAAGGAGATCAGCACCTCGCACGCGGTGTTGACGGTGAGGGCGCCGAAGGTGGCGACGAAGATCCCGCCGTGGTCGCGGATGTCGCCGAGGAAGTTGGTGTAGAAGTTCGAGTCGGAGTGGACGTCGAGCTCGGCCTCGAGGCGCGGCACCCCGTTGGGGCCCACCGGCACCTTCGCCGCCGTGTCGGGCAGGAGCGACGGGGTCACCGGGTCGCGCGCTGGGCCGCCGGACGTCTCGCGCGCCATCGCGGGCGACGCGGCGGGCACGGCCGGCACGAGCAACACGGGCGCGGCCGCCGGCTGCACCAGGGGCACGGGCGCGGCCGCGGGGTGCACGAGCGGAACGGGCGCCGCCGCGGGCTGCACGAGCGGCACGGGCGCGGGCTGCGGCGCGGCGTAGGCGACGGGTGGCGCGGCGACGGGCGGCGTCGCGACGGGCGCGGGCTGCGACGCGGGGGCGACGGGCGCGATGGGCGGCGTGGAGGGCGGGGCCGAGGGCGCCACCGACACGAGCGACGGCGACGGCAGCGAGACGGCCTCCTCGATGCGGTGGTCGCGGATGGTCGCGAAGATCATCCCGAGCGATTGCGCGATGGCCGCGGTGGCGTCGGAGACGCCGGGGTACGCCTGGTCGACCGTCTGCATCCGCCCGAGCGTCTCCTGGAGCACCGCGCGGGCGGTGAAGAGCAGGGACGGGTCGCCGGTGCCGCGCTCCACCTGGAAGAGGGGACCCATCGCCCGCGCCAGGCCCGACACCACGTCGAGGATGGGGGCCGGGAGGTTGGGGTCTTGCTGGAGGGAGGCCAGCGAGGAGGCGAGGCGCTGGCGCGCGGTGCCTGCGGTCGCTGCGATCGGGCTGGTGGTCATGGGGGTCATCCTCGAAGTGACGCGGCGGACGTGGCGCCGGGAGCGCGCGGGGGAGTCGGTACTGCCGGGCGCCGTCGCGGAGCCTACAGCGTCCGCCGCGGCGGGATCAACGCGTCTATGGGCGGAGGTCCCGTCGGAAGACATGCCGCGCGCGACCCGCGCCCGCATAGTCCGCCTCCAGCGTCACCGCGTACCCGAGCGCCCGGTGAAACTCGACGCTCCCCTGGTTGCCCGGCGTGGTGATCGCCTTGAGCGCCGTCGCCCCCGCCGCCCGCGCCTGCCGCTCGAACTCCGCGTAGAGCGCCTTGCCCACGCCGCGCCGGCGGAAGTCCGGGTCGATGCCCACCAGGTGGATGTACCCCACCTTCGGCTCCGTGTCCGACATGAACCCCAGGAGGAAGCCCGCCATCCGCCCCTCCTCCTCCGCGATGATCGCGTGCCGCCCGAGCTCGTAGAAGAACACCGGGTGCGCCAGCGCGGACGTCGGCCCCGCCCACCACTGGTCGATGACCGAAACGATCTGCAGGTAGTCCTCTCGGGTGATCGCTCGGGTTCGCATGCGCGCGGCGCGGACGAGTGTCACACCTCCGACGGCCCCGTCAATCGATTCCGCCGAAGCCCCGCGGGCGCGCCAATTCATCGGAAATGGCAACAGGTAGCACCCGAAGGGGACTTCGTGTTACGGGTGCGGGCACACCGCCGATGCTCTCCTCGCTCCTCTCGATGTTCGGCCAGGGAATGCTCCACGGGCTGGGGCCCGACCACTGCCTCGCGATCGGCACGCTGGCGGCGGCGGGCGGCGGATTTCGCCGGGCGCTCGGGGTGAGCGTCCGCTTCGGGGTCGGGCACACCGCGGTGCTCGCGGCCGGGGCGGCGCTCGCGGGGGCGGCGGGCGTGGCGATCCCGGCGCGCTGGGAGTCGGCGCTCGAGGTGGTGGGCGGCGCGTCGCTGCTCGCGCTCGGGTGCTGGACGCTGCTCTCGCGCCGCGGCGCCGTCCCGCACGCGCACGGCGGGGTGGTTCACGCGCACGACGGCCACGGGCACTCGCACGAGGGCGTCGAGGTGGAGGTGGCGCCCCCGACGGGCGGCCGCTTCGCCGCGCTGATGGGGGCGGTGTTCGGGCTCTCGGGCGTGCGCGGGCTCCTGATGCTGATGCCGCTGATGGGCCGCGAGCGCGCGGTGATGCTCACCGCGGGCGTCGCGCTCTTCGGGCTCGGCGTGGTGGCCTCGATGGTGGCGGTCGGGTGGTTCGCCGCGCGCGCCGCCGACGCCGCGGTGCGCTGGGAGCGCGGGCTGCGCGTGCCGGTGGGCCTCGCGTCGGTGCTCTGCGGCGCGTGGTGGGTCGTCAGCCACGTGTGACGCGTCGGGCTCCGGCCGCCCGGCCCCCCAACGCTCACAGCACGCGGTCGGCAAACCGCCGCGCGTGAGTCGGCCGTGGGAAGGTGGGGACGCCTCGATGGGCCGGTGGCCCGAGGTAGGAGGTCGTCCCCATGTCCAAGGGTATCTATCGCTCGGTGAATGTCGAGGGGGTCGTGTCGGCCGCCCTCGTCGCGCTCCTCAAGACCGCCACGGTGATCGTCGGCCTCGACGTCGCCAAGTTCGATCTCGCCGCAGCCTTCGCGCTCGACACCGGCCAGGTCGTTCAGATCGTCAGGTTCAATCAGCTCAACCAGACCCGCCTCTTCCTCCTGCTCATCGACGCGCTCCGCAAGGCGGGACGCGAAGTCCAGATCGCCATGGAGCCCACCGGCACCTACGGAGACGCCATCCGCGAGATGCTTCACGGCGCAGGCGCCGCCATCTTCATGGTCCCCGCCAAGCACGTCCACGACGCCAGGGAGCTCTACGACAACGTCCCGAGCAAGCACGACCCCAAGGACGCCGTCACGCTCGCGAGGCTCAGGAGCCAGGGGGACGGCTCCCTCTGGAAGCCGGTCGACCCGTTCCGCCGAGACGTGCGCGCCCTGATCGAGACCCGCGAGGTCCACCACGGGCCCCTCATGCAGGGCTACAACCGCCTGGAGGCGCTGCTGGCCAGGCACTGGCCCGAGCTTTCCTCCGTGGTCAACATCTACGAGACCACCTCGCTCTGGAGGCTCCTGCTGGAGATGCCGGACCCGCGCGAGATCGCCGCGCGGTCGCGGGAGGCGGGTGAGCTGCTGAGCAAGCACTCGCGGCGCGCGCTCGGCGCCGCGTCGATCGAGGCGATCGTCGCCTGCGCGCGCGACACGATGGGCGTCGCGCCGACCCGGCTGGAGAGGGCGCAGGTGCAGCGCGTCGTGTCCGAGATGCTCCGGCACCGCGAGGAGGTCCGGGAGGTCGACCGCGAGCTCCGCGCGCTGCTGGAGTCGCGCCCCGAGCTCGGCGCGATGGCGCGGTGGGTGGGGCTGGTGACGACCGGGGTGCTCCTCGGCTGCGTCGGCGACCCGCTCGACTTCCACCACGCGGGCGCCTACGAGAAGGCGTGCGGGCTCAACCTCAAGGAGCAGAGCAGCGGCACGGCCGCGCGGCGGGGCCTTCACATCACCCACCGCGGCTCCGCGTGCGCGCGCAAGTACCTGTACATGTTCGTGCTGCGGTGGAAGGCCCGCGACCGCGCGGCCTGCGCCTGGGTCGAGCGCCGCCAGAGCTGGCCGCGCAAGGGGGGCAAGGTCTCCGCGCTGGTGGCGCTGATGCGCAAGGCCGTCAACGCCCTCTGGCACCTGCGCCGTGGGCAGGACTACGAGGCGGGCAAGCTCTTCGATCTGCGTCGACTCACGCTCACGCCCCCGGCGCAGGCCACGCTCATCACCGAGTCCGACGCGGGCGAGGCGGAGGCGCCGTGCCCGCCGACGCACGACGATGCGACGACGACGGCGCCCGCGCGCGATGACGCGTCGGGCGCGGCGGCCGCGTCGGAGGCGACGGCGACCAACGCGACGAAGGCCACGACGAAGGCCGCGACGAAGGCGGCGACGAAGGCCACGACGAAGGTCGCGACGGGCGACGACGCCGCGGCGGTGAGGCCCGCGCGCGACGACGCATCGAAGGCGACGCGCGCGACGCGAGACGCGAGGCCCGGGGCGACGAAGCGACGGGGATCGCGCGAGGGCCACGACGGCGCGGCACCGGAACGCGGGCCGCGTGCGGGCGCGTTCGATGGCGCCGCCCCGGGCGCTGCTTCGGCGAGCGCTGGGGCGCACGCAGGCGCACCTGACGACGCCATCCAGAGCCGCTCGGATGGCGCGCGCGGGAGTGCGAGCCACACCACGGCCGCGCGCTCGCAGGGCGCTCCGCCGAGGGCCCTGTCGTCGACGCTGGAACGACTCAACGCGCTGGTACGCACGTCACGGTGACGTGCGCGGCGCCCCCCACACCGGCGTGGTGAGCCCCAGGGGGCGCACCGAACGCCGCGGGGAAGGAGGGCAGAGCTAGCCCACTCGCAGCCCGCTGCCGAGTGAGCCCCGAGGTTCGACGGGTGACATCCGCATCGTGCGCTTGAGCCGCTTGAGCGAGCTCCCGCGTAAGTCTCGATGCACCCTGAGAACGTTGCAACGGACCCAATGCTCGACGAAGCCGATCTCGCGCCGCGCGCTGCGGACGCCCCATGCGACAGCTCGAGCAACCCGTCCCAACGCCTCCGATCCGAAGGACTCGCTCCCGATCCACGCACAGAAGGACAACGCGCCCGGTCGACGTCGCCGAGCGCGAACGGGACCTTCTGCGCGAAGGGGAGGGAAGGACTCAACGATTTTTCGAGGCTCTGCCGATTCCTACTTGCCTATGACAGCGCGCGGGCTCGACTCAACGCACCGCGAAATTGGGCGCCGTGCAGCGGAACGCCGCCGACGTGATCGTCGGGATCAGCGAGGTGTTGTAGCGCCCGAAGAAGGCGCGCATCGCCGACGCGCTGCCGGCCTCGTCGGGGCAGAGGTAGTTGGACTGCGTCCCGTAGACGCGCCCGTAGGCCGCGCTGCGGGTGACGGTGCGGGTGAGCCGCCAGCCGGTCGCGGGGGTGCCGGCCACCGCCCACGAGGCGCACTCGAAGGTCGTCTGCCCCATGATCGCGCCGGAGAAGTACGGCTGCACGCGGTGGAGGACGGAGCCCGCGGGGCAGTCGAAGACGTACTGGGTGTAGGCCGTGGGCGAGCCGCCGGGGCCCGCGGTGCCCGCCGCGTCCCACGCGATGGAGTACGCGAAGGGGGTGCGGGTGCGGTCCTCGACGAGGCGCGGCCGCGCGCAGCGGAAGAGCCACTGCGTCTGGTAGTAGTTGGCGTAGAGCCGCCCCGACACGCCGGTGATGAACGTCCCCGCCGGGCACGACACGTCGTACGCCGTGCCGCTCCCGGAGCCGTAGGTGGGGCTGGTGAAGTCGATCACGTCGAGCCCGGTGAGCGCCGTCGGGCAGCCCTCGTCGACGCGCCCGTCGCAGGTGTTGTCGCGCCCGTCGCACTGCTCCACCGCGCGCACCCCGCAGGCGCCGCAGTGGGCCGGCGTCGTGGCGAGGTTGGTCTCGCAGCCGTTGGAAGCGTCGCCGTCGCAGTTGCCGAAGCCGTCGTTGCAGCCCGCCACCGCGCACGCGCCGCCCGCGCACCCTGCCGTCCCGTTGGGCACCGCGCACGCCCGCCCGCAGGCCCCGCAGCTCGTCACGGTGACCCGCGTGTCGACCTCGCAGCCGTCGCCCGCCGTCCCGTTGCAGTCGGCGAAGCCCGCGTTGCAGCGCGCCGTGCACGCGCGGGCCTCGCACGCGGGCGCGGCGTTGGGGCGCGCCGGGCAGGCGTTGCCGCAGCGGGCGCAGTTGGCCGCGCTCGAGCGCAGGTCGGACTCGCAGCCGTTGCCCGCGGACCCGTCGCAGTCGGCGAAATCCGCGCCGCACGAGGCCACCACGCACGCGCCCCGGACGCACGCGGCCGCGCCGCCCGGCACCGCGCAGCGCGCGCCGCAGCGGTTGCAGTGCTCGATCGAGGTGGTGAGGTCGGTCTCGCAGCCGTCGGAGGGGTCGTTGTTGCAATCGCCCCAGCCGGCGTCGCAGCGCAGGAGGCAGCGGCCCGCGTCGCAGGCGTTGGTCGAGTGCGGGCGGTCGAGGCAGGCGTTGCTGCACCCGCCGCAGTGGGCGACGGTGGTGCGGGTGTCGACCTCGCAGCCGTTGGCCGGGTCGCCGTCGCAGTTGGCCATGCCCGCCGTGCAGGAGAAGGCGCACGAGCCCATCCCGCAGAGCGGCGCGGCGGCGCCCGCGGGCGTCGGGCAGGCGTTGTTGCAGCGGCCGCAGTGGGCGGGGTCGGCGCTGGTGATCCGCTCGCAGCCGTTGGCGCCCGCCCCGTCGCAGTCGGCGTAGCCCGCGCGGCACGAGAACCCGCAGCGCCCCGCGGCGCAGGCGACGGCGGCGTTGGGCGCCTCGTCGCAGGCCGTCCCGCAGCGGCCGCAGTTGCGCCCGTCGGACGAGAGGTTGACCTCGCATCCGTCGCCGACGTCGCCGTTGCAGTTGGCGAAGCCCGCGGTGCAGGCGTCGATCGCGCAGCGCCCCGCGGCGCAGGCCGGCACCCCGTTGGCCGCCTGGCAGCGCGCCCCGCAGGCGCCGCAGTGGGCGACGTCGCGCTGGAGGTCGACGCAGAGGTTGCTGCAGCACGTCTCGCCCGACGAGCACCCGCGCCGCTCGTTGCAGCCGGGCACGCACTGGCCGTCGGTGCAGATCGTCCGGAGCGGGCACTCGTCGTCGCCCATGCACTCGACGCAGGCCCCGCGCGCGAGGTCGCAGCGCGCGGGGAGGCCGCCGTCCTCGGCGCCGCGGCGGCAGTCGTCGTCGGCCCGGCAGCCCGACGCGCACGCGCCCGTGTCGGCCTCGCAGTGCTGCGCGCGCGGGCAGTCGACGGCCCCGAGGCACGCGACGCAGCGGCCCGTCGCGGCCTGACAGTGAGGGGTCGAGGGGTCGGCGCAGTCGGCGTCCGCGGCACAGCGGAAGACGTCCATCACCACGTCGGGGGGTGCGTCGGGCGCGGCGTCGGGGGCGACGTCGGGGGCAACGTCGTCCATCGCATCGGGCGGCGGCGAGGCGTCCTCGGGCGCGTCGGCGGTGAGGTCGTCGGGCGCGTCCTTCGGGGCGACGTCGGGCGAGGCGTCGGCGGGGGGGCGCGCGTCGGGGGCCGCGTCGGGCGCGTCGGGCGGCGGGTCGGCGAAGCAGCCGGCGACGAGGGAAGCAAGCGCGAGCGCCCGGGCGAGCGTGGGCGGGAAGGGGGTCCTCACGGCGCGATCGTACCGCGAGGCGCGCGCGGCGTGTCCAGGCGCGGTGGGGCGCTCACTCCGGGCGGCGGGTCTCCAGGGGCGCGGCGTCGGCCTCGACCTCGGACGGGTCCTCGTCGGGGTCGGGGTCGAGCTGGCGGGCCTCGCCCGGGTCGCGGCGGGCGCGGCGCGCGGCGGCGTCCCAATGCTCGGGCGCGGTGCGGACGTCGACGTGGACGTAGTTCTGCCGCGGGAAGAGCCCGCAGCCCATGTTGGGGAGCGTCTGGCACCAGGCCCACACGTCGCGCAGCGGGACGTCCTCCACGCGGAGGTCGACCGCCTGGCCGAGCGCGTGGCGCGACACCGCCTCGCCCGCCCGCGCCGGCCGGTAGCCCGAGAGCACGAGGATGCGCCGGCCCCCGAAGCGGTCGGACATCTGCTGGAGCAGCCGGATCACCCGCGGGTGGACGATGTGCGGCCGGTTGTCGCGCGCCCGCAGGAAGCGCTCGACCCGCGCGCGGAGGTTGGGCGCGGCGGCCGCGAAGTTGGTGGTGAGCTCGCCCTGGTCGCGCAGTCGCACCATCGAGACCACGCCGGCCCGGTGCGTCCCCTCGGGGGAGCCCGCGTTGGTGGCCTCGTCGCGCGTCGGAAGCGCCTGGAGCACCTCGGCCCGCGCCCCCTGCGGGACGCGCAGCCGCTGGCCCACGCGGAGGGTGTAGGGCCGCGGCACGCTGTTGCGCGCGGCGAGGTCGCGGGGCGGCACGCCGAGGCGGTTGGCGATGCGGAGGAGCGTGTCGCCTGGCTGGACGACGTACACGCGCGGCCCGGGCGGCGCGGCGGGCTGGGCGGCGGCGAGGGAGGGCGCGATGACGAGGGCGAGGCTGAGGGCGCACGCGGAGGGCTTCACGGCGCGCGTGGGGTAGCGACGGAGCGCGCCCTGTGTCAAGCGCGGGGGCGCAGGGTGCTGCGAGGAGCACCACGGTGCGGGCTCCTCCCTCCGGGGGCGACGTCGGCCCGCAGCGCGGCCGGTGGAGTCGATCACCACAGGGCACTGCGCGTCATCCACCCGGCGTACACACACCCTCCCGACGAAATACGGCGCGGGGGCGGGATGCGCGGGGGTGTCGACGGGAAGGGGCGTCGTCTTGCCTATCCGCTTCAACGTCCGCACGAGACGGCCCTTCAGGGGCAACTGCCCTCCTCCGGCGCGTAGCAGCGGCCCCGCGGCGCCTGCGTTCAGTCCGGGTACGCGCCCACGTAGGCGCGACCTGCAACGGGTGACGACACCGGCGTGCACCCAGAGTGCAGCGGGGGGTCGAAGCTCCCGTCGAGCGTGCACGTCGAAGGCGTGACCGAGACACGAATCCGCCCCAGGCCACCATCACCGCCAGGCGGTCTGGCGTTTCCGCCGCGCGCGGAGACGCGCGCACCCGCCGGGACCACGATGGCGGGGGCCGCGAGCACCACGACCCCGCCCGATCCGCCACCTCCCCCGAGGTACGACGCGTGGCCACCGTTGACCAACAGCTGTGCGGCCGGGCCCAGCGTGATGCTCACCGGAGAGGCGATCCGGAGCGCGCCGCCGCCGCCGCCGCCGCCGCCGCCGCCGTCGCCGGCGCTGCCGTCAGGCATGAGGATCGGCCATCCGCCGCCCCCGCCGCCCGAGCCGACCTGAAATGTCGTCGCGACCGGGAGGTCCATCGCGGCGAGGGTCCCGATCGAGCCTCCTCCGCCGCCGCCCTGCGTCCACCCTTCCAGGTAGGGGGAACACATGCTGAGCGTCGCCGTCTCCGCGTCACGCCCCGCATACGTCGCGACCGCGCACGGGCCGCTGCGTGCGGGTGTGCATACGATCGGCGGCGGCAAGGGACCCGTGCATCGACCGCCCGCGGCCCCTCCCGCGCTGTCCTGGCCGGGGAGGAGCGCGCCGACGAAGCCGCAGGGTCGTTGAGCGTGGCCGCCACCGCCGCCCGCGGAACCAGCGCCTCCCGTGCCGCTAAACAGGCTCGGGGGCGCGGGGCCGCCGGAATCGCTGTATCCCCCGCCGACGCCGTCGCGCATCTCCGCACCGGGGTGCCCCGTCGCGCCGCCTGCGCCGCCAGAACAACCCCGGTCCGTGCACCGGGGCCGCCCGCCATCCGCGCCGGAGAGGTCGACCGTCCCCAGGATGGTGATCGCCCCGGTCGCGCGGATTTCAAGCGTACCCACGCCGTCCGTGCGCACGGTGACCCCCGCGGGGATCGTCACCGTCGTGAACTCGTGGACGCCCGCGGAGAGCACGGTGTCCGCCGCGGGGGCGAAGGCGCCCTCCCGACCCGAGCTCGGGAACGGCGCGCAGGCCGCCCCCACGCAGCACACGCCCGCGACGCACCACTCGCCTGCGGCGCACGAACGCCCGCACGCGCCGCAGTGGGCGGGGTTCGTCCGCAGGTTTACCTCGCAGCCGTCGCCGTCGGTGCCGTTGCAGTTTCCGCGGCCTTCGTCGCAGCTCGCCAGCGTGCACACGCCCGCCGCGCAGCGCCCGAGGCCGCGGGGGGGGCTGCACGGCGCCCCGCATGCGCCGCAGTGTTCGAGGCTGGTCGCGGTGTCCACGCAGCGCTCGGCGCATGCCTGTTGCCCCGCCGGGCACCCGCAGCGCCCCGCGATGCACGACCGACCCGCGGCGCACGCCGCGCCGCACGCGCCGCAGTGGGACGGGTCCATGGTGAGGTCGACGCAGGTGAGGCGGTCGCGGAAGAGGCAGGTGACCTGACCCGCCGGGCATGGGAGTTCGCAGCGGCCGGCGCGACAGGATGCGTCGAGCGGGCAGGCGTTGTAGCAGCGTCCGCAGTGGGCGTCGTGGGAGGAGGTGTCGACGCAGCGGTCGGCGCACGCGACCTCCGCGCCGCGGCAGATCGGATCTGGCGCGTCGGGCACGATCCTCGCGAGGAAGCCGTCGACAGCGACGGTCGTCCGGAGGGTCTCTCCCAGGTCGGTGATGCCGGTGAAGGTCCCGGCGGCATGCGCGGCAACTCGCGGAAGTTGAGCTCGGGCGCCTTGTCAAAAATTTGATGAGTCGCTCGCGGTGTGCGCAGGGGAGGCCATGCCGAGCCGCTTCCTCGCCCGCCGTCCCGCCGCCCCAGCCGCCTCGCAGGAGCCCCCTTCTCGCAGCGCGCAGGAGGCCGCCGTCGCGCGCGTCGCCGAGGCGCTCGGCGATCAGTTCGCGTGGTTCCTGTCGCCCATCCGCTTGCAGGCGCGGGCCGAGGACCTCCGCCTCATCGAGCGCGTCGGCAAGATCGACGTCGGCCTCGTCACCGTCGCCATGGTCCTCGCCTCCCTCATGCGAAGCTCCGACACCGAGGGGCGCATCCTCGACGCCTTCGCCATCTACCGTCAGATCGGCGGCGCGCGCTCGACCAAGGAGGGGTTCCGCAAGGCCGTCCACCGCATCGCAGATCTCCTCCTCGACCTCGTCAAGGCGCGCATCGCCGACGGCGCCCGACGCGCCGCGCCCTTGCGGGGGAGGCTCGCCGCCTTCACCGACCTGCTCATCCCCGACGGCAGCGTCTTCAAGCTCGCCGCCGCGCTCGCCGAGGGGCTCCCGGGCACCGGCTCGGCCGCCGCGCTCAAGCTCCACGCCGTCTACAGCGTGCGCGCCGCGGGGCCCGCCGCCGTGGCCTTCACCGACGGCCGCGAGCACGACACCACCCACTTCACGCCCGACTGGGTGCGCGGCGCCCTGTACCTCTGGGACCTCGGGTACAACGACTACGGGCGGGCGCTCGACGCGCAGGCCGCCGGCAGCCACGTGCTGCAGCGGCTCAAGGACGGCGCCGACCCGAAGGTGCTCGCCTGGTACGGCCCCGACGGCGCGCGCCACGCGCTCGCGCTGCCCCCCAACCGCCGCGTCGTGCGGCTCGGCGAGGCGTGCGAGTTCGACGACGAGCTGCGGTCGCAAGAGACGCTCGACCTGGACGTCGAGCTGCGCGACGCGGACGGCCGCACGGGCGTGATGCGGGTGGTGTGCGTGCCCTTCGAGGGGCGCGACCGGTACTACCTGACGACGCTGCCGCGGATGCACTTCACGCCCCACGACGTCGCGGAACTCTACGGGGTCCGGTGGGAAGTGGAGCTGTACCTGAAGGACCTGCAAGGCGGCGCGCGCGCCGACGAGGTGACGCGGCTGCGGAACCTCGATTCGCTGCGAGCGGTGGTGTACGCGTCGCTGCTGGCGCAGATGCTCTCGGCGGAGGTGACACGCGCGGCCAACGAGGCGGCCGAGGGCGAGGCGCCGCCGGCCGACGCGAACCTGCCGTCGGAGATCGAGACCTCGCAGCCGTCCGGTGAGACCGAGACGGCCATTTCCCCCTGAGCTCCCGCCCTCCCCGCCGCGTGTGGCGGCCCTCGCGGTGACTCGCGCGCTGCAGCGTGCGAACGCGACGCTGTGCGCGCTGGTGACCGCCCTGTCCCTCAACGACCGAATCGTCGCGACCGCTCGCGCTCGCGAGGTGGCGCTGCTCGTGTTGCAGGACGCCGCCCCGCGCAATCGGCGACGCCGCGCGCGGCCGCTGCACGACCAGATGCGACGGAGCTACCCGCTCCATGCGCCGCGAGCCCGCTGCGCACGGCCGAACTCACCTCGCTCCACCGCACACGCGACCATGTAGGGCGCTATGTTGCCGCGCATGGTCCCGGCGGCGTAGAGCGCCCCGTCGGGGCCGACCGCGAGGGCCTCGATGCTCTCGGCGCTGACCGGCCCGGTGCCCATCACCCGCGCCCTGCGCGGCACCCCCGCGACGTCGAGGGAGGCCCACCACGCGTCCATCCCGCCGCGGCTCGACAGCTCGAGCGCCCCGAGCCGCATCCCGCTCGGGGCCAGGCTCGCTCCCCCGACGAAGCGACGCCCCGAAGCGTCCGCGGCGACCGCGTTGACCGTGGTGTACTCGCGGGAGGCCATTGGGGCGAGCGCGACCACCTGAGCCACGGTCCCGTCGCCGCCGAGTTGCACATGGAAGCCCTGCTCGGCCGTGAGCGACGCCAGCCGCCTGGCGCCGAGGCGCAGCGTCCCCTGGTGGATCCCCCCGAGCAGCCAGGTGTTTTCCGACGCCGCGGCGACCGACCAGCCGCGCAGCGTTCCACCGGCGTCCTCGCTCCCGACCGAATGCCAGCGGTAGGCCCCGTCTCGGTCCAGGGCGACCGCGGCGAAGAAGCTGCTGCGCATCGTCAGCCGCGCGGCGCCGAGGTCGAGCGCGTCGATCGACTCGACGAGCACGAGGACATCGCCCGAGGGCTGGACGGCGACCGCGGCGCAGGCGGAGGTCCCGGCGCCGGAGTAGGCCTGGGACCAGCGATGCTCCCCCGCGGGCGTGAAGCTCGCCACGAAGCCGAAGGTCCCCACGCCCTGCACCCGCGGCCCTCCGAAGGAGGTCGAGCCGCTCTGGTGCCCGACGACGTAGCTGTTGCCTGTCCGGTCGACGGCGACGTCGTACCCGATGCCCGGCCCGAAGCCCTCGTACCGGCGCGACCAGCGGCAGGTGCCATCGGCGTTGAGGGACACCAGCGCGACGCTCACCTGGGTGGAGTTCGACCCCGTCGGTCCGCAGCCGAAGTCGACGACGCCCACCGCGCCCCCCGTGAACAGCACCCCGCCTCCCGGGAGCGCGGCGATGCCCGTGCCCCGTTGCTGGTCTGAGCTGCCGAGCGAGCGCAACCAGCGCAGCGCGCCGGCGCTCGTGAAGCTCGCGAGGAAGTTGCCGTAGCCGGTGGTGGTGAGCCGCGTCGACCCGAGGGTCATGCTCTCCTGGAAGTGACCGGCCACATAGACGTTGCCCATCGGGTCGACGGCGACCGCCGACGCCGAGGTCCGGCTCGACCCGCCGAGCGAGCGCGCCCAGCCGGGTGCGAGCGGCGCCGAGGGGACGTCCGGCGGGAGGGCGTCCTCCGCGTCTGCGCGCGCGTCGAGCCTCGCGTCCGCGATGACGTCCGGCCGCGTCGACACCTCCGCGGGGCGGTCGAGGCCCCCTTCCTCGGGTGGGCCGTCGTGGGCGCTGTCGACCGTCACGTCGACGACGTCGAGCGTTGGCGCCGCGTCCGGAGTCGCCCCGGGCGACCGATTCGGGGCGGGGAGGCAACCGACGAGGAGGAGCGCGCCCGCAACAACCGCCCGTGAGGGGTGCATGAGCACCTGTGTTGTCGTGAGCTCGCTCGCCATTCAGGGCCCGAGCGGGGGCCGTCTGCGCGCGCCGTCGCCAGGCCGCGGCTACGCCGTCCGCACCGTGAGCCACGGCTCGTAGAGCACGTCGACCGCGTGGGCGTCGCCGCGTGGTGATGTTCAGCACGGGCGATGTTGGACGGGTAGCGACGCTACTGGCAGACGTGCTCGAGGCAGCGGTCGGACTCGCACTCGCCCGAGAGGCAGTCGGCGTCGCGCTGGCAGGCGGCGCCGACGGCGAGCCGCGGGACGCAGGTGCTCGTCGCCATGTCGCAGCGAAGCCCCGGGTTGCACGTCGAGGCGTTGAGGTCGCCGCCCGGGATGCAGCGCGAGCCCATCGCGCCGTTGCCGAGGGACTCGCACGTCATCGTCGTGGCGTTGCAGGTGAGGCGCGCGGTCGGGTTGCAGAGCGGGACGCGCCCCTGCATCGGGTTGCACGTGCCTCCGGTCGCGCTGCGCACCACCTCCGACGCGAGCGTGCACGAGGGCGCGGTGGTGCCGGCGCGCTGCACGCAGACCGTGCCGATCGCGCAGACGTCCATGGACGCGGTGCAGGGCGTCCCCGCGGCCAGGACGCGGCGGCACATCCCGCCGCGGCACGAGAGGTCCGTCGCGCACGCGGTACGCGTGACGGTCATGTCGGCGTTCTCGATGTCGCCGCAGCGCTGGCCCTCGGTCGCGGGGGCGCCGGCGCGGACGGTGGCGCAGCGGCTGTTGACGCAGGCGGCGGTCCCTTCGCCCCAGCCGGCGCACTGGCGGTCGGTGGTGCACATGGCCCCGACGCCCACCTGGGTTCGGCACGTCCCGGGGCAGGCGCGGGCGGTCGCGGCGGTGTGGTCGCACCACGCGTTGTCGGCGCACTGCTCCGAGCGCCAGCAGCCGCCGCCGACGGCGACGGTGCCCGCGAAAGCCCGGCGGCAGACCCGCAGCACCTCGCTGTCGACGCCGATGCACGAGGCGGCGACCTGGTCGAGGCAGGTGCGGGCGGCGGCTCCGTCGAAGCGGACGCTGCCGGCGCGGACGAGGCCGACGAGGTCGTCGACGCCGGCGTAGGCGAGGCGCGGCGCGCGCTCGGCGCAGGTGGCGGGGTTTTCGAAGAGGGCGGCGACCGAGCTGTTGTCCCCGCCCGACGGGCAGCGGAAGAGCGACCCGCAGAGCGCGGCGTAGTAGGCCGCGGGGAAGGTGTCGACGGTGAGCGCGCCCCCGCCGCCACCACCCCCGCCGGTGGTGGTGGTGTCCGAACAGCCGAGCGCGGCGACGAGCGCGAACGAGAGGGTGGTGGCGGTCTTCATGGGAGCGATGGGGTACGACGGGAGCGGCGGGCGTGTCTACCGCTCGAAGCAGCGGTCGGCGACGGCGCCGCGGCGCACGAGCGCGGTCGCCTGGACGAAGCGCTCGGTCACCGGGTCGTGGTAGCCGCTGGCGCGCCCGAGGCCCGGCACGAGCCCGGCGTAGTAGCGGTAGATGCGCTCCATCGTGAGCTCACGGACGTACTTGCCGAAGAGCGACGCGAGGGCGATCGCGGGGTCGGTGGCGTCGCCGTCGCGCACGAAGGCGACCTCGCCCCAGCCGCGCAGCCGGTAGGCCGAGCGGGCGGGCGTCTCCTCGAGCACCTCGGGCAGCGGGTGCAGACGCGTGAGCGCGGGGCCGTACGACTTGCGCCCGCCCACCTTGCCGCACGCGACCGTGAGTTCGCCGGGCGCGACGCGGGCGCGGAAGCGGTCGGCGACGGAGAGCATCGCGTCGAGGTCGACGTCGAAGCGGCTGCGGCCCGCGGCGCGCTCGTCGTTGAGGCGGCCCGCGCAGGCGAGGGAGACGCGCACCTCCACCACGCGCACGCCCGCGTCACGAAGCGCCGTGAGCGACGCGCGGTCGCGCTCGCCGGGGCCGTCGCCGAAGGCCGGGAGCGCGACGGGGCTGGCGAAGCACTGGCGCGGGGCCTCGCCCTCGGGACATGGGGCGCGCAGGGCTTCGGGGGCCTCGTGGCCCACCGCGTCGAGGAGCTCGTCGAGGGTGGCGGGGCGGCGCCCGAGGTGGACGTCGAGGGCCGCGAGGACGAAGCGCTCGACCTCGCCCATCGAGCCGTGGGCGCAGAGCCCCTTGCTGTCGCCGATACGCGCGGCGGCGGCGGCTTTTGCGACGTCGTCGTCGGGGGCGGAGAGCGCGAGCAGGGCGCCGGTGACGGTCATCGGGCCGAGGCGGGGGCCGAGGCCGTTCTCGTCGAGGCCCGCGCGGAGGCGGGGGGACATCAGAAGCCGGCGATCCAGGTGACGACGGCGACGATGACGCCGTGGAGGAAGGCGAGGGGCGCGGCGAGGATGTAGCGCGCGCCGAACACGAGGGCGACGAAGAGGAAGGGCGCGTAGCGCTCGACCGTGCCCCAGAAGCGCGGGAAGCGGTCGCCGAGGAGGCGGAAGGCCACGCGGCTCCCGTCGAGGGGCGGCACCGGGAGGAGGTTGAAGAGCGCGAGGCTGACGTTGACGAGGGCCCCGGCGCTGAGGAAGGCCGTGGGCGCGTCGGCGCCGGCGTAGGGCGGGTGGACGCGCCACCAGACGCCGAGGAGCACCGTGCAGATCGCCGCGAGCACGAGGTTGGAGATGGGCCCGGCGGCGGCGGTGACGGCGATGCCGGTGCGCATGTGGACCGAGCGGCGGAAGCGCAGCGGGTTGATGGGCACGGGCTTGGCCCATCCGAAGGGGATCCCGAGGAGCGGCAGGAGCACCGTGCCGATCGGGTCGAGGTGGGCGACGGGGTTGAGCGTGAGCCGCCCCTGGCGCTCGGCGGTGTCGTCGCCGAGCTTCCACGCGCTCCAGGCGTGGGCCCACTCGTGCACCGAGAGCGACAGGACGAGGACGATGAAGTTCATCCCTCGCTGGATGAGCTCTTCGCGGGTGAACATACCCGTTGCCATCGCACGGGCGGGGTGCGCGCGCAAGGGCGCGACAAGCGCGCTACAGGGTCGCCAGGACGTCGGCGACGAAGGAGCGGGCGTTGGCGGGGTCCCACACGCGCTCGACGGTTCCGTCGGCCGCGAGGAGGAAGCCGACGCGCTTCGCGTTGCCCTGCGCCGCGCTCTCGGCCGCGCCCCAGGCGACGCCGTCGGCCGGCGCCACGCTCAGGAGCTTGTAGGGGAAGGCGAACTTCTCGGCGAAGGCGCGGTTCTCCGCGGGGGTGTCGAAGCTCGCGCCGAGGACGGTGATCCCGTGGGCGGCGACGTCGGCCGCCCGATCGCGCAGGCCGCAGCCCTGGGCGGTGCACCCGGGGGTGTCGGCCTTGGGGTAGAACCACAGCAGCACGCGGGAGCCGAGGAAATCGGCGAGGCGCACGGTCTCCCCGGTGTGCGCGGTCGCCGTCAGTGCGGGGGCCTTCTGGCCCACGGTGGGGGTCGCCATGGCCTCCTGCGTACCACGCAACGGGCGCCGCGTGGCCCGCGAAACGCCCCCGCGCCCCGTGGTACGAAGCGCCCACGGCGATGACGTACGCGGCGAAGGAGATCTTCCACACGCTCCAGGGCGAAGGCTTCCACACGGGGCGGGCGGCGGTGTTCCTCCGCTTCACGGGGTGCAACCTCTGGTCGGGGCGCGAGGCCGACCGCGCGAAGGGCCGCGGCGGCTGCTCGCGCTGGTGCGACACGGATTTCGTCGGCACCGACGGCGACGGGGGCGGGCGCTTCACCGACGCAAACGCCCTCGCCGACGCGGTCGCCGCGCGCTGGGTCGGTGACAACGCGCGGCGCTTCGTCGT
>JAXLYI010000055.1:0-46380 GCA_046351555.1 Polyangiales bacterium
CGGTGGTGACGGCGCGCGCAACGCGTAGACCGCGGCGAGCGTGGCCGCGGCGACCGCGAGCGCGACCCCGGCGACGAGCGGCGCGCGACGCTTCGGCGCGACGGGCGGGGGCGGTGCGGGAGCGGGAACGAGCGCGGGCAGTGAAGGAGCGGGCGCAGGAACGGGCACGGGCGCGTCCGCAACGGGCGGCGGGTCGTCGGCGCCGAGCGTGCCGGTGCCCGGCCGCGGCGGGACGACGCTGTGGACGGTCGCGCCCACCGCGTCGACCCCGGGCGCGCCCGGCCCCGCCTGCGGGCGCATCCCGGAGACGGCCCCGGCGCGGTTGCGCAGGGTGCTGGTGATCTTGAGCGAGCCGTCGAGCCGCTCGGGCGCGGCGGCGAGCTGCGCGGCCATCCGCGCGGCGTCGGGCCAGCGCGCGTCGGGCGACTTCGCCAGCGCCCGGTCGACCGCGTGGACGAGCGTCTTCGACAGGTCGGGGCGCCGCGGACCGAGGGGCGGCGCGTCCTGCAGGATGATGTTCACCATGATGACGTTGGGGTTGTCGCCGTCGAAGGGGGCGACGCCCGCGAGCGCGTGGAAGAGCATCGCGCCCACCGACCAGAGGTCGGCGCGGGCGTCGACCGGGAGGCCCTTCGCCTGCTCGGGGGCCATGTAGTGCGGCGTCCCCATCACCACGTTGCCCACCGTCAGCCCGCGCGCGACGTCGCGGGCGATGCCGAAGTCGAGGAGCTTCGCCCGCAGCCGGCCCGCCCGGTCGCGCACCAGGAAGACGTTGGCGGGCTTGATGTCGCGGTGGACGAAGCCGCGCGCGTGCGCCGCGCCGAGCGCGTCGAGGAGCTGGAGCGTCGCGTCGAGGAGCGAGGCGAGGTCGAGCCGGCCGTGCTCCACCGCGCTCTCCATGTCCTCGCCGTCGAGGTACTCGAGCACGAGGTAGAGGCCGACCGCGGGGTCCTCGCCGGCGTCGAGCACCTCCACGATGTTCGGGTGCCCGATCGACGACGGCGCCTGCGCCTCCTGAAGGAAGCGCGCCGTCGCGTCGGGCGAGGCGGCGTAGTCGGGCCCGAGGATCTTCAGCGCGACGCGGCGGTTGGTGTAGGCGTGAACCGCCTCGTACACGGCGCCCATGCCCCCGACGCCGAGCACCCGCTGGAGGGCGTACTTGCCCCCGACGGTGTTGCCGACGAGGTTCAACGCGTGACTGACCCGGTCCATCGAGAGGGCTCCTCCCCCCGCGCGCTTAGGGCGCCGGGAGCATCACTTCCACGGGCGCCGCCGAAAACGCCGCGCCGTCGCCGAGCTCGCCGTACTCGTCGCTCCCCCAGCAGCGCAGCCCCGCGCCCGACGCGGCGCAGGTGAAGGCCGTGTCCGGGGGCGCCCCGAAGCCGCCGCCGCGCCCGCCCGCCGCGATCGCCGTGGCCGCGGCGCCGAGCGACACCGCCGTCGGCGCGGTCACGTTGTTGACGCCGCCGGGGGCGATCGCGACGCCGCTCTCGCCGCTCTGGTTGGCCCCCCAGCACGAGAGCCCGCCGCCGTGGAGCGCGCAGGTGTGCTTCGCGCCGGCGACGAGCGCGGCGACCGGCGCGACGAGCGACGGGACGGCCACCGGCGCGCGCGGCGTGAGCGGGACGCCGGGCACGGCGCGCCCGAGCTGCGTCGCGTCGTTGGGGCCCCAGCAGAGCGCCTCCGCCGCGCGCCACGCGCAGAGGTGGCGGAGGCCGCCGGTCAGCCCGGTCGCGCCCGTCACCCCGGCCACCGCGGTCGGCGTCGCACGCGGTGGGCCCGACGCGCCGTCGCCGAGCTCCCCGAACATCCCGTCACCCCAGCACGCCACCGAGCCGTCCGCCTGGAGCGCACACGTGGTGGCGGCGCTCGACGCCAGCGCGCGGGCCGTGACGTCCGGGACAACCGCCGGCGCCGCGCGCGAGGTCACCCCCGTCACGCCGAGCTGGCTCTGCGCGTTGTCGCCCCAGCACCACACGGGGCCGTCCGGCGCGTCGAGGAGCCGCGCGCAGGTGTGGCGCGCGCCGCACGAGACCTCCGCGGCGGCGCCGGGCAAGCCCGTCACCTGCACCGGCACCGCGCTCGCGCCGTCGACGCCGGAGGCCCCGAGCTGCCCGGCGGCGTTGCTCCCCCAGCACCACACGTCGGTCCCGTAGACCATGCAGGTGTGGCGGTCGCCCGCGCAGAGTGCCGTGGGCGAGCCCCCGCCGCCCACGCGGGCGACGGCGACCGGGGACGCCGCGTTGGCCGTCTGCCCGTTGCCGAGCTGCCCGTCGCGGCCGTCGCCCCAGCAGTATGCCTGGCCGCGCACGATCGCGCAGGCGTGCGCGCCCCCCGCGGCGAGCACCGAGACCGCGCCCGACGCGCCCGGGACGGTCACGGGGGCGGACTCCGCGCGGGGCCTCGACGCGCGCCCGGCCCCGCGCTGCCCCCACAGGTCGGAGCCCCAGCAGAACACCCCCGCCGCGGTGCGCGCGCAGGCGTGGCGCGCGCCGACGGACACGCCGAGCGCGGCGGAGATCCCTTGCACCGGGCCGGCGGTCGGCGCGGCCTCGCCGATGGACCCACGCGCGTGCCCGAGCTGGCCGAACGCGCCCGCGCCCCAGCACGTCACCGCGCCCGACGCGCCCGCCACGACGCACGAGGCGTCGTCGCCCGCCGCGCCCGACGCGCCCGCGCCGACGGTGAGCGAGGGGACGACCTGCGGCACGGGCTCGGCGGCCGTCGGGCGCGCGGCGCCGAGCCGGAGGCGGTCGGTCGCGCCCCAGCAGTACACCGACGTCCCCGCGATCGCGCAGGTGTGCCGCGCGCCGGCGAAGAGGGCGCTCGCCGCGGGCAACATCGCGACGGGGGCAGGCGCGCCCGACGCGGAGGCGGCGCGCCCGAGCTGGGCCTGGCGGTTGTCGCCCCAGCACACCACCGCGCCGTCGCCGAGGAGCGCGCACGCGTGCGCCGCGCCAGCCACGACGCGCTGCGCGCCCGTCACGCCGGGGACGGGCCGCGGGGTGACCACGGGGTCAGCGCCCGCCGCGCCGCACTGCCCGACGTCGTTGGCGCCCCAGCAATGCACCGCACCGCCCCGCGCGATCGCGCAGGTGAAGCGGTTGCCGACGGCGACGTCCAGCGGGTTCGGGACGCCCGCCACCGCGACGCGCATGGGCTCGTGGCCCGCGGTTCCGCCGCCGAGCTGGGCCTCGTCGTTGCGCCCCCAGCAGTAGGCCGACCCCAACCCCGGCGACCACGCGCAGGAGTGCTCGGTCCCCACGGCCACGAGCTGGACGGGCGTCGGGAGCGCCACGCGCGACGGGGCCGCGCCAAACGGGTCGGCGACGTCGAGGCGGTACGCTTCGTTCTTCCCCCAGCACCAGACGGAGCCGCGCGCGACGAGGCAGGTGTGGTGCCCGCCCGCGCCGACCGACGACGCGCCGGCCGCGGCGGACATCGTCGGCGCGGCGTCCTCGGAGCCGACGTCGTCGGGGAGCATCACGATGTCACCGGTCATGGTCACGGTGTCCGGGCCCGCGTCGCCGCGGCCGTCCGGCGCCGCGTCCGCCGCGTCCGTCGCATCGAGCGCATCCGTCGCTTCGGACGCGTCCATCACGTCCATCGCGTCCATCGCGTCCGTCGCGTCCATCGCAACCGCCGCGTCCATCGCGTCGAGGCCGACGTCCTCCGCGACGTCGCCCGCCGCGTCGCGCGGGCGCACGTCGAAGCTCACGTCGCGGTCGCCGGCGTCGGCGGGGCCGGGCGCGGGCAGCGGGGTGTAGGGCTGCGTCGGCGGCCCGTCGACGCGCTCGCACGATCGGCGCCCGCAGGTGGTCTCCGGCGGGCACACCGCGCCGATGCAGAGCGAGGTGAGCCACACCTCGACGAGCTGCGTGGTCTCGGGGACGAAGGGGACGACGAAGCGCCGCGGGATGTACTCGCGCGACGGCGGGTCGGCGCCGACGCCCGGCACGCGCACCGCCGCGACCACGGAGATGCCAACGCGGCCCGGCGCGTCGGGGTCGGCCGGCGCCACCGTGACCTCGCCCGGCAAGAGGTTGAAGGTGGTCGGGCGCGGGCCGTCGACGTAGGTGCGGCAGAAGAGGTCGCCGTCGACGCAGGTCAGCGACTCGGGCGAGCGGCAGGGGCCGCCGCGGCACACGCGCACCAGCACCTGCTCGACGCGGTACGCGCCGGCCGGGCAGCGCGGGTCGTTGCGGTACGCGGGGGCGTCGCACCACGCGGGGACGAGGTCGTCGGCGAGGACGCGGAAGGCGATCTGCGTGGCCGGGCGCTCGCACGACAGCGCCAGCGCCGCCAGCGACGCGAGGGCCGCGGGCGTCGACCGCGCGCGGCGGTCAGCGGCGGTACTGTTCGAGCTTGATCTCATGGCGCTCGATCCAGCGGTACACCTGGCGGGGGTGGGTGTTGAGGCACTCGGCGGTGCGCACGACGTTGCCGCCCGTGGTCTCGAGCGCGTTGACGATCTCGTCGACGGTGGGCGCGCGGCGCACGGGCGGTACCGACGCGGCGGGCGGCCGCGGGGTCTTGATCGGCGTGTCGAGCGGGGGCAGGTGGCGCAGGTCGACGGGCTCGGCGCCGGCCAGCGTGGCGGCCGCGCGGAGCACCGTGCGGAGCTGGCGGACGTTGCCCGCGAAGCCGCTGAGGAAGAGCGCGCGCGCGGCGGCCGGGGTGAAGGACGCGCGCGGGAGGCCGGCGTCGCGGAGGATCTTCGCGGCGAGGAGGCCGAGGTCCTCGCGGCGGCGGCGCAGCGGCGGGAGGCGGGCGACGTAGCCCGCGAGCGCGCGGAGCAGGTCGGGGCGCAGCGCGGTCTCTACCGCGAAGGGGTCGTCGTCGACGGTGGCCACCCAGCGGACCGCGCGCCCGCGCTCGCCCTCCATCGCGCGCAGCAGCGCGACCTGCGCGCTCTCGTTCAGCCGGTCGACGCCGTCGAGCACCACGGTGCCGGCGCCGACGGCAACGTCGCGCGCCACGTCCGTCGCCGCGTCGCACTCGACCACGCGCGCCTCGCCGGGGCGCCCGCTCCAGGCGTGGACGGCCTGCGCGGCGGCCTTCTTCCCGACGCCCGCCTCGCCGACCAGCAGCACCGGGACGCTCGACGGGGCGAGGCGCTCGAGGTCGGCGAGGATCACCGCGAGCTCGGCGCACCGCGTCTCCGCGCGGCCCTCGGCGAGGGCGGCGGCCGCGTGCGCCTCGACGAGCCGGTACGAGAGCAGCGAGCGGCCCACCTCGAGGAGGTCGCCGTCGGCCAGCACCCGGTAGCGCTCGACGCGCTCGCCGTTGACCATCGTGCCGTTGCGGCTCCCGTCGTCGAGCACCACGTCGGAGGTGCCGACGTGCTCGACGCGGCAGTGCTCGCTCGAGGCCCAGCGGTCGGGGAGCGCGAGGCGCGACGGCGAGACGAGCCGCGGCGGCGCGTCGTCCGCGGCGCGACCGAGGTGGAAGGGGAGCGCCCCGTCGTCGACCGCGAAGGCCGCGGCGCCGCCCGCGAGGAGGTCGTCGTACCGGAGCACGTAGGCGATGACGCGGACGCGGCGGCGCTCGCCCGTCCCGTCCTCTCGAAAGGTGCTGACCACGGGACGCAGTGTAGCGCGGTCGCGCGGCGGAAGCGCACTCTCCTCACGTCTCGGACGCCCTGTCGGACAGCGGTCGGACAGTGGTCTGCGCGTCCGCCGTCAGCCCTCGCGCACGGCGGGGCGCGGCTTCGCGAGGGGCTCCCACGGGTCGTGGAGGTTGGCCCGATCGATCACGCTCTCGCCGCGGAGCTCCCGCGCCACCACGGAGGCCGCGACGAGCCCGAAGGTGCCCGTCACCCAGGCCGCGCTCCCGTCGATGCGCGCGCGCTCGTCGCAGGTGTGCAGGCCGTTGTCGGACTGCGGGCACACGCACTGGAAGCCGCTCGCCGCGTCGTAGGGGAGGTCGCTCGGCGCGATGGGGCGCTCGTCGGAGAAGACGCACGGCACGCCCGTCGGGCGCGTGGCCTTGAAGCTCCAGCCGTGCTTCTTCCGCAGGATCTCGCGGAAGTGGTGGGCGAAGGGGTCGTGGTGGGTGCGCGCGAGGTCGTCGACCTTCACCCGCGTCGGGTCGATGCGCGCGGCCGCCCCCATCGTGCTCACCACGGGCACCCCGCGGCGGCGGCAGGTGGCGACGAGGTGGGCCTTCGCCGTGAGGTTGTCGATCGCGTCGACCACGTAGTCCGGCGACAGCCCCAGCAGCGCCTCGCTCGTCTCCGCGGAGTAGAACTCCACCCGCGGCTCGACCGCGCCCGTCGGGTGGACGAGCCGCAGGCGCTCGGCCATCACCTCCACCTTCGGGCGCCCGATGGTGCCGCGCATCGCGTGGAGCTGGCGGTTGGTGTTGGTCACGCACACGAGGTCGAAGTCGACCAGCGTGAGGCGCCCGACGGCCGTGCGGGCGAGGGCCTCGGCGGCGAACGACCCGACGCCCCCGAGGCCGACGACCATCACGTGGGCGCGGGCGAGGCGCTCCATCGCGGCCTCGCCGACGAGGCGGGCGGCGCGGTCGAAGCGACGGTGGAGGCGGCGGGCTTCGGCGGGGTCGGTCATGGCGGGGCGCGGAGGCTACCACCGCCGGGCTCGGGCGCGCGCTCAGCCGATGAGCTCGGAGAGCCCGCCGTCGCCGCGGGCGTAGCGCCGGGCGCAGGCGGCGCAGGTGAGCGGGTCGGACTCGGGCAGGCGCTCGCCGCAGCGGCACATCCACCCGATGCGCCGGGCGGGCACCCCCGCCATCAGCGCGAAGGCCGGGACGCGCTTCGTCACCACGGCGCCCGCGGCGATGAAGGCCCCCTCGCCGATGTCGTGGCCGCACACCACCGTGGCGTTGGCGCCGATGGAGGCGCCGCGACCCACCTTCGTGTCGCGGTACTCGTCCTTGCGCGGGAAGGCCGACCGCGGGTTGACCACGTTGGTGAACACCGCGCTCGGCCCGACGAAGACGTCGTCCTCCAGGGTGACGCCGTCGTAGAGGCTGACGTTGTTCTGCACGCGCACGTTGTCGCCGAGGCGGACGCGGTTGCCGACGAAGCAGTTCTGCCCGAAGGAGCAGCGGCGGCCGACCACCGCGCCGGGCATCACGTGGCAGAAGTGCCAGACCTTCGTCCCCTCGCCGAGCGTCGCGCCCTCGTCGACGACGGCGCTCGGGTGGGCCCACCAGCCTCGCTCCACCGCGCTCACTCCTCGTCCGCGCCCGCTCGCAGCGCGGCGAGCACCGAGAGGTCTTCGAGCGTGGTCATGTCGCCCTTGGCCTCGTTGCCCGCGGCCACCTCCTTCAGGAGCCTCCGCATGATCTTCCCGCTCCGCGTCTTCGGCAGCGCGTCGGCGAAGCGGATCGCGTCGGGCCGCGCGAAGCGCCCGATCTCGTTGGCCACGTGCTCCATGAGCTGCGTCTTGAGCTCGGCGGTCGCGGCGTGGCCCGGGCGCAGCGTGACGAAGCACACCAGCGCCTGGCCCTTGAGCTCGTCGGGGCGGCCCACCACGGCGGCCTCGGCGACGGCCTTGTTCGACACGAGCGCGCTCTCGATCTCCGCGGTGCCCAGGCGGTGGCCGGCGATGTTCACCACGTCGTCGACGCGGCCCATGATCCAGAAGTATCCGTCCTTGTCGCGGCGCGCGCCGTCGCCCGTGAAGTACACGCCCTCGATCTCCGAGAAGTACGCGCGGCGGAAGCGCTCGTCGTCGCCGTAGATGGTGCGGAGCATCGAGGGCCACGGGCGCTTGATGACGAGGAAGCCGCCCTCGTCGGGCCCGCAGGGCGTGCCGTCCTTGTGGACGATCGCCGCGTCGACGCCGAAGAAGGGGAGCGTCGCGCTGCCGGGCCGCGCGGGGACGGCGCCCGGGAGCGGCGCGATCATGATGGCGCCCGTCTCCGTCTGCCACCACGTGTCGACCACCGGGCAGCGCGCGTTGCCGATGACGCGCTGGTACCACATCCACGCCTCGGGGTTGATCGGCTCGCCCACCGTGCCGAGCAGCCGAAGCGACGAGAGGTCGCTCTTCATCGGCCACTGCTCGCCCCAGCGCATGAAGGCGCGGATGGCCGTGGGCGCGGTGTAGAAGATGGTGACCCCGTGGCGCTCGCAGATCTGCCAGAGGCGCCCCGCGTCGGGGAAGTTGGGCGCGCCTTCGTACATCACCACCGTGGCCCCGTTGCTCATCGGGCCGTACACGACGTAGCTGTGCCCGGTGACCCAGCCGACGTCGGCGGTGCAGAAGTACGTGTCGGACTCCTTCAGGTCGAAGACGTGCTTCGCCGTGAGGTAGGCCCCGACCATGTAGCCGCCCGTGGTGTGGAGGACGCCCTTGGGCTTCCCCGTCGAGCCCGAGGTGTAGAGGATGAAGAGGGGGTGCTCGCTGTCGACCGGCGCCGCGGGGCACTCGGCGCCGACGGCCTGGGTGATCTCGTGCCACCAGTGGTCGCGGCCGGGCTCCATGTTCACCTTCTCGCGCGTGCGCTGGTACACCACGGTGTGGCGCACGGTCGGGCACTGCGCGATGGCGGCGTCGACGATCTGCTTGAGGGGGACCACCTGGCCGCGGCGGTAGGCGCCGTCGCAGGTGACGACGATGGTGGCGCGGGCGTCGTTGACCCGGTCGCGCACGGCCTCGGCCGCGAAGCCGCCGAAGATGACGGTGTGGGTCGCGCCGACGCGGGCGCAGGCGAGCATCGCGACGGCGATCTCGGGCACCATGCCCATGTAGATGGCGACGCGGTCGCCGGGGCGGACGCCGAGCTTCTTCAGCACGTTGCCGAAGCGGCTCACCTCGCGGTGGAGCTGCTGGTAGGTGAGCGTGCGGGTGTCGCCGGGCTCGCCCTCCCAGACGATCGCGGCCTTGTTGCGCCGGGGCCCGGCGAGGTGCCGGTCGAGGCAGTTGTACGCGAGGTTGGTGCTCCCGCCGACGAACCACTTCGCGTGCGGCGCGGCCCACTCCAGCGTGGTGTGGTGCTTCGTGAACCAGTGGAGCTCGGACGCCGCCTCCGACCAGAAGCCGTCCGGGTCCTCCAGGCTGCGCGCGTGCATCGCGCGGTACTGCTCGAGCGAGCCCACCGTCGCCTGCGCCGCGAACTCCGCGTCGGGCGCGAACTCCCGCGTCTCCTTCATCACGCTCTCGATCGACACCGTGCTCATCGCCAGCACCTCCGTGCGGGCCGCGAGGATCGCCCACCGGGCGCCGCCCCGTCGAGCGCGAAGCGCGTGTGGCGCGCTACGGACCCGCCCCGGAGAGATAGGACGCCCCCGAGAGGCAGAGCGCGTGAAGCGCCGCCAGCTCCGCAGCGCAGGACGCCGCGTCAACGCCCGCGAAGCCAGCCAGGGCGGTCGCGCACACGCGGCTGCGCTGCTCCGCTGTCCGTTCGACGAGGCCGCACGGCATGTCCCAACGGCGCGGGTCATCGGTCGGCCGTCTCCACGCCGCCCTCACGAACCCGACGTAGCAGGCTTGCGTGACATCGTTCGTGACCGAGCGGGCGCACGTCTCGTCGCCGCGACATTGCGCCCGGAGCGTCGCTCCGATCCGCAAGCACTCGTGCCACGACCCGGCGGATCGACCCAGGCCCTCGAGTCCGCTGCGATAGTCACCTGCGCAGGCAGCGACCGCGAGCAAGGAGGCTGCCGTCCATGTGATCGCGCGAAGGTCCATTGAGCGGCCCACCCGACCGTAGCTCATGCCGCCCCCACAGAGACACCGCACGTCCTCCAGCCGGCGTACCCACCGTTTCACGCGCAAACGAGCGGCAGCGGGGATTGGGCCTCGATGCCGAGGTGCGTCGTCGGCCCCATCCGCCGGTAGCTCGCGATCGCCGCCCAGACACCCCCGCGGGGGGTCTCGCACCGCAGTCGCCGTCGCCCGGAGACCCCCGCGGGGGGTCTCGCACCGCAGTCATCGTCGCCCGGAGACCCCCGCGGGGGGTCTCATGACGCATTTTCCTCCGCCGCCTCTCGAGTCCCCATCCCGCGCGGCCGATGACACCTCCGGACGCGGCCGCCGCCCCGCGCGCTACGGCCGCTTCGACAACGCGCCGAGGACCTCGCGGAACATGCCCTTGAGTTCGGCGAGGTCGGCCTCGATGCGGTCGAAGCGGTCGTTGTGGCCCTGCACCACCTCCAGCACCACGCGGTTGCGCGCCTCCTGCTCCTCGGTGAGCGTCTGGATGCGCGCGGTCGAGGCACGCGTCTCGGCGCTCAACTGGTCGAGCCGGGCGTTGGTCTGGTCGAGCCGGGCGTTGGTCTGGTCGATGCGTGCCGCGAGCTCGTCCCGCACGCCGTAGAGCATCGCGCGGGTCACGGGGACTTCGGACGCCGGCGGGACCTTCGTCGGCGTCGCGCGCGCCGTCTTGGGGCGGGAGGTCATGGCCCCACGGAGTGTAGCCGAGGCCCCCTGCGTCTCGCGAGGAAACGCACCGTGCTCACCTCCCGCCACGCGCTCGAGCCCGTCGTCGAGCAGCGCGTCCGCGCGCGAGCGGGCCGAATCGGATTCGGGGCAGATGGTCGAGCCCGAGGGTGAGCGCACGGGCTCGACCCCTGACGCTCTCCAGCGCGACTTCAGCCGGAGGAGCCTCTCGTCACCGATCGCCCCCCACCATCGTCGCCACCACCTCCACCTCGCGCCGACGGAACCCGTCGCCGTGCCGCGCGAGGTACCGCCGGGCCGCGTCGCGCACCCGCTCCGGCCGCCCCGCGCGCATCCACGCCACCACCGCGAGGTAGTCCGCGTCCTCCGCGCGAGGGCCCGCGGGCGCCTGGGCGGCGATCGCTTCGAAGCGCTCCGCGGCGTCGGTGGAGCGCCCCGCGTGGAGCGCCGCGAGGGCCTCCGCGAAGGGGTCGCTCGACGCAGGCCGCGGCGCAATCCCTCGGGCCGTCGCGGTCGTCGCGCGGGGGTGGGCCCGCCACGCCGCCGCGCCCGCGACGCCCGCCACCAGCGCCACCACCACGGGCCAGCGCGCTGCCTTCCGCGGCGGCGCGAGGGTCGCGTCGTCCCACGCGCGGAGGAGCCGGAGCTTCGTCCGACGCGCGGCGAGCTCGTCGGCCGGCGCCTCCGGCAGCGCGCGGAGGCCCGCGGCCAGCGCGTCGAGCTCGCCCCCCGCGGCGCGGCAGGCGGGGCAGGCGGCGCGGTGGCGTTCGAATCCGTCGCGCTCGGGGCCACGGAGGCGGCCGTCGCGGAGGGCCTCCGCCTGCCAGGCGCGGGCGCAGCGCGTCACGGCCCCTCCTCCCGCGCGAGCGCCTCGCGGAGGGCCTTGCGCGCGTGGTGGAGGCGCGTCCACACGGTGCCGACGGGGACGCCCAGGGCCCGCGCGATCTCCTCGCAGGGGAGTTCCTCGACCTCGGCCATCACGAGGACCACGCGCCGCACCTCGGTGAGCGACGCGAGGGCGCGCTCGACGCGTGCAGAAGCCTCGCTCCGGGCGAGGGCGTGGTCGGGCGGGGCGGCGGGCTCCGGGTCGCGGTCGAAGAGGCGCTCCAGCGCGCGGGAGAAGCGCGCCCACCCGCGGTTGCGGCGCTGGAGGAGGTGGGCCGCGATGCCGAGGAGCCACGGCCGCGCCGACGCCCGCCCGTCGAAGGAAGCCGCGCGGCCCGCGGCGACGAGGAAGGTCTCCTGCACGAGGTCTTCGACGTCGTGGCGGGTGCAGCGGGCGACGAAGCGGCGGACGGAGGCGTGGTGCCGGTCGTAGAGGGCGCCGAGCGCGGCGCCGTCGTGGGAGGCGACCCCCGCGAGGAGGGCGGCGTCGTCGGGCTCCGTCGCGCTCGCCATCGTCAGGGGCCGGAGGGCGCGCGCGCTCACGGCGACTCCCAGGCGAACCCCACCGCGAAGGTGGGCGACAGGCGCTCCCCCAGCGTCGCCGTGCGGGGCCCGCCGAGGGCGGCCTCCAGGCCCATCGACACGTAGGGGGCCACGCGCTCGGTCGGGTGGAGCGACACGCGGAGCGCCGCGCCGAGCGACACCGAGGCCCCGCCCGACGCCCCCTGCGACGCGATCGACGGCCACGCGCCCCGCGCCGTCCCGAGGAGGTCGAGGGACACGAGGTCGCCCGCCACGCGGACGCCCCCCTCGACGCCCACCGAGGGCGCGCCGTCGTGGCTCATCGAGAGGTTGGCGCCGAGCACGACGTCGTTCGCGAGGAGCCCGAGCCCGAGCCCGTGGGCGATCGACGTCGAGGCACCCGTCTGCGCGCGCGTCTCGCCCGAGAGGCGCAGGCGAAGGCGCCGCGGCGGCGCGCGAGGCGGCGCGACGACGGGCGCCGCGGGGGGCGGCGGCGCGACCGCCCACGGCGGCAGGACGAGGAGGGGGTCGACCCACAGCCGGAGCGAGGCGGGGTCGTCGAGCATCCGGGCGGTGACGCGTCCGTCGGCCAGCGCGACCTCGACGCGGAGCGAGCTCCCCGCGGGGGTGATCGTGACGCGGGCGCAGCGGTCGAGCGCGGGGAGCGTTTGCATCGGCCGGACGATCGCCTCGAGCGCGCGGCGCGTGGCCTCGTCGATGCGGGGGTCGATGGTGACGGCCGGGCCGTCGCACGGGGGCGAGGCGGAGGCTTCGGCGGCGCACAGGAGGGCGGCGCCCGCGACGGAGGAGGCGGCACGGCGGATCATCAGGGTTCGCAGGTGTCTCCCGGAGGGCACCGGGAGCTTCAACACCTCGCGGACGATTTCCTTCCGCCGCGCCGGCATCGCGTCAGGGGTTGGCGGTGCAGCGGGCGTTGACGCAGAGCCGGCCCGCGGGGCAGTCCTCGGCGTAGGCGCAGGCGGCCTCGGCGTCGCACGCGCCGCCGTCGCGCGCGGCGGGTGACGGCATGACGTCGTCGATGTAGTGGGCGCAGTGGCGGGCGGCGCACACCATCGAGCCGGGGCACTCGCCGTTGACGTTGCAGCGGAGGAGGCAGCGGGCGTTGACGCAGTCGCGGCCCGCGGCGCAGTCCTGGCGCGCGCGACACGCGGGGGTCTCCTCGGCGCGGGGGTCGTCGTCGGGCGCGCCCGTGGGCCCGTCGCCGTGGAAGCAGAGCTGGCAGCCGGAGACGGCGAGCGCGAGCGCGACGGCCGTCGACGTCGAAGCGGTCTTCATCGTGGGTCCCTTTCCCTCGGTGGGTTCGACGGGGGATTGCCCGGTGGGGCGCGGGACCTTCACTGCGATCGTGACGGCGGCCGCGCAGCGTCCCTCGACGTTGAGATCGCCCTTGGCAGTCAGGGCCTCCCCAGCGCGCACGCCGCGGCGCGGACGGCGTGTTGATTCCGCGCCGGCGCGGCCTCGCCCGCGCGCGAGCGGAGCGAGAGAGCGGAGGGGTCGGCGGGTGTCGACGGGCAGGCGCGCCGACGCGCGGATCGCCGAACTCTCCGGGGGCTACGAAGCCGGCGTGAGGGGCGGCGCCTCCGCCGACGAGTGCGCGCCGCGGTCGCCGCGCGCCGCGAGCGCCGCGACGTACCGAAGCACCCGCCGCGTCGGCTTGAGGATGAGCCGATCGTTGACCGCTTCGACGCGCGCGATCGCCTCCTCGAAGCGGCCCGCGCGCCGCAGGAGGTCCGCGATGACGGCGTCCGCGCCGCCCGGATCCACGGCGACCTCCTGCCGCGCGAGGATCGCGTCCGCGAACAGCGCCACCGCCCGCAGGCGGCACTCGCTGGCTGCGGGGTCGTCGCCCGCGTCGTCGCAGGCCCACGCGGCGTACACCGCCTGCCAGCCAGCGTCCGCGAAGGCCGCGCACCCCTCCAGGACGACCGACGACGCCAGGAAGGAGTTGGCGAGCGGCGGCCGCGTCGCGTCCGCGAGGAGGGCGCCGTACGCGGCGGTTCGAACCACGCGGGCGGCGCGCGGGGCGCCCGCCGCGAGGTCGGGCGCGCAGTACCCGCACGACGGGCAGCGCTGCACCCAGGCGGGCATCGTGGAGCGCAGGGTCTCGGGCGGGCGCGTGTCGAGGTCGGGCGCGCCCTCCTCGGTCGCGCGCCTCGCCACGACGTGCTCGCTCTCGACCTCGCAGACGTGGCATCGGACCCGCTCGCGTCGCTCGTCGGTCATCGCGCCGAACAGTCTCACACCGCCGCGCCTTCCGGATAGGATGGGGTCATGGCCGAAGAGAAGCTCTACGTCGTCGAGTCCTACCACCACGCCGTGAGTCACAACGGGCGCGCCAGCCGCGGGGTGGTCGGCGCGCACCAGGGCGGCGAGAAGATCTACCTGCACGCGCTGCCCCTCTCCGAGGCCGACCTGAAGGGCCTCGCGCCGCGCGTGGACGAGCACGGCAACCGCCAGAGCGATCGCTTCGCGCCGCCGCGCGTCGAGGAGTTCTGGGTCGCGCTCGACGGGGAGGTGCTCTGGCCGAAGCTCGGGCGGGTGAAGGTCCGCTCCGCCGCGCAGATCCGAGGCGCCCGCGTCGAGCCCACGCCGCTGACCGCGGCCGAGCTCGACGCCCTGCGCAAGGCGGGGTTCGAAGTCTGATCCGGCGCGGCCACGCGCGTGCGCGAGAGCGCGGGCGTCGAAGGGCGGGGCATCGTTCGCCCCATCCCTCTACTTGAGCCGGACGATCTTGCGCTTGCCGACGCGCACGTCGCCCGTCGCCGACGGCGGCATCGAGGGCGTGTCGGGCGGCTGCGAGGGGCTCTCCGGCGGCAGCGACGGGGGCTCGCTCGGGGGCGCGCCGAGCGGCGACGCGTGGGCGAGGTGCGGGCGCGCGGGCTCGGTGTCCTCGGTGCCCGCGGGCTGCGTGAGCACCGGCGCGGGGGGCGCCGCGAACGCCTCGGGCGCGGGCGGCGGCGCCGAGGGCGGCGGGATGTACGGCGGCGCCGTGGGGCGCGCCACGGAGATGGCGACGTGCGCCTGCGACGAGGGCCGCACCGGCACGGGCGTGGGGAGCGTGGTGTCGAGCACCGCGTCGAGGTCGGTGAGGCGCTCGGCGAGCTGCGCCGCGAGGTGCGGCGGCGCGACGGCCACCTGCTGGCGGAGCGCGTCGCGGGCCTGCCCGAGGTGCCCCGCGCGGAGCCAGAGCTCGACCCGCTCGATCGGCCCGGTGCGCGTGGTCACCTCCTCGTCGCCCGCGGCCGCCATCGTCGACGTCGACCACGCCACGAGGCGCTCGAGCGCGTCGCGGAAGCGCGCCCACCGCGGGTTGGCCCTCGGCTGCGCGGCGAGCGCGGTCGCGTCGAGCAGGGCCCCCTGGAGGTCGCCGCCCTTGAGCCGCAGCGGGATGCGCGCGGCCAGGGAGGTGACCGCGGCCGGGTCCGCGGGCTCGCGCAGGGCCTCGTAGGGGCGCGTGTCGGCGGGCGGGTACACCACGTCGCGCAGCAGCTCGACGCGCGCGGCGAGCGCGGGGTCGCCGGGCTCGTTGCGCGCGAGGGAGCGGGCGCGGTCCCAGGCGTCGGCGACGTCGCCGCGGGCGACGGCGGCGTCGGCGGCCGCGCGGGCCGGGTCGCCGTGGGGGTTGGGGAGCGGCGCCACCAGGGCCTCGGCGCGCGCGTGGCGCTCGGCCCAGCCGGGCTCGTCGGCGAAGACGCGGGCCATCACCCGCAGCGCCGCGGCCACCTCGAGGAAGGCGCCGCGCTGCTGGAGCCGGTCGAGCGCGCCCTCGCGCCACGGGGCCAGCGCCGCGCGCTTCGCGTCGGGCGGGGGGTCGTCGGGCGCGTCGAAGAGCCTCGCCTGGAGGCGCACGGCCGGGGCCGACGGGTCGCGCAGGCGGAGCGCGTCGAGCACCTCGACGCCGACGTCGAGCTCGCCCGCCTCGGCGAGCGTCTCGATGAGCTGTTCGGGCGTGGGAAGCGGGGCCGGGGCGACCATCGGCGTGGGGGCTGAAGTCCTCTCCGCGCCGAAGGTAACGCACTCCGGGCCGCGGGAGGGCAACGATTCACGGCGCCGCGCGCGTCAGTCGGGCGGCACGTTGAAGAGCGCGTGGGGGTACGGGTCTTCGTACGGCCGCAGCGCCACCGCCGCGACCACGGCCCCCGCCACCACCGCCGCCGCCGCCACCCCCACCGTCACCCGGAACCACGTCCGCGACGTCACCGGCCGCTCGTCGGCGAGCTCGACCCGCAGGCGCGCCGTCTCCCCCCGCGGCACCTCGACGTCGCGTTCGAACGCGCGGTGCCCGAGCGCCGTCACCCGCAGCCGGTGGGCCCCGGCGGGGAGCGGCTCGTCGACGCGGCCGTGCCCGACGGGGCGCCCGTCCACCTCGATCGACGCCCCTTCGGGCGTGGCCTCGACGTGGATCCGCCCGACGACCGCGAGCCGCGTCAGGGCCACCTCCAGCCCCGTCGCGAGCCCGCCGTGAACCACCACCGTCCGCGTCACGGGCGCGTGGTCGGGCGCCTCCACCACGAGCGTGTGCGGGGCGCCCGGGTCGAGCAGGATGGGGCTCTCTGTACGCGGGACCTCCTCGCCGTCGAGGGTCACTCGCGCGTCGGGCGGGGTCGTGACCAGCGCGAGCCTGCCCATCGCGTCGGCCATGTCGCGCAGGGCCCGCCGCGCCTCCACCGCCTGCTCGGCCATCGCCGGGTCGGCGGCCATCCCGTCGAGCGCGCCCCGCAGCTCACGCGACGCCTCGCGGTACCGCGCCGCCGCCCGCAGGGCCCGCGCGAAGCCGTACATCACCCGCGGGCTGTCGGAGTGCGCGCGCGCCGTCCGCCAGCAGTCGATCGCCGCCGCGCGTCGGTGGTTGGCGTCGTGGTCGAGGCAGCCGACCACGTGCGCGCGCAACTGCTCCGCGGGCCACGGCTGCGCGGCCGCGAGCGACGGCGCGACGATCGCGGCGAGCGCGGCGACGGGCGCGACGAACCTCACGGCACCGGCGGCGCGAGCATGTCGTCGCCTCGTCGAGAAGGAGTGCGTGTGCGGGACGGCGTCGCGCGCAAGCGAGGCTGCGCGGCGCGAGGTGCGGGCGGCGGTGCGAGGATGGGCGCGGGAGCAGCAGGCGTGGGTGCCGCAACGGGCGGCGACGGTACAGGGGGCGGCGTTGCAGGCGGCTCGACGCGCGGCGCGGGCATGAGGGCCACGGGCGCAGGCCGTCGCGCGATGCGGACGGCGCCGACGACGAGGCCCGCGGAGGCGCCGACGGCGAGCGCGATCGAGAGCCACGCGGGCACGCGATGCCGCGACGGTGGAGCGACGGCGCCCGCGTCGACGGTAGCGTCGAGCGCCGCGAGGAGGGAGCCGACGTCGGGGTAGCGGTCCGCGGGGCGGAGCGCGAGGGCGCGCGCGAGGACGGGCTCCCACGCGCCGACGTCGACGCCCTTGCTGGCGGGCGTCGGGCGGGCGGGCGACATCGCCGCGGTCAGCAGCTCGGCGTCGTCGCGCCCCTCGTACGGAACGCGCCCGGTGAGAACCTCGGTGAGCACGAGCCCCACCGCGTGAACGTCCGTCCACGGCCCGGTGCGCGTGTGGCCGAGCTGCTCGGGCGCCGCGTAGGCGCGGGAGAAGGCGGTGATCGTCGACTCGGTGGCGGTGTGCCCGCTGCCGGGGAGTTCGGGCGACTCCGCGACGCGCGCGACACCGAAGTCGATGAGGCGCGTGGTGGGGCCGCGCGGTCCGTCGACGACGAAGACGTTGGCGGGCGTCACGTCGCGGTGCGAGACGCCCTGCGCGTGGGCCGCGGCGAGCGCCTCGAGGCACGGGCGGAGCAGCGCGAGCGCGGCGCGGCGGGTCAGCGGGGCGGCGCCCTGCGGCGTTCGGCGCCAGCGCGAGAGCGTGAGGCCGTCGAGCCACTCGAGCACCATCCACGGCGCGACCTCGCCGCTGGGCATCGCCGAGACGCCGTGGTCGAGCAGCCGCACGATCGCCGGGTGCGCGAGCTGATACACCAGCCGCGCCTCCTGGACGAAGCGCGCGTAGAACTCCTGCCGCACCGCCTCCGCGTACTGCTCCGGCACGCGCAGCACCTTCACCGCGACGGGCACGTTGAGGCCCAGATGAAGCCCTCGGTACACGACCCCGAAGCCGCCGCGCGCCACCGGCGCCTCGACCGCGACGCGCCCGTCGAGGGTCGCGCCCGCGAGGAGGTAGCGGTCGTCGACGGTCGGTGCCATGGCGGTGGCGGATGCTACCAGAGCCGCGGGGCCCTCGCGCGGCGGTGTTGCGCGCGCGGCGCCGCGGGGCGAGGATCCGCCCGATGCGTGCCCCCGCCGTCGCCCGCGCGTGGGCGCTGTCCACGCTCTGCCTCTGCGTCACCTGCGCGCGGCCGCGCACGGCCATCGTGTTCATGGTGCACACCACGATGCACGTCGGGGACTTCGCCGACGACCCGTCGAACGCGTCGCCGCGCCGCGTGACGGGCTTCACGTCGCAGCTCCGCTGGGGGCCGACGCGACCGCCGCAAGAAGTCGCCCTCCGCGAGTCCGAGGTCGTGCGCGTCGCGGCGGCCCCGCGCGCCGACGCGAGCCCGCGCGAGGTGAGGCTCCCGCACCCGATCTACTACGTGCAGGCGCCCGACCCCGGCGAGGAGCGCTACGCCCGGGTGACGCTGACCGAGGTGTCGGTGCTCGACCGCGACGGCCGCGCCGTCCCCCTCCCGACGGCGCCGGCGGGGCAGGGGCGCTTCGTCGAGGGCGTCACGTACACCATCGACATCGACATCGACGATGCCTGCGTCGGTCGCCAGTGCGCCGAGGGCGAGACCTGCGGCTTCGGCGGGCGCTGCGTCCCCATCGACCGACCGGCCCCCGGCGTCGGCACCGAAGACCAGGGCGTCCGCCCCGGCGCGCCGTCACCCATCCCCTGCCCCGACGGCGGCGCGGGGTGCTTCGAATCACCCCTTCGAGACGCGGGCGTGGGCGATGCGTCGGGTGATCGCGACGTCGCCGACGCGTCCGTAACGAGCGACGCGGCGATGGACGCCCGAACCACCCCGTCGTGCCCCGCCTGCGCCTTCGTCGGCGACCCCGCGTGCGCGGCCTGCGCGGGCGACGGCGGGGCCCCGCGCGACGCCGCGACCGATACGAACGACGGCGCGCTCCCGTGCTTCCCGACGATCGAGCCGCCGACGCCCGCCCCGCGCCACCCCGGCGGCCTCTGCGCCGACCTGCGCGGCGCCTACACGAAGCGGAGCGTCAACGTCGGCTACTACCGCTACACGCTCACCGACGACGCGGAGTTCGTCTTCGACGTGCGCGGTCGCGAGCCGCAGACGATCCGCCGGGTGCCGGGCGGCACGCCCATCGCGCTCGCCAGCTCAGGCGAACACAACTACGACCCCACCGCCTGCCAGTCGCCGCCCAACTCCGGCGAGGTGCCGGTGTGCTGCGCCGCCACGGCCGACGGCTACTGCCGCAACGCCGCGTCGTCGTGCCGCTCCAACAGCCCGCCCCTGCAGCGCGGCGTGGCGCTCCCCGACGGCTACTCCGACATCACCACCGCGCACTACGCGTACTGGGGCTACGTGCCCGGCGACGGCCGGCTCGGGTGGTTCCTCTTGCGCGAGGGCGGCGCGGTGTACGGGCACCCGCGGTCGTCGCAGCCCGGTGAGCTCCGCGGCATCTCGGGCAACGAGTTCGAAGCGGCCCTCGAGCTCGCGGGCTGCGACGCCGCCGGCGCGCCGCGCCCGACGCGAACCTGCGCGATGGTCAACCCCTGCGACGAGGGCGTGCGCGACTGCCTCGGGTGCGACCCCGGCGGCGCCGAACGCCGCTGCGAGCACCGCGCCGACCAGACCGACCCGATGCGCTACCTCCGCCCCATCCGCCCGCCGTCGGGGCAGCCGGCGAGCGGCTGGGGCGTCTACCTCCGCTGGGCGCCGCAGTCGTCGCCGAAGCAATGGCTGCGCTGGGGCGACGCCGTCCGCGTGTACTACCGGAGCAAGGACGCCGCGGGCCACCCGTGGGCCTTCGTCGAGGTCGTCACCGCGCCCGGCAGCGCGCTCACCCCCGCCGCGCCGCCCCACGCGCTCGACGGCTGCACGCCCCAGCGATGGGCCTGCGAGCCTTGTTCGAGCGGCGGGACGTGCGGCTGGGTCGACGGCGACTTCCTCGACGCCAGCGTGTTCGACGGAACCTCCGGCTGCTGAAGACGCCGCGGGCGAAGGCTCACCGCGGGCCGTCGAGGTCGAGCGCCTGCACCCAGCCGTAGCCGTGCGAGAGCCCCGGGCACGCGAGGCCGCCCTGGCCGTCGGGCGCGTCCTCGGTCGCGTGGACGTAGAGCCAGCGCGCGCCCGCGCCGCGGTAGAGCACGCGCACCCGATCGCCGCGGTGGAGGTGGCGCTTGATGGCCACGCCGGGCGCGTAATACACCGGCGCGACGTCGCGGTTGACCGTACCGACCACCACCTCGCCCGCAGAGACGCGCGACCCGCCGCAGGGCTCGTCGTCCGCGGCCCCGCCGGCCGCGCGGCAGGTCTGCGGCCCCGCGCACATTGACGGCGCGCACGTCGCCCCCGTCCGCGGCTGGAAGCCCTCGTACTGGAGGCCCACCGCGCAGACGGTCGTCGTCGCGGGGGAGAGCGCCGCGGCGTCGACCCAGCCGTACGCGCGCTCGGGGCGCGACGGGTCGTCGGGCGAGGCCACGTAGCCGAAGCGGAGGAGGACGGCACCGCGCGCGACGTCGGGCGCGTCGGGGGTCACGCGCGCCCGCTCGCCAGTGGGGACGCGCGCGGCCGGGCGGAGCGGCGGGCTGTCGTCGCAGGCGTGGTTGCGGTTCGACTGGACCGCGAACACCTGGCCCGCGCGCAGCCGCGCGAGCACGCGGCCCCCGCGCCCCTCGCCACGCACGCAGGCGGGCTCGGCGGAGTAGACGTCGACGTCGCGGTTGGCGACGTAGGGGTAGTACGCGACGTTGACCGCCGCCCCAGTGTAGGCGAGCGCGAAGTCCCCGCAGGTCGCGCCCCCCTGCGGGTCGTCGCGCTCGGGTCCGAGGCACTGCGCGGCGCAGTCCGCCGGGCACGACGACGCGCTCTCGTACCACTCGCACGCGCGGTTGCCGCACGAGCCGCCGCGGTTGTAGCGGCGCAGGGCCGGCAGGTGCTCGAGCCCGCAGCGCGCGTAGCGGCCCTGCTCGGCGGAGAAGTGCGTCTCGCAGCCCGTGTAGTACGACATGAGGTTGGCGCGGTCGGGCCGCTCGCCGCCCGCGCACGGGCCACCGTTGCAGGCCGCCGGGCAGCTCGCCCCGGGGTTGCAACCGCCGGTCGCGAGGGGCCCCGCGAGGCTCCCGTCGTCGGGGCCTGGGTCGGTCGGCGTGTCGCAGACGAGGTCGCCGGTGTTGTCGCAGTCGGCCGTCCCCCGGCCGCGCACGCACTCGTGCGTGTGCCTGAGGCCGAAGAAGTGGCCGAGCTCGTGGGCGAGCAGGGTCATGAGCTGGCCGCGGCGCGCCTGGCGCTTCACCACCACGACGTCGCCGGGCGCCGCGAAGCCCCCGAGGCCGCGGTCGAGGGGGCCGTTGAAGTCCGAGACGACCACGATCGGCACCACCCCGGCGAGCCGCTCGTACACGGTCCGCCGCAGGAAGACCGCGCTCTCCGAGGAGAGCGCGCACGACGTCAGCGGGAGCTCGACGGCGGCCACCTCGGACAGGCGGATCCCCATGGCCCGGAAGAAGATCTGCGCGCCGCCCATCGCGCCGCGCACGTTGGCGAGCGTCTCGGCGACCCGGCCCGCGTTGTCGCGGCAGATCAGGAGCTTGTAGCCGACGAAGGCCGCGGGCCCCGCCGCCGCCTGCCGCGTCGCGGGAACGCGGCAGGGGTTGCCGGGGATGTCGATCCAGGGCGTGCCGAAGGGCCCATCCGCGCTCGTCCCGCCGCCTGCCTGGGGTCCTTGGGGCGCGCGGGGCTCGTCGCGGAGCGGCTCCGCGGGGCCCTCCGGCGTGTCGACCTCCCGCACGCAGCGCGACGAGCACCCGTCGCCGTCCGCCGCGTTGCCGTCGTCGCACTGCTCCGTGCCCTCGCGCGCGCCGTTGCCGCAGGTCGCGGGCGCAACCGTGCACCCGCCGTAGTCGCGCTCGCAGGTCGCGCCGCACCGCACCATCCCCCCCGTGAACGCCGGCGCCGGGCACGCGAAGGGAACGAACGACCCCGGCTCGCACTGCTCGCCCTGCGCCGCGTCGATCCGCCCGTCGCCGCATCGCGCCGTGGCCGCCTCGCAGGCCGAGTGGTCCCACGTGCAGCCCGCGCCGCAGGTCGCGACGCCGCCGCTGTACGCCGGGTCGAGCGCCGTGCAGGGGGTCGTGGTGTCGACGCCCGGATCGCAGCGCTCGTCGGCGTCGCGCACGCCGTCCCCGCAGCGCGGCGAGGGGGCGAGGCCCGGGTCGTCGTCCTTCGCGGCCGCGTCCTGCCCGTCGCCTTCGCCTTCTCCCGCCCCACCGACGTCTCCTGGCGCGCGGGCCATCGCGTCGGTCGCGGGTTCGTCGGGGTTGACGTCCCCCGCGGCGCACCCGCCGAGCAGCAGCGCGAGCGCGGCGCCCGCCCAGAAGGCCTGTCTTCCTACGTGCTTCATCGCGGCATCTCCCTCCAGCGTCGCGACGGCCGCGGCGCCTCGCGGTGCCCTTCAGCACGGTCGGTACCAGCACACGCGCACTCGCCTCGGCGCGCGATTGCGGCGACGCGAGCGCGCCCGGGTGCCGGGTCGAGTCACCACCGCTGCCGGCACCACCCCGCAGCGCGCCGCGTGTACGCTCCGCGGCATGTCCGACCCGCCCGAAGCCTTCACCGAGCCGTCCGTGTGGCCCGCGCCGCCCGCCGCCGCGCTCGGCCT
Source organism: Polyangiales bacterium (assembly GCA_046351555.1). GTDB lineage: Bacteria > Myxococcota_A > Polyangia > Polyangiales > CAISKJ01. The sequence goes on from JAXLYI010000055.1 coordinate 22,664, forward strand.
CGTCGTGACCCTCGCCGACGGGTCGTCAACACACCCCGCGACGCGCGCCGTCACCCTGGGCCGCAGCGAGCGCTGCGATCTCCGCCTCGCCGACCCGACGGTGTCGGCCTTCCACGCCGAGCTCGCTCCCCTCGCCGACGGCGTCCACGTCGCCGACATGAAGAGCCGCAACGGGACGTGGTACGCCGGCGCGCGCATCCGTGATGCGGTGGTGCCGTCGGGCGCGACGATCCAGCTCGGCGCGACGCCCCTGCGCGTCGACCTCGCCCCCTGCGGCGCCGCCCCGCAACCCCGCGCCGCGGCCTTCGGCGAGCTCGCCGGCGAGTCGCCCGTGATGCAGGAGACCTTCGCGCTCCTCGCCCGCCTCGCCCGCTCCGACCTCTCGGTGCTCCTCCAGGGCGACACCGGAACCGGCAAGGAGCTCGCCGCGCGCGGCCTCCACGACCACTCGCTCTTCGCGGGCGGACCCTTCGTCGTGCTCGACTGCACCACGATCCCGCCGGCGCTCGCGGAGAGCGTTCTCTTCGGGCACGTGAAGGGCGCCTTCACCGGCGCCGCCGAGGCCCGCCCCGGCCACTTCGAACAGGCCGACGGAGGAAGCATCTTCCTCGACGAGGTCGGCGAGCTCCCGCTCGAGCTCCAGCCCAAGCTCCTGCGCGTGCTCGAGCGCCGCGAGGTGGTTCGCGTCGGCGCCACGCGCCCGCAGCCCGTCCGCGTCCGCGTGGTGGCGGCGACGTGGCGCGACCTCCGCGTGATGGTCAACCAGGGCGCCTTCCGCGAAGACCTCTACTACCGCCTCGCGCAGGCCCGCGTGACGCTCCCGCCGCTCGCCGCGCGCCGCGAGGACGTCCCGGGCCTCGTCCGGCGCTTCCTCGCGGGGCTCGACCGCGCCTCGCCCGCCGCGCGCGCCATCATGCCCGACGCCCTCGACGAGCTCGCGCGGCGCGACTACCCCGGCAACGTCCGCGAGCTCCGCGCCACCGTCGAGCGCGCCGCCCGCCTCGCCGCGGGCTCCGTCATCACCCCCGCCGACCTCGCCTTCGAACGCGTCCTCGGCGGGCCCCGCGCCGCCGCGCCCGCCGCGCCCGCCGCCCCGACGTCGCGCGGCGAGCTCGGCCCCTTCAAGGCCGCCAAGCAGTCGATCGTCGACGAGTTCGAACGCGACTACCTCGCGCGGCTGCTGGAGCGCACGGGCGGCAACCTCTCGCGCGCCGCGGCCTACGCCGGCGTCGAGCGCAACCACCTCCGCGACCTCTGCCGCAAGCACGGCCTCCGCTCGGCGGAGTGAGGCGCCCGTTCAGCACGCCGCGCCACCACAGTGAACCCTGCGCGTCATTCAGCCGGCGTACCCCCGAGGCGCGCCTGCCAGGCCCTGCCCGCGTAGTGACAGGATCCTATCCCGCCTGTACGGTATCCCGTATGGGACACCCCCTCCTGACCCCACCGCCACCCTCCGGCGACCCGGAAGCAGTCGCCCGCGGCGAGCGCGTGATGCGCCAGCTCGCTGCCCAGGGCATCGCGCCGGAGGCGCTCGACGACGAGCTCGGCGAGGCGGACACCGCGGCCGCGCTGGCGTGGCTTCGCGGGGACGGGCCGTGCCCCTCGATCGACTGAGCATCTCGCGGGGCTTCATCGCCACCATGAAGGGGGTCGACGCCTCGGTGCGGGCCCGAGTCTACAAGGTCGCGGAGGCGCTCGCCGACGAGCACCCCGACCTCCCAGGCCCGCGCGACGTGGAGGTGCGCCTCGCGCCCGTCGGCACCTGCTGGGCCCGCGCGGTGCCGGGCACCATCTGGAGCGTGCTCTACACCGTGGGCGCGGAGAAGGTCTACGTCCGCTCGGCGAACGTGCTGTAGGCGGGCGGGGCGGCGAACGGTTGCGGCCAGTCGCCCCACGCCGAACAACGAAGTCCGCCTCGACCGCGACGCCCTCTACGAGATGGTCTGGGCGAGGCCGCTGCGGCGCATCGCCGACGAGCTCGGCGTGACCGCGATCGACGTCGCCAACGCCTGCGACGACCTCGACGTGCCGCGACCCGTGGACGCCCTGTCCAGCCGCGGGGCGAGCGAGGCCGCACCGGGCTTAGCGGTCCTGCGACGCGCGCAGCGCCGCCCGGTACTCCCGCACCGCAGCGGACTGGTCGGTCCGCGCGACGAAGCGCGCGAGGAGCGCGAGGTCGATCCCGGGGAGCACCTCGCTCCGCGGCGCTTCGACGTAGGCCCCGCCGCGCAGCACGTGGACGGAGATGCGGCCCTCCTCCCAGAACCACACCTCCCGTACGCGGAGCGGCGCGTAGAGGTCGAGCTTGTCGAGCCCCCCCGAGGTCCAGATGACCTCGATGGCGAGGTCGGGCCGATCGGCCTCCGGATCGCCGAGGACGTAGCACTCGTCCGCCTCGACCCCGCGGGCGACCGCCTCGTCCTTGAGGGTCCACGAGCCGTAGCCGTCGAGCGCGATGTCGCACTCGTCCGCGTAGGCCTCCACGAGTCGACCGAACAGCGTGTGGATTCGCTCGTGGCTCCGACCGGGGCTCATCAGCTCCAACCTCCCCGACGCGTATTGGAGGCGGGGCACGCGCTTCCCCCCGCGCGCCGCGAGGATGGCCTCGTAGAGCGCCCACGGCGTGTCGCGCAGGATGACGACGTCGTCGCGGTCGTCACGCGAGGGCTTCGGCAGGGGGGTGGGGACTATGCCCGCTTCCATGGCGCCGGAGCCTACCAGTTCTCTCCGCGCGCGCCCCGCTCTCTCAGCGGCGCGCGTGGTGGAGGCTCGAGCGAGCGGAACGCCCGCGCCACGTCCTCTTCACCTTCAGCCGCGCTACCAGAGCAGCGGCACCCCGTAGGCGGCCATGTTGCCGTCCGCGGACACCAACGTGAGATCCTCCGTGAACGCCTGGGCGATGAGGAGGCGATCGAAGGGGTCGCGGTGATGCCAGCGGGGAGGTTCACGGGGCGTAGGCGTCGAAGTCGGGGAGCGGGTCGTCGAAGTCCTCACGCATGCGCACGGAGCCGCGGGCGCCCCCGAAGGTCGGCACACGCGCTTCGGCCGTCGGCTCGCGCACGGCCTCCAGTCGGAACGACCCCTCCGGGGCGACGATGAACACAGGCTCCCCCCGGCGTGCCGCCCGGAGGAGGTCTGCGAGGCGCTGCGCTGCCTCCTGGAGTTGGACCTGCATGCCCGCAGGGTAGCACGTCACCTCTCCAGGGCGGCGATCCGCAGCCGAGGCCCGACCGGCGCCTTGACGCCGTGCGCTGCGCGCTGGCACCGTCGGCGGGAACGCGAACGGAGGCGGGACGCATGTGGATCATCTTCGGCGGGAAGACCAGGGCGCGGGTCGTCACCGACGGTCGGCGGGGAACGAAGCGATGCCCCTCCTGCGAGCGATCGACGGAGTGGGTGGAGTGCGACGTGACCGACACGGCGCGCCTGTTCTTCGTCGACCTCCTGAGCTCGACGTCGCGTGACATGGTCTGCACCGCATGCGGCGAGAGCATGGAGCCCGAGGCGTGGGACATCGACCGGCGCGCGGAGGCGGTGCGCCCATCCCCGCCGCGGCCGCCGACCTCTCGCCTCCGACCCAGGAGCATGAACGACGAGGACATCGAGCAGGAGCTCGCCGCCCTCAAGCGGAAGATGCGGTAGCGCACCACACCCCCCCGGCTTTGGAGAGGATTCCGCGCACCCGCGCCGTCACGGGAGCCCGAACACCGGCCCCCGCGCGCTCTGGGCCGCGATCGTGCCGCCGTCACCGAGCTGCCCCGACGCGTTGTACCCCCAGCACCACACGGCGCCGTCGCCAGCGCGCGCGCAGGTGTGGACGTCCCCGGCGCGCACCGAGAGGGCCCCGGCGCCGAAGGCCTGCACGGGGAGCAAACGGTTGGTTTGGGTGCCGTCGCCGAGCTGCCCGTAGCCGTTGTGGCCCCAGCACCAGATGGTGCCGTCGGTGCGAATCGCGCAGGTGTGCACCCCCCCGCAGGTGACCGCCGCCACGTCGGTGAGCGAGCGCACGGGGACGGGCAGGACGCGATCCGCCGTGGTGCCGTCGCCGAGCTGGCCGTAGATGTTGTCGCCCCAACAGAGCACCGAGCCCGCGCGAACCGCGCAGGCGTGGAGGCCCCCCGAGCATACGTGCGTCACCCCCGTGAGGGGCGCCGTCCCGGCCGGGTCGCGCACCTGCGTCGGCGTCGGGCGGGCGACGAGGGTGCCGTCCCCGATGAGCCCGTTGCTGTTGCTGCCCCAGCACCAGAGCGCCCCGCCCGCGCGGATGACGCAGGCCGAGTACGGCCCGGTCGCGATCGCGACAGCGTCGCGGACGGGCGTCGCGCCGCCGACGGGACCCGGGGAGGGGCGCGACGTCACCGCGCTGCCGTCGCCGAGCAGCCCGTCGCCGTTGCGACCCCAGCAGAAGGCGCCGCCGCCGCGCTGGATCGCGCAGCTGTAGCCGTTGGCGACGTCGACCGCCGCGACGTCGGAGAGCCCGACGACGTCCACCGGCGATAGCCGCCGGGTCGTCGTGCCGTCGCCGAGCGCGCCCGCGACGTTGTTGCCCCAGCAGCGCGCCACGCCGGTTCGCAGCACCGCGCAGCCGTGCGTGTCCCCCACCGCCGCGCCCGCCACGCCCGCCAGCGCGGGGAACCCCCCCGGCCCCATGCGGTTGAGCAGGGTGCCGTCGCCGAGCTGCCCTGAGGAGTTGGCGCCCCAGCAGGCGAGCGTGCCGCCGGGGCGGAGCGCGCAGGTGGAGGCGCCGCCCGCGGCGAGCGGTAGGTCGCAGCTCGCGCCCGCGCAAACGTCGGGCCCTTCGAGCCCGAACACCGCCCGGTCGGGGAGCGCGTGCGTCGTTGCGGCGCTGCCGTCGCCGACCTGCCCCAGGAGGTTTTGACCCCAGCAGGCCACCGCGCCCCCGCGGCGCCGCGCGCACGCGGAGAGGCCTCCGACGGCGAGGCGCTCGACGTCCGCGAGGCCCGTCGCCGGGCCGGGCGTCGGACGGGCGGGGCCCGTCGTCCCGTCGCCGAGCTGCCCTTCGGAGTTGGCGCCCCAGCACAGCACGGCCCCGTCGCCGCGCCGCGCGCAGGTGTGGCCGGTGCCCGCCTCGACCTGCGCGGCGCCGGTGAGGGAGGGGACCGCCACGGGCGAGGTGCGCCGCGCGAGCGTCCCGTCGCCGAGCTGCCCCGACGCGTTGTCGCCCCAGCACCACACGGCGCCGTCCGAGCGGACCGCGCAGGTGTGCGCGTCGCCCGCCGCGAGGTGCACCACCCCGCCCAGGCCGGGCACCGGCGCGGGCACGGCGCGCGAGGCCGTGGACCCGTCGCCGAGCTGCCCCGACGCGTTGGCACCCCAGCACAGCACGGCCCCGTCACGGCGGAGCGCGCAGGTGTGCGACGCCCCCGCGACCACGCGCGTCACCTCCGCGAGGCCCGCGACCACGGGGACCGGGGCGAGGCGCGCGGTCGTCGTGCCGTCGCCGAGTTGGCCCGCCGCGTTGGCGCCCCAGCACGAGACGCGGCCGTCGCGGCGCAGGGCGCAGGTGTGGGCGCCACCCGCGGCGAGCTGCGTCGCGTCGGTGAGGCCGGGCACCGGCGCGCGCTCGTTGCGGAACCCCGTGGTCCCGTCGCCGAGCTGACCCGACGCGTTGTCGCCCCAGCACCACACCTCGCCCGCCCCTCGGACGACGCACGAGTGGGCCAGCCCGAGTTCGACGTCGGCGACGTCCGCGAGGCCGTCCGCCTGGCGCGGGCCCGCGTTGGCGATCCCCGGGGGGTAGACCCCGGCGACGCCCCAGCACGCGAGCCGGCCGCCGTCGAGCACGGCGCAGGCGTGCCGGCCGCCCACCGCCAGTGGGAGCGCCGCCGCGCTCACGCAGCGCCCGGCGCCGCACACCTGCCCCGCGGCGCAGGCGCGCCCGCAGGCCCCGCAGTGGGAGGCGTCGCCCCGCAGGTCGACCTCGCATCCGTTGGCCGGGGTGCGGTCGCAGTCGGCGAGGTTCGCGTCGCAGGCCACGACGGCGCAGGCGCCCGCGCGGCACGCGGCCGTCGCGCCCGCGAGCCGACACGCGCTCGCCCCCAGGTCTTCGTCGGTCATCCCATCGCAGTCGTCGTCCGAGCCGTTGCACGACTCCGCCGTCGGGAGAACCTCCGCGAGACAGCCCGACCACCGCCCCGCGGCGTCGCAGGTCTGCGCGCCGCCGCGGCAGCGGCCGACGTCCTGCGTGCCCGCGGGGCCGGTGTAGCAGGCCCGCGTCGCCCCCGTCGCGCAGGGGACGTCGACGTCCGCGGCGATGTCGTCGGCTGCGTCGGTCGAGGCCTCCAGCGCGATGTCCGACGCGATGTCCGGCGCGATGTCCTGAGGCACATCCGGCGCGAGGTCGGGGGCAAGGTCCTGGGGCGCGTCCGGCGCGATGTCCTGGGGCGCGTCCGGCGCGATGTCCTGGGGCGCGTCCGGCGCGATGTCCTGGGGCGCGTCGGGCACCACGGCTGCCTCCGCGTCGAAGCCGGGCGCGGCGTCCGCGGTCGCCTCCGGGGGCGCGTCGGCTCCGACCTCCGCGCTGATCTCCTGCGCGACGTCGATGCGCGGGTCGGGCGCGTCCGGGCCGAGGTCCGCGGGGGCGTCAAGGGCGACGTCGAGGGCTGGCTCGTCGCCGACGGGTTGTGCATCGGCGGGCGGCGCCAGGCACTCGCCGTTGAGGTTGCAGGTTTGACCGCCGGGGCAGTCGCGGTCAGCGCGGCAGTCGCTCACGCAGCGGTTGAGCGAGCAGCGCGAGCGGTCACCGCAGTCGGTGTTCACGGTGCACTGTGGCTGCGCGCAGGACGCGCCCACGACCGCGGCGAGCAAGAAGGCGAGAGGGAGTCGCATGGGGCGGGTGAGTATCTGCGATCCCACTCCCGGAGCGACAGCGAGAACGCCTGCGCCGCGACGTCCGGCACGACGCCCTCGCCGACGTCGGCGTCGACCTCGAAGCGCCCGCGCATTCCACCACAGTTTCCCCGCGCTCCATTCAACCGGCGTCCCCACACCCCCTCCCGCATTCGCACAACGCGTGAACTCCCCGCCGGCGGGTGTCGGCGGGGACGCGCGTTGGACGCCCGATGCCCCCTCGACCGAACTCCCGCGTTCCCCCGGTCTGACGAGAGTCAGCGCGGACGAACTCCCGCGTTCGGTTCGAAGCTCCCGGGGCCCTCGAACCGGAGTCGCGCGACCGCTTTCGACCCCTCGCGCGCCCGCCAACGCACCCCGGAGCGCGGTTCTCGTTGCCAACCGCCAGGAAACCGAACGCGTGCGTTCGTCGGCGCCCTTCCGAGACCTCGCGGGTGAACGCGCGCGTTCGGCGCCGACCTCCGGAGCCCCCGCGGGCGAACTCGTGCGTTCGTCTCCGGCCACGTCGGGCCCCTCCCGGAGCACGCCGCCGCATGAAATCGTCCGCGCGCCGTCCGAGGCTCGAACACGCGGGCGATTCCGGGCTTTCGCGCGACCTCCGTGGCGTGGCGCAATGGCCGACGTGGCGCGCGACGGGCGCCACGCGTTCAACCCACCGGAGGAGACCGAAGCCATGAGCGGTTCGACGATGAAGAAGCGGAAGGACGAGGCGCGCGCCGACGACGCGGGGGCCGCCAACGACGCGACCGAAAAGGCGGGCGTCGCCAACGACGCGGGCGAGCGGCGGACGTCGTTCGCGGCGCAGTACCAGCGCTTCCTCGCGGTGGCGCGGGCGCTGGAGGCGCGCGACGTGGTGCGCGCGGCCGGCGACCCCGTCCTCGTGCTCGACAACCTCCGCACCGGCGTGCGGAACCTCCTCCCCCACGAGGCCGCCCTCCGCCGCGACCCCACCGTCCCGTGGGACGAGGTCTTCGAACTCGAGGCGCTCGGCGAGGGCTTCGTCTTCGCCACCGACCGCGTCTCCGCCGCGCCCGCCACCGGCGAGGAGGTGGCGTCGAAGCGCGCCGAACTCCAGGCCCTGCGCGGCCCCGCGCTCCTCATCCTCCGCGGCCTCGCGCAGTTGGAGGGGACGCCGCCGCTCGCCGAGGTGGAGGCGATCGAGGCGGGCAACGGCGTGATCGACATGGCCCGCGACGGCATCGCCATCGCCTGCCTGGTGCGCGAGCACGGCGCGGCGCTCGCGGGGAAGCACCCGCTCACCGAGGCGCGCCTGACGGCGATGGAGGCGCTCGGCGAGTGGATCCTCCGCAACGTGTCGCCCGACGGCGCGCGGGCGGCGCCGGCGGTGGCGTCGGAGGCCGAGGCGCTGCGCGACCGCTTCTGGACGGAGATCGTCCGCCGCCACAAGCACGCGCGCGCCGCGGGCTTCAAGGTGTACGGCGAGGACTTCGGGCGCCGCGTGCCGGCGCTCCAGGCGCGCGCCACGAGCGGGCGCAAGGCGGCCGCGGACGAGGAGCCCGACGAGAAGGACGCCGAGCCCAAGGGCGACGACAAGTAGCCGGCAGCGAGGAGCACAAGGACGTGCTCATCGCGCTGCTCAACGCGCTGCTCGGCCGCCCGGCGGGTCGGGCCGTCGTCGGCGGGCCCCGCGGGGAGCGGCGCGGTCCGGGGGGCCGACACGCCCCCGCGGAAGGCGCTTCTCGGCGGCCGCGCGCCGCGCGTACGCTCGCGCCCGAAGGAGGCAGCGGGCGATGGCGACGACGGAGCAGAAGACGTACCTCGAGCTCTCGGAGGAGGGCGGCGGGGCGCACAAGTTCTACGAGGTGACGGTCAAGGGGTCGAAGGTGACGGTGCGGTACGGGCGCATCGGCGACGAGGGGGCGTCGCAGGAGACGAAGTGCGCGAGCCCCGCGGAGGCGAAGGCCTTCGCCGACAAGAAGGTGAAGGAGAAGTCCGCGAAGGGCTACGCGCCCGCGGTGGCGGGCGGGCGGGCGAAGCGGGCCGTCGTGCGCCGCGGCGACTACGTCTCGAAGGCGAGCACGGTGAAGCACAAGGCGCCGGTGCTCTGGCGCTTCAAGACGAAGGGCCGCGCGTACGGGATCTTCGTCGACGAGGCGCTCTGCTGGATGGGCAACCAGGAGGGCCAGGTGTACGCGCTCGACCGGGCGGGCGCGGTCGCGGCGATGTACAAGTTCCCTCAGGGGGTGGAGTGCATCATCGCCGACGGCCCTTGGCGCTACGCGGGCTGCGACGACGGCAACGTGTACGACCTCACCGGCGCGATCCCGCGCCTCGCGTACACCGTCAGCGCGGGCACCGACCTCCTGTGGATGGACATCCACGGCGGCACGCTGGTGGTGTCCGACAACGACGGCTACGTGACCGCGCTCGACCACGAGGGCGAGGCCCTCTGGCGTAAGAAGAGCAAGGGGGACACGGGCTGGATGGTCCGCTGCGACGACGCGGGCGTCTACCACGGCCACTCGGAGGGCGTGACGGCCTACGACTGGAAGGGCAAGGCGCGGTGGAGCAAGGACGTGGGCGGCTCCGTGCTCTTCGGCTGGCAGGACGACGACCGGGTGTACGCCGCGACCTCCGACGACACGGTGGTCGAGCTCGCCAAGAAGGACGGCAAGCTCCGCATGACGTACCGCTGCGACGGCGGCGTGCCCTCGTGCGCGGCGTCGCCCGGCGGCAAGTACGTCTTCGCCGAGGACGGCGCGGAGAACATCTACTGCTTCGACGCCAAGGGCGAGCGGCGCTGGAAGCTCGCCACCGGCTGCGGCCCCGCCCTCTCGATGCAGTACCTCGACGGGCGGCTCTACGTGGTGACGGGCGACGGGTCGTTCGCGGAGATCGACGCGGGCGAGGCGGCCATCGCGGCGGCGCAGAAGGGCGCGCTGCCCTCCGCGCGGAGCATCGCCGCGCCGGCCGTGAAGGAGTCCCGCACGACCGCGCTGGAGACCACCACCGACCGCAAGGGCGGCGTGGTGGTGGAGTGCTTCAAGGACGGCGGCAAGCTGCGCGTGCGCGTGACGTCGCCGGGCTACGACAAGAAGCGCCACTGCCAGTTTCCGCGCGACATCCGCGAGGAGGGCGCGAAGTTCGTCGTCGACGAGGTGCGCGAGTCGGGCGACGGCGGCTTCTACCGCGCGTTCGGCAACATCCGCCGGCTCGCGTAGCCCTACGTCCGCGCCGCCCGCGGTCGCCCGCAGCCCGCGTCCAGCGAGGCGCACACGACCTCATGCACGCGCTCAGCCCCGCTCGCCGCGGCGGGCTACCCGAACTCGACGCTCACCCCACCGCGCCCGCGTCCGCGCCCGTCGCGCCGCTCGACGCGTCCGGGCCCGCCGCCGCGCCCGCGTCGCTCCCCGTCGTCGCCGCGCCCGCGTCGCTCCCCGCGTCGTCGCCGCCCATCCGCGGGTCGCCCAGCGTCTCCGGCTCCGGCGCGGTGCCCCCGTCGTCGCGCCGTCGCCCCACCGGCTGCGCGGCGGCCTCGGCCGCGCGGATCTGCGGCAGCCGCGCGCGCGCGCCCTCCAGGTAGCGCGGCGCGTCCATGATCTCGTAGAGCGGGCGGTTCTGCTCCGAGCGCTCGCGGTTGGTGTCGCCGATCCAGCGGAGGATCTTCGGCACCGCGTTGACGCTCCAGGCGTGCGTGTCGTGCAGGAGCACGGTGCCGCCGGCGTGGTTGGCGATGCCGAGGATCACCCGCTGCGCCACCGCGTCGGAGTCGCCCACCACGAGGTAGTCGTGCGGGTCGATCGACCAGAGCCAGAGCTCGTTGTGGAGCGAGACGGTGTGCTGCCGGACGGTCTCGTTGTACGCGCCGTAGGGCGGTCGGAAGAGGTGCGGGCGCTCGCCGAGCACCTCGTGGATGAGGTCGGCGTTGTGGTCGATCTCGTACGCGACCTGCTCCGGCGTGAGCGACGGGAGCACGCGGTGGTGAACCGTGTGGTTGCCGACCACGTGCCCCGCCGCGGCGATGTCCTGGAGGATCTTCCGCGACCGCGACCGCAGCGGCTCGTCGGCCTCCAATCGCCACCCGCACACGAAGAACACCGCGTGAATTTCCGCGCGCGCGAGGATGGTGAGCAGGCGGTCGGTGGTGCCCGGCAACGGCCCGTCGTCGAAGGAGAAGAGGACCTCGCGCGCCCCCGGGCGGCCCATGGAGAGGTCCCACGCGGCGCGCAGGTGAGCCTCGGGGTTGAGCAGCGGCGGCGGCCACGCGACCTCGTCGTCGGGCGGGATCACCGTCGCCACCGGCTCCACGCGCCCCCCGTCGGTCTGCGCGACGATCACCCGCGGGCGGTGCCTGCGCGCGGTGCGGGGACGGGCGGCACGCAGCGCGGCGACGCGCGGGTCGGGCGCGCGGGCGAGCGCCATGAGGGCCCCCGTCGCGACCGCGGCCACGACGCTCAGCACCGCGACGGCGCGAAACGCCAGGAGCTGCGCGCGAGATCGCCGGGGCTGGACCATGGGCGGGGACGGCTCATACATGACCGCCCCCGGCGGCGCCACTTCCCTACCCGCCCGAGATGATCTGCACCTCGGGGGGCGGGCGAAACAGGAACCACAGCCCCACCCCGACGGCCACCGCCGCGGCGGCGCCGCCCGCGACGACGTAGGGCCACACCACGGGCCGCGGCGGCGGGTACTCGCGCGTGGTCCCGTCGCGCAGCGCCACCATCACGCGGTCGACCTGGTACTCCACGCGGATGCGCGCCAGCGTGGCCTCGTCGGGCGCCTGGAGGAGCCCGTCGGGGCGCGCCACCTGCGCGCGGAGCTCGTCGCCGCGGGCCTCCGTCAGCACGATCTGCGGGTCGGGCATCGCGAGGCCCTCGACGCGCAGCGGGCCCACCCACGCGCGGTACCCCAGGCGCTCGAGGCGCAGCGCGTGGAGCCCCGGCGCGAGCCGCACGGTGACGGGCGTCACGCCCTCGTCGCGGCCGTCGACCTCGACGCGCGCCCCCGCCGGCACGCTCCGCACGACGAACACCGCTGGCGTCGCGACCACCGCGGCCGCGCGGACCTCTTCGAAGAACGCCTCGACCTCGGGCGGGAAGAGCCCCGGCGGGCGCGCGTGGGGCGCGATGACGAGCGCGCGGCGGAGGTCGTCGCGGGCCACGTCACGGTCGCCCGCGAGCAGCGAGCACGCCGCGGCCCAGTGGAGGAGCTCGACGGCGAGCTGCCTGTCGTCGACGACGAGGTGCTCCACCGTGTCCGCGGCGGCGGCGTGGAGCCCCGTGGCGGCCTCGCGGAAGGCCGACGCGAGGAAGCGCTCGCGCGCGGCGGCGAGCGCGGCGCGGGCGGCGTCGGCGTGGCGCGGCGGCGGCGGCGGCGGCGAGGGGAGCAGCGTGGTGCCCGGCGGCGGCTGGGCGGCGGCCCCCTGCTCGCGCAGGAAGAGAACGCGGTCGTCGGCGCGCGCGACCGCGGGGACGTGCACGAGCGCGAGGGCGAGCGCGAGGGCGGCCGCGCGGCTCATCGGGTGGGCCCCGTGGCGGCGCACACGTCGGGCGACTCCTGGCGGAGGTTGCACACGCCCCCGGGCGCCTCGGGCGCCGCCGCGCAGCGCCGGACGACCTCGTCGTGCACCCACGGGAAGAGCCGGTCGCAGCGGAAGGCGTCGAGGCACCACGACCCCTCGCGCGCGTCGTCCCCCGCGGGCACCGCGCGGCGCGTGAGGAGGTAGTCGGACTCGGGGCGGTCGAGGTCGATCACCACGACGTTGGCGAGGTAGTCGACCCCGTCGTCGAGCGCGGCCGCGAGGGGTGTGCCGAGCGCGCCCAGGCACGGCGTCGACACGCGGTCGCTGAGGCGCTGCGTACGCACCGCGCGGGCCTGGAGGAGCTCGCGCTGGTCGCCGTCGGGGTGCGCGACGAAGGCGACGCAGAGCCGCCGCGGCTGCGGGCTGTAGAGCATCTGGTAGGCGCGGGCGCGGTCGGGCGTCCCCTCGAGCGGCGCGCACCAGGGCACCGCCCCATCGGGCGCCGACGCGTCGACGGGCCCGAGCGCCGCCGCCTGCGCGATGCGGAGCGTGAGCTTGCGCGGCTCGGCGCAGGCCCCCGCCGCCAGCGCGAACGCCGCCGCCCAACGACGGTCATGCAGGGGTGAGGGGGTCACGCCGCGCAACTTGTACCCCCTCCCCGCGCGCCCGCGCCACAGGGTTGCGCGCGGGCGAGGACTCGCGTCGACAGGTGTCGCGCGCGGACGCCACCGCCACGAAGCCTGCGCACGGGCGCGTCGCGGGCGTGACAAGCGCCGCGCGCTCCGGCACGATTCTGGATGTTCCCTCCGTCGCCATGCGCCTCCCCCTCGCCGCCCTCGCGCTCGTTGCCCTGGCGCCTGCCGCCTGCGGGCCCGCGGAGCCCGCGGCGGAGGTGGCCGAGGCCGAGCTCACCAGCGACGCGATCGACGCCGCGGTCACCGAGTCGTCGTTCCTGCTGACGGTGCTGCGGGCGGCCGACGAGCCCGCCCCCGACCTGCCCGCCGCGCGCCGCGGGCTCCTCCGCGCGCGCGACCAGCTCCAGGCCTTCTGGGGCCCGTGCGCGACGCTCCAGGTCGACGAGCCGGAGCGGCGGGTGGTGGCCCAACTCCGCCGCTGCACGGGCGCGGGCGAGCTACGCGCGGTGACGGGGACGGTCTCGTACACCTTCGCGCCGGCCACGGGCGGGGTGCAGGTGCAGGTGTCGGCGCGCGACGTGAAAGTGGGCCCGGCGACCGTGGAGCTGCTCGAGGCGACGGCCGTCCTGCGGCTCGCGTCCGCGCTCCGCGAGGTGCGCATCTCGCAGAGCCACCTCGTGTACACCGGGGGCCTCGGCCGCCACGTCGACTCCACCCTCACCCGCGAGGCCGTCACCACCTGGAACGTCCTCAGCAACTGCTACGCCCACTCCGGCGGCCGCCGCGTCACCACGACGGAGGCCGACGGCGGCGCGTCGGGCTACGCGCTGGAGGTCGACGGCTACCAGCGCTGCGCGCGCCAGTGCCCGCGGGCCGCGATGGACGTGGTGGTGCTCACCAGCCTCGACGGCGCCCGCTCGCTGCGGGCGTCGTACAACGGCCTCGCCACCGCGCGCTGGGTCCTCACCGTCAACGGCGCCCGCGCCGCGGCGGGGACGTGGCGGCTCGACTGCACCTGACGCGATGCCCGCCGCGCCCGACGCCCGCGCCACCGAGACCCCCGCGCCGCCGCGGATGCGCTTCGTCCGCGCGCTCGGCGAGGGGGGCATGGGGGTGGTGTTCCTGGCCGACCGCGAGCTCGGCGGGGGGCTCACGCAGCGCGTGGTGGTGAAGCGCCCGCGCGCCGACGCCGGCGACGCTTCCCGCGCGCTCGAGCGCTTCGCCGACGAGGCCCGCGCCCTCGCCCGCGTGGGCCACGCCAACGTCGTCCGCCTGCTCGACGCGGGCGCCGACGCGCACGGCCCCTGGCTCGCCCTCGAGCACGTCGACGGCGTCGACGCCCACGTGCTCCTCGAGTCGCTGCGCGCGAGCACCGACCGCCTCACCGCCGACGAGCTCGCCTGGGTGGCCCACGAGGCCGCGCGCGGGATGGCCGCGGCCCACGGCCTCCGCGACGCGCTCGGCGAGCCCGCCCCCGTCCTCCACCGCGACCTCTCCCCGCAGAACCTCCTCCTCTCGCGCCACGGCGAGGTGAAGGTCGCCGACTTCGGCATCGCGTGGGCCGTCGACCGGAGCACCCGCACCACCACCGGCGTGGTGGTTGGCAACCTCCGCTACATCGCGCCCGAACAGCTCGAAGGCCGCGCCGTGGGACCCGCCACCGACGTGTACGGCGTCGGCCGCGTGCTCGAGGAGCTGCTCGACGTGACCGACCCCGCCGGCGCCGACGGGCTCCGCGCGGTCGCGGCGCGCGCGACGCGTCGCGACCCCGACGAGCGCCACCCGACCATGGACGCGCTGGCCGAGGCGCTCCTGGAGGCCGTGCCGACGCTGGCCCGCGGCGGCGCGGCGCTCGGCCGACGCGTCGACGCGATCGAACGCGGCCGCGCGCGGGTGACCTCCGCGCTCGCGGGCCTGCTCGCGGCGGAGCGCGCGGACAACGACCGCGTCTCACTCCCCGCGGCGCCCCCCGCGGCGGCGAAAGAAACGACGCGCGCGCCGGCGCAGGAGGCTCCGCGGGCGGTGCCGGCGCCGACGACGGAGGCCCCGCGGCCGGCGCCCCCACGGACGTTACGCAAGCCCGCGCTCGCCGCCGCGGCCGCGCTGGTGGTGGCCGGCGTGATGGCTGGGGCGCAGCGGACGCGCGGTGGGGCAACGCGTGCGGGCGTGACCGAGGCGGGCGTGCGGCCGGTGACGGCGGTGGCGACGCCGACGCCCGAGCGCACGCCGGAGGTGACGCCCGAAGCGCCGGAGGTGCACGCGCCGCCGGAGACGCCCGAGCAGCCCGAGGCGCCGGTGGCGACGCCGACGCGCATCCCCGGGCGGCGCGGCCAACGTGAAGCGCTGCGCACGACGACGGTGGCGGCGGATGCGTCGGTGGCGCCGACGATGCCCGCGGCGCCCGCGCAGGCGACGCTGCGGGTGTCGACGCTCCCCTACGCGCTCGTGTCGGTGGACGATGGCCCCGCCGTGGGTGCGCCGCACGAGTTCACGGTGGACGCGGGGGAGCATCGGGTGCGGGCGCGCTTCGTCAACGAAGGCAACGTCGAAGTGACGCGGACGGTCACGGTGAGCGCGGGCGAGGTCCGACGCATCGGGCTGACGCCGTAGCACCGTGTTCCACATTCGCGCGCGCGGTGCGCAGTGGTACGGTCGCGCGCCATGACCCGCCGCATCGCGCTCCCCCTCCTCCTCTCACTCGCCGCGTGCGGCGGAACCACCACGATGGTCCCGCCCCCCGACGGCGCCACCGGCGACGCGCCCGCGGCCGACGCCGCGCCCCCCGACGGCGCCGCCCCCGACGCCGCGCTCGACGTCACCGCCCCCGACGCCACCGCCCCCGACGACGTCGCGCCCGCGGAAGACGTCGCGCCCGACGGCCCCGCCTTCAACCCCTGGACGCCCGACGCGGCCCCCGTCACGGCGCCCATCGAGACGCCCGTGGACGCGTGGACGTGGGTCCCCTTCCCCGACTCTGCCTGCGGCAACGGCGCGCCCACCGGCATCGGCGTCAACCGCTCGACGCGCTCCAACCGGATCCTGATGTTCCTCATGGGCGGCGGCGGGTGCTGGGACGGGCTCACCTGCTACCTGCTCAACACCGCCGCCAACCTCAGCTCGGGCTACGGCGAGAGCAACTTCCGCAGCGAGTCCGCGGGCCTCAACAGCGTCTTCATCTTCAACCGCGCGGACATGCGCAACCCCTTCCGCGACGCCACCTTCGTGTTCGTGCCGTACTGCACCGGCGACATCCACGGCGGCAACAACGTCGCCACGCACACCGTCGGCGGGCAGTCGCGCACCACGTACCACGTCGGCGCGCGCAACATGGAGTCGTTCCTCGCGCGGCTGTCGCGGTCGTTCCCGATGGCGGATCGCGTGTGGCTGATGGGCTCGAGCGCCGGCGGCTACGGCGCCGGCATCCACTGGGACCGCGTCGCCCGCGCCTTCCCCATGGCCCGCGTCGACCTGCTCGACGACTCGGGGCCGCCCATCGCCCCGCCCGCCGCCCGCTACGGCCAGATGAAGGCCGCGTGGAACCTCCAGTTCCCCTCCGGCTGCGCCCGCTGCGCCGACGACCTCGCCGCGCTCATCCCGTACTACCGCACGCGCTTCCCGCCGCCCAACCGCATGGGGCTCCTCTCGTACACGCAAGACCGCACCATCAGCACCTACTTCGGGCTGACCGGCGAGCAGTTCGAAACGTCCCTCAACGACCTGCTGCGCACCGCCTTCGACCCCGCCCCCAACTTCCGCTACTTCGTCGTCACCGGCAACAACCACACGATGGTCGGCGGCTTCGACACCCTGCGCGGCCCCGGCGGCGCGTCGCTCCTCGACTGGGTCACCGCCTGGGCCAACGACGGATCCCCCTGGGCCAACGTCCACCCGTAACCGCCGCGCTCACAGCCCCGCGCGGGCCCGCACCTTCTTCAGCTCCGCGCGCGCCGTCGCCGCCGCCCGCTCGACGTCCACCGTGAGCACCTCGCGGTCGCGCACCACGAGGCGCCCGTCGACCATCACGTGCCGCACGTCGCGCGACTGCGCCGCGTACGCCAGCCGCGAGTGCACGTCGCCGCCGGGCTCCATGTGCACGCCCGTGAGGTCGACCACGATCACGTCGGCCCGCTTGCCCACCTCGAGCGAGCCCACCTCGCCGTCGACGCCCAGCGCCCGCGCGCCGCCGACCGTGGCGAGCCGCACCACCTCGCGCGCCGGCAGCGCCGTGGTCGCGTCGTTGCGCTTCGCCAGCAGCCCCGCGAGGCGCATCTCCGTCCACCCGTCGAGGTTGTTGTTGCAGGGCGCGCCGTCGGCCCCGAGGCCCACCACCACGCCCGCCGCGAGCAGCGCCGGCACGTCGGCCACGCCCGACCCGAGCTTGAGGTTCGCGCTCGGGCAGTGCGCCACGCGCGTGCCCGCGGCCGCCATCGAAGCGCGCTGCGCGGCCGTCACCTGGACGCAGTGGGCCAGCACCGTGTCGGGGCCCGCCACGCCCCAGCGCGCGAGCGCGTCGACGTCGTCCTCACCGAGCGCCGCCCGCACCGCGTCGCGCTCGCCCGGGTGCTCCGACGCGTGCGTGTGGAGCAGCGCCCCGAGCCGGCGCGCCGTCACCGCCGTCTCGCGCAGCAGCCCCTCGGTGCACGACAGCACGAAGCGCGGCGCGAAGGCGTAGCGGAGACGTCCGCCGGCGGCGCCATTCCATTGCAGGCAGAGGCGCTCGGAGGCGGTGAGGCTCTCCGCGGTGGTCTCGCGCAGGCCGTCGGGCACGCCGTCGCCCGCGTCCATCATCGCCTTGCCCGAGAAGGCCCGGATGCCCGCGTCGCGCAGCGCTTCGAACACCGCCTCGTGGTGGCGCACCGTGCCCATGTCGAGCACCGTCGTCGTGCCGCCGCGCAGCAGCTCCGCGAGCCCGAGGTCGGCGCTCGCGCGCAGCGAGTCGGGGTCGTGCGCGGCCTCGAGCGGCCAGATGCGCTCGCGCAGCCACGCGAGCAGCGGGAGGTCGTCCGCTGAGCCGCGGAAGAGCGCCTGGCAGAGGTGCACGTGCGCCTGCACGAGCCCCGGCATCACCGCGCAGCCGCGCGCGTCGATCACCCGCAGGGGCCTGTGCGATGCGTGCGCAGCGGCGTCGGGGCCGAGCGCGCGCAGCCTGCCGTCGGCCACCAGCACGTCGCCCTCGTACACGTTGTCGCGCGCGTCGCACGTGACGACCAAACCGCCGCGGAAGAGCGTTTCCATAGAGGCGCGCGCAGTGTGCGAGGCTCGGGCACGCGGTGCAACCCGCGAGTGCACCCGCAGCGCGGCGCGCGAAAATCGTCATTTGCTCGGCGTGTCAAGGGCGTTTCCGCCTTCCCCTGCGCGGCGATCATTGTTAGGTAGGCCGAGCACGACCTTTCGCTTCGCTTGCGCTCCGACGAGGTGGTCAGCAGTCCCCCACCTCGCGTCCCCCGCTCCACCCCACGTCGCTCGGCGACACGAAGGACACGGGCCCTTGAGGATGAAGAAGCTGAATGGTGCGATGCCCTGGGCCGCTGCGGTGGGGGCCGCGGCGCTTCTGGTGACGGGTTTCGCGGCGCCGGTGCGCTCGCAGGTGATGCCGTGCGGGCCGGGCATGGCGCTGATCCCGGGCGCCAACGGCGCGGCGGGCTACTGCATCGACAAGTACGAGGCGTCGCTGCGGCGCACGGACGACGGGCGCGACGAGCCCTGGTCGCCGTACCTGACGCCCGAGCGCGTGCGGGTGCGGGCGGTGAGCGCGCATGACGTGGTGCCGCAGGGCTACGTCTCGCAGCGCCAGGCCGCCGCCGCGTGCGCCGCGTCGGGCAAGCGCCTCTGCGAGAACACCGAGTGGGTGCGCGCCTGCCGCGGCCCTTCGAACACCACCTACGGCTACGGCGAGCGCCGCGAGCGCAACCGCTGCAACGAGAACCACCGCTGGCACCCGGTCGTGCAGCTCTTCCGCGCCACCAGCCAGGCCCTCTGGGGCCACGTGCAGATGAACGACCCGCAGATCAACCAGCTCCCCGGCACGGTGGCGCTGACGGGCGCGCACCGCGAGTGCTCCAACGGCTACGGCGTCTACGACATGGTCGGCAACCTCCACGAGTGGACGGCCGACCGCGAGGGCACCTTCCGCGGCGGGTACTACATGGACACCGCCATCAACGGCAACGGCTGCAACTACGTCACCACCGCGCACGACCCGTCGTACCACGACTACAGCATCGGCTTCCGCTGCTGCGCGGCCGCGCGCCAGTAGGCGCTCCCCTCTCCCTTCCCCTCCCCCGCGAACCCCCTGTCAGTGCCGCGCCGGCGTCGTCGGTGCGGGCGCCGTCGACGCGCCCGAGCGGATGCGCGTGAACCAGTCGCGGACGATCTGCGAGACGAGCGGCGCGGCCTCGTGGCCGCCGGAGCCGCCGTGCTCGACCAGCACCACCACGGCGATCTCCGGGGCGTCGGCGGGCGCGAAGCCGGCGAACCAGGCGTGGTCGCGGTTCTCGTACCAGTTGCGGCGCGGGTCGCCCGAGGGGAGGCTGGAGTGGGCCACCTGCGCGGTGCCCGTCTTGCCCGCGATGGTGACCTCCTCGATGGCGGCGTTGTGCGCGGTGCCGGCGCGGTCGGCGACGACGCCCGCGAGGGCGGTGTTGATGCGGACGAGGTTGGCGTTGTCGATCTGCACGTGCCGCCGCACCGTCGGGGAAAACGACTGGATCACCTGCCCGTCGGGCCCCTCGACGCGCTCGACGAGCTGCGGGACGAAGAGCGTGCCGCCGTTGGCCAGCGCCGCGTACATCAGCGCCATCTGGAGCACCGTCACGCGCGTGTTGCCCTGCCCGATGGCCATGTTGAGCGAGAAGCCCGTTCGAAACTGCCCGAACTCCTGCACGTACCACGCGCGCGTCGGGATGAAGCCCGGCGTCTCCTGGTTGATCCCGATGCCCGTCCGGTGCCCGAGGCCGAACTCGTTGGCCATGCGGGCGATCAGGTCCATCGAGATGGTCTCGGCCAGGGTGTAGAAGTAGATGTTGCAGCTCTCGACGAGCGCGCGGCGGAGCTGCACCACGCCGTGGTTGTGCTGGCAGCGGAAGACGCGCCGCCCGAGCTCGTGGCGCCCGTTGCACGACACCTGCGTGCGATCATCGATGAGCCCCGCCTCGAGCCCCGCCAGCGCCGAGACGGGCTTGAAGGTCGAGCCCGGGTAGTAGCTCTCGTAGATGGTCTTATCGATGCGCGGGCGGTAGGGGTTCTCGTCGATCTCGCGCGCGATGGAGGGCGGGATGCCGGTGATGAGCAGGTTGGGGTCGATGGAGGGGCGCGAGTAGAGCGCGAGCACGCGGCCGGTGCGGACGTCGACCACCGCCGCCGCGCCCGACGGACGTCCGCGGAAGGCGCGGTCGATCGAGCGCATGAGCTCCATGTCGAGCGAGAGCACGAGGTCGCGGCCGGGCACGGGCTCTTGACGTCGCTCGGGGGCGAGCTCGGGCAGCGACTCGCGCGACGAGAGCATCACGCCGCGGACGTCGTGCTCGAGGCGCACCCAGCCGCGGCGCCCGCGGAGGATCGACTCCCAGGCGGACTCGAGCCCCGAGCGGCCGATGCGCTCGCCGGCGCGGTAGTCGCGGTCGCGGTAGGCGCGGAGGTCGTCGGCGTTCACCTCGTTGAGGAAGCCGACGGCGTGCGAGGCCAGCTCGCCGAAGGGGTACTGGCGCACGGGCACCGCGAACACCTGCACGCCCGGCAGGTCGGCGCGGTGCGTCTCGATGAGCGCCAGGGCCTCGCGGTCGATGTCGGCGCGCGCGAGGAGCTGGTGGTAGCGCCGCGGCCCCTCGGCGCTGCGCATGCGGGCCTCGAGCCGGTCGCGCTCGTCGCGGGAGAGCCCGAGGTACTCCGCGAGGCGCGGGTAGTTCTCGATGCGGAAGAAGCCCGGGATGATGTAGACGTTGTAGCTCGGGCGGTTGGTGGCGATGACGCGCCCGCGGGCGTCGCGGATGATGCCGCGCGTGGTGGGCAGGTCGATGCGCCGCAGCACGTTGTCGTTGGCGATGCGGCTCCAGTGGTCGGCCCGCAGCACCTGCTCGTAGAAGAGCCGCCCGACGAGCGCGCACACCACCAGCACGGCGACGAGGTTCATCCACCGGATGCGCTCGCGAAACTCCGTGACGGCGGCCTTCGGGGTGAGCTCCACGTCAGGCCGCCTCCTCCGGCTGCACGCCCGCGTCGCCGCCCGGCAGCCTCGCGAGGAGCGCGAAGATCGCCGGCGCCAGCGCCGCGGTCACGCACGCCTGCCCCGTGACGATCGCGAGCGCGCCGAGCACCGAGAGCGGGCGCCGGTCGAACACCAGGAGCAGGGCCATCATCTCGACGCCGGCGAAGACGCCCGCCACCAGCGTGAGCAGCACCTGGAAGACCACCCCGTGGAGGAAGAGCTTGAGCCCCGCCACCCGCACCAGCAGGAAGATCGACACCAGGGTGAACGTCCAGAGCCCCATCGACGCCCCGCCGAACACGTCGGCGAGGTACCCCATCACGAAGGCCAGCGACACCCCGCGCGGCAGCGAGAACTCCCCGACCGCGACGTAGAGCACCGCCGGCAGGATGAGCACCGGCGCGAGCCAGTCGGCCGGCGAGACGTACGCGACGAGGCCCTGGAGCACGAGCAGCGCGAGCGCGGTGGCGAGCAGGATCGCGTTGGCCATCGGAGGGTTCAGCTCGAGGGCTGCGGGCGCGCGGCGTTGCGGCCGCGCGGGGCGGGGTTGGCGCCGGGGCGGCAGGTGGGCCGATCGGCCTCGCTCGCCATCACCAGCACCTCGGTGAGCCGCGAGAAGTTGACCGAGGGCGTGAGCTCCACCTCCTGGTAGAGCCCGAACTCGCGCCGGGTGACCGCCGCCACGCGCCCGACGGTGAAGCCCGCGGGGAAGCGGCAGCCGAGGCCCGAGGTGACCACCGCGTCGCCGACGCGCACGTCGTCGGTGCGCTGGAGGTACTCGACGCGGGCGGAGTAGCGGTCGCGCTCGCCGGTGCCGCGCGCGATGCCGCGGGCGCCGGTGCGCTCGATCATCACGTCGACGGCGCTGCGCGAGTCGACCGTCAGCAGCACGTCGGCGTAGTCGCCGAAGGTGCGCGACACCTGCCCCACCAGCCCGTCGTAGGTGAGCACCGGCATCCCCGTGCGGATGCGCGTGCGGTCGGCGGCGGTGATGGCGAGGCGCGTGACGCGGAAGAAGGGCGACGTGTCCTTCGCGATCACCTCCGCGGCGAACACCTCGTCGGGCGTCTCGGCGCGGAGCTGGAGCAGGCGGCGCAGGCGGCGGTTCTCGTCGGCCTCGGCGCGGTAGCGGGCGGCGTCGGCGGCGAGGCGCGCGTTGTCCGAGCGGAGGCGGTCGTTGTCGCGGCGCACCTGCACCAGGTAGACGTAGTCCATCCAGACGTCCGCGGCGCCCTCGGCCACGCGGTTGATGAAGAGGTCTTGCAGCAGGCTGACGAGCGGGAGCAGCGTGCGGTCGAGCGCGTCGTGGCGGCTCGGGTCGCGCGTCGTGGTGCGCAGGAAGAAGAACGGGACGCCGAGCGCGAGGACGCACAGGAGGGCGGCGCGGTAGCGTTTCCAGAGGTTCACGGCGGGACCGTCGGGCCTCTGCTTCGCACGAAGCCGCGGCCGTGTCGAGTGCAGGGGCGCCGACGCCCCAGCGCGGGGCGCTCGCGCCCCGAGAGCGCGCGAATCCCGCTTGAATTCCCGGCGATTCCGTCGGGCACGGGCGCTGCACTTCCCTCCGTCGCCGCGGCCATCACGGGCCGCACGCCACCCCCACGGAGAAGCCACCATGACGCACACGACCTCGACCCGCACCTTCGCCACCGCGCTCCTCGCCGCCTTCGGCGCCTCGCTCCTCGCCGCGGCTTCTGTCGCCGCCGAGGTGCGCCCCGTCAACGCGGGTCCCCTCTGGAACAACGCCCACGCCACCCGCACCTGCCCCAACGTCTGCGCCCGCGCCGGCGGCACCTGGAACCAGCAGTGGCGGACGACGGTGCAGGGGCGCATGTCCGTCTGCGACTGCGCCTTCCCCGACCCGCAGCCCGCGCCCAACCCCGAGCTCATCGTCAACGGCGGCTTCGAGCAGGCGCCCATCGCCCCGGGCAGCTTCCAGCACCTCCCCGAGCTGCCCGGCTGGCGGCGCAGCGCGGGCGACGCCATCGAGGTGCAGCGCCGGGTCGCCGGGGCGCCGGGCGAGGGCGAGCAGTTCGTCGAGCTCGACGCCGCGTCGCCGAGCGCGATCTACCAGGACGTCGCCGTCACCGCGGGCGCCTCGTACGAGCTCAGCTTCCTCTACTCCCCGCGCCCCGGCGTCGACGCCGAGCAGAACAACGCCATCGAGGTGCGCGTCAACGGCGAGCGCGTGATGACGCTCCGCGCGTCGGGCCGCGGCCTCACCGACACCCACTGGATGCGCCTCTCCGTCCCCGTCCGCGCCACGGGGGCGTCGCTGCGGGTGGAGTTCCGCGACGTGGGTGCGGCCGACGGGCTCGGCGGCTACCTCGACGGCGTCAGCCTCGTCGCCGCGCGCTGAAGTGCCCCTCGGCGCGGGGGTTCGGCGAGAGCGTCACATCGCGTGCCTTTTGACGACGGGTTGCGTTAGGATCGCCCAAACGCGCCCATCGGACGGAGCTGCACACCCCATGACCTCTTGCCCCCCTCGCGCCGGCCTCCGGCCCGCCCTCCTCGCCCTCCTCGTCAC
>JAXLYI010000056.1:0-44467 GCA_046351555.1 Polyangiales bacterium
GGCGACCGCTTCACCTTCCCCAACTGGCACCCGTGCATCTTCGAGTACGAGCCCACGGCCCTCGGGATGGCGCTCAACGCCCGCGCCTCGCTCGCGCTCGACCTCGCCACGCAGGTGATGGTCTCCGCCCACGGCCGCCGGCTCCGGGGCCGCGACCTCACCCACTCGGTCGCCTTCTGCGACCTCGACACCTGGTGCCAGTGCGACGCCTGCGTCCGCGCCGACGACGACGGCGGGCCGGGCAACGACCTCACCCTGTACAACGGGCGCCTCGTCGCGCGGCCCTCGATCGCGCTGGAGCGGGAGTCCGGCCTCGATGCCGTGGCGGCGGGCGCGCAGCTCGACGCGGCGCTCGACGCGCGCACCGCCTGGCTCCGCAGCGGGACCGGCGGGATGCGCGGGGCGGGCGCGGTGTTCCAGTGGGAGCGCCGCGGGGAGGACAACCCCTTCGCGGCGCTGACCTTCGACGACCTCGCGGCGTACGGCGTCGTCTGGTCGCAGGGGTACCCGCGCACCCGCTCGCGGCGCGTGCTGACGCTGCTCAACGCGGTGTGCGTCGAGCTGGAGTTCGTCTTCGACGACGCCTACGCCGGCCGCCCCCTCGCGGGGGGGAAGGCGCCCCCGTCGCGGCAGACGCTGCCGCCGCGCCAGGAGGCGCCCGTGCTCGGCTTCCACGCCTACGCGCAGTACATGGCGCCGCCGATGAGCCCGCCGCGGTACCTGGAGATGACCGAGCGCTGCCATCGCTACCTGATGCCGTACATGACGGGGATCCGCGACACGGTGGAGTACCGCCCCGACGCGGCGAGCCCCTACGAGTCGGCCGCGCTGCCGGCGTCGACGGAGGGCTCGCTCGGGCGTCTGCTGGCCGCGCCCGACCAGTTCAACCACGAGCGGTGGTCGCGCGTCGCGCAGCGGACGGGGCTCTACGAGTACATCACCAGCGCGGGCTACGTCGGGCCGCACCTGTACTCCGCGCGGCTGTCGAGCGCGATCCGCCGCGGGCTACGGCACCACCGCCTGCGCGGCTTCATCAGCGAGACGACGCCCAACTGGTGCTTCGACGCCCCGATGCTCTGGGAGCTGCCCCGCCTGCTGTGGGACCCGGGGCCTCTTGGGGTCGCCGAGGCGGCGGGCCACCTCCGCGCACTCCGCGGGGACTTCTGCGCGAGCGCCTTCGGGGCCGCCGCCGGGCCGATGCAGGGCTTCATCGACCTGTGCGAGGAGGCCTGGGCGGCGACGCGCGACGGGTGGAAGATCTACGACCCGACGGCGCCGGAGGGCAGCCCGTACCCCGACCGCCGGCTGCGCACGGGGGCGGCGTCGGGCCTGTGCGGCGACGGGTACGGCGGCCGCGGCGCGATGATCACCACGCTCGACGGCTTCTTCGGGGCGCCGTCGGGGGGCGGCGCGCGCAACCGGCTGCTGGCGTGCTGGCGGCTGCTCAACGACGCGTACGCGAGAAGCGCGGGCGATGAACCTTCACGGCGGCGGGTGCAACTGCTCCGGCGAGGCTTCGGGCTGACGCTCCTGATCGGGCTCTGGTACGAGCCGGTGCAGAAGGCTTTCGAGATGATCCGCCGCCGCCGCACGGACGTGTATCAGATGCGCAGGATGACGGTGGTCGCCGGCACCGTGATGCGCGAGACGAGCGAGACGCGCGGGTCGGTGAGCAACGTCGGGAGCGACCCCGCGCTGCCGCTGCCGACGGGGCCGACGGCGCGGCAGGTGACGGTGCTCTCGGGCTACACGGAGGGGAGCGTGCCGCGCGTCGACCTCATGCTCGCCGGCGAAGATCGCGCGATTCGCGAGGCGGCGGCGAATCGGATCATCCCCCGGCCCGGGGTCAACGGGCTGCGCTCGTTGCGCAACCAGGTGCATCGGTACCTCGCGCTGTCCCACGCCGACGGCGCGTCGGATGCGTTTCCCACCCTTCGAGATGCCGCGGCGGAAGCTGGTCACCTCCGTGACGTAGGCATGGGGCTCTTCGACGGCGGTTCGAGCACCCTCGCGGATGACGCGCCGTTCCCGAACCGCCCGATCGCGGGGCCGCACCGCCTCGTGGGGCTCGACCTCCCCTACCTGACGGCCTACATCAACTGGTGGAACGCCATCCCGAGGAACGGCGACATGTCGCAGCGCACACAAGCGACGGACGAGCGCATCCAGCTTCTGAGTGACGGGGGATCCAACCCGGGCTTCGGCTGGTGCTTCCTCGGGGTTCGAGAGGCTGCGGGCATGGTGGCGGTGCACGGTTACGCAGGGATGGCCCTTCAGGACGTCGAACAGAGGCGCCAACTCCTCAACGCCATCGTACGGGGCTGACCGTGCGCCACGTCCCTCCTCTCGTCCTGCCGCTCCTGCTCGCGCTCGGCTGCGACCCGCAGACGGCGATGGGGGGGGCCGACGGCTCGCTCGACGCGGCCGACGGGCGTGCCGGGGCAGACGCGGCTTCGACGCTCGACGCGCATGAAGAAGCGGGTCGCAGCGACGGTGCGCTCGATGTGTTCGAGGAGTCGCTGCGGCTCGACGTTCGTGAGGAAGCGGGCGGGGTGGTCGACGCACGTCTCGGGGACGACGCCCGCATCGACGCAATGCGCGACGCTGCTGTCGATGCACTGACGGACACGCCGCCGGGCGCCGAGACCGACGCACCGGCGGACGCTGTCGTGGACGCCGCGCCCGACATCGCCGCGGACCTGGCCGGGGACGTTCTGGCTCCGCTGCCCGCGGTCTACGCCACGGAGAACGTGCGGGTGCGGCGCATCTTCGCCTCGGACGGCATGACCTTCGCGACGGCGGAAGACGGTGCGCTGTGGCTCTGGGGGAGCAACCAGGACAGCGTGATGCAGCCTTCGGGGGTGCCGGCCGACCCGAGCGACCGTCGTCTGCGGCCGCAGCGGATCGACGGCGTCCGTGACGTGCGTGAGATCGGAGGCCAGTGCGTGTTGGCGGGGCCCGAGGGCGGCGGATCGATCTACTGCTGGGGGCGCAGCACGCTGTCCTCCTACGGCGGCCCCGGTGGCACCTGGGCGGAGTGGCGTCTGCCGCGGCGGATGGGGACCATCGGCGACGTGCTGGGCTTCGTCTACGGGGGCTTCAACGTCCGGGCCGACCGCGCGATGTGGTGGCACCAGCGCTCCGATGAACTGTGGGAGCGCCAGACCTCCTACGCCGGCGAGATCCTCCCCAGCCCGACCTACGGGGTCTACCGCCTCGTCGACGGCGTGGCCGCCGGCAGCTACGCCCACATCGCGCACTACTTCGAGCCGGGCCGCTACCGCATCCCCGGCATCATCCAGGTCGCCGGCTCCGAGATGCACATGTGCATGCTGCTCGCCACCGGCCGCGTGATGTGCTGGGGCAGCAACACCGCCGGCGAGAGCGGCAACTTCGACCTCGGGGGCCAGTGCGGCGCCGACGGCCGCGGGCCGGGGGACTGCGTGCGTCGGCCCACCGAGGTGCCCGACCTCACCGACGTCGTCCAGATCGCCGCCGGCATCTTTCTGACCTGCGCGCTCGAGCGCGACGGCACCGTCTGGTGCTGGGGCATCAACGGCCCTTCGGAGGCGGGCCTTGGCGCCATCGGTGACGGCCGGCCCTCGGCTGGGGAAACCTGCGGATTCGAGATCGATCGCACGCTGGAGTGCCGGCGGCGGCCGACCCGCATCGCGGGCATCACCCGCGCGGTCCACATCTCGGTGGGGCTCGCTCACCAGTGCGCCGTCCTCGCCGACGGGCAGGCGCTCTGCTGGGGCGGCAACAGCTACGGCCAGCTCGGCGACGGCACCACCACCGACCGCTCCCTCCCGACGCCCGTGCGCTGGCTGTGAGCGCCCCACGTCCTCCCCCGCGGTGCGCGCCCTGGACGTCGCCTCGGACACCCGCCGCGCGCCCGCTCGACGCGCCCTCATGGTCTCCGCGCCCGCTCCGTTGAAGAGGTCGGATGCGTCGCGCAGGTCGCGCGCCGCGCCCGCCCCACACCCCTTCGCCGCCCGGAGCCCACGCCCATGGAGATCGCGTTCAACCAGTACCTCTCCCGCCCGCTGGCCGACGTCCCCTCGACGCTCGCGGTCGCGCTCTCGCTCGCCTCGGCCTCGTCGCCCGCCTTCGGCCCGCGCTGCGCGGCCTGCCTCGACGCGATGGGCGCGTGCCGCGAGGCGCTCGAGGCCGGCTGGCGCGCGCAGATCACGCAGACCACCGAGAACTCCCGCCCCGCCCAGCGCGAGTGCGCGCTGGCGTGGTCGTGCGTGGTCGAGCGCGTCCGCCTGGGCACCACGCTGGCGCCGGGCCGCTACCGTCTCCAGGGCGCGGCCGAGGCGCTCTACGCCGTCCTGGCGCCCGACGGGCTGGAGGTGGTGAAGCTGCCCTTCCAGGCGCAGTGGGCGACGCTCGACACGCGGCTCCGCATCGTGCGCGAGCAGGGCCGGATGGGCGACCTGTGCGCGGTGGCGGGCGAGTCCTTCGTCGACGAGCTGGTGCGGGCGCACGGGGAGTTCGGCAAGGTGCTCGGCATCACCGCGAGCCGCGAGGCCGAGGTGGAGGTGAACCTCCTCGAGCTGCTCCGCGCGCTCAACCAGGCGATCACCGACTACGTGCTCCAGGTGCTGGCCCACGCGCGGCGCGACCAGCCCGAGACGGTGCGGGCGGTGCTCCAGGCGCTCAAGCCCATCGACGACGCGCGCGAGTCGGCCCGCCGCGCGTCGGCCGACGACGCCCGCGGCGCCGCCAAGGGCGACGAGAAGCCCGCCGACCCGAAGCCCGCGGATGCGAAGCCCGCGACCGACGCGAAGCCCGCCACCGACGCGAAGCCTGCGCCCGACGCGAAGCCCGCCGAGGTGAAGTCCGCCGAGGTGAAGTCCGCGCCGCGGCCGTCGATCGCGCCCCGCCCCAGCGTCGCCCCGCCCAACTGACGGCGATCGTCGTCATCCCTCGGATTCGGAGTCGGTGTGCAGCCGACGGGGAGTCGAGCCCGCGGGGCGGATAGGCAAAACAACGCCCCTTCCCGTCGACACCCCCGCGCCTCCCGCCCCCCCCGTTGACACCGCCGCGCCGTGGCGTTGTGCTCGCCGCGTGCGCCCGGTCGCCCTCGCGTGTCTGCTCGCGCTCGTGGCGTGGGCCCCCGGCGCCCGCGCCGTCGACGCCCCGTCGCCCGACGACGTCCGCCCGCTCGAAGCCGCCGGCCGCTTCGACGAAGCCGCCGCGCTGCTCGAACAGCGCGCCGCGGTGCCCGGCGTCGCGCCCGACGACGCCCGCGCGTGGCTCGACCGCGCGCTCGACTACCGCCTCGCGCTCGACGACACGGAGGCCGCCACCCGCGTCCTCCGCGCGCTCGCCGCCGTGGCGCCGGTCGCGCACGTCGCGGCGCGCGAGCTCGACCTCGGCGAGCTGCTCATCCGCAGGCGCCAGTGGAGGGAGAGTGCGACGTTCCACACCGCCTGGCTCGCGCGCTACGGGCGGCGCGCAGACGCGACGATGCGGGCCCGCGCCAACGTCGCGCTCGGCAACGCGTGGCGCGAGCTCGGAGATGAGGCCCACGCCGCCGTGGCGTATCGCAGGGTGCGAGCGGTGCGGCTCCCTCCGCCGCCACCGCTCCTTTCGGGCCGCGGGGCACGCGGCATCGTCACGCCCTATGGCGGCATGACCGAGACCGCAGACCAGCCCGAGAGCGACGATGCGCGTTCGCTCCCGGCGTCGAGGGCGGAGGCGATGTTCTGGCAGGTGGAGCCGCGGTACCAGCGCTTCGTCGGGCGGACCCCACCAGCCTACAGGGGTCCGCCAGCCTTCAGCGGGCCGCTCGCCCGTCGCAGCTACGACCGCTGGGTCGAGGCGACACTACACCCATGGTTCAGCGCGTCCATGAGCGAACTCTTCGGCCCCTTCACGCTGGCATACACCGCCGTCGTCAACGAGCACGCTCCCCGATGGGAGATCGCCGCCTACGAACATCTGGCGACCGCGTTCGTGACCCACGCGGAACTCCTGCATCAGACCCGTTGGCCGCCAGACACGCCACCTGAATTGCGCGGCGCGTGGGAGCCGCTCATGGACAACAACTGGGACCACCTCTTCGAAATCGCCATGGAAGGCTTCCGCCGCTGCATCGTCCTCTCCACGCACGACCGCTCCACCCACTCCCTCTCCCGCTGCGAACGCGCCCTGTACGACCTCGACCGCCGCCGCTTCCCCCTCCCCGACGAGCTCACCCCCGCCGCCGACCACGGCGCGTTCGCCGCCCGCGACCTCCCCGCGGCACCGCCCGTCCCCCACCCCTGAGACCGGGTTCGCGCGCCGCGATCAGGCGCCGTCGGGGATGATGTCCTCGCCACGGGTGGCGGTGACGGCGCGGGCGAGCCACGCCTCAATCGTGGGCAGGTCGGTGCAGGCCAGCACCCGCGCCCGCTGCGCTTCGGTGAGGGAGAGGCCGCGCAGGTCGGCGACCTGGAGGACCGCCTTCGCCTGCCCCTTCACGATGCCGCGATCCTCGCCGAAGTAGACGAGATCTTCGATGATGACGGGCTCGACGCCCGCGGCTTCCATCGCGCGTGTCATGACTTCGTAGCGTCCTTTCGAGAGGGCGGCGATCACCGCCATGTGTCGTTGATACCAGCTCGCGCGGCCCGCCACCAGGGCGGCGGCCACGCGCGCGCACAGCGCCTCGTCGCTCGCCACGCCCGCGTCCGCGCCCGCCGCGAAGCAGGCGGTGCGAGGGTCGCGTAGCAGCGCCCCCGCGTCGACCGCGCCGATCACCACGTGGGTCACCCGCACGCGCACGTCGCCGCGCGCGGGCGCCACGTTCGGCGCCAAACCGCGCTCAGCTCCCCTTCCCGTCGTCCTCCGCGGCTGCGGCCTCGGGCGGCGCCGACTGTGGCGGCCCCGTCACGAGCGGGAGCCGCGGCCGGGTGGCGACGTGCGCCTCCGACTCGGGCGGAGGCGTTGACGCGGTAGGCACGGGCGGCGCGTCCCCGTCTTGCGCGGCCATCTGCGCCAGCGCGACTGCCGTCGCGAGGAACATGGGCGTTGTGGCAGAAGCGCCTTCGTCGGGCGAAGGGAGCGTGACGAACTCGTTCCTCGCGTAGAACTTCTCCGCGCCGGCCTTCGCGTCGGTCTTGATCCCCACGCACCCCACGCTCCCCAAGAGGCACTGCATCACGGGGTAGATCGCGCCTCGGAACAGGGCCGGCCCGATCAAGCGCTGGCCCTGCCAGGCGCGGTCGGTCGCCATCCGCGCGATCAAGAGCGCGGGGACCGTGGGGTACGGTGGCAGATCGGTCAGGACCGTGCTCAGTTCCTTCGGGGGGATCGCCACGGATGTGAGCGTGACATAACCGGCGATCTTGCCCTCGCACAGCGCGACCCAGGTCGTGCTGGTGTTGGCGATCTGGTTGTTGAGCGCGTGCTTCTTGAAGAAGCTGTCGAGGTGGTGATCCTTCGACTTGAAGCCGCCGCGGACGTCACGCGCGCTCAACAGGCGAACCTCGACGACCCGGCTCATGTGTTACCGCCTCGACGCGCTGGCGGGCTTCGCTGCGGCTACGATCCGTGCCCACTCCGTCGGGGGCGTCGCTGTCACGTACGGAACCAACGCATCAGGCTCACGGGGGGCGTCGTACCGCTCGGCGACCTCTTGGAGCGCGGCCGCCAGCTCGAGCGACCTCTCTGACAAAGCCCGTAGGTGTTCGGGGTTGTTTCGAATGAACGTGATCGCCAGCGTCTCGCCGAGGTCAGTCCTTGTACTGAGCGCGATGTAGCGGGCGACGAACTCGGCGGCGTCGTCCGCCCGGCCGAGCACCGCGAGGTAGACGGCCAGCTGTACCTGGCTGTAGGCGTCGGCGGGGTCCGTGAGCGCGATGGCTCTGTCCATGGCCTCGTCTGCGGCATCCTGATGGCCTGCCTTTGTTGCAAGCGCGGCCTCGTTCAGCGCGATGGCAAAATCCGCCGCGGGGTCCCGCTGCGGCCTCCTCTTCGCGTCGTCGAGCCACTTCTCGGCCTCCGACAGTTGACCAAGCTGAAGCATTGCGTTTGCGACATTGGTCGCGAACTGCGCGACGCCAGTGTCGAGTCTGGCGGCCTTCAGGAACTCAGCGAGCGCATCCTGACGCTGGCCACGTCGCACGCAGACGGTGCCCCTCAAGTTGTACAAGACGGCCACGTCGTGCGGCGAGGGTGCGCTTCGAATCGCGTCCGAGATGCGCGCCTCGATCCGTCGAAGCTCGAACTCCGAAATCTCGATGGTGTGGTCTTCGAGTAGTGGCGCGAGTTCTTGGAGGAGTTGCTCTGCGACGGGGGCGGGTGCGGTCATGAGTGCCTGCCAGATGGTGGTGCGGCTCGTGTGGTGGTGCGGCGGGCGAGCGCGACGGTAGCACCGCCCGCTTCTACTGTCGCGCTTCGTGTGGGCCGCCGACGTCCGGGCCAGTGAACGCCCCATGCGCGAGCCTGCGACCCAGCACGCGTCCTTGTGCGACGCCTCCCGCGTGGGTCCCCGCCTCGCCACGTCTCCCCCGCCACCCCGCCATGTCTCCCTCAGCATCCCACCTCGTCTGGGTCGCCCACCCAAGCGTGCTGGGTTGCCCACCCAAGCGTGCTGGGTTGCTGGCGGCGGATAGGCAAAACAACGCCTCTTCCCGTCGACACCCCCGCGCCTCCCGCCCGCGCCGTACATCGTCGGGTCGGTGTGTGTACACGGGCTGGATGACGCGGTGTCACTGTGGTGATCGAATCCAACGGCATCCCTGCGGGCAGACGTCTCCCCTGACGCACCCCTTCGCGCCGTCCCTCCTCCGATTCCATGGGCCACGTCAGCTCGTGTCGTCCCACCGCCGCGCGGGCGCTGGGCGCATCTCGTCGGTCGGCAGTCGGAGGTGCGCCAGGATGCGGACGATCACGACGGGGTCATGGATCGTCGCGATGAACGTCATCGGCCCTTCGCAGCGAGGGCGCTTCAGCGCGTCGACGCCCCACACGCGGCGCAGCAGCGTCGCCCAATCGATGCGCGTCGTCGGGCGCGGCGGCTTCGCCACCACCCCCCCATCCGCCACGCGGAACACGTCGCCGCCGTCTGGATGGCGCGGTGCAGGCCCCATCGGCACCGCTTGCGGGGGCTCCTTCCCTGCCGCACGGCATGGCGTCTCGCCGGATGCCGGGCACCCGCGCTCGTCGTCGCCGGGCGTGAGGTGACTGTGCCGCGCGCAGCCAGCGACGGAGTTCCTCCCAGAAGGTGCGCGACACCAGGGTGAGCGCGTCGGGGGCACGGGCGAGCACCCGCCGCAGCGCGAAGGGGACGCTCAGCACCCACTGCCGCAGCGGAACCTCGGGCAGCACCCGGTCGGTCAGGTGCGCCGCGCTGCGGCACCCGCGGCGCCCGCTGTGGCTACCGCGTGTCGCGGCGGAGGCGCGTCGACACCGCGTCGAGCACCATCACGAGCGCGACGATGGCGACGATCACCGCGGTGACCTTCCCGTACTCGGCGCCGCGCATGGACGTCTGGAGCAGGAAGCCGATGCCCTGCGCGCCGACGAGGCCGAGCACCACGGCGCCGCGCGCGTTGAGCTCGAAGCGGAAGAGCGAGAGCGACACGAAATGCGGGGTGAAGTGCCGCCAGATCCAGTGACGTCGCGCATCATGCAGCCGGTGTCCCCGCACGCCCGCGCGGGAGTTTGCCGCGGTGGGTGTCGACGGACAGGCTTGTTGGACGCCCGATCCGCTCCTCCCACTGCCCCGCCCCGGGGTACAGTCGGGGCATGAGCTCCGCCGCCCCGAAGCGCCCCGACGACATCGAGTCTCTCCTCAGCGACCTCGCGGCGCTGCGGCCGATGCACGATCCCCTTCAGGAGTGGATGCTTGCCCACCGCGACGAACTGGCGGGCATCGCCGGTCAGCGCGCCGCGATCGACCCCGCGCGCGGGATTCTCGCGTCCGGCCCGACCCTCGCGGACGTCCATGCCGCGCTCGGGGCGGCGGGCCTGATGGACGACGAAGCCATCGTCATCGTCACGGTGCAGTAGTGGGCACGCACGTCGTCCAGGCGATGACCGGGCGGCTGCCGCTCGTCGTGACCCGCATTCGGCGCCCTGGCCAGCACATCGCCGATCTCGTCGAGCTCGCCGACGCCTGGGTGTTCTTCACCACGGCCAGGCTGCCCGGCGGCGTCGACTTGCTGCTCGGGCAGCACGACGCTCTCGAGCGTCTCACCTTCGCCCAGATGAATCACCCGCCCGCCCCAGGCTTCGTGCTGCACCGCCCCATCGCGCGCCGGTCGCAGTAGCGGGTCAGCGGTCGTCGTTCGAGCGCCGCAGCGCCCGTTGCGGCTACCGCGTGTCGCCGCGGAGGGCGATCGTCGTCCTCCGCGCAGGCTTGCGCAGGCTGTTCGCGGCGGCGTAGCGTCTCCTGAGAGCCCCTCATGACGATCGCACACGTCGCCGCTGCCTCTGACGAGAGCCCGAGCGCCGGGCGGGCGCCCCGGGTCGCACACGTCACCGACGGCTACTGGACGCACCCCGCGGACGCGCCGCCCGAGGCCGGTCGCTTCGAACTCCCGCCCGACGCGCGGCTCGACGCCGCCGCGGTGCGCGCGTTCGTGGCGTCGTCGGGGGCGGAGGTGCTGTGGCTCGACCTCGACCCCGATCGCATGGCGGCCGTCGTCGAGCAGGTCGCGCCGATCGGTCTGCCGCTCCTCCTGCCCGCGCCCTTCGCCGGCACGCCCGCCGCGGCCCAGCGGGTTCGTCGGGCGCTTCAGACGCACAAGACCCCGGCGCTCGTCGCCACGCGGTTGCCCTACCGAGAGGGGGTTCGTCGGGCGGCGTCGCTCGCGAGGCGAGGGCAGTTCGAGGGGCTGACGGCCGTCACCCTGCACGCGACCTGCAGCCTCCGCGGCTTCGAACAGGCCGTGCGGGAGAAGCGCGACCACGACGCGCTCCGCGCCTCGCTCGTCGACGTGCTCGCGACCTTGCACGACGTCGGCGCGGCGCCGGTCCGCGTCACCCTCGAGCGCCCCGAGGCCGCGAAGTACTGGAGCTCGCTCGCGCTGTCGTTCGAGACGGCGTCGGGCGCGCGCGGCGCGGTGACCCTCGCGTCGTCGGGCCGCAGCGAGCCGCGCGACGCGTCGCTGGTGCTGGAGTCGCCCGGCGCTCGGTTCGAGTGGCGCGGATCCGCGAAGGGGGAGGAGATCGCCCTCACCGCGAAGGGACGTCGGCACGCGCGTCAGGTGCCGTCGGCGCCGTGGCCGTCGACGCCGGCGGAGGCGCTCGTCCACCTCGCCCGCTGCGGCACGGCGCTCGACGACGAGCTCGACGAGCTGGCGCCCCTCCTCGAGCTCGCCGACGAGCTCGCCGACGACTACCTCTACGGCCACGTGAAGGGGCTCAAGCAGGAGACGACGGGCAAGCTCATCACCTCGCTGCGCCGGCCCGACTCCTTCTGGAAGGACTTCACGCCGACGTCGCCGATGGGCTTCGACGTGTCGCTCATGGTCGACATGGACAAGGCGGGGCCCTTCCTCGAACCCCTGTCGCGCCCGCTCCGCGTGCTGCTGGTGCGCGCGCCGGTGATGAACCCCCGCGCGCTGAGCGAGCTCTTCCCGCCGCTCGCGCTGGCCCAGCTCGCGGCGGCGGGCAACCGCGCGGGGGCGACCACCGACCTCGTCGACCTCGCGCTCGACCTCGGCCCCATCGAGGGCGACGGGGAGTTCGACGTCCGCGCGGCGACGGCCGCCCTCGCTTCGAAGCTCGAGCGCCACATCGCGGGGCGCACCTGGGACGTCGTCGGCATCTCCATCGAGGACGCCAACTGCTGGCCCGTGCTCGAACCCCTCTGCCGGGAGGTGTTTCGAAAGGTCGCGCCGACGCTGGTCGCGGGCGGCCGCGGCATCGGCTCGCTCAGCCGCTCGTTCGCCGAGCGCGCCGTGATCGACTGGGTGATCTTCGGCGAGGGCGAGCTCGGCTTCGTCCGCCTGCTCCAGCACTACGCGAACGGCGCGCCGCTCTCGACCGTCCCCGGCCTGTGGCGCCCGGGGCCCGACACCCGCTCGCGCAACCCGTCGGCGCTGCCGGACTTCCGCTTCCACCCGCCGCCGGACTTCACCGGGCTCGACCTGCGGCGCTACCGGTCGAGCAAGCCCACGCTGCCCGGGCCCTACCTGCCGTACCTCTTCATCCTGGGGTGCCCCTACCGGTGCGCGTTCTGCTCCAACGACGCCGACCAGAAGAGCCGCTACCGCCCGCTCGCCCAGGCCGTCGAAGACCTCCGCGTGATGCGCGACCGCCACGGGGTGCGGCGGTACTACTTCCTCAACAACCTGCTCAACACGACGCGCGGCGTGCTGGCGGAGTTCCTCGACGCGATGGAGCGGGCCAACCTCGGCATCGAGTTCGCGGACTGCGCGCGGCCGATGAACATCGACGCCGAGTCCATGCGGCGGCTCCGCGCGGTGGGCTGCGTCGAGCTCACGTACGGCATCGACACCGGGAGCCAGCGCCTCTCCAACCTCATGCGCAAGGGCTACAAGATCGAGAAGGCGGTCGAGACGCTCAACCTCACCGCGGAGGCGGGGATCCGCAGCTCCGTCAACCTCATCGTCGGGATGCCGCACGAGACCGAGGAGGACTTCGAGGAGACGCTCCGCTTCATCGAGCGCGTCCGCCACGGGAACGTCGGCTTCCTCGTGTCGCCCTACGTGTACAACGAGGGCTCGCCGCTCTTCGAAAACCCGCGCGCGTTCGGCCTGCGGCGGCGCGGGGCGCAGTTCGACGAGCTCGGCGGGCGCAGCTTCCGCGAGCACCTGGAGGCGCGCGACCGGCGCTTCCGCACGATCATGCAGGCGCTCGGGTACCGCGCCCGCCTGCAGCCGGGCATGCCGGGCTTCGACGAGTACCGGCTCGCGGACACGGGCGGGCCCTCCTGCTGAGGGCTGCGCCGCGCCGCCATGTTCGGACTCGACAAGCCCCTCGGGCTCACCTCGCTCCAGGCGCTCGATGCGCTGCGCGCCGCCGACCCCTCGCTCCGCGGTGAGCGGCTCGGGCACGCCGGGCGCCTCGACCCGATGGCCGAGGGGCTCCTCACGGTTCTCGTCGGCGAGGAGACGCGCTCGGTCAACGAGCTCCGCCACGAGGGGAAGACGTACGAGATCGAGGTTCTCTTCGGGCTCGCCACCGACTCCTTCGACAGCTTCGGGCTCCTCACCACCGTCGCGCTGGACGTCGCGGTGGGTGACGAAGCGCTCGCGCGGGTGTGTCGGGCGTGGGAGGGCGAGGTCGTCCAGCGTTTCCCACCGTTTTCGCAGGGGCACGTCGGCGGTCGCTCGCTGCTGGCGTGGGGCGCCGAGGGCCTCGCGATGGAGCGACCGTCGATGCCGCGCGTCATCGCGTCGATCGACGTGATCGGGCGGCGCGTGGAGGACGGCGCGGCGCTCGCGGAGGAGGCCGCGCGACGGACTTCGCTGGTGCGCGGGACGTTCCGCCAGGAGGCGATCGCGGCGCGGTGGCGTGAGCGTGCGGGCGAGCTCGCGGGGCACGCGTTCGAACTCGCGGCGCTGCGGGTGGCGTGCTCGTCGGGGACGTACATGCGCTCGCTCGCGTGGGACCTCGGCGCGGCCGTCGGGGCCCCTTCGCTCGCGTGGCGCATCCGAAGAACGCGGGCGGGCGCGCTCCGCCTCGAAGACGCGCGGCGGCTGCCCTGACGGGCGCGCGTGGTACCGTCCGGGCCGCGTCGTGAGCCCCGACCTCTCCCTCGTCGAAGCCCTCGCCGGCGCCCGCCTCGACGCCGCCCACGTCACCCCCGAGACGGGCCTCGTCGCGCTCTTCTTCTGGCGCCCGTCGGGGCCGTTGCGCGTCGCCGTCGGCGTCGGTCCTCGTGTGGTCGGCCTCGGCGTCGCGCCGCGGGCGCCGTCGTTCCATGCCGGCCCGCGCCATCCGCTCGTGGCTGCGCTGCGGGCCCACGCGCTCGGTCGCTTCGTCCGCGACGCGTCGCTCGACGACGACGGCGCGCTCTGGCTCTCGCTCGGCGACGACGACCTCGCCGCGCGGTTGCGCCTCCTCCCCGCGCGCCACGGCGAGGCCCGGCTCACCGACGCCACAGGCGCGCCCGTCGTCACGTGGAGCGGCGAACGCGTTCGTCTCCCGCGCGTCTGCGAGCCCGAGGGAGATCCGGTGGCGGTGGGCGACGAGCTCGTCCGGGTGAGCGACGGCCTCGCCGCCGAGCTGCGCCGAACCGCGCTCCGCAAGGCCCTCCGCGCGCTCGCCAAGAAGCTCGCCCGCCGCCGCGAGAACGTCGAGGGCGACCTCGCCCGCCTCGACCACGTCCCGACGCTGCAACGGACGGGGCGGCTCCTCCTCGCGCAGGGCGGTCGCATCCCGCGCGGCGCGACCCGCGCGGTGCTCGACGACTGGGAGGAGGGAGGAACGCTGGAGGTGACGCTCGACCCCGCGACGCCCGCGAAGCAGCAGGCGGAGCGATTCTTCCAGCAGGCGCGGCGCGTCCAGCGGGGCGAGGCGCAGATGTGGGCGCGGTTGGAGCTGGTGGCTCGTTCGTACGACGCGGTGCGGGCGCTGGAGGCCGAGGTGGAGGCCGCCGAGGAGGTGACGGCGGAGGCCCTCGCGCGCTGGCTCGACGCGGCGCGAACACTCGGCGTCCGCGAGGGCGAGGCCACGCCGGGGCGAGGGCGCGCGAAGGCGGCGCCGCGGCTCCCCTACCACGAGTACGCCGGGTGGAAGGGTGGGCGCATCCTGGTGGGGCGCGGGCCCGCGGACAACGACGCGCTCACGCTGAAGGTGGCGCGGCCGGGCGACGTATGGCTGCACGCGCGGGGTGTGGCTGGCGCGCACGTGGTGGTGCCGGTCGAGCGCGGGGCGCAGTGCGCGCAGGAGCTTCTGCTCGACGCGGCGACGCTGGCCGCGCACCACAGCGACGCGCGCGGGGCGGACTTCGTCGAGGTGACGTGGACGGAGCGGCGCTACGTGCGCAAGCCGCGGAAGTCGCCGCCGGGCAAGGTGGCGCTCGACCGCGAGAAGGTGCTGGCGCTGCGCCCCGAGCCCGAGCGCCTCGCGCGGCTGCTGGCCGCACGGCGCGAGGGGTGACGCGCGGCCGACGCCGCGTCGATTGCGTGAGAAGAACCCCGGCCTCGGGCGCATCAAGCGCCGGGCCGCATCAAAGTCGCCTGCGCGGGTGCAGGCCGCGGCCCGGAGAAGAACGCCATGTCGTACCAACCGCTGTGTCGCCGGCTCGCGCTCGGCCTCCTCGTCGGAGCCGCCGGGTGCGCCGCCCCCGTCGACGACGCGCCCCCGGCGTCGGGGCCGAGCGTCGAGGCCATCCGAAGCGCCGCCAACGTCATCACCATCCCCGTCGCGATCCATTTCTTCTACGACCGAACGTTCAACGGGCTGCCGGCCTTCCTCGGGGGGGACGGCGCGCCGAAGACGATCCGCGACTACGACGCGGCGATCGCGCGCTTCAACGCCGCCGCCGACGCGCCGCGCTTCGGGAGCACGGGCGGGCGCACCGTCCACCTCGTGCGCGCGTTCACGCGCTACACCCCCTTCGGCACCCCGGGCGCGTGGCCCGACTGGAACTCGCTCGTCGAGCCCTACCGCGTGCACCAGGCGATCAACGTCATGGCCGTGACCGCGCCGGCCGGCGTCGCGTACGGCTGCACCGGCCCGACCTCCCTCCGGGCCGACCCGGGCGCCTTCCCCCACGAGGTGGGCCACGCGCTGGGGCTCCACCACGTGTTCCGCCGCTCGAGCGGGGGGCAGGCCGACGACCCGGTGGACGCCGCGTGGGTCGAGTACCTCGTGCGCGACGGCAACCCCGCGTCGAGCCTGTCGTGCTACCGCCGCGGCGACGCCACCTGCGACACGGTGCCCGACTACGGCTTCGTGACGCGCAACGCCAACGGGAGCTACACCACCGCGACCTCGTGCGGGACGCTCCTCCCCGGCGTCAACCTCTGCGCGCAGGCCGTCGGCGGCGCGTGCAACGCCGGCGACGCGCTCGTCGACCAGGTGCCCCGCTCGTCGGGCGGCGGGACGGTGTGCTCCGGCGGGACGCGCACCTACGACGCCGCCGCGCTCGGCAACGTCACCAACGACCCCGCCAACATCATGTCGTACATGCAGCAGAGCTACTTCACCCGCGAGCAGGTGATCCGCATGTACGACTACGCGCTCTGGCGCCTGCGCCTCCCGCAGAACGTCCCGGCCGCGGAGCGCTCGTGGGTGCGCGACCTCCTCTGGGCGCCGGTCGCCGACAACCTCTGGGCGCAGCCCGTGCCGGCCGCCGCCGCGATCGCCAACGCCAACGCCCCCTCGTACACGGCGTGGTCGGGCGCCCGCGCGATGTCGGCGGGGGCCCTCGCCGCCGCCGTCGCCGTGCCGCAGGGGGACGAGCGCAAGGTCCTCAGCGCGCGCGTCGAGGTCGACCTCGCGGCCGGGAGCCCGGTGCCGGCGAGCCTCGTCGCGACGCTGACCTCGCCGACGGGCAAGGTCGCCACCATGACGCTCGCCGCCGCGCAGGTCGAGGGCCGCACCTTCCTCTTCGAGAACGGGTACGGCCTCGGCGGGCCCTTCGAGACCTTCCGCAACCAGCGCCCGCAGGGCACCTGGTCGATCTCCGTCAGCGACCCGTCCGGCGCCTCCACCGTCGCCGCGCTCCGGCTCCGCCTGGTGACCTCCGACCGCGCCTTCAACCAGAACGACCGCTACGGCCGCGGCTGGGGCGACGTGCTCGCGCAGCGCGGGTCGACGCTCTGGGTCTCGCCCAGCGCGCGCACCGCCGGCTACGTCAACTTCACGGGCTTCTTCAACCCGGCGACGCCGTACCCGCTCGCGGGCTACCGCGTCGCCGCCGGCGACCTCGACGGCGACGGGCAGACCGACCTCTTCCTGCAGTCGACCTACATCCCCTCGGCGCCGCCCTCCGTCCTCAGCGGCCAGGACGATTTCACCGCGCCGACCTCGCGCCCGTTCGCGGACGTCATGCCCGCGCTGAGCGACGAGGTGCTGGTCGGCGACTTCAACGGCGACGGCTTCGGCGACCTGCTGCGGCGCACGCCCAACACGGGGATCAACCGCGGCGTGTGGCGGGTCAACCTCGGCGGCGGCGACGGGTCGTTCGGCGTCGGGCTCTCGCCGGACATCGGCGGGAGCAACACCGCGTACGTCGCCGCCGTGGCCTGGACGGTGGGCGACTTCAACGGCGACGGCTGGTCGGACATCATGGTGCGCGAGCAGGGGACCGGGCGCTTCTGGCTCTCGATCAACCGGGCGCTGCGCAGCGTCGACACGCCGTCGTTCTACGGCGGGTTCAGCCCCCTGGTCGGCGGCTCGCCGACAGCCTACCTCGACACCGACCGGCTGATGGCCTTCGACGCCAACGGCGACGGCCTCGACGACATCGTGGAGCGGCGCGCCGGCACCGGCAACTGGTGGGTGTCGCTCAACCAGAACAACTGGAACTTCGCCGGCGGCTTCGTCTTCCCGATCGCCGGCTACTACAGCTCGTACCTCGACACGGACGTCTTCCTCAACGCGAGCCGTTGACCCGGGGCGCGCGGGGGGGCGCCGTGCTCCCCCGCGCGGCCGTTACTGTGTACAGGGCAGGGTGCCGGGCTCGGAGGCGGCGCGCGCGCCGTCGGGGACGTTGGCCCCGCGGAGTTCGAGCGCGACGCGGATGGGCGAGCCGCAGGGGACGATCGCGCAGCCCGCCACGCCCGCGTCGCCGGCGAGCGAGTCGGCGGCCTTGGTGAACGTCGCCGTCCCCGTGGCGCGCGGCGCGATGGCGGCGATCGTGACGGGCGTGACGCCGAAGGTGGCGAGCGTCGCGCCGCCGAGGAGTTGAACGACGAGGCCGCGGTCGATGGTGATGGGCCCGAGGGGGACGGTCCCGGTGTTGGTGATGGAGACCGTTCCCATCACGGTGAGCGGGTCGCGCGGGACGGCGGGCATGCAGTTCTGGTTGAGGGTGGTGAGCGTGGTCATCGCGACGAAGGAGACCACCGCGCCGTCCGCGGACGCGTCGGTGGCGACGGGGGCGGGGTCGGCGCAGCCCATGAGCCCCGCGGCGAGGAGCGCGGCGAGGAGCGAGGCGCGGAGGGAGTGCATCGGGGAGGACTCCGTGGGGTCAGCGGGCGGGGCGCGCGAGGGAGGTGGGCGCGACCCAGTACACGGCGTTGGCGATGTCGTCGGCGACGTACATGCGCCCGTCGGGGCCGAAGGCGACGTCGGCCGGGCGGAGCATGGTGCCCGCGGCCTGGTTCTGCGCGCCGAAGCCGCCGAGGAACATCGTGAAGTTGTCGTTGGGCACGCGCGTCGTCGGGTTGGTGGGCGTGCAGTAGACGCCCTCGCCGACCCACGGCGGCGACGAGTAGAAGCTGCCGTGCTGGGCGAGGCAGAGGACGCCGCTCATCGCGCCGGGCCAGTTGCCGCGCTCCCAGTCGAAGCCGAAGGGGGAGTTGAAGAGGGGGATGACGATCTCCTCCTGCGCGACG
This sequence comes from Polyangiales bacterium, assembly GCA_046351555.1. Classification (GTDB taxonomy): domain Bacteria; phylum Myxococcota_A; class Polyangia; order Polyangiales; genus CAISKJ01. The sequence goes on from JAXLYI010000056.1 coordinate 18,477, forward strand.
GCGGAGCAGTTGTTGCCGGCCGTCGCCGGGAGGTTGGGCCCCGCGCAGCAGGGGAAGCCGTAGTCGGTGTTGGGGCGGAGGCGGAAGACCTTCTCGCGCGCGCCGTACGAGGCCCCGCCGTCGTCGCCCATCTCCGCGACGAGGCACACGTCGGCGGTCGGGTGGCACCGCACCGTCATCGGGTTGCGGAGCCCGCCGGCCATCATCGAGGCCGTGCCCGAGGTGACGTCCGCGACGTAGCCCACCGACGCGGGGGGCGCCGGGCACGCCGCGGCGATCACCCCGTTGGAGACGTACATCGCGCCGGAGGCCGAGCGCGCGAGGCCGTGCGTCCAGCGGCCCGGGTTGGGGATGGGCGCGACCATCGCGGGCGTCCCCGTGGCTGCGCGCTGGCCGCGGGCGTACGCGACGCGCATCACCGCGCTGGTGGTGGTGAAGTAGAGCGCGTCGGGGCCGAAGACGAGGCCGTGCACGTCGGCGACGCCGGAGAGGAAGGTGCGCACCTCGGCGGCGCCGTCGAGGTCGTCGTCGGAGAGGACGAGGATCGCGCCGGGGCCGCCGTTCGCGCCGCCGGGCGTGGGCGTCGCGGGCGCGCTGACGAAGAGGTCGCCGTTGGGGGCGAAGGCCAGCACGCGCGGCTCCATCACGGGCGAGTGCGCGACGGAGGTGTCGGGCGAGCCGGCGAAGAGCTTCACGCAGTAGCCCGCGGGCAGGCGCCCCTGCGTCACCGTGCGGCCGGTGGTGCACCAGGTCGGGCCCGGGGGGACGTCGGGCGTCACGTCGGCGCTGGCGTCCGCGGGGGATGTGCCGGGGTCGGTCGAGCACGCGGCGAGGAGCAGGGCGGCGGAGGCGAGGAGGGGGTGTTTCATCGGGTTCGACAGGGGCCTTGGGGGCGCGGGAGAGAGGCGCGTCAGGGCGGCGCGCCCGCGACGATCCACGCGCGGACGACGGCGGCTTCGGGGAGGGAGAAGCCCTCGGAGATGGGCGAGAGCGTCGGCATCGGGTCGCCGCACGTGCCGCCGGGCGCGCGGCAGCCGGGGAGCTGCGCGAAGCACCCGGTGACCTTCAGCCACAGGAAGCTCCGGTCGGGGTTGCCCGGCGCGACGCGCGGCAGCACGGGGAACATGCGCGACGGGTGCCCGACGAGGTCGGCGTGGAGGCTGGCGCCGGTGAGCGCGAGGCCGCCTTGGCCGCCGGGCCCGTGACACGCCGCGCCCGCCGCGCAGCGCCGCAGGAAGAACGAGCGCACGTTGGCGAAGGTGGGCTCCGGGCTCGACGCGTCGGCCGGGAGATCGGCGTCGCAGTGGACGGTGAGGTCGACGTCCGCGGCCGCGTCGACCGTCGCGTCGGCGGTGGGGACGTCGTCGCTGCACCCCGCGATGAAAGCCGCGACGAGGGCGAGGACGAACCGCGCGCGTTTCACCGGACCGAACCCCGTCAAGGAAGAGATCACGCGCCGGGGCGGGGCAAGCCCGATGCCGCGCAGGGAATCGGGGCGGCCGTCGCGCGGCGCGTCGCAACCGCTGCGCGAAGCGATGCACGCGCTGCACGGAGGCGGCGAGCTTCGCGCCCTGTCAGTGGCAGACGCCGTCGTCGCAGTGGAGGCCGGGGCCGGTGCAGCCCACGATGGGGCAGCACGGTTGGCCCGCCGCGGCGCCGCACGCGAAGCACACGAACGCGCTCCCGTTGGGGACGGTGCACGTGCCGGGGTCGCAGTCCTCGAGGTGGCAGAGGCCGCCGAGCGTGCCCGGAGGTGTGCTCTCGCGGAAGCACACGCCCCAGCGCGGTGAGCCCTCGCGGCAGCCGCCGGCGCAGGGGAGCTCGCCGAGGCCGCCGCACCACGCGCAGCGCGACCCGCTGCACTGCGTGTTGGCGGGGCAGGGGCCCGCGTCGGTGCAGAGGCCGCCGGGCGCGCCGGGCTCGGGCTCGACGTGGTCGGGCGCGGCGTCGCGTGCGTCGGCGACGGTGGCGTCGCGCGGAGGGGGAGGGGTCGCGCCGTCGTCGCAGGCCGCGAGCGCGAGGGCGACGAGCACCGGCGCGAGGACACGGGGCCATGATGCGTCGCGCGTCGGGGAGGGGTGCGGGGTCACCACGGCGGCGCGGACGCTATCACCGGCGCGTCGTTGGGGGAGGGGGTTCGCGCGCTCACCCGGTGGGCGCGGCGCCGGGCTGCACCTGGGCGATGGCGGCCTCGTACGCCGCGGCGACGTCGGCCTCGTCGAGGCCCTGGCGGCGGCCTTCGAGCACCGCCGGGCCCCAGTCGCCGCGCTCGTACGCGGTCGCGAGGTGGAGCAGCGGCGCGAGCGGGCCCTCGCCGAGCAGCGCGTCGCGGACGTTGGCCGTCACCGCGAGCGCGGCGAGCACCTCGCTCATCGGGCGGCCGGTCATCGCGTCGGCGAGGGAGAGGAGCCCGACGAGGAAGGCTTCACCTTCGCGCGGCGGCGGCGACCAGCGCGCGGCGATCCGCTCGCAGAAGGCCGCGCGCACGAACGCGGTGGTCATCACCTGGGGCGAGCGGTCGTCGGCGAGCGAGGCCATCGCGAGGAGGGCGATCCAGCGGCGGAGCGGGCGCTCGCCGAGGAGCACCATCGCCTGGCGGATGGAGGTGACCTCGCGCCGGACGCCCATCCCCGCGGAGTTGAGGTAGCGCAGGAGCTTGATGGAGAGGGCCGCGTCGGAGCGGACCTGGCGCTCGAGCTGTTCGAAGTCGATCGAGGGCTCGAGGGCGGCCTGCATGAGCCGCAGGCAGGTGGCGCTGCTCGGCGGGATCTCGCGCGCCGACACCATCTCGGGGCGGCAGAAGAAGTACCCCTGGAGGAGCTCGTAGCCCGCGGCGGCGGCCTCGTCGCGCTCGGCCGCGCTCTCGACCTTCTCGGCGAGGAAGCGCAGCCCCTCGCGGCGGTGGCGCTCGACCACGGCGCGCCGCTCGTCGCCGAGGGTCTGGCGGAAATCGATCTTGATGACGTCGGCGAGCTCGACGAGGGGTTCGTAGCCGTCGAGGAAGACGAAGTCGTCGAGGGCGACCTCGTACCCGGCGGACTTCAACGCGCGGCACGCTCGGACCACGTCGGGGTCGGGCGGCACCGTCTCCAAGATCTCCACGGTGGTGCGCGCCGCGGGGAGCACGTACACGAGGTCGCCGAGGAGCAGGTCGCGGCCGACGTTGATGTAGACGCGCGTCGAGCCCGCGAGCGCGTCGAGGCCGAAGAGGTGCAAGGTGTCGTGGATGACGCGCGAGGTGGCGTAGGTGCCGTCGACGCCGTGGAAGTAGTTCTGCATGCCGCTGCGGAAGAGGAGCTCGTAGGCGGCGACGCCCCCGGCGCGGTCGAAGATGGGCTGGCGCGCGACGAAGCGGTCCATCGGCGGAGTTGGGCCCCGCGGGGGCGGCGGCGTCAAGGAGTTCGTGCGGTGCACAGGCGTCCGGGAGGTGGGCCGCGGGCTTCGTCGCACCCCCGCGCAACCCGAACTCCCCGCCGCGCGCCCCGCGGTGGTACTCCTCCGGCCGTGCCGCACGTGACCGACCCGCAGGTGGAGACCGCCACGCTCGACAACGGGCTCTCCGTCACCACCGTCGCGCTCCCGCACCTGCACACGTCGGTGTGCGCGCTCTTCGCCCGCGCGGGGGCCCGCTTCGAGCGCCCCGAAGACAACGGGCTGTCGCACTTCGTCGAGCACATGCTCTACCGCGGGACGGAGCGCCACCCGACGTCGCTCGCGCTCCAGACCGCGGTCGAGCAGCTCGGGTCGTCGCTCCACGCGGAGACGGGGCGCGACCGCTCGCTCTTCCAGCTCTCGCTCCCGCCCGAGGAGCTCGAGGTCGCCGTCGAACTGCTCGGCGAGCTGATGGGGCGCCCGCGCTTCGCCGACCTCGAGCTCGAGCGCGCGCTCGTTCTCGCCGAGGTGGCCGAGGACTACGACGAGGACGGCGTGGAGATCAACGTCGACGACGTCGCCCGCGGCGCGCTCTTCGGCGCCGACCCGCTCGGCCAGCGCGTGCTCGGGCCGCGCGCCAACATCGAGCGCTTCACCCTCGACGACGTGCGCCGGCACTTCGCGGCCTTCTACGGCGCCCGCAACCTGCGCCTCTGCGTCGCCGGCCCCGTCCCGCACGCGCGCGTCGTGGACGCCGCCCGCCGCTCGCTCGCCGCGCTGCCCGCGGGCGAGGCCGCGCGCGTGACGGCTCCGGCGCGGACGGTCCCGGGGCCGACGCTTCGGCTCGTGCCCGACCCCGGCGCGCAGGCCGACCTCACGGTGCTCTTCCGCGCCCCGGGGGAGCGCGACCCGGCGCACGTGGCGCTGCTCGTGCTGCTGCGCGTGCTCGACGGCGGGATGTCGTCGCGGCTCCACTACCAGCTCGCCGACCAGCGCGGGCTCGCGTACTCCGTCCACGCGTCGGTGGAGCCCTACGAGGACGTGTCGCTCCTCGCGGTGACGGCGAGCGCGGCCAACGCGAAGGCGCCGGCCTTCGTGCGCGAGCTGCTCGCGGTGCTCGACGGCCTGCGTGAGGGCCGCGTGACGGAGGCCGAGCTCGCGACCGCGAAGGTGCGCTACCGCTACGAGGCGCTGGCCTCGCTCGACGACGCGGGGGCGATGGCGGAGTGGTTCGGCGGTGCGGCGCTCGACCCGGCGCCGTCGCTGTCGCGGCGGCTCGAGGCGGTGGCGGCGGTGTCCGTCGACGACGTGGCGCGGGCGGCGCGCGGGGTGTTTGCCCCGCGGGGGATGGCGGCCGCGGTGGTGGGCGCGCTCCCCAAGGCGCGCCTCGCCGAGCTGAAGCGCGCCGTGCGCGAGTGGGCGTAGGGGCGCGAGGCGCCGTGCGGCGATCGCCGTGGTTGATTCCGCGGGCGGGGTGGTAGACCATCGCGGAGGCTTCCCGGGCCGCGATGATCACACGCTGCTACATCCACAATTTTCGCTGCCTCGAGAACTTCGAACTCCCGATCGCCCAGCACGCGTCGTCGCTCTTGATCGGGAAGAACGGCTCCGGGAAATCCGCCGTCAGTCACGCGCTCGCGATCCTCCAGCGCGTCGCGCGGGGGGCCAACCGCGTGGGCGGGCTCGTCCAGCTCAAGGACTTCAGCCGGGGTCGGGCGGACGGCCCGATGCGCTTCGAACTCGAGGTCGAGCTGGAGGGGCGCGGCTATCAGTACGTGCTCGCGTTCGAGTTCCCGCAGGGATTCAAGGAGCCGCGGGTGATGGAGGAGCGGCTGCGCTGCGACGCGCAGCCCGTGTTCGCCCGCGAGCGGTCGCAGGTGACGCTCGGGGTCGACCAGGGGCAGGCGCGCTTCCTCGTCGACTGGCACCTCGTGGCACTGCCCATCGTGCAGGAGCGAGACGCCGCCGACCCGATCGCGGTCTTCAAGCGCTGGTTGTCGCGCATGCTCATTCTCGCGCCGGAGCCGGGGCGCATGTCCGGGGAGTCCGCGGGGGCCTCCCTCGAGCCCGACCGCGCCCTGTCGAACTTCGGGGAGTGGTTCACCGGGCTCATCGCGCACTCGCCGGAGGCGTACACCACGATCGTCGACTACCTGAGGGACGTGATCCCCGACCTCAAGGGGATCAAGAACCCCCTCACCGGCACGGAGACCAGGAGCCTGAGCGTCCAGTTCCAGTCCGACCAGGCGACCCTCCCGCTGGCGTTCACCGACCTCTCCGACGGGGAGAAGTGCTTCTTCGCCGGGGCCCTCGTGCTGGCCTCCGTCCAGTCGCTCGGGCCGCTGTTCTGCTTCTGGGACGAGCCCGAGTCCCACCTGTCCATCGCCGAGGTGAGGCACTTCGTGATGGCGCTGCGGCAGGCCTTCGGCGGCGCGGGTCAGTTCGTGATGACCTCGCACCACCCGGAGGCGATCCGCGCCTTCTCGCCGGAGAACACCTTCGTTCTTACCCGGCGGAGCCACCTCGAGCCGACTTCGCTCCAACGCCTCGAAGCCGTGCCTCGCAGGCCCGGCGACCTGATCAACGCGCTCATCCTCGGGGAGCTCGAGTAGCGACGTGGCCAACAAGTACCAGCCTCACGTCGTCGTCCTGGTCGAGGACGAGGCCAACCGCTACATCGTGAACGGGTTTCAACGGGGCGCCGGGGTCAGACAGCGGGCCATCGAGGTGCTCCCCGACGCGGGCGGTTGGACCCATGTGCGCGACCAGTTCGCACGGGAGCTCGTCCCGTACCTCCGCGCGTATCCGAAGGCGCTCGCGCTCCTCCTCGTCGACTTCGATCAAGACGGTGACCGCAAGGCGCAGGTCCTGGGCGCGCTCGACCCGGCGCTGGCCGACCGTGTCTTCGTGGTCGGCACCTGGAGCGAGCCGGAGGCGCTGCGGCGCGAGCTCGGCAGGTTCGAACGAATCGGTGAGCTGCTGTTCGAGGACTGCGTGGCGGGCACCACGAAGACCTGGGATCACCCGCTCCTTCGCCACAATGCGTCGGAGCTCGAGCGCCTGAACCGCGTCGTGCGCCCGGTCATCCTCCCCCCGTCGTAGGGGCGCGAGGCTCTCCCGGGGCGCGTCGTGCGGCGCCGGCGCCCTCCCCGCGAGGCTTCGCCGCCTCTCCCGCGCGCCCCGCCGGTCGGCCTACCTTCGCACGATGAAGGAGGTTCTTCTCATGCGAATGCGCACCGTCCCCGCGCTCGTGGCGCTCGTCGCGCTCGGGTGCAGCGAGTCACCGCCGGCCACCAACACGCCCCCCGACGCCGGGGCCGACGCCTTCCCCGAGGCGAAGGTCGACGTCGCCCCCGACCTGGCCGCACCCGACCAGCCCGCGCCCGACGTCGCCCCCGACGCGGAGCCCGACGTGGCGCCCGACGTGGCGCCCGACGTCGCCATCGACGCCGAGACGCGCTGTACGGGCCCGTCGGACTGTGCGGGCATGACCGGCCGCGGCGCCTGCGACACCGCCACCGGCCGCTGCGTCCAGTGCGTGGCCTCGGCGGACACCTGCCCCGTCACCGAGCACTGCAACGCGACGCTCAACACCTGCGAGCCCGGCTGTCGCAACGACGACGGCTGCGCCGGCATGTCCGGCGGCGGCGACGGCGGCGTCCCCCGCACGCGCTGCGACACCGCCACCCACACCTGCGTCGAGTGCGCGACCGACGCCCACTGCGCGCCCGGGACGCTCTGCGTGGGCAACGTCTGCGCGCCGGGCTGCAACGCCGACCGCCCCTGCCCGTCAGGCCAGTCGTGCTGCACGGGCGCGTGCGTCGACGCGCAGACCAACGTCGCCCACTGCGGCGGCTGCGGGATGGCCTGCGCCCCCGCCAACGCCACGGCCGCGTGCGCGGCGGGCGCCTGCCGCGTCGGGAGCTGCATGGCCCCCTTCGGCGACTGCGACATGAACGACGCCAACGGCTGCGAGACCGACACCCGCACCAGCCTCGCCAACTGCGGCGCCTGCGGGATGGCCTGCGCTGCGCGCGCCAACGCGACCGCGACCTGCGCCGCCGGGGCCTGCGCGTATGCGTGCAACGAGGGCTTCTCCGACTGCGACATGGACCCGTCCAACGGCTGCGAGGTCGACACCCGCGCGAGCCCCGGCAACTGCGGGATGTGCGGCCGCGCGTGCTCCGTCCCCAACGCCACCGCGGCCTGCGCGGCGGGCGCGTGCGCGGTGGGCGCGTGCGCCGCGGGCTTCGGCGACTGCGACGCGATGGCGGCCACCGGCTGCGAGACCAACACCCGCACCAGCGTCGCCCACTGCGGCGGCTGCGGCATGGCGTGTCCCGCGCGCCCCAACGCCGCCGCGTCGTGCGTCGACGGGCGCTGCGGCCTCGACTGCAACCCGGGCTTCGCCGACTGCGACATGGACCCGTCCAACGGCTGCGAGGTCGACACCCGCACCAGCCTCGCCCACTGCGGAACCTGCGGCCGCATGTGCACCGCCGCCGGCGGAACCGCCGCGTGCGACGGCTCCGTCTGCCGCGTCGCGGGCTGCGACGCCGGCCGCGGGGATTGCGACGGGATGCCCACCAACGGCTGCGAGACCGACGTCCGCGCGACCGTGGCCCACTGCGGCGGCTGCGGGATGGCCTGCCCGACCCGCGCCAGCTCGTCGCCCACCTGCGCCGCGGGCGCCTGCGGGATCGCCTGCGACGCGGGCTTCGGCGACTGCAACGACAACGCGGCCGACGGCTGCGAGGTCGACACCCGCGCCACCGTCTCGCACTGCGGCGGCTGCGGCCGCGCCTGCTCGCTCCCCAACGCCACGCCCTCGTGCGCGGCCGGTGCGTGCGCGGTGGCCGCCTGCGCGGCGGGCTTCGGCGACTGCGACGGGATGCCCGCCAACGGCTGCGAGACCGACGTGCGGAGCGCCGCGGCCAACTGCGGGACGTGCGGGCGCGCCTGCACCTACGCCAACGCGGCGGGCGTCTGCGGCGGCGGGACGTGCGCGATGGGCGCCTGCAACGCGGGCTTCTCCGACTGCGACTACGACCCGTCGAACGGCTGCGAGACGGCCGGCGCGTGCGTCTACGCGTCCTGCAACGCCGTCCCGCGGCGCGCGCCGAGCGGCGTGTACACGCTCAACGCGGGCGGCTCCAACTGGCAGGCGTACTGCGAGATGGCGGCCGACGGCGGCGGCTGGACGCTGGTGATGAAGGTGCCCGGCCGCGACGGGCGCTTCGTCTACTCGTCGGCGATCTGGACGGACGCCTCGACCCTCGCCACGGACTCGCTCGACCTGTCGACGACGCCAGCGAAGTTCACGGGCTTCTCGACGGTCCCGTTCACGCAGGTGCGCCTCGGGATGATCGACGGCTCGCCGCGCTACATCGTGGTCAACGTGTCGGCCACGGCGCTCCCGTCGATCCGGTCGGTGTTCGCGGGCGCGGCGCGGACGACGACGGCGGGGCGCAACGCCTGGCGCTCGCTGGTGGCGTCGCCGTCGCTCCAGCCCAACTGCAACGCCGAGGGCTTCAACATCGACGGCGGCGCGTACCACGCCGTCCGCCTGGGCATCCTCGGCAACCAGGAGAACGACTGCGGCTCGCCCGACTCCCGCATCGGCTTCGGCGGCGAGCGCAACCTCTGCGGCGCCGGCGGCGACGTGTCGTGCGGCAACGTCGCCACCTGTGCCGCCGACGACGGCGACCGCAACACCGCCCTGTTCGGCTTCATCTTCGTGCGCTGACGGGCGGCCCCGCCCCGACCGCCCCACCCCTACCGCATCCGACGGAAGTAGCCCCACGCCACCGCGCCGACCACCAGCGCCACGACGACTGCGTCGGCGAGGCGGCCGCGCAGGCGGGCCGGCGGCGCGGGCAGCGGGCGGCGCAGCGCCATCGACGCCAGCATCGGCAGCGGCACCGCGAGCTGCACCGCGGAGAGCGCCATCAGCGGCGCCACGAGGTCGCGGTCGATGCGCATGGCCCGGGTCGCCAGCGCGAGGAGCACGCCGAGCGACGTCGCCATCGTGGCCGCGACGCCCGCGAGCGAGAGGCGGTAGAGCCCGACGAAGCCCGCGAGGAGCCCGAGCGCCCCCAAGGCGAGCGGCGCGCCCTGCCCCTCGGGGTAGAAGATCAGCGCGAAGAGCCCGAGCGTTTGCGCGTCGGCGAGTGCGAGCACCATCAGGAGCTGGAGCGTCCCGGCGTAGGCGACCGGGCGGTAGCCCGCGCCCTCGCTGGCCTCGGCGAGCGCGCGGCGGTCGGCGACCACCAGCGCCGCCCCGCAGCCCGCCGCGAGCGCCGCGCCGATGCCCACCTCGCGGCCGTTGCCCGTCACGCAGAGGAGGACGCCGAGCACGAGGTTCGACCACCACAAACCGCGCGCGAGGAGCTGCGCGCCGAGGGGCCGGAGCTGCGCCGCGACCGCCGCGACCGCCAGCGCGATCACGGGGATGTACGCCTGCTTCTTCACCGTCTGCTCGACGTAGATGAACGTGGCGAACACCGCCGCGCCGCCGAGGCCCGCGAGGGCCGCCAGGATCTGCCGCAGTCTCACGCTCATCGGAAGGGCCCCTCGGGGTCGTGGGTGTGGTCGACGAGGCGGACGCCGGCGGCGGGGTCGTCGCGCAGGCCGGCGATCCCCTCGGCCCACAGCTCGCTGTAGCCGCAGGCGTCGCACAGCCAGAGGTTGAAGCGCCCCACCGGCGCCGCGCGCCCGATGGTGAAGAGCCCCCCCTTCTCCTGGTGCGTCACCACCGGCAGCTCGGCGCCCGCCGCGGTCTCGCCCGGCACCCGGAAGCGCTCCACCACCCAGAGCTTCCGTCCGCCGCACTTGGGGCACTGTTGCGTCCGCTTCATCGCGCGGCCGCAACCCTACGCCGTGACGCGCACGCCCGCTACCGCTCGCGCGCCCGGATCCGCGCCTCGGCCCACGCCGCGGCCTCGCGGACCACCGCGCTCGGGTGCTCGCGCGCCGTGGCCTGGAGCACCGGGAGGTGCCGGCGTGTGCCCGTGTTGCCGAGCACCACGGCGGCGTTTCGCTTCATCGCGTCGAGGCCCGGGCGGGCGAGGGGGGAGCCCTCCGCGCGCCGCGCCCACGCGGCTTCGTCGAGCGTCAGGAGCGCCTCGGGCGACGTCTCAGCCCAGCGCCCGTCGTCGGCGAAGTCCTTCGTGGTGGCGGCGTCGGGGGCGGCGGTCTTGTTGAAGGGGCACACGTCCTGGCAGTCGTCGCAGCCGAAGATCCTGTCGCCCATCGGCGCGCGGAGTTCTTCGAGGATGGGGCCTGCCTGCTCGATGGTGAGGTAGGAGACGCAGCGGCGCGCGTCGAGCACCATCGGGGCGACGAAGGCGCGCGTGGGGCAGAGGTCGAGGCAGCGGGTGCAGGCGCCGCAGCGGGGCTCCATCGGGACGTCGGGATCGAGCGCGAGGTCGGTCACCACCTCGCCGAGGAGGAGGTAGGAGCCGAGGCCGGGCGCGATGACGCAGCCGTTCTTGCCGACGAAGCCGACGCCGGCGAGGCGGGCCCAGGCGCGCTCGAGGACAGGCGCCGTGTCGACCGTCGGCCGCGCCTCCGCGCCGAGCGTCGCGCGCATCCACGCGGCGAGCCGTCGCAAACGCTTGCGCAGGAAGTTGTGGTAGTCGCGGCCCCGCGCGTAGCGGGCGACCGTCGCGCCTGGCATCGGCGAGGGGGTGTCGGCGCGGTGGTACGAGAGCGCGCACACCACCACCGAGCGCGCGCCGGGGAGGATGCCCTCGTGCCCGACGTCGCGGCGCGCGTCGCCGTCGCGGGCGAGCCAGTCCATGTCGCCGTGGTAGCCGGCGGCGACGAAGCGCGCGTAGCGGGCGTGGTCGTCGTCGAGGGGTTCGGCGCGCGCGACGCCGACGCGGTGGAAGCCGAGCGCGAGCGCCTTCGCCCGCACCTGCGCCGCGGGGGCGGCGGGAGACGTCACGGCCGCGGCGGCGGGTCGGTGCGCGCGTCGGCGCCTTCATCAATCGCGCGCGGGCGCAGGCCGCTCACCAGCGGGGCAACGCCCGACCACACGCGCGGGAGCTCCAGTCGCGCACGCAAACCCGACACGAGGAAGGTCGCGCCGAGCTCGGCCACCGCCTCGTCGAAGAGCTCGGACTCGAGCGCCGCCGTCGCCGCCCGCGCCGTCCCGAACCACGGGAGCTCGTAGGCCACCGCGTCGTCGCCCGCCACCACGCGCAGCGCCACCCACGGGGCGCCGCCCTCGATCGTCGACGAGCGGTCGATCATCCAGCGGAGCACGCGTCGCAAATCGCTCGCGCTGCCCGGCACACGCGGGTCGCCCGGCGTCGACTCCACCGTCACCTGGAGCTTCTCGGCGCCGAACTCCTCGGCCACCTCGTGCGCGACCGCGAGCGCGTCGACGAGGCCCGCCGGCGGCAGCGACTCCGGCGCCCGTGAGGCGCGGGCGACCTCGACCATCACCGCCGCGGGGTCGATCGGTTCACCGGTCAGGTCGGGCTGCGGGTGCGCCATGGATGAGGTGCATCGTTTCACAGGCGAGCGCTCGACGTCCAGCCGCGCGGGGCACTCACGGTGATACAAGTCACCGCCATGCGTCGGCGAATCGCCACCGCCCTCCTCGCCGCCTTCGCCCTCCTCGCCCCCGCGGTGGCTGCCCACCCCCTCGGACTTTCGTCCGTGAACCGCTACGTGGGCGTGAAGCTCCAGGCGCGCGAGCTCGAGGTCGACTACCTGATCGACTTCGCAGAAATCCCTGCGTACGCAGAGATCGAACGCCTCGACGCCGACCGCGACGGCGCCGTCACCCCGCCCGAGCGCGACCGCTACGTCGCTTCGTTTCTCACGCAGCTCCTCCCCGCCCTCGAAGTCCGTGTTGACGGAACACGCCTCGCCCTGCGCAGCGTGGGACACGGGATGGAAGCTCCGACGGGCCAGAACGGACTTTCTACACTCCGCATCGCGATCGAGCTCCGGGGCGCGCTCCCGCCGGGCGCGGACCGTCGCACGGTGCGGGTGGTTGATCATCACCTCGCCGAGCGTGGCGGCTGGCGCGAGCTCGCGGCGGAGGCGTCGCCGTGGGGGCGCGTGGTGTCGTCGTCGCTGCCGCCGTCGCCGAGCGCGGGTCGTGGGCTCGCGTACCCGACCGACCCCGATGATCCCCGCGCGGTGCGTGTTCGTCCGCCGCGCCACGACGACGCGACCTTCGTCTTCGAAGCGCTCGACGGCCGCGGGGCTGCGGACGCGACGGGCCACGGCGGCGATCACGGGCGCGGCGGGGCGTTTGGTGAAGGCGCGCGGCTGGTGGCGCTGCTGCGCGACCCGCACCGGTCGGTGGGCTTCGTGCTGTTCGCGCTGGCGGTGGCGTTCGCGCTCGGCGCGGGGCACGCGCTCTCGCCGGGGCACGGCAAGACGCTGGTGGGCGCGTCGCTCCTGGGGGCGCGGGGGAGAGCGCGGGATGCGTTCCTGCTCGGCGCGACGGTGACGGTGACCCACACGGCGACGGTGTTCGCGATGGGCTTCCTCGCGCTGGCGATCGAGCGCTACATCGGCTCCGACAAGCTGCTGCGGACGCTGGAGCTGGCGTCGGGGGTGATGGTCGCCGCCGTCGCGCTCTCGCAGCTCCCCGGGCGCGTCCGGCGGATGCGCGCGGGGGCCGCGAAGGGCGCGGATGTGCGTGCGCACGAGCACGCGCACGACCATGGGCATGCGCACGACCACGGGCACGTGCACGCGCGCGACCATGGGCACGATGACCATGCGCACGACCACGACCACGGGCACGGCCACGACCACGGGCACTCGCACGCGCTGCCCGAGGAGCTCACCGCGCGGAGCCTCATCGCGCTCGGCGTGAGCGGGGGGCTGGTGCCGTGCCCGGGTGCGCTGGTGGTGCTGCTCGCGGCGATCGGGCTCCACCAGGTCGCGTTCGGGCTCGCGATGCTGGTGGCGTTCTCGCTGGGGCTCGCGTCGGTGCTCACGGCCATCGGGCTGGCCTTCGTGCTGGCGCGCGGGCGCTTCGAGCGGATGTCCACCGACGGCAGGCTCTTCCGCGTGCTGCCGGTGCTGTCGTCGTGTGCGGTGACGGCGCTCGGGCTCGCGATCGCCGCCCGCGCGCTGGTGAAGTGAGGGGTGGCTGCCCCGCCGTCGGCGCGGCCGTCGGTGGTGATGCCGCCTACAGCTTCCAGAGCGCCGAGAGGTCGAGCTCGATGGCGTCGAAGGGCTCCGCGCGCACGGCCGCGTCGCCCTCGTAGGTGTCGACCTCGACCCAGCGGCCGTTCTCGAGGCGGTAGACCTCGACGGTCCGGTCGCGCGGGTCGACGAGCCAGTAGTGCCCGACGCCCTCGCGGCGGTAGATGCGGCGCTTCTTCCCGCGGTCCTGCGCCTGCGTGCGCTCGGAGAGGACCTCGCAGACCCAGTCGGGCGCCAGCTCGATGTGGGCGGGCGCATCCTCGGCGAGGAAGTCGTCGGGCACGCGCGCGCGGCGCCACCCCGCGAGGTCAGGCGCGAGGATGTCGGGCTTCGGGCCGAGGTGCAGCTCGGGCTCGGGCAGGAACACCCAGCCGCCGGGCCCGCCGCGGCCGCGGTCGAAGGGGTTGCGCAGCTCCCCGTGCAGCTCCCCGGCTGCGCGCGCGTGCTGGCGCCTCGGGCGGGGCATCACCGACAACTCGCCATCGATCACCTCGGCGACCATCGTGTCGGGCGCGCCGAGGTAGCCCGCCACCACGTCGGGCCTGAGCCCCGGGAAGCGCGGGTCGGGGGGCAGCGGTGGGGTGCTGGGGGTGGGGGCGGCGACCATGGCGCGACTCTACCGCGAGCACGCGCGCGGGGCCTCGTCCGCGACAATGCGCTTGACGTTCTTCCGGCGTTCGCGCCCGATGGGGCCATGCGGGACTTCGACCTCAACTGGCAGATGCCGGGCCTCGCCTCGATCCAGGTCAACGCGCAGACCGACGCGTGGCACGCCGGGCGCGTGACCGACGTGCTCCCGCTGCAGGGCGGCGCGCTCGTGGTGACCCGCACCGGCGGCGCGTGGATGGTGATGGACTCCGGGCTGACGACGCCCGTGACCGACGGGGTTCCCTTCGCGGCGGGGCTCTCGGTGGCGCAGGGCCCCGACGGCGACGGGCACGTCTACGTCGCGGGCATCGGGCTCTTCGAGAGCAACCCCGACGTCCCCTTCGGGATGCTCGTCTGGGCGGAGGTGAACCTCCCCGGCGGGCTCTCGCCGGACAACCCCAACGCCTCCATCCCCCGCGTCGTGGTGGCCCCGCGGCGCCGCGCGCTGGTGATCGCGACGGACGTCGGCGTCTGGTGGGCCCCGATCCCCGCGCGCCCGTCGGCCGGGAAGCCCTACGCCTGGCAGCAGGCCGTGGGGCTGCCGTCGGGCCGGTGGTTCGGCGCGGCGCTGTCCGAGCGCTCCATCAACACCTTCACCACGGAGACGATCGTGGTCGGGGAGCGGGACGGGGCCGGGATCTGGTACGGCGGCTGGGCGGCGGGGCAGCTCACCTTCAAGCAGTCGACCGTCACGGGGATGGGCGCGACGTCGTTGCAGATGGTGTCCCTCGACAGTTGCGCGGGGGCGCGGCGGACGGTGTGGGCGCTGGCGTTCAACGCAGCGGGCAACGTGCTGGGGGCGCTGCGGTCGACCGACGGGGGCGCGAGCTTCGCGAAGACGGGCGTCGCGGTGGGCAACGCGCCGAGCCACACGCCGCCGTGGGCCATCGACGACCCGGCGCTCCTCGGGTCGGCGCAGAACGGGCGCTACGCCAACGGGGTCCGCGCGCACCCGACGGACCCGCAGACGGCCGCGTTCGGCGCCTTGCATTCGATGGT
Organism: Polyangiales bacterium; assembly: GCA_046351555.1. Lineage (GTDB taxonomy): Bacteria > Myxococcota_A > Polyangia > Polyangiales > CAISKJ01. The sequence continues at coordinate 33,675 of JAXLYI010000056.1, forward strand.
GACGCGCGACGCGGGGGCGACGTGGCGCGGGCTCGGCCGCACCTGGACGGGGCCCGACGACTGGCACGCCGACCACGAGGCGATGCACGACGACGCGCAGGTGGTGGCCTTCGACCCGCGCGCGCCGGGGCGCGTCTGGATCGCCTCGGACGGCGGGCTCATCCGCTCCGACGACGACGGGCGGACCTTCACGTCGCGCAGCGCGTCGCTGGCGAACCTCGAGTTCCTCAACCCGACGGGGTCGTTCGAATGGGCGGGGACGGTGAGCGCGAGCCCGACGGTGCCCGAGCTCGTCGGCGGCGGCCTGCAGGACAACGGCAACGTCTACGGGCGCCTCGACCCCGACCACGGCGGCGTGTGGAAGCGCCTCGACGGCGGGGACGGGAAGTTCTTCGTCTTCGTCGCGTCGGGCACGGCGCTCCGGTACAACAACGGCAGCGGCCAGGTGATGCGCGCCGACTGGGACGCCGCGAGCGGCGAGCTGCGCGGCGCCACCGTCGTCCCCGTCGTGGGCGGCGGGGCGGCCCCGGTCAACCCGGTGGTGAGCGCGTACCGACGCGCCCACGTGGAGGCCAACGGCGCGCAGCCGGCGACCACGTGGCTCGCCGTCGTCGCCTCCGGCGCGGACGTGTACCGCTACGCCGAGACCGCGGGGGCGTCGTCGCTGAAGCTCCTCGCGACGCTGCCGCTGATCAACGGCGACTGGGTCAGCGGCGCGGCGTCCTTCGACGGCGCGGTGGTGGTCGCCGGCACGCGCGACCAGCGGGTCTTCCACATCGACACCGCCACGGGCAGGGTGACCGAGGGGTCCCACGACATCCCCGCGGGGGCGGGCGTGGCGTCGGTCCACCGCGTCGTGGCCACGAGCCAGGGGTACCTCGCCATCGCGAGCCGGTGGAGCCCCGACCCGACGCGGGGCAGCCTCCTCCGCAGCGCCGACGGCAAGCGGTGGAGCGTCGCGCCGTCGCCGACGCGCGAGTACTTCTGCACCCTCGCGGCGCGCGACGACGGCGCGGTGATCTTCCTCGGCGGTCACCACGACCTGTGGGCCTCGCGCGACGCCGGCGCGACCTGGCGGGAGGCGCACGCGGGCCTCCCGCGGCGCTTCTACGTCGCCGACGTCTGCTGGGGGCGCGACGCGGGCGGCCGCGACGTCGTGTACCTCGCCACCACCGGGCGCAACGTCTACCGCGCGCCCTTCTACGACGCCGCGCGCCAGCCCGGGTGGCGCTGGTGCCACCGGTGCAGCGGCTTCTTCTTCAGCGGCGTGTACCTCGAGGCGGGCGTCTGCCCCGCGGCGCCGGGCGGCGCCCACAGCGCGCAGCGAGACGGCGCGGTTGTCAGCGGCGCGTACCACCCGCTCTTCCACTCCCCGGCGGCGCCCGGGCAGACGGGCTGGCGGTGGTGCAAGCGCTGCCACGGGATGTTCTTCGCGCGGGCGACGCGCAGCGGGCGCTGCCCCGCCGGGGACACGCACGACGCGAGCGACAGCGCGCCCTACACGCTCGCGGTGGACGACGCGCGCGCCCAGGGCCAGGAGGGCTGGTGGTGGTGCGCCGCCTGCGAGGGGCTCTTCTTCGGCCCCGGCGACACCGCGGGCGCGTGCCCGGCCGGCGGCGCGCACCGCAACACCGGCGCGCTCGGGACCAGCGGCCGGTACAAGATTCCGCAGGGGTGAGCGCCGCGCCCATCCCCGGTGCGCGCGCCGCGGCGATCGTGGTACGGCCTCCTCCGTGAAGGGCCCGTCGCGTCGTCGTCGTCTGCTCGCGTTCGCTTCCGTCGTGCTCGGCGCGTGCACCGAGGCGCCCGCCGCGCCGCCCGCGGACGCGTCGGTCGACCGCCACGTGCCCGCGGCCTTCGCCCCGACGGCCGCGACCCGCGCGTACTGCCCGGCCGACGACGCGGTGGTGGAGGCGCGCGTCACGTCGCTCCTCGCGGGGATGACGGCGGCCGAGAAGGCGTCGCTCCTCCACGGCGCGTCGCTCGCGGTGGTCGACGGGACCTGGCGGGTGCCGGGCCTCGACGGGCGCGGCGTGCCGGGCTTCCGCATGACCGACGGGCCCCGCGGGGTGAGCGCGCTCACGACGCGCACGGCGACGGTGTGGCCCGTCCCGATGATGCGCGGCGCCACGTGGGACCCGTCGCTCGAACGCCGCGTCGGCGAGGCCCTCGCGGTCGAGGCGCGCTCGGTGGGCGCCGACGTCCTCCTCGCCCCGACGATGAACCTCCTCCGCCACCCCCGCTGGGGCCGCGCGCAGGAGACCTACTCCGAGGACACCCACCACCTCGGCGCGATGGCCGCGGCCTTCATCGAAGGCGCCCAGTCGCGCGGCGTCCTCGCGACGGCGAAGCACTACGCCGCCAACAGCATCGAAGCCACCCGCCACACGGTCGACGTCCGCGTCGAGCCGCGCGCGCTCCGCGAGGTGTACCTCCCGCACTTCCGCCGCGCCGTGGTCGAGGCGCGCGTCGCCGCGGTGATGAGCGCGTACAACCAGGTCGACGGCGCGTGGGCCGACCAGAGCCGGCCGCTGCTCACCGACGTGCTCCGCGGCGAGTGGGGCTTCGCGGGCTTCGTGATGTCCGACTGGGTCTTCGGCACCCACGGCGACGTCGACTCGCTCCGCGCGGGGCTCGACGTCGAGATGCCCACCGGGCTCCGCTTCCGCAACCTCGCTGCGGCCGTGGGCGACGGACGCCTCGCGGAGCGCGAGCTCGACGAGAGCGCCCGCCGCGTGCTCCGCGCGCAGCTCTGCTACGGGCTCGACGCGCGGCCCGTCGTGCGTGACGCTCCGACAGAGCGCCTCACGCCGGAGCACCTCGCGCTCGCCCGCGAGGTCGCGCGGCGCGGCGTCGTCCTGCTGCGCAACGAGGCCGCGGGCGGGGCGCCGGCGCTGCCGTTCGGCCCGGACGTTCGAAGCGTGGTGGTGGCGGGGCGCCTCGCCGACGTCGACAACCTCGGCGACCGCGGGAGCAGCCGGGTGCTCCCCGGCGAGGTGGTGAGCGCGCTCGAAGGGATCCGCGCGCGGCCCGGCGTCACCGTGACGCACCTGCGCGGCGCGACGATCGACGCGGCGGGCGAGGCGGCGGTGCGGGCGGCCGACGCCGTGGTGGTGGTGACGGGAAACGACGCCGACGACGAGGGCGAGGGCGAGATCGGCGCGGGCGACCGGGCGTCGCTCTCCCTTCGCGCGGAGGAGGCGTCCCTCATCGAGCGCCTCGCGTCGCTCCACGGGCGCGTGGTGGTGGTGCTGGAGGGCGGCGCTGCGATCACCGCGCCGTGGCGGGGCGCGGTGGAGGCGCTCGCGTTCGCGTTCTATCCGGGCGCGGAGGGCGGGGCGGCGCTGGCGGAGGTTCTCTTCGGGGATGCGTCGCCTTCGGGGCGGCTGCCGTTCTCCATCCCCGCGCGCGAAGAAGACCTGCCTCCCTTCGACAACACGTCGCCGCAGGTGACGTACGGCTACCTCCACGGCTACCGCCACCTCTCGGCGAACAACGTCGCGCCGGCCTACGCCTTCGGCGCCGGGCTCTCCTACACGCGCTTCGCGTGGCGCGACGTCGCGGTCGACCGTGCGGTGCTGCGCGCGGGCGAGTCGCTCGCGGTGTCGGTGACGGTGGCCAACGAAGGCACCGTGCGGGCGCGGGAGACCGTGCAGGTGTACGTCGGCGTCCCGGGCTCGCGCGTGACCCGGGCGCCGCGCGACCTGCGGGGCTTTGCCCAGGTGGAGCTCGCGCCGGGCGAGGTGCGCCGCGTCACCGCCACCGTCCGCGCCGACGACCTCGCGTACTGGGACGACGCCCGGCGGTGGGTGCTGGAGCCCGGCGCGTACGAGGCCATCGTTGCGCGCGACGCGGTGGACGCGGGGCTGCGCGTGTCGTTTCGTGTTGAGTAGTTACCCGTCCCACCAGAGGCGCGGGCGGACGCGGAGCTCGACGCCGTCGACGGTGAGCGTGACGTTGCTGCTCCCGGCCGTGCGCGGGGCCACCACGCGGACCACCCAGGCCGCGCCGTCGCGCGCGACGGTGAGCTCGCCGGGGCCGCGGAGGCGCGCGGCGAGGACGGACTCCGCGCGCGGGAGCGTGACGCGCAGGGTGGCGGCGGAGGTCCCGTCGGCCCGCACGTGGCGCGACGCGGGCTCGACGGCGAAGCCCACGGGCTCGGTGACGACGTGGGCGCGGCCGGCGGCGAGGTCGGTGAGCTCCTGCACGACGCCCGAGGGCCACGTCACGCGGACGCGCGGCGCCCGGTCGAGCGCGCCGGTCCCGATGAACACCCACGGCTCCGCGCCCACCACCGGCGACGCGGCGCTGCCGGCGATGCGGGTGACGGGGCGGTCGCTGCCGGGGAGGAAGGTCTCGACGCGAGCGCCCACGCCGAGCGGGTTGGAGAGCGTGCCGCGCAGCCGGAGCGAGAGCGTGTGGCCGCCCGCCGCGATGTCGTTGCGGTACACGCGCGGGGCTTCGCCGAAGCCGCCGACGATGACGTCGGCGTCGCCGTCTTCCTCGAGGTCGCCGAGGGCGAGCGCGCGCCACTGGCCGGGGCGGTCGAGGTGCGCGAGCGGGGTGATCTCGGCCCAGCGCATGCCGCCGGCGTTCCAGTGGACGGTGGTGCGCTGGGGGCCGATGGCCATGCGGGGGTCGTAGGCGGTGGAGTCGTCGTCGCCGTGCACCGCGACGAGGTCGTCGCGGCCGTCGCCGTCGAGGTCGACGAAGGCCGAGCCCCACGCGAGCATCGGGCGCATCGGGCCCATCACCTGGCGGAAGGGGAGCGCCGCGGTCACGTCCTGCCAAGGGGCGGCCGCCGTCCCGCGGAAGAGCGCGTGGAGCGGGTCGAAGGGGATGAAGACGTCGAGGAGCTGGTCGCCGTCGAGGTCGGCCCACGTCGCGGCCATCGGCGCGCGGCACCCGATGGTGGGGCAGGCGAGGGTGGGGTTCTCCGCGCGGAAGACGGCGTCGCGGGGCGTCGGGTCGTAGCCCTCGAAGCGGGGGTAGCCGTCGTCGCCGGGCGCGGTCGCGCGGAAGAAGGCCTGCTGCGAGTCGACGCAGAGCCGCCCGACGCCGCCGAGGGTGATCGCGTCGCCGAAGAGCGGCGCGGCCAGCACGGTGTAGGCGCCGCCGCGGAGCTCGCCGCGCAGGAGGTCGCCGCGGTCTTCGTACTGCCGCGGCCCGACGCGGAGCACCGGGTGGACGGCGCGGCACGTCGAGCAGCACCCGTTGTCGGCGAAGACGAAGTCGAGCCAGCCGTCGGCGTCGAGGTCGGCCAGCGCCACCGACTCGAGCTGGAACGACGGCGCCACGCCCGGCGCCGCCCCGAGGTCGGGCCCGTCTTCGAAGCGCCCGCCGCCCATGCCGTACTTCACGCCGACGTGGCCGCTCACCTCCGCGAGGCTCACGCCCGGCGGCTGCGGCGCGGGGCGGAGGCCGAGCACGTCGACCTGGCCGTCGCCGTCGAGGTCGGTGACGAGCGTCGGGAGGATGCCCGTCGGCAGGTCGAAGCCCGCCACCGGCTCGAGCGCGCCGTTGACCAGCCGGCGCACCAACGGAACCCCCGGGCCCGTTGCCGTCGGGTCGCGGTGCGCGAGCACCACCTCGCGGCGCCCGTCGCCGTCGACGTCGACGAAGGTGCCGCCCGTCAGCAGGCGCCGCCCCTCGCTGTTCGCCGGCCGCGGGAACACCCCGGGCCGCAGGTCGCTCGGGGTCAGGTCGACGAAGCCCATGCCCAGCGTGGTCGGCGCGCCGGGCGTGGGCGCGACGTCGCCGGCCGGCGCGTCGGTGGCGGGCGCATCCACCGCGCCGTCCCGCTGTGCGGCGGGCGTCTCGTCGCACCCGAGAGCGCCCGCGAACAGCGCCGCGAGCAGGCCACGGCCACGCGGGGAGCGAGCGGTTCCATGCGCCATCGTTCGGTCGACGGTAAACCTGATTCGCTTCGACGTCGACTTGTGGCCGCGTCGGGCGCGCGCATATCCTCTCCCTCATGGCGGAAGCGCACGTTCGAAGGCCCCGCATGCGCCCGGTGTTCGAGATGCAGTTGGCGTCGCCGGGGGGCGCGGTGGTGGAGGCGATCCGCCGCAAGCTGCGCGACCCGTACGCGCAGGTGGAGGGCGTGGTGCTCGCGTCGGGCGCGGAGATCACCACGGGCAAGCAGGAGCGCCACTTCTGGTCGCCGTACCTCTCCGTGGAGGTCGCGCGCGAGGACGGCGGCGCGTGGAGCCTGCGCGGGCGCTTCGCCCCCGAGCCCAACGTGTGGATCCTCTTCCTCGGGATCTACGGCATCCTCGGGATGGCCGGCCTCGGCGCGCTGATGTACGGCGTGAGCCAGTGGATGGTGCGCGAGAGGCCCTGGGCGCTCGCGGGCGTGCCGGCCGCGCTCGCGCTGGTGGCGTTCACGTACGGGGCGGCCTTCATCGGGCAGGGGCTCGGGGCGGAGGAGATGTACCGGCTCCGCTCCTTCATCGACGACTGCGTGGAGGAGGCGTCGCGCACCGCCACGGCGCGCGACGCCCAGGGGTAGCGCTCAGCGGAACGAGCCCGCCGCCGCGTCGTACACGCGGCCCGCGGCGCCCGCCGGCGGCCGCTCGCCCGTCCACGTCCCGTAGAAGAGCTTGATCGTCCCGCCGTTGGCCGTGGCCCCGTTGCCGCCGCGCGCCGACACGCGCGTCGCGATCGTGCCCTGCACCTCGACCGCGCGCCCTTCGAGCAACACGCCACCGCCCGCGCCCGCGCCGCCCGCGCCCGACGTCGACCCGCCGCCGTTGTCGCGGCTGCCGCCGCCGCCGCCCGCGCCGTTGGCCACGACGCGCCCGGTGGTGCCGATCACGAGGCGGTCGGCCGCGTAGAGCAGCACGTACCCGCCGCCCGCGCCGCCGCCGCCGCCCGACGGGATCGCCGCGCCGCCACCGCCGCCGCTCGCCGCCGCCTGCCCGCCGCCCTGCTCGCCCGAGGGCTGGAGCACGGGCCGCGAGCGACGGCGCACGCCGAACCAGGTGTGCGTGGTGAGGTAGCCGTCGACGTCGTCCCACGGGTCGGCGAGCGAGCCGTCGTTGCCGAAGTGGTCGCTCCACCCGTACATCACGGAGTTGAGCGTGAGGATCCACGGCGACGAGGGGAAGGCGTAGTCGACGCGGACGCGCCCGCCGCGCGTGTTGGCGTTGGTGAAGATGCGCTGGTCGTCGCGCTCGAGCGACGGCGCGGTGGAGTAGATGCGGCCGACGTCGCGCGGGGTGAAGCCGCCGAGCTGCACCGGCGCGACGAGGTAGTTGGTGTAGTCCTTCCACTCGGCGAGCACCGTCCAGCGCCCGGTGACGAGCTGCGCCGCGAGGTACACGCCGCGGCCCCACGAGCGGCGCGTCGGCCCGCGCTGCACGCCGTTGCCGCCGACGCCCAGCCGCGCCACCCGCGAGAGCGCGTTGGCCTCGCCGTAGAACGACAGCGCCCCGTCGAAGAGCGACGGGAGCTCGGCCCGCAGGCCCGCGACGTCGACCCGGTCCTGGCGGCTCGCGTCGGGGTCGCGTTCGAAGTCGGCGTGGAGGGCGTGGCCCGAGAGCTCGAGGTCGCCGTCGGCGCCCGCGCGCGCGGAGAGCGACGCGCCGGCGAGGAGGTCCTCCGGGTCGGAGAAGGTGGTGAGGGAGATCGGGTCGAGGTTCTGCGGGTTGGCGAGGCCGGCGAAGGCGCGCAGGGTGAGGCGCTCGCGCTCGTACTCCATGCGCCCGCCGCGCAGCGTGGTGTCGAGCCCGATGGGGTCGACCTTGCGGAAGGCGAGCGCCAGCCCGCGCCCGAACACCTGGTAGTAGTCCCCCGCCTCCACCGTCAGCCCGCTGCGCTGGTAGCGGAGGTTCACCCGCTCGGGCAGGAGGTTGCCGACGTTGGCGTAGTTGTTCGGGGCCGAACCATCGTACGAGCCCGGGCGCCAGTTGGAGCGGAGGTAGCAGAGGTCGGCCTCGGTGCCCGAACACGAGCTGTCGTGGTTCCACGGGGAGAAGCCGTCGACGCGGAGGTAGAGGCGCCAGGGCGCGGCCTGCGCGGCGAGGTCGAGCCGCTCGGTCAGCGAGAAGAACTCGTCGTCGTGGACGTTGCGGTCGAAGTTGCTCCCGCGGAAGCGGACGATCGTGGTGTTGGTGGCCGAGAGCGACGTGGGCCCGAGCCCCGGGAGCCGCACGACCAGCCCTTGCGCGGACGCCGCCGCCGGCGCGAGGAGCGCGCAGACGGCGGCGAGCGCAGGGACGACGAGGGGGTTGCCGCCGCGGGGCATCGGTGGGTGGCGCTAGGGGCTCGGGCGGGCGGTCAGGGCGTGCAGGTGTCGGGGTTCGCCAGCACCTCGTCGAGCGCCGCGCGGATCGACGTGAGCTGCATCTCCGAGCCGAACTGGCGGAAGCGGATGCGGCCCTGGCGGTCGACGATGAGGTTCCCGGGGAAGGCCAGGCCCGGGTAGAAGGGCGCCAGCGACTGGAGCGGGTCCATCAGCACCGGGATCGTCAGGTTGAAGCGGTTCTGCCAGTTGTTGGTGCACTGGTTCGACGTGATCGCGGTGTGGTCGGAGTTCTGCACGAGCACCTCCACCACGCGGACGCCGCGGTCGGCGTAGGGCTGGACGAGCTGCGCCTCGAGCACGCGCGCCTCGTTCTGGCACGGCACGCACCACACCGCCGAGAGGATGATCACCGTCGCGGGCGCGTCGCTCCAGCCGTTCTCGGCGAAGGCCCACGGCTCGTTGTTGCAGCGGTTGAGCGTGAAGGGCTCGAAGCGCGCGCACACGCGAGAGCCGTAGGGCCCCGCGGGGTACTGCGCGCTCGGCGTCGACGCGTCGGGCGTGGCGGCGTCGGGCGTCACGGACGCGTCGGGCGTCACGGACGCGTCGGGCGTCACGGACGCGTCGGCGGGCGCGGCGTCCTGGGCCGGCGGCGTGACGGCGGAGGTGCCGCAGGCGGCGAGCGCGAGCGCGGCGAAGGCGGTGGTGAGCGCGAACCTCATGGGAGTCACTTCCTCACGGAGCGATGGTGGGTTTACGGGAGACGCACGGAGAGCGCAGGCGGAGATACTATCGGGCCGCGCGGCCTGGAGTCTAGGGGGCCGCCATCGCGGGGATGCAAGCCCCCGCGGTGCCGGCGGCGTTGCGCCGGCAGGTGAAGCCCGTCGGGCACGGGGTGGTCGTGTCGACGCAGTTCACCGGCGTGCAGAAGCCGTTCTGGAAGGTGCGGAACATCGTCTGCGTCACCTGGAACCGCTTGCGGCAGTAGTACCCCTCCGAGGCCCGGCAGTCCGCGTTGGTCGTGCAGCCCTTGAGGCACACCCCGGGGTCGCCGCGCGAGTACGAGCGCTCCGGGAAGCAGATCCCGCCCGTCGGGCAGTTGGCCTGCGGGAGCATCATCTCACCCCAGAGGTTGCTGGAGTTGTACCCCGCCGGGAGGATGCACCGCGAGATGCAGTAGCCCCCGTTGTAGCCCGTGTAGAAGCGGTTCCCGCGCGAGTCGGGGTTCCACTCCGGGTTGCAGAGCTGCGAGCGGCACTGCTGCTCCACCGGCGGCGTCGGCGAGCCCGCGCGCGTCGTCGGCTCGCACTGCTCCCCGAGCCCGCGGCCCGCCGGCGTCGAGCCCGCCGCGCGGCAGAGCGCCGTGTCGGCGTTGCAGGTCGTTCCGTTGACGCAACTGTCGGCGGTGCACACCGGCACGCAGGCCGACACCTGGTTGAGCGCCCCGGGGTTGAACTGCCGGCACGTGTAGCCCGTGCGCTCGCAGTCGATCCCGTTGGCGCAGACGCGCGCGCAGGTGCGGGGCGCGTCGCCGACCGCGGGGCGGCACCACCCGTCGACCGGCGCCGACCCGTCGCTCGGGCGCAGCACGCAGTCGTCGTCCGAGGTGCACGTGCGGTTGCACTGCCCGCCCGGGAAGCCCGTCCTCGCCTCGGTGTTGCACGTGAGCCCCTCGACGCACTCCGCGTCGGAGTCGCACGGCCCGTAGATGTCCGACGGCTTCATCGGCGGGCGCATCATGTCGGGCGCCGCGTCGGCCCCGCCCTCCGCGACCGCGTCGGCGCCGCCCTCCACTGCCACGTCGGGCGCCGCCTCCGGCGCGGCGTCCGCGGGGGGCGGCGTCACGGTGGTGTTGCCGCAACCCGTGGCGAGGCCGGCGAGCAAGGCGAAGGCAGGGGCGAGACGAAGCGTGCGCATGGCGGTCCGCGACGAGTATCGCAGGTGTGAGCGGCCCGCAATCCCCGCGTGGATTCTCCGCGCGGCTGTTCAATCAAATTCCGGGGTGTTACGTATCAGCCGCCATGAAGCACCGCGCCCTCGCCGCCGCGCTCGTCGCCTGCGCGCTCGCCGCCGCCGCCCCGCCCGCCCACGCCACGCCGGGCACGGCGGCCCAGGAGTTCACCCTCCCCGCCGCGCCGGGGCACACCTTCCGGGGGCGCTTCCGCCTCAACGATCACCTCAACCGCCGGCCGGTGGTGATTCTGTTCTGGGCGACCTGGTGCCAGCCCTGCCTCCAGGAGCTCCCCATCTACCAGGCCCTCTTCCAGCAGTACGGCGGGCGCCTGATGGTGGTCGGCATCTCGATGGACGGGCCCGACACCGTCTCCGAGGCCGGCGCCACCGCCCGCCGCCTCGGCATCACCTTCCCGATCGTCACCGACCTCGAGACCCAGGTGGTGTCGGTCTACAACACCCGCCGCGCCGCGCCCTTCTCCGTCTGGATCAACCGCGACGGCATCATCGACCGCGAGCGCGAGGGCTTCGCGATGTCCGAGGTGCCCAACATCCAGCAGGGCGTCGCCCGCCTCGTCGGCGCCCGACCCCCCGC
>JAXLYI010000057.1:0-42177 GCA_046351555.1 Polyangiales bacterium
TGTCCGTCGCGCGAACGTCGACGGGGACCGCGCGCCACCGCCCGTCGCCGTCGCGCTGGAGGAGCGTCCCGGCCTCGCCGACGACGAAGCTCCCGAGCGCGCCGTCGGCCAGCTTGTAGAGGTTGCGCGCGCGCAGCCTCGGGGAGCGCGTCATCCTCGCGCGTGAAGCGGGCGCCGTCCCAGCGGGCGATCACCCCGCGCGGGCCGTCGCCCGTCGAGCCCCGACGAAGGTGACGTCGTCCGCGGCACGGGCGCGGAGGCCCCACAAGGTCGGCGCCCCTTCGGGCCAGAGGTCGCCGGTGGCGAGCGCCTCGCAGCGCCCTGCGCGGTAGCGGATCACGGTGCCGCCCTCGCCCGCGGCGAAGACCACCTCCTCGCCGCCCTCGCGCGCGACGTCGACCCACCAGAGTGCGCGGGGGGCGACGCACACGGTGGTGAGGGTTCCGTGGTCGTAGCGGACGAGGCGGCCGACGGGGCCATCGGCGATGGCGGTGGGCGCGACGCCGACGAAGCCGCCGACGATCCATCCCCGGTGCGCGGTGCCGGGCTCGACCCACGCGGAGAGGAAGGCCCCGCCGGGCGCGCCGTCGATGGCCACGGCGAAGATCGACGCCCGCGCGGGCTCCGCGGGCCCGCAGCGGGCGGCGACGAGCGCGAGGAGGGCGGCGAGGGCGGCGCGGCTCACGGCGCCCTCACGGTGCCGCGGAGGAGGAGCGACCACGCGGTGGTGACGTCGGGCGCCTCGAGCGGGGCTCGGTCGTAGGCGTGGACGTAGCCCGCGAGCGAGAGCGCCGACCAGCGGTTGGCCCACCAGCGCAGGGCCGCGGCGGCGCCCCACGCGCCACCGGGCAGCACGTCGGGCGCGCCCTCGCCGAGGGAGAGCCGCTCGACGCGGGCGGCGAGCTCCAGCGCGCCGAACCAGCGCGGCGCCCACGAGGGGTGGTCGTGGTGGGGCCACTCGCCCGCGACGCGGCGGTGCCCGGTGAGCATCCACGCGACCTCGGCCACCGCGCCCCATGTGAGTATGGGCGCGAGCGGGACGCGGGGCGTCGCCGGGTTGCCGTCGTCGTCGCGCGAGCGCTCGTCGCGCGCGACGCCGCCCTCGACGGAGAGCTGGACGGGCCCGACCCACGCGCGCACGTGGCCCGTCGCCGTCGCGCGCAGCCCCTCGATGGGGACGGGGCGGTAGAAGGTGAAGCCGAGCGGGGTGACGCCCGCGATGCCCGCGCGGTCGAGCGCCTCACCGACGAGCGCCGCGGCGCCGACGCGGAGGCCCCAGAAGGCGTCGCGCGGGCCGTGGGCGTGGGCGCGGCCGAAGGCGACGTCGACGCGGAGGGCGCCGGTGGGGGCGCTGTTCTCGGGGCCGAGGGGGTTGCCCGAGCCGTTGCCGAAGCGGGCCCACACCTCCACGGGGAGGCGCGGCGTCCAGTGGAGCTCGACGCCGAGGTCGCGGCCCGGCCAGAGCGCGGCCACCGTCATCGCGCGCTCGGGGACGGGCAGCGCGAACACGCGGTCGTCTCTGCCCGAGGGCAGGGTGGGCGCGCGGAAGAAGCCGGCGTTGACTTCGAAGGTGTCGTTCGCGCGGGCGGTGGCGAAGGCGTCGAGCACGCCGGCGGCGGCCCGCGCGTACTCGCCGACGAGTTGGAAGCCGAGCCACGGCAGCGGCTGCGCGCCCCCATCCGCGCGCGGCGGAGCGCGGGGGCCGCGCGCTTCACGCGTCGACCGGGACGATGCGGACCTGGTTCGTGGTGCCGTCGGCGGGGTCGGTGTCGTGGTCGACGACGAAGAGGCGGCGGTTGGCGGCGTCCCACGCGACGCCGAGGGTCGACTGGTACCCGGTGTCGAAGGTGGAGACGGTTCCGTCGGCGACGCGGTAGACCACGCCGCGGGTGCTGCCGACGAACACCGAACCCGCCGGGCCCGCGCAGAACAGGTCGGGGCCGGTGAGCAGCGCGACGCGGCGCATGGTGGTGCCGGGCGCGGCGCAGTCGACGGCGAGGAGCTCGTTGCGGTCCTGGTCGCTGACGAGGAGTCAGTCGCCGAGGGCGAGTACGCCGACAGGCTTCGAGAGCCCGGTGAGGACACCGGGTGGCGCGCGTCCACCTGGTCGAGCGCGAGGTGGGTCTCGCGGCGCGCGCGGAGAAGAGCATCCCCGCGCTCGGCGCGCTCCACCGCGCGGCTGGCGTCGCGGCCGGCGAGCGCGGGCGTCCACGCGCACCTCGTCGACGCGCTCCACCGCGCGAAGGTGGCGCCGGAGAAGGCCCTGGCGCGGGCGACGGCGTTCGCGTCGCACGGCGAGGTGGTCGACGCGGTGCTGCGGGGCGAGGCCGACGTCGGGCTCACCACGCGGGCGCTGGCGGCGCGGCGGGCGCTGGCGTTCCGCGCGATCGCGACGGAGAGCTACGGGCTGCTGGTGCGGAGCGTGGACCTGGGCGCGCCCGCGGTGGTTCGGCTCTGCGAGGTGGCGCAGTCCGCGGCCTTGCGCGCGGCCCTCGGCGCGGAGGCCGGCTACGACCCCGCCCGCAGCGGCGACATCCGGTACGACCCGTAGCGCCGCCTCCGCACGACCGTCGGCGTCACGCGGCCGGGGCCTCCATCACCGCCTTGAGGCGCGCGAGGTCCTTCCTGTTCGCGCGGCGCATCGCGGCCTCCATGAAGGGGGCGACGAGCCTCGAGAAGCCGCGCGGCTCGCCGCGGTTGCGCAGCGTCATTCGCGTCCTCCCTTCGCCCGCGATCTCCCACGTATAGGTCGTCTCCATGGGGAAGGGCCCCTCGGCGGTTCGCATGACGAGCCGGGCGCCGGGGGCGTACTCCGTGACCTCGTAGGTGTACGCGAGCCGCCGCCCGAGGAAGTGCGCCACGAACGCCACGCGCGCCCCGAGCCCCACCGGCGGCGGCGTCTCCCACTCCACCGACTCGATGTTGACGTACCAGCGCGGCGCGTTCGAGGGGTCGCCGGCGAAGGCGGAGACCCGCTCGCGGGGTCGGTCGATCACGATCTCGGTCCGCACGTCGACGGGCATCGAAGAGGCACCTCCGCCCGGCGCTTGTATCGTCGCCGACGCCCCGACACAACCACACCGCGTCGGAGCGGAGGGGCCCGCCGACGCGGCGCCCGACGCGCCCGCCCCTTTGCCCGGGAATGGAGCGGCCGGCCTACGCCCTGTACCCTCGCCGCATGGTGTCGTGGATCCTCGCCGTGCTCGGTCTGTTCGTCCTCCAGACGCTGCTCCCGCCCTCGATCCGCTACCTCTCGGCGAAGGAGGGGCTCGGCGCGCGCCTCGGCCTCGCGCTCGGGCCGCGCGACGCGCAGCCGCCGATGCCGCCGCTCGGCGCGCGAGCCCAGCGCGCCCTCGCGAACCTCGGCGAGGCGATGCCGCTGTTCCTCACCCTGGCGCTCCTCCACCTGCACTTCGGACTGGTGGCGGGGCGCGGGCCCGCGGTGTTCTTCGTGGCCCGCGTGCTCTACGTGCCGGCGTACCTCACAGGCGTCCCGGGCGTACGCTCGGCGGTGTGGGTCGGCAGTTGGGTGGGGCTCGCGATGATGTTGGCGCCGTTCCTCAGGTGACGGCGTCGCGCCGAGTCGGGGATGGGGGTGAAGCTCCCGCCGGCGCGCGTCGAAGCGTTGGTGGCGAGCGGCGCGGGGCGGCCGTTCGCGCCCGCCGGGCGGGTGTTCAAGGGCTGGGTGGCGGTGCCCGAACCCGACCGCACGCTGTGGGCGTCGCTGCTGCGCGAGGCGGTGGCCTTCGTCGCGCCGAAGGGCTGGCCGGCCGAACGTGGTTCGGCGCGCCACTCCACCGGTGCGTGCAACGCTCGACGAGCTCCGCGCCGTCGCCGAGGTCTGTGAGACAGCCGGCTTCACCGCCGCCGCGCGTCGCCTCGGGCTGACCACCAACGCGGTGAGCCTCCGCATCCGCTCGCTCGAGGTCGCCGCGCGTGGGTGGGGACGCTGCTCGACGGAAACCCCGACCTCGCCGTGCGGACGGTAGAGTCGAACAGCGTCACGAACTCCTTCCGTTCCATCGAGGTCCCTCCGTGGGATGCGGCGGACGGGGAGCGTCGGCCGCTCGACGCGCTCGGGCGAATCGCCGACGTCCGCGCGCGGACACGGCCCCGACGCGGCGCATTTCGCGCCCTCGCCCGACGTGCGACCATCCTGGCGCTGGAGGTGAAGCGTGGGCGATCTGTTGCCGGCCCTTCGGGCGGCGCATTGCAAGCGTTGCGGGACGCCTTTCTGGGTCTGCCGGTCGTGCGATCGCAGCCGCGTCTACTGTGGGAAGGGCTGCCAGGGCGAGGCTCGGCGCCTGTTGCACCGCGTCTCGGTCGCAAAGTACGCCTCGGACCCTGAGGTGAAGGACGAGCGCAGGAAACAGGCGAGGGCCAGGCGGGCCGCGCGGAGCAGGTGCGTGCCTGATCCAGGTGGCGAGCCGAGGCCGGCGAGGAGCAGCCTCCACTCGTCGCTCGACGGGCGCGACCAGCCAGGGCGCGCGCCGGATCGGAGCGGCAGGAGGGACCGAGATGCCTGCCCACAAGCCGCGCCAGAATCGTCTGGCCCACCGGAGCGCGCTGCTCCGACCCCACCCGACGGCGCCCCGCGCTGCTGCGTCTGCGCGCGAGCGACGCCCGCTCGCGGCGCCCACGAACCGTAAGGCGACCGCCGCGTCGACGCGCGGCGACGCGCGCGAGACGGCGACGATCGTCGACGCCGCGGGGGCGTCGTCATGACCGTGGCGATCCGCAGCCTGCCGCGGGTCCGGGCGGCCCCGGTCCCGAGCCCCTGCGCGGCGTGCCCCAAGCGCGCCGCATGTCGAGCGCCGTGCCCCGCGCTCGAGTCGCTGATCCAGGAGGGGGATGGACCCGCGCCGCGGGAGCGGCCGAGCCTCATGCTCACCGAGGGCCGCGCCCCCTACGCGCACACCCGGCCGGCGAACGATGACGACGCGGCGCCGGGGCCGTGGCCGCAGATCGTCGCCGCGTACCGGCCGCGACTCCGGAGCCTGCTCCGCAAGCTGCCGGACAAGCAGCGACACGTCATCGGGCAGTGGCTGGCGGGGCGCTCGCGGGCCGACATGGCCGCGGACCTCCGCCTGTCGACGGGCGCCGTCGACCGCGCGCTCCACGCGGCGCTGGACTCGCTGAAGACCGACCTGGGCTCGCTGCCGCTCCGCCGCGCCTTCGACGCGCTGACCGCGGGCGACGGCGCACCCGATTTCGACCGAGAGAAGGAGGAACCGACGATGGAACAGATCGCACACGGAGAGCCGAAGACGGAGGGGCACGTCGCCCCCACGACCGAGCCGCAGATGGGCGTCGAGGCGACGCCGCCCGCAGCCAACGGCCCGCACGTGGGGAGCGCCCGCTGCGCCGAGCGCGGGTGCCGCGACGCCGTGAGCCGCCGGCCCGCGAGCCGGCCGGAGCTGGCGCCCTACTGCACCCTGCACCGGCAGGTGCACGCGCGGCGCGCTCGGCACCAGGAGCGGGCGCACACGGGCGCCGACGACTGCGCGGCGACGCAGCCCGACCGCGCCCTCGCGCTCCGCCTCCTCCAGGCGGCGCCCGGGCGCTCCGGGCGGATGGAGGTCGCCGTCACGCCTGCCCTCGCGCTGGCGTTCCTCGAGCGCAACGTGCGCAACCGCCCCATCGCCGAGAACCGCGTCGCCCTGTACGCCCGCGACATCGAGGCGGGCGCGTGGGTGTCGAACAACCAGGGGCTCGCGTTCGGCGCGGACGGCGAGCTCTACGACGGGCAGCACCGGCTGTGGGCGGTGGTCCGCGCGGGGCGCCCGGCGACCATGCTGGTGGTGACCGGACTCCCGCCCGAGGCCCGGGCCACGATCGACCAGGGCCGGAGCCGCTCCGTCGGCGACGCGCTCCGCATCTTCGACGGCGAGGTGCACGGCCGCCGCATCGTGGCGTGGCTCCGGGCCCTCCAGGAGCTCGAGGACGGCCGGCTGACGTCGATCTCGCACGCGGAGGCGAAGCGTCAGCTCGAGCGCCACCGCGCCGACGTCGCGTGGTTCCTCGAGCGCGGGCCCCGCGCGAGGCCGTACTACCGCGCGCCCGTCGCCGCGGCGCTCATCTACGCGCACCGCGTCGCGGCGCCGGCGGTGGAGGCCTTCACGCGCGGCTACGTCGACGGCGCCGACCTGCCCGCCGGCTCCCCCGTGCTCGCGCTGCGGAGCTACGTGGCCGAGCGCCTGCGCGCGGGCGGCCACGAGCGCGTCGCGTCGCTGAGGGCCCTGGCCTGCGTGCTGGCGTTCCAGCGCGGGGAGCGGGTCGAGCGCCCCGGCGCCGGCGAGGCGCCGCTCGAGCACTTCCGCTCGCTGCACCGGGCGCTCGACGCGGACGTGACGCGCGGCGGGAGCCAGCCGCTCCGGTAGCCCTCGCCATGCGCGGCGGACCGAGCCGGTCTGCTCGGCGCCCCGCCCCGGCCCTCACCCGTCGCGCTCGCGGCGCAGCGCCAGGCGCGTCGCCT
The DNA here is from genome assembly GCA_046351555.1 of Polyangiales bacterium. Classification (GTDB taxonomy): domain Bacteria; phylum Myxococcota_A; class Polyangia; order Polyangiales; genus CAISKJ01. The sequence goes on from JAXLYI010000057.1 coordinate 6,476, forward strand.
CCAGCGCGAGCGCGGGCATCCCGGCCTCCCGGCCGGCGAGGCGCAGCGACCGGGCAGCGCGCAGCCACACACGCATGAGCACCACCTCGCCCTCCGCGACCGCGCCGGGCGCCCGGTTCGAGCTGTGGTTCGGCGACGGGGTGACCTTCTCGCCGCTGCCCCAGGTCACCCACGCGTGGCGTCGCCGCGGCACGGTGAAGCGGGTCCCCACGCCGGGCAAGGACGTGAAGGTGCCGGTGTTCGGTGCGTACCGGTGACCTGACGGCCCGTTCCTGTTCGCGCGGGGTGGAGCGCGGAGCGGCGTCGACACGGCCCTGTTCCTGTCCATGCTACGGCAGCTCGCGCGTCACGCCCGTCGCGTGCGCCGCATCGTCGTGCTGGTGCTCGACCACGGCAGCGCGCAGACCTCGCTTCGCTCCGAGGCGAAGCCGCTCTCGCTGGTGCCGCAGGTGGTCGTGCTCGGGCTGCCGCCCTACTCGTCCGAGCAGCTCAACGACATCGAGAACCTCTGGCAGCACGCCAAGGAGGACTACTTCAGCGAGATGCTCGTCGCGAAGGGCGACGACTTCGCCGCCGCCGTCGATCGGCTCCTCTGCGAACTGCGCCGCCCCGGCCGTCTGCGGCGCTTCCTCAAGCCGGGACCTGGGTGGGAACGAACTTAGATGCCCCTGCCTAGAAGCACCGCGCGAGGCGCTGGGCCTGCTCGACCGGGACCTGCAGCACGAACGCCTTCTTCGGGCCGTTGAAGTACGGGCGGATGAACCACTGCCCCACGCGCCCGAGGTTGATGCCGAAGTACGAGGTCGTGTCCTTGTAGGCGATCGGGCGCTTCACCGCCGACTCGGCGATGAAGCGGCCCACGAACTCGAACAGCGCGAGCTCCTCCGCGCGAACGCGCGGGTTCGTGACCGCATCACCGTCGCAGCCGGCGACGACGTCTTCTTCCACCGCACGGCCGTCGAGGTGTCGCTCGACCCGGTCTCGGGCGCGCAGCTCGGCGTGGCGCGATGGCCCTGGCGCGAGGCCGAGGACTGGGCCCTGTGGATCGCACAGTGGCCCGCACTGCACCTGTTCACCAGCGACCTGTGCGCTGGCCTGGTCGGCGCCGTGCCCCTGGTCGGCGCGGCGCGCGGGATGCCTCGCGCATCAGGGGACTACTTTCACGAGAGCGCCCGGTGGACCGAGAAGGACTTCGATCTGCTGTCTCGCCGCGAGCGCCTCCGCGTGCAGCACGCGCTCACTGCGTGGGACGGAGCGACGCGGGCCGAGGGCCCGGGTCGTCGCGTGATCGCGGCGAAGGTCGAGAGGGCCGAAGCGCCGCAGGCTCGGGCCGAGGGCTTCTACGACGCGGTGCGGCTGGAGGAGATGTTCCAACGATTGCTCCAACCACTGTCGCCCGAGCGGACACTGCGGAGCGACGCGAGGGTCGAGGACCTGCACGTGCAGTTCGCGCGGGAAGCCGGGCGCTGCCGAAGAAGTACGCGACGCGGATCCACCGGCACGTCCGCCGGCATCGGGCGCGCTGGTGCGCCCCCCCAACTACTCCCATCGCAGCTCGGCCGACGCGCTGCATGAGGGCGCGCAGCCAGCCTGGCCGGGTGCGGGCGCCTCAGCGTACGTGAACGTCACGCGCGGGTCGGCGAGGCGTCCGGTGACGTACTGCGCACTGGTCCAATGGCACCCGTCGCTCCAGTCAAACTGCGTGCCGGCACAGAGTTCGATGCCACCGCCCGGGAGCACGACGCCGCGAAACGCCATGGCCCCGAACGCGACGGACCCGACCCCGCCCTCGCAGGGCCAGGACAACGTGCCGACCTGTCCGACGGAGATCGACACGTCGACCCAGCAGCCGGGCTGAACCGTCAGCGAAAGCACCCGCAGGCGCCGCTCGCATGTCGGGCCGCCTCCTGCACCCGCGTCGACCGTCGCGCACATCGCCCGGCTCGGGGGCAGGTCCCAGACGGCGTCTCCGGGAGCGCCCCCCTCCGCGTCGAGTTGGACGTCCGTGGCTGCGTCGGACGCTGCGTCCCTAACGGCGGACGCGTCGGCCGGCGTGCCGTCCGGGACCAACCCCGCCTCCCGTACCATCACCGCCTGCAGGTCGAGCGCGACGTCGATCGGCGCCCGCGACGCGTCCGGAGATCCGAGCTCCGTTCGAGCGCCACAGGCCCCGCAGGCGACCGCGACCACGAGCGCGAGACTTCGACGAGCCATCCTCTGCCTCCCGAGAAATTGGCCTCTTCGATGCCCGCGCGCGAGGGAGCGTTCACCAGTCCCCCGCCGGCTGGGGGTGGCACGGACGAAGACGCCTGCGGCGCTGGATTCCGCCACGACGCCGACGCCATCGCCCCCGGCCGCCGCGTGATACGCGTCGAGTCCTGAGCGTTCACGCGCCAGCGCTCACACGGCATCCGCAGCGCCTCGCTCCCTAACCGCTCGGCCGGCGCGGAACGCCGGCCCGCACGGCGCCGTGATCGCTGCGCAGCACCTCCATGCTCAGGTGAGGGAGCCCTCGCCCCCCCTCAGCCCCTGCACGCCGCGTCGCCACCGATGGCGTCGCGCCGAAGAAATCGCACGGTGACCTGTCGTGGGCCGCGGAGGCAGCGCGTCTTGCGGGTGGAGCGACGGCGGCGCAGGGCCGCCGGGCGCATCCGCGGAGAGTGGTCCCATGACACAGGCGTTCGTCTGGTTTCACAACGGTGGCAGCGACACGGAGGGCGCGCGGCGCTTCTACGAAGGGCTCCTGGGCTGGAAGCCCGCGGAGGGCCCCGGCGGGATGACCATGTTCGGCGGGGAGGCGGGGCCCTTCGCGAGCCTCGGGGCGCCGCAGGGGGGCGCCGCGGGGTGGGTCCCCTACGCGCAGGTCGACGACGTCGACGCCGCGGCGAAGCGCGCGGTCACCCTCGGCGCGCAGGTGCTCCAGCCGAAGACGCGCGGGCCGGCGGGGGAGTTCGTCGTGGTGCGCGACCCCGGCGGCGCCGCCCTCGCGCTCTGGCAGAAGGCGTAGGCTCGTCGCCCCGACGATGACCTACGCGCTCCTCATCTACCGCGCCCTCCACGAGCCCGACCCGGCCGCCGACCAGCGCGGCCTCGTCGGGCACCGCGACGTCCAGCGCGAGTCGAAGGCGCGCGGCGAGCTCCACGCCGTCGCCCGCCTCGACGACCCGCCTGCCGCGAAGACGGTGCGGGGGCGCGGGGGCGGCGCCCACGAGGTCACCGACGGGCCCTACATCGAGAGCAAGGAGTGGCTCGTGGGCTTCTACCTCGTCGACTGCGACGGCGAAGGCGAGGCCCTCGACCGCGCCCGCCGCCTCTGCGACGAGCGCCACGCCGTCGAGGTGCGGCCCGTGACCTGGCGCACCGGCCCGTGAGCGGTCGCCACGCCGACCTCCTCCGCCGCGCCTACCCGGGCGCGCTCGCGAAGCTCCACGCCGCCACCCGCTCGCTCCACGACGCCGAGGACGCCCTCCACGACGCGATTGCCCGCGCGCTCGACGTGTGGCCGCGCGAGGGCGTCCCGGAGGTCCCCGAGGCGTGGCTGGTGGCGGTGGCGCTCAACCGTCACCGCGACCGCGCCCGCCGCCGCGCGGTGGCCGCACGCCACGAGGGCGCGCTCGCGGCGCTGGCGGAGATGAGCCCGTGGGCGCGCGCCGCGATGGGCGAGCTCCGCTTCGCGCGCGGGTGGAAGGACGAGCTCCTCGGGCTCCTCTTCGCGTGCTGCGACCCGGCGCTCGCGCCCGGTGAGGCCGCGGCCCTCGCCCTCACGACGGTGGTCGGGCTCTCGACGGAGGAGGCCGCGCGGGCCTTCCTCGTGGCCCCGCGGAGCATGGAGCAACGCCTCACCCGCGCGCGTCAACGCCTCCGCGAGCGCTCGCCGGGCGACGCGCCGTCCCCCGACGCGAGCGCCGACCGCCTCGACGCGGTGCTCCGCGCGCTCTACCTGCTCTTCAACGAGGGCTACTGGTCGGGCGACGACGAGGCCCCCATCCGCGCCGACCTCTGCGCGCTCGCCGTGGGCCTGACCCGGTCGCTCGCCGAGGTGGCGGCGGAGGCCCCCGAGGTGCGCGGGCTCCTCGCCGTCCTCCTGCTGCACGACGCCCGCCGCCCAGCCCGCCTCGACGCGGGCGGCGCGCCCGTCCCCCTCCCCGACCAGGACCGCTCCCGCTGGGACCGCGCCGCCGTCACGGCCGCGGTCGCGCTCCTCGACGACGCGCTCGCAGAGCGGAAGCCGGGGCCCTTCCAGGTGGAGGCCGCGATCGCCGCCGTCCACTGCCGCGCCCCGACGGCGGAGGCGACCGACTGGCGCGAGATCGAGGCGCTATACGGGCTGCTGGAGTCGATGCGCCCGACGTCCACGGTGCGCGCCCAGCGGGCCTTCGCGACCGCGCGGGCGGAGGGGGTCGCCGCGGGCCTCGCGATGATCGAAGCGGGCGGCGCGGCCGACGAGGCGCCGCTGGTGTACGGGGCGCTGCTGGCGGAGGCGGGGCGCGACGACGAGGCCCGCCGCCAGCTCACACGCGCGCTCGACGAGGCGCGCAACCGCCACGAGCGCGCGCAGATCGCCGCGCGCCTCGCGGCGCTCACCGACGGGAGGGACACGACGTGAAGACGAAGAAGAAAGACGCGCGCGAGGACGAGGCGTCGCCGCACGGGGCGCTGTTCTGGTCGCTCGTCGACGCGCTCCGCGCGGAGGACGCGCGGGTGGTCGAGGGGACGCTGATGGGCGGGCGCTGCGCGCGGGTCGGGGAGGAGTTCCTCGCGCTGGTGGACTACAAGGGCTCGGGGATGGTGGTGAAGCTCCCGCCGGCGCGCGTCGAGGCCCTGGTGGAGAGCGGCGTCGGGCGGCCGTTCGCGCCTGCGGGGCGGGTGTTCAAGGGCTGGGTGGCGGTGCCCGAGCCCGACCGCACGCTCTGGGCGGCGCTGCTGCGCGAGGGCGTGGCCTTCGTCGCGCCGAAGGGCTGACCGGCCGAACCGCTGGGGTTCACGGACATCCTCGCCACACCGAGGCACACACGCGTGGGCGCTCGCTGCGCTCGCCGCCCGGCGTGACGTCTTCGTCGAGCGCAGCGCGGCGCGCGTGGCCGGCGGGCGCAGCGGCGTCGACGAGCCGGGGCCGCGCCCTTCCACAAGGCGTGGCCCCTGCAGAAGGGGCGCGGCGAAAGGAGCGATGACGATGGCTCAACCGATGACTCAGACGGCTGGCCCCTCGGGCGGCGGTGCGAGGAACCAGCCCATGCAAGCGTGCATCGACGAATGCGCCCGCTGCGCGGCGGCGTGCGGCGCGTGCGGCGTGGCCTGCCTCGAGCTGTCCTCCGCCGAGATGGTGGACTGCGCGAAGGCGTGCCTCGACTGCCAGCAGATCTGCCTGCTCGCGGCGGCGTTCATGCAGCGCTCGTCGCGCCTGCACACGGCGCTCTGCCGCGCGTGCGCGGAGGTGTGCGATGCGTGCGCCCGCGCGTGCGACCGCCACGCGGCGATGCACGAGCACTGCCGCCGCTGCGCCGAGGCCTGCCGCGCCTGCGCGGACGAGTGCCGGCGCATGGCCGGGAGCGCCTGACGCCGTTCGCAACCGTCGCCTCTCCGGCGCGCCTCACGGGCCTTGGGTGGCGCCCTGCGGTCAGCGAGACGTACCGATCGCGGGCGGCGCCATCGAGCCCGCGGTGAGGCGCGCGAGCAAGGCGCGGACGTCGTTGACGGACGCGAGCCTGAGCCGAGCGCGGCTCGGTGCGTTTCCGACGCAGAAGGTCCAGGCCCCGGGAGGGGCGGCGGCGAAGAGATCCTCATCGCTCGCGTCGCCTCCGATGGCCGCCACCGTGACGCCCCGGGGGTCTTCGGGGAGCGCCGCGGCGACGGCGCGCCCCTTGTTGGCTCCGTGCGGACAGATCTCGACCACCCTCTCCCCGGCGCGGATCTCGACGGGCACGTTGGAGAGGAGCGCCGCGAGGTGGACCTTCAGCTCGTTGGCCTGCGCGGCGCCGTACTCCGGATCGGCCATGCGGTAGTGCCAGGCGAGGCCAGAGCGCTTGTGCTCGACGATCGAGCCCGGCGTGCGGGCGGCGAACTCCTCGAGGATCTCCGCCGCGCGCTCGGGCCACGTCCCCCCCGGGACGTCGGTGCCGACCCACGGGCCGGCCGGCACGCGCGACCACTGGCCGTGCTCGGCGTGGAGGCCGATCGGGAGGTGGCCGAACCACCGCTCGAGCTCGTCGCGCGAGCGGCCGGAGACGACGTGGACGGCGGCGCCGGGGCGCGCGGCGAGGCGCTCGAGGAGCGGGGCGAGTTCGTCGTCGGGGGCCGCGAGCTCGGGCGTCGCGGCGACGCGGACGAGCGCGCCGTCGTAGTCGAGCAGGAGCACGAGCGAGGGGGCGACGCGCAGCGCGGCCTCGGCCCGAGCGAGCGCCTCGTGGCCGGCGACGGCCGTGGGGAGGGCGTCGCGGCGGGCGACGTGCTGGGCGAGGTGGTCGAGGAAGGAGCGCGACCAGCACGCGACGTCGTGCGCGAAGACGCGGCGGCGCAGGGAGCGCATGCGGGCCCCGCGCTCCGCCGCGGGCATGGTGAGGGCGCGGTGGTAGGCGCGCGCGCTCCCCTCGACGTCGTAGGGGTTCACCAGGACGGCCTCGGCGAGCTCCGACGCGGCGCCGGCGAACTCGCTCAGCACCAGCGCGCCGCCGCCGTCGGAGCGCGCCGCGACGAACTCCTTGGCGACGAGGTTCATCCCGTCGCGGATGGGCGTGACGAGCAGCGCGTCCGCGGCGCGGTAGAGGGCCGCGACCTCGTCGTCGGAGAGCCCCCGATACACGTAGTGGACCGGGGTCCAACTCGCCGTGCCGAAGCGCCCGTTGATGCGCCCGATGAGGCCGTCGACCTGCCGCCGGAAGCCGGCGTACCCGTCCGCTGACGGGCGCGAAGGGACGGCGACCTGCACCAGCCGGACGCGCCCGACGAGCTCGGGGTGGTGGCGGAGCAACCGCTCGTAGGCGAGGAGCCGCCGCGGGATCCCCTTGGTGCTGTCGAGTCGATCGATGCCCACCAGCAGCCGCTCGGCGGCGCCCCGCAGTTCCGCCGCGAGGGCGGCGACCTCCGGGCCCTCGGCCCGCCGCTGCCAGGAGCGCGCGTCGACGCCCATCGGGTCGACGCCGACGGCCACGGCGCGCCCCTGCCAGGCGACCCGGTCGACGTCCATCGACACCCCGAGGACGTGGGCGGCGGAGGCCGCGAAGTTGCGCAGGTACGCGGCCGTCTGGAAGCACACGAGGTCGGCGCCGAGGAGCCCTTCGAGCAACGCGTCGCGCGCGGGCAGGGTTCGGAAGATGTCCGCCGGCGGGAACGGGACGTGGAGGAAGAACCCGACGGCCGCGTCGGGCAGGCGCGCGCGGAGCATCCGCGGCAGGAGCATGAGCTGGTAGTCGTGGACCCAGATGAGATCGCCGGGGCGGTAGGCGGCGGCGACGGCGTCGGCGAAGCGCTCGTTGGCCCGCTCGTAGGCGAGGAACTCATCCCCCTCCATGGGCAGCCGGTCGGGGAGCGAGTGGAAGAGCGGCCAGAGCACGCTCGCGCAGTAGCCTGCGTAGAAGCGGTCCCCCTCCGACGACGAGAGTGCGACCGGGGCGAGGCGCGCCGCCTCGAGCTCGGTGGAGAGCGCGGCGCCATCCTCCGGGGTGAACGCGTCGGCCCAACCAACCCATCGGCTTTCAGAACTCTCGTGGATGGCGAGGAGGCTCGAGGCGAGGCCTTCCGCGCCCGGCTCGATCAGGGCCGCGCCGCCTTCTCGGCGCACCGTGATCGGCAACCGATGCGACACCAGAAGGACGCGGCGGGACGGCAGCATCGGAGGCGCCCGTTCGCAAACGGCGGGCCGCGCCGAGCGCTCGGTCGTTGCGGATCCGTCGAGCGCCGTGAGGGTCGGAGCTGCCGACAAAAAGTCTCCCGCGAGTCGAAGTGGCGCACCTTCATCCGAGGCCGCGCGCCCACGGTGGGCGAACGAGCCCCCATGAAGCACGCTCGCCAGCGCGTCGCCCGCGCGCCTGATCGCGGCGACGCGACGGATCGACCCGATCAGGCGCTTGAAGCGCGGCCGCGGTCGGCGCGAGACTCCGCCGGTGCCTGCGACGCTCGACGAGCTCCGCGCCTTCGCCGCGGTCTACGAGACGGCGGGCTTCACCGCCGCCGCGCGTCGCCTCGGGCTGACCACCAACGCGGTGAGCCTCCGCATCCGCTCGCTCGAGGTCGCCGCCGGCGTCCGGCTCTTCGTCCGAACGACGCGCCACGTGAGCCCCACCGCCGAGGCGCGGGCGTACTACGCCGGCGTCGTGCGCGCCCTCCACGAGCTCGACCGCGCCGAGGAGGCGCTGCGCCCCCCGGCCTCGGGCCTCCGCGGCACGGTGCGCATCGCGCTCCACGGCGCCCTCGCGACCGAGCCCTTCCACGCGCGGGTGGGAGCGCTGCTCGACGGGAACCCCGACCTCGCCGTGCAGACGGTGGTGTCGAACACGCTCGCCAACCTCGCGGCGGACGGGCTCGACATCGCGGTGGTGGTGGGCGCGCCCCCCGCCTCCACCTTCGTCGGGCGCCTGCTCGGCCGCGCGAACTGGGTGCTCGCCGCCGCGCCGTCATACCTCGACCGCCGCGGCCGGCCGCGCGTCCCGGCCGACCTCCACGCCCACCGCTGCCTGCGCCTCCTCGCCAGCCCGCCGCAGGACGTCTGGACGCTGGTCGACGAGCAGGGCCACGAGGAGACCGTGCCCGTCGCGGGCGCCTACGAGGCCGACGACAGCCGCGCGCTCGGTGACGCGACCTACGCGGGCGTCGGCATCGGGATCCGGCCGGCCGGCGAGTGCTCACGCGCCGCGCGGGAGGGCCGCTTGGAGAGGGTGCTCCCGCAGCACCGCTTCCAGCCCCTCGACGTGTACGCGCTCGTGCCCCCGGGGCGGGTCCGCCTCGCGCGCGTGGCCGCCTGCCTGGACGCGTTGCGGGGCGCGGTGGCCGAGCTGGCGTAGGGCCGTGAGGGGCTCGCGCCTCGCAGGATCTCGCGGGGAGGGGTCGCCTCGGGCGTCCGCCGCCGCCCGTCACCGCCGCTTCACGGCGCGCCGCCCGCGTCGCCGCGGAGGCGCTCGCCCGACGCCGGGCAGCTCGAGTAGCCGAGCAGGTAGTAGATGCTGCACTTCGACAGCACCCCCGTCGCGAACCACATCGCGCCGAGCACCGACAGCGCCACCGCCCCGACGCGCGGGAGGTCGGCCCACCACGGGCCGAGTCCCAGCGCCGCCCCGCTCAGGAGTCGAAAGACGCGGTCCTTCGCACCGACGTTCGGGGCGAACGTCAGCGTCACGAGCTTCTTCAGTTCCATCGAGGTCCCTCCGTGGGATGCGGCGGACGGGGAGCGTCGGCCGCGAGGCGAATGTGCGCGCTGCGCCCCCGACGCGGTACGGGACGTCGGCGTGAATCACCCTCGTCTCGCGCGTGAAAGTCCTGTCCTACGCGCCTCGAGCGCGCCCGGATCGGCGTGCCCCGGCGGGGTCACGACGCCACCATCCCAGAAAATGCTCGGCACGCGATCTCATCGCAATTCCTGCGAAAGAAATCGATCCACACGCGGCCAGAAATCTCCCACGTGTAACTCCCCTGGCGTGTTTTCTCGCCGCGCGAAAACCCCTCGATACTGCGCCCAAAAATCCAGGGGCGCGACGGCGAGTGCGTGTAGACCCGACCGGGGAGCAGGCGATGGGGTTGCGGCGAGCTCTTTGAGTCGGAGGTAGCTCCCTGCCGACACGGCGCCCGCGTCGCTGACGACGCCAACGCGGCGGTTGCGCCTTCCAACGACGTCGTGAGCGCCCGCCGGCGGGCGCCGCGCGATGAGATCATTCAGCGTGAATCGCGCGCCTCGTCGCCCTTTTGCGGAGCGCGGGCTGCGAGCGGGAGCCCCGCGGCCGTCTACTCGAGCTCGTTGGTGATGACCATCTGCGCGCCCTGGATCTCGCCGCCGGAGATGGCGGCGACGCGGTCGTAGGTTGCGTTGATGTCGTCGCCGTCGAGGTCGCCGACCGCGTACGCGGTGAAGGCGTTGGCGCCGTTGGTGGCGGTGGTGGTGCCCGGGGACGCGTAGGCGTAGTAGTGAGCGGAGTCGAGGGAGAAGCCGATGGCGGTCCAGTTGGTGTCGGTGTTCCACGCGGCGATGTTGGCGGGGAACTTCGCCGAGCCCGGGTTGGTGCCGGGGGTGAGCGTCGCGGCGTTGACGAAGGACGAGTACCCGCGCTCGAGCGCGCCCTGGTAGTAGGTCAGCTCGCCCTGGTAGATCTTCGAGATGTTGCCCGCCGCCTCGCTCGTCTTCGACCGCTTCACGTAGCGGGTGAACGCGGGGATCGCCACCGCCGCGAGGATGCCGAGGATCACCACCACGATCATCAGCTCCACCAGCGTGAAACCAGTCATCAGTCGCTTCTTCACGAGCTTCTCCTTCTTTCCCACCCGACGGGGGTGCGGTTCTGCCACGTCCGCCGTTGGTGACGGCACCGCTCCAGCACGACGTGTGCCACGGAGTCGGACGGGCCGTGGCGTCGTCCGATCGTTGCATCGAGCGCATTTCTTGAACGCGGCGGGTGGCAGGTCGCACCGGGGCGGGACCCGCGTGCGACCGGCGGGTGACAATTTTGGTCGGGCGAATCGACGTGGATCGTCACGCGTGGCCCGCACGGCCGTCGCCCCTGATCGCCCGACTTCGGAGGGGCACTCGCGTGTGAGGGGGAGCGCGGGGGCGAAGTCCCGGCGCGCCCTCAAGGCGCTGGGTCGAGGAAGCCGGCCGCGGCGTCCACCTCGACGCGCGCCTGCTCGAGGCGCTCGACCAGCTCCACGCGCTGCTCCCGCGCGGCGAGGCGCGCGCGGAAGGCGTCGAGCAGGTCGAAGACCCGCGTGGCCCCGCTGCGGTAGGAAGCGTCCGCCATCTCGCGGAGCCGAACGAGGCCCGCCATCACGCGCCCGTCGTGCCCCGCGAGCGCCGCCTGCCTCGCCTCCACGACGCGGACGGCGCCCTCCAGGCGGGCGCGGAGCTCCGCCTCGACCGCGCGCTCGACCGCCTCCGCGGCCAGCCGCCCGGCCTCCGCGCGGCGCACCTGCGCGCCGCCCGAGTCCCATAGAGGGACGGGGACGGAAAGGCTCCCGTAGAGCGAGGCGGACGCGCCGTCGGTGGTGAGGTACGCGCCCACCCCGAGGGTCGGGACGGGCCAGCGCTCACGCTCGGCGCGGCGCACGTCGAGCGACGCGGCGGCCACCCGTCGCCGCGCCGCCACGAGCGCGCTCGAGCGCGCGAGCGCCGCCGCCCACAGGCGGTCGAGCGACGGCGGCGGGGCCTCGGACGGGAACGGGCCCCGCGCCACCGGCGACCACCCCGCGACGCCCAGCCACGCCGCGAGGGCGGCCGAGCGCTCCTGCACGTCGGCCTCCGCGCCGGCGACGCGGCTGTCGAGCTGGGCGGCCTCCATCTCGACCCGCGCGACGTCGTAGGCGCTCTGCGCGCCGGCGTCGGCGCGGCCCCGCACGAGGTCGAGCACGCCCCCGAGCTCCGCCCGCGCCGCCCGGAGCAGCGCGGCGGTCTCCTGCGCCGCCAGCAGGGCGACGAAGCGGCGCCGCGCCTCGACCGCGACCTCGAACGCGAACGCCTCGGCCTCCGCGCGCCGGGCGTCGGCCGCGCCCCGAGCCGCCTCGCGTCGTCGGCCGTCGTGCCCCAGCAGGACGGGCTGCTCAAGCCACGCCTGGTGCTGGCTGCCGTTGATGGCGTCGCTCTGGCCCTGCACGCGCCCGTACACGCCGTACGACACCGTCGGGTTGGGGTACACCGCCGCCGCGGCCACCTCCGCCTCCGCGACGCGCGCCTCGCTTCGCGCCGCGAGCGTCCGCGCGGCCCGCCCGCGGGCGAACTCCGTCACCTGCTCGACGGTGACCTCGCGGGCCGGCGCCGCGCGCTCCTGCGCGGACGCGGCGGCGGCGACGCTCCAGACGACCGCCCCGAGGTACGCGGGCCTCATCCGTCGGCTCCGGTCTCCGGCACGTCGGCCGGCGCGGCGGTCCTCGTGACCGCGGAGTAGATCGCGGGCAGGACGAAGAGCGCGACCACCAGCGTGGTGACCATGCCGCCGACGATCACCAGGGCGAAGGGGCGCTGGGTCTCGCTCCCCACGCCCCCGCCGAAGGCCATCGGGAGGAGGCCCATCATCGCGAGGAGGGCCGTCATCAGCACGGCCCGGAAGCGGGCGGTGGCCCCGTCGAGGACGGCGGCGCGCAGGTCGCCGGGGGCCTCCTCGCGCCGGCGTTCGATCGCGCTCAGCACGAGGAGCCCCGCGAGGGAGACCTGTCCGAGCAGGGCGATGAACCCGATGGCCGCGCTCACCGACAGGGGGATGCGCGCCGCGGCCAGCGCGAAGACGCCGCCCGTCATGGCGAAGGGGGCCGCGAGGAGGATCGCGAAGGCGCTGCGCGCCGAGCCCAGGGCGGAGTAGAGGAGGCCGAGCACGACGAGCAGCGACAGGGGCACGATGACCTTCAGCCGGGCCATCGCGCGCTGCTGGTTTTCGAACTCGCCCGACCAGACGAGGTAGTGCCCTTCGGGGGCGCGCACGTCCCGCCGCACGGCCGCCATGGCGTCGCGGATGACCGAGCCGAGGTCGCGCCCGGAGACGTTGAACTTCAGGGCCATCGTGCGGCTGTTGTCCTCGTGGTTGATCGACGCGCGGCCGAGCTCGACGCGGACCCGGGCGAGGTCGCGCAGGGGCACGCGGCGGCCCGCGCGGGTCGGCATCAGGAGATCGCCGACGCGGTCGGGGTCGGCGCGCTCGGCGCGCGGGAGCCGCACCCGGATGGGCACCGGGCGCTCGCCGTCCCAGAGCTCGCCCACCACGGCGCCCGCGAGGGCGGTCTCGAAGGTGCGCTGGGCGTCGCCCATGGAGACGCCCTCCCGCGCGAGGGCGTCGCGGTCGAACTCCACCTGGAGCTGCGGCACGGTGGTGTCGCGGTAGAGGTCGAGGTCGACGACGCCCGGGACGGGGCGCAGCGCCTCGAGCGCGCGCTCGAGCGTCGCGCGCATCGCCCCGAGGTCGGCGCCGAAGATCTTGAGCACCACCTGGCCCCGCACCCCGCTGCCGGACTCCTCGACGTTGTCCTTGATGGGCTGCGAGTAGTTGAAGCGCACGCCGGGGACGTCCGCGACCGCCCGGCGCAGGGCGGCGATCAGCGCCTCCTTGGTCAGCCCGGGCCGCCAGGCGGAGCGCGGGCGGAGGCGCAGGAAGGTCTCGCTCATGTTGACGCACTCGTTGTCGGTCCCGTCCTCGGGGCGGCCCTGGCGGCTGATCGCGGCGGCGACCTCGGGGAAGGCCGCGACGCGCCGGCGCACCTCCGACAGCAGCCCCTGGCCGCCCTCGAGCGAGATGCTCGACGGCATCTCCACGAACATCACGATGTCCCCCTCGTCGAGCGCGGGGAGGAACTCCGTCCCCAGCCGGCCCGCGGCGAGCCCGGCCGCCGCGAGGAGGGCCAGCGCGAGGCCGAGCGGGAGGGCGCGGTTGCGCAGGGCCCGCTCGGCGAGCGCGCGGTACCGCCGGCGGCCCGCGACCAGCCACGCCGGCTCGTGCCGGCCCACCTCGCCGCCGCGCACCACGGTGGCGAGCAGCGCAGGGACGGCGGTCATCGCGAGCACCAGCGCGCCGACCAGCGCGAGGCTGTAGGTCATCGCCAGCGGCCGGAAGATGCGGCCCTCGACCCGCTCCAGGGAGAACACCGGGATCAGCGCCGCGACGATGATCGCCATGGCGTAGAGCGTCGGCTGCGCGACGTCGAACGCGGCGCCCACGATCAGGGCGAAGGTCGCCCGCCGCGTGGTCGGCCTGTGGGTGTTCATCTCGTGGATGACGTTCTCCACGAGCACCACGGCGCCGTCGACGAGGATGCCGAAGTCGATGGCCCCCATCGAGATGAGGTTGGCGGGCAGGCCCAGGAGGTGGAGGCCGGCGAAGGCCGTGAGGAGCGACAGCGGGATCACCGCGGCGACCACCAGCGAGCCGCGGACCGTCCGCAGGAAGAGCCACACCACCGCGAGGATGAGGACGAAGCCCTCGACGAGGCTGTGGTGCACGGTGGAGAGGGTCTGCGTCACGAGGCGGTTGCGGTCGTAGATGGGCTCGACGCGCATGCCGCGCGGCAGGACGCGCGCCTCCAGCTCGCGGACGCGGGCGTGGACGTCCGCCAGGACGCGGGAGGGGTTCTCGCCGCGGCGCATCAGCACGATGCCTTCGACGACCTCGGTGTGGCGGTCGAGGCCGACGGCGCCGCGCCGGGGGGTCGCCGACTGCACGACGCGCGCGACGTCGCCCACCGTCACGGGCGCGCCGCGGTCGCTGCGGAGCACCACGCGGGCGATGTCCTCCGCGCGGCGGTAGAGCCCGATCCCGCGGACGGTGAGCTCCTGCTCGCCGGCCACGAGGATGCCGCCGCCGCGGTTGACGCTCGCGCGCTCGACCGCCTCCGCCACCTCGGCGAGCGTCAGGTGCTGCGCCTCCAGCCGCGCGGGGTCGACCTCGACGTGGAGCTCCTCGAGGAAGCCGCCGAAGCTCACGACGTCCGCGACGCCCGGCACCTGCCGGAGCACGCGCGCGGCCGTCCACTCCTGGGCCGCGCGGAGCTGGTAGAGGTCGTGCCGATCGCTCGCGAGGCGGTACTGGAACACCTCCCCCAGCGGCGTGGCGTCGGGGGCGAGCTTCACGTCGACCCCGTCGGGGAGCTGGGCGGTCGTCAGGCGCTCGGCGACGAGCGTGCGCGAGCGGAAGACGTCGACGTCGTCGTCGAAGGTGATGAAGATGAGCGAGAGGCCGAAGAGGCTCTCGCTGCGCAGCGAGATGGCGCCGGGGATGCCGTTGAGCACCCGCTCCAGGGGGACGGTGACCTGGCGCTCGACCTCCTCGGGCGCGAGCCCCGGCTGCTGCGCGATGACGCTGACCTGGAGGTTGGTCACGTCGGGGAAGGCCTCGACGGCGGTGCTCCGCCACGCGAAGACCCCGTAGGCCGCGAGCAGGAGGGTGAGGACCACCGTCGCGAGCCGGCGCTCGACGCACCAGGTGAGCAGCGCGCGGATCACCGCCCTACCTCAGGATCTCCGCGGCGCCGTCGAGCAGCAGCGCGCCGCGGGTCACCACGCGCTCGCCCGCCGACAGCCCGGCGAGGATGGGGACGCGGCCGTCGACCGGGTGCCCGACGCGCACCTCGCGAGGCTCGAAGGTGTCGGCGCCCGTCGCCACGTACACCGCCGTCCGCTCGCCCCCCTTGACCAGCACCGCGGTGACCGGGAGCCCGGGGGCCGCGTCGGCGGCCGCCTCGATGGTGACCGTGGCGAACATCCCCGCGCGCAGCGCCGCGGCGCCGTCGGGGGCCGTGAGGTACACCGGCGCGCGGCGCGTCTCCGGGTCGACGCTGGCCCCCGCCGCCTCGACGCGCGCGCTCAGGGGCCGCAGCAGGGACGGCAGCGACACGGCCGCGGCGGCGCCCTCGCGCACGAGCGACAGGTCGCGCTCGAACACCTCCGCCACGACCCGCACGGCGGAGGGCTCGCCCAGGGTGAACAGCGCCGCGCCGCCGGGCTCCACCGCGAGGCCCGGGGACGCGTTGCGCGCGAGCACGACGCCGTCGATCGGCGCGCGGACGGTCACCCCGGCCGCCGCGCCCTGCCCGATCGTCCCGAGCGACGACCGGAGCCCCGCGAGCAGCGCCCGCGCCTCGGCCGCCCGCGCCTCCGCCGCCGCGAGGTCCGAGGCGACGCCGACGCCGCGCTCCACCATCTGCCGCTGCCGGGCGGCCTCCGCCTGCGCGGCGCGGAGCAGCACCTCGTTGCGCGCCACCTCCGCCCGGAGCGCGGCGGCCGTCTGGCTCGCGATGGTGAGCAGCGGGTCCCCGCGCCGCACCCGCTGGCCGAGCGCGACGGCCACCGCGGTGACCCGCCCCGCGACGGGCGCCCCGACGTCCGAGACGGCGCCGTCGCGGAAAGTGACCCGCCCCGGGGCGCGCACCAGCGCGGGCACGGCGCGCTCGCCGAAGGTCTCCACGGTGAGGAAGCGCAGCGCGCCGGGCGCTGCCCGCAGCGCGCCGCCGTCGAGGGCCTCCGCGGCGGGGGGCAGGTACGACGGCGACTCGCCGTCCGACGATTCGCACGCGCCGAGCAGCGCGAGCGCGGCGACGAGCGGAGGGGTTCGACGCATGGGGGCCGCCCCCGTAGCAGCACCCGTGCCGGCGGGGGCGCCGCCGCCTCACCCGGCCGCCGCCTCGGGGTGTGACATTTCGCGACCTCCTCTGTAGCATTCCGCGACCATGAACGTCTCCTCCCGCCTGACCGCGGCGCTGTCCGGCATCGCGCTCGTGTTCTTCAGCGCGGTGGGGTGGTGGCAGGTGCGGGCGGAGGAGCGCGACCTCCGGGGGGCCGCGGAGCGCTCGATGCGCCTCCTCGGCCGGAGCCTCCAGGTCGCCATGGAGAACGCCCTGCGGGACCGCCAGCCCGAGGACATCGAGGAGACGGTGCGCGGCCTGGGCCAGATCGACCCGAGCGTGAGCATCTACGTGTTCGACGCCGGCGGCCGCATCGTGGCCCGCTCGCGCGGCGCGCCCGAGCGAGCGCTCCGGGAGCGCACCCCGACGACCCGGCTCCGCTTCGTCCGCGAGGGACCCCGCGAGCTGCTCGTCCACGTCGTGCGGCTCGACCTCGAGCAGGCGCCGGACGCGACGCTGATGGTGGTGGGCCCCCTCGACGAGCTGCGCGCCGACCTCGCCGCGGAGCGCCGTTCGGTGCTGGTCACCTGCGTGCTGTTCGTGCTCTTCGTCGCGGGCTGCGCGTTCCTCCTGAGCCGCGCGTACGTGGCGCGCCCGCTCGCGGCGATGGTGGAGGCGATGCGCCGCGTGCGGGCCGGTGACCTCGACGCCGCGACGGGGGCGACGCAGGACGACGAGGTCGGCGCGGCGCTGCGCGAGTTCGACGGCCTGGTGGGCGAGCTCCGCAGCGCGCGCGACCGGCTCGACGACGAGCTCGACCAGCGGCGACGGCAGGAGCGCGGCCTCCAGAAGGTCGAGAAGCTCGCCGCCGTCGGCCGCCTCGCGGCCAGCGTGGCGCACGAGATCGGCTCGCCCCTCCAGGTGCTGGAGGGCCGGGCCTCCGCGCTGGCCCGGCGGGCGTCGGACGACGAGACGCGGCGCGTGTCGACGGTGATCGTCGAGCAGGCGCGCCGCATCACGCGCATCGTCTCGCAGCTCATGGAGGCGGCCCGCCGGCGCTCGCCCCAGCGGCAGCCCGTCGACCTCGCGCAGGCGGTCGAGCCGATCGTCGAGCTGCTGGCGCTGGAGGCCCGGCGGCGCGCGGTGTCGCTCTCCTTCGAGCGCGACGGGGCGCCGGAGGTCTTCGCCGACCACGACCAGGTGCAGCAGGTGGCCTTCAACCTGATCCGCAACGCGCTCCAGGCCTCGGCGTCGGGCGGCGCGGTGCGGGTCTCTGTGGGGCGGGGCGCGGTCACCCGCGCGGGCTCCGGCGCGCCCGTCGCGTGCGGCACCATCGTCGTGGAGGACCGCGGCCACGGGATGAGCGAGGAGGTGCGGGCGAGGATCTTCGAGCCCTTCTTCACCACCCGCGTCGACGAGGGCACAGGGCTGGGGCTCTCGATCGTCAAGGGGATCGTCGACGACCACCTCGGCGCGGTGGAGGTGACGAGCGGCACCGTCGCGGGCACCCGCTTCGTCGTCTCGCTGCCCTGCGACGGCCTGCGCGCGGCGGGCGCGCTCGGAGAGGAGGGCGCCGATGCCGCCGCGTAAAGCCGTCCTCGTCGTGGACGACGACCCGGAGGTGGTGAGCTGGCTCGTCGAGGCCCTCGACGAGCACGGCTTCGAGGCCGCCGGCGAGTCCGACCCGCGCGCCGCGCTCGAGCGCGTCGCGGCGCGCGCCTTCGACGTGGTGGTGAGCGACGTCGAGATGCCCTCCCTCCGCGGCATCGAGCTGCTGGCCGCGGTGCACGCGCGGCGGCCCTCGCAGCTCGTCGTGCTGATGACGGCCTTCGGGAGCATCGACCTCGCCATGCAGGCGATGCGCGCGGGGGCGGCGGACTTCCTCACCAAGCCCTTCGCCATCGAGGCCCTGGTTCACACGATCGAGCGCGCCCTGCGGGAGCGGCGGATGCGCCGCGAGATCGTGCGGCTGCGCCAGGCGCCGCGCGAGGAGGGGGGGGCGGAGCTGGTCGCCCGCGCCCCCCGGATGCGGGCCGCGGTGGAGCTGGCCCGCCGCGCGGCCGGCACCTCGGCGACGGTGCTCATCGCCGGGGAGAGCGGCTCGGGCAAGGGCGCGCTCGCGAAGCTGATCCACCGCGCGAGCGGCCGCCGCGCCGCGCCCTTCGTTCAGTTGAACTGCGCGGCGCTGCCCGGTTCGCTGGTCGAGGCCGAGCTCTTCGGCGTCAGGCGCGGCGCCTTCACCGACGCGCGCGAGGACCGCAAGGGGCTCTTCGAACAGGCGCACGGCGGGACGCTCTTCCTCGACGAGGTCGGGGAGATGCCCGTCGAGGTGCAGCCCAAGCTGCTCCAGGTGCTGGAGACGATGCGGGTGCGCCCCGTGGGCGGCGCCCGGGAGGTCGAGGTCGACGCGCGGATCGTCGCGGCGACCAACCGCCCGCTCGAGGAGGCCCTCCGCGCCCGGCAGTTCCGCCCGGACCTCTACCACCGGCTCAACGTGATCCGGATCGACCTGCCGCCGCTGCGCGAGCGCCCGGAGGACGTCGTCCCGCTGGTCGACCAGCTCCTCGGGCGACTGTCGGAGCGCGCGGGGCGGCCCGTGCTCGGGGTGAGCGAGGAGGCGATGCGGTGGATCCTGGCGCAGCCGTGGCCTGGCAACGTGCGCGAGCTCGCCAACGCGCTCGAGCGCGCCGTGACGCTCGCCGACCACGACGTGCTGGTGCTCGACGACTTCGCGCCGCCGCCCGCCGCCGTCTCCGCCTCCTCGACGCTCGACGAGCTCCTGGCGGGCGAGCCGTCGCTGCGCGATCTCGAGCGGGCCTACATCCGCCGCGTGCTGGCGAAGACGGGCGGCAACAAGGCCCAGGCCGCGAGGATCCTCGGGCTCGACCGGCGCACGCTCTACCGCAAGGCGGCCGAGCTCCAGGACGACGACGGGTCTTGAGCGCCGGGGGCGCCGCGAACGCTCCCGGGAAAGTGGGGTGGCTGGACCCACCGAACGCCCCCTTTACCCCGCCACGAACAACCCCGCCCCCACCGCGTCGTGGAACTGCCGCGCGAGCTCCGTGGCGAAGCGCGCGTCGTCCACCAGCACGCCCGCCTCGATGTTCCGCGCGTGGCCGCGGTCGGTGAAGTTCGCCGAGCCCACCAGCGCCCGCGCGCCGTCGACCACGATGCACTTCGCGTGGAGGCTCGCGTAGCTCTTCGGCACCGCCGCGCGCGGGTCGACGTAGAGCGTCGGGGTCGGCGCCCCGAAGGGCCAGTACCGCGTCCGCCACGCCGCCGCCTGCGCGCGCAGGTACCAGTCGGGGTCCAGCGGCGCTCCTCGGCCCCGTCGAGGTGGACGAACATCTCCACCGCCACGCCCTGGTCGCGCATCACCGCGTGCAGCGGCGCCAAGACGCCAACCCCTTCTCGAACGCGCACTTCCCGCGATCAGCACGTGCCGCGCGGCCCCCTCGAAGAGCTCGCGCACCACCACCGACGTGTCCCGCGCCCCGCTCGACCGCGTCTCCGGCCCCGTCCACACCAGCGACACGCGCATGCGGGCGGGCGCCTCCGCCCGGCGAGCACCGCCGCGAGCACCGCCCGCGCCCCCGCCACGTCGCGCTCCCACCAACCCACCGAGGGCGGGCGCCAGCGCGTCGCTCGCGCCCGCACCAGCGCCTCCTGCGTGAGCGTCGCCGCGCCGTCGAGGCGGTCGAGCGCGTGGGCGAGGCGTTCGAGGTCGGGCAGCGAGAGCTCGACCAGCGAGCTCACGGCCGCTCCAGAAGGCCACCGCGGGGTCGCACCCGAGCGTCGGAACCACCAGCGCGCGGTCGAGGTACTGGTTGAAGCGCTCGCACGAACACTCCGCCACGAACAGACACCGCGGCACGCCGCGCCCTCCAGCAGCCGGCCGGTCTGCTCGCCCTTCGGCGAGTGGTGCCCGCACACCGGGTCGCTGGAGCACAGCGCGCGAGGTCCCACGCCGCGCGCAGGTGGCGGGCGACGTGGCGCCCCTGCTCGACCAGTGCCACCGAGCGTTCCTTCGGTGCCCGAACTACCCGTCGCCAGGAGGATCGCGCCCATCGCCACGGGCTCGTCGGGCAGCGAGCAGATGCGCTCACGGATCGCGCTCGCCGCGTAGCCGCACTCCAGCGAGAGCGCCGTGAGCAGCAGGTGCGAGAGCGAGTGGAGCAGGTAGAAGCGCACGCCGGGAAGTCCGGCGGCTCCTTCAGCGCCTCCGCCCACTTCACGAAGCCCGCGCGCAGCTCCTCTCGCGCTCGCGCACCGCGTCGCGTTTCTCCCAGTCGCGTGCGCCTTCTCGTCGAGGCGCACGAAGATCCCCTCGCCCTTCACCTCCGTCGCCGGGAGCCACGTCGTCTGCAACCCCAGCGCGGCGGGGACCACCTCAGGTTCCGCCCTGAGGTCGCTGCTCGTCGGCAGCAGGCGCGTGAAGCCCACCTGCGCCCGCACCTCGCGGAGCTTGCTCGCGAGCACCACGCGCTCGATCGACGCGGGAGCGCGGGCCTGCGCGCGATCCGCACCGCGTGGAAGGAGTCCGTCGGCGCCGCGAGCTTCCCCGGCACCTCGTCCGACGCCGCCACGAACTGACGGAACTCCGCCGTCCGCACCGGCCCGTGCTCCACCGGCGCCCCCGCCCTCCGCGCGGCGACGGCGGCGAGCACCTCGGCGTCGCTCCACCCGTCGAGCGCCCTCCGCACGTCGGGGATCACACGGAACGCCGGGAGCGTCTCGGCGCGACCTGGAGGACGTTCCAGACGCCGTCGATGGCGTCGCGCAGCGCGAGCTCCTTCAGCGGGGGGATGGACAGCGCGCTCTCCACCAGCGCGAAGTACGCGCCGCTCGCCGTCCGCACGAGGAGCTTCATCTCCTCGGGGGCAGCCCTCCTCCTCGCCCTCGTCGCCGAGCCAGGGGCGCTGGCCGTGGCACGCGGGCAGGTTCGCGCGGGCCTTCGACAACTGCCGACGCGCCTTGCAGGTGCGGCAGCGCACCCAGATCTCGCTGAAGTCGCCCGACGCGCCCTCGTCGAGCACCAGCTTGGGGTGGTTGCAGCGGTCGACGCGCCGACGTGCGCGAACCACACCCACGGGAAGTCTTCGAGGTGCCCGCGCGGGCACGCCGCCACGAAGCGGACGGGCACGCAGATCGCCCCCGTCTTGCGGTCGTCGCAGCGGTGGAGGTAGCGGCCCCCCTTGCGCTCCAGGCCGTCCTGCGCCCGCGTCAGCGCCCGGCAGCCCGGGTTCTGACACACGAACCACCGCGGGAACTCCACCGCCCGAATCCCGCTCCCCCGGCGCGGCTGCTGGTCGTCGCCCATCGGCGGCTCGCGGAACGGGTCGTCCGAGCGGATCTCCTTCAGCCCGTGCTGCCGCCGCCGCGCGTTGATGCTCGCGCAGAGGCGCGGCTCGCGGAGGACGTGCATCCCGTCGCCCTCCCAGAAGTCCAGGCCCCCGACCACCACCGCGTCCTCCACGAGGTCGACCATCGCGCCGGGGCCATACGCGGTGATGAGCTGGCTCCGGCGGATCTTCCCCTCGGGCTGCGCGACCTGCGTGCTCGCCGCCCACGGCGCCTTCTTGCCGCTCACGCGCCCCCCTTGCGCGAGAGGCCGCGCCGCTCGACCCAGAGGTGCGCGGTCGGCCCACGTCGCGCATCGAGGTCGGGGCCGCGAAGCGCGCGTCGTCGCTCCCGGCCGGAGGCGCCTCCGCGTCGAGCACCGTGAACAGCATCGCCTTCCCCTTCCGGTCCCTGTCGTAGGGCGACCAGCAGCGCGTCGCGGCGCCCTCGCGGCTCGCCCGCACCAGCGCGACCCAACTGTCGACGAGGCTCTGCCCGCGCTGGCGGAGCGTCTCCACGAGGCCTCGTGGCCGCGCGCGTCGAGCCCGAATCGCCCCGGCCCGCCCGCGTCGCGAAGGTCTCCACCGCCTGCGCCACGGCCGCGCGGTGGGCCTCGACGTCCATCACCCCGTCGCTCGGCTGGAGCGCACCATCGCCGTGCCGCGCCATCGCGAGGAGCGCGCCCGCGAAGCCACGTTCCAACGCAGGGGCGGGAGAAGGCGTCGGGCTCGCGGCCTCGACGTGGCGGTAGAAGCACTGTGCCACGCGGTGAATCGTTCGTAGTGCGAACGATCGCGCGGCTTGTGGAGGTTGAGCGCGGTCACCACGAGGCCCGGCCACTTCGCCCGGCGCCCCACCCGCGACGTCGCCTGGATGTACTCGCTGGTGGTCTTGGGCTGCCCCGCCACCACCATGAGCCCGAGGCGGTCGATGTCGACGCCGACGGAGATCATGCCGGACGCGAGGAGGACGTCGACGTGCTCGTCGTGGTCGTGCGTGAGCTTCAGCCTCGCGCGTGCGGCTGATGCTGCCCGTCCCCTCGCGCGAGGTGAGCTCGACGGGTTCGCCCAGCTCCCGCGCGGAACCACCGCTCGCCGCCCTGCCATCCTCGGTTCCCCGCTCGCCGATCTTGGCGCAGCGCTGGCGAACCTCGTCCTCGACGAGGCGGCGCATCCCGCCGAGCTCGCGCAGCGCGTTGAAGTAGCCGACGAGCGTGGTGTACGGGTCGGCGGGCGCCTCGGCCTGCTTTTCGCCCCGCCGAGCTGGTGCCACGCGGCGGTGAGCAGGGTGACGTACACGCGCAGGAGCACGGCCTTCATCGCCCGACCGCCCGCCGCGACGCCGAGGTAGAGCCTGCCGTCGGCGCTTCGATCGACCCGCGCGAAGAAGGTGTCGCCTTCGTCGATGCCCGGCGGCGGGAGCGACACGGCATCGCGGCCGAAGAGCGAGAGGATCTGCCGGCGCGATCGCCGCACCGTCGCCGTCGACGCCACGCAGCTTCGGGCGGACGCGCGACCCATCGGCGCCGTGCTACCGCAGAGCGCCTCGATCGCCGTCTCATACAACCCCACCATCGTGCCGAGGGGGCCGCTGATGAGGTGGAGCTCGTCCTGCACGATGAGCTCGGGCGGTCGCAGCCCCTCGGGCAGCACCTCCGCGCTCCGCGCCGCTGTCGGGCCGTCGGGCGTGCCGAAGAACCTCCTCCCCTCGCGCGAGTGGACGCGTCCGAAGAGCATCCCCGCCTCCGCCCGCCACGGCACCATCGCGAACTTGTCCACCGTCGCCACCAGGAACGACGGCAGCTCGCGGTACACCTGCTCGTCGACGAACACCAGCGGGAGCCCCTCCTCGGTGTACCCCTTGGCGCCCTGGCCGAAGTCGCACGAGCGGAAGTTGCGGCAGAGCACCTGGACGTGGGTCGGCGCGCTCTTCGAGGGCTGGAGCGTGGCGCAGTCGGGCGTGAGCTCGAAGCCGCACCAGGGGCAGTGCGTGAGCGGCAGCGGCGACGGCGCCGTCTTGCTGTCGCGCTGCTGCTTCCAGGTGGTGATCTTCTCGCTCACCTCGGCGAGCGTGTTGGCCGTCGCCGTCCGCCCCACCCACAGCCCCACGCTGAAGCGAACCTCCCCGAGCCGCGCGGGGTCGGCGCGGCGTAGCGTCTCCAGCGCGCACACCAGCGTCGCCGCGCGCTGGAGCTGGTCGAGCGTGAGGAGCCGCAGGGTGTAGCGGAGCACCACCGTCACCCCGTAGCCGCCGTCGGGGCGCGAACGACCACGCAACCGACGTAGCGCGAGCGCGAAGGCGATGACGCCGAGGTACGCCTCCGTCTTGCCGCCGCCCGTGGGGAAGAAGATCAGCTCCACCCGCTCGCGGTCGGCGTGGGTCGGGTCGTGCAGCCCCGCCACGTTGAGCAGCAGGAAGGCAAGCTGGAAGAGCCTCCAGCGCGGCGGGGCGTTCTTGTAGCGATCGGGGTCGCGCTTGCGGGCCTGGAGCGCCATCGCGCGGTTCGCGAGAACGAACGCCGCGAAGAGGTCGTCGTGGGCCGCGAGCAGGTCGAGCCCCTCGGCCACGCGGGCGTTGGCGCGGGCGGCTTCGTCGAGGAGCAGGTCGCGCGTCTCGCGCCGACGGTCGCTGTCGAGGGCCACCGCGCGGCGCGCCTCGATCCACGCGCCGTAGGCTTCCACCAGCGGGCGGAGCTGCGTGCGGAGCGTGGCCCCGTCGGGCGCGTCGGCGAGCGCATCCATCTCCGTCGGGAGCGACGGGAGGTCGTGGCTCGCCACCGGGCGAACCTCGGCGCGCGGGATCCACACCGTGCGCGCACCCACCACGCGCTCGCCCTCGCGCAACGTCTCGGCGGCGGCGCCGTGGCCGACGGCCCACTCCACGCAGTCGCGAAACTGGAGGTCGGCGACGCGGTCGTCGAGGTCGTCGGAGGGCTCGTCGCGGCGGTTGGGGCGGGCGACGAGGCCCCGCTCGTGGCGGAGTTCGAGCGACACCTGGAAGACGAAGGCCATGTCGCCGCGACCCGCGTCGGTGACGGGCTTGCGGTGGTTGACCACGAAGAGCGACAGGGCGCGTGTACCCGCTGCGAGGCCCGGCGCGTCTGCCACGACGAGCCGCCCCTCCAACCAGAGCCCGTCGGAGCCCGGGATCTCCTCCCCCTTCGCGAGCCGCGTCGCGTCGAGGGCGACGCGCAACTTCACCGGGCGCCGTGGGAGGCGCTGCCACTGTTGCGGCGGTCGCGTGCGGCCCTCGGGCGTCTCGTCGGCCGTGCCGGGCAGGTACTCCGCGTAGTGGAGGGTCACCTGCACCGCGTCCCCCTCGCCCGGCGGGAGGAGCACCGACAAGCCGATCGACGCGGGGAGGAGCTTCGGCACCTTGGGCTCGGGCGACGCTTCGCTCTGCTCGTCGTCGTCGCTGTCGCTGCCGGCGGCGAAGTCCTCGTCGTCGGTGGGGTCGCTCGCGACGCGGTCGCCCGAGGGGGCCAGGAAGCCCGTGAGGTAGAAGCGCGACGGCGGCAGCCGGAGCACCTCGGTGGAGCTCGGGTCGCCGTCGAAGGGGCCGACGAGGTCGGCGTGGAGCGCGTCGACGAGGTGCGAGCGCACGGCGGCGCTCGGGGCAGGCGGTGCGGTCATCGCGCGGAGGATCGCGCAACGCGTGGGCGCGAGGCCAGGGGGTTGTGCGGTGCGGGGGACATTGCGTGACCCCGCCGCGGGGGGCGCGGTTTAGCAGCCGACGATGTGGATCGCCCGGCCGTCCTGGGTGACCGTGCGCGTCGTGAGGCGCTCGTCCCAGGCCGTGCCCGCGCGCAGGTCGAAGATCACCAGCCAGCCCTCCGAGAGCCCGAGCGCGTCGAGGTAGCCGCCGAGCTGCGCGACGCCCTTCGCCTCCGTGGTCGTGTGGCGGCGGAGCTTCACCTCGATCGCGTGCCGGGCGCCCCGCCACTCGATGAGGAGGTCGAGGGCGTCCTTGCCGAGCGCGTACTCCCGCGCGATGCGCCCGCCGCCGTTGATGACCCGCTGGAGGAAGGCCATCAGCATCAGGTGGGGCCCCGACTCCTGGTAGCCGAAGCCCTGCGCGGCGACGTGGCCGTCCTCCCGCCAGAACTCCTGCCACGCCGCCATGAGCTTCGACATGTCGAGCGCGCCATCGGGGCGGAGGAAGCGCGCGGATTCCTGCTCGATGGCGAGCTGAGGGAGGTACGTCAGCACGCGCGGGATCACCTCCTGGTAGATCGCGTTGGCGATCTCACAGCGGCCACCCTGGATGCGGATGAGCCCGAGCGAGCGCACGTAGGCGAGGTCCTCGTCGAGCACGTCGGGCGCGAGGGAGGCCCCGGCGATCATCGGGTCGATGACGCGCCGGACGCGCGCTTCACGGAGCCTCGCGGCCAGCGAGTCGATGTGCGAGCGGCGCTCGAGGATGAGGGTCTCCTTCGCGCGCTCGACGGCATCGGCCGTCACGGCGACGGCGCGGTCGCGCACGTCGCGGCGCGTGGCCTGGTCGGCCAGGGCGTTGACCAGCCACGGGTGCCCCTGCGAGAGCCCCCACACCCGCGCGGTCGCGTCGGGCTCGAAGCGCTGGCCGGTCTCCGCGGTGTGCTGGGCAAGCAGCTCGCCCACCTCGGCCTCGGTGAAGGGGGCGAGGCCCACGTTCTCGACCGTGACGTTGAAGGGCGACGAGGTGCCGAGCCACGCCACCGTGCGGCGCTCCTCCACGGAGAGGGCGTAGTCGCGCAGGGTGCGCACGCCGATGAGGACGACGCTGCGGGGGGTGCTCGTGTCACCCCGGCGCATGTACAGGTCGCGCAACTGCGTGAGGAACGACACCATCGCCGGCCCGACGAGGCAGTCGGCCTCGTCGAGGAGCAGCACGAGCGGCGTCCTTACGCGCGCGGCGAGTTCTTCGAGGTAGCGGGTGAGCGCGGTGCGGGGCGTCGTCAGCAGCGGGTCGGTCACCGAGGCGCCGAGCGGCGCGACGGGGCTCTTCGGCATCGAGAGGGCGCGCTCGAAACAGTCGAGGATCGTGCGCATCGCCTCGGCCACTTCGGGCGTCTCGCGCGCCGCTTCGAGGTCGACCCAGAGGGCGGCCTGCTGGCCCCCAGCGCGCAGGTGCTCGGCGATCCAGCGGACGCAGGTGGTCTTGCCGGTCTGGCGGCCCGACACCAGCGAGAACCACCGCCCCTGCTCGATGAGCTCGAGGGCCTCGGGCACGCGCCGCCCCGGCGGGATCATGTAGTGCTCGGCGGGCAGGCACGGTCCGGCGATGTTGAACCAGCGCGTCATCGGGTGCCTCCTTCGTACCACAGCCGTTGCCCGAAGGACCGGCCGCCCGACGCCGAAGCAATGCGCGCATTGACCCGGAGGCTCCCGCGAGCCTCCCAGGCAATGCGCGCATTGACCCGGAGGCTCACGACCATCGGTTTTTCAATGCGCGCATTGACCCGGCGACGCCCGGCCGTCGAATTTCAATCGAGGGGATTGCCGCGGCGACGCCCGGCCGTCGACTTTTCAATGGTGGGGATTGCCGCGACGACGCCCGGCCGTCGGCGCGTCAACCCGCGGGCTGCGCTGGCTTGCCGAGCAGACGGTCGTGCTCCTCGATGAGCGCGTCGAGGCGCTTCGGGCGCGCCGAGGGGAGGCCGAACAGGTCGCTCGTGAGGATCTGGTCGAGGCGCCAGTCGCGGACGTGCGCCGGGTCGTTGTCGATCACCACGTGGTCGCCCTCCCAGCGGAGCACCGCGATCTGGCTGTCGGGCGGGGCGTTCTGCACGATGAGCGGGCTGTGGGCGGTGACCACCCACTGCACGTTGGGAAACTGCGCGGAGAGCTGTTCGAGGAGGCCCCGCTGCCAGCGCGGGTGGAGGTGGAGGTCGATCTCGTCGACGAGCACCACCGCGGGCTCCGCCAGGGGGTTCTCGCTGTCGGGGTACGCGGCGGTCATGCGCGCCGCGAGGTCGGTCACCCACGCGAGGGTGGCCTGGTAGCCGAGGCCGAGGTCGCCCACGGGAACCGTCCCCTGTCGCGTCCTCGCGACGAGCTGGGCCCCGCCCGTCGTGGGATCGGGGATGACAGCTTCGAGCGCGTCGACCTCGGGGAGGATCGACCGCAGGAGCCGCGTCACCCGCTCCAGCGCGCCGCGCGCCCGCGCGTGCTCCAGCGTGCCCGCGGCGAGCTTCGACGCCGCGTAGTCCCGCTGGAGGAACCACTCCTCCGCGGGGACGAGCGGCGCCTCGGGGTCGAAGAGCCCCGCGACGTGCGCCTCGGGCGCCGCCGACGCCTGCAACTGACCGCGCCGAAGGCGCCGGTACGGCCCGTACGCCACCACGAGGGAGCGCACGATGGGAGCCTCGGGGATGGCCACCGGCGCGGATGGGATCTCCCGCAGCGGCGCGGCCTCCGAGAGCCACGTCTCGCCGACCTCCCCCTCGAACACCGGCGCCTCGCGCAGGCCCGCGCTGACGCCGACGCGCAGCGTGGCGCGGCCTTCGCGGAGACCGTCATCCCCGACGCGAACCCACGGCCGCCACACGAAGCCCGCGTAGCCCGCCACGGCGAGGCAGGGCTCGGCGCCGAACTCGACCGAGAGCGCTGTCGCCGACGGCCGCAGGTAGGCGAGCAGTTGGAGCAGGGTCGTCTTCCCCACGCCGTTGTCGCCGAGCAGGATGGTCCACCGCGCGGGGAGACCGTCCGTGGTGAGCGACAAGGTCTGCGGCGCCGAGAAGCAGCGCAACCCCTCGATGGTGAGGGCGCGGAGGTAGGGCGAGAGGGCGGAGGGGGAACGCGTCATGGGGCCTTGGCTACGGGCGACGATAGCGGAAGCGCAACGCTGTGGAAGCACAGCCTTCGGGACGCCACTCACATCCCGTACGGCCAACGCGGCGCCTACACATCACACCGCGCCGCCGAAGCGCCCGCGCGCCCACAGCCGCAGCGTGCCGCAGAGTTCCGGTGCTCGACCGCCCTGCGACGACTCGGCATCGTCCAGCGCCGCGCGCATCGCCCCCAGGGACCACTCCTGCGCGCCGAGGCTCGCGTTCAGGCGCGCGAGCGCCCGCTGGATCACGGCCCGCCGCGCGTCGACGAGCACGCGATGGTTGAGCCCGAGCCGAACGTCGAGGTCTTCTTGAAACTGCGGGTTGCTCGACGTGAGGTGCCCCCGCGTGGAGCACCGCAACGTGGCGACGTGGGCGGGGTCGCAGGGGTTCAGCGTGATCACCGACTCCGCCTTGCGCGTGTCGCAGGTCTGGTCCGCCGGAGCGACCCCGACGCCCCCCGTGCAGGCGCCCAGGAGGTTCGACCACGCGAGGGCGAGGTCGGGGTGGAGCGACTGCGGGCGCCAGTGCTCGACCTTCATCTGAATCACCGGCGGGGCCTCGCGGTTCACCGGGTGCGGCCGCGCCTCGGCCGAGATGCGTCGCATGCAGTAGCAGCACAGCCACGCCTGATCGCGCAGGAGCGCCTCGCGGATCTCGTCCTTCACGGCGGTGAAGTCCGCGCCGTCGTAGGCCGCGCCCGGCACCGCGCGGTACGCCCGCAGCGACGCCGGCTCGCGCCCCTTCGTGAGCGCCCTCACGCCGCGGGCTCCTTCCCCGCGGCCGCGTCGAGACGCTCGGTGAGGTCGAGGGCGCTCCGCAGCGCCAGCACCTCGGGGTCACGCTCGGTGAGCTTCTCCGCGATGCCGTCGAGGGACGCGCGGGCCTCGCCGTAGCGCCCCCCGTCGATGAGGTCGCCGATCGCGTCGAGCGCGGCGGCGACGGCCGCGGGGTGCGCCGTCACGCCGAGCACCTCCCAGAGGATCGCGTTGGCGTCGCGCCCCTCCGTCGGCGCGGGCGGGCGCCAGACCTGGAAGTCCTTCACCAGCACCACCGCGTCGTTCGGCACTTCCCCGAGCACCTGCGGCGAGTGCGTCGTCACGATGAACTGGCACCGCGGGAAGGTGCGTTGCAGCGCGCCCACCACCATGCGCTGCCAGGCAGGGTGGAGGTGGAGCTCGACCTCGTCGATGAGCACCACGGCCTCGCTCGCGAGCGGGTCGGGGGCCGTCGGGTTCGCGAGGCACAGTCGCCGCGCGATGTCCGCCACCATCACGAGGAGGTCGCGCTCGCCCTCGGAGAGCTGGTCGAGCAGGAGCAGCGTCGCGTCCTTGCGGACCACGAGGTGGAGCGGGTCGCGCTGCACCCGCAGGCCCGTGAAGCCCGGCAGCATCGAGGCGACCGCGCGCCGGATCGCCGCGAGGTGCGGGTCCTCGTGCGAGAAGTCGGTGCGCGCCACCTTCTGCTCGTTCTCCACGTCCTCACGCTCCTTGAACCACCGGAAGAAGGACGCGAAGCCGCCGCGCGGCCCCGAGAGCCAGTCGCGGTACATCGGGTGGCGTTCGTCGTCGTGCTCCTGCGGCTGGAAGGGGCCGTGGCCTCGGGCCACCGTGCGCGTCGCGGGGAAGTAGAGCACCGCGGGCGTGTCGGCCGAACGCCAGACGAACACGCCGGGGCTGATGCCGAGCTCCCGCTTGCGGACGCACTCCACCTCCCAGGTGGCCGACTCGCCCTCGTGCGTCGCCGACACGCGCAGCAGCGCGCGGTCTTCGCCGATGCGGATGTCCGCGTCGCCAGGGAAATCGAGCTCGCTGCCGGTGGTGCGGAGCGGCCGCATCAGCATCACGCTCGCGAGCTGCACGAGCGCCTCGAGGAGCGTGGTCTTGCCCACGCCGTTGACGCCCGCGAGCACCGTCAGCGGGCGGTCGAGGTTGAGCGTGAGGGAGGCGAAGCCGCGGTAGTTGCTCAGGGTGAGGGACGTGAACTTCATCGTGAGGGTCCTGGGGTGGCTCCTGCCGTCGTCGCCCGGAGGGTCGCGCGGAGCGCCTCGATCGTCATCATCGGCCCGCGGTGCAGCATGCGGTGGCAGTTGGCGCAGACGATCACGAGGTCGTCGACGCGCGTCTCGGCGCCGCCGATCGTGTACTGCGCGAGGGGGACGGTGTGGTGCGCCTCCGCGAAGCCGCGCCCACGCGGGCCGTAGACCCGCTCGAAGTCGAAGCCGCACACGCGGCAGGAGAGGCCCTCGGGCGCCTTCAAGGCCAGCTTCTTCGCCTCCTTCACGAGCTCGCGGCTGCGTTCGCGCCGGAGGTGCTCACGGCGCAGCGAGCGCCCTTCGAGCGCCTCCACCGGACCAGGAGTCTCGGCGGTCACGGCGGACCCAACGGCGTCGTCCGCGCCCACGTACGCGGGGGAAGGCAGCGCGACGTTGAGCGCGAGACGGAGGTAGTCGAGCGTGGCCTCCGAGTGGGAGTCAGACCACATGTACCGTCGCTTGGACCTCGCCAGGTGCTCGATGACCTTCTCGTGCGCCGCGACGAGCGCGTCGTACACGCCGGCCCATGCAGCCGACGGCGCGCTGGCCTGGGATGCCTCGGGCGCGCTCCGGTAGTGACCCTCTCCAAACAGCGCGAACTCCCCCACAGCCTCCCCCGCGTGCGCAGCTTCGGCCGTGTCCACGAGAGCGAACGGCTCGCCATCCGCGGGCAGGACCAGCACCTCCGCGGCCCCGACGTTGAGCCGCAGCAGGCGACGGTCGAGACGGAGGGTCAGGCCCCATCGCGCGGGGGTCGCTCGCGCGGCGAGGCGAACCGATCGCGTCAGCGTCGTCAGCAGCGCCCGACGCTCCGGCGCGTGCGGGAACCAGCTCTCGATCAAGGCGGCGACGTCTCGAACGCTGGGACGCTCAGGCATCGACGCATCGAGGACGAAGTCGGGGGTCTTGCAGATCGCGTACGGGCGGATGAAGCCCGGCTGGATGGGTTCCCCCGTGGCGTGGAGAATGAGGTCTTGCTGAGATCGGCCGCGCAAGGGCTGAGGGTCGGTGATGCGGTACGCCGTGCCGCCGTCCCGGATCTCGATCGAAGCTATCCACGCCCAGGCCACGAGTCGCCGCGTGTCGCGCGCGTCGGCGAAGACGATCGGGAGCTTCATGTCGGCGGCGACGGCCGCCCGCCAGAGCTTCTCTCCGGTGACCCAGGGCTTGTTCTCGTGCAGTGGCGCGGAGGGCTCACGAGCGCGACGGGCCTCGTCGAGTCGCGATGGCATCACGATCGTGTAGATGCAGGTGTCCGTGAGGGAAGGGCGCGGTGCGTTCAACGTAGACCTTGGGGGGATCGCCAGGATGGAGCGCCGCGGCAGGAGGACATAGCGTTCGGCTACGGCCGGAGGTACTGGAACGACTGCGGCGGCATGCTGCTACCGCTCACCTCGCGGAGTGACTTCGGCCTGGCATAGCGCCGGGTCGCTCCAACTCGAATCGCCCTCGCCTCCACGCGCCCGGCGAAGTAATCCATGAAGAACTCCCGGGTGATGCCCGAAGCCTCGCGGGTCTCCCGCCAGAGTCGCTCCGGCGTGTCGGAGACGTAGCCGCCGACCTCGAACTCCCCGACGACCTTGCCGACGGGCATCGTGGCGTAGATCACCACCGTCTTCACCGACGCATCACGGGGAAGCGCTTTCCGATACTCGAACCGCTTGGTGCCGGCGAGGATCTTCTCCGCGTACTCCGGCTTAATCGACAACAAGACGCGCATCCACACCTCCGAGCTGAAGAATCGTCTCGAACTGCTGATCTGTAAGCTCCATGAACCCGGCGTAGGCTTTCGGATCGATAAGGTTTCGGTCGATCAACTCCCCTCGGGTGACACGCTTCCGCAGCGCGACGTTGTAGGTGAATCGGATGAAGGTGCGGTACTTCCGGGTCCTCCAGAACTCCCGCAACTCCGCCTCCGTGAAGACGCTGTAGGGAGCACAGTAGGCGAGCAACTCGTCGATCGTGGCGAACGAGAACAGGTCGCGAACTTCCTCCACCACCCCCGCGGACGTAATCACCGAGCGGTAGTGGGCGGGCGCGGCTCCATCCGTCGTCCGATAGAGCGCGAGCAGATCGCCGGGCCGAAGTTGATCGGTGCCGCTCATGCTCGTGAGGTAGACCTTGTGGATGCTGTTGGTGTGCGAAACATCCTCGATGATGTCGGGCGGCTCGTTGTTCAACTTGGAGTCGGGAAGCAGCCGGGTGTGCCACGCAGGATAGATGCTCAGGATGTACTTCCGAACGCCGAGTCGATGCATCACGGGATAGTCCCGGAGGAAGTTGCCAGACTTCGACCAGAGCGGTCTCGCGTACACGTCCTCAACGCCTCCCGGCCCCTTCTTCTCAGCGACTTTCGTGAAGCCGTACTTCTTGAAGATGTCGATCAGCCGAACTTGCTTGGGGAATACGGTCACGTAGATGCCGCGGACATCCGCCGCGATTGCGTGATCGAGCGCCTTCTTCATGAAACGCTCGCCGAGGCGCGTGCCGTGCGGGAGAACCTTGAACGTGCCGATCTTGATGCGCTTCGCTGCGGGAAACGGCGGCTCGACGTCCGTGACCGCGCCATCCTCCTCCTTGATGTAGAGGAAGCCTTCGACCCCACCATTCTCACCGATAAAGACATAAGCAGGTTCCGTCGCCTTCGACAAAAACCATCGGTCGAAGCCAGGATAGTCCTCGCGAAGCGAATCAAAAAATGGGTCCGCGAGTGGAATCTGTGAGAACGGCCTGCGTGTGACTTCTCCGCTCATCGTTACTCCTTGATCGTTGAGACAACATGCGAAATGTCCATCAAATGCACCTTCCCATCACGAATGGTGCCGCCGAACGACGGATCACGCACTGACATGCTCCTCAGCTCTTCACTCCAAGGTCCAGGCGGCATCAGGGCAAGGAGCCGTTTGCTTGCCTTCGTCGCGTAATCGTCTACTTCCCGATTGCGATCCGTCTGCTCAGATAGTCCAGGGCGTTGATGCGCGCGAACGTGGGCGACCCGGAGAACCCCTGGGAATTCACGCACGAAGCTCCGGATTGTTTCCAACGCAATGGCAAAACCCTGACTACGCTTTCGGATACGCTGCTTCTGTCGATACGGCTCCACTAGCACATTACCAACCACGAGATTGTCGGAATGGACAGTTACAGCCTCAATGGCGTTGCTGCCATCACCAGCCAGTTCAAGTAGACCCTTCAAAGATGCCGCACATGCCGCAAGTTCACATGCATTGCTGTCATGCAGACCCAAGCCAAAACCCGCGAGTGCTTTGGAACGAATGCGAAGTTCATTCTCCCAGATGGTATATGCGAGAGCCCAAACACCATCTGATGCTCTCCATGCGGCATCGCACCAAACTCGAAACTGTCTACCTCGTCGAGTCATTGCGATCCTCTATCCGATCCCCAATTCCCCCTGCCCGCCCTCACCACCCTTCTTCTTCCGCCCGCCCTTCGCCCTCGCCGGCTTCGTCGCCTCCTCGCGCTCGGCCGCTACGCGTTCCTCCTCGGCCCGCTTTGCATTCAGTGCGAACAACCGGTCGATCACCTTGTCCTCGAAGCGCTCCAACGCCTTCTTCTCCGCGTCCGTCGTCGGCGTTCCGTACGGCGGCACCGCGAGGTCGTCCCACCCGTAGGCCGCGAGCACCGCGCGGTCCATCTCCTCGTGGAGCCGCCGCAGCTCGACGACGCGCGCCTCGCTGACGCGCGGATCCTTCAGCGCGTTGTAGGTCTGCGTGAGGCCCTGCTGCGTGTCGAGCATGAACTTCGCGCGCGCCGTGTAGAACCGCTCGCCGACGTCTTCGAGCGTGGGGATCACCGCGCGGGGGGAGGGCTGCGGGAAGGGGAACGTTTCAAAACAGTCTGAAGGTGAGTATCGAAGGTCTGTGCGCATTGAAGAAGAGAGCAAACGCGCCCAAGACTCGTGAACACGTGACTGCATCACGGCCACAGCACCATACGCATCCAGAACGAACACATTGACCGTATGCGTGAAAATTCGGTCCACCGGCTGGAACGACAACACTAGATGCTTGGACACCTGCGAAGCGGCGAGACATCGACTCATCCCGGCAATTGCGGCATACAGTTCGACACGGGGCTCGGAGAACTGCCACCAATACTTCCGACGATGATTTCCACCCGCCGTATCGGTGCGCACCTTCTCTCGTTCCGGCCGCACGCGCTCCTCGACAATCTTCAGTAGCGCAGCATGCGTGCTAGCTTCTTCAAGCGTTGCCTTCTCGAAATTGATCACGTAGCGATGAGGTCTCTGTTCGCAATCAGAGTTAATTTCCTCACCCCCGATTAGTGGACGAATCCTACTGGAAGAATCCGGAAACCGCCTCATCAACTCGTCCTTCTCCTCCGCATCGAGCACAAATCCGTTCCCGTAAAGCATACTGCCCCTAAACCAGAGTTCACGATTCGCTTCAAGCGGAACAGCGTCGCTGCGCTCGATGCCTTCCATCAGCCGTGAGTTGATCCATCGAACCGCTCGACCTTCCAAGCGCCGCGGCTCAAAAGCTCTGTCGGGGATCCTTCGCGCAAGGTGAACGATCGCTACCGACACGCCTGCCGCGCCGGGCCAGGGAACGGACGCTCGCGCGTCAATTACTTCCACGGCGTCTGCGAGGAGTGTCTGAAGACCAGCAGCTCTGGTATCCCCTTGAGCAATGGTATTCGAAGCAATGAATCCAATTGTTCCAGCATATCCAATCAGCATGGCAGAGCGGCTAAAAAAGTAGGCGCAAAGATCAGCATTGCCGTGCGCGCTCCGGTAGGACTCAAGGAGGTACTGGACGTAGCCCGTGCCGAAATTCGTGGAGATCTGAACACCACCCAAAAACGGCGGATTCCCCACGAAGGCATCCATCCACGCCTTCTCGTTCGCTTTCCCCCCGTCCAGCGGGTCCTCCCTTCGCGCGTGGAACACCTCGGGGAACTCCACCCACCAGTGGAACGCGGGCACCCGCTCCCGCAGCGCCCGCTGCATCGCGAGCAGCTCCTCGGGCGGCTCCCGGCGGCTCTCCAGCCACGCCACCACGAGATCCAACCGCCGCTTCCGCTCCGCCTCCCGCGCCTTGTCCTTGTCGTGCGCGAAGAACGCGCCCACGACCAGGTCGCCGATGAGCCGCACGGGCGCGAGCGCGTCGTTGGCGTCCCAGAGCAGGTGCTCCTTCGCCCGCACGTCGTCCTCCCCGGCGAGCGCGAGGATGCGCTGCCGGGCCTCCAGGGCCTCCACCAGCGCCGTGTCGATGAGCTCCCGCGCGAACTCCAACTGCGCGC
>JAXLYI010000058.1:0-35301 GCA_046351555.1 Polyangiales bacterium
ACGGTGGCGCGGACCGGGAGCGAGCGCTCGATCACCTCGTCCCATTGGAGCGGGAGCACGTCGGGCGAGAGCGAGACGAGGGACGTCCCCGCGGGCATCGAGAGCGCGTCGGCGCGGAGGCGAACCTGACGTGGGCTCCCCGCGCGCAGGTCGAGCTGGATGGCGCCGAGCTCCTCGGGGCGGAGGGTGGAGACGACCGACGGCGGGCCGCGGAGGGTGATGCGCACCTTCTCGGGCAGCGCGGAGAGCACCACGGCGTGGCCGGGCTCGCCGGTGGGGAGCACGTAGGTGACGGGGACGTCGAGGCTGCGCTGCACGGCTCCGGAGCCCTGGAGCGTGAGGTAGAGCGCGACCGAGATGACCAGCGAGACGGCCTTGAGGCCGACGTTTTCAAAAAGGGCCTCGCGGAGGTAGGCGGCGAGGCGGGCCGCAGGGCGCTCGCTCACGGCGCACCCGGGCGCGCGGGGGCGGCAGGCTCGTTGGAGAGGCCCGCCGCGGGCGGGGCGGAGGGCGCCTTCGGGACGAGCGACGCGCGCTCCTGGATGAGCGCGGCGGCCTGGCGCTTGGTGTAGAAGAGCCCGAAGAGCGCGCGGCGCAGCGAGTCGGCGTCGAGGTTGCGCACGATGTTGCCGTTGAAGCAGAGCGAGACCTGGCCGCGCTCTTCGCTGACCACCACCACCACGGCGTCGGTCTCCTCGGAGAGCCCGAGCGCGGCCCGGTGGCGGGTGCCGAGCGAGCTGTCGAGGGAGGGGTTGGCGGTGAGCGGGAGCACGCCGCCGGCCCGCCACACGCGCGCGGCGCGGATCACCACGGCGCCGTCGTGCAGGGGGTTCTCGTAGGCGGGGAGGAAGACGGTGTAGAGGAGGTCGCTGGTGACGGCGGCGTCGAGCACGGTGCCGTGCGAGACGAAGTCGTCGAGGGCCGCGTCGCGTTCGAACACGATGAGCGCGCCGATCCGCTTGTGGGCGAGCTGCTCGGCCGCGCGCACCACCTCGTCGACGGCGCCGGTCTCCTCGCCGCGGCGCCAGCGGAAGAAGAAGGGCTGGTTGCCCACGCGCATGAGGGCGCGGCGGATGTCGCCCTGGAAGATCACCACCACGACGAGCAGCAGCGACGGGATCGACCGGTCGAGCAGCGTGTACGCGGTGACGAGCCCGAGGCGCTCGACGGCGAAGTACACGAGCGCGAGGAGCAGCAGCCCCTGGCCCACCTGGAGCGCGCGCGTCCCGCGCAGGAAGAGAAGCAGCCGGTAGACCGCGTAGGCGACGAACAGGATGTCGACGAGGTCGCGCGCCCGCGACAGGAGCGGCCGCCCCGTGAGGTGGAGGAGCTGGAGGAGGTCGTTCACCACGCGGCCCTCCGGCGCAGGCGCATCGCGTGGGCGACGCGCGCGGCCTGGCGCATCACGGCGACGTCGTGGACGCGCAGCACGTGGGCCCCCTGGAGCACCGCGGCGGTGACCGCGGCGGCCGTCCCCCCGACGCGCGCGGAGGCCGCGCCGGGCGCGACGCGCCAGCCCGCGTCGTACGCGTCGGCCGCGTCGATGAAGCTCTTGCGCGACGGGCCCACGCAGACAGCGTAGCCGAGCGCCATCACCGGGGCGAGGTCGGCGAGCAGCGCGAGTGACTGGTCGGCCGTCTTCGCGAAGCCGACGCCCGGGTCGACCAGCACGCGTTCGCGCGCGACGCCCGCGGCGACGAGCGCGTCGGCGGTGGCCCCGAGTGCGCGGGCGACGTCGTGAACCACGTCGTCGTAGTCGGTGAGCGCGCGCATCGTGGCGGGCGTCCCTCGCGCGTGCATCGCGAGGTAGGCGGCGCCGGCGCGCGCGGCGACGGTCCCGAGCGTCGCGGGTGGGTCGCCCATCCCGACGTCGTTGAGCACCTCCGCGCCCGCGGCGAGCGCGGCCTCGGCGACGGCGGCCTTGGTGGTGTCGACGGAGACGGGGACGCCCGCGCGCGCGGCGAGGGCTTCGACTACCGGGACGACGCGGGCGAGCTCCTCGGCCTCGGTGACGGGGGGCGCGC
The DNA here is from genome assembly GCA_046351555.1 of Polyangiales bacterium. Taxonomy (GTDB): domain Bacteria; phylum Myxococcota_A; class Polyangia; order Polyangiales; genus CAISKJ01. Next base: position 2,025 of record JAXLYI010000058.1, read on the forward strand.
CGGGGCGGGTGCTCTCGCCGCCGACGTCGAGCGCGTCGGCCCCCTCCGCGACGAGCGCGAGGGCGTGGCGGACGGCGTCTTCCGTGCGAACGCGGCCGCCGTCGGAGAAGGAATCCGGGGTGACGTTGACGACGCCGAGGAGGTAGGGGCGCGACCAGTCCCAGCGGGCGTGACGGAGCTGGAGGGTGGGCGGGCGCGACTCCACGCAACCGCCATACCACGGCCGGGTGGAGGGGGCGTGAAGGGAAAACGCGGGTCGGAAATCAGGCGCCCGAGGGGACGCCGCGGGGGGGCGGGAAGATGCTGGTGGCGCGGGCGGGGCGGGGCTCGCGGCGCTCGGACCAGGAGGGGATCACGGGCTTGACGCGCTCGGGGAGGGGGCGGCCGGCGATGCAGGCGTCGATCTCCTCCACGTCGAGGGTCTCGCGCTCGAGGAGGGCGCGGGCGAGGCGCTCGAGGGCGTCGCGGTTCTCCGAGAGGATGTTGCGGGCGCGGTTGTGCTGGGCCTCGATGAGGGCGCGCACCTCGGCGTCGATCTCGACGGCGGTCTGCTCGGAGTAGTCGCGCTGGTTGCCCATACCGAAGTCGCGGCCGAGGAAGGGCTGGTCCTCGCTCTGGCCGTAGGCGACGAGGCCGAGCTTCTCGCTCATGCCCTCCTGGCAGACCATGTAGCGCGCGACCTGCGTGGCGCGCTGGATGTCGCTGGCGGCGCCGGTGTTGGCGCGGCCGAACATGATCTCCTCGGCGCTGCGGCCGCCGAGCATCATCGCGATGCGCGCGAGGAGCTGCTCGCGCGAGCGGTTGTACACGTCCTCCGCGGGGAGGGTGACGGTGACGCCGAGGGCCGGGCCGCGCGGGATGATCGTGACCTTGTGCACCGGGTCGTTGCCCGCGATCTTGAGCGCGACGAGGGTGTGGCCGGCCTCGTGGTACGCGGTGACCGTCTTGGTCTCCTCGTTCATCACCATGTTCTTGCGCTCGACGCCCATGATGACCTTGTCCTTCGCGAGCTCGAAGTCGATCATCGAGACGGCGTCCTTGTCCTGGCGGGCGGCGAGGAGGGCGGCCTCGTTGACGAGGTTCTCGAGGTCGGCGCCGGCGAAGCCGGGGGTGCCGCGGGCGATGATCCCGAGCTCGACGTCGGCGGTGAGGGGCACCTTGCGGGTGTGGACCCGGAGGATCTCCTCGCGGCCCTTCACGTCGGGGCGCGGCACCACGATGCGGCGGTCGAAGCGGCCGGGGCGGAGGATGGCGGGGTCGAGCACGTCGGGGCGGTTGGTGGCGGCGACGATGATCACGCCGTCGTTGGCGTCGAAGCCGTCCATCTCGACGAGGAGCTGGTTGAGCGTCTGCTCGCGCTCGTCGTGGCCGCCGCCGAGGCCCGCGCCGCGGTGCCGGCCGACGGCGTCGATCTCGTCGATGAAGATGATGCAGGGCGCGTGCTTCTTGCCCTGTTCGAAGAGGTCGCGGACGCGCGAGGCGCCGACCCCGACGAACATCTCGACGAAGTCCGAGCCCGAGATGGTGAAGAAGGGCACGCCCGCCTCGCCGGCGATGGCGCGCGCGAGGAGCGTCTTCCCGGTGCCCGGCGCGCCGGAGAGCAGCACGCCCTTCGGGATGCGCCCGCCGAGGCGGCGGAACTTCTTCGGGTCCTTGAGGAAGGCGATGATCTCCTCGACCTCGTCCTTCGCCTCCTCGATGCCCGCGACGTCCGCGAAGGTGACGCGGCCCTGGTTGTCGTTGACGAGGCGCGCGCGGCTCTTGCCGAAGCTCATCGCCTTGCCGCCGCCCGACTGGATCTGGCGCATCATGAAGACGAAGAGGGCCACCACCAGCACGATCGGGAGCCAGGTGAGGAGCACGCTCGTGAGGAGCCCGGTGCCCTCGTCCTTCTCGTTGGTGATCTGCACCGGGTGCTGCGGGTCGGAGTGCTGGAGGATCTCGCTCTGCAGCGCCCAGTTGGTGGGGGCGACGGTCTCGCGCTGCTCGACCTGCCCGTTGGCGGCGTTGGGCAGGCGGCGGTGGTAGACGATCTCGCGCTCCTTCACGCGGACGTCCACGACGTAGTGCTGCCGGACGTCGTTCATGAACTCGCTGAAGGGCACCGGGCGGGCGGACTGATTCCCGATGAACACCTGATAGAGCATGAAGAACATCACGAGCAGGAACGCCCAGAGCAGCAGCGTCTTGTAAGATTGCTTCACAGCGTCGTCCTCGTGGGGCCTGGTGGGTTGGGTGGTCCGTTGAGCGTAACCACGGCGCCCGGGCCGTGGAAGTGACCGCTACCATGCGGCGGAGGCCGCTTCAACCGCGGGCCCGTTGCGTGTGAGATGCCTGGAGGCGGCGCCTGGCGCGGGCCTGACGCCCCAGCTCCTGTAGGTGGAGCTCGACGCCGGGGAAGACCACCCGCAACCGCGGGAGGATCTCTCGACGGACCCTGTCCTCGTCGGGCACGGCCGCGACGGAGATGCCGGGGCTCCAGCCCGCGGCTTCGGGCGGGACGAAGCGCGCGGCCTCCGCGTCGGAGAGCACCAGGAAGGGCCGGACCACGCCGCCCTTCACCCGCGGCCCGAGCCCGCGGACCCGATCTGCGCCGCCGCGACAGAGCTCACAGAGCACACGAACCGCGTCGTCGTCCCGGGTGTTCCCCAAAGCGACGCGGTGGAAGCCCTGGTCGCGGGCGATGCGGGTGAGCTCGCCCTGCACGTCGACCCTTCGGCCGCGCGTGGGGGCCGGGCGCGCCGCGTAGAAATCCAGCCCCAGCGCCCGCGCGAGGCGCCCGACGTCGGCCACCACCTCCGCGGCGTCGGCCTCCTCGTCGAGCACCGGTTCGATCGACGCCACGGCCACCTCGGCGAGCCCGAGGTCGTCCTTCGCCTCGGCGAGCAGCGCCATCAGCCCGAGGCTGCGCGACCCGCCGCCGACCCCCACCAGCACGCGCTGGCCGGGCGACAGGAGCTTCCGCGCCTGCGTGAAGGCGAGCACCCGCTCGCGCGCGTTGGCGTCGTCACGCAAGCTCGAACTCCTTGCAGAACATCCCCCCGGTCGCGCCTTCTTCGAATGCCTCGTCGCGGTGCGTCACGTCGGGGTAGCCGTGCGCGCAGGCCCCACGGTCGTGGTCGCGGTACGCGCAGCGCTCGCAGGTGTGGGCCAGCGAGAAGCGCTCGCGCTCCGCGATGAACCTCTGTGGGTCGGCGATCCGCACGGGCCGCACCGTACCACAGACGAGCTAGCGGGCACGGGCGGAGATGCGCGACAGCGACGCGACGACCTCGACGTGCCCGGTGTGCGGAAACATCTCGAAGGCCGCAATGGAGGCCACCGCGTAGCGCGGGAGGAGAGCCGCGAGGTCGCGCCCGAGGGTCGGCGGGTCGCACGAGACGTACACCACCGTGCGCGCGTGGGCCTTCGCCGCGAGGGCTTCGCACACCGCGCGGGCGCCGGCGCGGGGCGGGTCGAGCACCACCACGTCGGCCCGCACGTCGGCGCACCTCTCCGCGGGGTCGTCGCGGACGGTGACGTTGGCGAGGCCGCGGGCGCGGAGGTTGTCCCGCAGGCACCGGACGGCGCCGGGGTCGGACTCCACCGCGACCACCGAAGTCGCCGTGCGGGCGAGGGCGACGGTGAAGTTGCCCGCGCCGGCGTAGAGCTCCAACACCTTGCGCCCGCCGGCCTCGGCGCGGTCGAGCACCTCGCGGGCGAGCTCGCCGTTGAGCGAGGCGTGGGCCTGGGCGAAGCCGTCGGGCGCGAGCACCAGGGGGTCGCCGTCGCCGCCATCGGTCACGGGGGAGGGGTCGCCGGTCACCATCGGGGCGGTCGCCTTGGGGGCCCAGAGCGCCGCGCCCGCGAAGCCACGCGCCACCAGGGCCTCGCCGACGGTGAACGCGCGCGGGTCGAGCGCGCCGCGGGTGACATGGACGCTCGCCACCGGCGCCCCGCCGCGACCGAGCGCGAGGGAGACCTCGCCGGCGCCCACGATCCGCCCGAGCGCCTCGGCCAGCGCGGGGAGCGCGGACTCGAGCGCGGGGGCGAGCACCGGGCACACCGACGTGGGGACGACGGCCCGCGAGCGGCGCGCGCGGTGGCCCAGACGAACGCCGGCCCGATCGCTCTCCCAGGCGAGGCGGGCGCGCGTTCGCCAGCCCCAGGGGGAGGGCGAGGGGTGCCAGTCGACGGGGTGGTCGCGCAGGGCGGGCGGGAGCGCGCGGCGCAGCATGGCGAGGCGGACGTCGCGCTGGAGGGCGGCCGAGGCGTGCTGGAGCGTGCAGCCGCCGCAGCGCTCGAACACGGGGCACGCCGGGGCCACGCGCTCGGGGGAGTCGGTGAGGCGCTCGACGTCGGTCGCGCCGCGGGCGACGGTGAGCCGCACGCGCTCGCCGGGGAGCGCGCCGGGGACCTCGACGAGGCGGCCGGATTCGAAGGCGAGTCCGTCGCCGCTGGCGCCGACCGCGTCGACGGTGAGCTCGCGGGGGCGCTGGCTCATTGGAAGCGCTGCGCGGGGCGGCCGCGGGAGAAGTAGAAGTCGAAGCGCCCCTCGATCTCGGCGCGGCTGCGGGCGAGCACGACGGGCTCGCGCTCGTCGACGACGCTCCGGTCGGTGACGGTGCCCGTGGTGTCGCGGACGACCCGCGGGTCTTCGAGCGCGAGGGAGAACGAGCTCGCCGTCGTGCGCCGCGCGGCCGCGTCGGCGTTGGGGTCGCCGCGGTACACGGCCTCGAACACGATGTACCCGCGCATCGCGCTCAGCGCGACGTTGGGGGTCACCTGGATCAGCTCGCGGCTGCCGCAGCTCTTCGAGAGCCGCAGCGTGGCGTGGACGGGCGTGACGCCGGGCGCCCCCACGGGGATCCGCTCGTTGAGGTGCTGGGCGATGTAGCGCGTGTCGTCGACGAGGAAGACGAGCTCGTCGTTGTACTCGCCCGACGCGCCGCCCTGCGCGATGCGGATGGTGTACGTCCCCTCGTGCCAGTCGCCGGCGAAGAAGTCGGGCTGCATGGAGTAGTCGGGCACCTGGAGGTCGCAGGCCGCCACCATCAGCCGGCCGCGCACCTCGCCGTCGCCGTCGCCCACGCTGCACGCCCCCGCGAGGAGCGCCGCCACGAGGCCCACGCGCGTCACCCGCAGCATCGCACCACCGCCTCGTCGCCCACGCGGAGCCCGCTCTCGCCGCACGACACCCCGAGCTCGACGCGCCCCGACGAGCCCACCAGCGCGACGGGCCGACCGCGCCCCGCCGACGCGTAGCTCGCGCGCAACGAGCCGGCGAAGCGCTCGGGCTCGACCACCTCGGCGTCTTCGAAGGCGACGCCGGGCGGCAGGCGGACGTTCGTCACGGCGTTGCCGTAGCGGTCGAGGGCGACGATCACGCCGCGAGCATACAGCACGGGCCCCACGGGTTCGAAGGGTGCATCGTCGGGGAGCACCGAAGGCGTCGCGCGCGCGAGGCGCCGCCCGAGGAGGGCCGGGTGCGCGCCGGCCGCGAGGAGTGCTGCGGCAGGCCCGAACACCTCGCGCCCGTCGAAGGTGGTGACCCCCTCGCGCGGGGCGGGCACCTCGACGCGCCACGCTTCGGAGGCGGTTGCGCCCGGGAGGAGGCCGTTGTCGGGGCCGACGCACCACCGGTCGCGCACGCGGAGGGCGACGCGGGCGCGGGAGGTTCCGACGCCGGGGTCGACCACCGCGGCGAGGGCCGCGCCGGGCGGGAGGGAGGCGAGGGTTCGCTCGACGACGAGGGCCGCGGCGGCGAGGTCGAAGGGCGGCAGCTCGTGGGCGACGTCGATCACGCGCGCCGACGGGACCGCGCGCCGGATCGCGAGGTGCACCTCGGCGACGTAGCTGTCGCGCGCGCCGAAGTCCGTGAGGAGGGCGACGAGGGCTGGGCTCACGCGATGTACCCCCCGGCGACGACGCGATCGCCGTCGTAGAGGACGGCAGCCTGCCCCGGCGCGACGCCGCGCTGCGCTTCGTGGAGCGAGAGCGTGAGGGTGCCGCCATCGTCGCGTGCGACGGTGGCCCGCGCGCCGGGGTGGCGGTAGCGGAGCTTCACGGTGACCTCGCGCGGGCGCTCCGCGGTGAGCCAGCGCGCCTCCTCGAGGCGGACGGTGGCGCTGGTGGCCTCGTCCGCGCTCCCAACCACGACGGCCGCGCGCTCGGGCACGATGCGGAGGACGTACCGGGGCGCGCCACCCGCGCCGACGCCGCGGCGCTGGCCGACGGTGAAGGCGTGGACGCCCTGGTGTTCGCCGACGGTGCGGCCGTCGACGGTCTCGATGGGTCCGGGTCGGGGTGCGCTGCGGGCGGCGACGAACTCCGCGTAGGCGCCGCCCTCGACGAAGCAGAGGTCGGTGGAGTCGGGCTTGTCGGCGTTGAGAAGGCCGTGGCGCTCGGCCGCGCGGCGCGCCTCGGGCTTGGTGAGCTCGCCGAGCGGGAGGACGAGCGCGCGGAGCGCCTCGGCGGGCGCGGGCCAGAGGAAGTACGACTGGTCGCGGTCGCGGTCGAGGGCCGCGCGGAGGGCCACGTGGTCGCCGTCGCGCGCGACGCGGGCGTAGTGGCCCGTCGCGACGTGGTCGGCGCCGAGCCTCCGGGCGATTTCGAAGAGGGGCCCGAGCTTCACCGACTCGTTGCAGCGGACGCAAGGGCTCGGCGTGCGGCCGTCGGCGTAGTCGCGGACGAAGCGGTCGACCACGGCCTCGCGAAAGAGGGAGCGGCGGTCGAAGGTGTAGTGCGGGACGTCGAGCGCCGCGCAGACGCGGGCGGCGTCGTACTGGTCCTCGGGCGCGCAGCAGCGGCCGGCGTGGCCCTCCTTCGCGTAGTCCCAGAGGTGCAGGGTGACGCCGATCACCTCCCAGCCCTGCTCGCGCAGGAGCGCGGCGGCGGCCGACGAGTCGACCCCGCCGCTCATCCCGACGACGACGCGGGCCACCTCAGCGCACCAGGAGCTGGACGTAGCGGGTCTTGGTGTCGGGGTTGGAGGGGTAGATGCCCGACTGCCACCAGAGCCCGTTGGCGTTGCAGGGCCACGAGTTGGCCGTGCACGAGCCCGTCATGATCGACGCGAGGTTGAGCATGCCGTTGTCATAGCTCGTCCAACCGCCGGCGCACCCGACGCAGTTGCCGACGCCGAAGACCCACCACGAGGGGCCCGAGAGGAAGTCGAGGAAGGAGTTCTCGTTGCTGCCCGCGACGGCGCAGCCGGCGGTGGGGCCGCCGCCGTTCACGTCGAGCCCGCGGATGGTGAAGCCGAGCGTGCGCTGGACGTTCATGGGCACGTTGGTGGAGGCGAAGTCTGCGCCCGAGCGGATCCAGGCGGTGCTGCACATCGGCGAGACCCGCGCGCGGATGTAGGCGGCGAGTGAGACGTCGCCGAGGAGCCCGTTGAAGCCGAAGTGGTACTCCTCGGTGAGCACGAGCAGGTCGCGGCCGGCGAGGCGCGCGTAGGCCGGGGACTTGAAGTCGTCGGCGGCGCGCATCGCGAGGTCGCCGAAGGCGGTGTCGTCCTGGAAGACGGCGTCGGTGTTCCACCGGCGGGTGTCGGCGGGGAGGGTGTTGTAGACGGTGGCGAGCAGCGTCCAGCCGCCGCCCGCCGTCGCCATGTCGCAGTACACTTCGAAGTCCGCCACGCCGCCGGGGCCGTCGGGGTCGATGCGGTACACCCCGCTCGCCGCGGCCGGGTCACCCGCGCGCGCCGACGCGCAGCTCCGCGGGAGGCAGCGGCCCGCCACGCACGCCTCGCCCGTCGCGCAGGCGTTGCCGCAGCGCCCGCAGTGGGCGGGGGTGGCGGTGACGTCGGTCTCGCAGCCGTTGGCGAGGGCGCCGTCGCAGTCGCCGCGGCCCGCCCGGCACGTCGCCGCGCACGCGCCCGCCGCGCACCCGACGGCCGTCGCGTCGGGCACGGTCGCGGGGCAGGCGTTGCCGCAGCGGCCGCAGTGCGCGTTGCTCGTCGCGGTGTCGACCTCGCAGCCGTTGGCGAAGGCCCCGTCGCAGTCGCCGCGCCCGGCCGCGCACACCGCCGCGCACGCGCCCGACCGGCACGCCGCCCCCGACGCGCCCGCCGGCGTCACGCAAACCATGTTGCACCCGCCGCAGTGGCTGGCGTTGGCGCGCGTGTCGACGCACACCATCGCGCCGCCCGCGGTGCAGCCCACCTCCGGCGCGGTGCAGTCGATGCGGCACGCGCCCGCGTCGCAGACCTGGCCCGCGGGGCAGGCGTTGCCGCACGCGCCGCAGTTGGCGCGGTCGCTCCGCGTGTCGACGCAGGCCGCACCGCAGCGCGTCTGGCCCTCGGGGCAGACGCACGCGCCCATCGCGCAGCGCTGGCCGGCGGGGCAGGCGTTGTTGCACATGCCGCAGTGGGCGTCGCTCGTCTGCGGGTCGACGCACGCGTCGCCGCAGCGCGTCTGGCCCGCCGGGCACACGCAGCCGCCCATCACGCAGCGCTGCCCGGTCGGGCAGGCGGGCTGCAGGCGCCGCAGCTGGCGTCGGCGGTGTCGGTGTCGACGCACGCGCCCGCGCAGAGCGAGAGCCGCCGGCGCACGCGCACGCGCCCATGGCGCAGCGCTGGCCGGCGGGCTGACGCGCGGCCGCACATGCCGCAGTGGGCGTCGCTCGACTGCGTGTCGACGCAGGCGTCGCCGCAGCGCGTCTGGCCCGTCGGGCACACGCACGCGCCCGCGGCGCAGGCCTGGCCGGCGGGGCAGGCGTTGCCGCAGGCGCCGCAGTGGGCGGGCGATGTGGCGGTGTCGACGCAGGCGCCGCCGCACGAGGTCGTCCCGACGGCGCACGCGCACGCGCCGGCCATGCACATCTGGCCGGCCTCGCAGGCGCGGCCGCAGGCGCCGCAGTTCTGTCGGTCGGTGGCGGTGTCGACGCAGCGCTCGCCGCAGCGGGACTCGCCCGTCGCGCAGGCCGCGACGTCGGGTGGCGCGTCGGGCGCGGCGTCGGGCGTGGCGTCGGGCGCGGCGTCCTTCGTGGCGTCGAGGCCGAGGTCGGGCGCGGTGTCCTTGGGCGCGTCGAGGCCGAGGTCGACCGCGGCGTCGAGGCGGCCGCCGACGACGGCCTCGTTGGAGCATGCGAGCGCGACGAGCGAGGCGGCGAGCGGAAGCCAGCGGGATGAAGGAGGGCGCATGGCGCGATCCTACCCGCGGGCGGGGCCGCGCCGCGAGGCCCCGGTGATTCCTCAGTCGCGCCCGCGCGGGAGGCGGCGGGCGGCGCCGACCAGATCGGCGAGCGAGCGGCGGTGGCCGGTGGCGTTGTACTGCTGCGCGTAGACGAGGCCCGCGAGCGCGGAGAGCGGCGCGACGAGCCCGAAGAAGGACGCGGCGAGCGTCGCAGGGAGCATCGCGGAGATCAGCGTGACGGCGAGGATGCCGGCGCCCGCGTCTTTGAGCGGCGCGGCGTAGAGCCAGCCGAAGGGGCCGAAGATGAACGACAGGATCCCCGACGCGAGCAGCGATTTGTCGTCGCGGAAGGGGACCGACGCGGGCGGCGGCTCAACGCGGGCGAGGGCGCGCGACGAGGACGTGGCGGCGGCGCGGCGGGGGGCGGCGCGGGGCGCGTCGGCCTCGTCGACCTCGCGCTGGAGCCGCTGGAGGCGCGTCCACTCGTCGATGCTGCGCGGGCCCGACTTCGAGCGCTCGGCGCCGCGGACGCGCCACACCACCTCGCCCTCGTCGTCGGAGTCGACCTCGGCGATGCCCGCGAGGACGAGCTCGTCCATCCACCGCCCGATCCGGTCGCGCGGCGTGTCGGTGAAGAGCTGGACATTGACGCGCGTGAGCGGGATGCGCGTGGTGGTCCACAGGCGCAGCACGGCGGTTTCGAACTCGTGCTGGGTCATCGCCGCCACGGTGGCACCGCGCGCGCCGACCGTCAACGGCGGTGCGGCCGCGGACGTCGCCGGCGGACGACGCGGCGCGCCGGCGGGCGGGCGGCGCGGCGGGCGACCTGGACGGCGGGCGCGGTGGCGATCTGCGTGGCCGGGATCCCGAGCGAGGCGAGGTCTTCGCGGGCCTCCGACGCGCGGCGGGTGCGGGTGCAGCGGGTGACGCGGAGGTCGTGGTTCTGCGCGGTGCGGCGGGCGTAGACGAGCCAGGTGGTGCCCGTTTCGAAGCCCACCGGGCAGCGCGTCGGGGTGAAGAGCAGGCGCGTGGTCCCCGCGGTGGCTCCCTTCCACTCGCGGAGCACGAGGGCGCTCACCCAGCGGCCCGCGCTCGGCTCGCCCGTGCCGGTGAGGTAGGGGCCCTCCCGCACGCCGGTCACCTGCGCTTCGAAGACGGCGTCGGACTCCGCGAGCGCCACCGCGGGCGGGCGCGTCGCGGGGCACGGGCACACCTGCGCGCGCGCCTCGAACGCCAGGGCCCACGCCGCGAGCGCGAGGGCCGCGGCGGCGAGCCGTGTCACGACGCCACCGCGGCGGGGACGAGCGACGCGAGCGCGCGCGACCACAGGTCGAGGAGCGCCTCGCGCGAGAGGTCGCGGCGGTCGAGCCAGTCGAGGCTCGTCGCCTCCACGAAGCCCAGCCAGCCGCGGAAGGTGAGGCGCAGCGCGGGGGCCGGCTCCGCGAGCCCGATGCCGCGCGCGAGGCGCGACAGGAACTCCCGCCGCGTCGCCTCGATGATCGCCGCCGTGTCCGCGTCGGAGCCGATGCCGCCGCGCAGGAGCGTCCCGTACGACGCCGCGTGCTCCTCGACGAAGTGGAGGTAGCGCGAGAGGCCCGTGGTCAGCCGCTCGAGGGGCGGCGTCGCGTCGGGCGTCTCGGTCCTCTCCAGGAGCCGCCGCGAGGCCTCGCGCACCACCTCGACGTAGAAGTCCCGCTTGGTCGGGAAGTAGTGGTAGAGCAGGCCCTTCGAAACGCCCGCGGCCTCGGCCACGTCGTCGATCTGCACCTCGTCCCACGAGCGCTTCGCGAACATCGCGATCCCGAGCTCGAGGAGCTGCGCCCGCCGCGCGTCGCTGGTCAACCGAACCCGGGCATCGGGCTCGGCCCGCGACCGGCCGCGGCCCTTCGAAGCCGGCGCGGCCGCGGGGTGTGCCTTCTTCGACCTGTTCGCCTGCCGGGCCACGGCGCGACCCTACCCGAGTTCGGACCCCGCGCGCACCCCCGTTGACTTCCGCGCTGAGCTCCCCTAACGTTCGTTATTGAACAGGAGTCAACAGCATGGACGGTGACGCACCCGCGCGGCCGAAGATCACGCCGCGCTCGCCGGGGTTCGATTTCGAGGGGCTGCCGCGGTACTGGTTCGCGGACAACCCCGTCCGCACGCACATCGCCAACGGGGCCGACCTGCTCTTCCCGTCGGGGGAGCGCTTCTTCGTGCGGAGCGTGCGGCACTACCTCCCGCAGCTCGACGACGCGGCGCTGCGCGACCAGGTGCAGGGCTTCTGCGCGCAGGAGGCCCGCCACGGCGCCGCGCACCAGCGGCAGTTCGAAACGCTGCGCGCGCAGGGCTACGCGCCCGACCGCTTCCTCCGCGCGTACGAGTGGGTCGCGTGGCGGGTGCTCGAGCCGGCCTTCTCGCCCGCGATGCGCCTGTCGGTGACGGTGGCCCTCGAGCACTACACGGCCATCATGGCTGAGGGCGCGCTCGCCTACGGGGCCCTCGACGGCGCGCACCCGAAGATGGAGGCGCTGCTCAAGTGGCACGCCTGCGAGGAGATCGAGCACAAGTCCGTCGCCTTCGACGTGCTGGCGAAGGTCGCTCCCTCCTACGCGCTCCGCATGGCGGGGATGGCGCTGGCCACGGCGGGCCTCGCGACCTTCTGGGCGGCCGCCACCGCGACGCTCCTCTGGCAGGACCGGGCCGCCGGCCGCACCTTCACCCGGCGCCACCTGCGCGAGGCGAAGCAGCGCGACCGCTCGATCGTGACGGACGTCTTCGTCGCGGGGATGCGCCGCTACGCGCGGCGCGACTTCCACCCGGGGCAGCACGACGACGCCCACCTCGCGCGGGCGTACCTCGCGGGCGTGGGCCTCGCGGTCGTTTGAGGGGAGGGGTTGGCCGGGGCGGCTGGACGGCGCCGCCCCGGCCCTCAGGTCACGGGCGGGAGACCGATGCGGTGTAGGCGCCCGAGGCGCCGCCGCAGCCGTCGACGTAGAAGGCGTGCAGGCCGGGGCCCGCGGGGATCGGCGAGCTCAGCAGCGACTGGCGGGGCCCGCAGGCGTCGTCGTTGCACGTCGGCGTCGCGGCGCGGCCCGGGGAGAGCTCGTGGAGCTCGGTGTCCCACGTGGCGCGGCCGCAGGTGCTCGCGGTGAAGGTGCCTGCCGCGGCGCCCTGGCAGGTGTACCAGAAGAAGGTGTCCTCCGCGCCGCCCGAGCAGCAGGCGGCGGTGACGCGCCCCGTGGTGCCCGTGGTCGTGCCCGACACCACCGACGAGCCGCGCGCGAGCAGGCGGACCTCGCCGCTGCCCACCGGCACCCGGTGGATGCGCAGCGCCGCGGTGCCGCCCGTGCCGCAGCCCGAGACCACCACGTTGTACGTGCCGGCCGTGAACTGCGCGAGGATCTGCGACTGCGTGCCCGTCGCGCAGCCGAGGAGGCCGCCGTCGTCGTTGCAGGTGACGCCGTTGGGCACGCCAGCCGTCGCGACGTTCACGCCCGCGGCGGTCTGGAAGAAGATCGAGGTGTCGTAGGTCGACCCGACGGTGTCGGCGTAGACGATCTCGGTCGCGCCCGCCGCCACGGTGAAGCTGTAGAACACGTCGCGCCCCGTCGTGCAGCCGCACGACCCCGAGGTGTCGTTGCGGTAGAGCGCGGTGTTGACCGTGGTCGTGTAGCTCGGGCCCGTGGTGGCGATCGGGTTGTCGCGCGTCTCGCCGGCGCGGAGCGTCTGGCAGGTGCCGCCCGAGCACGTCTGGCCCGCGGCGCAGCGGCGGTCGCAGCCGCCGCAGTGGTTCTCGTCGGTGAGCGTGTCGGCGCAGGCGGAGCCGCAGCGGGTGCCCGACGCGCAGTTGGCCAGCACGTACTGGACGGCGTAGGGGCCGCCGGCCGCGACGCACGAGTCGACCACGAGGGTGTTGAGGCCCGCCTGGTTGGCGACGGTCGCCGGGACGGTGGAGTTGATCGTCGCGCCCGCGCCGCAGACGCCGGGGGTGTCGTCGTTGCACACCTGGATCGACGCGGCCGGGCGCAGCGCGCTCGACTGGTGGATCGAGATGTCATAGCCGGCCTGGTTGGCGCCGGTCGTCGCGCTGCAGCTCGTCGCGTGGAACGACGTCGCCGCCGCGTTGGGGCAGGTCACCCAGAAGTGCACGCGCTCGGGGCCGCCCGAGCAGCAGGTCGAGGAGATGGTGCCCGTGCCCGAGACCGTGCCCATGAGCGTCTGCACGGTGCCGTTGGGCGTGATCGCCGCGGGCGCGACGGCGCCGCCCGGCAGGTGCTGGAAGTGGATCGTCGCCATGCCCGCGCCGCAGCCCGAGAGCACCAGGTAGTAGGTGCCCGGGTTGAGCCGCGCGACGACCTGGCTGGCGAGGCCGCTCGCGCAGAGCGTCGCGTCGTCGTTGCAGACGATCTGGCCGGCCGCCGGGGGCGTGAGGTTGTTGCCCGAGGCGTCCTGGATGAAGAGCGACGTGTCCCAGGTCGCGCCGAGCGTGTCGGCGTAGACGATCTCCGGCTGCGTCAGCGTGAAGCGGTAGAAGACGTCGTTGCCCGCCGCCGTGCAGGCGCAGTTGCCGCCGGTGTCGTGGCGCGCGCTGGTGGTGTCGGCCATGAGGCTCTGCGCGGCGCCCGCGCCGAGGTTGATCACGGTGGCGCCGGCGCGCGTGTCGTTGGCCGGCGGCGTGCCCATGCAGACGCCCGCCATGCAGGGGACGCCGGCGGGGCAGACGTTGCCGCAGCGGCCGCAGTTGGCGGCGCTGGTCATGAGGTTGGCGCAGATCGCCGCCGCCCCGGTGCCGCACTGCGTCTGCCCGGTGGGGCAGGCGCAGCGGCCCGCGACGCACGACTGGCCCATGCCGCAGGCGGTGCCGCAGGCGCCGCAGTTGGTCCGGTCGGTCTGCGTGTCGACGCAGCGCGCGGCCGCGCCGGTGCCGCAGAGCATCTGGCCGGTGGGGCAGGCGCAGCGGCCGGCCTGGCAGGTCTGGCCGCCGCCGCAGACGGTGCCGCAGGCGCCGCAGTTGCTGTTGTCGGTCTGGGCGTTGACGCAGTTGCCGGCGCAGAGCGTGGTGCCGGCGGCGCAGCCGCAGACGCCGGCGGTGCAGACGCGGCCGGTCGCGCAGGTGGCGCCGCAGCGGCCGCAGTTGGTCCGGTCGGTCTGGAGGTTGACGCAGGCGCGGCCGCAGAGGGTCGAGCCGGTCGGGCAGCGGCAGGCGCCCATCTGGCAGGTGGAGCCCATCGCGCACGACGTCCCGCAGGCGCCGCAGTTCATGCTGTCGCTCTGCGTGTTGACGCAGGTGGGCATGGCGGCCATCGGGGTGCAGTCGGTCTGGCCCGTCGGGCACGTCGGCCGCGTCGCGCTGCACGCGCCCATCTGGCAGGTCTGCGTCGAGGTGCAGGCGCGCCCGCACATCCCGCAGTTGGCGGCGTCGGTCTGGAGGTCGGCGCACACCTGGGTCGCGCCGGTGCCGCACTGGGTCTGGCCCATGGGGCACGCGCCGGTGCCGGTGCACGCGCCGGCGGTGCACGTCTGGCCCATCGCGCAGGTGCGGCCGCACATCCCGCAGTTGGCGGAGTCGGTCTGGAGGTTGGCGCAGGCGCTCCCGCAGCGCATCTGGCCGGTCGGGCACGCCATCATCGAGCAGGCGCCCGCGGCGCAGACCTGGCCCGAGGGGCAGGCGACGCCGCAGCCGCCGCAGTTCATCGCGTCAGTCATGGTGTTGACGCAGACGCCGCCGCAGGCCGTCTCGCCGGGCATGCAGGTCATCGTGCTGCGGCAGGTGCCGGTGGTGCAGGCCTGGCCCGCGGAGCAGGCGTTGCCGCACGACCCGCAGTTGGCCGCGTCGGTCTGGGTGTCGACGCAGTTCGAGCCGCAGCGGGTCTGGCCCGCCATGCACTCGGGCGGACGGCACGACCCGCCGCTACAGCTCTCGCCCGTCGCGCAGGCGTTGCCGCAGGCGCCGCAGTTCATCGCGTCGGCGGAGGTGTCGATGCAGGCCGCGCCGCAGCGCTGCTGGCCCATCGGGCACATCATCTCGTCGGCGCAGGCGCCCATGCGGCACACCTGGGTGCCGGTGCAGGCGGTGCCGCACGCGCCGCAGTTGGCGGCGTTGGACTGCACGTCGACGCAGGTGCTGTTGCAGCGCATCTCGCCGGTCGCGCAGGGCGGAGGCTCGGCGTCGGGCGGCGGCGGCTCGGCGTCGGGCGGCGGGGGCTGCGTGTCTTCAGGCGTGGGGTTGTCGGTCGGCGCGGGCTTGTCGGTGGCGGCGTCGGGCGTCGGGGGCGTCACGGGCGGCGGGTCGTCCCCGCACCCGACCGTCCCCAGGAGCGCGAGCACGGCGCACCAGGTGGCGAGGCGTTTCATGGCAGTTCAGTTCTCCCGAGGGAACTCCGGGCGCCGTGCGGCGAAGCGCGCTCACCATGAGCGGCCACTCCCGCGCCCGAAAGCAGCGACAGCGGAGACTCATACAAGACCCGCGGGCGACTTTCCACAGCCCCGGCGGCGCGAACGCGTCAGTAGTCCGCGGGGGGGCAGTCGCCGTTCTGCCGGCGTCGGTACACGGGCTCGCCGTCGACGTACCGCATGAAGCAGTAGTTGCGGTCGAGGTATGTCCGGAGCTCCGGGTAGTTGTACATGTACCGCCCGTTCATCGAGCGGCCGGCGTCGATCACGAGGATCGGGCGGTTCTGCTCGAGGTCGTCGAGGAGCTGGCGGCGGCTGCCCGGCACCACGCGCCGCTCTTCCTCTTCGCGCGTCGACTGGAACCACGGCACCACGCCCGACGGGTACACCGTGTACACGAAGCGCGAGGCCGGCAGACGCGCCGACGACACGTACGTCTCCGCGCGGAAGCCCCACACGAAGATCTTCTCCGACGGCTGTGAACGCTCCAGCACATAGCGCACGATCGGGTCAGCGCGCGGGTCCTGGTACCACCGGTCGGTCTCGCGTCGGAGCCGCACGTTGCGCGTGAGCGCCGTGCTCGCGATCGCCAGGAGGAGCGCCGCGCCCAGGACCACGGTGAACGCGCCCGCCACCGCCGCGCGGTCGCGCCGGTCGGCCGGGTCGTAGCCGAGCCCCGAGGCCGCGTAGCCCGCGACGAGCGCCGCCACCGGGTACACCTGCACGAAGTAGTGCGGGAAGAAGCGGAACGTGAAGCTCGCCCCCGTCATCGCGCAGGCGAGCTGCGCCACGAGGTAGAAGCCCCGCGGGTGCCGCCGCAGCCGCGCGACGCGCCCGCCGCCGTCGGCCCAGAAGTCCCGCAGCGCGCGGGAGAGCGCGACCATCGCGACCATCGTCACCGCCGCGCCGCCGAGGAAGTACCGGTCGATCTGCTCGCGGACCTTGTCGCGCATGTAGTCGCGCGTCAGCGGGGCCATGAAGATGTCGCGGCCGTAGCGCTGGTAGTAGTAGACGAACGTGCGCAGGTGCCCGGTCGCCGCGTACACCGAGAGCACCGCGGCGTAGGGCGCGGCGGCCCCGAGGAGGAAGGCCGCGAGGTCGCGCGCGCGCCGGGCGGGCGGGCGCTCGTCGTCGGCGGTGCCGAGCGCGAGCCACAGGAGCGACGGGCCCATGTGGGTCAGCGTCATCTGCTTGCAGAGGCCCGCCGACGCCCCGAGCACGCCCGCCGCGAAGAGCACCCGGTCGCGCCGCGGGCCGCCGGCCGAGGCCGCCGCGGGGCGCATCGCGCGGCCGACCACGAGCATCGACCCGAGCGCGAACTGCATCGCGAGGATCTCGCCGTTGTACCCGATGCCGTCCCAGGGGTTGACCTCGTACGAGAGGAAGTACGTCACCACCAGCGCCGCCACGCCGCCCGCCAGCGGCGTCGCGAACTCCGCCGCGACGAAGAACGACAGCAGCACCGCCCCGACGCCCGTGAGCAGCCCCAGCCAGCGGATCGGGAGCCACGAGAACTGCCCGCCGATCTTCATCGCGATCGCCGCGAGCCAGTAGAGGAGCGGGCCGCGCTGCGAGACGCCGTCGACGTACGGGAGCCAGTTCCCGTGCAGCATGCGGAGCGCGAGGGCGGAGATGTAGCCCTCGTCGTTGGAGACGGGCCCGGCCCACGGGAAGAAGAAGTGGAGGTGGGCGCGGACGAGGACCGTCAGCGCGACGGCGAGCGCGACGCCGGGCGCGAGCCACCGCAGGCGCCAGTGGGGGTCGTGCCACGGTCGCGCGGCGGGGTGTGCGTCGGGGGAGGAGCTCATGGCCGGGCGATGGGTGGGGCGGGACTTCTCCACGGGACGGGCCCGCGGCGCAAGACGCTACGTCTTCCTGGGGCGCCCCCGACGCGGGGCCTGGGCCGTCTGCACCAGCGCCTCCGCCGGCAGCCCGAGGAACTCGAACACCTCCGGGCGGAAGTCGTACGCGCGCTGGAGCGACGCGAGCAGCTCCGACGCCTCGGCGGGGTCGACGGGGGGGCGCGTCGGCACGCGGATCACCTTCCGCAACGACGCCAGCGGCTCGCCGAGCGTCAGCAGGTCGTGCGCCCGCTGGAGCACCTCGATCGGCTTGAGCGTGGGGGGGTTGGCGCGCGTGCCCTCCTCCAGCTCCTGGAGCAGGCGCTGCCGGCGGCGCTCGGTTCGCCCGTCCTGCGCCGCGGCCGGGTCGGAGCCCTCGGTGAGGAGGCGGTTGAGCTTGCGCGCGAGGCGGCGCTTCTCGACGGCCTCGGGGCTCCCGCGGCGGTTGGGGGCGGTGCGTGTCGTTCTCACCATGAGGGGCGTGTGGCGCCCCGTTGCTTCGCCCGCCAGGGGAGGGGTTGTCAACCGTGCGCGCCGTGCCCGATGCTCCGCGCGGTGCAGGCAGCGGGCGCGAGGCGAGCGACGGCGGCGGGGATCGTGGGGGCGCTCCTCTGCGTCTGGCTGGTCGGGGTGCTGGCGCTCGCCCAGTTCGTCGACGTGGCGGCGGCGGTCTCTCGGCGCGCGCCGGCCCGCGGGGAGCCGCCGGGTCTCCCGCCGCTGCCCGAGCGCGTGACGGCGCTCCCCGAGTCGGTCGAGCAGCTCCGCGCGATGCTCGCGGCCCGCGCCCGCCCGCGCCCCGACGCGCGCTTCCTCCTCGCCGTCGCGGACGTGCACCGCGCGCATCGGGGCACCGCGGCCGTCGTCACCACCCGCTTCGACGGCGGCCGCTGGACGGTGCTCCACGGCAACACCGTCGTCGGCACGCTGCCCGAGTCCCCGAGCTTCTCCGACGCGCGCGAGCTCCTCGCCGCCTGGAGCCGCTCGCTCGAACGGCCGCCCCCACGCCGCGTCCGGGGAGAGCTCCCGCCGGACGCCGTGGGCTGGGCGCTCCTCGCCCCCGGGGCCCGCGTCGTGCCCGCGCTCGACCGCCTTGGCGCGCTCTGGACGCTCGGCGCCCGCTCGCCCGAGCTCCGTGCGGGTTCGGCGCGCGCGTCGGCTGCGCTCGCGGTCGCCACGCCCGCCGCCGCGGAGCTCGCCGACGCCGTCGAGGCCCGCGCGCTCGCCGCTCTCGCGCTCGCCGCCGACGTCGAGCTCCCCGACGTCGCGGCGCTCGTCGCGTGGCGCCTGGGGTACCGCCGCGAGGCCCGCGCGCTCGCCGCCGCGTTGCCCGAGGCGCACCCGGTCCGCGCCGCGCTCGCCGCGTCCGCTCCGCCCGCCACCGCCACGCTCCCCGAGGCGCTCGCGTCGCTCGAGGCCGAGTCCGGCGCCCGCGCTGAACCCGCCGAGGAGGGCGTGTGCCTCGCCCACGCCTCCGCCCTCGCCGCGGGCCGAACGCCCAACGGGCCCTTCGTCGACCGCGACCTCCTCGCCCGGCGCGACGCGTCCGTGCTCGGGGCGGCGATCCTCCGCGAGCTGTCCGCGCGCCTCCGCGCCCACGGCCCGCGCGCTGCTGGCGCGTACGTCACCGTCGTCGACCGCGAGGCCCCCGAAGCGCTCCGCCCGCTGCTCGCGTGGGCCGCCCGCGTGGCCCGCGTCGCCGCCGACGACGAGCGCGCCGAGACGCTGCTCGGGCCGCTCGCGCCGAGCTCGCCGACCCCGCCGGCGCTGCTCGCCTGCGCCGCGCGGATGCTCGCCGCGGGCGTCTCGCGCGACAACCCGCGGCGCCAGCAGTCCCACGACTTCCTCGCCACGCACCTCGACTCCCGGCCCGCGCACCTCGCCCTCCGCGCCGAGGCCGCGCGCCGCGACGCCGCCGACCACGCGCTCGCCCGCTCGCTCTGCGCCGAGGTCGCGCGCGCCCGCGGCGAGGACGACCCGGCGTGCGGGGCCGCGCCCGACGACGTCTTCGCCCCGCCCTCGGCGACCACGGCCGCGTCCGACGCCGCGGACCACTGGCGCGCCCGACGTCCCCGCGACGCCGCCCGCGCCGTCGCCCGACGCGCCGCCGTCCACGCCGACGACCGCGCCGAGTCCCTCGCGCGCGCCTTCGCCGCCGCGGTGGGCCCGCGCGAGGTGGCCCCCGCGGTGCGCGCGATGACGGAGGCGGGCGTGGACTTCGAACTCCAGGCCGCGCTCGGCGACGCGCTCGGGCGTCAGGGCCACGAGGCGCTCGCGCTCGCGGCGCTCGACGCGGTGGAGGCGCCCGACCCGCTCGCCGCCGCCGACCTCCAGCTCCGCGCGTGGCGGGTGCGCCGGGGCGCGCACGGCGAGGCCGCGGCCGACGCGTGGCTGCGGGGCGCGGTCCCGTCGGCGCGGCGCGGGGCGGCGGCGGTGGCGGCGTACCGGCACGGCGCCTTCGGGGCCCTGTGGTCGGTCGCCTCGCCCGACGTCGACGACGTCGCGCACCGCGAGTACATCTGGCTCCTGCGGGCGATGGCGTCGGTTCGTTCGGGGCCGAACGACCCGCGGCGCACGACCGCGACCACCCACTTCCTCGGCGACGAGACCAACGAGTACGCGGTGATCGGGCGCTGCGTCCTCGGGCGGGCCGCGCCGCGCGACGTGCTCGCGCTGGCCGAGTCCGAGCCCCTCCGCGCGCTCTCGCTCTACGCGCTGGGCGTCCGCGCCGAGGGCGAGGGGCGCCGCGCGGAGGCCGCCGACTGGTACCAGCTCGCGCGGCTCGCGGGCGCCCCCGACGAGCGCGAGACCCGTTGGGCCGCCGAGCGCCTCGACGCCCTCGCGGAGGCCCCGCCGTGAGCGACGCCGTCCCCATCGTCGTCCGCCTCCAGCGCTACGACGATGACCCCTTCGGCCCCGTCCCCGCCGCGGGCCCGCCGCGCCTGTGGACGCTGGCCGCGATGCTCCCGATCGCGCTCATGGCTGCGACGATGCTGTCCTCCGCGACGCTCGCGGTGCTCTTCCTCCCGGCCGCGCGCCAGCTCCGCGCGATGGCGCTCGGCCCGCGACGCCTCGCCGAGTCGCTGATGGGGCAGCCCGCGGGGTACTTCGGCGCGGGGCTCGGCACCTGCGTCGCGCTCGCGGGGTGCGCGCTCGTGGCAGCGGCCCTGTCACCCACCGCGCCCTCGCTCCGCGAGCGGTTGCGCCTCCACGAGCCGCCGCGATGGCTCGCGACGGGCCTCGCCGGCGCGGCGGCGCTCGTCGGGGTGAGCCGCCTCGGCAACAGCCTCCGCGAGGCGCTCGGGGCCTTCGGCGAGGGCCCCGTCGGGGTCGCGCGCCACGACTTCGCGGGCATGTCGCCCGAGCTCACCGTGCTCGGCGTGCTCATCGTGGGCGCGGGCGCAGGCATCGGCGAGGAGCTCTTCTTCCGCGGCTACCTCCAGACGCGGCTGGAGCAGAGGGCCCCGCCGTGGCTCGCCAACGTGGCGGTCGCCGCGCTCTTCGGCCTCGCCCACGGGGAGCTCTGGCACTCGACCTTCGCCTTCGGGGCGGGCCTGGTGCTCGGGTGGACGGCGCGGCGCGCGGGGACGATCCTCGCGTCGACCGTCGCCCACGCGCTCAACAACGGGTTCTGGGTGGTGATGATGGCCCTCGGCCGGGCCGACCGGGATGCCTGGCACCACGACGGGGGCGTCGCGAGCTTCGTCGCCGGCGCGCTCCTGGTCGGTGTGGGCCTCGCCGGGGTGTGGTCGTTGACCCGGGCGTCGCGCGCGGGGTGAAGCCAGCGGAGCGGTTCGCGTCGCGCCGCGCACAACGGTTGTGAAGCGCCCCGCGCAATTCGTGAACCTCCGGGCACCCGCGGAGCCCGCCCGCCGTCGTCACGGCCCTTGCAGTCTGGGGCCGGCATGTCGTCTCCTCGATTCGCCATGTCCCACACCCCCGACGACCCGACCGTCACCTCGGAGGTGGTCGCGCGCCGCCCGGCGGGCCTCCAGCTCCGCGTGATGAGCGCGGGCGGCGCCCAGCTCCTGCCGCTGCCCGCCCGCGGGGTCGTCGTCGTCGGCCGCGCCGCCGAGGCCGACCTCCGCGTCGACGACCGCTCGATCTCGCGCCGCCACGCGGCGATCCACCTCGACGGCGCGATCCACGTCGAGGACCTCGGCAGCGCCAACGGGACGCGCGTCCGCGGCGCGCCGGTCGCGCCGGGCGCGCGGGTGTCCGTGCGGCCCGGCGACGTGATCGAGTTCGGCACGGTGCTCTGCGCGGTGACCGGCGAGCTGGTGGAGCCGACCGCCGCGCCGGTGCCGGGCGACATCGTGGTCGAAGACCCGGCGATGCTGCGCCTCCACGCGCTGGTCGACCGGGTGGCCGACGGGTCGATCAACGTGCTCCTCCTCGGGGAGACGGGCGTGGGCAAGGAGGTGTTCGCCGAGCGCGTCCACGTGCGGTCTCCGCGGCGCGAGCGGGCCTTCGTGAAGATCAACTGCGCGGCGCTCACCGACACCCTCATCGAGGCCGAGCTCTTCGGCTACGAGAAGGGCGCGTTCTCGGGCGCGGCGGCCGCCAAGCCCGGCCTCCTCGAGGTGGCCGAGGGGGGCACGCTCTTCCTCGACGAGGTCGGCGAGCTGTCGCCGACGCTCCAGGCCAAGCTCTTGCGCGTGCTCGAAGACCGCCAGGTGCGGCGCGTCGGCGGCGTCCGCTCGCGGCCCGTCGACGTGCGCATCGTCGCCGCCACCAACCGCGACCTCGAGGGCGAGATCGCCGCGGGCCGCTACCGCGCTGACCTCTACTTCCGGCTCAACGGCTTCGCGATCACCATCCCCCCGCTGCGCGAGCGCGTCCGCGAGGTGGCCCCGCTCGCGCGCCGCTTCGCGCGGATGGCCGCGGCGCAGGCCGGGCGGCCGGGCGCGACGATCTCCGACGCGGCGATCGCGGCGCTCGAGGCCCACCGCTGGCCGGGCAACGTCCGCGAGCTGCGCAACGTGATCGCGCGCGCCGTCGTGCTCTCGACCTCGGGCGTCATCACCCCCGAGCACCTCGCGCTCGACAAGGGCCGCGCCTCCTCGCCGGCCGTCCCCGCGGTCGCCCCCGTCGCCTCGCCGCCCGCCGCGCCCGTCGCCGCCGCGCCCGTCGCCGCCGCGCCGGCCACGCCCGCCGCGCCCCCCGCCGCGCCGCTGCCCGACTCGCTGCGCGACGCGCTCCACGTGGTCGAGCGCCAGCGCATCCTCGACGCGCTCGAGCGCTGCGCGGGCAACCAGACGCGCGCTGCGGCGCTGCTCGGCATCTCGCGGCGGGCCTTCGTCACGAAGCTCGAGCTCTACAACCTCCCGCGCCCGCGCAAGGGCCGCGACGAGGCGTAGCCTTCGGGTATCCTCCCGCGCCCGATGAACGACCCCGCCTGGCTCGCCCCGCTCCTGCGCCCCGAGCTCGCGTCGCTGGAGGCCTACGCGCCGGCGCACGCGCGCCCCGACGCCATCCGCCTCGACGCCAACGAGTCGCCCCACGCGCTCCCCGCCGAGGCGCGCGAACTACTCGCCCGCTCGCTCGCGGAGGTCGCGCTCCACCGCTACCCCGACGTGCGCGCCGGGCGCCTGCGCGAGCTCGTCGCGGTGCGCGAGGGCGTCCACCCCGACCAGATCGTCTTCGGCAACGGCAGCGACGAGGTGATCGCGCTCGTGCTCGGGGCGCTGGCGCGGCCGCGGGCGGGGCGCGCGCAGGTGTCGGTCCTCTTCCCCGACCCGTCGTTCGTGATGTTCCGCGTGAGCGCGCTGGCGCAGGGGCTGCGGCCGGCGGCGGTGCCGCTCGACGCGGACTGGGACCTCGACGTGCCCGCGTTCGAAGCGGCCCTCGCGGCCGAGCGGCCCAACGTGGTCTTCCTGCCGTCGCCCAACAACCCGACGGGCAACCTCTTCGCGCGCGACCGCGTCGAGCGCGTGCTGGCCGCCGCGGGCGACACGCTGGTGATCCTCGACGAGGCCTACGGCGTGTACTCCGGCGTCGCGTACCGCGACCTGATGCGGCCGGGCGCCCCCGTGGGCCGGCTCCAGACGCTCTCCAAGCTCGGTCTCGCGGCCGCGCGGGTCGGGTGGGCGGTGCTCCCGGAGGAGGTCGCCCGCGCGGTCGACAAGGTGCGCCAGCCCTACAACCTCAACGCCCTCTCGCAGCGGGCGGCGGAGCTGTGCCTCACCGACCTCGCGCCCCACTTCGACGCGTCGGTGGCGGAGGTGGTGGCGGAGCGCGCGCGCCTCGGGGCCGGGCTCGCGGCGATCCCCGGGGTGCGCGTGTCGCCGTCCGCTTCCAACTTCCTCTGGGTCGAGCTCCCCGGCGACGCGGGCGCGGCCCACGCGGCGCTCCTCGCGCGCGGCGTCGTGGTCCGCTCCTTCCACGCGCGCGGCGGGCGCCTCGCGCGGCGCGTTCGCATCACGGTCGGCACGCGCGCCGAGAACGACGCCCTCCTCGACGCGCTCCCGCGCTGCCTCTGACGGGCGTTTGTCCGCGCCCCGGACGCGGCCGCGCGAGGGCGGTCGCGCGCGCGGGGAGGCGGTACGCTCCTGGGCTGACATGCACGCCACCGAAGCCGCCGTCGAGGCCCCCCCCACCCTGCGCGGGAAGTACCTGCTCGAAGACCGCCTCGGCGAGGGCGGCATGGCCGTCGTGTGGCGGGCCCGCCACCTGCTCGTCGAGCGCGTGGTGGCGATCAAGATGCTGCGCCCCGAGGTGGCCCGCATGCCCAACGTGCCGCAGCGCTTCATGCAGGAGGCCCGCGCCGCGTGGCTCATCGACCACCCCAACGTGGTGTCGGTGCTCGACGTCGACGTCGACGACGACGGCACGCCCTTCATCGTCCAGGAGCTGCTCGACGGCGAGGACCTCGAGGCCCACCTCGCGCGCCGCGGCCCGCTGTCGCCCGCGGAGCTCGTCGCGCTCGTCGCGCCGGCCCTCGACGCCCTCGCCGCCGCCCACGCGCGCGGCGTCGTCCACCGCGACCTCAAGCCATCCAACGTCTTCCTCGCCCGCACCGCGCGGGGCCTCTCGCCCAAGCTCCTCGACTTCGGCATCTCGCGCATCGCCACCGACGACGCCCGCATGACCTCCACCGGCGTGGTGATGGGGACGCCGGCGTACATGGCGCCCGAGCAGATCCACTCGCCGAAGAAGGTCGACGCCCGCGCCGACCTCTGGGCCTTCGGGGTGATGTGCTACGAGCTCCTCTCCGGCGCGCTCCCCTTCGAGAGCGAGAGCTCGGGCGAGCTGCTGGTGAAGATCTGCACCACCGAGCCGCGCCCGCTCCGCGACGTGGCGCCCGCCGTCCCCGCCTCGCTCGAGTCGCTGGTGATGGGCTGCCTCCGCCGCGACCCCGCCGCGCGGCCCGCCTCCGCCGAGTCGCTCCTCCGCTCGCTCCGCGCCCTCGAGTCGGGCGGCGCGCTCGTCGCCGCCGCGCGCGACCTCGCCACCGCCGCGACCGCGATCGGCCACCGCCCCGAGCTGCCCGCCGGCGTCGCCGAGACCGCGATCGAGCAGGTCGCGCGGCGCTCGCTCCTCCCCGCCGTCCCCGCCAACGACGCGCCGGCCAACGACGCGCGCGACCCGCGCGAGGTGAGCACCCGCCCCGACGGGAGCGCCCCCGCCGCCGCGCTCGCCGCCGCGCCGCCTGCGCCCGCCGAAGTCCCGGCGCCCCCGCGCGCGCCCCGCCGTGCGCTCGCCGCCGCGCTCCTCGCGCTCTGCGCGGCCGGGGCGGTGTTCGCCACGCGCGCTGCCCGCACGCCCGCACCGCCGCCCGCGGTGACGCCCACCCCGATTGCGCCGGTCGCGCCCCGCGCGTCCGCGCCCGCGCCGCCCGCCCCGCCGATCGTCGTACCGGGCGCCCCCGCGGCGCCCTCCACCCCCGAGGCCGCGAGCGTCCTCGCTGCGCCCGCGTCGCGTGTTCGGCGCGCACGCGTGGAGCGCGCGCCCGTCGCCACGCCCGTCGTCGCTTCCCCGACCGCGCCCCCGGTCGCGCCTCCGGTCGCGGTCACCGCGCCGCCTCCGCCCGCGCCCGTCGCGCAGCCCGTCGCGCCGCCTCCGCCCGCGCCCGTCCCCCCGCCGCCCTCCGCTGCGCCGCCGCCCGCCAACGACCGCCGCGTCCGCTACACGACGGACTACTGACCTCACGCACGAGAGCCGCCGCACGCGCCGCCCTCGTCGGGGCGGCGTCGCGGTGGCTCAGCCGGCGGCGGGGGCGACGGAGGTGGGGCGGGCGGGGAGGCAGGTGACGGCGGGGGCGGCCCAGCGGGAGAGCGTCTCGCGGAGCACGTCGAGGCGGACGGGCTTGGCGATGTAGTCGTCCATGCCCGAGGCGAGGCAGCGCTCGCGGTCGCCGTCCATCGCATTGGCGGTGATGGCGATGACGGGCGTGTGGCGCTTGCCGCCCGCCTCCCGGTCGCGGATGTGGGCCGTCGCCTCGTAGCCGTCCATCACGGGCATCTGGCAGTCCATCAGCACGGCGACGAAGGGGCGGGTGGCGAACACCTCCAGCGCGCGCGCCCCGTCGGTGGCGGTGGCGACGTTGTACTCGAGGCGCTTGAGGGCCTGCGCGGCCACCTTGAGGTTGACGGGGTTGTCGTCGACGAGGAGCACCCACGGGCGCGCGCCGTCTCCTTCCTCCGCGCGGCCCGCGCGGGGGCGGAGCGTGCGGGGCCCGGAGACGCGCGGCCGCAGCGAGGCGGGGCGGAGCGAGCGCGGGCGGAGGGACACCGGCGGGGAGGGAACCAGGCGCGGGCCGACCGGCGGCGCGGCGTGCGCCTCGGGGCCCGGCGGCGCGCCCTCGGCGGGGAGCTCGACGGGCACGGTGAACCAGAACGTGCTGCCGCGCCCGGGCTCGGTGTCGACGCCGATGTCGCCGCCCATCTGGGCGACGAGCTGCTTGCAGATCGCGAGGCCGAGGCCGGTTCCGCCGAAGCGCCGGCGGGGCGAGGCGTCGACCTGGGTGAAGGGGTCGAAGATGCGCGCGACGGACGTGCGGGCGATGCCGATGCCGGTGTCGCGGACGGTGAAGCGGAGGAGCGGCGCCCCCGCCTCCCGACGCGCGATCGAGCCCTCGACCGACACCCCGCCGTGCTCGGTGAACTTCAGCGCGTTGGCGACGAGGTTGGCGAGCACCTGGCGCACGCGCTCGCGGTCGCCGACGGCGAGCGGCGGGAGCGCGCGGTCGCCGCTGGTCGCGAGGGAGAGGCCCTTGGCGCGCGCGGTGGCCTCGAGCCCGCGGGTGACGTCGGCGAGCAGCGCGCGCGGGTCGAACGCGGCGCGCGCGAGGTCGACCTTGCCGGCGTCGATCTTCGAGAAGTCGAGCACGTCGCCGATGAGGCCGAGGAGGGTGTTGCCCGAGGCGAGGATGGTCTCGGCGTGCTCGCGCTGCTCGGGGCCGAGGGGCGAGCCCAGGAGCAGGTCGGCGACCCCGAGGATGCCGTTGAGCGGCGTGCGGAGCTCGTGCGAGACGGTCGCGAGGAACTCCGACTTCACCCGCAGCGCGGCCTCGGCGACGTCGCGGGCGTGCTCGGCGTCGCGGCGCAGGCGGTCGGCCTCCTGGTGGGCGATGGCGAGCTCATCGAAGCGGGCGCGGAGCTGCTCGTTCTGGTCGCGCAGCTCGGCGAGGACGGCGCGCGGCGCGAGCACGAGCATCGCGGCGCGGCGCAGGCGCGACCAGAGGGTGAGCGAGGGCGGGAGGTCGACGGTGTACACCGCCGCGCGCGGTTGGAGCTCGAGCGACACCTGGGCGTCGGGCAGACCGAGGAGCCGCGGCAGCGCGCGGTAGACGCCGCGGGTGATCGCGAAGAACTCCGGCGAGTCCGGGTACGGCTCGCGGATCCTCGCGCCGAGGCGGACGCGGCCGCCGTCGAGGTCTTCGAAGGTGCAGTCGACCGGGCGGAAGGCCGACGGCGTGGCCCACATGTGCC
Source organism: Polyangiales bacterium (assembly GCA_046351555.1). Lineage (GTDB taxonomy): Bacteria > Myxococcota_A > Polyangia > Polyangiales > CAISKJ01. Next base: position 29,286 of record JAXLYI010000058.1, read on the forward strand.
CCGCCCAGAACAGCATCCGCGGGCTGGCGACGAGCTGCACGGCGGCGAGGACGCGCTGCATGCGCGGCACGGTGAAGAGCAGCGCGCCTAACTCGTCGAGCGGCACGCGGTCGCCGCATAGTCGACCGAGCCGCTCATTGACGGTGCGGAAGGTGTCCCAATCGACGCGCTCTGGGATGGCGTCCGGGGCGATCGACAAGCCTTCAAAGATGGCCTCGACTGGCAGGCCGTGCTGCGCCGCTGCCTGGATAGAGAGCCCCAGCGAGTTGCCGCTTACCTCGTTCATGGCGTCTACGGAGGAGCAACGGCGCAGCCCGCGGGGCCCTCAAGCATCGGCGGCGCGGGCGTGATCTTTGCGCGTGTCGGACGGTCGGCCCGATGGTTACGCGCCGAGCGCCACGTCGCCCCAGCGCATCACGGAGGCGCTCGCCGTCGACACGCTGCCGACGGTGTAGGTGAGCACGAGGTCGCCGCGGCGGAGCCTGCCCGCCCGCGCCGCCTCGTAGAGGCCCACCACGGGGAGGGCCGGGCCGATGTTGCCGTACTGCGGGTGGATGTTGATTGTCTTTGCGAGGTCGACCCCGAGCGTGCGGGCGCAGAACTCGACGTACCAGGCGGTGGGGGCGTTGAAGACGAAGAAGTCGACGTCGGCGAGCGAGACGCCGGCCTCGCGCGCGGCCTCGTCGCAGCACGCGCGGAGGTACGGGGCGGCGGTGGCGGCGAGCACCCGGCCGGTGTTCTCCGTGCACCCGATCTGGATGCGCTGCGTGTCGAGGTCGGAGACGCGGAAGAACCACGTCTCGCACGACTCGACGGTCGAGACCGAGCCGACGCCGAGGAGCCCCTCGCCGGCGGGGCACCGCCCGACGACGAAGGCGCCCGCGCCGTCGCCGAAGAACCACGTGAGCGGGTCGGCGTCGTCGCACGACCGCGAGTACGTGCACGACAGCACGACGAGGACGGTGTCGTACTGGCCGGCGGAGACGAGCGACGACGCGGTCTGGAGGGCCACGTTGGCGCTCGAGCAGGCGCTCTCGAGGTTCCACGCGGGGCGCTTGATGCCGAGGGCGCGGGAGAGGAAGGCGGAGTTGCCGATGCCCACGCGGTCGCCGGGGAAGGAGGTGAGGATCACGAGCCCGACCTCCTCCGGGCGGAGGCCCGCGGCGGCGAGGGCCTTGCGCGCGGCCGGCACCTCGAGGTCGAGGGAGCAGGCCCCGGGCCCGAGCACGCGCCGCTCGACGGTGCCCCGGAACGGGTCGTCGGCGAAGCGCGCCATGGCCGCGGCGAAGGGGTCGCCCGGCCGCGCCTCGGTCACCTCGGTGCGCTTGAACACCGTGCGCCGCTCCGCCTCCCGGTACTGCGCGGGGAAGCGCTCGCGGTAGTAGTCGTTGGTGCGCACGGCCTCCGGGAGGGCGACCGCGAGCGACCGGATGCCGGCGCCGAGCGGCGGCCTCACGGGCGCACCTCGTCGACGCGCGCGGCGCCCTGGTCGCAGAGGCTCGCGAAGCGGCGGCCCGTCGGGGCCGGCTCCGTGGGGTCGACGATGACGTCGACCACGAACGGGCCTCGCGCCGCCATCGCGCGGAGGAGCGCCGCGTCGACGTCCGCCTCGCGCTCCACGGCGACCCCGTCGCCGCCCGTGGCCCGCACGACCCCGACGAAATCCGCCCGGGGGAACTCCGTCTCGCAGGGCCGCATCCCCCCCGAGCGCATGCCGCACTCCACCATGTTGTAGCGGGCGTCGTTGAGCACCACCCACACCGCGTCGACGTCGTACTGGGCGGCCGTGTTGACCTCGCTCGCGAGGAGCATCGCGCCGTCGCCCACCAGCGCGACGGCCTTGCGCGCGGGCCCGAGCGCCGCGCCGACGACGCCCGTGGTCGCGTGGCCCATCGCGCCGTAGCCCGAGCTCACCCGGTAGCGCAGCGGGTCGCGGAAGCGCAGGTGGTGGCTGCCGAGCGCGAAGGAGTTGCCCGCCTCGGTGAGCACCACCGCGTCGGAGCCCTCGACCACCAGGCGCTGCAGGCGCTCCATCAGGTACGACGGGCGCACGAGACCCTCGGCGTGCGGGGCGCGCTCCGTCGCGGAGGGCACCGCGCGGGGCGTCGCGTGCGCGGGGACGTCGTCGGGCCAGCGCGCGAGCACGGCGCGGAGGAAGGCGCCGACCTCGCTCTGGACGGCGAGCGTCGGGGCCTCGGGGTAGGCCGCGCCGAAGGCCGCGGGGTCGACGTCGACGTGGACGAGGCCCCCCGGCGGCACGAGGTCGCCCGACCAGAACGAGGTGAACTCCCCCAGCCGCGAGCCGAGCACGAGGACGCGGGCGGGCGGCGCGGCGCGCATCTCGCGGAGGACGCGGTCGTGGCCGCCGAGGCCGGTGACGCCGAGGTACTGCGGGTGGTCCTCGGGGAAGACGCCCTTCGCCCGCGGCGAGCACATCACCCGCGCGCCCGAGCGCCGCGCGAGCTCGCGCACCGCGTCGGAGGCGTGGCGCGCGCCGAAGCCCGCCCAGATCACGAAGGGCTCCGCGGCGAGCAGCGCGGCGCAGCGCGCGGCGTCGACGTCGGCGCACGCGGGCGGCGCGAGCGATTCGAAGCGGGCCGGCGCGACGTCGGCGGCGGGGGCGGTCTGGAGGTTCATCGGGAGGCCGAGGTGGGCGACGAACCCGTCGGGGCGCGCGAGGCCCGCGCGGATGCGGGCCGCGGCGAGCGCGAGCTCCTGCGGGCTCTCGACCATCGCCGCGAAGTGGAAGAGGGCCCCCGGCGCGAAGAGGTCGCCGGTCGGCAGGGTGTACGCGCTGGTCTCCTGGAAGGCCCAGCGGCCGCGCTGCGGCGAGGCCGTGGCGCCCGTCACGAAGATCACGCGCGCGCCCTCCCAGCGCGCGGCGATCATGCCGGTGAGGCAGTTGGCGAGGCCGGGGCCCGTCGTGGCGAACACCACCACCGGGCGGCCGGTGGCGAGCGATAGCTCGACGGCCGCGAAGGCCGCGCCGGCCTCGTGGCGGAAGTGCATCAGCCGGATCGGGCTCTCCGCGACCGCGCTGCAAAAGGGCGCGACCGCGCCGCCGGTGAGGCCGAAGGCGTGGGTGACGCCGAGGGCCGCGAGGGCCTCCACCAGCGCCTCGCACGCGGTCACCTCGCGCGCCGCCTCGCCCTTCGCGACGACGAGGCTCACGGCGGGGTGTTGATCGTTCTCGGGGGCGACGTCGCCGCCCATCTCGCTTCGTAGCGGTTGCTTCACGTGGTCTTCCTTTTGGGGGAAACAAAGGCCCCCCGTTGCGCCCGCGCGACGCGTCAACGTGCGCCGCGCGGATCGGTGGACGATGCAGTCCAGTCGGCGACGGTCGCCGACGGCGTCGGGTGGATTGCCGGAGCCGCCCGCGGCTTCCTTGCAAGGTTGGTGTCAGCGCTCCCGGGTCTTCCCGGGTCGTGTGAGGCTGGCTTGGAAGAGCCAGGGGCGGTGCCTCACGGACCGCCTGCTTATCCCGACGGCCCCGCGCGCGCAACGGCCCTTGGCGCGAAACGCCCTTGTTTCCAGCACATTTTCGGTTGCATCCGCGCATCGTCGGATGCGCGCTGTTGACAGCGCGCGCGGGGCGAATAGCGTCGCGCCCGTGCAGAACCAACCCCGTCAGACGGTCGCCCTGGACGTAGGCGGCCAGCGGCTTCGCCTCGCGTCGCAGGGCAACGAGCGCCACCTCGAGCAGCTCGCCGCCGCGGTCAACGGCCGCGTCGAGGCCCTGTCCAAGGCCGCGAAGGGCGCGTCGCCGTCGACGCTCCTCGCGATGGCGGCGCTCGACCTGGCCGACGAGCTCACGTCGCTCCGGCGCAAGCTCGAGGAGGCGCAGCGCGAGGGCACCGCGCGGGCGGCGGAGGCCGACGCGCGCGCGCGGCGGGCCGAGCAGGTGGCGCGCGAGGCGATCGCGGAGGCGCTCTCGGACATCGACCGCGCGCTGGCGGCCGACGACGCGCTGGTGGCGGCGCGCGCCGAGGACGGGGCGGCGGGGTGAGGCTCGCGGACATCGACTGGGCGACGTGGCGCCCGCGCGACGTGGCGACGCTGCTCTTCGTCATCCGCGGCGGCGAGGCGCTCTTGATGCGGAAGAAGCGCGGCCTCGGCGCGGGCAAGATCAACGCGCCGGGCGGACGTCTCGAGCCCGGCGAGACGGCGCTTCAGGCCGCGGTGCGCGAGGTGGAGGAGGAGGTGTGCGTGCGGCCGGTGGGGGCGCGGGCGCGGGGCGAGCTGCGGTTCCAGTTCGTCGACGGGTACGGGCTGGAGTGCCATGTGTTTTCGGCCGACGCGTGCGAGGGGGAGCCGGCGGAGACGGACGAGGCGGCGCCGCGGTGGGTCCCGCTCGACGCGATCCCGTACGGAGAGATGTGGGCCGACGACGCCGTGTGGCTGCCGCTGATGCTCGCGGGCGTGGGCTTCTCGGGGCGCTTCGTGTTCGACGGCGACCGGATGCTCGACCACGCGCTCGAGCTCCGCGACCCGGCGGCGCCGCTGTTCGAAAGACTCTCCGCGCTCGGGGTCGAGAGCGAGACCGTCGCGCACCCGCCGGTGTTCACCGTCGAGCAGGCGAAGCGCCATCGCGCGCGCCCCGACGGGCTTCACCTCAAGAACCTCTTCCTGCGCAACAAGAAGGGCGCGATGTACCTGGTGTCCGTGCGCGAAGACCTGCCGGTCGACCTCAAGTCCCTCGCGCGGAAGCTCGACACCAACAACCTCTCGTTCGCCTCCTACGAGCGGCTCCGCGCGAACCTCGGCGTCGAGCCGGGCTCGGTCACGCCGCTGGCGGTGCTCAACGACGCGCCCTCCGCGGTGACGCTGGTGCTCGACGCGGCGATCCCCGCGGCGGAGGCGGTCCACTGCCATCCGCTGCGCTGCGACCGGACCACGACGCTGCGCGGCGCCGACCTCGTGCGGTTCGCGCGGGCCACCGGGCACGAGCCCGCGCTGGTCGACCTCGAATCTCCCTAGAATCTCCGGCCGCCGGAGACCTTCGCCTTCGGGAAGCCCTGCCAGCAGGCGTCGTAGTCGCGCTGGCGTGCGGGGGTTTCCATCGCGAAGCGCGTCGGGGCGATGACCGCGCGGCTCTCGAACATGAACGCGAGCGTGCCGTCGATCTTGGCGGGGCGCAGCTCGGCGGCCACCGCGCGCTCGTAGCTGGCGAGGTCGGGGCCGTGGCCGCTCATGCAGTTGTGGAGCGACGCGCCGCCGGGGACGAAGCCGCCCTCCTTCGCGTCGTAGGCGCCGTGGACGAGCCCCATGAACTCGCTCATCACGTTGCGGTGAAACCACGGCGGGCGGAAGGTGTCCTCGGCGACCATCCAGCGCGGCGGGAAGATGACGAAGTCGCAGTTGGCGACGCCCGGCGTGTCGGTGGGCGACGTGAGCACGGTGAAGATCGACGGGTCGGGGTGATCGAAGCTCACGGTGCCGATGGTGTTGAAGCGCCGGAGGTCGTAGCGGTACGGCGCGAGGTTGCCGTGCCACGCGACCACGTCGAGCGGCGAGTGGTCGAGCGTCGTGGCCCAGAGCCTCCCCTGGAACTTCTGCACCACGCGTGTGGGGCGCTCGACGTCTTCGAACGCGGCGACGGGGTGTTCGAAGTCGCGCGGGTTGGCGAGGCCGTTGGAGCCGATGGGCCCGAGCTCGGGGAGGCGGAAGGGGGCGCCATGGTTCTCGCAGACGTAGCCCGCGGCCTCGCCGTCGGGGAGCTCGACGCGGAAGCGTACGCCCCGCGGGACGACCGCGCAGTGGAGGGCGCCGACGGTGAGCGCGCCCATCTCCGTGACGAGGCGCAAACGCCCCGCGCGCGGCACGACGAGCAGCTCGCCGTCGGCGTCGAAGAACACCGCGTCGACCATCGAGCGGTTGCACGCGTAGGCGTGGATGGCGATGCCGTGGCCGGCGGCGGGAGACCCGTTGCCGCCGTAGGTGGCGAGCGAGTCGACGAAGTCCGTCGGCGCGGCGGGCATCGGGAGCGGGTCCCAGCGGAGGCGGTTGGGCGAGGGGG
>JAXLYI010000059.1:0-34256 GCA_046351555.1 Polyangiales bacterium
AGCGCGCGTCGCCCACCACCAGCGAGGAGAAGTCGCGCTGCGTTGCGCCGAGCGTCGACCGCGCCCCACCGAAGAGCTGGCAGGCGAGGCACGGCGCACCTTCGAGGAGCGAACACTCCTGCACGGCGTCCTCTCTCCGTCGCGGCGGCGCGACGCCCGAGCCGGCGTCGCACGCGCCCTGCCCGTCGCCTCGGAGCAGCGCTTCGAGCGTCTCACGGAGCGCGCCCCGGAGCGCGGAGGCGGGCACGAAGGGCCGCCCGTCGCCGCCGACGACGTGGGCCCCGTGGAGGCCCTCAGGGCGCCCGCCGCCTCCGACGAGGAGGCTCCCGCGGCTCTTCAGGGTCAGCGTGAACGCGCGCATCAACGGACCTCCGGGGCGCGCACGAAGCGCAGGAGCGTGAGGTCGGCCATGGTGGGGGCGAGCGCGACGACGGCGTCACGGTCGCGCCACGAGGCGCCGATCGCGTCGTACCACCGCTGCCACGCCTCCGAGCGCGCCACCTGGTAGCGGAAGAGGTTGGCGAACTCATCCGGCGCCATGCTCGGCCGTTCCGCAACGATCGCGAGTTGCGAGGTCGGCACCTCCGCGAGCGACTCCGCGCGCATGCGTGCGCGCTGCCAGGGCTCCCCGAGCACGACCACGGACCCGTCCCCTCGTCCGTGCGCGCGGGCGTTGAAGCCCTCGTCGCCCGTGTCCCAGGCGAAGGCCACGGCAGAGCGAGCGCCCTTCTCACGGCAAAGCGACTTCGCCGCCCGCTCGAACCCGTGGGCCCGCTCGATCATCCGGGACGCTGGCGACTTCATGTCCGCCGCGACCACCCCGATGCCGATGCCCGTCTGCGCGAGCTTCGCCGGGTCGGGGAGGAGGTGCGCGAGCTTTGCTGCGGCCGCGGTCAGGCCACGCTCGACCTCCGCCGCGAGCGTCGCCACGTACGTCGGCGCTCGCCAGGGCGCGAGGAAGACGCGGATGTCGTCGCCACCCGTGACGGGCGCGACGTGGAGCTCACCGCATTTGCACTCGCCGAGGGCAGCCAGGTGCGCGGCGGCGAAGGTCTGCGCGACGGCGAGGCTCACGGCGACGGTGGCTTCGAGCGACGGGAGCGACGCGAACAGCACGCCCATGTCGTTGCCGTCCGCCGAAATCGCCGCGACGTGGTTGCCGCGCGCGACGTCGCCCTCCTTCACGAGGTCGACGAGCGAGAAGCCGCGCTCGGTGCGCTCCTTCAGCCCGCGGTCGGTCACCGCGCAGCAGCGTGCGCACAGGTGCTCGTGCCGCTCACCGGCGCGTCGGACGTCGACACGCGCGTACCGCCGGCAGCGCTCGCAGCACAGCTCCTTCGACGCGGGCACCGGGTCGACCGGTGCGTCGGCCGCGTCCTTGGCCTCGTCGATCGCGGCCTGGAGGTGCCGGAGCGACGCGTGCTCGGCGCTTGGGTCGAAGGGGACGTGGGCCGTCGCGATCACGCCGACGATGCTCGCCTCGCGAAAGTCGTCGGCGAGCTTGCGGGCACGGCGCTCCGCGTCGCGCTCGGAGACGAGGAAGAGCCCACGGCCCCCGCCGCAGAAGAGCGCACCGGGCGCGGCGCGGTGCGTCTCGTCGAAGCCCGCGATGACCCGGCTCGCGCCGTCCATGGCGCGCGGCCGGCTGTTGGCGGTCACGTACTCCTGGATGCCGTTGACGTCGTAGGCGAGGAGGCGCGCGTCATCGGGCGTAGCGCGTCGCGCTTCGGCGCACCGCCGTGTCGCTTCGAGAAGGGGATCGGTGTCCATGCGCGGAGCCCTCTGGCGAGCGAAGGGGGGACGAGTCAGCCCCCGGGAAAAACTAACCGAGGGCGTCGACCGCGCGGAAGGAGAAAGTGGCTGCAGGGCGTTCGCCAGCGAGCGCCACCAGGTGCGGCGCCGCCTTTCTCCAGCACGACGCCGCGAGGCAGACACCGCGCTCGGTTCCACTCCATCCGTCCTCTCGATTCCGCGCTACGCAGGTCACCTCCGTCGTGAGGTGACAGCCTACGTCCACGCCCCCTCGCCCCGCGCTTGCGCCGCGCTCGCGCGCGTGCGAACCCGTGCGCCCCATGGCGGAGAAGACCCTGACGGCGTGGCACTACCTCCTCCACGTGTTGCTCGAGGAGAAGGGCTCGCGCCGCTTCGAGTACCGCTGCGAGGAGCCCCTCACGAAGACCCGCCAGAGCATGGACTGGCTGCTCGTGCGCAAGCGCAAGGACGCGCCCGCCGAGGCCGACGACGCCCCCGAGACGCTCCGCCGGCTTTGGGGGCTGCTGCCCGACACGAGCATCGTGGAGTTCAAGAGCACGTCGCGGGGGTACCGGCCGCGCGAACTCCACCGCCTGCTGGGCTACGGCGAGCAGTACTTCAGCGCCAACGCGGGCACCGTGGCGACCCCCGCCGACCTCGCGCTCGTGCTGCTGGTCGGCGTCCGCAACGAGACGCTCGACGCGGATCTCGCCGCCCGAAAGCTGCGCCGCACCGTGCTCGGCCACGGCGGGTACTGGCGCCTGCACGGCGCGCACTACCCCACGTACCTCGTCGACATCACCGAGGTCACGCGACACGACGTCGACGACCCCATCGTGGTGTTCACGAAGAACCCTACGCTCCCGCGCAAGGCCTGCAACTGGTGGTACGCTCACGTCGCCATGGACAAGATCGTCGACATTTCCACGCTCGATGGCTTCGAGGAGATGCAGCGCGAGTTCCTCTCCCGCCTGCCGGTCGAGGAGCGTCTCGCCGGCCTCAAGCCCGAGGACCGGCTCGCCGGCCTCAAGCCCGAGGACCGGCTCCGCGACCTGACACCCGCCCAGGCCGTGCTCGCGCTCCCGCTCGAGCTCCTGCGCGCGCTCCCCGAGTCGTACCTCGCCACCCTGCCGGACGACGTGCAGCGCACCGTCCGCGAGCGCCTCTCCCGCTGACCGCGGCGCTCCCCTCCTTCCCCCGGCGCTGCGATGATACCGTCGCGCCCGATGCCCGCCGCTGACGCTCCCCCTGACGCGCCCTCCGACGCCCATCGCCCGCCTCCCACGCGCGCCGTGCTCGGGCGACTCCGCCTCGCGGGCCCTCCCCTGCGCGGGTCGCCCTCGGCGCTCGCGGCGCAGTGGCGCGGCGCAGTAGGCCAGCGCTTCCCGGGCGACGTCGCCTTCCACGGCCACGACGGCGCGCGCACCGTCGTCCGCTACCCGGAGGTGCAGTACCGCTGGGTCGACGGCGCGCCCTGCCTCTACGCGCTGGGCGACGCGGCCGAGCGCGCGATGGCGCACCCGTGGCCCGGCGCCACCCTCACGCTCGGCGGCGAGGCCCGCGAGGTCGCCGAGGTGTCGTGGCGCGCGCTCCCGCTGGCGCAGTCGTTCGCGCCGCGGCTGGTGCGCTACGCCTTCGGCGCCCCGTGGCTCCCGCTCAACCAGGACAACCACGCGCGCTACCGCAAGCTCGACGGCGCCGCACAAGGGGCCGAGCTCGATCGCATCCTCGTCGGCAACCTCCTCACCATGAGCCAGGCGTTCGGGTGGTTCTTCCGTGACGGCGAGCGCGTGTTCGCGGCCGTCGAGCCCGCGCGCGAGGGCACCTACGCCGTGAAGGACGTCCCCCACCTCGGCTTCGAAGGAACCTTCGTCACCAACCTCGCCCTGCCCGACCACCTCGCCCTCGGGCGCGCGGTGAGCCACGGGTTCGGGTGGTTCACCCGCCTCTCGCCCGCCGACGCCCGAGGCTGAGCGAAGCCTCCACCCTCCCTCCCGCCCCTGGCATCCTCGCGCGCGGCGACTTATAACGCGCCTTCCGTCCCCGCCGTGTCGCCCCCCCTCCGCGCCCGCGTCCTCGACTCCATCGCGTCGATCCCCGCCGCCCAGTGGGAGCGCCTGCGCGACCCCGCCTGGACGCCCTTCCAGCGCCACGCCTGGCTCCGCGCGCTCGAAGAGGCCCGCTGCGCCGCGCCCACGCGCGGATGGACGCCGCGCCACGTCACCCTCTGGCGCGACGACGCCCTCGTCGCCGCCGCGCCCGCGTACCTCCGCGAGGACAGCCAGGGCGAGTTCGTCTTCGACCACCAGTGGGCCGCGGCCGCGGACCGCGCGGGCATCGCCTACTACCCCAAGGTCACCCTCGCGGTCCCCTTCACGCCGTGCCCGGGGCGGCGCTTCCTCGTCGCGCCCGACGAGCCCCGCGCCGAGCGCGTGCGCGACCTCCTCCGCGAGACCCTCGCGATGGCCCGCAAGGAGGGCGCGTCGTCCGTCCACGCGCTCTTCGTCACCGACGACGAGGCCGAGGCCGCCGCGGCGGAGGGCGCGTCCATCCGGCACGGGATCCAGTTCCACTGGCAGAACCCGGGGTACCGCGACGTCGACGCCTTCCTCGCGCGCTTCGCCCACGGGCGCCGCAAGACGCTCAAGCGCGAGGCCCGCGCCGCCGCCGAGCAGGGCATCACCCTCCGCACGCGCCGCGGCGCCGAGCTCTCGCCCGCCGACGCGCCGCTGCTCCACAAGCTCTACTGCACGACGGTCGACAAGTTCGTGTGGGGGCGGCGCTACCTCAACGAGCGCTTCTTCGCGCAGGTGCTCCGCGAGATGCCCGAGCACCTCGAGGTCGTCGAGGCGCTGCGCGAGGGGAAGGTCATCGCCGCGGCGATCAACGTCGCGTCGGAGACCCACCTCTACGGCCGCTACTGGGGCTGCTTCGAAGAGCACCCCTTCCTCCATTTCAACGTCTGCTACTACCACTCGATCGCGGAGTGCATCCGGCGCGGGGTGAAGGTGTTCGAGGGCGGCGCCGGCGGCGAGCACAAGCTCTCGCGGGGCTTCGAACCTTCGGTCACCCGCTCGGCCCACTGGGTCTTCCACCCGGGCCTCGGGCGGGCCGTCGACGACTTCGTCCGCAGGGAGCGTGCGGCCATCGAGCACGAGCTCCCCCGGATCGAAGCCGAGGCCGGCATGAAGCCCTTTACTTCCCCGGGGAGTGGTTAGAATAAGCCAGAATCACGCCATGGCCGGAAGACCAAGAGAAGACTTCGACTCGGGCACCATCGTCGAGACGAAGCAGGAGAAGAAGCTCCAGAAGCCCCCGATGTACAAGGTGCTTCTGCACAACGACCACTACACCACGCGCGAGTTCGTGGTGGCCATCCTCATCGAGGTCTTCCACAAGACCGAGACCGACGCGGTGGCCATCATGCTGCACGTGCACCAGAAGGGGGTCGGCGTCGCGGGCGTGTACACCCACGACGTCGCCCGCACCAAGATCCGCCAGGTGGAGGAGCTCGCGCGCGAGAACGAGTTCCCCCTGCTCCTGACCATGGAACCCGAGGAGTAGCCCGAGCTCATGCCCGCCCAGCCCACCGTCACCAAGGAACTGCAGTCCGCCCTCCGCCGCGCCGTCGTCGAGGCCGAGTCGCAGCGCCACGAGTACGTCACCCTCGAGCACCTGCTCCTCGCCTTCCTCGGCGACGACTGGACGCGCCGGGCCCTCCGCGCGTGCGGCGCCGACGTGAAGCGCCTGGAGAAGGCCCTCCGCGAGGTGCTCGCCGAGACGCAGGAGCGCGTGCCCGGCTCCGCGCGCATCGAGGTGCAGCAGACCCTCGGGGTCACCAACGTGCTCCAGCGCGCCGCCGTCCACGCCCTCTCGGCCGAGCAGAAGGCCATCGACGTCGGGTCGGTGCTGATCGCCTTCTTCCGCGAGGAGGAGTCGCAGGCGCTCTTCCTCCTGCAGAAGGAGGGCGTCAGCCGCATCGACCTCATCAACTACTACTCGCACGGCGCCGCGAAGTACGACGACGACGCCAACGTCGACGGCGTCTCCAACCCCCTCGAGCGCCCCAACGGCTCGCCCTCGCCCGGCGGCGGCGGCCACGACGACGACGAGGAGGGCGGCGGCGCCGTGAAGAACCCCCTCGAGCAGTTCACCCAGAACCTCAACCAGGCCGCCGCCGACGGCAAGATCGACCAGCTCATCGGGCGCCAGCTCGAGCTCGAGCGGACGATCCGCATCCTCTGCCGCCGCAAGAAGAACAACCCCCTCTACGTCGGCGAGCCCGGCGTCGGCAAGACGGCCATCGCCGAGGGCCTCGCGCTCCGCATCCACGAGGGCAACGTCCCCGACGTGCTCAAGGACGCCGTCGTGTACGCGCTCGACCTCGGCGCGCTGCTCGCGGGGACGAAGTTCCGCGGGCAGTTCGAAGAGCGGCTGAAGGCCGTGCTCAAGGCGCTGCAGAGCAACCCCCACGCGGTGCTCTTCATCGACGAGATCCACACGATCGTCGGCGCGGGCGCCACCTCCGGCGGCTCGATGGACGCCTCCAACATGCTCAAGCCCGCCCTCGCCTCGGGCCGGCTCCGCTGCATCGGGAGCACCACCTACAGCGAGTACAAGGCCGCCTTCGAGCGCGACCGCGCCCTCGCCCGCCGCTTCCAGAAGATCGAGATCGGCGAGCCCTCGGTCGCCGAGACCATCCAGATCCTCGAGGGCCTCAAGCCCCAGTACGAGGCCCACCACGGGGTCACGTACGACGCCGAGGCGCTCAAGGCCGCCGCCGAGCTCTCGGCCAAGTACGTCAACGACCGGCTCCTGCCCGACAAGGCCATCGACGTGATCGACGAGGCCGGCGCGCAGGACCGCATGCGCCCCGACGGCGAGCGGACGAAGCGGATCACCCTCAAGGACGTCGAGACCATCGTCGCCAAGATGGCCCGCATCCCCGAGAAGACCGTGTCGGGCTCCGAGCGCGAGCGCCTCAAGTCGCTCGAGGCCGACCTCAAGGCCGTGATCTTCGGCCAGGACGACGCGATCGCGTCGATCACCAGCGCGATCAAGCTGTCGCGCTCGGGCCTGCGCACGGCGGAGAAGCCGATCGGGAGCTTCCTCTTCGCGGGCCCGACGGGCGTCGGCAAGACGGAGCTCGCCAAGCAGCTCGCGAAGGTGATGGGCGTCCAGTTTCTCCGCTACGACATGAGCGAGTACAGCGAACGGCACACCGTCTCGCGGCTCATCGGCGCGCCGCCGGGCTACGTGGGCTTCGACCAGGGCGGCCTCCTCACCGACGCCGTCGGCAAGCACCCGTACTCCGTCGTCGTGATGGACGAGATCGAGAAGGCCCACCCCGAGCTCTTCAACGTGCTCCTCCAGGTGATGGACCACGCCACGCTGACGGACAACAACGGCAAGAAGGCCGACTTCCGCAACGTCGTGCTCATCATGACCACCAACGCCGGCGCCCGCGAGATGAACGAGAAGGTCGTCGGCTTCGGCGCTGGCGCGACGGGCCCCGACGTGGCGCGCGCGAAGTCGGCGCTCGAGCGGACGTTCACCCCGGAGTTCCGCAACCGGCTCGACGCGATCATCCAGTTCAAGGGGCTGTCGCGCGAGGTGATCCTCCAGGTGGTCGACAAGGAGATCGCCGCGCTCCAGGCCGCGCTCGACGAGAAGAAGGTGCGGGTGGCGCTGACCGACGCCGCGCGCAACTGGCTCGGCGAGAAGGGCTACGACCCCGCCTTCGGCGCCCGCCCGATGGCCCGCCTCGTCGAGACCTCCATCAAGAAGCCCCTCGCCGAGGCCCTCCTCTTCGGCGACCTCGAGTCCGGCGGCACCGCCCACGTCGACGTCGCCGACGACAAGCTCGCCCTCACCTTCACCAAGGGCGACGCGTAGCCCCTCAGCCCACGCGCTCCACCGGCTCCGCAGGGTGGAGCCGGTAGCGCCCCCCCTCCCGCACGATCGCGTCCCCCAGCCCGAGCTTCCGCAGCGTCCTCACCACGTCGTAGACGCGCGCCGCCCCCGAGCTTCCGAGCGTCCGCTCGCCCGGCCAGCCCGCCGCGAGGAGCCCGTCGACGTCCACCCCCTCGGGCGCCGCCGCCAGCGCCGCGAGAACCCTCGCCACCACCGGCCGCCCCGCGAGCGACACGCGCCCGCCGCCCGCCCGCTCGAACCACGCGCCCGCCACCTGGACCCGCAGCACCGCGCGCGCCGGCGCCGCCTCCGCCGCCCGCCGCGCGAGCCGGAGCAGCATCCGCTCGTTGTAGCCCGACGCCTCCCCCGTGGCCTCGCCCGCGAGCGCCCGACCGATCGCCGCCGCCAGCGCGCCGTAGAGGTCGTCGTCGCGCACCTCCGCGAGCGCCGCCCGCGCCGCGTCTCGCTCGCCCGTCGCGTGGAGGGCGACCGCGCGCATCAGCCGGAGCGCCTGCGCGATCACCGGCAGCGACCCCGCCCCCGCCGCGGCCGCCAGCGCCTCGTCGCAGCGAGCGCCCGCCTCGCGCCACCGCCCCGCGGCCATCGCCACGAAGACGCCCGCGCCGAGGCACTCCACCCACCGGATCCGCAGCCCGAGCTCGCGCTGCTTCGCCTCGGCCGCGCGGATCAGCGCACCGGCGGCTTCGACGTGCCCGAGCTCGAGCTCCACCAGCCCGCGCCGCTGGAGCGCGAGCGACCCCACCCGCTGCAACCTCAAGCGCTCGGCCGCTCCCTCCGCCGCGGCGAGCGCGCACGCGGCCTCGGGGAGGCGCCCCCGGTCGAGCAGCAGCTCGCCGTGGTTGAGCGCGGCCGACGCCTCCACCGCCGGGCTCCCCGCCGTCGCCGCGTCGCGCCACGCCCCCTCCAGCATCGCGAACGCGCCCTCCCGGTCGCCCGCCTGCCAGAGGGCCGCGCCGACGCTCAACGCGACGTTGGCCGCCACCGCGCGGAGGCCCGCGTCCGACGCGATCGCCGCGCCCCGGCGGGCCCACGTCAGCGCCTCCTCGAAGCGCCCCGACGCGCGGAGGTAGGTGCTCTTCACGTTGCAGTAGAGCGCCCGCTCGGTCGGCGCGGCGGCGTCGAACAGCGGGTCGAGCGCCTCCAGGCGGCCGAGGCCCTCCGCGGGCGCGCCCCCGTAGCGCTCGCAGCTCACCCGCGCGAGCCCGAGCGCGAAGACCAGCGACGGTGACGCACTCGCGCAACGCGGCGCGGCCTCGTCGACGACCGAGCGCGTGCGGAGGAAGAGGCCCTGGAGCTCGCTCACCTCGGCGAGGGCGAGGGCGATCTCCGCGGCCTCGTCGGGCGACGGCGCGAGCCGGACGGCCGCCCGCATCGACTCCGCCGCCCCGCACGCAACGCTCATCAGCGCGGGCCAGTCGTTGCGCCACGTGACCCCGCGGACGCGCCGGGCGAGCGCGAGGTGGTCTGCGACGAACGCATGGACCGCCGCGGGGTCGGCGGGCTCCTCGGCGCAGACGAAGGCCCTCACCTGGTCGAGCATCACGAGCAGCCGGGCGCCGTCGGGCGACACCCGGACGTTGAGCCAGCTCCGCGCGACGAGTGCTTGGAGCAGGTCGAGGGCAGCGTCTCCCGCC
Organism: Polyangiales bacterium; assembly: GCA_046351555.1. Classification (GTDB taxonomy): domain Bacteria; phylum Myxococcota_A; class Polyangia; order Polyangiales; genus CAISKJ01. The sequence goes on from JAXLYI010000059.1 coordinate 9,321, forward strand.
GGCGCGAGGACGCGCTCCGCGGCCACCGCGGTCACCGGCGCGGGGAAGAGGGCGACGGCCCGCAGCGCGCGGCGCTCCTCGGGCGAGAGGGCGGCCCACGACCCGCGGAGCGCGCCGTCGAGCGCGCCGCTCCCCGAGGCGAAGCGGGCCGCGAGGGAGGCGACGTCGAGGAGGCCCACGCGCGCCGCGGCGAGCTCGATCGCGAGGGGGACGCGGTCGAGGCGGGCGAGCAGCGCAGGGAGCGCGCGGAGGTCGTGGGCGGTGAGGGCCTCGCGGCGCTCCTCGACGCGCAGGGCGAAGAGGGCGCGGGCGTCGTCGTCGGTGAGGGGCCCGACCTCGACGACGAGCTCGCCCGCGAGGCCCGGCGCGCGCTGCGCGGTGCAGAGCCAGCGGGCTCGCGGCGCGACCCGCGCGAGAACGTCCCACAGCGCGCAGACCGATTGCGGCGCGGACTCGCACGCGTCGAGCACGACGAGGGCCTCGCCGCGCGCGTCGAGCGCCGCACCCAGGAGCGCGTAGCAGGCGAGCAGGTCGGCCGACGGGAGCTCGACGCCGAGCGCCTCCGCGAGCGACGCGGCGAGCGACTCGGGCGACGCCTCCCCCACCTCGACGAACACGCCCCCGCCGTGGCGTCCCGCGAACTCCCGGGCGAGCCGCGTCTTGCCGACGCCCGCCACGCCGCGGAGCACGCAGGCGACGCCCCCGCCGCGGTGCCACGCCGCCAACACCGCCAGCTCCTCGGCGCGGCCGGTGAACGCGCCGCGGAGCGCGCGGGGCGGGTCGGGAACGTCGCGGTGGGCCATCCGGGCGGCCGATGGTCTCGCCGGTGCAGTGGTCGCGCGTCAACCCTCCAGGCTCACTCAGAAGCTGAGATTTCATCCGGCACCGGGTGCTCTCAGGCGCCCCGTGGTCGCACGGCGGCTAACCCCTCGCTTCGCAGCACTTCCTCGCTGCCCCGAAGGAGCCCTCCCCATGACCACGAACCGCCTCCCCTCGCTCGCCTTCGCCCTCGCCCTCGGCTGCTCCGCGTCGGGCGGAACCCCCTCGCCCACGCCCGGCCCCGACGCGTCGAGCACGCCCGACGCAACCAGCACCCCCGACGCCCCCCGCACGCCCGACGCAACCAGCACCCCCGACGCGGCGCCGCAGGGCAACGGGTGCGCGGCGTTCTGCGGCTTCCTCCAGCGCGCTTCGTGCCCCAACCTGCCCGCGCAGGTTCAGCCCGCCCAGTGCATGGCCACCTGCGAGCGTCAGCTCTACGTCCCCGCGTGTGACCGGGTGTGGCGCTCGATGCTCACCTGCCTCACGTCGGCGGCGCCGTCGCAGTTCGCGTGCACGCCCGCGGGCGACGACCTGCTCGTCCCCTCGTGCGCCGGGCCCTACCAGGCGGCGTTCGGGTGCATCCGGTCGATCAACAACCCGCGCTGCTACGGGGCGCCCTGCGCGAGCGACGGCGACTGCTCGAGCCGCTGCAACGACGTCACGGGCCGGTGCTTCGAGCTCTCCGCGCCGGGCTCGTGCATCGGGCTCCCGTGCGGCGGCGACAACGACTGCCCGAGCCGCTGCAACAGCGCGATCGGCGCCTGCTATCAGCTCTGACCGAGCAGCCGGCGGTAGAACCCCGCCTCGCGAGCCCACACGTCCCGGATGGTCTCCGCCCGTCGGAAGCCGTGCTGCTCGCCGTCGTAGAGGTGGCACTCGCTCGCGAGGCCGCGCGCTTGGAGGGCCTCGTGGATCTTCACCGTCTGTGACGGGAGGACCGCGAGGTCTTCCTTGCCCTGGAAGAAGATCACCGGCACGCGGATGCGCTCGGGGTGGTCGAGCGGCGTGCGCTCGCGCATGGCGCGCTCGAAGTCTTCGCCCTCGCCGAAGAGGAAGGCGTCGTAGCGCGACTCGAACTTGTGCGTCTCCGCCGTCAGCGTGCGCGGGTCGCTGATCCCGTAGTGGCAGGCGCCGCCGCGGAAGACGTCGTGGTCGCAGAGCGCCTGGAGCACCGTGTACCCGCCCGCGCTCCCGCCCCGGATGAACATCGCGTCGCCGCGCACCCGCCCCGTCGCCGCGAGGTGCCGCGCGCCCGCCACGCAGTCGGCCACGTCGAGGGCGCCCCACACGCCGCGGAGCGCCCGCCGGTAGGCGCGCCCGAAGCCCGACGAGCCCCGGTAGTTGACGTCGAGCACCGCGAAGCCCCGGGTCGTCCAGAAGCGGACGAAGGTGATCGGCAGCGGGCTCGCGCAGCCGGTGGGGCCGCCGTGCGCGGTCACGATCAGCGGCGGGAGCGCTCCCTCGGGCGCCGCGAAGCCGTCATTGCCCGGCGCGTGGAGAAACCCATACGCCACCGAACCATCCTCCGTCGGAAACGCGATCGCCTCGGGGTAAGGCCCCGTCGGCAGCGCCCCCGCGAGCGTCTCCAACGAGCCGTCCGTACGCAGCCGAACCACCGCCGGCCCCATGGTGTTGAAGCCCGCCGCCAGGAGAAGGTCATTGCCCTTCACAGCCAGCGCTCCGACGTGCGGCAGGGCGTCTGACACTACTTCGTTGGCCCCCGAACGGAGGTCGATCCGTAGCACGCGACTCGTCCCCTTCTGGTTGGCGACGCACAGGAGATTGTCGGGCCCATCGAGAGCGATCGTTCGGGTACCCACGACCCAGGTTGGCGCGCCGAGTTCGCCGGGTACGTCGGCGGTGCGCCGAACCGACGCGCCGTCCCAGACGTGGGGCTGCCAGCGGTCGTCGACCTCCAGCGTGAAGACGAGCGAGCCGTCGTCGCGCCAGAGGAGCTCGTTGGCCGACCCGTCGGGGCCGCCTGCGATGCGAGATGGTTCGCCCACCGAACCATCGTCGAGCACGGGGGCGACGTGGAGGGCGGCGGCGTCCCAGCCCATGTGGGGGTGGTTCCAGGCGAGGAAGGCGAGGCGGGCGCCGTCGGGGGAGAGGGCTGGGGCCATCACGAAGTCGAAGCCCTCCACCAGCCAGCGGACCTCGCCGGTGGCGCGGTCGACGGCGGCGAGTCCATTCTGGGCGTCGCGGGGGTTGCCGAGGTGGCGTTCGGCGACGGCGACGATGCGGTCGCGGCGGGCGTCGACCAGGGGTTCGGCGAAGCGCCAGGCGTCGCCCGTCGAGCGGAGGGTGACGGCGCCGTTCTCGATGCGGCAGAGGCGCTGGTCGCCGTAGTCCGCGCACCAGAGCGCGTCGCCGTCGAAGGCGAAGGGGCGCCCGCCGTACTCGTGGACGCGTGTCCGGGCGTTGAAGCCCGCGGGGGTGAGATCGTCGACGGCGCCGTCTTCGCGGAGGCGGCAGACGACGACGCGGCCGCCCTCCTCGGGGCGCGACTCCGTCCACACGGGGGCGCCGCGGGGGTCGAAGCCGGGGAAGCCGTAGCGCCGCCCGAGGGCGACCATGGCGTCGGGGGTGAGCGGGGAGTCCCACGTTCCGTAGGGGGCGACGGTGGTCATGAGGGCTACGGGTACCACCGCGGGTGCGCCGCGCTCAACCGCGGGCGCGGCGGATGGTAGCGTGGCGCCCCGTCGAGATGACCACCCCGCGCCGGCTCCCCATCGTACTTGGTCCGAACGATCGGGCCGACGCCCCCACGTTCGTGGCGGACCGTGCGGCGGGCCCCGTCGCGCTCCTCGCGGCGTCCGGCGCTCGTGTCGTAGCCGCCTGGGCGCGTGGCGACGTCGCGGTGCTCGACGCAGCCTCGCTCGCGCTTGTGGCATCGTTCGCATGCGAATCATCGCTGCTGGCCTGCGCGCTCTCGCCCGACGGATCCGCAGTGCTCGCCCTCCTCCCCGACGGGCTCGTCTCGTACGACCTCCGCGGCGCACCACAGCGGGTCGCGTCGCTCGACGTCGCGCCCGACCTCCGCGGGGAGGCGTGCCTCGCCCTCTCGCCCGATGGGGAGCGCGCGGTGGTGGCGCTCCGCGCGGGCGACCTCGCGTGCGTCGACCTCGCGTCGGGGCGAACCGAGACGCTCTGCTCGGGCGCATCCGGGCGGCTCACGTGGCCTCGCTACGGAGCCGCGGGCGAGCTCTTCGCGCTGCGCCACGGCGACGCCGGCGCGCTCGCGTGGGTGGCGATCGACCTCCCGGGCCACCACGCGCCCCGTCACCGCGCGCTCGCCGACGACCTCGGGGGGACGCCGCCGTGGGCCTTCGAGTGGCGACGCGAGCGGCTCTCGCCGGATGGTTCGGTGGTCCTCGTGGAGCATTCGGACGTCGAGGCGGGCGGCATCGGGCTCCTCCGCTGGGCACCGGAAACGGGCGCGGTGGCGACGACGGCGCCGGGCTATGGCGAGCTGGTGGCGCTCGACGATCGACGCGCGGTGTGGGAGGCGGGCGACGACGGCGCGCTCCTCGCGCTCGACCTCGCCACGCTGGCGGTGGCGGCGCGGTGGCCGTGGCCCGACGACCGACGGGCGCGGTGCGGCTGCTTCGTCGCGGGCGGCGCCGTGGTGCTCGGGCTCGACGACGGGCGCGTGCTCCGGGCGGCCCCGCGGTAGCGCTCACCGCGGCGGGTCGCACGACAGGCGAAACGCGCCCGGCGGGTCGACGCGCGCGACGCGGACGAGCTCCTCGCGGGGGAAGCACCACGCGGGCGACTGGCCGCCGTCGGGCCCGGTGGGCCACGTGCGCGCGACCCGCGCGGCCACCTCGGCGGCGGTGTCGCCGTAGATCCGCGCGCACGCGACGAGCGTCTGGGGCTGCCGCGCGACCGGCGTCATGCCGTCTTCGCGCAGTCCGCGGAAGTAGTGGGTGGTCCGCTCGGGGCACTGGCGCGCGAGCCAGGCGTGGGAGACCTCGTCCTCGACGAAGCGGCCGCCGGCAACGGAATGGAGCACGAGCGTCGGGCCGAAATTGTCGACGTCCGCGATGCCGCAGGGCCCCACGGCCACCCACGGGCTGCGCAGCTCGAGGTCGGGCCGCCCGTCGACGTCGACGTCGCGGATCGCCACAGCCCGCGCCGCCTCTGGCGCGAACTCGCGCGGCGCTTCGGCGCCCGGCGCGGCGAAGGCCCACCAGCGGTTCTGGCGGGCGGCCTCGTTGCCGCTCTCCTCCTGCTCGTGGAGCTCGCGGAAGAAGAGCTCGGCGCGCCCGTCGCCGTCCCAGTCGAACACGCCGACCTCCGCGGCGCTCACCGTGTGGGCGAACTGCGCGCCCGACACCGCGAGCGTCACGCCCGCAGCGGCGACGCGCGTGGCGCCGTCGGCGGCGACGTACACGGCGCGGAGGTCGACGGGGTACACCCGCGTTCCTGGGACGCTCGCCTCGCGCGGCCGGCGCACGGAGACATCGAACGTCCAGGCCCCGTCGCCCGCGTCGGCGCAGGGGGTGAGCGACTCGACCACGGCGCGCCGCCCGCCGGCCTCCATGCTTCGAAGCGCGGGCGCGAGGCGGGCGCGGGTGAGCTCCGCCTGCGCGGCGCACGCGCGGAGCACGGCGGGCGCGGTCGGCGGCCGCGGGGCGAAGGAGGTCGCGGCGTCCGTCGCGGGCGCCGGCATCGCGAGCGCGCTGCGGCAGGGGCCGTTGGGGCGAGGCGCGGGCGCGGCGACGGCGTCGGGCGTGGGGGCGGGCGCGTCGGGCGCTGGGTAGACATCAGGCGCGGAGGCGGCGTCGCGCGCGGCGGGGGACGCGTCGGCGGGGGGCGCGGGGGCCGGGCGCGGCGCGGGCGGCGCGGGCGTGCGGGTGCAGGCGGCGACGAGGAGGGCGGCGAGGCAGACGGGGCGGCGCATGGGCGGCGCGAGCATCGTGCAAGGGCGCGGCCGAAGCACGCGGGAACGGGTGCGCGCGGCGAGCGGGTGACGCGGCGCGGCCCGCGGGCGACGGGCGCGTGGCGAGGCGACCACGGCGGGCGCTGGCGTCATCGGACGGCGCTATCGTGGCCTGCCAGCGCTGCGAGCCTCTCGCACCGCCACGGAGACACGACGCCACGCTGCCCCGCAGGGAGCGCCACTCCCCCCTCCAGTACGCACTGGTGGTAACCCGTCGGGAGGCTCGGCGACCGGCGGGGCTCGTCGTCCGTCGCCCGTCGCCCGTCGCCCGCCTCCTCACACCCGATGCGGCGGCGATCGCGCCGGCGCCGTCTCTGCGATCATGGGCAGCGAGCGACAATCCCCGCCGGTCGCCGAGCCTCCCGGCGGGTTACCACCAGTGCGTACTGGAGGGGGGGAGTGGCGCTCCCTGCGGGCGGCGTGCGCTCCCTGCCGGCGGCGGGCGCTCCCTGCGGCGCGCGGCGCTCTCGCGGGACGGCCCACCCGTTCACAAAACCGTAATCGGGATTACGGGTGCCGTAATCGGGATGACGGGCGCCGCCACGGCCTCGGGCGCGGCGCTTGACAGCGTGCGGTGGGCGCTCGCTACCCTCGCGCGTCGCGTGCCCCCTCCCCCGTCGCTCCGCGTCACCGCCACCTACAACGCGCCCGTCATCGCCGCGATCGGGTTCGCGCTGCCCGACGCGGGCGACACGCTCTTCACGCTGGAGCGCACCGAGCGCGGCGCCCGCGTGGTTGAGCGCGACACGAGGGACTTCGCGGAGCGGGCGAGCTGGGGCGAGCCCGAGCTCCGGCTCTCCGGCTCGCCCTGGCTGCGCGGCGTCTCGCCGGACGGGGCGGTCGTCGTCGTCCACGACGACGAGCCCGTCGGGAGCGGGCTCCGCTTCGTCCGCCTGCGCGACGGCGCGACGTGGGTCGCGCCGGACATGAGCCATTGGGAGCGGGTCGCGTGGTCGCGCGACGGGAGGACGCTCCTCGGGAGCAGCCGGCGGGGCCACGCCTGGGTCGACGTCGCCTCTGGCGCGGTCGTCGACCGTGAGTTCGGCTCGCCGGGCGAGTTCTCCGCTGACAACGCCGCGCGCTTCGTCCGCGCGCGGCACGACGGGGCGTCCGAGCGCCTCTCGATCGACGCGCGCGCGAACCGGCGGGAGCTCGCCTCGTGGGCGCTCCCCCCGCGAGCCGCGCGGCGCTGGTGCCCGGCGGACGCCTCGCTCGACGCGCTCTGGTGCGCGGTGTCCGACGGCGATCGCCACGAACTCCGCCGCTACTCGCTCGACGCCAGCGAGGTGCCGGCCGTCGCGCTCGGCGAGCCCTGGGTCGGCGTCTTCGCCCGCGGCGACGAGTGCGCGGTGCTCACCGCCTCCGGCCGCGTCGCACGCGTCGCGCGCGAGGGGGGCACGCTCGCCCTGCGGTGGCTCCCGCCGTCGACCGTGCCCCTCCCCTTCGTCCCCTGGTACCTGGGCGCGGCTTCGACCGACGGGCGGAGGGCGGTGGTCCACCTGGATCGTCGCTTCGCGGTCGTCGACCTCGACACCGGCGAGGCCCGCGCGCCGGCCACGCTGGCGGCCAGCGCGACGGGGACGCTCGCCGCGTCGCGGGACGGGCGACGCGTCGCGGTGGCGATGAGCGACGGCGCGGTCGCGGTGCTCGACGCGGTCACCCTGCGCCCGGAGGCGACCTTCGAGCTCGACCCGCGGCCCGAAGGGCTCGCCTTCGCCCCCGACGGCCGCACGCTGCACGCCTGGGACGGCGCGGTCTGGACGGCGCTCGACCTGCGCGACGGCTCCACCCACGTCGTCGCCGAGCTCCCGCAGGAGCGCCGCGGCGAGGAGACGGCGCTCTTCGACGGCGACGTCTCGCCCGATGGGCGCTTCGGCGTCCTCGCGAACGACCGCGCGTCCGAGGGGCCGGTGGAGTGGCTCCGTGTCGACCTCGCGCGCGGCCTCACGTCGTGGGTGGTCTCGCCGCGCGAGGGGAGCCTCCACGCCCTCCGCTACGCCGCCGACGGTCGCGTCGTGGCGGGCCTGTCCACCGCCCCGAACGCCACACACCTGAGGACCCCCGCGCTCGTCCGGTGCGACGCCGACACCGGCGCGCTGCTCGACGACGTCCACTTCTTCCGCGACCGGGTCGAGGAGAGGCGGGAGGCGACGTACGGCGCCTCGACGGCCCTGCTCGCGCCGGGCGGGGCGTTCGCGTTCGCGCTGTACGGCGGCCCCTACAACCAGCGCGGCCGCGCCTTCGGCCCCGCGGGGGCGGTCACGACCGCCGCGAGCCTGCGGGACGCGGTCGTCCTCGGGCTCTCGCCGACGCGCGTGGCGCTGTACGGGCGCTGGCCCGACGGGCCCGACGCGCCGATGCTCTCGGTGCTGGAGGCCGCGACGCTCGCGGAGGTCGCGCAGGAGCCCTGGGTCGGCGAGTCCGGCCCCCGCTGGGCGCGCTTCCTCGGCGACGACGCGCTCGCGGTCGTGTGCGACGACGGGCGCCTCGTCCGCCTGGAGATCGACGCCGCGCGGTAGTGCGCCGCGCCGCCGCGTGCTACCCAACGCCTCCCGCCGCGAGCCCCTCCCATGCATTGACCCCACCGCCTCGACGAAGCGTCTGACGGATCGCTCCTTCCCGATGGAGGTGGTGCATGAGGCTCGGTGTGATCTCCGACCTCCACGCCGACGCCGGCGCGCTCGCGCGCGCGTTCGATGTGCTCGAACGCCGCGGGGCCGACCGGGTCGTCTGCCTGGGGGACACGGTGGAAAAGGGTGACGACGGCGACCGCGTGGTCGACGAGCTCCGCGCGCACGCGGTGGCTTGCGTCCGGGGCAACCACGACGAGGGCGCCGCCCGCGCGCACCGCGAGGGGTGGGCCGAGCGCCCGCTCCGCGACGACACCGCGCAGTGGCTCGAGGCGCTCCCGCGGGTGCGCTCGTACGTGTGGGAGGGCGTCCGCGTGACGCTCGCCCACGGGACGCCGTCGGTGATCGACGAGTACGTCTTCCCCGACAAGGTGCCCAAGCGCTTCCGCCGCGAGCTGCGCGCGCACGAGGGCGACCTCCTGCTGCTCGGGCACACGCACCGCCCGATGTCGCTGCGCGCGGGGCACGTGTGGGTGGTCAACCCGGGCTCGGTGGCCGTCGGGCGCTCGCGCGACAGCCACTCGTGCGCCCTCCTCGACCTGCGGCGCCGGGAGGTGGCCTTCCACGACCTCGCCACCGGCGACGCCTTCCCGGTGCGCGAGACCTCCCTCTCCGCGAAGGAGTAGCGCGTTCAGAAAACCGTAATCGGGATTTCGGGTGCCGTAATCGAGCGACCGCTATGGCGTCGCAGCGGGCGCGCCCTGCGCCGGCGGGCGCGGGAGCACGTCGAGCACGAGGCGGTTGTCCGCGGTGAGGTAGCGGCCGGCGACGCGGCGGACGTCGTCGAGCGTGACGGCGTCGTAGCGGGCGAGCTCGGCGTTCACCACGGTGGCGTCGTTGTCGTAGAGCTCGGTCATCGCGAGGTACTCGGCGCGGTCGAGGGGCGACTCGAGGCCGAAGACGAAGGCCGCGCGCTGGGCGTTCTTGGCCTTGCGGAGCTCCTGCTCGGTGACGCCGCGGGCGACGACGTCGGCCACCACCGCGTCGACCTCGCGGCGAACCGCGGCGGGGGTGTTGTCGCCCGCGCAGATGGCCCAGAGGGCGAGCATGTCGGGGCCCCGGCGGTTCTCGGTGCCGGCGTCGACCTCGGCGAGGAGCTCACGGTCGCGCACGAGCCGCTGGTGGAGGCGCGACGACTCGCCGTGCCCGAGGATCATCCCGAGCAGCTCGAGCGCGTAGTGGTCCTCCGTGCGGCGCGGGGGGACGTGCCAGAGCATGTGGAAGGCCGGCGCCTCGGCCAGCGGGTCGTCGATGGACTCCACGCGCTCGCGGCCCGGCGGGGTGAAGCCCGGGTCGCTCCAGGGGGCGCCGCGGCGGGCGGTGATGGGGCCGAAGTGGCGGCGGACCATCTCCATCGCGGCGGCGGGCTCGAAGTCGCCGGTGATCGCGATGACGGCGTTGTCGGGCGCGTAGTAGCGCGCGTGGAAGGCGCGCACCTCGGCGAGCGTCGCGGCGCGCAGGTCGGCCATGTCGCCGATGGTGCTGTGCTCGTAGGGGAAGTAGCCCGCGTAGAAGAGCTCGTCGCGCCGCAGCACGCTCGTCATGTAGGGGCGGTTCTCGTAGGACTGGCGGCGCTCCTCCATCACGGTGAGGCGCTGGTTTTCGAAGGCCTCGGCGGTGATCGCGAGCGCGCGCATCCGGTCGGCCTCGAGGAAGACCCCGAGCTCGAGCGAGCTGGCCGGGAGCGTCTCGAAGTAGTTGGTTCGGTCTTCGCTGGTGGTCGCGTTGGCGTCGGCGCCGCGGAGCGCGAGCAGGCGGTCGAACTCCCCCTTCGGGAGCCCGTCGGTCCCCTCGAACATCAGGTGCTCGAAGAGGTGGGCGAAGCCCGAGTGGCCGCGGTCTTCCACGCGCGCGCCGACGTCGTAGTACACCGCGACGGCCACCGTCGGCACCGAGTGGTCGGGCGAGAGCACCACGCGGAGCCCGTTGTCGAGCCGCTCGCGGGTGATCGGCACCTCCAGCCGCGTGGTGGGCGCGGGCGCGGCGGGGGGCGTGGCGGCGGGCGCGGCGGGGCGCGTGGGGGCGGCGGGGCGCGTCTGGGCGAGGGCGCCGCCAGCGGCGAGGAGGCCGAGGAGGGCGACGAGGGGGGGCGAAAGCTTCGGTGCGCGCATGGGCGGGGGAACAGAGCCTACATGCCCGGTCGTTTCTCACAAGCGTTGCGTTCAGGTCGCCGCCCCGTCTAATGGACTCCGCCCCGATGAACCCTCGGACGATCGCCCTCGGGCTCTCCCTCGCGCTCCTGGCCGCCTGCAAGCGGTCGCCGCCGACGCCCCCGCAGCCACGCGGCGCGCGCTCGGGTGCAGCCGCAGCCGCCGCGGCGTCGAGCCGGCCCCCCTTCCCCGCCAACACCCTCACCACCAACGCGCGGCGCGACTGCTTCGACCCGAACTTCCGCACCACGCGGGTTCGGCTCCGGGGCACGATCGTCGAGCTCTGCGGGCTCCTCGGGGAGGAGCCTCGGTGCTACGAGGTCGACCCGATCGCCAACCGGGTGGAGTCCGTCCGCGTGAGCGACGCGCCCACCGTGGCCGCCGAGGAGCCCCGCTACGAGGGCCCCTTCGAGCGCGTCGAGCTCTCGCGGCGCGGCTGGCACGTCTCCACGCGGGGCGGCGGGCTCTCGGTGACGGGCCCGGCGGGCAACCACCGGACGGTGACCCCGCAGCAGTTCGGGTTCCACTCGTACGGGGACACGGTGCTCCTGCCGTGGACGGACAACTGGTACGCGGTGCTCGTCGGCATCCGCGGCGACGACCTCGGGGCCACGGGCGTGATCGACCCCTTCACCCTGAAGATGGTCAGCCACTCGGCGATCCTCCCCTGCGGGCGAGACCTGTAAGCTCGCGCCAGGGACGGCGTTCTCCTGGCACCATCAGGGAGAACCGTCATGACCGCCACCCCCTCGCGCTGCCTCCTCGCCCTCGCCACCGCCGCCACCCTCGCCGCCTGCGCTTCCGGCGGCGCCCGCTCGCCTTCGTACTACGGCAGCCCGTCGCGCGGGTATGGCCGCACCACCGCCTCCGCCCCCGCGGCGCAGGCGCGCGTCACGTCGGTGGAGGTGACCTCGTCGAGCGGCTACGGCGGTTCGGCCGACAGCGTCTCGGAGGCCCCCCCGGCGCCGGTCGCCCCGTCCGAGCCCGGCAGCGCGGTGAACGTCCCCGCCGACGTGCGCCCGGGCCTTGCCACCGAGTGGGGCGAGACGCGCTCCTCGTCGATGTCGTACGCGCCCTTCGTGCGGGCCTCGGCGGCGCCCTACGACGTGGCGGCGATCCACTACAACGACGAGCGGCTCGCCTCGATGCAGGCGATGATGCACTCGGCGCGGCAGGTGGCCTGGCGCGGGATGTACCGCGACGGCGTGCGGGTCTCGCTGCGCGACGGCAACGGCAGCGCGCTCCCGGGCTACTACGCGGGCGACACGGTGTACGTGCTCGGCCAGTCGGGGCAGCGCTACACGATCCTCATCGAGAACATGACCGCGGCCCGCTTCGAAGCCGTGGTGTCGGTGGACGGGCTCGACGTGATCAACGGGCGCCCGGCGGCGATGGGCTTCCGCGGGTACATCCTCCAGCCCCACGGCCGCATCGAGGTCGAGGGCTTCCGGCAGAACCACGAGGAGGTGGCGGCCTTCCGCTTCGGCAGCGTCGGCGACTCGTACGCCGCGCAGGCGGGCGACGCGCGCAACGTCGGGGTGATCGGCGTGGCGCTCTTCTCCGAGCGCGGCGCGGAGCTCGACCTCGAGCGCAACGAGCTCGAGCTGCGCGAGCGGGCCAACCCCTTCCCCGGGGGCTTCGCCGCCCCGCCGCCGCGCCGCTACTACTGAGCGCCGCGCGCCGGTGCGGTTCGGTGAACGCGTCTGCTCGCGGTGCCGAGTGCCAGTGGGTTCACCGGACGCGTTCGATACGCCCCGAGTGCCCAGGGTTCGCCCGCCCGCCCTGGCTAAGGGTTAGGCTCACCCAGATGGGAGCGCCGGCCCCGTCGCAGGCACGCAGGAGTTATCGCCCCGGGACCCACCGTGGTCCCCGGGGAGACGACGACGGCAAGGGAGGCTGGTCCTCGCCGGTCGTCTTCACGACCACACCCCGGCGCGCTGAGGCGCAGAATGTGGAGCAAGGGGTTCAGCCATGAGGACGTGCTCGACCTGGGCGTTCGAAAGTCTGCTTCTGCGAGATCGACGACGGAGCCGTCCCGCGGTCACCGCTCGATCGCTCGAGGACCTGACCGCTGCTCGGCGAAGGCACCGGCCCGCACGCGCGCATTCGAGGCCGCCGCGAGGCGGGCATGTCCACGACGTTAAGGCGCGCGGGCACCAGCCCATCCTCATCGACACCACACGCGCCCGCATGGCGTCGGGCAGCACCGCGCCAAGACCGATCGCAGGACGCCGAGGCGCCGCCCGCGCCTTGAGCGCGGCGACCCGTCGCCCACGTCCTGTCCCCGGCGCGCAGGCACCTGCGCGATGAGCTCTGCACCGGGCGCCAGGTCGAGACCCGCGCACGGTACGTCACCACCCTTGAGGGATCGCTCGCGCCCCGGGGTTCTCGGCTGCAGCCCCGAGGCCTTCGTCAAGCGGGCGCGCGGCGCCGGGCCGCCGGAGCTGCTCCGCCTCATCGAGCCCGTGCTCGGCGTCGAGGCGCTCCAGGCGCGCCTCGTGGAGGTCGAGTCTCGGCTGGAGACTGGCGCGCAGCGCGCCCGGGTCGCCCTGCTCGCCACCGTCCCCGGCGTGGCCGATCGTCGCGGCCACGTTCGTCGCCGCGCTCGACGACGCCGGGCGCTTCCGCGACGCCCACGCGGTCGAGGCCTCTGGGGCTGGTCCCCTGCGAGGACAGCTCGCGGCGCCGCCGCCTCGGCGCCATCACGAAGCAGGAACCGGCGCGGGCCGCCCTGGTCGTCCGCCCACGTGTGCTCGTACTGCGCCGGACGACGACCCGCTCAAGGTCGGCGCTGGCGGTGCAGGAGCGGCGCGGCAAGAACGTCGCCGTCACGCGCTGCGCGGCGCTCGCGGGCGTTCTGGGCGAGGCGTCGGCGGCGCTCGACCGCGCCCGCTGGCGGCGCGCAGCGCGGCCGGCCTCGGGCAGGCCAGCGAGGAGACGGCGCGCCAGCCGACGAGCAGTCCGCCATCGCGCGCCGAGCACAAGATCTTCCGGCGGACCCGCGCCCGGCGCGCGGCAAGCCCGCGCCCGAGGGGCGCCGCGTCGACCGAGGAGTGACCGGCCGCGACGAGATTCGCACCGTCACCTGCGCCCCGAGCGCGCGAAGAGCACGCCATCATCCCCGCATGAGATCCGCGGACCGAGCGAGTGCTATGGAGCCCACGGCTTGCCGCGCGAGCTCGTCACCGGTGCGCCGTCGGATCTCTTCGTACCCAGCTTGCGCCCCGTTCGACCGCGGACGGTGAGCGGCTGATTGAGTCGTAGCTCGCCTTCGCCCCGTTCGAGGTTCCGGTCCACGTCCGGCGTGCGTCATCGCACGAGAGATCTCCATGCTCGCGTCGTCCGTCCGAGTTCGTCACCGTCGACCGCCCGTCCCCAAGCCCCGCGTGCGTCGCAAGAAGTCCGAGCCGCCGCAGGGCCCACGCCGAAGGGCGCGGAGGCGCGGTCCTCCGCCGCCGTCGAAATGCCACAAGGCGTCCAGCGTCGACGCCGTCGCCGTCGACGCCGAGTCTCGAGGGGGAGGAAGGGAAGAAGAATGCATCTATCCCGCCCTGGCTAAGGGGTTTAGGCTCACCCTGGGCTACGGGCATGGGATTGCCCGGTCTGTACCGGGCTCCCAACGAGGCGACGGGGCGACGTGCAACGCCCGCAGCGCGCACCAGCTCCCGGAATCCGCCACCGGGCGGATGCTCCCATGCCCGTAGCCCAGGGTGAGCCTAAACCCCTTAGCCAGGGCGGGCGGGCGAACCCTGGGCACTCGGGGCGTATCGAACGCGTCCGGTGAACCCACTGGCACTCGGCACCGCGAGCAGACGCGCTGACCGAACGGCACCGGCACACGGCGCCGCGATCAGACGCGTCACCAAACCCGACGGCTACTCGATCTCGCTGACCTTGTAGCTGGTGACCCCCGGGTTGGCCTCGAGCGCCCGGTGGATCCAGCGGGCGTCGCGCGCGGCCACCGCGATGACGCGAACCTCTCGCCCCTCGGGCACCGCCACGCCAGTGAAGCCCACCGCGGCGGCCTCCTCGGGCGTCATGACCTGCGCCTGCGTCTCCTGGAGCGTCTCCTCCGAGAGGAGCTTGTCGGGGTCGCGGCCGGGGGCGATCGTGGCGACGAACACGTGGAGCATGGGCGCGATCGTAGACGCGCCCGCGCGGCCCTGTCGCGCGAAAACATCCGTCAGGGGAGCGCCACCTGCGCGCCGACCGCCACCGCGACGTGGACGGGCCACGGCGACCAGAGGGCGGTGGGTTGCCCGGCCTCCGTCGCGAGCGAGGGGACGGGGCGGACCAGCGCCGCGAGCACGTCGACCGCGCCCGTCAGCGACCAGCGCGACGAGAGCGCCCACGCGAGGCCCCCGCGCGCGCCCGCGAACGCCCAGGGCTCGGCGCCCGGCGACGGGGCCGCCACGCCCGACGCGCTCCGGTAGACGCCCCCCGCCCCCGCCAGCGCGCAGGCCGACGCGACGCCGAAGTGCGCGCACGCGACGAGCGCCCCCGCCAGCGCCGACGATTCGACCCGCGCGTCCGCGAGCCCCGTGATCGCGCGCGACACCGGGAGGTCGCCGCGAACCTCCGCGGCGATCGACCACCGCGACACCCGCAGCCCCACGCGGAGCCACAGCGCCGGCGCCGCCGCGTCGACCGCGCCGAGCGACGCGCCGCCCGCCACGCCCACCAGCACGCGCACCCGCGACGGCGACGGGCGCGGCGGGGGCGACGTCGGGGGCGGAGGAGACGGCGGGACGTCGAGCTCGACGGGCGGCGGGCGCTCGCGCGGCGTCGCCTGCGGCACGACGTCTTCCGGGTGCGGAGGAGGCGGTGGCGGTGGGGGCGGAGGAGGCGGTGGGGGCGGCGGGCTCGCGGCGCGGACGAGGGCGAGCGGGTCGAGCACGATGCCCACGGAGCGGGCGAGGTCGTCGACGACGCGTTCGCAGCGCGGGCCTGTGAACGCGCGGGGCGCGGAGGGCGCGGCCCCGTCGCGCGCGGTGGTGTACGAGCCGACGAAGGACGCGCCGCGGCGGGCGAGCTCGACACGGACGATGGAGGGCGCGGCGGCGGCGAAGGGCTCGCGCAGGCCGAGCGACGCGCCGACGAGCTCGGTGAACGCGCGGGCGTCGGGGCAGCGCGCGGCGGCGGGGTCGACGACGTACTCCAGGCGCCAGGGCGTCGGCGTCTGGGCGACGGCGGGCGACGCGGCGAGGGCGGCGGCCAGCGCGGGCGCAACGGCGGTCGGACGGGGGCGGCCCACGGCGCGGGAGGATCGTCCCGCGGGGCGCCGCGGCGCAACCGGTGCCGGGCGTGGTGCGCGTCGATTTCCTGCGTCCGCCGGGAGGGTGCGGCGTCTTCTCGGGTAGAAGGAGCCCACCATGAGCGAGAACACCCCCGACGAAATCCGCACCCTCGTCCGCGACCACTACGGCCGCATCGCCGAGGCCCCCGTGTCCGCCTGCGCCCCCGGGTGTTGCGGCGCCAACCCCAACGCGTCGGCCGCGCTCGGCTACAGCGCCGAGGAGATGGCCGCCGCGCCCGAAGGTGCCAACCTCGGGCTCGGGTGCGGCAACCCGCAGGCGATCGCCGCCCTCCGTCCGGGCGAGACCGTGCTCGACCTCGGCTCGGGCGCGGGCTTCGACAGCTTCCTCGCGGCGCGCCAGGTGGGCGCGGCGGGGCGGGTGATCGGCGTCGACATGACCCCCTCGATGCTCGCCCGCGCCCGGGAGAACGCGCGCAAGGTCGGCGCGGCGAACGTGGAGTTCCGCCTCGGCGAGATCGAGCGCCTGCCGGTGGCCGACGGGACGGTCGACGTGGTGCTGTCGAACTGCGTGATCAACCTCTCGCCCGACAAGCCCGCCGTCTTCCGCGAGGCCTTCCGGGCGCTGAAGCCGGGCGGGCGGCTGGCGATCTCCGATGTGGTCGCGCTCCAGCCCATCCCCGAAGCGCTCCGCGCGCAGGCCGAGGCCATCTCCGCGTGCGTCGCGGGGGCGGCGCTGGCGGCCGACGTCGAGCGCTGGCTCACGGAGGCGGGCTTCACCTCGGTGCGGGTGGCGGTGAAGCCCGAGAGCCGAGCGTTCATCGCCGAGTGGGCGCCGGGGACGCGCGCGGAGGAGTACGTCGCGAGCGCCACCATCGAGGCGGTGCGCCCTGGGGCGGCCTCCTGCTGCGCGCCGGGGTGCTGCGCCTGATGGACGCCGGGCGCTGGGGCGAGCTCTCCGACGCGCTGCGCCCGCTGGTGGCGCGGCGCGTCCCGGCGGGCGACGTGGGCGACGTGCTCAACGACGCGCTCCTGCGCATCCACCGGCGGCGGGACACGGTGCGCGACGGCGAGCGCTTCGGCGCGTGGGCCTGGCGCGTCGCCCGCAGCGCGGTGGCCGACTACCACCGCGGCCGCGCCCGCCACCCGAGCGCCGCGGGCCGCGAGGAGGGCGCCGACGAGCCCTGCGACGCCGCCGCCGACGCCGAGGTCGAGGCCGCGCGCGAGTCCGTGGAGCGCGAGGTGGCGCGGTACGTCCGCACGCTCGTCGAGCTGCTGCCGGAGCCCTACCGCGAGGCCGTGACGCTCACCGAGCTCGAGGGCCTCACGATGGCCGAGGCCGCGGCCCGCGCGGGCGTCTCCCCGTCGGGGATGAAGTCCCGCGTGCAGCGCGGGCGCGAGCGACTGCGGCAGATGCTCGAGGCGACGTGCCACGTGAGCACCGACGCGCGCGGTCGCGTCATCGCGTGCGAGCCGCGCCGCCTCGACGAGCTCACCTGCTGCCGGTGACCGTCACCACCGCACGTCGGTCGGGCGCGTGAGCACGGACGGGAGCGCGCCCGGCAGCCAGAGGCTCTGTCCCCAGCAGAGCAGGTCGCCTTCCTCCAGCAGCGCACACGAGGTGCCGGGGCCGGCGAAGATGCGGACGGCGTTCATCACGCCGGCGACGGCGACGGGGGTGGGGCGGTCGGTGACGGTGCCGGTGCCGAGCTGGCCGAAGTGGTTGCCGCCCCAGCAGCGGACGGTTCCGTCGGTGACGAGGGCGCAGGTGTGGTCGCCGCCGACGGCCACCTGCGTGACGCAGCGGAGCCCGGGGTCGACGGGCGTGTACGTGTCCGCGGTGGGGGCGAGCGCGCCGAGCTGACCGCTGGAGTTGAAGCCCCAGCAGCGCACGGTGCCGTCGGCGAGGCGCGCGCAGGCGTGGGAGGCGCCCGCGTCGATCTGCGTGGCGCCGGCGACGGGGACGTCGCGCGCGAAGCGGCCGCAGCGGACGGCGCCGTTGTTCAAGCGCGCGCAGCCGTGGAAGAGCCCGTCGAGGTCGAACTCCGCCACGCCCGACACGCCCCCGAGCGGCGTCGCCCGCGCGTCGAACTCGCGCCCCCAGCACAAGAGCGCGCCGCTCACCAGCGCGCAGGTGGAGCCGAG
The DNA here is from genome assembly GCA_046351555.1 of Polyangiales bacterium. Lineage (GTDB taxonomy): Bacteria > Myxococcota_A > Polyangia > Polyangiales > CAISKJ01. The sequence continues at coordinate 27,267 of JAXLYI010000059.1, forward strand.
GCTGGTGGAGAGCTGCGAGGCGCCGGTGAGCTCCTGAACGGGGAGCGCGACGCCTCGCTCATCGGGCGACGGGAGGCCGCCGGTGCCGAGCTGACCGCCTTCGGGGCTGCCGATGCAGCGGACGGTCCCGTCGCGGCGGCGGCCGCAGGTGAGGCGGCGGCCGACGGTGATCTCGGCGAGGCGACCGAGGCCGCGCAGGGCGACGGGCTCGCGGATCACCTCGCCGCGGCGGGCGACGCCGAGCTCGCCGTGGGTGTTCTCGCCGAGGCAGCGGGCGGTGCCGTCGGTGAAGCGGACGCAGACGTGGCCGATGTCGAAGGCCATCTGCTCGACGCGGTTCTGCCCCTCGCGCTCGAAGGACACTCCGCCCGCGCGCACCGGGCAGCCGGGCGGGCGACCGTTGACGGCACCGTGGGCCCGCCGCGAGCGCCTCGGCCGCTGCGGCGTGGCGCACGACGCCACGGAGACCAGTGCCAACGCCGCGAGGAGCCACCGCACGCTGCCGTGTCTAGACCAGCCCCGCGCGAAAAGCGAGCGTCGCGGCGGCTTCCCGGGGCGGCGGGTTCCGGGGTAGCGTCCGCGCCCTTCGCGGCGAACGCTGAACGCGCCCGCCGCGCCCCGCATCGCACGGAGCCGAAGCAGCACCCCGTATGGCCGAAGAAGACCTCGAGAAGAAGCTCACCGCGGAGATCCTCGACCGCGTCCGCCAGATCGCCCGCCTGCGCAACGAGGAGGAGTCGCGCTTCACCGCGGGGCGCACGCCGGTGAAGTACGCCGGCCGCGTCTACGACGAGCACGAGATGGTCAACCTCGTCTCGTCGTCGCTGGAGTTCTGGCTCACGGCGGGGCGCTGGCACCGCAGGCTGGAGGCCGACCTCGCGCGCTGGTACGGGCTGCACGGCGCCCGCCTCGTCAACAGCGGGTCGAGCGCCAACCTCCTCGCCACCGCGGCCCTCACCTCCCCCGCCTGGGGCGACCGGCGCCTGCGCCCGGGCGACGAGGTGATCACCGTGGCCGCGGGCTTCCCCACCACGGTCGCGCCGATGATGCAGCTCGGGGCCGTGCCGGTGTTCGTCGACATCACGCTGCCGACGTACAACGTCGACGTCGCGAAGCTCGACGCCGCGCGGTCGGCGAAGACCAAGGCCGTGATGATCGCCCACACGCTGGGCAACCCCTTCGACCTCGACGCCGTCGCGGCCTTCTGCGAGCGCCACGGGTACTGGCTGGTCGAGGACAACTGCGATGCGTCGGGCTCGCTCTACAAGGGCCGCAAGACGGGCACCTTCGGCGACCTCGCGACGCTGAGCTTCTACCCCCCGCACCACATGACCACCGGCGAGGGCGGCGCGGTGCTGTGCCGCACCGAGGAGATGCTCAAGGTGGTGGAGAGCCTGCGCGACTGGGGCCGCGACTGCTGGTGCGCGTCGGGCGTCGACAACACCTGCGGCAAGCGCTTCCAGTGGCAGCTCGGCGACCTCCCGCAGGGCTACGACCACAAGTACACGTACAGCCACCTCGGCTACAACCTGAAGCTCACCGACATGCAGGCGGCCGTCGGCCACGCGCAGCTCTCGAAGCTCGACGGCTTCGGCGAGGCGCGTCGGGTCAACTGGCGCTTCCTCCGCGAGGCGCTCGCCGACATGGGCGACGTCTTCGTGCTCCCCGAGCCCACCGAGGGGAGCGACCCGAGCTGGTTCGGCTTCATGCTCACGGTGAGGCCCGGCGCGCCCTTCACGCGCGACGAGGCCGTCGCCCACCTGGAGTCGAAGCGCATCCAGACGCGGATGCTCTTCGCCGGCAACCTCGTGCGCCAGCCCGCCCTCACCCGCCTCGCGGAAGACCGCGCCGCGCAGGGCCTCCCGCCCCCGTACCGCGTCGCGGGCGAGCTCGCCAACACCGACACCGTGATGTCCCACAGCTTCTGGATCGGCGTCTTCCCGGGGCTCTCCGAGGCCGCGCGGGCGTACATGGTCGACACGCTCCGGGCCTTCGTCGCCGAGCGCAAGGCGCGCCCCGCCGCGCTGCGCGTCGTGACGTAGCGATCGCGTCGAGGGCGACCGAAACGCGCGTCGCCGCCCTACACTCCCGCCCGATGGCCCGCCCGCCCCCCACGGTGACCGCCCGCTTCGCCGCGGGGCTGCTCGTCACCGCGCTCGGTGCTTCCGCGTTCGCGGTGGCCTTCCGCGGCGCGCTGGGGTGGCTCTACCGGGCGGCAACGGGCGCGCCCGACGCGGTGGGCGCGGCGGCGTCGCTCCCGCCCGCGGCGCGGCTGCTCGTCCCCGCGTTGGGCGGGCTGCTCGCGGGGGTGGTGGGCGTGGCGGCGGCGAAGCTCCCGTCGAGCCACGGCGTGGGCGACGTGATGGAGGCCGCGGTGCTCGGGCGCGTCCGGCTCTCGATGCGGGTGACGCTGGCGAAGTGCCTGGGGTCGTTCTGCGCGATCGCCTTCGGGGGATCGCTCGGGCGCGAGGGGCCGCTGATCCAGTTCGGCGCGGCGCTCGGGCAGGCGAGCGGGCGGTGGCTTCGCGCGAGCGCGGGCGACGCGCGGGTGCTGGTGGCCGCGGGCGCCGGCGCGGGCTTCGCGGCCGCGTACAACACGCCGATCGCGGCGGTTCTCTTCGTCGTCGAGGTGGTGATCGGCGTGGCGGCGCTGGAGACGCTCGCGCCCGTGCTCGTCGCGGTGGTGGTCGCGTCGGTGGTGTCGCGCTCGCTCGGGGATGACGCGCCGCTCTTCGGTCGCCGCGCGTTCGTGACGGGGAGCGCGTTCGAGCTGCCGGCGTTCGCGCTGCTCGGGGCGCTCGCGGCGGTGGCGGGGCACGGCTTCCTGCGGCTGCTGGGCGCGGGCGAAGCGCTCTTCCGGCGGCCGTCGCTCCCGCTGCCGTGGCGGCCGGCGCTCGGGGCGCTGGCGACGGGCGCGGTGCTCGCGGTGATGCCGGCGGTGGCGGGCAACGGGGCCGAGCCGCTGCGGGCGGTGCTCGACGGGCGATACGCGCTCGGCGCGCTCGCGGTGCTGCTGGCGGCGAAGCTCGTCGCGACGACAACGAGCGTGGCGTCGGGCTCGCCGGGCGGGGTGTTCACGCCGACGATGCTGCTCGGCGGCGGGGTCGGGGTGCTCTTCGCGGCGGGGCTGCGGGTGGTGGGGTTGACGGTGAGCGCGCCGGGCGGCTACGCGCTGGTGGGCATGGCCGCGGCGGTGGCGGCGACCACGCACGCGCCGGTGATGGCCGCGGTGCTGGCGTTCGAGATGACCGGGGACTACGCGATCGCGCTGCCGCTGCTGCTCGCGACCAGCGTGTCGGTGGCGGTGGCGCGGCGGCTGTCGCCGGAGTCGCTCTACACGAAGGAACTCCTCGCCCGCGGCGTGCGGTGGCGGCTCACGGTGGAGGGAGGCCGGGTGGTCGAGCGCGAGGAGGCGCACGCCGACGGCGAGGGGATTTGAGGGCGCGAGCGGCGGGCGGCGAAACCGCAAGGGCGCAAGGGGCGCAAGGGTCAGGAGGTGATGAGGGGAAAAGGGAGGTAGGGCCGATGGCCTCACGTTCTTCCGTCCCTTGCGCTCCTTGCGCCCTTGCGGTCTCGTCGCTCGTCTAGCGCGCGGCGTGGCGCAGGCGGAGGAAGACGACGCCGTGCGTGACGAGCACCAACGGCACCACCAGCACCGGCAGGAAGGCGAAGGGGGCGCGCAGGAAGGCGTCGAAGAGCCGCCGGTCGCGCAGCGCGAAGAGGGTGTACTGCGCGGTGACCATGACCGCGAGGATGTCGGCGAGGGCGAAGGCGTTCCACGCGAGTGTGAGGGCGCGGGAGGCGCGGTCGCGGCGGGTCACGAGGAGCGCCGCGGGCAGCGCGAGGAGGCCCGCGGCGATGTCGCCGGGCCCCGCGACGCGCGCGAAGAGCTCGGGGATGCGCCCCGCCGCGAGCTCCGTGAGGAAGGCCGCGCCGTAGTACACCCGCACGACGTGGAAGAGCACCGGCGCGCGCAGGTCGAGGTCGCGGACGAAACCACGCAGCGCCTCGCTCCGGCGGTACGCGACGACGAAGGCGATCACCGGCGCCCAGATGAGCGGCGCGACGGCGGGCGGCGGCAGGTGCGCGAGCGCGCCCGACAGCGCGAACACGATCGCGGCGGTGGCCCACAGCGCGAGGGCGATCCAGACGGGGCGGTGGTCGGTGGGCGCGGTGTGGGGGACGGCGAGGGGGGCGGGCGAGGCGTTCATGGTGGCGAGGGCTCCTTCTGGCGGCGGGGCCTCTCCACGGGGCGTGCCGCGCGCGAGTCCCCGGTGTTTCTGCGCGCCAGCGAGCGAGGCCTGACGGACCGCCGTACAGCCCTGACGGTGCGCCTGACAGCCGCCCTCGCCTGCGCCGCGTCGTCTGCGCGGCGCGCCGCTTGCGATACGCTCGCGCCGTGACCACCGCCGCCCCGTCGCGCCTCGCGCAGCTCCGCGCCGTGGGGACCGCCTTCCTCCGCGCCCGCCCCTGGATCGTCGCGCCCGCCGTCGCCGCGCAGTCCGCGCTCCTCCTCGCCAGCCCCGCGCCGCGACGGCAGGCGGCCGCGGTGCTCACCGGCTTCACCGCGCTCCTGCTTTTCTTCACGTGGGAGGCGTGGCGGAGCCGCACCGTGCTCGTCACCGCGCGCGGGCTCCTCGCGTCGCTCGCCGTCACGCTCGTCGGCGTCACCGCGGGGACGGCGGCCACCGGCGGGCTCGCCAGCCCGCTCGTCCCGGTGCTCTTCGCGCCGACCGTCGTGGGCTTCGCCGCCTTCGGGCGCGGGCGCGAAGGGCGCGCGCTGCTCGCGGGCTTCGGCGTCGCGCTCGCGGCGCTGGCGTTGTTGCCGGCGGGGGTTCCGTTCGCGCCGCTGCCGGCGGCGGTGGCGCGGCCGATGGCGCTGGTGAGCTCGCTCACCACGGTCACGCTGCTGTGGACGGGCGTGGCGGGGCTCACCGACGCCTACGCGGGCGCCCGCGACGCGCTGGTGCGGGCGGGCGAGGAGCTCTTGTCGGTGGCCGAGGCGCGGCACCGCGCGATGGAGTCGCTCGGCGCGCAGGTGGCCCACGAGATCAAGAACCCGCTCACCGCCATCAAGGGCCTCGCCGACCTGCTCGCGGAGAAGGCCGAGTCGCCGGGCGACCGGAGGCGGCTGGAGGTGATGGGCGGCGAGGTCGCGCGCATCGAGGCCATCCTGCGCGACTACCTCAGCTTCTCGCGGCCGCTCGGCTCCCTCGCGCGCGAGCCCGTCGAGCTCGGCGCGCTGCTCGGTCCGCTGCTCGACCTGCTCGCCGTCCGGGCCGAGCGCGCGGGCGTCGCGCTCACCGTCGGCGGCCCCGCGGTGGAGGCCGCGCTCGACCCGCGCCGCGTCAAGGAAGCCGTGCTCAACCTCGCGCTCAACGCGCTCGAGGCGAGCGACGCGGGCGGCGCGGTCACCGTCACCTGGGCGCGCGAAGGCGGCGCGGTCACCATCACCGTCGACGACCGGGGGCGCGGGATGGCGCCCGAGGTGGCGGGGCGGGCGGGCGAGGCGTTCTTCACGACGCGCGCGGGGGGGACGGGGCTCGGCGTGAGGCTCGCGCGCCGCGTCGCGGAGGAGCACGGGGGCTCGCTCGCGTTCGAGAGCGCGCCGGGCCGGGGGACGCGCGCGCGGCTCACGCTCGCCGACGGGGGCGCGTCGTGACGGGGACGGTGCTGGTCTGCGACGACGAGGCCGCCGTGCGATTCACCGTGCGCGAGGCGCTGGAGTCCGTGGGGCACGCGGTGGTGGAGGCGGCCCACCCCGACGCGGCGTCGCCGCACCTCGCGGCGGTCGACGCGGTGGTGACCGACCTCGCGATGCCTGGCCGCGACGGGCTCTCGCTGCTCGCGGAGGCGCGGGGGGTGGACGGTGATCTCCCGGTGGTGTTCCTGACGGCGCGGGGGACGGAGCGGAGCGCCGTCCAGGCGATGAAGCTCGGCGCCTACGACTACCTCACGAAGCCCTTCGCGCTCGACGAGCTGCGCGCCGTCGTGGCCCGCGCGGTGGAGGCCCGCGCGCTGCGCCGGAGCGCGCACCGACTCGACACGGAGCGCGCGATCGGCCGCCCGCTGGTGGGCGAGAGCGCGGCCTTCCGACGCCTGCTCGATGACGCGCGGCGGGTGGCGCGGCGGGAAGTTCCGGTGTTGCTGCGCGGGGAGACGGGGACGGGGAAGGAGCTGGTGGCGTCGCTCCTCCACGCGGAGGGGCCGCGGCGCGACGGGCCGTGCGTTCGGTTCAACTGCGCTGCCATCCCCGCGGACCTCGCCGAGGCCGAGCTCTTCGGGCATGCGAAGGGCGCCTTTACGGGCGCGGTGGCGGCGCGGCGCGGGTACTTCGCGCAGGCCGACGGCGGCACGCTGGTGCTCGACGAAGTGGGCGAGCTCCCGCTCGCGACGCAGGCGAAGCTGCTGCGGGCGCTGCAGGAGGGCGAGATCCAGCCCGTGGGCGCGGCGCGCGTCGAGCGCGTCGACGTGCGGGTGGTGGCGGCGACCCACCGCGACCTCCGCGCGGCCGTCACCGCGGGCGCGTTTCGCGAGGACCTCTACTACCGCCTCGCCGTGGTGGAGCTCACGGTTCCTCCGCTGCGCGAGCGGCGCGACGACGTCCCTCGGCTCGTCGACCACTTCCGGCGCAAGTACGCCGCCCGCTTCGACCTGCCCGACGCGCGCTTCACCGACGCGCTCGTCGCCGCGCTCGCGGCCCGCCCGTGGCCCGGCAACGTCCGCGAGCTGGAGAACGCCGTCGCCCGCATCCTCGCCCTCTCCGAGGGCGGCGCGATCGGCCCGGAGGCCCTCGCGCGGCTCGACGGGGCGACGCCCGCGGCAGGCGCGACGGGCGGGCTGCGCGAGGAGGTGGCGGCCTACGAGCGGGGGCTCATCGAGCGGGCGCTCGCGGCGTGCAACGGCAACCAGTCGGAGGCCGCGCGGCGCCTCGGGGTGTCGCGCATGACGCTGCTGGACAAGCTGAAGCGCCACGGGCTGCGGTGAGGC
>JAXLYI010000060.1:0-31239 GCA_046351555.1 Polyangiales bacterium
GCTCCATGGGCCGCATGTACGCCGCCGCGCACGCCTCGGGCCCGCGCAGGGCGCGCCACCCGCAACGGTAGGTCTGCACGACCGTCCGCCCGCCGGCCGCCATGGGCCCGGACCCGCGGGTGGTGCGCCACGACGCGAGGGGGCCGCCGCAGTGCCCGCACAGGGTGTGGCCCACCAGAAGGTACCGCGGCTCCCTCGACAGGACGCTACGGCGCCCGCTGGCGGCCCTGGCGGGCGCGCTCCGCCCCTGCGCCGCCGTCCAGAGCTCCGGCGACACCAGGGCGGGCACCTGGTAGGTGATGACGTCCGACCGCTTCACGGTCTTGCGCTCGCCCCGGTCGTACTCCGCGCCGAGGCGGCCCCACGTCGCCGCGCCGCGGTAGCGCTCGCTGCGGAGGATGGCGTGCACCGTGGCCGGCGCCCACGAGGGCGAGCCGCGGGGCGCCGCGACGCCGCGCGCGGTGAGGGAGCGGGCGATCGCGCGCGCGCTCTCGCCCTGGGCGTGGCGCTCGTACATCTCCCGCACCGTCGGCGCTTCGATCGGGTGGGGCTCGTAGTGGACGCCCGCGGGCGTCCGCACGTTGAGGTACCCGTAGACGCGCCCGCCGGTGACCTGGCCCCGCTCGGCCCGCTGCTGTAGCGCCGTGCGCGTCCGGTGCACGATCGCCTCGCGTTCGAGCTGCGCGAGGCCGGCGCGGAGGGTCGTGATCAGAAGGTCCGTCCCGGTGAGCTGGACGGGGCGGCCCGTCGACCATTCCACCACCGTCGCGCCGGCGCGGGTCACGTCGTCGATGAGGACGGGGAGCGCCAAGGCGTCGCGCCCCAAGCGGTCGAGGTCACGGACCACCAGCACGTCCCACGGGCGGGGCGTGCGCGCGGCGTCGGCGCGGAGGCGGGTGAGCTCGGGGCGGCGCACCCATTCGGCGCCGGACACGCCGTCTTCGCGGTACACGTGGGTGACCGCGTGCCCCTCGCGGTGCGCCCACGCGCGGGCGCCTGCCTCCTGCGCGTCGAGGGCGACGGCGCGGTCGTCGGTGCTGACTCTGGCGTAGATTGCAACGCGGCCCATCGGGCCGAAACGCTACCGCGCGGCGGCGGCGCGGGGCGAGTTCTCGGCAGGAAGAATCACGACGGTCACGCCGCGCCCTTCTCCGCCGCGCCGTTGCCCGCCAGCGGGCCCGCGTCGTCCACGGTCACGGTCGCGGCGGATCGCTCGGTCTCGGCCACGGTCACCGCGTAGAGGTGCGGGACGGCCGCGAGCTTGCGCAGCAACCACAGGGCGAGAAGTTCGGAGGTCGGGTTGGGGAGGAGTTCGTTGAGGTGGCGGTGGTCGAGATCCGCGACGACGGGGCGCGCGATGGCGTCCACGTCGGCGAAGTCGCACACCATCCCGGCGGAGTTGACCGGGCCGCGCACCAGCACCGTGACGCGGTAGCTGTGTCCGTGGACGCGCCCGCACTTGTGCCCCTCGGGCACGTACGGCAGTCGGTGCGAAGCCTCGAAGGTGTACCTACGTTGCAGCGTGGCGAGCATGGGCCCTCAGTTGGGTTGCGGGCGGCGGCGTCCACCCGAATTGCAGTTGTTGCGGCTCGGGGTCGAAGAGGGCCCCGGTCCACTGGTTCAGCTTCCGCTCGCTCCAGAGCGGCACGCACGAGTCAACGGAGTCGGCGCGGATCGCGCGCGCCCAACGCACGCGCCGCGCGGAGCCCATGCGCCCGATGTGGCAGCGCTTGCCGCGTTCCCGCGCGGCGCGGCACCACGCGGGCGCGGTGTCGAGCTTCCAGCGGAGCGAGCCCCCGACGAACACCACCGCGACGTGATCCCACAGGGGGAAGGTCTCGGGGCTCATGCCGTCCTGAACTACGAACGCGAGCGTGAACCCGAGACAGGCGAGGGTCGGGAGGTCTTCCGCGGAGAGATCGAACGTGGCCGCGGCGTCCGCGACGACATCGGGCAGGACCACCCAATCGGGGCGGATCGGGTGCACGAACGCGGCCGCGACCGCGCGCGCGAACGCGCGCCGGTCGAACGGCTTGCCGTGCTTCCAGAAGGTGAAAGCGCCGCAGTCGAGGAAGTAGGGCGCGCGCCGCGGGGGCCATTCCCACGGCTGCGTTGCCTCGCCGATGCCGAGCTCCGTGAGCTGCGCCACCAGCCGCCGCCCGCGGGCCTGCCCGACGTGCCCATTCACGCCGCGCGCTTCCTTCCCCCTGCGCGGCCGCGTGGCGCGCGAGCAGGGCGAAGATGCGCGCAGCGCTTCGACCTGGGGGTCTGCGTGCTTCACGGCGCGGGCTCCATCGCGGCGGCGCGGTCGAGCTCCGCGAGGCTCTCCGCGTCGCGCGTCTGCACGAGCACCTTGAACACCACCGCGAAGGTGAGCCCCTTCACCTGCGACACGACCCCGGCGACGCGCGGGCCGTCGGGCGCGCGGCCCTCGAAGTCCCGCCGCACGGTCACGCGGGCGTTGAGGTACCGCCCGCGCGCGGCGGCGGCCTCGACGTTGCCGCCGTGGCGCACCGCGGGGACGTGCAGGTACACCGCGAGGCGCGCGCCGAGGTGCACCACGCGGCCGATGCGGCCGCGCATGAGCGGCGCGACGTTCCAGCGGCGCTGGCCGTCGCCCACCAGGAAGGCGCGTTGCCCGGTGGTGGCGATGATGGGCGCGTGCGGGTCGAACGGCCGCGCGCCGTCGGGGCGGCGGGCGGCGGTCGCGGTCGCGGGGCGCGCGAGGAACGCGCGGAGGTCGGCGTGGCCGGTCATCGCGCGAGCGTCCCTTCGGGCGTGATGGCGTAGGCGCGCGCCGTGGTCTCGACGATGAACACCACCGCCCCCACGTTCGCCCGCTCGAAGTTCCGCGCGTCGTCGATGGCGTCGGCCGCGTGGTCGCGCGCGGGGCCGTTCCAGCGGCGGCGCTCGGCGTCGACCACGGAGGCGCTGTACGTCGTCCCCGCGTGGGATGCGTTGTAAAGGCGCGCGTGGTCGGCGGAGGTGCTCGGCCACGGGCCGGCGGCCTTGGCGGGCGCGTTCATCGCGTGGGCCCTCCGCAGCGGCACGGGCCCCACGCGAGCGGGCCGCCGTCGTCGTCGCGCTCGCACGCCTCGACGCCGGGGAGGTTGGTGCGCAGGGAGCCCGCGCGGCACCGGGCGCACGTGCGCGTCGCGCCGGCCTCGCACGCGGGCGGTGCGTCGTCGAGGGGGGCGCACCCCGCGAGGGCCGCGAGGGCGAAGAGGCACACGAGGGCGCGGCGCATCACGTCGCACCCCCGGACAGCCGGTGCAGGTGCACGGCTTCGGCCCAGAGCTGATCGCGCCAGGTGGTGAGCAGCGCCACGTTGATGGGCTCCGTGATCGGCACGACGGCGATACGCCGGGAGCCGCGCGTCCATGCGGCGTCGTTGGTGGTGACGGCGATCACGTACGCGCGCGGCTCGCGCGTCGTGGTCCTGGCGAGCGGCGGGCGGTGGGTGTCCTCGGTGGCGAGGAGGAATCCCTTTCGCGCCGCGTCGCCCATCGTCTCGATGTCCTGCGCCTCGATGACCCACGCGCCGGGCGGGCGGAGCAGGTAGCGCGCGGTCACGTCGGCGTAGCCGTCGCCCGCGAGGACTCGCAGCGCGTGCGACTTGCCCGTCCCCTGGGGCCCGCAGAGGGTGAGCACCGGGCCCACCTTGCAGCCGGGCACGAACGCCCGCGCGACCGCGTCGAGGAGGAACCCCGCGGCGTAGTCCCGTGCTCGGTTCGAGGGCGAGCGCAGGACGACGCGGGCGAAGTCTCGCACGCGCATCGTCCCGTCCCAGGCGAGCCCGCGCAGGTAGGCGCGGCGCGCCTCGATGGTCTCGGCGGCGGTCATCCCCGCACCTCGTTGGCGCTGGCGGCCTGCTCGGCGTCGAGGCGCGCGAGGGCGGCGCGGCCCGCCTCGGTGGCGCGGTACACCGCGCGGGTGTGGGTGGCGTAGAGCGGCCGCTCGTGCGACGCGATGACGTAGCCCACCGCGGCGAGGCCGCGCGCGACGCGCGCGCCGTGGTCGGTGGAGGGCACGAAACCGCCCTCGCTCGCCGCCTCGCGGAGCGCGCCGCGGGCGGTCCGGGTGTTCATCTCCTCGGGCGAGAGCGGAGCGGCGGGCGCGGTGTCCTCCGGGGCGCGGTGGGCCTCCTCGGCGGCGAAGGCGGCGCGGACGAGGGCCTCCGTGGTGAACGTCGCGACGAAGGGCTCCGCGCCCGCGCGGGTGACCGTCACGAGGATTCCGCCGGGGAGCGCCCCGAGCACTTCGGCGGTGCGGCCGTCCTGGTGCTTCGCGTCCCCGAGGTGGAACGCCAGGGCCGCGACGTGGCCGACGGTGCGCTTGATGGCCACGACGGCGTGACCGTCGTCGAGATCGCGCGCGATGGGCGCGCCGATGGCCTCGAAGGCGGCGGGCTGCTGCTCGGGCTTGCGCTTCCCCATGGCCTACTCCTCCCCCGGCATGTCGCTGTCGCCGCCGTGGTCGCTGCTGGTCGCGCGCGGCTTCGGCCCGTCGCAGAAGTGCACCTCCGACACCGCCACGTCCACGGAGCGGCGCGTAACGCCCTTGTCGTCGGTGTAGCTGCTGCTGCGCAGCTTCCCGGTAACCATGAGGCGCGCGCCCTTGCGGATGTACTGCGCGAGGCGCGAGGCGCGCTTGCCGAACATCACGCACCGGTGCCAGTCCGTGCGGCTGCGCTTCTCGTTGTTGTCGTCGGTCCACTCCTCGGAGGTGGCGAGGGAGAACGAAATCCCCCCCTCGATGGTCTCGGGCGCGTTGCCCGTGTTCCCCAGGAGGCAGACGTGGTTGTGTGAACGGCTCATGACGTGGTGATCTCCTCGAACGTGTGCGGCTCGCGCCGCGTGGTGGTGTGGCGAAGGGCGGAGCGCAGCGCGGCGCCCTGGTCGTTAGCGGGGCGGAGCGACGCCGCGAGCACGGCGGCGCGCGAGGCGACGCGGGCGCGCATCAGGCGGCCTCCCGCGCGCGCTCGAAGACTCGGGCGGCGGCGTCGTGGCCGTGCAGGCGCAACCACGCGATGACGGCGTTTGCGCCGGGCGTCGTGAGGCAGTAGCGCCGCGTCGAGGGCGGCCACTCGCAGGCGTAGCCCGCGCCCACCAGCGCGCGGAGCTCGGCGCGCTCGGTCTGGTAGAGGTCGGGCTCGTGCTGGGGCAGGGTGATCGCGAGCGACACCTGTTCGGCCGTGAGCGCGGCGGCGGTCATCGCGCGGCGCTCCGCCGGTCGAGGGCCCCGGGCGTCTCGGGCGCGTCTTCGAGGCTGAACACGCACGCGAGGCACACGGGCGCGCCGGCCTCGATGCGGGCGCCGCTCGGCGCGACGGCGGCGCAGTCGAGCGGGTACACCGCCGCGGTGTCGCGGCAGAGCGCGCAGGGCTCGCGCGAAGCGTTGCGCGCGGTCATCGAGGCGTCCCCCGCACGGCGGGCAGGTGAAACAACGCGGCGCCGTCGTCGGCGTCGCGCGCGTCCCAACCGGCGGCCGTCGCCGCGTCGATCATCTCCGCAAGCTGGGGGGCGCGGTGGCCGGACGTGCCGCAATGCTCGCACACCGCCGCGAAGGGCCGCGCCGGGTCGAGCATCACGCGGGCCGCTCGATGTCCTCGCGCCCCTGCGCGGCCATCGTGAGGCGCCACCCGTCGCCGCGCAGTTGCAGCTTACGCGCGACAGGTTCGCCTTCGACGGGAGCCGCGCCCTGCCGCAACCACCTCGGGCGCGTGCAGCGCACGTTCAGGTGGGCGATGCGCTCGAACGTGCGCGCGGGGAGAGCCCCTGCGCCGGTACTGCACCGCGCGCACCGTCCCCGCGGGCGGGAGGCATTCCGCCAGCGACGCGGCCGACGCCGCGGGCCATGCGATGCCGTCGTGCCCCGGCATCCGCGTCGCCGGCCCACGCGAGCGGTTGAGGTCGGAGAGCTGGTCGCAGCGGCGCTCCTGCGCCCCCGCGGCGCGCAGAACATAATCACCGAGTCGTAGAGCGCCGGCTCGTACGCGAGGTGCAACCCATCGGGCCGCAACCACACCCCGCGCAGGGCCACCACGGCGCGGGCGGCGCGTCGTCGCGCGTGACGGTGTACACCGCCTCCGCGCACACGAACGCCACCACGAACTGCGCGACGGTGACGGAGAGCGCGTCGAGGCGCGATGCGAGGCGAGCGGCCGTCACGGCGTCACCTCGCCGGTCACGTCGGCCCGCTGCATGGCCTCGGCGATGCGCCGGGCGTCGTGGTGGATGCTCCGGTCGAGGATGTGACCGGCGGCGGCCGAGAGCGCAACGATGGTCTCGGTGGGGTAGCCGTTGACCACGAACGAAACCCGCGACCGCGGCGCGGCTGCGGCCACGCGGCGCAGGTTGGCGACGGTCTTCCCCGTGGGCGCCTCGGTGCCGCGGGCCGCGCGGTCGGCGGCGCGGAGGCGTTCGAGCGCGGCGCGGGCGTCGACCAAGGGCAGGCCGGCGGCGCGGTTGAGGTCAGGTTGGCGAACCACTGCCGCTCCGCGGCGTGCACCCACGCGGCCAGGCGCAGGCGGAGCGATTCGAGCGCCCGCGGGCGGGGGTCGGCGAGGGCCGTTGCGAGGGCCGCAAGGATGTCGACCGTCGGCGGGAGCGCCGCCACGCTGGCGGTCGCGCGCGCCGCCGTGCACCACGCGGCGACGGCCACCAGCGCGGCGGCGAGAACGACGGCCGCACGCTCGCGCGGCGTCGGGACGGGCGGCGCCTCGACGGGGCCGGCGTCGGGCTCGTCCCCGTCCGGGCGCTCGGTGAGCATCCGGGCGAGGGAGCCCGCGGGAGCGGGCGGGATGGGCGCCTGCGCGATGTCCTCGACGGGCGGGAGGTCGCCGCGGTCGGTCTCGGGCGCGCCGTCGACCTCCAGGCGCCCGCACCCCTGGCACTGCTCGCAGCGGACGTGCCGCGCGTCGTCGTGCGTGAGCTCGCAGAGCTCGCCCTTGCTGTCGCCGCAGGCGTCGCAGAGGTAGTGACCCTTCCCGTCGCAGTCGCCGCAGGCGAAGGCCGCAGGCGACTCGGGCCGGGCGGCCGGGCGGACGCGCACGACGGTGCCGCGGGCGCTCCCGTGCGGCGGCGCAAAGAAGTCGGGCGCGTACGTGAACAGCGCGCCGCTTGCGGTGGGCGGGAGGTCGCCGCGGTCGGTCTCGGGCGCGCCGTCGTCGGCGATGCACGCGCGGCCCTTGTCCGTCAGCACGTATTCGGCGGCGACGCCGCACGGGTCGAAGCGCACGAGGCCCGCGTACGTCGCATCGTGCGCCGTCACCCATTCGTTGCTCGGTGTCGCGCCCGTGAGGGCGATTCGCTCGGAGGGCGAGGCGGCGACGGCGCGGAGAAAGCGCATGATGTCGCGACGGATCACGCGGCGCCTGCCTTCCGGGCGCGGGGCGCGGCCGTCGCGACGCAGTGCCGACACGGCCTCTCGGCGCGGTGCGCCGGGCACACGCCGTGGATGCCGGCGCGCGCGATGATGTGGGGGTTGAACGGGTCGAGGTCCGGCGCGCTGGGGGTGGCGGCGCGCGCTGCGGGCGGGTCGGTGTCCATGTGCCTCCGCGCTCGCACGGCGGGTGTAGGTGCGAGCGTGGCGGCGATTATTGATTCAATATCGACAAAGTCAATTAAAAATCAATGCGTTGACCCATCGACGTGGCGCGATGATGATCGCGTGCGGCGGGGTGGCGAACTTCGCCGAGGAGGTTGCCGTGATGCGCTCCCCTGACGATGTCAGGGGCTTCGGCCCCTGCGAGCGACGGCCCAACGGCCACAACACGACTGAGAGGTTTCGATGTTCCTGAAGGCCCCTCCAAAGGTTCTGGAGCTCATCGACCGAGGCGCCCTCTTCGTGCTGAACGACTCGGGCGGGAAGGACTCGCAGGCCCAGCGCATCCTCGTGTCGGCCATCGTCCCGCGCGCCCAACTGCTCGTGATGCACGCCACGCTCGGAGAGGTCGAGTGGCCGGGCGCGTTGGAACACGCGCGCGATGGCGCCGCGGCGCAGCACCTCCCCTTTGTCGTCGCGAAGGCGCCGAAGACGTTACTTGAGCTCGTGGAGCACCGCCACGCGAAGTACCCGCACGCGCCCGCGTTCCCCACGTCCGCGAACCGTCAGTGCACGAGCGATCTGAAGCGCGATCCGATGGTGCGCGAAGCCCGCCGCTACGCGGACGCCCACGGCTTCGGCGCCATCGTGACGTGCATGGGGATGCGCGCCGCGGAGAGCCACCGCCGCGCTGGCATGGCGACGTTCAAGCGGAGCACCCGCTACTCCACGGGAGGCCGCGCGTGGTTCGAGTGGCTCCCGGTACATCACTTCACCACGGCCGACGTGTTCGCCACGATCGCGAACGCAGGGGAGGCCCCGCACCCTGCATATGCAGCCGGAAACGAGCGTCTTAGCTGCATGTTCTGCATCCTCGGTTCGGCGCGCGACGCGCGCAACGCAGCACTCCACAACCCCGAACTCTTCGCGCGCTACGTCGAGATTGAGCAGCGCACCGGCTCCACAGTTCACCAGTCGCGCAAGGGGCTGGAAGAGGTCGCCGGGCTCACTGTCGCACAGGCGTACGCGCAGCGCCGCTCGCTCCCGGTGATCGGAGGCGCGCATGGGTAGCAAGGGGTATCAGACGGGCGCGCACGTCGTCTTCAAGCTCGCCGTTCACCTCGTCTTCGTGACGAAGTACCGGCGCAAGGCGATCACGGCGCGCGTGTGGGAGGTGATGCTCGCAACCTTCCGCGAGGTGTGCGACCGCTTCGGCTGCGACCTCACGGAAGCGGGGTGGGAGCCCGACCACGCGCACCTGTTGGTGGCGTACCCGCCCAAGGTGCAGCTCGCGGAACTGGTGCAGTACCTCAAGGGGTTGTCGTCGCGGCGCGTGCGTGCGCGGCAGTTCCCGGAGGTGCGCAGCAAGTTGTGGGGCCGCGCGTTCTGGAGCCCCTCGTACTGCGCCGTCTCCTGCGGCGGTGCGCCCCTCGCCACCGTCAAAGCATACGTCTCGGCGCAACAGGGGGAGCCCGCGCCCACTGGCGGCGCGCCTTCCTCCCCGGGCCCCGCTGCCGCTAAGGCCCGGGGTATCCGGCGCTCTTCGACTGGAGACCAAAACCGGTGAAGCGATGGGTTGCGTTTCTGGGTGTGCTCGCTGCGTGCGTCGGTATTGGCCGTGACGACCGGATCAGGGACGGAGCGCCTCCCGAGCCGGATGAGTACTGCTCTCCCGGAGGGAGGCAGCGCGCGTGCGAATGTCTCGGCGGCAGAGTCGGAACGGAGACGTGCGACGGGGCGTTGGCTGTCTGGGGCGGATGCGAATGCGCGCCGCCCGCTCCGCCCACTTCGGCCTGCGCGGCGTGCGCGCAAAACGCAGACTGCGGGACGGGCTTCGTCTGCGGGCAGCGCCGGTGCGACGGGGCGCGGGGGTGTTACCCGAGCAACAACGCATCGGCCGCGTGCGCCGAGATCGGCGGCGTACGGTGCCCCGCCACCATGGCCTACGCCGCGTGCGTGAGCGCCGAGGAGTGCGGCCCCTTCGCCGACTGCTCGCGCTTCAAGGGCGGCACGCGGACGTGTGGCAGGCGCTGCACGCGCGACGTGGATTGCCCGCCGCCTCCCTCCGGCGTAACGGCCCGCTGCGACACCACGCTTGTCCGTCCCGTGTGCATCCTGGAGTGCACCGGCCCGGGGGCCTGCCCCTACGGCCTCGCGTGCGTCCGCTACGAAGACGGCCGTTACGGCTACTGCTCGTAGCGCTGCATCATCATCCGCCGTAGGGCGGGCGCGGCGGCCACGGGTCGCCGAGGTGCGACGGGTCGGCGACGGGCGGCGGCTCCACGCGGCGCGGCGTACGCGCGACCAGCGCGACGCTTGCGTCCAGCGCGCCCACCAGCGAGGCGCCCGCGAACGCTCCGGTTGCGACCGTGGGGTACCCCATCCGGTCGGCCGTCCACGCGATTGCGCCCGCCAGCGCGAAGCGCACTACCGCGCCGCGCGAGGAAACGGCGACGCCGCGAGCCCGGCGCCAACGCTGGCGCGTGCTCGAACACACGACGGACGCCGCGCCCGCGAGCCGATCCGTGCCCCATCCCTCGCCCTGTCGAGCATCCTTCCCTCACATCCTCCGCGCCGGGCCCCGCCTGAGCGCTTCAAGCTCTCGCGCGACCGCGGCGACCGAGCGGTCGCACGCGGCCTGCATGTATTCGTCCGTCGCCTCGCCCCCGTCGAGGGAGACGTTGGTCCCGTGCCGCCGCATGACGTACCAGCGGCACCCCGCGAGGGTGACGACGCGGCCGCGCGACGAGGCGGATGCGCTCGATCATCGCGGCGTCTTCGAGGTAGTTCGCGGCGGGGTACCCGCCGGCCCGCACCGCAGCGTCGCGGCGCACGAGCGCGGAGGCCATCACGGGGCGCTTGGTGCCTCGCTGGCAACGGCCCGCCAGCGACAACCCCGCGTCGGCGATGTACATCCCATCCGCGCGAATCACGTCTGCGGCCGTCGCCTCCGCCGCGGTCACTTCCTCCGCGAGGCGCGCGGGGAGCGAAACGTCATCGTCGTCCCACGTGGCCAGGTACTCCCCGCGGGCCGCGCGCACACCAACGTTGCGCTTCTCGCCGATGGTCCACGGCGCGCCTCGGGGCGGGAGGTTCACCACCCGCACGTCCGCGCGGTTCGACGCGAGCGGCGCGCCGTCGTTGATCACGACGAGTTCACGCCGCGCGTACGTCTGCTGCCTGTACGAGCGGAGCGCGTCGGGCAGATAGGCGGCGCGGCGCGGGTGCGTGGTAAGACAGACGCACGTGACCAGCGGCGCGGCGGTGGTGTTCGGCATAGCCCCTCCCCTAGAAGGTAGCCACGCAACGCAGCCGTGACTACCCGCGCGCGAAGGTGAGCTCCGCGAGCAGGGCTTCGATTGTCGCGGGCGTGCCCCGCTCCCGGAGGCGCGCGGCTGCGTCGAGGTAGGAGCGGAAGACGGTCACCATCTCGCCTTCGGGACGCCCCTCCAGGGGGAGCCGCGCGGCGATCGGGTGCACCGCGTAGGCGTCGGCGAGAACATGCCTCCTGCCGTCGAAGGCGAGGGAGAGCGCCCTGTCAACGGGCGTGGTGGCGGCGGCCGCGGGCTGCGCAACCTGGGAGAGCGGGGAAACAAGCGTCAAATGCGGCATGGCGGGCGCCTGGGTTGCAGACACGGGCGCTCCGCGTTCAGTGTTACCGCTGGAATTCCTGCCGTTTTCTGACTCGGCTTTGTCGAGCGCTGCGAGGATATCGCTGTATTTGCGTTGATTCGGGCGGGTGCCGCTCTCGGCCTCCGAGACAACGGACTGCGCGACGCCCGCGAGCGCCGCCAGTTGTTGCTGGGTCAGTTTGAGGGCCTTGCGCCTCGCCGAAATGCTTGCCGCCATGGGGAATTGAACGAATAGGCGATGGAGACGATATCGCAACCCCGCCGAGTCGATGATTGACACCATCGATCGAATCGATCGACTTTCTTGCAATGGCGATCGATTCCGTATTGAGGCCGGGCGCCCACGCGGCGCTCCCCTCCCTCCTCACGCTCTCGGGCCTGCTCTGCGGGGTCGCGGGCGTGCTCGCGTGGCCCCACCCGTGGGCCGCGTCGCTCCTCCTGGTCTCGGTGGCCCTCGACGCCATCGACGGGCGCGCGGCCCGCGCGCTCAACGCCTCGACGGGCTACGGCGCGCGGCTGGACCGCGCGGCGGACACCGCCATCGCCTACGGGCTCGCGTGGCGCGTCCTGCCCGCGGGCTGGGACGTGGCCGCCGTCGTGAGCTCGCGCTGGTCGACGCGGCCCGCGCGTGGCCGAGGCGACGCCCGCGACGCCCGCGCGCTCATGCACGGCGACCGCACCGTGCAGGACGGTGCCCCGGCCGCGCTCTTCAGAGCCGTGCGTGGCGACGCCTGGTCGGTGCGCCCGTGCTGCTCTGCGTGGGCCTGGGTGAGCTGCTCGGGAGGTGCTCGCATGGCGCGCGTGATCCTCGGCGCGCTGGTGGTGCTGCTCGCGGGGCTCGCCGCGCGCGTGTCGGTGCCGTGGGCGGCGACGCCGGGCGCCCCCTCGGTGCCCCCCGCAGCCCTCGACGTGGGTGCCGTGGGCGCGCGCTCGGCGCGTGCGCGGCGACGGGAGGCGATGGGCGTGAGGGCCACGCGGCGCGCGGTGCCCGCGCCCATCGCCGCCTCCCGGCACCGGTGACGTGCGCCGTCCCCGGGTGCCTCGCGTCGTCGTCGCACGCGGGGGACTTCGTCCGCTTCACGTTGCACGCGGCGGAGGGGCCGCGCGATGCGTGGGTGTGTACCTGCTGCCTCGACGGTGACGTCTCGGGCGCGCGGGAGCCGCTGGCCGTGCTCGCGGTGGCGGCGCTGTTCAAGGGCGCGGCCGCGCCGTCGGAGGCCGCATGAGCTCGCGCAGCATCTGGGGCCTCACCGTGCCCGCGCCGCTGGCGTGGGCGGTCGCGCACCCCGACCGCTTCGCGGCGCCGTGCGTCGCCATCCCGCGGCGGCGGCCCATCACCGCGGCGCGCGCCCCGGGCGGCGACGCCTCGCGGGGCGTGGACGTGCGCCTGGGCGACCGGATCGTGGTGCGCTGCGCGGCGACGCCGCACGTGTACACGCTCGCCGCCATGCTGCGCGTTCGCGAGGCGATGGACGCGAGCGTGCCGACGCACCCGGAGCCCTTCACGGCGCTGCACGGGCGCGCGGTGGCCGCGGGGCTGCTGGTGGGGTCGACCACGCGCGCGGACGGCGACCCGTGGCGCTCGGTGCTGCTCGGCGGCGTGCTCGGGCGCCTCGCCGACGGTGACCCGGTGTGCTGGGTCGTGCTGCGGGATGTGGTCGTGCTGCGTGAGCCCGTCGAGTGCGCGGGCGGCGCGGGCGTGTGGGGCCTCAGACGGCACAGGCGGAGGCGGTCATGGCCCAGGTGCGCGCGGCGGAAGCGGCGCGGGGATTGCGGGCGTGATGCGCGCAGTGGATGTCTTCGCGGGCCTCGGCGGCGGCACGGAAGGTCTGAAGCGCGCGGGCCTGCGCCCCGTCGCCGCGCTCAACCACTGGGACGAAGCGGTGCGCGTTGCCGCGCGGCGAACAACGCCGACGTGGAGCACTACACCGACAACGCCTTGACCTTCGACTGGCGCGGCCTCGGCGCATGAGGTCGAGCACCTGAGCCGGAGTGCACCCACTTCACCAACGCCCACGCCGGGCACTCGACGGGGGGCGCGACGCCTCGCGCGACCTGCTGTCGTCGCCCGCTACGTCGAGGCGTGCGCGCCGCGCGCGCTTTCGGTGGAGAACGTGCTGGAGTTCGGGGCCTCGCCGGGCGCGCGGCGATGGCGCGGCGGCTGCGCAGGCGAGTACCGCGGCCGTGCGTTCGTGCTTGACGGCGCCGATTTCGGCTGTGCGCAGAGCCGGCGTCGGCGCTTCGAGGTGTGGGTGCGCGGGGCGCGCCAGGTGCCCCGGTGGCGGCCGCCGACGCTCGCGCCCGACGCGCGCCGCCCGCTGCTCGATGTGCTCGAAGCGGGCGCGCCGTGGTCGCCGGTCGACGCGGCCGCGCGCCGCGCCGTCGGGCTGCGGCCGCTGGCCCCGAAGACGCTGCGCCAGGTGGCCGCGGGCGTCGAGGCGTACCGCGGGGGCCTCTTCGTGGTGCGCTACAACGGGTCGCAGCGCGCGCGCTCGGTCGTCTACTCGCCCGCGCGTCCCCTCGGGGCGCTGACGACCCGCGACCGCTTCTGCCTCGCGCGCGGCGGGGCCGGCGCGCCCGCGGAGATTCGGCGGCTCACCCTGCGCGAACAGGCGCGGCTGTTCGATCTGCCGGAGCGCTACAGCTTCGCGGGCGTGTCGCACTCCGACGGCGTGAAGCTGTGCGGGAATGCGCTGGTTTCTACGGTGCTCGCGTGGCTGTGGCTGCGCACGCGCGAGGTGATCGGGTGATGCTCTGGATGCTCCTCGCCGTGATGGTCGGCGCGTGGTGCGCGGGCGATGATGCGCTCCCCGCGCTCGTGCTCGGGCTGGTGGTGGTGGCGCTCGTGCTCGGAGGCCCCCGTGGCTGAGCGGTCGACCCTCGAAGCGGCCCTCGCGTACCTCGCCCGCGGCTGGGGCGTCGTCCCCCTGTGGCCCGTCGTCGAGCGCAACGGGGCGCTGGTGTGCTCCTGCAAGGACGGCGAGGCGTGCGGCAAGCACACCGGCAAACACCCGGGCGTCCCCGCCGTCGAGCGCTTCGACGACGCCGCCCGCGTGCGCGCTCTCTGGGACGCCGCGCGCCGCAACAACGGCGCGGAGCCCGGCGTCGCGGTCGCGACCGGGGGCGGGCTCGTGGTGATCGACGTGGACCCGCGGCACGGCGGCGATGCGTCGTGGGACGCGCTGGTCGCCGGGCGTGAATCCGAGGTCGAGACGTACGCCGTCAAGACCGGGAGCGGCGGCGCCCACTACTACTTCACCTGCGCGCGCCGCGTCCCGAACTCGTCCAGCCGCGTCGCCCCCGGCATCGACGTGCGCGGGGAGGGCGGTTACGTCGTGGCCCCGCCCACGCTGCACGAGAGCGGCGCGCGGTATGAGCTCCTCGACGCGCGTCCGCTCCGGCCGCTCCCCTCCTGGCTCTTCGACGCGGCGTGCGCCCGCGTGCGGCCCGCGCGCATCGCCCGCGCTCGGCGCGACGGCGGCGCGGGCGCGCTCGGCGCGCAGGTGTCCGTCCCCGACTCCATCCCGGAGGGCTCGCGCAAGGACACCCTGATGCGCGCCGGGTGCTCGCTCCGCGCGCGGGGCCTCGACGCGGACGCCATCGCGGACGCGCTGCTGCTGCTCAACGCGGGGCGGTGCGCGCCGCCGCTGGCGGAGGGCGAGGTGGAGGAGCTCGCGCGCGACCTCTGCCAGCGCTACCCCGCGGGGCGCTCGGCGGCGGCGGAGTCCATCGTCGAGGCGGGCGAGCGGGCGGCGGCGCTGGCGGAGCGGTCGTACCGCTTCAAGCCCGACCCCGCGCCCTACGACGGCCCCGACGTGCCCGAGGTGCCCGAAGGCTTCCCGGACCCGTGGGAGGGGTGGGAGGGCGAGGGAGGGGAGGGAGGCGGCGCCTCCGGCGCGCAGGGCACCGGCGCTCCGCGCGAGGGAGAGCAGGCGGCGCCCCCCGCGGGGGGCGCGGAGGGCACCGCGCCCGCTCGCGCGGGCGTGCCGTCTCGGGACCCTGCCACGGAGGGCGGGGAGCCGGCGGCGCCTCTGTCTGTGGTGGGGGTGGGGCGGCGTGGTTACGTTGATGGGTCTGGGCCCGTCGCGACCGATGCAGGGGGTGAGCTCGCGCCGCTCCCGCGCTCCGTCTGGGAGGAGCGCGCGGAGGAGCGCGCCGCGTCGGGCACCTACCCCGGCGGCGACGGCTGGGAGGATGAGCTCCACCGCAACGGCGACGGCGGCGTCACGAAGGGCGTGCGGAACCTCGTGCTGATCCTCCGCAACGATCGCCGCATCTGCGGCGGGGCGCTGCTGCGCTTCAACTCCATGAGCCTGTTTCCTGAGCTCGGCTCGCGGCCGGTGACCGACTCCGACGTGTCGCACCTGCGCGCGGAGATTGAGCGCCACTGGCACATGAAGCCGGGGAAGGATCTGACCCAGGAGGCCATCCGCGTGACGGCGGAGCTCGAGCCCTTCGACCCGCGCCGGGAGTACCTGGCGCGGCTGCGCTGGGACGGGCGCGAGCGCATCCCGACGTTCGCGGAGCGGCACTTCGGCGCGCGCTGCGACCTCTACGGCGCGTTCATGGCGAAGTTCTTCGTGGGGGCGGTCAAGCGCGTCTTCGAGCCGGGGTGCAAGCTGGACACGGTGTTGACCCTGCTCGGGCCGCAGGGATACCGGAAGTCCACGACGTTCCGCGTCCTCTTCGGCGAGTGGTTCAGCGACAGCATGGTTGAGCCGGGCACGCGGGAGGGGATGCTCGCGGCGGCGGCCGCGTGGGGCATCGAGCTGGGCGAGGTGGAGGCGCTCACGCTCACGCGCGAGGACTCGGCCCTCAAGCGCTTCATCTCGTCCCCCGTGGATACGTTCAGGCGCCCCTACGCGGCGGCCCTCGAAGCGGTGCCGCGTCACTCGGTGTTCGTGGCCACCACCAACGAGCGCAACTTTCTCCGCGACCTCACCGGCACCGGGAGCCGGCGGTGGCATGTGGTCGAGCTCTTCCGGCGCGTCGACGCGGGCGAGCTCGCCGCGGAGCGCGATGCGCTTTGGGCGGAGGCCGTCATGCGCTACCGGCGCGGCGAAGCGACGTGGCTGTCCGACGCTGACGAAGCGGTGCGGGAGGAGCTCGCGGCGGAGTACTACCAGGGCGACCCCTGGGACGATGCCGTTCCCGCGTGGTGCTCGCAGGCGACCAACCTCCGCCCCGTCGTGACGGAGGCGGACGGCGCCCGCTGGGCGGCGAGTAGCGCGGCGCTGCTGACGCGCGCGTGCGGCCTCGACGCGCGCGACCTCACGACCACGAATCAGCGGAGGCTCGCAGGGGTGATGGCGAAGCTCGGGGCGAAGCGCTCGAAGCAACGCTTCGAATACGGCAACCCGCCGCGCCTCGCGGCGACCGCGGAGCGCTGTTTCCTTCTGCCCCCCGAGTGGAAGGCGTCGGGCAAGCTCGCGACCGAGGCGCTTCAACCGGCGTGGGACGATCCGGTGGGGTAACGGCCGCCGCCAGCGATGGGGAACAAGAGCCCCGCGAGACCGACGGTTTCGCGGGGTTTTCGTTTGTTCCCCATCGGAACCGTTCCGCAGATTTTCCCCTCGGCCTTTGGGATTTTCTCAAGTTGCCGCTTTGAAGGGGAACAATGGAACAGGGAGGGGGCGATGGGCGGATTATGCTTCCGTTCTAGGTGTTTCGGCTTGTTCCTCTTCTTGTTCCTCATCCTGAAGTGAGGCGGAACAACGAAGCCCCCCCACAGGCGGGGGGCGGGTGGGCGGTGCAGGTTCCCACGACGGGCGCCCCCCGCCGCGCATCGCGCGGCCGACACCCCGCGCGCCGCAGGCGCCCCCTGCTCTCCCCCTCGCGCGAAGCGCCGACACCCCGCGCGCCGGAGGCGCGGCCTCCCTTCCCCCTCCCTCGCGCACCCTCCCCCGCACCCTCCCCCGCACCCTCCCCCCGCGCCCGACGCCGGCACTCTGGCACGGGTGACAGGGAATGTCCGTTGACAGGATACGTCACGATCCGCAATCTCGGCGGCGGAGGTTCCGCATGGTGCGTCTGGCGGTGTGGTTCGTGCTCGGGTGGTTCCTGGTGTTCGCGGCGCTGGTGGCGCTCGGGGCGACGGCGGCGGGGGCCGCGTGGTGGCGCCGCGGGGGTCGCGGCGCGGCGTGGGCGTGGGCGTGGTCGCGCTACGCGGAGGCGCTGGTGAGCGACCGCGGCGGGCTCGTGCTCGGGGCGCGGGCGTGATGCCCGGGAAGGTCAAGGGCGCCGCGGGGCCCTTCCGTCTCGACGAGCGCGCCACCGTCGCGGAGGTGTGCGCGCCCTGCCCCGGGCACATGCCCGCGGGCGCCCGCGACGCCATCGAAGAGCGCCTCATCACGGCGCCGCGCGCGGTGCCGCGCCCCGGCCGGCGGCGCCCTCGGCGCCGCGCGAAGTCGTCGAGGTGGAGGGCCCGCGCGGCCCGCGGGCGACCGCACCGTGCGCCGGGTGGCGGTGGCCCTCACCGCGCGGGGCGCGCCGCGGGTGCTCTGGACGCGCGCGGGCGTCGAGACCGGCGCGATGCTCCCGGGGCGCTGCTGCGCGGCGTCCCTCGACGGCGGCGCGCTCGTGCGGGTGCGCCTGCACCTGGCACCGTCGGCCGCGCCCGGGTGGGGCCCGCGGCGTGACCGGCTGCTCTGCCACGACGGCGACGTGCGTGACCTCCTGGTGACCGCGCAGGTGGCAGACGGCCCGGTCCCCGGCACGCTCGCGCTCGTGCGGGCGTCGCGCGACCCCGGCGCGCTCGTGCCGTGGTGCTGGGAGGCCCCCGTGCGCTGGGGCCTCGTGGACGAGGACGGCGCCGTGGTGGCGCTGCTCGACGGCGTCCCCGCGGTCCCGCCGTGGTGCGGGGCGCAGGTGGTGACGGAGCTCCCCCGCCCGGTGGCGGTGACGGCCCTCCCTCTCGCGGCGTGACGCGCCCGCGGCGCCGCGCGCGCCGCTCCCCGGTGGCGGCGGGGCGATCGGATGATGACGGGCCCCCGCGGCGTCGCGGGGTGACTCTGGCGCGTGACGGCGTGACGCGCCGCGCGCGGTGGTTACGTTTGAGGGTATGGGGACTGACGACGCGGGGGGCTCCCTCGCCATCGACACCAGCGGCGTGGACGCGGAGCGCCTGCGGCGCGCGGAGTTGGAGCGGCACACGTTCCACGCGGGAAACACCGTCTGGCTCACGGCGCGCTCCGCAGACGGCGTGCAGGGATGCCACGGGAAGGCGTACCCGGGCGGGGCGCCGAAGATCGAAGACTGCACCGTCCGCGTGGTCGCGACCGACGACGAGGGCGAAGCGGTGCTCGTGCGCGACGACGGCGGGCGCGAGCGGGCCTTCGACCCGCTGACGGCCTTCAGCGACATGCAGACGGCCGAAGAGACCCTCTTTCGGCTCGCGGGCGGGCGGAAGTACCGCATCAGCCTCCGCTACAAGGGCGACACCATCGCGGGGTCCGGCCTCATCTTCGACCTGCGCACGCGGGGCGACGCGCGGACCATCCCCGGGCAGCGCCCGCCGGCCGTCGAGGGGATGCCCGCGCCGGCGCCTGCCCCTGCGTCGACCCCCGCGCCCGTACAGCCCGCGTCGGAGGCGCTGCTGATGGGCCAGAGCCCCATCGCGGCCCTGATCGGGAGCTCGATCCCTGGCATGGACCCCGCGTCGCGGCTGCTGGTGGCGTTCGCCTTCCGCGAAGCGGAGCTCGAACGGCGCCACGGCGACGAGCGCCTTGCGGTGCACGAGCGGGCGGCACAGACCTACGTCGGGCTTGCGCGCGAGTCGATGCGCGCGGCGACCGGTGGCGCGGGGTCGGACTTCTACGCGGCGGAGCTCGCGCGGGAGCGGTCGCGCTCGGAGGGCATGGCCGCGCGCCTCGAACAGCTCTCCGCGCAGGTTCACGAGATGCAGGTGAGGGCCGCGAGCAACGCGCCCCCCGCGTCGCCGATGGCCGCGATGCTCGGGCAGTACGTGATGCCCGCGGTGGCAAACGCCGTCGTCGGCGCGCTCGGGCCCGAGGGGGTACAGCGCGCCGTGCAGACGGTGGCGGGCGCCGTGGCGTCGGCGTCGCCCGGGGCGCCCGCGGCGGTGCCTGCGTGAGCTGGCCGGTACCCCCCTCCGCGTCTCCCGCGGAGCGCCTGGCGCACCTGGACCGCGAGGTGATCGCGCCGGCCCTGCGCGACCTCCGCGCCGGGCGCCTCGGGTGGGTGGACGTGGCCGTCGAGAGCGTGTTGCGCCGGTCGCGCGCGGGCGCCGACCTCCGCGTGATCTGCGACGCGGTGTGCGCGCTCACGCGGCCGCTGTACCGGCCCGACGACGGGGCCGACACCTTCGCCGACGTGTCGGAGTCGATGGCGTGGGGCGACGACTGCGAAGGGCTCGCCGCGTGCGCCGTGGTGATCCTCGCGGGGATCGCGCGGCGCGCGGCGTGGGCGGCCGGAGTGCGGGGCGTGCCCTGCTGGCTGGTGTTTCCCGGCGCGCCGTCGGATCACGTCGCGCTGGCGGTCGCCGGGCTTGAGGAAGCGCCGACGATCCCGCGGCGCGTCCTGCTCCCGTCGGAGGATCTCCCGCCGGGCTGGTCATGGTGCGATCCCTCGTTCGCGGTGCCGTTCGGGGAGCATCCGGTGCGGTGGTCGATGAAGCGGCGCGGGGGTGGGTGATGGCGGTGTGGCAGCGCGTGGTGGCGGACGAGTCGATGGTGAGGCAGTACGGCGGGCCCCTGCCTCGACAGGGGGAATGGGCCTCGCTGCGCACGCTGATCGACCGCATGGACGCTGACGGCGTCGCCCATTGGGCGGACTTCCCGTTGGCTCAGGCATGGATCGCGGAAGCGGTGCGGCTCGCGTCGGACGAGTCGGAACGGGCCGCGACGACGCCGCGCGCGCAGGAGGAGTTGACCGTGGCCCTCTGGCGCGCGATCGGCAACGCCTACCGCGCGCTTGATCTGCCGTGGGTGGTCGACCCCGCGGCGCGCGCGGCCTACGTGCGGATGACCTCGGGCGCGGAGTCGCGTCTGATCTGCGACGCGGGGGAGTGGCAGGAGCGCGCGCGCCGGATGGGCGCCTACGTCTCGCCGGTGGGCGGGCAGTGCGTCACCATCCTGCATCGCGTCGCGCTTCGCGTGGACGGTACCGTCGCCCTCGATCTCCATCTGACTGCGCCGTCGGATGCGGTGCTCGATGGTCGGCGCCTGCTCGAAGATGTCGTGGACGGCACCCCGATGCACGCGGGCCGGCAACGCGCGGCGGCCCGCTCTCAAGACGGGTACTGGCGCGATGCCGTGCACCCCGGGGGCGCTCTGTGGTCGTGGCATTCCTACGCCTGGCATCGCGAATGCCATCAGCGCGGAGGCGTCGACTGCGACTTCTGGGAATCGAGGCTCTTCCCGCCGCTGTTCTGGTACTACGAGCTTGGGCGCGTCATCGCGCGTTCGCTCGCCGACCGCGGGGCGCTGCGTGTGGTGCTCGAAGGCGTCCGGTTCTCGGTGCTGCTGAACCTGCGCAACGCGCAGGCGGCTGACGTGCTCGGTCGTGCGGGCGCGAACGA
This sequence comes from Polyangiales bacterium, assembly GCA_046351555.1. Lineage (GTDB taxonomy): Bacteria > Myxococcota_A > Polyangia > Polyangiales > CAISKJ01. The sequence goes on from JAXLYI010000060.1 coordinate 20,716, forward strand.
AGCGGTATCGAGCGCGGCGGCCGGTCTCGTCGGGCTTTCCGAAGTGCAGTTCGCCGAGCAGGCGGCAGACCTGCGCGACGCTGCGGTCTCGCAGGGGCAAGAGGCCGTCGGGGTGACCCGCGAGGTGGCATCGCTGCTGGGGCTCGTGGCCACGGGCGCGGCGGCAACGGGCGTCGGTCTGATCATCACGGGCGTGATCGCGCTGTGGCTCGCGGCGCTGAACCTCCTCCCGCTCGCCGCGCAAGCGGACATCGATTTCGCGGGCCGCCGCCGGCCGGTGGCGGAGCGCGCGACCATCACCGGCGGCGATCACAACCACCCGCCGACGCACGACGTGGAGGAGCCGCCCGGGGGCGTCTCGCGGCCGCTGATCATCGTGGCGACGGGCTTCCCCTTCGGCGGCGGGTCGAGCACCGGCGGCGCCCGCTCGGGGCCGGGCCCCGTCGCATGGCTCGCGGGCGCGGCCGTGCTCGGTCTCGCGGTCGTGCTTTGGCGCGCGCGGGACTCTGGCGCGGCGTCGCGTTGACATACCCTGTCCGGGTGCGCACGTTAACCATGTTGGGGTCGGGGACGCTGGCGTCATAGGGTGGGGGTCGCGGGCGCGGAGGTGGTGAGCTCCGCGCCCGCGGCGTTGCCCTCGGGGGGAACGAAATGGGCGCGTGCTGCGGGTCGTGTGCGGTGGGTGGATCGTGCGAGGGCGGCAAGCCCTGCGGTGGCGAGTCGAAGGCCAGCGCGGGGTTGACCCCGCCGACCTCCCGCACCTGCGCGCGGCGATCGACGGGACGGGCTCCCGTCCCTCGTGGGCGCCGCCCAAGCCGTCGGGGTACATCTCGGAGGATCTCGATCCGCTCGGCGCCTGGGAGCGCGAGGAGAACGACCGGCGCAACCCGCCGCGCCGCGAGGGCGAGCGCATGAGCCCCGCGGAGTTCGAGGAGAAGCTCCAGGAACTCCCCGCGAACGAGCGCGAGGCCGCGCTCCGCGACTTCATGCGGGACGAGGGCGCGAGCGACGCGGCCACCGCGCGCGCGGTCACCACGCTGGTGGGCCAGGGGCTTCAGGGCCTCTTCGGCTTCCTGCGCAGCGACACGGACCGCGACATCGCCGCGATCCGCGCCCGCGCCGCCGTCGACCAGGAGCGCGCGCGCCAGGAGGGCGAGACCGCCCGCGAAGAGGTGCGCGCCCGCTACGGCGTGAACAACAACACCGGCGGCGGCAACGGCGGCAACGGCGGCAACGGCGGCAACGGCGGCAACGGCGGCAACGGCGGCAACGGCGGCAACGGCGGCAACAGCAACACCGGCGGCGTCTCGCCGCTGATGTGGCTCGCGCTCGCGGCCGGCGCCGTCGGCATCGCCTACGGGCTCTCCCGCGCGATGGCGCCGCAGAACGGGGGCGTCTGATGGCGCTCTCGCTCCCGTCGAACATCCGCGGGCCGGTCTCGGCCGACGCCCGGAACGGGCGCGTGCGATGGATCGCGCACAACCCCATCACCGGCCGGTACAAGCTGTGCTCCGTCGGCGCGCGCAAGCTGCTCACCGACACGGAGGCGACACTCGGCCGCCCGGACGGCGGTTCGTGGTCGCGCGCCACGCTGACGGCGCTGAAGGACCGCGTCACGCGCGAGGCCGGGCCGCAGGCGGGCGCGATGATCTCGGACACCGCGACCAGCCTGACGCGCGCGGCCCTGCGCGCCGCGGTCTGGCTCTGCTACGAACAGCGGAGCGGGGACATCGTCCCGGGCGGCACGCCGGAGGCGCGCATCTGGCTCCTTGACGATCTCAGGCTTCCCGCGCTGGGCGCGGCGCTGTCGGACACGTCGGGCGTGTCGTGCGCGGCGGCGGAGGCCATCGTCGACACGCGCCAGGTGAACACCACCGGCGGCGGCAACAACACCGGCGGCAACAACACCGGCGGCAACAACACCGGCGGCAACAACACCGGCGGCAACACCGGCGGCAACACCAGCGGCGGCAACACCGGCGGAGGCAACACCAGCGGAGGCAACACCAGCGGAGGCAACACCAGCGGAGGCAACACCAACACCGGCAACACCGGCGGAGGCGTCACGCGCGCCACGGTGCTGGGCGTGCCGCTGGTGGTGGGCGTGGTCGGCGCGGTGGCGCTGATGGGCGGCGCGGTGTGGCTGAAGTACCAGGACGGGCGCGCGCCGCTCGCGATGCCCTCGGGGCCGCGCGTGCCGCCGCGCCCCCCGCGACCCCCGGCGCCCGCGGCGGCGCCGCCGGGGCCGCGCAGGCGGCCTAGCGAGGGCGGCGGCGTGCCGCGGAGCGTGACGGAGGCCCGGGGCCTCCTGGCGTGGGCGTGAGGGAGGCGACGATGGACGGTGAAATGGTGATGCGGGGCTTCATCGAGGGCGGCAAGGCCGCCGCGACGGCGATCCCGGCGGCGGTGGCGACGGACCTCGCCATCGAGCGGATGCCGCGGGTGGACACCTACGCGGAGAAGACCGCCGCGCGGCTCGCGGCCGGGGTGCTGCTGACGGGGCTCGCGCTCCTGGCCGGCGCGCCGATCCCCTACGCGGTGGGGCCGATGGTCGGCAACACCGCCGTGGCGGGCGTCGAGGCGTCGCGCTTCTACGGCCTCGGCGCGCGGCTGCGCAACATGACCTCCGGCGCCAACGGCGCCAACAACGGGCAGGGGTGAAGACGATGGACGAGAACGCATGCGACCTCTCCGGGTGCTCCGGCGAGTCGGCGAAGTACGAAGACCGCTTCTACCAGAGCGGGCTCCTCACGGGCACGGTGTCCTCCGGCGCGGTCACCATCGCGCGCGGGACCGTGCTGCGGTTCTTCCAGTACGGCGCGGGCGAGTCGTCGACCGCGGCGGGCTTCAGCGCGTCGGGCGGCGTCGACCCCACCTTCCACGGCTGGCAGACGAACGTGGGCAAGCCCAACGGCCTGCACGGCGTCCGCATCAAGGGCGTCTCCGTCGCGGTCGGCCGGCCCTGCCTCGTGACCGCCTCGACGGCCACCGTCAACGGCGCCACCAAGGTGGTGCACACCCGCGCGGTGGAGGAGGCGCTGGAGACCGGCTACCAGTCGCCGCTCGCCTCCCTCTTCATGGAGTGCGCGAACATCTACCTCGTGCGCTGCCCCGAGCAGGACGCCGAGGAGCAGGTGAAGCGCTACTCCATCGGCCGCGTGATCTCGCGCATGGACGACCGCTCGTCCTACCGCGACGACAACTTCCCGCACGTCAACGGGATGCCGGGCATCAAGCTCCCCCTCCCGCGCGCCTTCCAGGTGCCGCGCGCCAAGGGGAGCGAGCGCCCCTTCCGCCTGGACATCGAGCTGGTGGAGGGCATCAGCGTGCCCGCCCGCACGAGCGCCATCGCGGGCACCGCCGTGCACATCCCGCTGACGGTCTGCGTCGAGGCGGAGCCCCTCCCGGTCGGCTGATCTTCCGCGCCGCGGGCGCGTCGTGGGTGGTGGAGCATGGACACGGGTTTCCCTGACGAAATGTGCTGCTGCCCCGACGCCCGCGGCGTCGCGACGCTCGCCTCCGCGCGCATCCAGCGCGGGGGCGAGCCTCGCCCGCTCGCCTGCGTGCGCGTCGCGCCGGGCGAGCCCTGGCTCTCGGGGTGCTCGTTCTACCTCGTGCCCACGGAGGCGGCGGCCTCTACCCCGAGCGTGTCCATCCAGATTCGCGCGCGCTTCGGCGGCGGCGAAGCGGAGACGGTTGTCGCCGAGACGGCGCTGTCGAACCTCTCCCTCTCCGGGGGCCTCGCGCCGGCGGGCGGGAGCCTCTACCACCTCAGCGGGCGCCGCGTGTCGGGTTTCGAGGTGTGGGCCATGAGCGACGGCGCGGAGGTGCCTTGCATGGTGCGGTTCGCGACGACGCGCGACGGCGCGGCGCCGTGGTTCGCGCAGGCTGGGGGGCTGGTCTGATGGCCCTTTCGGAGCGGCGGAAGGGGTGGGTTCGCCAGGTGCACGCGGCGGCGGCGCGCGTGCTGGTGTCGCGGGGCCTCGGGGCGGCGGCGGCGTGGTGGTGCGCGCTCGCGTTCGTCTCCCATTGGGTCCGCGAAACCGGGTGGGGCGACCACATGGCGGGCAACAACGTGGGCAACATCCGCGCGGGCCGCGGGTGGACGGGCCCGACGGTCACGCAGCGGGGAGCGACGACCCCGAGGGCGGCGCGCCCTACCGGGCGTACGCGAGCCTCGACGACGGAGCGGCCGCCGCCATCGCGCTGGCGGCCGACGGGTCGCGCTACCGCGCCGGCTTCGCCGCGCTGGTGGCGTCGTGCTCGGGCGGCCCCTACGCGGTCCGCTACGAGGAGCGCGAGGCGAGCATCGGCGCCGACGCGGTGACGTGGTACGGGGCGCTGATGCGCGCGGGGTGGCATCCCTACTCCGAGGCGTCGTTGCAGGACTACCGCGGCGTGGTGGTGGCGGTGGCCGGCATCGTCGGCGGCCCGCCCGCGGCGGTGCCCCTCGCGGTGGGGTTCGGGCTCGGCGCCGCCGCGCTGGGCGTGGTGCAGTTCGTTCAGTGGTTCTGGGGGTGGTGACGATGGCGAAGGCGAAGAAGTCCGCGAAGAAGTCGGCGAAGAAGCCGGCGAAGAAGTCCGCCGCGAAGAAGCCGGCGAAGAAGGCCACGCGCCGCGCGGCCCCGAAGGCGGTCGCCGCGAAGAAGCCGGCGAAGAAGCGCAAGCCGATGTCCGAGGAGACGAAGGCGATGCTCCGCGCGCGCCGCGAGGTCGTGAAGAAGAGCGGCGGCGCCACGGCGAAGAAGGGCGGCGCCCTGGAGTCGCGCGTGGCCAGCCTCGAAGGGCGCGTCACGCGCGTCGAGGGCGAGGTGACGGCGGTCAAGGGCCGCGTGAACCAGCTCGCGCGGGTGTCGGAGTTCATCCTCGACAACCTCCCGACGGGCCGCGCGCCGGCCGCGCCCGCGCCGGCCGCGGGCGGGCGTTCGAACTGGCTCAACGCGCCCACCCTCCCCTCCTACCCGCAGTAGGCCGCCGCCATGCCGCGCGCGGGCGTCAACACCAGGAACAAGCGCCTGCGCGCGGCGATGGCCGAAGGTTGCGGCCCGTCGCCGCTCTGCAAGCCCTGCGGGTTCAGCAAGAAGCCCGTCCGCACCGAGTGGCGCGTGATGCCGCCGGGGACGCCCTACACCTGCGATGACCCGCAGGTGGGGAAGCTCGTCACCCTGCGCGGCGACACCGCGCCGTCGGTGGTGGTCGGGTGCGCCACGCCGATGGGGCCGGGGCTCCTGCAAATGGGCCGCGTGTCGAAGCGGTACGAGTGCCAGGGGGCGCTTGTGCTGCGGACGCCGCTGGGGCTGCATGTGCTCGTGCCGCGCTCCGTCGTGGTCGAGCGCCAGCGGTTGCAGCGGCCCGGCCGCGCGGTGTGCTCGTGCACGGGGCTCCCGTGGCCGCACCGGGAGGCGTCGTCGCCCCTGTGCGAGCGCCACCCGTCGAACCCCGCCGCGCTGGCGGAGCTCGAACGCGCCGCCTACGAGGGCGGGGAGCGCGATGAAGCGCGCTTCATGGCGGCCGCGTCGAGAGCGAAGCCCCGCGCGAGGGTCGAGACGATGGACGACGCGCGCCGCGTGCTCGCGGCGCTGCTCAACGAACAGCGCGAGGCGTACGACGCCGCGGACAAGCGCCGCGCCGCGCCTCGCTCGGAGTACCAGAAGCGCGTGAGCGCTGCGCGCCGGGAAGCGCGCGCGGAGGGGTGGGACGTATGAACCGGATGCGTTGGAACAAGCTCGCGGCCCGTCGCGCCGCCATGGTCGCGGCCGCCGCCGAAGCGCCCGCCGTCGAGGCGCCCGCCGTCGAGGCGCCCGCCGCCGAAGCGCCCGCCGTCGAGGCGCCTGGGCCGTCGAGGCGCCCGCCGTCGAGGCGCCCGCCGTCGAGGCGCCCCCGACGCCGCACCCCGCTTCTTCGCCCGCGGGCCGCCGCCGTGCGCGCGCCGCCCTCCGCGACGCGGCTCCCGTCGAGGCGCCCGCCGCCGAGGCGCCGGCCTCGTCGAGGCGCTGGCCTCGTCGAGGCGCCGGCTCCTTGCCGAGGCGCCGGCCCCCGTCGAGGCGCCTGCCGCGAGGCGCCGGCCCCCGTCGAGGCGCCGAAGCGCGCGCGGAAGGCCCTCGAGAAGGCCGGCGGAAGGGCGCGCGCCGTGAGCCCTGACGCGCGCGGCGTCGCGGTGGTGGCGCTCCTGGCGCTGGCCGTCGTCGTGGCGGGCGGTGCCGGGTTTCCTTCCGCGCCCGCGACTGCGACCGCGACCGAGCGAGAGACCCTCTCCCGTCGTGCCGACGCTCGGCGCGCCTCGGCGAACGTGAGGCGCGCGGCCGCGTCCCCAGCGACACCTCCGACCCGATCGCGGCCGCGGTCGCGCGGGCGGAGCTCGACGGGCGGCCCGTGGACGTGCAGGTGTTGACCGGCGTCGGCCGGTCGCAGGAGTGGGAGACGGTCACCGCGCAGCCTGACGGGCGCGTGACCGGGCGCGGCGGCCGCGTGGTGCGGACGGCCGCGGAGAGCGCGGAGTTTGCGGCGCGTCGGCGCGCGAGCACCGACACCGACGGCGCGGCGTCGAGGGCGTAGGAGGGGGCGGCGATGGCGGGGACGCAGGGTCACATCTGGGTGCCGCCCGCGGACGTGCGGGCGGCGGGGGAGGCGGCGCGGGGCCGCGTGCGGTACGGCGCGCCCTGGGCGGTCGCCGCGGGCGTGCAGGTGCCGCTTGAGCCCCGCCACGGAGGCGTTGCGCGTCGCGCTCGTGCGGGCTGCGGGCGTCCCCGAGGTGGGCGGCGGCCGGCGTCGCGGCGCGAGGCGCCCGCGCAGTACGACCCGCACCGCAACGGCTTCGCGCTGGACGTGATGATCGCCAACGACGCGGCGCGCGCGGCGCGCGGCGACGCCATCGCCAACTGGCTGGTGTTGAACATGGAGCGGCTCGGCGTGCAGTACGTGCTGCGGGAGGGTACGAGTGCTCCTCTCGCGCTCGGCGTGGTCTGGAGCCTCTACACGGGGAGCGACCTGCACCGGGATCACGTCCACCTCGGTTCGGGCCCGACGCGCGCACCTGGCCGGCGGAGGTGATGCGGCTCGCGGCGGAGGCGATGGCGGGTGAAGGTGGCGTCGTAGCGCGATGCTCGCGCCGTGGCTGCTGGTGGGGGCTCTGGTGGCGCTGGCGGCGCTGGCTTGGGGGGCATGATGGAGTGGTGGAAGATCGCGGCGGCGCTCGGCGCGGGCGCCGTGCTGGGGGCGACCTTCGCGGGCGGCGACGCGCGCGCGGCGTACGACGACGGCCACGCGGACGGCTACGCCTGGGGGCGCTACACGGCGGCCCGTGGCGCGCCGCTGGACCGCGCGGCGCTCGGGCGCAGCGCGGCCCGCGGCGGGCGCTCGGCGTGGACGGCGCGTGAGCTGCTCGGGGGCGGGTCGTGACGGACATCGAGCGCACCATCGGGAGCGGCGCCCTCGCGGGCGTGATGGGGGTTCACCTGCCGTGGTTCGCCAACCTGCTCCCCGAGGCGCGTAGCGCCTTCTGGGGCGCGGTCGGCGCGGCGCTGGCGGGCCTCGTGGCGCGCGCCGGGGGCCGCCTTCGGCGCGGTGATCTCCGCCAGCGGCAACCGCGTGTCGGCCTGGATCTGGCCGGCGGGCGCGCGGAAGTCCGTCGAGGCGGACGCGGCGCCGGCCCCGGAGGGTGCGTAGGTGGCGCTGATCGTCGTGATGGCTGAGGAGCGGTCGGCGCTCCTGCCGAACGCGCCGACCGCGGAGCGGATCGCGAGCGCGTTCCGCCTCGCGCGCCTCGGGACGCGCGCCGAAGACGGGGACTGGATCGGCCCGGCGGCCAGCGCGTGACGCGGACGGCGACCGGCGAGGCGCTTCGCGACGCGCGCGGTCTGGGTCTACGGGTGGCCCGCGGGCGGGCCGTGGGACACGCGGGCGGCGCTCGGGGAGCTCGCGTCGATCCTCGCGGCGCGCGTCGCGACGCACCTGCAAGACGTGTCGTCGGGCTGGCAGCCCGTGACCACGGCGGCGTGGTCGGAGCGCGTCAACGGCCCGCTCGGTGGTGGCAGTCGGGCGAGGCGTCCGGTGACGCGCACGCGCGCGGAGTTCCCGACGGAGTTCGGGCGCCTCGACGACACGGAGAACGCGCTCGGCCCGAGCGACGGACGCGACGCACCCCACCAGCGGGGGCGGGGCCGGGCGGCGGGTGGCTTCCGGGGCGTCGTCGGCGCTCCCGTGGGTGGTGGGCGCGGCGGTGGTGGCCGGCGCCGGGTGGCTCTGGTGGCAGACGCGCGCGGCGCGCGCAGCGGCGGGGGCGCTCGATGACGGTGACACCACCTGGCCGTGGTGCTGCTCAGCGCGACGCTGGTGGCGGCGGGCGGCGTCGCGGTGCGGAGCTCGATGGGAGGCCGACGCGCGCGAGGCCGCCTTCGAGGCCGGCGAGTCGCACGAGTTCGCGCGGTGGCAGGGCGCCGCGCGTGATGCGCTCGAAGACTTCGGGGTCGCGCCGGCCCTGCCCGGCGGGCGCTTCCTGCTGGATGGGGAGTTCGGCGCGCGCCAGCGCGGCGCGCGACGACGGGGGAGACATCGACCACCGCGCGAGGCGCGGGCGGAGGTGCTGCGCGCGTTCGTCCAGATGGCGGCGCGCCGCCGCGGGTGATGTTCGTTGGCGCGCTGGGCGCGCTGTAGGGTTGGCGATGGCGAAGATCAGGACGATGGCGGAGGCGCGCGCGGCGCTGCGCGGGGTCTCGCAGGCGGCGCCCCGCGTGGGCGCAGGCGTTCACGGCGGCCGACCGGCCGAGGCGTGGCGCGCCGCGGAGGAGGCATGGACGAGTTCGCGATGACGGGCACGTTCACGCCGCGGAAGCTCAACACCGCCGCGGGCGCGGTGACGGTCACCTCCAACACCGTCGCGATGCGCGGCGCGGGCAAGGTGGCCCGCGGGGAGTGGCCGTGAGCGCGCGGCGGGTGATGCGCCGGGCGGCGCTCGCGCTGGCGCTCGTGCTCGGGCTCGGGTGCGCGGAGACCACGCGCGCGGCCGCGCTGGACTTCGGCAGCAAGGCCGCGGTGATCGTCGCGCGTGGCGTGGTGCGGGCCGTTGGGCTCTGCGACGACGCGCCGGCGCCCGCGCGCGGGCCCGAGGCGGACGGCGGCGCCGCGCAGGACGCGGCGGAGGGGGGCTGAGATGGCGTACAGGGGCGCTCGGAAGATCATCTCGCAGCGGGGGAGCGGCGGCGGCGTGCTCACGCTGCACATCGTGGACGGCGAGGCGGACCTCCCGGCCGCGTCGGGCGGGAGCGTCGGCGACAAGGCCTTCTGCATCGCGGGCGGCGACGACGGCAAGACGTTCGAGATTCAGCGGGACTCGGGCGGGCTCGCGTGGGTCGAGACCACGGCGGGCGCGGCGGTCGCCTTCGACCCGGCGACCGACAACGCCGATGACCTCGGCACCTCGCTCCTGCGCTTCCGTGACCTCTGGCTCGGCCGGAGGATCGCGACCACCGGCAGCATCGAGGCGCGCCTGTCGGCCGCCGGCATCACGGTGCTGTCGGTCACCAACCCGTCCGGCACCGCCGCCGACGTGTGGGCGAGCGGGGCGCTCCGGTGGAGCAACAGCGGGCTGACTTCGTTCTACGGCGCGCTCAGCGGCGGCCCGTTCTCGGCGAATCGCGTGTTCACCTTCCCCGACGAGTCGGGGACGGTGCCGCTCCTCGAACGCGCGGGGCAGACCTTCGCGGAGGTCGTGACCTTCGCCAAGGGGCCCTTGGTCGGGGACGCCTACTATCTGCGTTTCGCGGCCCCCGGCGGGGGTGAGCTGCACTTGCAGGTTGGCCCCGGGTCGGCCGGCACGGCGCTGACCCTTCCGGCGGCCGGGGCGGACACCCTGGTGGCGGCGGCGTTCGCGCAGACGCTGAGCGCGAAGACGTTCGAGCGGTGCCGCGACAGCCCGCTGTCGGTGGCGGCGATCCTCGCGCTCCCGTCGCCCGCGGCAGGCGAGCGGGCCTTCGCCTCCAACGGCCGCAAGCCCGGCGAAGGCGTCGGCGCCGGCACTGGCGTGCCGTGCTTCTACGACGGGGGCGGGTGGTTCTCGGGGTGCGACGGCGCGGCGCTGGCGGCGTGATGGCGGCGCGCACCCTCGATGCGCGGGTCTCGGCGATCCGCGGGTCTCTCCGCGCGGGAACCGTGGCCCTCGGCGCGCGCGACGTGGTCACCTACGCATGGGGCGTCGAGGTGTTCGTCTCACGCACGTGGTCCGTCGCCTGGGCCGCGCAGGGCGAGGCCCGGGGCCCGCTCGCGGAGCTCGGGCGCGAGGTCGAGCGGGCGGAGGCGGCGTTCCGCCAGGTGCGCGCCGCCGACTCCACGGCGCGGCTGCGTGACGGGCTGCTGGCGGCGGGCGTGCTCCTGCGCGACACGGACGACGCGACCGGGCGCAAGCTCCTCGACAGGGCCCTCCGCGGCCCGGTGTCGCTGACCATCCAGCCCGCCGAAGACTACGAGTAGCCCGGAGCTCCTCAGCCCGCAGCACACACGGGTTCCGTCCATGACCCGTTGGGGTCGTAC
>JAXLYI010000061.1:0-30005 GCA_046351555.1 Polyangiales bacterium
GACGACGCGCGCGACCTCGTCACCCTCGAGCGCGACGACGGATCCACCTGGACGCTCGCGCTCCCCGGCGACGACGCCGTCGCGGCCGTGCTCGCCCCGCTGCGCCGCGCCCACGCCCGCCGCGCCCTCACGGTCCCCCTCCGCGGCAGCCTCGGCGCCGGCGGCTGGACGGCCCTCGTCGCGCTCCTTACCGTCGGCGCCCCGCTCCCCCTCGCCGACGCCGTCGCGCGCGTCGCCGGCGGCCCGGCGGGCGCCCTCACCTGGCTCCTCGGCGTCGCCCTCGCCGCCCGCGTCGCCCGCGAGGTGTGCCGCTCGCGCGTCACCGTCGGCGACGACGGCTTCTCCCTCCAGCACCTCGGCTGCGAGCGCTTCGTCCCCTGGGCCCACGTCTCCGACCTCGACTGGGACGAGCTCGGCGTCCGCGTCACCCTCATCGACGGCGAGGAGGTGGCCCTCCCGGTTCTCTCCGCCGCGATGGTGCGCGACGTCGGCGACGCCTCCGTCGAGCGCGCCATCGGCCAGCGCGACGCCCTCCACGAGCGCCTCCGCGCCGGCCTCGAGGGCTGGGCCCACCGCCGCGCCGAGGGCGACGCGATGGAGTCGCTCCTCGACCGCCAGGGCCGCACCCTCGACGACTGGCGCGCCGCCGTCCGCCGCCTCGCCGACCGCATCGACGGCTACCGCGGCGTCCGCCTCGACCCCGTGCTCGCCGCCCGCGTCCTCGACGACCCGAGCGCCCCCATCGACCGCCGCGTCGCCGCCGTCTGGGCCCTGCGCGACCACGACGGCTCCTGCGCCCTCACCCGCGTCCGCGTCGCGGTCGACGCCGTCGCCTGCGAGCCCGTCCGCGAGGCCCTCGCCCGCGCCGCCGACGACTACCTCGACGAGGACACCCTCGAGCGCGCCGAGGAGTTCGCCGGGCGCTGACGCCCGTTGCGCGCGCCCGCGCATCCCGGCTACACCCGCCGCGCGATGCGCATCTTCGACCGCCACACCCCCGCCTACGACGACGCCCTCACCCGCCTCGAGCGCCGCGGCGACGACGACCTCGCCCGCGTCGAGCCCGCCGTCCGCGAGATCCTCGCCGACGTCGCCCGACGCGGCGACGACGCCCTCGCCGAGTACGCCGCGCGCTTCGACGGCGGCGCGCCCGCCCGCTTCGAATACGACCGCGCCGCCTGCGAGGCCGCCCTCGCCCGCCTCGACCCCGCCCTCGCCGACGTGCTCCGCCTCGCCGCCGCGCGCGTCCGCGCCTTCCACGAGCGCCAGCGCGAGGAGGGACGGCGCTTCACCGACGGCGACGGCGTCTCGCTCGGCTGGCGCGTCCGCCCCCTCGCCCGCGTCGGCGTCTACGCCCCAGGCGGCAAGGCCCGCTACCCGTCGAGCGTGCTGATGTCCGCCATCCCCGCCTCCGTCGCGGGCGTCGGCGAGGTCGTCCTCGCCACCCCGCGCCCCACCGACGACCTCCTCGCCGCCGCAGCCCTCTCGGGCGTCTCGCGCGTCTTCGACGTCGGCGGCGCCCAGGCCGTCGCCGCGCTCGCCTACGGCACCGCGCGCGTCCCCCGCGTCGACAAGGTCGTCGGCCCCGGCAACCTCTACGTCGCCTGCGCCAAGCGCCTCGTGTTCGGCCGCGTCGCCATCGATGGCATCGCCGGGCCCTCGGAGATCCTCGTGGTGGCCGACGACGGCGCCGACCCGCGCGCCGTCGCCGCCGACCTCCTCTCGCAGGCAGAGCACGATGAGGAGGCCTACCCCCTGCTCGTCACGCTCTCGCGCGCCGCCGCTGATGCGGTCGCCGCGGAGGTCGAGCGCCAGCTCGCGTCGCTGCCCCGCCGCGCCATCGCCGAGGCCTCCGTGCGCGCCCACGGCCAGTGCTTCGTCGCGGGCGACCTCGACGAGGCCGCGCGCGTCGCCACGCTCGCCGCCGCCGAGCACCTCGCCCTCCTCGTGCGCGACCCCGAGGCCCTCGCCGCACGCGTCGGCGCGGCCGGCGCGATCTTCCTCGGCGACCACACCCCCGAGGCCGCCGGCGACTACCTCGCGGGGCCCTCGCACGTGCTCCCCACCGGCGGCGCCGTGCGATTCAGCTCGCCGCTCGGCGTGTACGACTTCGTCGTGCGCAGCTCGCTCATCCGCTACGACGCCGCGTCGCTCGCGCGGCACGGCGAGGCCATCGCGGCCTTCGCGCGCGCCGAGGGCCTGGAGGCGCACGCCCGCGCCGTCGAGGCCCGTACGAAGCGCGGCTGAGCGTCAAAGCCCCGACGCGGCCCCTCACGCCTGCATCGACGCGTCGCCCCGCGGCGCGGCGCGCTTCCCCGCCTTGCGGGCGGGCGCCTTGCGTCGGACGAGCCCGAGCTGGACGAGCAGGTCGCGCCGCGACACCACCGTGCGGGTGATGGTCGACCACTCCTCGTAGAAGGCGTGGGCCTCGCGCAGGCGGGCCACCTGCTCCGCGGCGATCGCCGCCGGGTCGCCGGAGAGGTCGTGCGCCCCGACGGGCTCCGCCTCGCCCTCGACGAAGCCCGAGCAGCGCTGCAAGAGCGCCCAACCCCGCGCGTGCTCGTCGGCGGTGTACCCGATCGACCGCAGCACCTCGCGCACCGGCTTGATCATCCCGATGCCGCGCAGCAGCGACACCATCCGCGTCGGCGTCTGCTCGAGCGTCGTGCCGCCCTCGCCCGCGACGTCCTCGTACTCCGACGCGCGACCCGACGACGTCGCCCCGGCGCGCGCGCCGTCGTCCGCGAAGGGATCCTCGTGGGCCGACACGCGCTTCCTCGTCGTCTTCTTGTGGGTCTCCTTCATCATCGTCGTCATCGTTTTGCCCTCCGCGGCCTCGTCGGGAGCTACTTCACGTGCCATGCCGGAGGCGCGGATGCGGCGCTCGTTCGAAGCGCTCTCGCAGTGGCGACGCGCGAGCCGAAACAACGCACCGCACCGCGTGATTCCAGCCTCCGCGCGGCGTCGGGGCGATGGCGACACCGTCAGATTTCCGACGGCGCCGCCGACGCGCGCGACAGGGAAAGGCTGACATCACGAGACCTCCGGCCCCTCCCAACGCGCCCCCGCAAACGGTAGAACCTCCCCATGGCCGACCCCCCCACGGCGGGCGAACCGCGCATCGTGCTCTTCGACGGCGTCTGCAACCTCTGCAACGGAACCGTCCAGTTCATCATCGACCACGACCCCGCCAACCGCTTCCGCTTCGCTTCGATTCAGGGCGAGGCGGGGCATCGGGTGCTGCGCGAGCACGGGCGAGAGCCCCCCGTGGGCGACCCCGACAGCATCATCCTCGTCGAGGGAGGCAACCTCTACGACCACTCCGACGCCGCGCTTCGCATCGCGCGGGGCCTCGGGCTCCCGTGGTCGCTGGCGGTGCTGGGCTTCGTCCTCCCGCGCTTCGTCCGCGACGCGGTGTACCGGCTCATCGCGCGCAACCGGTACCGCTGGTTCGGGCGCGAGGAGAGCTGCCGGGTGCCGACGCCCGCGCTCCGGGCGCGCTTCCTCTCTTCTTGAATGCGATTTCCCGAAAATTGACGGATCATCGCGGCCCGGCATAGCTCTCGCCAGCAGACCGCACGATGACGCAGGGACCGACCGACGCGCCCGTCCACCTGGGCCGCTATGAGCTCCTCGGGGAGATCGCCTCCGGCGGGATGGCGACGGTCTTCCTCGCGCGCTCGTCGGGCGCCGGCGGGTTCACGCGGCTCGTCGCGATCAAGCGGCTCCACCCCCACCTCGAGGCGGAGGAGGAGTTCGTGCGGATGTTCCTCGACGAGGCGAGGCTGGCGGCGCGCATCCGCCACCCCAACGTCGTCGGCACCCTCGACGTGGAGGACCGCGACGGCCTCTACATCGTGATGGAGTTCATCGAGGGCGTAACGCTGCTCCAGCTCGCGCGCGAGGCGCAGAAGGCCGGCGAGCGCCTCCCGGTGCCCGTCGCCGTCCGCATCGCGCTCGACACCCTCGCGGGCCTCCACGCCGCCCACGAGCTCCGCGACGAGAACGACGTCTTCCTCAACCTCGTCCACCGCGACGTCTCCCCGCAGAACATCCTCCTCGGCACCGACGGCACCGCCCGCCTCACCGACTTCGGCATCGCCAAGGCCAGCTCGCGCCTCTCGCTCACCCGCGACGGCCAGCTCAAGGGCAAGATCTCCTACATGGCGCCCGAGCAGACGCGCCGCGGCGAGGCCCTCGACCGCCGCGCCGACGTCTTCGCGATGGGCGCCGTCGTGTGGGAGGTGCTCGCCGGCCGCCGGCTCTTCCACGGCGAGTCCGACGTCGAGGTGCTCAACCAGCTCCTCTTCGAGCCCGTCCCGCGGCTGCGCGAGTTCGCCCCGACGCTCCCCTCGATGCTCGAGGGCGCGGTGATGAAGGCCCTCGAGCGCGATGCCTCGGCCCGCTACGCCACGGCCGCGCAGTTCGCCGAGGCCCTCGAGCGCGCCACCCGCATGCTCGGCGGCGCGGCCAACCACCGCGTGGTCGCGTCCTTCGTCCAGCGCGTCGCCGGCGAGCGCATCGCCAGAGAGCGCTCGCGCATCTCCCTCGGCTCCATCCCCCCCGACGCGCCGCTCACCGGGAGCCTCCGCGCCAGCCTCACCCCCGCGCCCGCCCCGACGCCCTCGCACGTCCGCCCGGCCTTCAACGCCGGCGCCGAGCGCCCGTCGGTGCCCCGCGCGAAGCTCCGCGCGCCCACCATGACCGGCCCGGTGTACGCCCCGCCGCCCGCGGCCTCCGCCGCCCCCGCGGAGCCTGCGGCCGCCGAGGCCCCGCCTCGCCCGCAGACGCCCGCGTCTCCGCTGCGCGCGCGCTCGCGGCCGCCGTCGTCGCTGCGCCCGCCGACGCTCCCCGCCGCCCCGCACGGCGCCCCCGAGGAGCGCACCTTCATCCCGACGGTGCCCCCGCCGCCGTCGCCCGCGCTCCCCGCGGTGATCGAGTTCGACATCAGCGAAGACCCCGACGCGGCGCCCGTGCCCGCGCCCTCGCCGCTGCGCGCGGCCACGCGTCCAGGCCTGATGCCGACGCCGCTCCCGCCGTCGCCCGCGGCCGGGACGTCGCCCCCCACGCCCGACGACTCGCAGCGCCTGCCGCCCATCGAGCTCAGCTACCAGCACGTCCCCGCCGCGCCGCGCCTGCCCCACGCCGCCGACGCGCCGATGGAGGCCGACGCGCTCGACGCCGAGGAGGCGGAGGCCGTGTCCGCGGCGCTGCGCTCCGTGCCCCCCGCGCCGATCGAGCCCGTCCGCCCGATCGCCGAAGCCCCGCGCGGCCAGGCGCTCGCGCTGAAGCCCGAGGTGCCGACGCTGCGGCCCGAGGCGCTCAACCCGCCCGAGTCGACGCGCCCCGCCCCCGTGGCCCCCGCGCCCGCGCCGATCCCCTCGGCGCCCGCGCCCGTCGACGATCCCCCTGCGCCGAAGCCCCGCGTGCGGACGGGGCTGTGGGTGGCGCTCGCGGTCGTGCTGGTGGCCACCGTCGGCACGGTGGTCGGGCTCTACGCCGCGGGGGTGTTCGCGCCCTTGCAATACCCCGTCGCCGACGTGCGCGTGCGCGTCCGGCCGCCGACGCAGCCCGACGCCGCGCCTGCCGCCGCCGTCGACGTGCTCGCCGCCGCGGCCGCGGACGTCCTCGGGAGCTCCGACGGCGCCGCCGACGCGCTCGACGACGCGACCCCCGCGAGCGCGCTCGACGCCGCCGACGAGGCCGCGCTGGACGACGCCGTCACCGCGGACGCAGCGGCCGACGCTCCCGCGAGCGACGCCACCGACGATGCGTCCGCCACCACGGACGCACCCGCGACGAACGTTGACGCGGGCGACGACGTCGCCGACGCGGCTGCGGACGACGCCGCCCGGGAAGAGCGCCGCCACCGCCGGCGCCACCGCCGCCACCACGACGAAGACGAGTGACAGAATCGCTCGTTTTTTCAGCGTGGTAGGACGTTTCACCGCGCAACGTTCGCGCAGGGGATGCGGGCACGAAGGGTCGTTGACAGCCCGCGTGCGCCGCGTGCATTTCTAGAAAAGCCCATGACGTCGCGCGCGGCTTTTTTCGTGTTGTTCCCGGTCGGGCTCGCGGCCGTCGGGTGCACCAGCACCCCGGAGCCCAACGGGCCACGGGGCAGCGGGATCATCGCGCCGCTCGCCGACATCCTCGGCATCCCCGTGGGCGACGCGAGCGACCCGATCGACCTGCCGCCGATCGCCGACGCCGGGGCGGACGCCGCGCTCGCCGCGGACGCGGACGTCGTCGACGCGCCCGACGTCACGGACGCGCGCGACGTGATCGACGCAGCGGACGTCGCCGACGCGCGTGACGTGCTCGACGCGGTCGTCGCCGCGCGCGACGCCACCCAGGACGCGCCCCCGCCCGACGTCGCTTCGCAGCCCGACGTGACGCTCCCGGTCGACCCGGTCTCCTACAGCGGCTCGCTGCCCGTGCGCGTGGAGCCGCGCGCGTTCATCACGACGCTGCGGGTGCTCGGCAACCGGCGCGACGTCTGGGTGCGCCTGCCCGCGACGCTGCGGCCCGGCGCGCCGCTGATGCTCGCCTTCCACGGCACCAACTCCGACGGGCAGACCTTCCTCAACGAGTCGGGCGCGGGCGCGGTGGCGGAGTCGCGCGGGGCGGTGTTCCTGGCGCCGTCGGCGCGGTGGTTCGGCGACACGGGCGCGGACTTCGACCACCCGGGCGGCAACGGGACGTACTGGGAGACGGCCAACAACCCCAACCCCGAGACCAACGAAGACCTCGTGCTCGTCCGCGCGCTCATCCAGGAGGCGCGCCGCGCGTACGGCGTCGACCCCGCGCGCGTCTACGCCTACGGCCACTCCAACGGCGGCTTCATGGCGTACTTCGTCGCCCAGATCCTCCGCGACCGCGTCGTCGGCTTCGGCGAGAACGCCGCCGGCCTCTCGCTCACCTCGCCGCACCAGCTCTGCCGCTTCCAGGGCACTGGCACCACCTGCGCCGCGCTCGCCACGCAGCCGGGCTGGTGCCCCGGGGGCGCGATGCAGCTCCCGGTCGCGCTCCCCGCGACGGGGCGCGTGACGCCGGCGGTGCTCTTCCACGGCACCGCCGACCCGGTGGTCTCGGTCTTCCACACCTGCACGCTCGACCGCCTGCTGCGCGCGCGCGGCGGCTCGGTGCAGACCACGCTCTTCGACGGCGGCGGCCACGCGGCCTTCGACACCTTCGCCCAGCGCGTCTTCGACGGGCTCTCGGGCGCGCGCCTCAGCGCCCCTTGAACTGCGCCGGCCGCTTCTCGAAGAAGGCCATCACCCCCTCGAGGAAGTCCTCCGAGCGCAGGCACTCGAGCTGCGCGTTGCCCTCGTCGCGAAACGCCTCGGGGAAGGGCTTCGCGAGGCTCTCGCGCATCAGCCGCTTCATGTGGCGGATCGCGATCGGCGGCCCGCTGGCGAGCCGCTCGGCGAGCGCGCCGGCCTCGCCGTCGAGGTCGTCGGGCGCCACCACCTTCACGACGAGCCCGAGGCGCTTCGCTTCGTCCGCGTCGACGCGCTCGCCGAGGAGCGTGAGCTCCATCGCCTTGGAGAGCCCGACGAGGCGCGGGAGCATCCACGTCCCGCCGCCGTCGGGGATGAGCCCGATGCGGACGAAGCCCTCCTGGAAGTACGCTCGCGTCGAGGCCACGCGCAGGTCGCAGGCGAGCGCGAGGTCGCAGCCGAAGCCGTAGGCCGCGCCGTCGACCGCGGCGACGACGGGCACGGGGCACGCGAGCACGGCGCGGACGAGGTCTTGGAAGCGCCCGAGGTGGCCGTCGAGGTCGGCCATGAGGTCCTGCGCGTTCTCCATCGCGTAGCGCAGGTCGGCGCCGGAGGAGAACGCGCCGCCGCGGCCGGTGAGTACGACGGCGCGCGCGTCGCCGAGCTCGCGGAGGGCGCGGGTGGCGCCGGCGAGCACGCCGGGCTCGAGGCCGTTGCGCCGCTCGGGGCGGTCGAGGGCGATCCAGCGGACGGGGCCGCGGTCTTCGACGAGGACACCTTCGGTCATGGGAGCTCCGTGGGCGGTTGGGTGAGGCGCGGCGCGGGCGCGGCGGTCGAGCCGAGGGTGTCCTCGGTGTCGATCGTGTGCAGCGGCGGCGCGCTGTAGAAGTGGGTGGACTTGTACCAGTCGACCAGCTCGTCGAGCAGCACCTTCAGCACGGCCGCGGCGGGCACCGCGACCAGGAGCCCGAGGAAGCCGAACACCTTGGCGCCGGCGAGCAGCGCGACGATGACGACGATGGGCGACAGGCCGATGGAGCCGCCGAGCACGCGGGGCGTGATGACGAGGATGTCGAGCAGGTGGATGACGAGCATGTACACCACGACGGCGGCGACGCTGCACTGGCCGCTGGTGTCGAGGGCGGCGAGGGTGGTGGCGAGGCAGAGGGCGATGAAGAAGCCGAGGTAGGGGACGAAGGCGATGAGCCCGGCGAAGATGCCGAGGCCGACGCCCGCGGGCACCTTGAGCGCGCCGAGCCCCGCGGCGAAGAGCGTCCCGAGGATGAGCATCACCAGGAACTGCCCCCGCACGAAGCGCCCGAGCACGCGGTCGACGCTGGCCGCGACGCGGAGCACGTCGTCGCGCGAGCGCGTGGGGACGAGGCCCTTCAGCCCGTCGACGATCGGGCGCCAGCCGGTGAGGGCGTAGAAGGACAGCGCCAGCACGATCAGCACCTCGACGGCGAACTCGACGATCGAGAGGCTGACGCCGGCGGCGGAGGTGACGACGGAGAGCGAGCCCTGCGCGACGGAGCTGGCGCGCGAGGCGAGCGACGAGACCCAGGCGTCGGCGGTGAGCGGGATGCGGAGGTGCGAGCGTCGGCGCAGCCAGAGGAGGCCGCGGGTGAGGCGGGGGAGCCAGTCGTTCTGCACGCGGACGGGGACGGTGGAGGCGAGCTGGGTGACGTTCTCGACGATGTCGGGGATGGCGATCCAGAGGAGTATGGTCGCGCAGACGCCGACGCCGAGGAGGACGACGGCGATGGCGAGCACGCGGGGCACGCGGCGCTCGGCGAGCCAGTCGACCGCGGGGGCGAGCGCCCAGGCGAGCCCGAAGGCCGCGCCGAGCAGCGTCAGCAGGTCGCGGAACCACCACACCAGCCCGAGCCCGATGGCGCCGAGCACCCAGGGCCACAGCGGCGCGCGCGGGGCCTCGGCGGGCCTCGGGTGGAGGGGGTTGGGGCGGTAGGTGTCCACGGCGCGACGTTGGTACTACAACGCCCGCGCGGGGAGAACGGCGGAGGGCGCGGCTTCAGCCGTTGGGCGGGGCGGCGGACGCGTCGGGTGCGGCGGGGGCGGGCGCGGCGTCGGCGCTCGCGGGCGCTGCGGCGGCGTCGGCGTTGCACCGGCGCTGGAAGTCCGCGAAGCTCTCGCCGTCGCGGGGAAGGTCGCAGTCGGCCGCGGGCTCGGTCGGGGCCGGGGTGGCTGCGGGCGCGCCCGCGTCGCCGCCCGCGCAGCGGCGCTGGAAGTCCTCGAAGCTCTCGTCGTCGCGGGGCACGTCGCAGTCGGCGGCAGGCTCCGCGGCGGGCGCGGGGCCGCCGTCGTTCGCGGCGGGCGTCGGGGCGCCGGGCGTCGGCGTCGGGGCGGGGGCGGCGGCGGGCGTGCGGCTCGCGGGGAGCGCGGCGAGGGTGATCTGCGGGACGTAGGTGATGATCATCAGGGCGACGACGAAGAGCCCGATGAAGGGGAGCACCATCTTGTAGAGGTCGGGGACGGGGCGGTTGAAGCGGAAGCCCGCGATGAAGAGGTTGAGCCCCATCGGCGGCATCAGGTAGCCGATCTCCAGGTTGAGCAGGAAGACGATGCCGAGGTGGTAGGGGTTGATGTTGAAGTGGAGCGCGATGCCCGCGATGAGGGGGACGACCACCACGATCGCGGAGAAGATGTCCATCAACATCCCGATGAGGAGCAGGAAGAAGTTGAGGGCGATGAGGAAGGTGATCTTCGAGTCGATGATCCCGCCGGCGCTCTGGTGGGCGCGGGCGAGGGCGTCGACGGCCTCGCGGCACGTCCCGATCGAGTCGGAGTGGGCGTTGAGGTAGGCCTGCGCGGGCGGGCCGCAGGTGAGCCACTCGAAGAGGCGGTCGGCGATCTGGGCCTGGACGAAGTACCCGACGAGCACGGTGGCGGCGCAGAGCTTCACGAAGATGGCGCCGACGAGCACCATGGACTCCGGCACGATGCGCGGGAGGTCTTTGCGAATGGAGAGGTCGCGGTAGACGAACACCTCGATGACGAAGACGTAGAAGGCGGTGAAGGCCGCGCCCTGCGAGGGGTTGAAAATGCCGCGGGCAAGGCCGACGAGGAGGAAGACGGGGAGGATGAGCTCCCACTTGGCCTCCCACAGCGCGGCGCCGGCCTCCTTCGCGTCGAACTTCGAACGCGGCACCTTCTGGAGCATCCCGACGAAGACGCAGTACGCCCCGATGAGCGCCATCACCACGAGCCCCGGCAGGAGCCCCACCACGAGGAACTTCTGGAGCTCGAGGCGCTCCTGGCCGGGCGCGGGCTCCTGGAGGCCCGCGACGATGCCGTACACGATGAGCGGGAGGCAGGGCGGGATGGTGATGCCGAGCGCGCCGCCCGTCGTGACGAGCCCGAGGGCGAACTTCTCGGGGTACTTGTCCTTGAGCAGGGCGGGGACGAGGAGCCCGCCGACGGCGACGATGGTGATGCCGCTGGCGCCGGAGAAGATGGTGAAGAAGGCCGAGGCGAACACGCACACCACGGCGAGGCCGCCGGGCATCCAGCCGAGGAGCGCGCGGGACACCCGCACGAGCCGCCGCGGCATGTTCGACTCGCTCATGATGTAGCCCGCGAGGGTGAAGAGCGGGATCGTGGCGAGCACGCTCATGCGGGCGAAGTGGTTGCCGAGGATGTCCTCCGTGGCGTTGGCGACGAAGTTCACGTTCTGCGCCGCGTTGGCGTCGGCCATGAAGAACTTCACGAACAGGAAGAGCCCCATGCCGCCGAGGAAGCTGAAGAGCGGCGCGCCCATCAACGCCATCACGGCGAAGAAGGCCACGCCCGCGCCGACGGGGATCGCCGCGAGGTTGGGCGCGGCGCCGTAGCGGAGCCCCGCGAGGATCGCGAGCACGATGCCCGCGGCGGCGGCGAAATGGACCGGCGTCCCCTTCACGTCGACCTGCTCCTCAGGGTGCGGCGCGTCGTAGCTGCCGCGCGCGCCCTTGCGGAGAACCACCGGCACGACGAGCATCACCGCGGCGACGGCGCAGAGGAGCGCGGCGGGCGCGAAGACGGTGGTCTTCGCCGTCACCCCGAGCAGCGCGAGGAGCGCGAGGAGCGCGACGCCCACCTCGCGCGGGCCGGCGCGGTCGATGGCCGGGGGCTCGCGGGGCTCCTCGACGGAGGCTCCCTCGTGGGCGGCGGCGACGGCGGACACGTCGGGCTTCTCGCCCTCGTCCTCCGCGCGGTACGGCGCGCCGGGCTTCGGCTTCGGCGGCGGCGGCGTGAAGCCCGAGAGCGACGCGACCAGCTCGTGGAAGGCGTGCCCGATGAGCCGCAGCCCGATGAGCGCGAAGCCCGCCGGGATGACGAACTGGAACTCGAACGACCGGTCGACGTTGCTGGTGATGCCCGCGGCGAGGTTGGCGCGCGTCGCCTCCTCGGCCTGGTGGACGCCTTCCAGCAGCGAGTCGTAGATGCCGTGCGACAGCGCGAAGGCCATGAAGGCCCCGAGCGTGGCCGACACGCCGACGAGCGCCCGGCGCCCGCGGTCGGGGAGCAGCCGGGAGACGGCGTCGATCGCGAGGTGCTTGCGCCCGCGGGTCGCGAAGCTCGCGCCGAGGAAGGCCGCCCACATGGTGCCGTGCATGAGCACGTCGCCCGCGACCGGGAGCACCGCGCGCATCAGGTGTTCGGTGACGAAGCCCAGCGCGATCGCCGCGGGGAGGAGCGGGATGGCGAGCCGCTGCATCGCCGCGCCGTGCGCGAGGTCGACCTTGAAGAGCCGCTTCGCCAGGGCCTGCGCGCGCGTCCCCTCCCCCTCGGGCGCCGCGAGCTTCAGCGCCGGCAGCAGGAACCACACGGCCGCCGCGAGCAGCGCCCGCGCCGCCGTCGGCCACCCCTGGATGATGCGGAAGAGCGACTCCGACACCGCCGCGAAGAGCATGAAGCCCACGACCACGAAGCTCAGCGCGCTCTCCGCGAGGAGCACGCCCCGGTCGAGCAGGTCGAGCGGCTTGAGAAACGGCGCGGGCTTCGCCGTCGGTGCAGCACCAGCCATCAGTTACCTCTCCTTCGGGCGGACTCTATCCCGAAGGCGCACACCCCCGGGAGCGCCGATTTGTCCGCGGGATTCCGTATCTTGCATTCATGCGTATGATCGTATATATACATTCCGTCATGGTTGCTGGCCCCGACGAGGCGCGCCCCGCGCCCTCCCCCCGCTGGGAGCTCTACCGCCTGCTCGGCGACGCCGCGCGGCTGCGGCTGATGGCGCTGGCGGCGGAGGAGGAGCTGGCGATCGGCGAGCTGGCGGAGCTCCTCGGCGAGGTTCAGCCGTCGGTGTCGCGCCACGTGGCGGCGCTCCGGCAGGCGGGCGTGGTGGGCGTGCGGCGGCAGGGGACGTGGACGCTGGTCCGCCTCGCGGCGGGGGCGGGCGACGACCCGGTGGTGGCCGACGCGCTGCGGACGGGGCGTTCGCTCTGCGAGCGCGACGGGGCGCTCGGGCGGGTGGCCGACGTGGTGCGGGCGCGGGAGAGCACGACGCGGGAGTTCTTCGCGCGGCCGGGGCGGAGCGGGGCGCAGGCGGGGCCTCCGGGCGAGCTGGCGGCGTACCTCGCGGCGCTCGCCCCGCTGCTCCCGCGGCGCGCGCTGGCGGTGGACGTGGGGACGGGCGACGGGCGTCTGCTCGAGGTGCTCTGCCCCCTCTACGAGCGCGTGGTGGCGGTCGACCGCTCGGCGGCGCAGCTCACCATCGCGGCCGAGCGGGTGGGGCTGCGCGGCTTCGCCAACGTCGACCTGGTCGAGGGCGAGATCGACGGCGCCGCGGCGCTCAAGGCCGTCCGGCACCGGTCGCGGGCGGGCGCGGACGCGGTGTTCGCCGCGCGGGTGCTCCACCACGCGCCGCGGCCCGGGGACGCGGTGAAGGCCGTGGCGTCGATGGTGCGCCCCGGCGGCGCGCTGGTGGTGATCGAGTACGAGCGGCACGAGGACGAGGCGCTGCGCTCGCAGCAGGCCGACCTGTGGCTCGGCTTCGAAGCGTCGGAGCTCCGGCGGTACGCGCGCGAGGCGGGCCTCGCCGACGTGCACGTCGCGAAGGTCCCGGCGGTGTGGTGCGGCGCCGGGCCCGACCGGCACGTGCCCTGGCAGGTGATGACGGCGCGCGCCCCCGAGGCGGCCGGCGCCCACGACAGCGAGTCCAACCCCGCGCCCGCGGCGACCGCGGCGCGCAAGCACAACGGAGCGAAGCGATGAACGAGCAGAAGAACAAGTACAAGGTCAAGGACATCACCCTCGCCGACTGGGGCCGCAAGGCGATCCGCATGGCCGAGAAGGAGATGCCGGGGCTCATGGCGATCCGGTCGGAGTACGGCCCGCAGCAGCCCCTCAAGGGCGCGCGCGTCGCGGGCTGCCTCCACATGACGATCGAGACCGCGGTGCTCATCGAGACGCTCCGCGCGCTCGGCGCCGAGGTCACCTGGACGAGCTGCAACATCTTCTCGACCCAGGACGAGGCCGCCGCGGCCATCGCCGTGACGGGCGTGCCGGTGTTCGCGTGGAAGGGCGAGACCGAGGACGAGTACAACTGGTGCCTCGAGCAGCAGATCTTCGCCTTCGAGGGGGGCAAGGGCCCCAACATGATCCTCGACGACGGCGGCGACCTGACGGTGCTCATCCACCAGAAGTACCCGCAGCTCTTCTCGGGCCCCGAGGCGATCCGCGGCATCTCCGAGGAGACCACCACGGGCGTCCACCGCCTCTACGAGATGGCGCGCAAGGGCACGCTCAAGGTCCCCGCGATCAACGTCAACGACTCGGTGACGAAGTCGAAGTTCGACAACCTCTACGGCTGCCGCGAGTCGCTGCTCGACGGGCTCAAGCGCGCCACCGACGTGATGGTGGCCGGCAAGCTCGCGGTGGTGTGCGGCTACGGCGACGTGGGCAAGGGCTGCGCGCACGCCTTCCGCGGCATGGGCGCCCGCGTGGTGGTGACCGAGGTCGACCCGATCTGCGCGCTCCAGGCCGCGATGGAGGGCTACGAGGTCCGCCGCATCGAGTCGGTGGTCGAGGCCGCCGACATCTTCATCACCGCCACCGGGTGCAGCGACGTCATCACCGGCGAGCACATGTCGCGGATGAAGGACGGCGCGATCCTCGGCAACATCGGCCACTTCGACTCCGAGATCCAGGTCGCCTGGCTGGAGAAGAACCCCGAGATCAAGAAGGAGAACATCAAGCCCCAGCTCGACCAGTACATCTTCCCCAACGGGAAGCGCCTGACGGTGCTGGCCTCCGGCCGCCTTCTCAACCTCGGCTGCGCCAAGGGGCACCCGTCGTTCGTGATGTCGACGTCCTTCAGCAACCAGGTGATCGCGCAGATCGAGCTCTGGACGCACCCGGAGCGCTTCCCGCTCGGCGTCCACATGCTCCCGAAGGAGCTCGACGAGAAGGTGGCCTCGCTCCACCTCGCGAAGCTCGGCGTCGAGCTCACCACGCTCAACGGCGCGCAGGCCGAGTACCTCGGCGTGCCGGTGAGCGGGCCCTTCAAGCCCTCGCACTACCGCTACTGATCGGCTGACGTAGAACGCGCAACGCCCCGACGGCGCCGTGAAGGGCTCCGCCGGGGCGTCGTGCGTCTCAGCCCGCGTGGGCGCTCTCGCTCAGCCCATGTGCTCGATGATCGCGCCGGCGAACTCCGAGCACTTCACCTTCTTCGCGCCGTCCATCATGCGGGCGAAGTCGTAGGTGACGGTCTTCGCGCCGATCGCGCCGTCCATGCCCTTGATGATGAGGTCGGCCGCCTCGTTCCACCCCAGGTGGCGGAACATCATCTCGCCCGAGAGGATGACCGAGCCCGGGTTCACCTGGTCGAGGTTGGCGTACTTCGGCGCGGTGCCGTGGGTCGCCTCGAAGATGGCGTGGCCCGACACGTAGTTGATGTTGCCGCCCGGCGCGATGCCGATGCCGCCCACCTGCGCCGCGAGCGCGTCGGAGAGGTAGTCGCCGTTGAGGTTGAGCGTCGCGATGACGTCGAACTCCTCGGGGCGCGTCAGCACCTGCTGGAGCGTGATGTCCGCGATGGAGTCCTTCACCATCAGCTTGGACTTCCACTTGCCACCGCCGTGCGTCTCCCAGAGCTTCAGCGCGGCCTCGACCTCGGCCACGAGCTCGGCCTGCATCTCCGGCGGCGCCATGTCGAAGCCCGGCTCCACCTCCTTGGCGTTGTCCACCGCGGAGAGGTTCGGGTTCTTCTCCTTGTTGCCGAGGATCCAGCTCTCGCGCTGCGTCACCACGTCGTTGCGGAAGGCCGACGTCGCCACCGCGTAGCCCCAGTCGCGGAACGCCCCCTCGGTGAACTTCATGATGTTCCCCTTGTGGACGATGTTGACGCTCTTGCGCTTCTGGCGGAGCGCGTAGGCGATGGCGCTGTGCACGAGGCGCTCGGTGCCGAGGCGGCTCACGGCCTTGATCCCGAGGCCGACCTCGACGCCGCCGGCGCCCTCGCCGATCTCCTTGCGCCACGCGTCGGACGCGGCCTGCGCCCCGAAGCGGATCTTCTTGAAATCCTTCGGGAACTCCTTCGCGATGAAGTCGAGCACCTTCTGCGACTCGGGCGTGCCCGCGAGGTACTCGATGCCCGCGTAGATGTCCTCGGTGTTCTCGCGGAAGATCACCATGTCGACCTTCTCGGGGCTGCGCACCGGCGAGGGCACGCCCTTGAACCACCGCACCGGGCGGAGGCACACGTACAGGTCGAGGAGCTGGCGGAGCGCCACGTTGAGCGAGCGGATGCCCTTGCCCACCGGCGTGGTGAGCGGCCCCTTGATGCCCACGAGGTAGCTCTTGAAGTCCTCCACCGTCTCGTCGGGGAGCCACGAGTCGAACTGCCGCTTGCTCTTCTCGCCGGCGTACACCTCGTGCCAGGCGATCTTCTTCTTGCCCCCGTAGGCCTTCGCCACCGCGGCGTCGAACACCCTGACGCTCGCGCGCCAGATGTCGGGCCCCGTGCCGTCGCCCTCGATGAAGGGCAGGATGGGCTCGTCGGGGACGCTCAGCTTCCCGTCCGCGCCGCGGGTGATGGCCTCGCCGTGCGTCGGCTTCGGAAACACTCGTGCGGTCATCGCTCTTCTCTTCTTTCCTTCCGGGCGGGCGACGGAACGCGTCACCCGCGCAGGGCGCGCGTATACACCCGCCCCCGCGGGCCCGTCGACGGCATCCGTCATGGCGCGCCGCAGCACAACCGGCCTATCCTCCGCGCGTCATGGCCGACCCCGCCCCCCCCGCCCCTGCAGCGCCCACCGCGCCCGCCTCCCCGAGTGCCCCCGAGCCCTGGGGCGCGCGCATGGGCTGGCTGGTCGGCGGCGGCGCGGGGATCGTCGTGGGCTTCTTCGCGACGTGGGCGATCGAGGTCTTCGTGCTGCGCGGGCACGTCGCCGACCCCAACGCCGCAGCCGCGCGCGCGTCGAGCGCCCTGGTGGGCGGCGGCTTCCTCGCGGGCGCGCTCGCCGGCCACGGCTTCGGCGGCGCGGGTGGCGCGAGGCGGAAGAAGCTCCTCGCGTCGGCCGTCGGGGTGATGGCCGCGCTCGCGCTCTGGGCGACCCTCGTCACCACCCGGTGAGAGAATATCGTTGCCGGCGCGTACGTCTCGCGGTTCGCTCCGTGCAACTCGGATGTCCCTCGGAAGGTGATGCGATGAAGAAGCTCGTCCTCGGTTCGGTGTTCGCGCTCGCGCTCTCGGCCCCGCTCGCGGCGTCGGCGCAGCAGGTGGTGATGGTGCCGATGGCGCCGCCGCCCCCGCAGCAGGAGGTCCCCTCCCCGATGACCGCCCCCGGGAGCACCTGGATCCCCGGCCACTGGGTGTGGACCGGCTCCCAGTACGCGTGGCAGCAGGGCCACTGGGACCAGCCCCCCGCGATGGGCGCGCGCTGGGTGCCCGCCCGCT
The DNA here is from genome assembly GCA_046351555.1 of Polyangiales bacterium. GTDB lineage: Bacteria > Myxococcota_A > Polyangia > Polyangiales > CAISKJ01. Next base: position 17,131 of record JAXLYI010000061.1, read on the forward strand.
GGGGCCGCCGCGGCGGCATGTGGATGTACACCCCCGGCCGCTGGCGCGGGCCGCGCGGCTACATCGTGGTGCCCGGCCCCGGCATGCAGCCGCAGCCGCAGACCGTCGTCGTGCAGCAGCCCCCGCCGCAGCCCGGCGTGATCGTCACGCAGCCGGGGATGGTCGTGCAGCAGCCCGGCGTCGTCGTCGCGCAGCCGCAGCCCCCGATGGTCGTGCAGCAGCCGCAGCCCCCGATGGTCGTCGGACAGCCCGGCGTGGTCGTCGGACAGCCCGGCCAGCCCATCGTCGTCGGCCAGCCGATGTACCCGCACCACCACCGCCACGGCGGCGTGATGGTCGTCCAGCAGCCCGGCGCGCCCGTGATGCAGCAGCCCGGCGTCGTCGTCGCGCAGCCCGGCGTCCCCATGGCGCAGCCCGTCCAGCAGCCGCAGACCGTCATCGTCCAGCAGCCCCCGCGCCCCGGCGTCGTCGTCGGCGCGCAGGGCCAGGTCATCATCCGCCGCTAACAGCGCACGCTACGGCGCGCCGCAGGAAACGCGCGCGAGGCGCGGCCCGTGCGTCGTGCGCAGCAGCACCGCGACGCCGCCCTCCCCCGCCGACACCGGCAGCGCCCCCTCCACGGCCGCGTCGGACGGCGCCGCCGCCACCTCGCCGAGGTGGATCACCTCCGTCCGTGCGGCCCCTTCGCGCGAGAAGACACGGCACCGCAGCGCCGGCGCGCGCGCCTCGCCGTCGAGCCACGCCGCGAAGAGCCCGTCGCCCAGCGCGTCGACCGCCGGCTGCCGCACGCGCGCCTCGGGGCGCTCGTCGAAGGCCGTCGCGCGCGCCTCGCCGCCGGGCGCCGCCGTCACCAATCGCGCGCCGAAGCGCTCGCCCGTCACCGCGGCGTGGAGCACGTCGCCCCGCCACACCGCGGCGTGCACGCGGTCGCCGCACGCGCGCGACGCCTCGGGGACGAGCGGCGTCATCCATTGCCACGCGCCCGACGCGACGGGGAGTCCGCGATCATCGCGGTCGTGGCGCGAGGCCCACGCGCCCGGCACGCACCCGTCGCCCGAAGCGCCCGACCACGTTGCGCCGCGCGATCCGTCAGGCGCCGGGGCTCCGAGCGTCATGCGCAGGAAGTCGGCCTCGGGCACCGTCGCCGTCCGCACCTCGGTGCGCGGCCCGTCCTCGAGCGTGTCGATCGCCGAGTGGACCACCACCGCGCGCGCCGGCCCGAAGGGCGTCTCCTCGTCGCCCGACACGTCGGCCACCCACACGCGGTGGCGCTCGGCGCTCGCCGTGAGCGCGAAATCGACGCCGCGCATCGCGCGCAGGAGCAGGTCTTCGCCCGGGCCGTCGTCGTCGCCCGGGTCGCCGACGCGCAGGAGCATCACCGAGCCCCGCGCGCGCCCCGCCACCACGGGGACGCCCCCTTCGAAGAGCCCCACCTCCGCCGCGCCCTGGCCGAGCGTGGTCGCCGCGGGCTCCGCGCGCACGCCGCCCCCCGCGGGGAGCGCCGCGAAGCGGGCCCGCGTCTCGTCCGCGTCGGGCGCGTCGGGCGTCGCGACGAGCTGGATCTTCTCCGCGGACGAGGCCGAGCCCGCCAGGCGCGCGCCCGCGAAGCCCGACGGCAGCGCGACGGGCGCGAGCGTCGCCGCGCAGTCGTCGCCCACCGCCACGTCGAAGGCGCGGACGCCCGCGGCCGTGTCGACCGCGGGCACCGTGCGGTCGCCTGCGCGTTCGACGCGGACGCGCGGCTCGACGCCCGCCACCGCCGCGCCCGCCGGCAGCGCGACGCGGACCGGGGTGCCCGCGCGGCCCTCGGCGAGGTCGAAGGCGCGCAAGGCCACCGCGTCGCCGTCGCGACACGCCGCCACCGCGCCGCAGCGGCCGCGCGCGGAGCCCACGTCGTGCGGGGCGCCGTCGCGGCGGTCGTCGGAGACGCGCATCGTCTGGGCGGGGGCCCACGCGCCGCGCGCGTCACGGACAGCGCGGGCGGCGGCGATCCCGCGCTCGTCGCGCCACGTCACGAGCGCGCCCGACGCGGGGGAGGAGGGGTCGGCGGGCGCGACGCGGGGCATCGAGGAGGCGCCGCCGTCGCGCGGGAGGCTGAGGGTGGCGAGGAGGTCGGGGTGCGCGGGCGCCGCGTCGAGCACCGCGAGCTCGGCGCGCGTCACCTCGGGGCCGCCGCCGACGAACGTCCCCGCGCGGTGCTCCTGCGCGACGAGCGCGACGTCGCCGACGACGGCGAGGTCGGGGCGCGCGAAGGCGTCGCGGCGCCGCGGGGTCATCGGGCCGCCCTCGCGGACGTCGCGCGTGGAGATGCGGCGCGTCCCCCAGGGCGCGGGCCAGCGGGCGAGCGCGGCGAGGTGGCCGTCTCCGTCCGCGGCGAGGGCGAGCGCGGGCGTCACGGCGTCGCGTCCCGGCGGCGACTCCCCGCGCGGGAAGGGGCGCTCGCGCGCGGGCCCCGACGCGCTGAGCTCGTAGGCGGTGACCGCGCGCCCGCGGGCGACGGCGAAGGCCGCGCCGTCGCGCGTTCGAACGAGGTTCGACACCGCGGCGGCGGAGGACGCCTCGCCCGACCACGCGACCTCGGCGGCGCCGTCGTCGGGCACGCGGATGGCGCGCACGCGCACGGCGCCGTCGGACCTCCCCGGCACAGGCGCGAGCACCAAAGCCCACGCCAGCGAGGGGCCGCGCACCACGGAGGTGGGGCGGTCGAGCGGGTCGGCGGTGACGGAGACGGTGGCGGTCACCTCGCAGCGCCCGGCGCCCGCGCCGCGGGGCGCCCCCCCCTGACGGACGGCCTTCACCGCCACCGTGACGCCGAGCGCGAGGACGGCCGCGGAGAACGCAAGCATCGGGACGGACGGGCGGGCGGGGGGCGGGGGCACGGCGCGGGGCTCCTCGGCGGAGGGCGCCGGTGCACATCTCCAGCACACTCCGCGCAGAGGCGCTGTATCCTCGCGCCGTGCAGAAGGCAATCCCCATGGAGGCCGCGGCCCCGGCGGACGGCGGCGCGCCGCGGCGGTTCGGGCGCTACCAGCTCGTCGAGCGAATCGCCCGCAACGGGATGGCCGAGATCTTCAAGGCCAAGAGCCACGGGGTCGAGGGCTTCGAGAAGGTGGTGGTGGTCAAGCGCGTGCTGCCCGCGCTCTCGGACGACCAGCGCTTCATCGAAGCCTTCCTCGGCGAGGCGCGCCAGGCCGTGGCGCTCTCGCACGCCAACATCGTGCAGGTGTTCGACCTCGGCCGCGAGGACGACGCGTACTTCCTCGCGATGGAGCACGTCGCGGGGCTCGACCTCGCCCGCGCCCTGCGCGCCGCCCGCCGCGCCGACGCCCCGATGCCCGTCGCGCTCGCGGTGTACGCCGCCTGCGAGGTGGCCCGCGCGCTCGACTACGCCCACCGCCGCAAGGACACCGCCGGCAAGCCCCTCAACCTCGTGCACCGCGACATCTCCCCGCGCAACGTGCTCCTCTCGTACGAGGGCGAGGTGAAGGTCACCGACTTCGGCATGGCCCGCTGCCGCGCCCTCTTCGACGCGCCGAGCGCCGCCAACGGCAAGGCCGCGTGGGCCGCGCCGGAGATCCTCGAAGGCCGCGAGCCCGACGCGCGCGCCGACCTCTACGGCCTCGCCGCCACGCTCTACGACGCCCTCGCCGGCGCCCCCGCGCGCGCCGACGGCGTCGCGCGCCCCCCCCTGCGCGAGGCGCGCCCCGACCTCCCCGAGGCGCTCTGCGCGCTGGTCGACCGCATGCTCGCGCGCGACCCCGCCGGGCGCCTCGCCACCGCCGCGCAGATGTACGAGGAGCTCGCGGCGACGCTCCAGCGCCTCGGCCGGCGCGTCGGGCCCCACGACCTCGCCGACTGGCTCGAGCGGCTCCGCCCGCACCGCGACGACCCGCCGGAGGCCGTCGCCCCGCCGCCCCCCGCGGCCGACGGGCCGGACGTCGTCGAGGAGGTGGGCGAGGCCGAGGTGGAGGCGCTGAGCCTCGACGAGCTCGAGGCCGAGGCGGGCGCCGTCCGCGAGACGAAGCCCTTCGACGCGAGCGCCCCGCCGCCGCCCGCGCCGGCGCCCCCGGTGGCGCGGCGGGAGGCGACGCTGGTGGCGCTCGCGGTGAGGGCCGAGCCCGCCGTGGCGGAGGAGGCGCTGCGCCCGCTCGTGCAGGCGGCGCGGCGGCACGGAGCGACGGTGGTCGAGCAGTCGCCGACGGCGCTCGCGCTCGCGTTCGGGGTCGCGCACCCCGACGGGCGCGACACGCAGCGGGCGACGGCGCTGGCGCTGAAGTTCCACGCGGCGGCGCTGAAGGCGGCGGCGGCGCGGGAGCCGATCGCGACGGTGGGGGCCGGCGTCCACCCGGCGCGCGTGGGCGTCCGCGCCGACGGCTCGCTCGACGACGACGCCTCGCTGCAGGAGGCCCTCGCGCTGGTGAAGGCCCTCGCCGGCGCGGCGCGCAACCGCGTGCTGGCGAGCGAGGCCGTGGCCGCGGCGGGCGGCGACCAGTTCGAGAGCGTCGCGGTCGCCGAGGGGGCCGTCGCGCTCAAGGGGACGATCGCCCCGGCGCGCCGCCGCGTCGCGGGACGCAAGGACCTCTTCCGTCATTTCGGCGAGCTCCTCGCGAAGGCCGCCAACGAGGGCGCGCAGGTGCTCGAGGTCACCGCGGGCCCCGGCGTGGGCAAGACGCGCTTCCTCGACGAGGTGATCTACCGCCTGCGCAAGATGGGGCACCCGGTGACCTGGCACGCCGCCGAGTGCCTCCGCGACGAGCGCGACGCGCCGCTCGCCGCGGTGCGCGCGATGCTCCGCACGCTGCTCGCCATCGACGAGACCGACGCCGACGCCGCCGTGCGCGAGAAGGCCCGGCGCCTGCGCGACTTCGGCCTCACGCCCGAGGAGATGCTCGCCGCGGGCAACGTGCTCGGCGTGGTCAACGCCGCCCCCGCGGCCCCCTCGCCCGCGGGCTCGCGCGGCCTGCGCGGCGCGCTCCGCAAGATCTTCCAGGGCGCCGTCGCGGGCACCGTGTCGGTGTTCGCGTGGGACGGCGCCGAGCACATGGACGCCGCGTCGCGCACGCAGCTCCGCGACCTCGTCGCCGACACCGCGTCGCAGCCCGCGCTCTACGTGCTCAGCGGCCGCCCGGGGGCGTGGAGCGGCGCGCCCGACCGACACCGCGTGCGCCTCGAGCCCCTGACGCCCGACGACGTCGCGACGCTCGCCGCCCTCCGCCTCGGCAACCGCGCGCCGCCGCGCGAGCTCGTCGACGACCTCGCCGCGCGCTGCGGCGGAAACCCCTTCTACGTCGAGGAGCAGCTCAAGTGGTACGTCCAGGCCGGCGCGGTGGCGATCGAGGGGGACGACGTCCGCTTCACGCCGCCCGCCGAGGTGGAGCTCCCGCGCACCGTGCGTGAGCTCGCCGAGAGCTGCGCGGCCGCGCTCGACGTGCCGGCGCAGCGGGTGCTCCGGGTGGCCGCGTCGCGCGACGCGACCCCGCGCGGCGCGCTCGCGGGGGCGGCCGGGCTCGGCGCGGCGTCGCTCGAGTCGGCGCTGGGGTCGCTGCGGGCCGCGGGGCTCGTCTCGGACGAGGGCGGCGTCGTCCGGGTCACCGACGCGGCGCTGCGCGCGGCGCTCGGCGCGCCGGCGGCGTAGGCGCGACGCGTGCGCCCCGAGGACACGCGGGGCAACGGTCTGGACGCGCGCGATGACGGGGCGTACCGTCCGCGCCCACGTCCGACCGTGAGGAGGTCAACATGAACGCGAAGTGGATCCTGCGTGGCCTGGCGATCGCGAGCACGCTCGTCTCGTACAACTGCAAGCGGCGCAACAACAACGACGCCGACAACAACGCGCCGGTGGTGCAACCTCCGGCCCAACCCGGCATGCAGCCCGGCGTGCCCCCCGGCGTGCAGCCCGGCATGCAGCCCGGCGTACAGCCCGGCATGCAGCCCGGCGTGCCCCCCGGCGTGCAGCCCGGCATGCAGCCCGGCGTCCCCCCCGGCGTGCAGCCCGGCATGCAGCCCGGCGTCCCCCCCGGCGTGCAGCCCGGCGGCGACGTCATCACGGTCGAGCTCCAGAGGCGGCAGTTGGAGTACGCGCCGGGCATGACCCCGGTGATGCCGCTGGTGCGCAACACGCTCCCGACGGGAGGGAAGCAGAACTACGCCGTGCCGCTCAACGCCGGGCACTGCTATTCGATCATCGGTGTGGGGGACACGAGCGTCACCGACCTCGACCTCAGGCTCTACAGCCCGACGACCAACGAGATCGTCGACAAGGATGAAGCCACCGACAACTACCCCGTCATCCGAAGCATCCGTCACTACACGGGCGAGTGTCATGACGAGGGCACGCAACGGGTCTGTCAATACACGACGACGCCGCTGTGCCCCACCGCCTCCGGTCAGTACCGCCTCGAGGTGGAGATGTACCAGGGCGCCGGCCAGTACGGCGTCCAGGTCTACGGCAACTGACCGCCCGGCCCCCTCCGCCTACGCGTCCTTCGCGACGGCGGGGGCGCCGATCGCCTCGGCCGCGTCGGCCAGATAGAAGAGGCAGTCGATCCAGCCCTCCTCGTCGTCGTGGACGACGAGCCCGCAGCGCCCCTCGTCGAGCCACGCCACCACGCTCTCCGCCTCCCCGAGGAAGACCGCCGTCCCCCCACCAGTCTCGCCCTTCAGCACGAAGGGGAGCGCGGCGTGGATGACCTTGAAGATGTCCTCGTCGTCCTTGGAGCACGAGAAGAGGTGGGCCACCTCCATCTTGGTGCGCGCGTCGGGCACGTCGCCGAGGCCCTCGGCGACGAAGGACGCGATCAGCTCGAGGGCGGCGAAGTAGTTGCGGTCGGACTCCTCGATCCAGCCCTGCTCGACGCGCAGGAGCACGCCGACGAAGCCGCGCGTCGGCTCCATCAGCACCTCCAGGCGCGCCGCGCGCGGGATGCGACCGAAGCCGTAATAGCGCCGCGCGATGCGGCCCTGCGGCGGCGCGGCGCGGTCGAGCTCGATGCCGTAGCGCCGGCCGAAGGGGGTGGACTCGACCTCGACCGTCTTCCACCCGACGACGCCGCCGCGGTCGCCCTTGCGGAAGGTCACCTGGGTGAAGAGCATGGCCGCGAGGTCGAAGGCCGCGGCCTGCGTGGCGATGCCGACGAAGAGCCGGCCCGACTTGTCGTTGCGCACCACCAGGGTCGCGGCGCGGTTCATCACGGGCTGCGCGGCCTCCTCGCGGCGCCCGAGGAAGACCTCCGTCGCCGCCCCCACGCCGTCCTTCGGCAGGAAGGGGAACGCGTCGTACACGGCCTTGAAGGTGCCCTGCCGGGTCATGTCGTACGACACCGCGAAGAGGTTGCCGAGCGCCTCGTGGTCGCGCGGCGCCACCCTCCCCATCGCCTCGCCGAGGAAGGACGCGTACGCCTGGATGGCCGAGCCCGCCAGCGCGCGGTCGCCGAGCACGCGGCGGTCGAACCACAGGCCCGCCACCTCCACCGTCCCCTTGTCGTTGAGCAGCAGCTCGAGCTCGACGCCCTGGAGCAGCCGGGCCCGGTAGACCCGCCGCCGCAGGCCCTGGAGCTTCGGGTCGGGCGGGCCGTCGCCCTTCTCCACGCACTCGAGCGCGTGGGCGCGGGCGAACGCGGTGGCCTCGATCGCGGACGGGGTGTGGTCGAGGAGGTTCCCGCGGGCTTCGGTGCTCATGACGGCGCGCGAGGGTCTACGAGGCGTCGCCCCCGCGTCAATGGCCTCGCGACGCGGATTGACACCGGCGCCCCCCGCGGGCGAACCTCCGCCGCCACCATGCAGCTCGCCAGAGTGATCGGCACCTGCGTCGCCACGCAGAAATACCAGGGCCTCGACGGGGTCAGGCTCCTCGTCGTCGAGCCCGTCGACGTGCGCGGCAAGACCACCGGCGCCCCCCTGGTCGCCGCCGACACCGTGAGCGCGGGGCCCGGCGAGGTGGTCTTCCTCGTCGGCGCCCGCGAGGCCGCCCTCGCCATGGAGGAGAGCTTCGTGCCCGTCGACGCCGCCATCGTCGGCCTCGTCGACGAGGCGTGGCGCGACGACCAGGGCAACGGCTTCCTCCGCGGCCGCGACGACGTGGGGTCGCCGTGAAGCTCGCCCGCGTCGTCGGCACGCTCACCGCCACCGTCCACCACCCCTCCTACGACGGGCAGACGCTCCTCCTCTGCGAGCCCGTCGACGCCGCGGGGAAGCGCGCGGGCGAGGTCTTCATCGCCGTCGATCGCGCGCAGGCCGGCACCGGCGACCTCGTCCTCATCAACGCCGAGGGCAACGGCGCCCGCCAGGTGTTCGGGATGAAGCCCACCGACAAGCTCGCCATCCAGGACGTGATCGTCGGCGTCGTCGATTCGGTCGACGGGGTCGACCGGCTTGACGTCACCAGGGACGCGCACGCATGAGCGAGGCCCGCCTCCGCGACGACATCGCCCGCTACGCCCTCCGCATGGCCGAGCGGGGCTGGGTCGCCAACCACGACGGCAACCTCTCGGCCCGCGTCGCTCCCACCCGCTTCGTCTGCACGCCCACGGCCACGCACAAGGCTGACGTGAAGGCCGACGGGCTCGTCATCACCGACGCCGCGGGCAAGCAGCTCGGCGGGCGGGGCAAACCCTTCTCGGAGTACGCGCTCCACCTCGCCGTCTACCGCGCGCGGCCCGACGTGGGCGCCGTCGTCCACGCGCACCCGCCCTTCGCCACGGCCCTCGGGGTGAGCGGCCGCGAGCTCGTGAGCTTCCTCCCCGAGGCGGTGGTGTCGCTCGGCACGCGGATCCCGCTGGCGCCTCTCGCCGCACCCGGCGCCGAGGCGGTGGCGGCGATGGCGCCCTTCGTGGCGAAGTTCGACGCGGTGCTCGCGGCGGGCAACGGGGTCTTCGCCTGGGGCGACGACGTCGAGCAGGCATTTCTCCGGCTCGAGCTCGTCGAGCACCTCGCCGCCATCGCCGCGCAGGCCGAGCGCTGGGGCGGGCCCCACCCGCTGCCGCAGGCGATGGTCGAGAAGCTCCTCGAGGCGCGGCGGAAGGCGTTCCCCGGGAAGGTTTGAGCCGCCTGCGGCGCTCTGCACGGGCGGACGGAGGTGTCCCGTGCTCGTCGTCGCGTCGCTGCTGCTCCTCGGCTGGTGCGTCCAGCTCGTCTTCGCGCTGCGCATCCGCGCGGCGGTGCCCACGGTCGACTCGCTCCCGGCGGCGCCGACGCGAACTTCGTGGCCGACGCTCTCGGTGGTGGTGCCGGCGCGCGACGAGGCGCTCCACGTGGAGGCCGCGCTCCGTTCCAAGCTCGCGTGCGGGTACCCGTCGCTCGAGGTGGTGGCCGTCGACGACCGCTCGCGCGACGCCACGGGCGCAATCCTCGACCGCATCGCCGCCGACGACCCGCGGGTGAAGGTGGCGCACCTCACGGAGCTCCCGGCGGGCTGGCTCGGCAAGCTCCACGCGATGGCGCAGGGGGCGGCGCGGGCGACGGGCGAGTGGGTGCTCTTCAGCGACGCCGACGTCCACCTCGAGCCGGGCACGCTGGAGAGGCTTGTCGCGTGGGCCGAGAGCGAGCGGGTGGATTTCGTCGCGGTGTTCCCGCGCATGCGCCCGGCCACGCCGGCGGTCGACGCGGCGCTCGCGTGCCTGCTGCGGGTGCTCGCGCTCGCGGGCCGGGGCTGGCGGGCCAACCGCGACGACAGCGGCGTGGGGCTCGGCGTGGGGGCGTTCAACCTCGTCCGGCGCGACGCGCTCGACCGCGCCGACGCGCTGCGCGTGCTGCGGATGGAGGTGGCCGACGACGTCGCGCTCGGCGCGCTCCTGAAGCAGTCGGGGGCGCGCTGCCGCTTCCTCGCGGGGCGCGGGGCGGTGCACCTGGAGTTCATGAGCGACCTCGGCGCCGTCGGGCGGAGCGCGGACAAGGGCGGCGGGATGCTCGGCTTCTCATGGTGGCGGACGGCCCTCTTCGCGGCGCTCCCGATCGCGCTCGACGTCGCGCTCCCGGCCGCCGCGGTGGCGTCCGGCGGCGTCACCTCGATGCTCGGCGCGGCGACGCTCGCGGCCGCGACGCTCACGCACCTCGCGCTCACCGACCACTTCGACGGCCCGCGGCGCGGCGCGCTGCTCTGGCCGCTGGGGACGCTGCTCACGAGCGCCTTCACGCTGCGCGCGGGGCTGCGCGCGTGGCGGCGGCAGGGGGTGTCGTGGCGCGAGACGTTCTATTCGCGCGAGGCGATCGAGCGGGGGCGGCGCTTCGACATGGCGACGATGCGGGTGCGGACGAGCGCGCAGGGGTGAGCGCGGCTACGAGGCGGCGCGCTTCTTCGGGGCGGGCCGGAGCCACGCGGCGAGGGCCGCGGCGTCGAGGTCGGCGATGGCGGTGGTGGCGCGCTTCGCGCCGAGCGCGTCGAGGCGGCGGCGGAGGGCCGCGCGCTCACGGGCGAGCAGCGGGCGCCCGAGGCGGTGCTCGGCGATGAGGGCGATGCCCTGCTCGATCCCCCGCTCGATCCCCTGCTCGATCCCCCGCTCGATCCCCCGCTCGATCCCTTCTCGAACGCCCCGCGCGTGCGCCGCGTTGAACAGCTCCTCCGCCCGCTTTTTGATGCGCTCCGTCCGCTCGCTCACGCCGTGCTCCTTCGCATTCCGTCGGTTCATGAACTCTACCACGGCGCTCGCCAGCCGACGCGCCCACGCGCCCGGCGGGAGCGCCGCCAGCTCCTCCAGCGCGGCCTCCAGCACGCGGTCGCGCCCCATCAGCCGGAGCGGCAGCGTCGCGGGCGTGACGGGCAGCTCGCCGACCACCACCACCCGCATGCCCACCAGCCCGCGCGCCACGTCGTAGACGCCCCGCGGCCACGCATGGGCGCGCGAGGCCTTCAGCAGCCGCAGCGCGCGGGTGGGGCGCGCCGCGCACACGACCCATAGGGCCGGGAGCGGCGGCTCACGCGGCGTACGCTTGCCCCGGGGGCGCGCGGCGCGCTGGTGGTGCCAGGCGAGGTGCTTCCGCGCCACGTCGCGCAGGCGCGGGACGGAGGGCGCGTCGTGGAAGCACTCCCACGCGCTCGTCCGCCGCGCCATGCGCCCGAGCAGGCCACGCCGTCGGAGCCGCGCGAGGCCCCGCCGCGAGGGGACGAACACCGTGTCCACGTACTGCGCGGGCGTCGTGACCTCGAGCTGCCGACGCACCTCACCAGCGTCCTCGAGGAGGAGTTCGAGCGCGTCCTTGGCGAAGAGGTCGAAGGGGTGGTCCACGACCGCGCGTCGAGCGAGGCGCGTGCCACGCGAGGAAACAAGCTGCTTCCGGGTGGCGGAGGTGGCGGCCGCCACTGGCGAGGGGTGGCGGAGGGGTGGCGGAGGTGGCGGCGCTACAGGCCCATCCAGCGGAAGAAGGCGTGCGCCGGGAGCACCTGGAAGGGCGCCACGTCCAACCGCGTCACGGTCAGGATCGTCGCCAGCAGCTCGCTCGCCTCCGGCGTGCGCGCCTCCCCGCTGGTGAACTGCTCCCACACGACCGGCAGCAGATCGAAGACGCGATCACGCCTACGCCAGAACTCGTCCACTGACAGGCCCGGATCAATCCCAGCGCCCGGGATGATCGGCGGCGGGTCCGGGACGCCGAGATCCGCGGGCGCGCAACGCGACACACGGATCACCCGACCCTCGACGCCGTCGACGTCGATCACGTAGTCGGGCGGAGCCGCGACACGCTCCCCGGGCGGGCCAGCCTCCAGGTAGGCCACACAACGCAGCGGCGCGGCGGGCGATGCATGCGTCGGCGCGGGAAAGGTCCGCGCGTACTCCGTCGCGATCTGCGCTTCCGTCGCTCCGTTGATGAGCGCATCCAGCTCGCGGGCGTCTTTGTAGTGTCCCATGCGCCTACCGAAGCACATCGCGGGTGACGCCGGCCGTCAGCCCCCGCACGAGCGAACGGCCGAAGCGATCCCCGGAGACGATGTGTCCGCACCGCCCCTTGCCGGTGTCGTTGATGAGGACGGACGCGATGCGGCCCTCCGCGTCGAACTCGATGCCCGTCACCAGCACCGCGTGCCCTCCCGTGTCGGTCGTGCCCCAGAGGATGCCGGAGACGTGCGACGTGATGACGCCCCTGCCCTCCGCGACCGCCTGCGCCACGGCCGTCATCGTGTTGGGCACGTTGAAGGTCTCGACGCCGTAGCGCGCCAGGAGCCGCCTGCGCTGGACCGGCGTGGACCCTCCTCGCTTCCGCTCGTTTCGCTCATTCGACGCCTCGCCGTGGTCGATCGCATCGCGCAGGAGCGCCGCCTCGCTCACAGGCTCGTCGCGATACAGGTTGATCAACTGCCGCGCCGACTCCAGGCCGCAATTGCCGTAGCTCTGCTTCGTGCTCCCGCTCGCGCGTCCCGCGGCAGCTTGTTCGCACAGCGCGGTCCCCGCGTCGCCGATCCCCAGCCGGGTCCCCTCGCTCGGCCCGCCGATCCGCACCGACCCATCGCCGGCGGCGATCACCCCCATGGGCATGTGCATGGTGCGGTCGCCCTTGCGCGCAGCAGGCATCCCGTCGACGTACACGCTGGCCGAACCCGTCGTGATGAAGTCGGGCGGCCCGTCGCAGTGGCACCGATCGCCGGCGCGCGCCTGGGGCTGGTGCCCCGTCATCACCGTGCGCGACGCCGGCCCCATGACCTCACCGCCGCGGTGCGGGTGGTTGCCGTCGACCTGATGGCACTCGTGGGAATCGCCGACCCTCGCCGCTTCCGGCATGCTCAGGTCTCCGTGCGGCTGTTGAGGTTGATGCGCGTCGCTTGGAGGTCGATAAGCGCCTGACCCGTCTGCATGATTTTCGGCGACGCGACATCGAGCCTGTCCCCGCGCAGCACGACTCTGGTCTCACCTACTTTGATCGATAGCTCGTTCGCGGTCAGCGCGATC
>JAXLYI010000062.1:0-28818 GCA_046351555.1 Polyangiales bacterium
CGACGGAGACCGCGTGTGCGACGGCGAGCAGGCGATGTTCCTCCCCGAGCACGGCGCCATCTTCGACCTCGGGGGCGAGGGCAACCGCGTGGCGGTCTTTCCCTTCACCGACCACGGCCCGCTGCCTTGCGAGTCCTTCGAGTACAGCGTGTGGCTCTCGAACAACCCCGACTCCACCGAGATCGCCGAGGCGGGCCACCCCGACGGCAACCGCTGGAACCCCGCCGTGCTCACGCGCGCGTTCCTCCAGGGCTGGATCCCCGACGCGATGACGGGCGGTCAGGCCGTGGGGCCCGCGCTCACGCCCAACCTCGACAACCCCACGCAGCGCGACGGCATCGTGCAGGTCTTCTCGCTGCCGTGCGGGCTCACCTTCCGCTACGCGTCGATCATCGCGGGCAACAACGGCAACCCCACGCCCGCGTGTCAGTTCTGGTCCTTCGACGCCGAGCTCGACGCCGTGGCGGGCCTCAACGAAGACGACACCGCGATCTGTCCCGACCGCGACGGCGACGGCTTCCGCGACCGCGCGTGCGGCGGCAACGACTGCGACGACGCGCGCCGCGAGGTGAACCCCTCGGCCGTCGAGAGCTGCTCCACCGCGCGCGACGTGAACTGCGACGGCGTCGTCACGGCGTGCCCTTCGAACACCACCTGCGTGAGCGGCCTCTGCGCGCCTCAGTGCGTCGAGGGCGCGTGCCCCGACGGACAGACCTGCGTGGTCGCCGACGGCGGCGGCGCGAGCTACTGCCTCCCGACGCCGTGCGCGCGCTCCGAGTGTCCCGCGGGCCAGGTGTGCGGACCGCGCGGGTGCCAGGACCCCTGCGAGGGCGCGATGTGCCCCATCGGCCAGACGTGCCGCGGCGGCGCGTGCGTCGACCCGTGCTCGGGCGTGCTGTGCCCCACGAGGCAGCACTGCGAGGCCGGTCGCTGCGTGCCCAACTGCCCCTGCATCGCGTGCTCGGGCGGCGCGACGTGCAACGAGCGAACGGGCCGCTGCGACGCCGCGGGATGCGGTCGGCTGACGTGTCCCGCGACGGCGCTCCTCGACTGCACGGGGACGACGCCGCGCTGCGTGACGCCGTGCGAGGGCGTGACGTGTCCGCTCGGTTCGCGATGCGATCGCAGCTCCGGTCGCTGCGTGACCGATCGCTGCGCGGGCGTGAGCTGCCCCGGTGGAACCGCGTGCCTCGAAGGCCAGTGCGTGCGCTCGCGCCCCGACGGCGGCGCGATGGACGCGACCCTCGCGGACGCGACCAGCACCGACGTCGCCGTGGATCGCGAGGCGCCCCGAGACACGGGGACCACGCGCGACGCGGGTGCGGACGTGGGGATGGACGGTCCCGACGCGGACCTGCTCTTCAACCCCGACGAGCCCACGGGCTGCGGGTGCACGGTCCCGCGCGGCGGCGCGAGGGTCGGCGCGTGGGGCTTGTGGGTGGGCGCGCTCGCGGCGCTCGGCCTGCGTCGCAGGCGCGCGGCGCTCAGAACGAAGCGGTGAGAAAGAGCGATCCGCCCTGCGCGGTGGGGGCGCCCGTGACGTTCACGCGGTGCCCCCCGAAGTCGGTCTTGAAGTAGAGGATCGTTCCCCCGATGGCGCCCGCGAGCGTCACGCCGAGGGCGATGTCAGACCAGAGCGCGAACTGCCGCGCGGAGTCTGCGTCGGACTGCGCCTGCGCCACGCGCGCGGGGAGCTGCGCGTCGCCCGCGGTGCTCGATCGGACGGCGTTCGAAGAGTCGCCGTACGAGGAGTTCGCGCTGAGCGCGAGCACGCCGCAGACGCCCCAGGCGATGGCCGCCGCGCCGGTCACGCCCGCGACCGCGTAGAAGATGCCCGGCGAGAGACCGTTGCTCTCTTCGACGATGGGCGGCGGCGGAGGCGGCGGGTTGTCGGTCGGCGGGGTGTCCGTCGGCGGGGTGTTCGTCGGCGTCGCGTTGGTGCCGTTGTTGTCCGTCGGCGGAGGCGGAGGCGGCGGGGGCGGCGGCGGAGGCGCGGGCGGCGGGGTGACGCCGGGCCGCGTCCCCGAGGTGGCCACGTCGTCGCAGCCGACGGCGGTGGCGGCGGTGGCGGCGCCGAGCACGGCGAGGACGATCGCGCGGCGGATCATCGCGAGGCTCCTTCGCGCCAGGCGGCGGAGGTGAGGTTGTTGGCGTTGCGGTAGGCGTCGGAGAGCACCAGCGCGCGGACGAGGGCGCGCATGCGGTAGTTGCCCGCGACGAAGGTCTGCGTGAGCGAGCGCTTGAAGTCGGCGTCGTCGGGGCCGAGCGAGCGCCCGAGGAGCGCGGAGGCGACGTTGCCCGCCGCGCACGCGCCGAAGTCGGGGTTCTGCGTGACGGAGCGGCCGGCGCCGATCGGGCCCGCGTCGGCGTTGGCCGGCGAGCCGTACGCGCTCCGCAGCATCCCCATCGTCGCCGTGGAGAACGACGGGTCGTAGAACGAGCGGCAGTTGCCGTTCATCGTCGCGGCGGTGGTGCCGCCGCACATCGGGTTGAGCGCCGGGAAGGTGCTCGGCGGGAGCCAGGTCCAGTCGTTCTCCTGCACGCGGGTGAAGTACGCGGCGAGGGGCTCGAGCGTCTGATGGCACGCCGCGCAGCCGGGGCGCCGCATGAGGTTCACCTCCGTCGACGGCATCAGCTCGAGGTTCTCGGCGACGAACTCGCGGCAGAGGAAGGCGTTGTAGAGCACATGCGCGCGGGCGCGGCGCGAGCCGTACTTCACGAGGAAGGCCGGCATCGTGAGGATGCCCGCCGCGTTGGGCCCGCGGTCGGCCACGCGCGCCCACGTCTCGGTGTCGTGCGGCAGGAGCGAGGCGGGGATGTTGTCGGGGTCGGTCAGCGGCTCGGGGCGGACGTACCCGAGGTTCATCGCGGCGCCCGAGCAGCACGAGGCCGAGGCGTAGTTGCGGTAGAAGTTGGCGAGCGGCCCGTTGACGTAGGTGTCGCGCGCCGTGAGCAGGTCGCGGAAGTCGCGGTTGTCGAGGAAGACGCGCTCGATGAAGCGCTGCGTCTCCTGCGACCACCAGAAGAGGTTCCAGTCGTCCTCCGACTGCGTCGCGGCGTCGAGCGGCTGGTCGGTGCCGATCGGCGTCCGCGTCGGGAAGGTGAAGGCCGCGCCGTTGTTGCCGCTCCCGTTGGTCGGCATGCAGCGCTCGAGGCCCGGCCCACAACCACAAGTGGTGGTCGACTGGAAGGCGACCTGCCCCGAGCAGTCGACCCGCATCCCCGCGTTGGTGCGCGCGTACGCCGTCTCCGCCGGGATGTTGATCACGCGCCCGTACGGCGCCATCGCGGGGCGCGCGCGGCCGGCGTAGTAGATCGTCCCCGTCGCCGAGGTGCCCGCCTCCTCGCGGCACACGCGGACCGCCACCGAGGCCGTGCGGTTGTCGGGCTCCATCAGCAGCGTGTTCGTCGGCACGAAGTTGGGGAAGCGCGTCGCCCACGCGGTCGCGTCGTAGCGGTCGGACGGCGCCGCCGCCCGGTAGTCGCGGTAGAGCCACCAGGGCCGCACGAGCACCGTGTTGGCGTCGAGCGCGGCCTGCGTCACCTGCGTGCGCGTGCCCACCTGGTTGCCGGTGGTGTCGCTGACGAAGCCCACCTCGTCGCGCGTGAAGCAGAAGTCCCCGTCGGTCTCCGCCCGCGCGCGCCGCTGCCCGGCGCGGTAGTACACGTCGATGAGCTGGCCGCCCGGCCCGAGCACGCGCTGCCGCCGCAGCACGATCGACGCGGGGTTGAAGTTGACCGCCGCCGACACCTCCAGGCGGAGGAGGTCCATGTACACCGCGCGCATGCGCTCGGCGTACGCGGGCGTCTGGAGCTTCTCGTCGACCCAGCGCTCGACGTTGAAGTCCGTGCGTTCGAACGCCGCCACCTCCGCGCGCGTCGGGATGCGACCCTGCAGGTCGATCGAGAGCGCGCGGAAATAGCGGTAGTCCTGAAGCGTGCGCTCCTGCGCCCACGCGCCCGACGCGGCCGCCACGCCCGCAAGCGCGAGCGATGCCGCGAGATACTTGGGTCTCCTACGCACCGTGGGGGTCTCCTCGGTTGGGTTGGACGTTCGCACCGCATGCGGCGCACAGCGCGCACCGATGCATGCACTGCCGACGCTACCAAAGCGCGCGAACGGCCATGCGTGGCAAATGCGAGAAAACGACGTCGTCGCGGCGCGTCACCGCCCCGTGGCACGGCTCTTGGTTTGACGCGCGGCTCATGAACCGAAAGTCCTCGCGCAGCGTGGTGGTGGTCGGCGGCGGCGTCGCGGGCCTGACGACGGCGCACGCGCTCCTCGCGGCCCGGCCCGGGCTCGACGTGATGGTGCTGGAGGCGGGCGGGCGGGTCGGCGGCAACGTCCGGACGCTCCACCGCGACGGGTGCACCGTGGAGCTGGGGCCCGACGCCTTCGTGACGCGCCCGGGGCACGCGGAGTCGCTCTGCCGCTCGCTCGGGATGGCGCAGTCCCTCGTGGCCCCCGACGCGCGCGCCTCGCGGGTGATGGTGGCCCGCGGCGACCGGATGGACCCGCTGCCCGAGGGGATGGCCCTCGGGATGCCCCGCAGCGTCACGCAGCTCGTCACGACGCGCCTGCTCTCGCCGCTCGGCAAGGCGCGGGCGGCGCTCGACCTCGTGCTCCCCGCGACGCCCGGGGCCGCCGAGAGCGTCGGCGGGCTCATCGGCCGGCGCTTCGGCCGCGAGGTGAAGGACCACCTCGTCGAGCCCGTCGTCGGCGGCATCTACGGGGGCGACGTCGACGAGCTCGAGACGGCCGCCGTCCTGCCGATGTTCGCCAACGTGCAGGGGAGCTTGTTGCGCGCCCTCGCCCGGGCCCCGGCGCCCTCCGGCGGCTCCCCGATGCGCGCGCCGCTCGGGGGCCTGGAGGGGATGGTGCACGCGCTCGTCCAGGCCGTCGGCGCCGACCGCGTGCTGCGCGACGTGCCCGCGCGGAGGGTCGTTCGCCGCGGCGCCGGGTGGGCCGTCCACCTCGACGGGGGCGCGCGCCTCGACGTCGACGAGGTGGTGCTCGCCGCGCCGCCCCGAGCGTCCGCCGAGCTCATCGAGGCCGAGGCCCCCGCGCTCGCCGACACGCTCCGCCGCATCCGCCTGAAGCCCGCCCTCACCGTGGTGCTCGCCTTCGCGCGCGGCGAGGTGCCCGCCCCCGC
The DNA here is from genome assembly GCA_046351555.1 of Polyangiales bacterium. Lineage (GTDB taxonomy): Bacteria > Myxococcota_A > Polyangia > Polyangiales > CAISKJ01. The sequence goes on from JAXLYI010000062.1 coordinate 5,154, forward strand.
GGCCAGCGGCGCCCTCATCGCCCGCGACACCCCGGGGCCCCTCGGCGCGCTCTCCGCCGTCACCTTCGTCGACCGCAAGTGGCCCGGCCGCGTCGCCGACCACCTCTCGATCGTGCGCGCGGCCTTCCGCCCGGCCGCCGCCACCGAGTGGATCCCGCGCGGCGACGACGCGATCGTCGCCCACGCGCTCGAGGCCGTCCGCACGCTGCTCCCGCTGCCGGCGCCCCGCTGGCACGCGGTCGAGCGCTTCGAAACGGGCACGCCCTACCCCGAGGTCGGCCACCTCCGCCGCGCCGCCGAGTGCCGCGCGCTCGCCCAGGCCCTCGGCGGCGTCACCGTCGTAGGTGCTGGCGTCGACGGGCCCGGCATCGCGGGCTGCGTCCGAGGCGCCACCGCCGCCGCCGAGGCCATCGCCGCGCGCCTCGCGTGACCGCTGCGCGGCGTGCGCGACGTCACGCAGGAAGTGCCGCGGGCGCGCAACCGGCGCCCGTCCGCCGTCGGGCACGGGCCGTGAAGCCGGCGCGGGGATCATGACCACGACCGACGTCATCGCCCGCCGCCCCGGCGCCCCGCTTCACCTGGAGTTCGACCACCACCCGCTTCTCGCGATCTGGGAGGTGACGCAGGCTTGTGATCTCGCCTGCCAGCACTGCCGCGCGTGCGCGACGCCGGGCCGCGACCCGCTGGAGCTCTCGACGGAGGAGGGACGTCGCCTGCTCGACACGGTGCACGCGATGGGGACGCCGGTGGTGGTTCTGACCGGCGGCGACCCGGCGAAGCGCCCCGACCTGCCCGCGCTCGTGGCCCACGGCGCCTCGCGCGGCCTGGTGATGACGGTGACCCCGTCGGGCACGCCCGCGATGACCGACGCGCTCGTGGGGGAGCTCGCCGACGCGGGCCTCGCGCGCCTCGCGGTGTCGCTCGACGGCCCCGATGCCGCGAGCCACGACGCCTTCCGCGGCGTGGACGGGAGCTTCGAAGAGAGCCTGCGCATCCTCCGGGCGGCCCGCGCGCGCGGCGTCCCGATCCAGATCAACACCTCGGTGGGGCCGCACAACGCGCGGTGCCTACGGCCGATGGCGGCCCTCTGCGAGTCGCTCGGGGTGGCGCTGTGGGCGGTGTTCCTGGTGGTGCCGACGGGGCGGGCGGGGGCGTCGTTGTTGATGCGCGCGCCGGACGTCGAGCGCCTCCTCGAGGAGCTCGCGGACATCGCCGCGGCGGCTCCCTTCGACGTGAAGACCACGGCGGCGCCGCACTTCCGCCGGGTGCTCCTCCAGCGCAAGCAGCGCGAGGGCGCGCGGGGCCTCCTGCGCGACGTCGACGACCGGGGCGTGGTGCGCGGCGCGCGCGGCATCACCGACGGCGTGGGCTTCGTGTTCGTCTCGCACCGCGGGGAGATCTTCCCGAGCGGCTTCCTCCCCCTCCCGGCGGGTGATGTGCGACGCGACGACCTCGCGGCGGTGTACCGGGATCACCCCCTCTTCACCCGCCTGCGCGACGCCGACGCGCTCGGCGGCAAATGCGGCGCGTGCCCCTTCCGACGTGTGTGTGGAGGCTCGCGCGCGCGGGCCTGGGCGGTGACGGGCGACGCCATGGCCGAGGACCCGCTCTGCGCCTACGTGCCCAAGGGCTACGGCGCGGGCTGACGGAAATCATCGCCCGGGGCGCGTGGTGACCGATGTCATCGCCGCGGGGCCTCCACGCACCGCATGAACGGGGCGAAGGGAGGCTCCCTCACACCCCGATGCTCTCCAAGAAAGCGGCCCGACTCTTCTTCCTCACCGGCACGGCGCTCTGCTCGCTGGCCTTCGTGGGGCTCACGGTCGACACGTTTCAGCGAATCCCCGCGCAGACGCACGCCGACCGACTCACCCCCGCCGCCGTCCGCGGCAAGCACCTCTGGGACGGCAACAACTGCATGGGCTGTCACACGCTGATGGGCGAAGGGGCCTACTACGCCCCCGAGCTCACCCGCGTGTACCGCAGGCGCGGCCCCGACTTCATCCGCGCGATGCTCCGCGACCCTGAGGCGATGTACCCGGGCCAGCGCCGCATGGTGAACTACCACTTCACCCCCGCGCAGATCGAGGACCTCCTCGCCTTCCTCCAGTGGGTCGACGGGATGGACCTCAACGGCTTCCCCGCGGCGCCCACGCTCAACGCCGTGGCCGCCCCGGGCGGCGCGCCGGTGGCGGTCGCGACCAACCGCCCGCAGGTGTTCAACCAGCTCTGCGTCGCCTGCCATCGCCTCGGCGGCCAGGGTGGCGTGGTGGGCCCGGCCCTCGACGGCGTCGGCGCGCGCTTCGACGCCGCCTACCTCGACCGCTGGCTCCACAACCCCCAGGGCGTCAAGCCCGGCACGGCGATGCCGCGCCTCCCGCTCAGCGAGCCGCAGATCCGCGAGCTCGTCGCCTTCCTCTCCCAGTTGCGTCCCGAGGTGCGGCCGTGAAGTACGAGTCCCAGCGCGTCGCGTGGTGGTTCTTCGCCACCTGCATGCTCCTGTTCACCCTCCAGATCGTCTACGGCTTCATCATGGCCTTCGCGCACGCGGGCTACGACGTGCTCCACGCCGTCGTCCCCTTCAACGCCGCGCGGGCCACCCACACCAACCTCCTGGTGATGTGGCTCCTCTGCGGCTTCATGGGCGCCGCGTACTACATCATCCCCGAGGAGTCGGGCCGCGAGCTCCACTCCGTCCCCCTCGCGAAGCTCCAGCTCGGCGCGCTCGTCGCGACGGGCGTCACCGCGGTCATCGGCTTCCACTTCAACTGGTGGGAGGGGCGGAAGTTCCTCGAGATCCCGCGGCCCCTCGACTACCTCGTCGTGGTCGACGTCCTCGCCTTCATCTTCAACATCGGGATGACGGTGAAGAACGGCCGGCGCTTCACCACCACGAGCATGGTGCTCTTCTTCGGCCTCCTCTCCGCGGCGCTGCTCTACCTGCCCGGGATGATCCCCACCGACAACCAGACCCACGACTCGTACTGGCGCTGGTGGGTGGTCCACCTCTGGGTCGAAGGGGTCTGGGAGCTCATCATGGGCGCGATCCTCTCGTACCTGCTCATCAAGCTCACGGGCATCGACCGCGAGGTGATCGAGAAGTGGCTCTACGTGATCGTGGGCTTCACGTTCCTGTCGGGCATCCTCGGCACCGGGCACCACTACTACTTCATCGGGACGCCCCGGTACTGGCTCATCGTCGGCGGGCTCTTCAGCGCGCTCGAGCCCGTCGCCTTCCTCGGCATGGCCATCTACGGGATCACCATGGCGCGCAAGGGCGGGCGCAACCACCCCAACCGCACCGCGCTCCAGTGGACGGTGGGCTGCTCGGTGATGTCCTTCGTCGGCGCGGGCTTCCTCGGCTTCGCCCACACGCTCCCGCAGGTGAACCTCTACACCCACGGCACGCTCGTCACCGCGATGCACGGGCACATGGCCTTCTGGGGCGCCTACGCGATGATCGTCCTCGGCATCGTCACCTACGCGCTCCCCAACCTCACCGGGCGGCGCCTCCACGACGCGCCGTCGGCCCAGCTCGCCTTCTGGACGAGCAACGTCGGGATGATCGCGATGACCCTCGCCTTCGGCGTCGCCGGCGTCTCGCAGGTGTACCTCGAGCGCCGCGTCGGCATGGACTTCATCGTCGTCCAGAAGGAGATCGAGGTCCACTTCGTCGGCCTCATCCTCGCCGCCTCCCTCTTCACCGTCGGCGTCGTCGCCTTCGTCTGGAACTTCATCCGCCACGGCCTCCCCGTCGGCGAGGTGCGCGCCCCCAACGCCCCCGAGGACGACGGCGACGCGACCACCGACACCGCCGCGAGGGCCGCGTGAGCGCCACCTTGCCGCGGCCCTACTACCGCCCCGTCGGCCAGGAGGTGGAGGTCTTCCGCCGGGCCCACGCCCAGCGCCTCCCGGTGCTGCTCAAGGGCCCGACGGGCTGCGGCAAGTCGCGCTTCGTCGAGCACATGGCCGCCGCGCTCGGGCGCCCGCTGGTCACCGTCGCGTGCAACGACGAGACCTCCGCCGCCGACCTCCTCGGCCGCTGGCTCGTCCGCGGCGCCGAGACCGTCTGGCAGGACGGGCCCGTCACCCGCGCGGTCCGCAACGGCGCGATCCTCTACCTCGACGAGGTGGCCGAGGCGCGCGAGGACGTCATCGTCGTCGTCCACCCGCTCACCGACCACCGCCGCCAGCTCTTCATCGACCGGCGCGACGAGGCCGTCGCCGCCGCCGAGGGCTTCATGCTCGTCGCGAGCTTCAACCCCGGGTACCGCCGCGGCTTGAAGGAGCTCAAGCCCTCCACCCGCCAGCGCTTCGTCGCGCTGTCGTTCAACTACCCCGCGGCCGACGTCGAGGCCGAGGTGGTGCGCGCCGAGTCCGACGTCGACGCCGGCGTCGCGCGGCGCCTCGTCTCCCTCGCCGGGAAGATCCGCGCCCTCGAGGAGCCCGGCCTCGCCGAGACCGCCTCGACCCGCCTCCTCGTCCAGGCCGCGCAGCTCATCCGCGTCGGCCTCTCGCCGCGCGCCGCCTGCGCCGCCGCCGTCGTCCAGCCCCTCACCGACGACGCCACCACCGCGCGGGCCCTGCAAGACCTCGCCGACCTCACCTTCTAGCCATGAGCTGGGACGAGGCCCTCTTCGGTTGGATCTACCGCAGGGCCAGCGCCCTCGCGCGCCCCGCCCCCTCGCCCGAGGCGCTCGCCCGCGCGGCCCACCTCGGCGACCTCGACGCGCGCCTCGCCGTCGTCGCCTCCGCCCTCGCCGGCGAGCGCGTCACCGTCCGGGCCGCGGAGTCCGCCGGCGGCGCGGCCGACCGAGCGCTCCTCCTCCTGCCCGCCTCCCTCGACGTCGCACCGACGCGCGAGGGCAACGAGCGCGCGTACCTCCACCGCGTGGTGTGCGGCGTCGCCGCCGGCGCCCTCGGGCTCTTCGCGCCCCGCGAGCTCCCGCCCGCCGCGTCGGCGGTGTACACCGCGCTCGCGATGCCCGCGGTGTGGCGCGAGGCCGACGCGCGGCTCCCCGGCTTCGAAGCACTCCGCCGCGAGGTCGCCGCCTGGGAGCTCGCCCGCCGCCCGTCGCCCGTCGCGCCGCGCGCCGCCCGCGTCGAGTCCCTCGTGCGCGCCACGCTCTCCGGCGAGCTCGGCGTCGCCCTCGCCGACGCCGACGACCTCGCCCGCGCGGCCGAGGCCTTCCTCCGCGGGCTCGACGCGCTCCCGTCGAAGCGCGGCGACGGCGACATCGCACCCGTCGCGTCGTGGGGCGCGGTGCTCGCGCGCGCCGCCGCGAGTGCGGCGGTGAAGGCACCCGTCCCGGCCGAGGCGCTCCCCCGCGGAACCGAGCGCGCGGGCAAGGCGCGCGACGTCGTCCGCGAGGTGAAGCTCGCGCGCGACCGGATCGACGAGAACCCCCTCACCCACTCGTTCGAGAAGGTTCACACGGCGGAGGAGTACAAGGGCGGGCGCAAGGCCGCCGACGGCGATGACGACATGGCCTCGCAGGGCGACGCGCTCGACGAGCTCGACCTGCGCGAGGTGATCCGCTCGCCCGAGGCCGCCCGCTCGCTCTACCGCGCCGACGTCACCATCGACGGCGCCGCGGGCGACCTCGCCGACGGCGACGACGAGCCCGGCGACCGCGTCATCCCCTACGACGAGTGGGACCACAAGGCGAGGCGACGTCGGCCGGGCTGGTGCTCGGTGCGCGAGTTCGTCGCGCCGACCACGGTGACGCCCGCGGAGGCCGCGGCGCGGGTGCGGGCGACGCTCCACCGCCACCGCGCCGTCCTCCGCACGCTGCGGGCGGAGTTCGAACGGGTGGAGCACGGGCGCGCCTGGCGCGGCCGCCAGCCCGACGGGCCCGACGTCGACCTCGACGCCCTCGTCGACCGCCACGCCTGCCTGCTCGCCGGCCACGCGCCGCCCGACCGCCTCTACGCCGCGCGCCGCCGCCACCGCCCCGACGTCGCGACGCTCGTCCTGCTCGACGCGAGCCTGTCGTCCGACGCCTGGGCCGCCGGGCGGCGCGTGCTCGACGTCGCGCGCGACGCGGTGGTGGTGCTCGGCGAGGCGCTCTCCGGCCTGCACGACGAGCTCGCGGTGGCGGCCTTCTCCAGCCACACGCGCCGCGACTGCCGCTACGCCGTGCTCAAGGGCGCGCGCGAGCCGTGGCCCCGCGCGTGGGCCCGCCTCGCCTCGGTGGAGCCCAACGGCTACACCCGCATCGGCCCCGCGCTGCGCCACGCCACCGCCGCGCTCGCGCGGATGCGGGCGCGCCGGAAGCTCCTCCTCGTGGTGACCGACGGCCGCCCGACGGACTACGACCGCTACGAGGGCCGCTACGGCGTGGCCGACGTCGCGATGGCCGCGCGCGAGGCGGGCGACGCGTCGGTGGAGCTCTTCGCGCTCGCGGTCGACGCGCGGGCCGGCGGGCACTTGCAGGAGATGTTCGGCCGCGGGCGCTTCGCGGTGCTCCCGAGGCCCGACGCGCTCGCCGAGGCGATGGCCGGCGTCTACGGCCGCGCGCTCACCGGGTGAGGCGGGGCCTCCATCCCCCGCTCGCCGAGCCTCGCGCGTTGCCCGCTTCCCCCGGCACCCACGAGATGCGCAACGCCTCGTACGGAAATGCTTGCCCGCTCGATGTTTCGAGAAGGTGGAGCATCTGGCTCACCTGCTCGCGGCCCCGAGTGCCCAGGGTTCGCCCGCCCTCACTGAACGGGTTAGGCTCACCCTGGGCAACCGGCATGGGATCATCCGCCTGGTGGCGGATTCAGGCTGCGTGGCTGCGTGGCTGCGTGGCTGCGTGGCTGCGTGGCTGCGCGGCTGCGTGGCTGCGCGGCTGCGCGGCTGCGTGGCTGCGTGGCTCGTTGTTTGTCGCTCGCTGCTCGTCGCCTGAATCCGCCACCAGGCGGATGATCCCATGCCGGTTGCCCAGGGTGAGCCTAACCCGTTCAGTGAGGGCGGGCGGGCGAACCCTGGGCACTCGGGGCCGCGAGCAGATGAGCCAGATGCTCCACCTTCTCGAAACATCGAGCGGGCAAGCATTTCCGTACGAGGCGTTGCGCATCTCGTGGGCGCCGGGGGAAGGGGGCAACGCGCGAGGCTCGGCGAGCGGGGGATGGAGGCCGCGAGCCCCGGCGAGCGGGGGATGGAGGCCCCAGCCTCAGCGGAAGCTGCGGATGTGCGCGCGGAGCGCGGCGACGACGGCGGGCTTGTCGGCGAGGTCGGGGTTGGGCGGCATCGCGGCGCTCTTGCCCACCGCCGCGCCACCCTGGCGGATGATCGTCTCGATCTGCGCGTCGGTGGTGGCCGCCTGCCAGGCGGGGTCGTGGAAGTTGCGCGGGCGCGGGGTGAGCGCCGCCGCGCCGGGCCCGTCGCCGACGCCGGTGGCGCCGTGGCAGACCGCGCAGCGGCCGTTGAAGATCTGCACGGCCTCCGCCTCCGGCGTGGCCGCGGGGGCGGGCGCCGACGTGGAGGGCTCGGCGCTCGAGGTGGAGGAGGATGCCGGGGGCTTGCACGCCGCCAGCGCGGCGGCGGCGAGGACGAGGGAGAGGGCGACGCTTCGCATCGAAAGGTCCTTTCTTCAGGGCGTTTATTGGTCCCTCCGGCCGCGCTGACCAGCGCTCTTTTTCGAGCGCCTGATGGAAATCAACTCGACGCACGCGGCGCACCGGCGCGCCGAAATCCTTGCCGCCTCAGCGCGCCCTTCGACGGAGCTGCCGCGCGCTCATGACAAGGGTCATCGACCGCGGCGGCGCGCGCCCGCACCTTCGCGATCGGCGCGGCGCCCGACGTCGGCGCGGCCCCGGGAGACCTCGATGAACCTTCTCCGCCTCGCCCCGCTCCTCGCGCTGGCCGCGTGCGCGTCGGACCCCGCGCTCGCCGTGTCGGACGCCGCGCGCACCGACGACCTCGCGCCGCTCGACCTCGACCCCAACCCCGCCCCCGACGTCGCGCCCGACGCCCTGCCCGACGCGCGGCCCGACGTCACGTTCGACGCGGCGGTCGACGGCGGCGTCTCGCTGACGCCCGAGGAGTTCGAACGCACGCGCCAGATCTACTTCAACCGCTGCGCGGGCTGCCACGGCACGCTCCGCGCGGGCGCGACGGGCCCCGCGCTCACGCCCGACCGCACGATCGCGCGCGGCACCAATTTCCTCCGCTCGATCATCTCCACGGGCAGCGACCGCGGCATGCCCGGCTGGGTGCGCACCGGGCTGATGACGCGCGAGGAGGCCGACCTGCTGGCCCGCTTCATCCAGCTCCCGCCGCCCGCGCCCCCGCCGCGCCCGCTCGAGGACATTCGCGCGAGCTGGCAGCTCCGCGTCCCCGTCGCCGACCGCCCGACCGCGCCCCCCGCCGGCCGCGCCTGGGAGAACTACTTCGGCGTCATCCTCCGCGACGCCGGCCGCGTCGCCATCCTCGACGGCGACACCTTCGAACTCGTCGCGCTGATCGAGACGGGCTTCGCCGTCCACATCCTCCGCTCGTCGACCACCGGCCGCTACTTCTATGCGGTCGGGCGCGACGGGCGCGTCACCCTCATCGACCTCTGGACCTCGCCCCCCTCCATCGCCGCCACCGTGCAGGGCTGCTTCGACGCGCGCAGCGTGGAGGGGAGCCGCTACCCGGGCTACGAAGACCGGCTGCTCGTCGAGGGCTGCTACTGGCCGCCGCAGTACGTGGTGTTCGACGGCCTCACGCTCGAACCGCAGGCCCTCCACTCCGTGCTCTCGCCGGCCATCTCCGGGGAGCCCCTCGACGAGGTGCGCGTCGCCTCCATCGTCGCGTCGCACGAGGAGCCGACCTGGGTGATGGGCCTCAAGGAGTCGGGCTACGTCGGCATCATCGACTACCGCCAGCCGGGCTTCCCCATGGTGGCGCGCATCGCGGCCGAGCGCTTCCTCCACGACGGCGGCTGGGACCACACCGGCCGCTACTTCATGGTGGCCGCCAACGCGCGCAACCGCATGGCGATCGTCGACACGCGCGAGCGGAGGCTGGTGACCACCATCGAGACGGGCGCGGGCCCGCACCCCGGCCGCGGCGTCAACTGGCTCGACCCGACCTACGGCTGGGTCAACGCCACCGCGCACATGGGCGTCGCGCGCTTCGCCGTCTACGGCGCCGACCCGGAGGCGTCACCCGCCAACGCCTGGCGCGTCGTTCGAAACGTCGCCCTGCCCTCCGCGGGGAGCCTCTTCGTGAAGTCGCACCCGAGCTCGCCGTGGGTGTGGATCGACGCGCCCGTGTCGAGCGACCCGAACGCCGCGCGGCAGATCTGCGTGTACGCCAAGGCCACCGGCGCGATCCACCGCTGCTGGAGCGCGTCGGAGCACGGGCAGGTGGTCCACTTCGAATACAACCGCGCGGGCACGCAGGTGTGGGTCTCCGTGTGGGACCGCGTCGGCGAGATCGTCGTCTACGACGACCGCACGCTCGCCGAGGTGAGGCGCATCCGCGCGGACTGGCTGGTGACGCCGACGGGGAAGTTCAACGTGTACAACACCGCGCACGACGTCTACTGAGCGGGCGTCGCCCCCGCGACCGGGCACCGCCGCGTCACCGCGAGCGCCCCGTCGCCGTCGTCCGTCGCCGCCGCGCGTAACTGCCACGGCGGCCCCGCGGCCGGCGCGTACGCCCTCGCCCGCACCCGCGCCGCCACCGCCCGCGCCGCCTCCCACGCCAGCAGCGAGAGCTCGTCGGGCGCCGCGCCCGTCAGCTCGCAGAAGCGCGCGCGGAAGCCCGCCACCGCCACCTCGTCGGCCGCCGCCACGCCCACCCACACGCCCGGCGCCCCCACGTCCGCCCGCCGCGCGTCGAACACCCAGCGTCCCGGCGCCGCCCGCGCCCGCTCGGCCAGCGACGCCCGCGCCTCCTCGCCCCACGGGCCCACCACCAGCCGCAGCTCGCCCGCGCCGCCCGCGCCCTCCCCCGCGGCCACGCCCACCGACGCGCGCGCGAGCGACTCGCGCAGGCGCGCCGTGAAGAGGTCGCGCTCCGTCCCCGGCGCCGCCACCAGGCGCACGTGCGTCCCCCGCTGCCGGACGGCGCCCGCCAGCGCCACCGCGCGGTCGCGCAGCGCGGGGCCCGCGAGCACCACGTGGCCCGACGCCGGCGGCGCGTCGAGGTGCGGCGCCACCAGCATCACGTCGACGCCCGACGCCTCCGCGCGCGCGGCGACGGCGGCGGCGTGGTCCTCCGTGGCGGGGCCGATGACGGCGGCCACGCGGAGCGCCGCGAGCCGGTCGAAGCCCGCGACGGCCTCCTCGCGCGTCGCCCCCTCGTCCGCGGTCTCGATCTCCACCGCGCGCTCGCCCTCCAGCGCGATCTGCACAGCCCGCAGCGCCGACGCGCCCACCCGCGCCGCGGCGCCCGAGGTCGGCGCGAGCAGCCCCACCCGCAGCGGCGGCGGGCCCACCGCGTCGCTCACCACCCGGAGCGTCGCCTCGGTGTCGGGCAGGTCGGCGAGCCACCGCAGCCACCGCGGGATCTCGTTGCGCGCCGCCGCGATCGCGCGGAGCCGCTGCGCCGCGTCGACCCGGAGCGCGTGGCCGGCGGGCAGCGCGTCGATCGTGTCGGCGAGCGCGGCCGGGTCGTCGACGCGCGCGACCAGCTCGCGGAAGGCGTCGCCGCGCGGGCCCGCCGCGTCACACGCGAGCCCCGTCGGCAGCCAGCGGGCGCCCGCCTCGGCCAGCGCCTCGATGCGCGCCAGGGCCGCGAGCGCCGCCACCGGGCGCCCCGCGCGGGCCTCGAGCGACGCCACCGCGCAGTCGGCCTCGACGCTGTCGCCGCGGTCGATCATCCGGCGCGCGAGCGGGCGGAGCGCGGCCATCCCCTGCTCCGTGCGCCCGAGGCGCGCGTGGACGATGCCGGCCACGAGGTCGCGCCGCATGGTGAGCGCGGGGTCGAGCGCCGTCGGGACGCGCGCGAGCTGCGCCTCGGCCGCGGGGAGGTCGTCGAGCGCGACGCGGTAGCGCGCGAGCGACACGCGGGCGAGCGCCGCGAGGGCGTCGTTGGGCGCGCGCGAGAGAACGCCCTCCAACACGCGCCCGGCCTCGGCGAGGTCGCCGTCGTCGGCCTCGCGCGCGGCCCGGTCGAGCGCCTGGTCGACGGAGACCTCCGGGCTCACGAGCCGCGGCGCGCGCCCCCGCGTGGCGCCCCCGCACGCGGCGAAAGCGCAAGCGAGGAGGACGACGGCGGCGGGCGTTCGCATGCCGGCGGAGGCCGTACCACAACCCGCGCGGGAATGGCCCCCCGCCCCCGACCGGTTTAGGCTCCCGTCGTGAGCCACGCCGCCGAGAAGCGCCCCGCCGGGGCCCGCGCGCTCGTGGCGTCGTGCTCCCTCCACCTCGCGGTCGCGGCCTTCGCCGCCTGGCGCGCCCGCGCCGCCCCGCACGAACGCGCGACCGTGCGCGACACACCCGTCACCGAGATCGCCTTCGAAGCCCCGCCGCCACCTCCCCCGCCGCCACCACCTCCGCCACCGCCGCCGCCACCGACCGCCGCCGCGCAGCCCCCAGCCCCGATCGTACGGGACCGAACCACCGCCCCCGCCCGCACCGCCGCCCTTGCCCACACGGCCCCCGCGGCGTCGGTCGAGCCCCCCGCGGGCGGATCGTTGGAGCCCCCCACGACCCCCTCCCCCGAGCCCTCACCGCAGGCACCCACGGCGCCCCCGTTGCGCGCGGCCGACCTGCTGCGCGCGGGCGGCACCCTCGTCCCCTCGCTCGCGGCGCAATCGTACGGGTCCGAACATTCGCCCGAGGCCGAGCGCGCCCGCATCCAAGCGCTCGCCGCCGCCCCCACCCTCGACGCGCTCGCCGGCAGCCAGAACCGCCTCCCCACCGGCACCGTCGGGCACGACCGGACGGTGGCGCGGCGGGCGCAGGAGTTCCTCGACCCGCAGCGCGAGGTGCCGGGGATCGCGGCGGTGCTCGCGGCCGCGCCGACGGTGTCGCTGGGGCAGATCCAGCGGGCCGCGCCGCTCGGGGAGATGGCCGCGGGCGCCGCGCTCGACGGCGCGCACGCGCAGTCGTTCACCAGCCTCAACGTGCCGCCGGGCTACGCGCCGTGCCAGGACTACCGCGCCGTGTCGCTGACCGCGGAGCTCACCCACGACGCGGCGGGCGCGGTGACGGCGGCGCGGGTGGTCCGCTCGTCGGGCTCGCGGAGCCTCGACGCCGCGGCGCTCGAGGCGCTCCAGGGCGCGCACGGCGAGGTTCGCCCCGCGCGCGGCGGCACCCCCACGCTCACCCGCTGGATCGTCGAGGTCGGCGAGGACCGCGACGCCCACATCCCCGTCGCCTGCGGAAGCACCGGCGGCTGGACGGTGTGGGCGCCGCGCAACGGCCGCCACGGCGTGCGCGTTCGAATCCGCCGCGACCGCGCTACCGGTCGGTGAGCGCGAGGGCGAGCACCAGCGCGTCCTCGCCGTCGTCGTAGTAGCGCTCGCGCAGGGCGACCTCGACGAAGCCGAGCGCGCGGTAGAGCGACACCGCGGGTGTGTTGGTGGGCCGCACCTCGAGCAGCACGCGCGCGTCGCCGCGGGCGCGGGCGAGCTCGATCACGCGGACCATCAGGGCGCGGCCGAGGCCCTCGCGGCGCGCGGCGGGGTGCGTCGCCACCTGGATCACCTCGACCTCGTCGGCCACCTGCCACGCCGTGAGGTAGCCCACCGCGGCGCCCCCGCGGTCGGCGACGTGGACGGTCGACCAGCTCCGCGCGAGCTCGTCGCGCATCCCGTCGGGGTCGCGCGGCGGCCCGAAGCACGCGGCCTCGATCTCGAGGAGGCGCGGGAGGTCGTCGGCGGTCGCGACGCGGAGGGTGAAGCTCACGGCGAGGCCGCGCCCCCCCCGGGGTAGCGCACGCGGACGCGGCCGCCGAGCGCGCGGAGGTACTGCCGGAGCGCGCGGGGGTAGGCCTCGGCGATCATCCGGTCGTTGAGGGGCTGGCGCGCGGCGGCGAAGGTCTCGGGCGTCGCCGCGGGGTCGCGCCGGCGCTCCTCCTCCCAGCGCACACGGAGGTCGCGGGTGGTGGGCACGATCAGCCGCGGCTGGCGCTGCACCAGGAAGCGCCGCGCCACCGCCCGCCGCCGCACCAGCGCGTCGAACTCCCCGCGCGACGCCCCGGTGGCCTCCAGGAGGTCGCGCAGGCCCGTCTCGCCGCCGAGGCGCTCCACGAGGGTCGAGCGCTCCGTCGCGAGGGCGTCCGCGTCGGCCTCACCCAGCGCCGCGCGCTCGGCGTCGCGCGCGACCAGCACCTCGGCGCAGAGCCCTTCGAGCACGGGCGCAGAGACGTACTCCGGGTCGACCGCGACGTGGAGCGCGTCAGGTGCGCCGCGCGTCACCAGCTCGACCCGCAGCGCGAGGACGAAATCGCTCCGCAGCACGAAGCGCGGCGCGGGGTCGGCCTCGCTCTCCAGCACCGCCACCACCGCGTCGAGCGGCGCGGGCGGCGCGGAGGCAGGGGCGGGCTGCGCGGAGGTGGGAGACGCGACGAGGAGCAGGGCGGCCGCGAGCGCCGCGGCCCGGGTCATCGCTCGTCGTCGTAGGCGCCGCCGTTGGCGTCCAGGTTGCCGGCGAGGGTGGTCACCTCGCCGCGCGCGGTGCGGCGCTCGCGGAGCCATTCGAGGAAGGAGATGGCGGTCTCGATCTCGCGCGAGGGGACGAGGTCGGCCGCCTCGCGGAGGCGCCGGCGCTGGGCCTCGATGCCCATGCGCGCGCGGCGCAGGGTGGCGGTGGCGTCGTCCTCGGCGGGCGCCTCGGGCTCGGCGGGCGTCGGGGCCCACACCGGGCGCGCGACGGCCTCCAGGTTGTGCGCCTCCAGCCACGCCTCCATGCAGCTCCGCAGCCGCTCGGTGCGAAACTGGAACCACCGCTCCCGGTCGGCCGGGAAGCTCATGAGCACGTCCTTGAAGCGGCGGAACGCGCCCTTGCCGTCGATCGCGGAGACGAGCCGGCCGCGGAGGTCGGGCTCGGTGACGGTGGCGATGAAGCGCTCCATCCAGCGGTACTGCTCGCGCGACGACACCGGGTCGACGCGGAGGTAGCTCGTGTCGCTGGCGATGCGCTGGTGCATGGCGGGGTCGGCGACGCCGTCCACCACCCGGAGCACCTCGCCCGTCGTCAGGTGGAGGTACGAGTGGACCTCGGGCGCGTTGTTCTCGAAGGCGTCTTCGAGGGCCTCCCAGGAGATCTCGAGGCGCTGCCGGGGCTTCGTGTTCTCTTCCGACATGGGGTCACTCACTTTCAAGGGAGCAGCGCGCGGGCCACGGCGCGGTTCCACCGGCCGCGGAGGGCATCGACGGCCGCCGCGGGGGCCTCGGGGGTGAAGGTGCGGTCGACCGCGATCGAGCCGAGCACCTCGTCGCGCGAGCCCACCAGCCCCGCGCCGAGGGCCGCGAGCATCCCCGCGCCCATCGCCGTCGTCTCCAGCGCCTTCGGCCGCACCACCCGCGTCGCCGCGACGTCGGCCTGGATCTGCATCAGGAGGTCGTTGGCCGACGCGCCGCCGTCGACCCGCATCGACGCGATCGCCGCGCCGGCGTCCTTCGCCATCGCCTCGACCAGCTCGGCGATCTGGAGCGCGATGCCGTCGAGCGTCGCCCGCGCGAGGTGAGCCTTCGTCGTGTCGCGCCCGATGCCGCACACCAGCCCGCGCGCCTCGGGCGACCAGTGCGGCGCCCCGACGCCCGTCAGCGCCGGCACGAACACCACCTCGCCCGCGTCAGGCACCGACCGCGCCAGCGCCTCCACCTCGGCCGCCGACGAGATCACCCCGAGCCCGTCGCGCAGCCACTGCACCGCGGCGCCCGCGATGAACGAGCTCCCCTCGATGGCGTAGGCCACCTCGCCCGGGATCTTCCACCCGACCGTGGTGAGCAGCCGGTGGCGCGAGGGCAACGGCTCGGAACCGCAGTTCATCAGCACGAAGGCGCCGGTGCCGTAGGTGCACTTGACGTCGCCCTTGCGGAAGCACCCCTGGCCGAAGAGCGCCGCCTGCTGGTCGCCCGCGATGCCCGCGATCGGCACCCCGTCGGGGAGCCCCGGCACGCCCTTCGTTCGCCCGACCTCGCCCGCGCTCGCCACCACCTCGGGGAGAACCGACCGCGGCACGTCGAGCGCCGCCAGCAGCTCGTCGTCCCACGCGAGGCTCTTCAGCCCGAGGAGCATCGTGCGCGAGGCGTTGGTGACGTCCGTCACGTGCCCGCCGCCCGTCAGCTTGTGCACCAGCCACGTGTCGACGGTGCCGAAGGCGAGCTCCCCGCGCAGCGCCGCGGCGCGCGCGCCCTCGACGTGGTCGAGCAGCCACGCGACCTTGGTGCCCGAGAAGTACGGGTCGAGCAGCAGCCCCGCGCGCTCGTACACCAGCGGCTCGACGCCGCGCGCACGCAGCGCCGCGCACTCGGGGGCGGTGCGGCGATCCTGCCAGACGATCGCGCGGTGGACGGGGCGCCCCGTCGCGCGGTGCCAGAGGAGCGTGGTCTCGCGCTGGTTGGTGATGCCGACCGCGCGCACGCTCGACGGCGCGACGCCCGACGCGGTGAGCGCGCCGCCGATCGCCTCGACCACGCCCGACCAGATCTCCTCGCCGTCGTGCTCGACCATCCCGGGCCCCGGGAAATGCTGGGGCACCGCGACCGTGTGGCGGCCGACGACGCGCCCGCGGACGTCGAGGACGAGCACCGTCGTGCCCGTCGTGCCCTGGTCGATCGCGAGGATGTGCTCTCCCATGTGCGGGCCACAGGTGTATTCGCCCGGCGCCGCCGTTGCAAGGACAACCCTGTGCCCCGGCGCCCGTGCGCGCGGGCCGTCGCTCAGTGCCCCGGCACCACCTCGGGGCCGCCTCGCTCGCCCAGCGCCTGGCGCTCGTGGCGCACGTACACCCGCGTCCCGGGGTCGTCGCGCGAGGCGAGCACCGCGTGCCACCCGGCCGGCAGCGCGGGGGCCGTCCAGCCGAAGAGCCAGCGCGCGTCTTCGGGCAGGAGGTTGACGCAGCCGTGCGAGCGGACGGCGCCGAAGCCCGTGTGCCAGTAGGCCCCGTGGAGCGCGAAGGAGTCTTCGAAGTACATCACCCAGGGCACGTCTTCGATGGAGTACGCGCCGCCGGCGGAGTCTCCGTCCATGGTGGTCGCGACGTGCTTCTGCTGCACGCGGAAGGCGCCCTGCACGGTCTCGTAGTTGGCCGCCTCGTCGCGCGAGGGGATGCCCGTGGAGACCAGCGCGACGTACACCGGCGCGTCGCCCTCGTAGGCCACGAGGGTCTGGCGGTCGAGGTTGACCTCGATCCATTTCTCGCCGGGCGCGAGGTCGGGGGGCGGGGTCGTTCGGTCGGCCACGACCACGTCGGCCCGCCGCAGCAATCGCCCGTCCCGCGCGCGGAGAAACTCCTCCGTTCGCCACCGAACGACCTCGGCGCTCTCCAGCGGGTGCGCGGAGAGCCTCGCCGCGGGCGCGACCCTTCGAAGCACGTCGTCGGCACCGAGCCTGCGCAGCGACGCGCCCTCCGCCGTCACGAACGCCACCGGCAGCCGCGCGCCCTCCCCGCCGAGCGCGACGCCGTGGAGCGGCCGCGCGCCGACGCCCTGGAGCGACCCCGCGCGCACCCACGCGCCCGAGTGGGTCCGCTGGAAGGTGGCGCCCGACTCCGCGCGGGCGCCGCGGTCGATCGACACGTACATCCCGCGCGTGAGCCGGCGCAGCACGGGCGTCCCCTCGGCGCCCTCGAGGTCGCGGAGCGAGGGCGGCCGGTCGCCCGGGAGCCGCACGATGGCGGAGGACTCCAGGCCCGCCTCGCCGACGGGCGTGACGAAGCGCTCGGGCTCGCTGGTCTGCTCCTCGAGGAGCGTCGGGAGCGCGCGGTACGCCATCAGCGGCCCGGCCACGTGGCCGTAGCGGTACGGGAGCCCCGCGTCGAGGGCGGGCGGCCGCGGGAGGTTCTGCCGCATGGAGCGTGTGAGGTGGCGCGTGAGCACGGCGCCGCGGCTGACGCAGACGAAGCCCCCGCCCTCCACCTCGTACCAGCCGGTGTCCTGGCGGCCCTGGTACGCGGGGCAGCCCTCGTCGCCGAGCGGGCCGCGGACGATGCGGGCCGTTCCCCCAGCGCGCAGGTAGCCGCGCCACGCGTCGTCGACCTGCGGCTCGTAGTAGATCGCCACCTGACGGAGCACCGCGGTGATCGTCTCGCCGGCGAAGCGCGTGCCCTCCGCGGGCGCGGCGTCGGCGATCGCGACGGCAGCGTCGGGCGCAGCGTCCGTGACGGAGACCTCTGGCGCGGCGACGTCGGGCGACGCGTCGGGCGCGGCGTCAGGCGGCGCGATCGCGACGACGATGGACGGAGACGGGGACGACGACGGCGGGCGTGGGCCGGCGCACGACGCTAGGAGAATGAAGGAGGCAAGGAAGGGGAGGCGCGACGTCACTGCGGCGGCGGGAATGCCAGGGAAGGGAGGCGCCGCGCAACAGGGGAGGCGAAGGTTTCAGGCGGACGCGCGGCGGACGCCCTGGAGCGCGCGGCCGAGGATGGTGGCGTCGAGGCTGGGGAGCCGGTCGAAGCGGAGGCCCATCCCCGAGGTGACGCCCTTGGGGGCGCGGACGACGAGGGCGTCGGCGACGATCCGGTGCCACGTCCCCGGCACGGTGAACGACACCGTCAGCCGCTCGCCCGGCCCGAGCAGCAGGTCGGCCGAGAGGAACATCCCCGACAGCGACAGGTCGGTGCACTCGACCTCCACCGGGGCGTAGAAGTGGTTGCTGAACACCGACGCCGGGAGGTGGACCCGCGCCCGGGGCGCCTCGCGCACCGACCGGCTCACCGCGCTTGTCGTTTCCATGCATCGATCGTATGAGGGCCCGTCGCGCGATGCCCACTACACGGCAGCAGCACCCGGAGGCGAGGGCGGAATGTTGACGGGGGCGTCCGCGGCGTGAAGCGCTTCGTCGTCGGCCTGCGCGCGCAGATCGTGTTCGCCCTGGTGGTGGTGCTCACGGTGTCGACGGCGTTCGTGTCGCTGGCGGTGCAGCCCCTCACGCGCGCGTCGGGTCGCTTCGCGCGGCACCGGCTCGGGCTCACGCTCGCCCGATCGGTGGCCGGCGAGGTCGCGCTCACGCCGTCGCCCGAGGCCGTCCGGGAGCTCCTGCGCAACTCGGTGGGCGACGTCGGGCTGAGCGGCGCGGCACTCTACGACCTCGACCGACGTCTCGTCGCGCGCGCCGGCGACCTCCAGCTCGCGATGTCCTTCCGCCCCCGCCTCGTCGACGACACCTCGGAGAACGGCGACGTCCTCGCGGTGGCCGTCTACCTCCCCGGGCGCGGGGTCTTCGTCGCCGAGACCTCCCTCGGCCAGAGCCCCGCCGAGCGCGCGGTGCCCGGGCTCCTGGTGCTCTACACCGTGTCCGCCGGCGTGCTCTCGGTGCTGGTGATGTACCTCCTGCTCACCCGCTGGATCGTCCGGCCCGTCGAGGCCCTCACCGAGGCCGCCGAGCGGGTCGCCGCGGGCCGGCGGGACGTGCTCGCGCCCGCGGACGGCACCACCGAGGTCGCCCGCGCCGGCGGGGCCTTCAACCACATGACCCAGCAGCTCCGCGCCCGCGAGGAGGAGCTGTCGCGCCGCGTCCGCGAGCTCGAGCGCGCCCACCGCGACCTCCAGCGCGCGCAAGACCAGGTGGCCCGCGGCGAGCGCCTCGCCACCGTCGGGCGGCTCTCCGCGGGCATCGCGCACGAGGTGGGCAACCCCCTGGCGGCGATCGTGGGCCTCGCCGACGTGATGGCCGAAGGCGGGCTCGACGAGGCCGAGGTGCGGGAGTTCTCCGGGCGCATCGGGCGCGAGGCGCAGCGGATCCACCGGACCGTCCGCGAGCTGCTCGACTACGCGCGCGCCTCGCCCTCGCCCGCGGGCAACACCGACCCCGAGGGGCGGCGCGGCGAGGTGCCCGAGGCCGTCGAGCAGGTGGCGCGGCTGCTCGCGCCGCAGAAGTCCATGCGCGACGTGAAGCTGGAGGTCGACCTCGCGCCCGAGCTCCCCGCGGTGGCCGTCTCCAGCGACCGCCTGGTGCAGGTGCTGCTCAACCTCTGCCTCAACGCGGGCGACGCGCTGCGGAGCGCGGGCGTGTCGCCGGGGCGCGTCGATTTGCGCGCGCGGTCGGCGCTCGGCGTCGTCGTCGTCGAGGTGGAGGACAACGGCCCGGGCATCCCCGACGAGCTGCGGGCGAAGGTGTTCGAGCCCTTCTTCACCACCAAGCCGGCGGGCGAAGGGACGGGCCTCGGGCTCGCGACGTCCGCGGCGATCGTCGAGCAGGCCGGCGGCACCATCGCGGTGGCGGGCCGCGCCGACGGGGCTTCGGGCGCGCGCTTCGTGCTCGAGCTCCCGGTGCCGGGGTCGCGCGTCCTCCGCGCTTCGACGCTGCCGCCGGAGCCCGGCGCGCGCGGGTGACATGCGCGGGCACCCCGTTGCGACGGGGGCTGCGCGGGCGCAGAGTCCCCCTCCCCCTCGATGACGGCCAAGGGACCGAGCGCGCTCGACCTCGCCGCGGTGATCTTCCGCCGCACGGTCCGGCACGTCCGCGCGCGTCACGGCGCGCCCCCGGCGGGCTGGCACGACACCGTCCGCGCGCTCGGCCGGCTGCTCGCGCGGGCCGGGGCGCGCGCGGTCGACGCGGTGCCGTGCGACGGGGCGCTGACGGTGTCGGCCGACGTCGCGCGCGAGGATCTCCCGGAGATCCCGGCCCGCCTCGGCGCGTCGGTGCTGCGGGCGACGGGGCTCTTCCTGAAGCTCGCGGAGGGCGCGCTGGTGCCGCAGCCGGCGCTCGGTCGGCGCGAGGACGCGGCCTCGGCGCTGACGGCGCTCGGGCGCTGGTACCTCGCGCGCGTGGACTCGCTGCACGACGACGCGGTGGTCGACCGCGACCCGGAGGCGGTCCACCAGATGCGCGTGGCGCTGCGGCGGCTGCGGTGCGTGCTGCGGGTGGCGTCGGTCGACGGGGCGCCGCCGTGGGGGCCCGCGGCGAAGGCGTACGTCCGCGCGCTCGGCGCAGCGGCGGGGGCGGTGCGCGACCTCGACGTCGGGGCCGAACTGCTCGGCGCGCTCGACGCGCCGGCGCGGGCGTTGGAGGCGGTTCGAGCGGAGCTCGCGTCGCGGCGTCCGGCGGCGGTCGACGCGCTGCGGGCGGCGCTCGACGGCGAGGGCCCGGCCCACGCGCGGGCGCTGCTGGCGGCGGCGCTCGTCCCGTCGCGGCACCCGCGGGGCACGGTGCGGCGGGCGGCCCGGGCCCACTTCGAACACGAGCTCGTGGGGCTGGAGGGCGCGCTCCACGGCGACCTCCAGCGCGACGAGGGCTACCACGAGGTGCGCAAGCGGGCGCGGCGGGTGCGCGACGCGGTCGACGTGCTCGGGCGCGGGCTCAAGGGGCGCGAGCGGGCGTGGCGCAAGCGGCTCCAGGGGCTCCAGTCGCACCTGGGGTCGTTCAACGACGTGGCGGTGGCGCTGCGGGTGGTGACGGGGGACGACGAGGCGTCGCGGGCGGTGCGGGCGGCGCTCGAGCGGAGGCGCGTCACGCTGCTGGCGGAGATGGCGACGCCGCTGGCGCTGCTGGCCGGCGCGCTCGACCGGCGGTAGCGAGCCTCAGGGCGCGCCGCCGTCGGGGAAGCTCGGGCACCCGCGGAGCTGCTGCGCCGTGAGGAACGCGTACCCCACGACGCCGCCGTCGGGCGCCGCGACGCAGAACGACCGGGCGCCGCTGCGGGTCGCGGTGCCGGGCTGCACGACGGTGAGGACGCCGGCCTCGCCGAGGTCGACGCGGGTCCCCTCCGGGTCGGTCTCGTTGGCGAAGAGCGTCGCGGCGCGCCCGGGCCTCGCGGTGCAGCCCGCGGGGGGCGTCGGGAGCGCGCGGGGCTCCGTCGGCACCCAGCACGAGCGGACCTCGACGGCGCCCGCCTCGGTGAGCGCGAGGGCGCGGTGCTTCGTCACGCCGTGCACCGTGCGGGCGACGGAGAACCCGTCGCCGCCGAGGGGCGCGAAGCGGTAGCCGTCGTCGTTCTGCGCGTCGGCGATCTCCTCGGACCACAGCGCGCGGAGCTCCCCCCCGACGAGGCCCCAGAGCGAGACGCCGACCGTGGTGGCGGTGACCGCGGAGGTGGCGGCGTCGCGGGTCGTCCCGCCGCCGGTCGCGGGCAGGAGGATGCGGTTGTTGATCACCAGCGGGTCGAGGCAGCGGACGTTCTGGTCGTTGTCGCCGGCCTCGACGCCGAGCCCCTGCGCGCGCCAGGCGCCGCCCGCGCGGCGCGCGAGGAAGCACCCGCGCTGCTCGTCGCGCGCGAGCACCTCCATGGCGTGGTCGCCGTCGAGGTCGACGATGAGCGTGGAGGGCAGCGGGGTGGCGGCGGGGAGGTTCCCCATGGCGGCGCGGAGCGCGGACGCGGCGCCGCCGGAGGGGTCAGCGGCCATCTCGGGCGACACCGACGGCGGCGGCGGGGGCACGTCGACGCGCGGGACGGCGCGCTGCGGGCCGGCGCGGCGACGTCCGGCGTCGGATTCGGTCGACGAGCGGCAGGCCAGAACGAGCGCGCAGGCCGCGAGAAGTCCCTGAGTCTTCATGCGTCCGGTCATACGTCAGGGCGCCGCCGGGCACCAGTGTTCTCCGGTCAGCGGGGCACGCAGACCCGCATCGCGACGTTGCAGGTGAGCTGCCCCGTCGGGCCCGTCGGGCAGTCCGCGTCGCGCGTGCAGCTCGGGATGCAGGCCATCCCCATCGGGGTCGATGCGCAGGTGCAGCCCATCGTCGCCATCGGGCAGGCGCCCGCGCAGTCCGCCGCCGTTGCACAGACGCGCGGGGTCATCGCCCCGCCGTCGCCCATCGCGGGGGGCATCATCGCGCCACCGTCGCCCATCGGCGGAGGCATCGTCCCGCCGTCCCCCATCGGCGGGGGCATCATCCCGCCACCGTCGCCCATCGGCGGGAGCATCATCCCGCCACCATCGCCCATCGGCGGCGGGGGCGGCGGGAACATCATCGGTGTGGTTCCCGCGTCGGTGGGCGACTCGCCGCCGCACGCGGCGAGCGTCAGGGTGAGCGCGAGGGCGACCGGGCCCGCCCGTCGAACGATGTCGTGGTGCATGAGGTGACCTCCGCGCCCCGGAAGAGCAGCGCCCGTGCCGCATCGAAACGACCTGAAATACCGACTGATCGCGCGTGACCCGGTGCGGAATCCGCACGCCGCGGCGGCCGAATCCGCAGCCGCCCGCTCAGTACCCCGCGTCGAGGTCGACCTCGCCCGAGACAGCCTCACCGGCCTCGAGGCGCGCGATCTTGGACGCGACCTGCGCCGCGCATCGGCCGGGCAGCGAGAGCGCGGCGACGTGCGGCGTCAGCGTCACCTTCGGGTGCGCCCACAGCGGCGACGTCGCGGGCAGCGGCTCCTCGGCGAACACGTCGAGCGTCGCGTGCGACAGGTGCCCCTCGTCGAGCAGCGCGACGAGGTCGGCCTCCACCACGTGCCGGCCCCGCGCGACGTTGACGATCGACGCGCCGCGCGGCAGCAGCGAGAGCGTCTCGCGCCGCAGGAGCCCTTCGGTCGCGGGCGTCAACGGGAGCACGTCGACCAGCACCTCGCAGCCCGCGAGGAAGCCCGCGAGGGCACCCTCCCCCGCGCACGTCGCCACCCCCGGCACCGCGCGCGGGCGCCGCGACCAGCCCCGCACCGCGTAGCCGAACCCCGCCAGCGCGCGCGCCACCGCGCCGCCGAGCACGCCGAGGCCCATCACGCCCACCGCCACGTCGCCGCGCGCGCGGGCGGGGTGGCGCTCCCACACGCGGGCGCGCTGCTGCTCGGCGTAGCGGTGCCAGCGGCGCTGATGGGCGAGCGCCGCGAGGAGCGCGTACTCCACCATCTGGTCGGCCATCCCGGCGTCCTCGACGCGGACCACCCGCGCGCCGCGCAGGAGCCCCATCACCGGCGCGAGGTGGTCGACGCCCGCACCGAGCAGGAAGATCGCCCGCGCCCCGCGCGTCGCCGCGACCACCTCGGGCGTCGGCGCCCACACCGCGGCGTAGTCGGGCGTTCCATTCCAAGGCCAGGCGTGCACCTGCGCGTTGGGGAGCTCGCGCGCGAAGGCCTCGCACCACGGGGCGGGGTCGCCGCCGCCCGCGTACACGAGGAGGTGAACGCTCACTGCCCGCCGAGTCCGCGCGCGGCGGGCTCGACGTGGACGGCGCCGTCGCGCGCGACGAGGGCCGCGTGGTCGCCGCGCCGGAGCGCGCCGCGGAGGACGGCCTCGGCCAGCGGGGCCTCCACGAGACGCGAGACCGCGCGACGCATCGGGCGGGCGCCGAGGGAGGCGTCGTAGCCGCCGCTGTCGAGCAGGAGGTCGACCACCGAGGGCGCGAAGGTCACCGAGACGCCCTGCTCGTCGGCGAGGAGCGCGAGGCTCTGCGCGAGCATGCGCCGCGCGACCTCGGCGACCTCGTCGCGCGCGAGGGGGCCGAAGACGAGGGGCTCGTCGACGCGGTTCCAGAGCTCGGGCGGGAGGGCGGCGCGGGCGGCGGCGAGGACGGCGGGGGCGAGGTCGTCGCCGCCGTTGGCGGGGCGGGACGCGCCGAAGCCGATGGCGCGCGAGGCGACGCGCGGCTGGTAGAGCTCGGCGCCGAGGTTGCTGGTCATCACGACGACGGTGTG
>JAXLYI010000063.1:0-26792 GCA_046351555.1 Polyangiales bacterium
GCTGGTAGAGCTCGGCGCCGAGGTTGCTGGTCATCACGACGACGGTGTGGCGGAAGTCGACCGTGCGGCCGCGCCCGTCGGTGAGCCGCGCCTCGTCGAGCAGGCCGAGCAGGGCCTCGAGCACGTCGCGGTGGGCCTTCTCCACCTCGTCGAGGAGGATGAGCTGGTAGGGCCGGCGGCGCACGGCCTCGGTGAGCTGGCCGCCGTCGCCGTAGCCCACGTAGCCCGGCGGCGCGCCGACGAGGCGGGCGACGGCGTGGGGCTCGGCGTACTCCGCCATGTCGAAGCGCGAGAGCGCGCCCGCGCCCGGGAAGAGCGCCTCGGCCACGGCCTTCGCCGTCTCCGTCTTCCCCACACCCGTCGGCCCCAGCAGCAGGAACGTCCCCACCGGCCGCTGGCCCCGGAAGCCCACCGCGTTGCGCCGGAGCACGTGGGCGACCCGCGCGAGCGCCGCCCCGTGGCCCACCACGCGCGACGCGAGCGCGGACTCGAGGCCGAGCAGGCGCTCGTGGTCGGTGGCGGCGAGGCGCTCGGGTGGCATCCCGCCGAGCTCGGCGACGACGTGGGCGACCGTGTCCGCGCCGAGCGACGCGTCGCCGCGGCGGCGGGCGCGGGTGAGCGCGAGGTCGAGCGCGGCGAGCGTCCGGTCGGGCTGCGCGCGGCCGCCGAGGTAGCGGTCGGCGAGCTCGACGGCGCGGTCGGCGACGTCGTCCGTCACGTCCACGCGGTGGTGCGCCCCGAGGCGGCGCGCCTGCGCCCGGACCACGGTTCGCACCTGCGCGGCGGGGAGCTCTTCGAGCTCGACGCGGACGGCGGCGCGCTCGATCCAGGCGTCGGACTCGAGCACGCGGCGGGCTTCTTCGGGCGTGGCGACGCCGACCCAGGGGACCGCGCCCGACGCGAGGAGCGCGCGGAGCTCGACCTGCACGTCATCGGGGAGCTCGCGCCCGAGGAGCCACGGCGCGATCGGGTCGAGCGCGACGACGGCGCCGGCCTTGCGCAGCTCGCCGCACACGCCGCGGGCGGCCTCCGCGTCGGCGCCGCGCATCTTCGCCGCGAGCTCGACGTGCTTGAGCAGGACCACCGGCATCAGCGCCTGCGCGGCGAACGCGCGGACGAGCGCGCTCCGGCCGACGCCGGGCGTGCCGACCACCAGCGCGCCGCGGCCTTCGCGGCGGCCGAGCGCGTCGCGGAGGCGCTCGAGCTCGCGGTCACGGCCGACGACCTCGAAGTCGAGCTCGCGCGGCAGCGTCAACGACGTGAGCGTCGGGAAGGCGCGCGCGTCGAGGCCCCTCGGGCGGCGAACTCCGGGCGGCGCGGGGGCGCGCGGGCGTCGAGGGCGCGCGGACGGCGCGGGCGACGTCGGGGCGGGCGACGCGGGGGCGGGCGGCGGGGCGGCGTTGGCGACGGCGGCGAGGGCGCGGCGGGCGCGACGCGGCGCGCGTCGAGCGGCGAGAGCTTCACGCGCGAGGCGACCGAGGGGGACGGGGAGCGGCGCCGGACGAGGGGGCGGGCGCGCGGGCGGGGGCGCGGCGCGCGGGCCGGCGGCGGAGCGGCGCGGGCCACGGGCTGCGCGACGGCGGCGGGGAGCGCGCGGACGACGGCGGCGGCGCCGTCGCGGGCGAGCTCCTCGGCGAAGGCGACCGGGTCGACGCCGAGGGTGCCGGCCCACACGGCGAGCGAGCTCTGGGGCTCGGCGAGCGCGGCGGCGAGGAGGTGCGTGGCGAGGAGCTCGGGCGCGGCGGTGAGCTCGGCGAGGGCGCGGGCCCGCGCGTGGACGCGCTCGACGAGGGCGGTGGGCTCCTCGTGGAGGCGCGAGGCGGCGCGGAGGTCCTGGCCGCGCAGGCCGCGCGAGCGGAGGCGTCGCGCGAGCTCGCTCGGGCCCTCGAGGACGGCCGCGAGCAGGTCGAGGGTCGCGACGCGGCCCCGCCGCTCGGCCGCGAGGACGGTGGCCCGGTCGAGGATCGCTCGCGCGGAAGGACTCCATACGCCCTGCATCGACGGTCTCATCGCTCCTCTCGCGTGGGCCTCGCGGCCGGCGCGAAGTGTCAACTGCCACGCGCCGCGCCGCGGGCGCCAGTTTTCGACCGGGCACCCCGTTCCCCGCGCGGCGGGGGGTCGAATAGACTCCCGCGGCCGACGTCCCACCGCGTCGCCCCCACCCGAAGGAGACACAGGTCCCGCCGATGCGCCGCTTCATCCCCCTCGCCCTCCTCGCCTCCGTCGCCACGCTCGCGTCGCACCCCGCGCCCGCCGGCGCGCAGGCCGGCGCCGCGATCGTCTTCGTCAACACCCGGCCGCCGCGCGAGATGCGCGGCAACATCCGCGCGTGGGCCGGCGGCCACCGCGTGACGGCCTACAACGAGGACACCACGTCGCACGTGTGGCGCGTGCAGTTCATGGTGTTCGCGTCGCGGCCGCCGCGGGCGCGCGACGTGACGCTGTCGTTCTTCAAGCTCGAGGGGCGCACGCGGCGGTACATCACCAACGAGTCGATCACGCTCTCCAACCCCGACGAGTCGGTCTTCTTCCACAGCACCGTCCTCCACCGCAGCCCCGACGAGTTCCAGCCGATGGAGAACTACGAGGTCACCGTGGCCGTCGCCGACGCGCGCGGCCAGACGGTGATCGCGCGCGGCCGCATCGGCCTCGTCGGCGTGGTCGAGCGCCGCAGCGGCGTCGTCGACTTCACCACCGACGGCGGGCCCGTCGCGCGGTAGACGCGGGGCCCCGCGCCGTGCGATCGTGCGGCCGCATGCCCGACGGCCCCGACGAACCCCACCGGCACACGCTCGTCGGCCCGGCGCCCCGCGCGAGCGCCCCCGACGAGGGCCGACAGACCGTGCCGATGGAGCGCTTCCAACCGCCCCCCTCCCCGGTGCCCGACGACGACCAGAACACCGTCCTCGCGCGCCCCACCGGCGCGGCGCCCGCCCCGTGGCGCCCGCCGGAGGTCACCGCGAGCGTGGGCCAGGGCGCCTTCCAGCCCCCGCGGCCGCGCGCGCCGACCCCCCAGGCCCCGGGCACCCGCCGGCCCCCGCGGCCCCGGAGCCCTTCGGCGCCGCGCTCTCGCTCACCTACGGCGGCCCGCCGCCCGCGCCCGCCGCGGCCCCCCCGCAGCCCCGCAGCCACCGCCGCGCGCTCCTCGCGCTCGCGTTCAGCACCACCACGCTCGCGGTCGCGCTCTTCGCCGTGTCGATCGTGCTCCACGTGAAGCGACGCCCGCGCGCCGCCCCCCGCGCCGACGCGCCCGCGGTGGTCGCGCCCGCCGTCACCGCCGCGGCCGCGCTCACGCCCGCGCCGCCGCCCCCGCGAACACCTGCGCCCGCAGCGCCCACGGCGGCGCCGCCCACGCCCGCACCGCCTCCCGCCGCGCCCCCTCCGGCGCCCGTCGCGGCGGCGGAGGAGCCCGCGGACGACGACGCGCACCACCACCGCCGCCGTCACGGGCGCGAGCGGTCGCCGGGGCGTCACCGCCGTCGCAACAGCGCCGACACGCTGCTCTGGGGCGCGCCCTGACGGGGGACGGCGCGGGCCCACGAGATGCGCAACGCCTTGCGCGCGTTGGCTTTCCTACAGGGCTTTTCGCGAGGATGGAGCCTCTGGCCCGTCTGCTCACGGCGCCGAGTGCCCAGGGTTCGCCCGCCTGCCCTCGCTGAGTGGTTTAGGCTCACCCAGGGCTACCTGCATGCGATCATCCGCCCGGTGGCGGATTCCGGGAGCCGGCGCGAGGTGAGGACGTCGCGCGTCGCCCCCGTCGCCTCGTTGGGAGCCCGGTACAGGCCGGGCAATCCCATGCAGGTTGCCCAGGGTGAGCCTAAGCCACTCAGCGAGGGCGGGCGGGCGAACCCTGGGCACTCGGCGCCGCGAGCAGGCGAACCAACCGCTCCTACTTCCGCGATCTCCCGGTAGACAAGCACCTCCGTGCGAGGCGTTGCGCATCTCGTGGGCGGCTCAGTCGGGGAAGGGCACCATCTCGTTGCGCGACGGGTCCCACAGCTTGAGCCGCAGGCACGCGAGCACGTCGCGCGGGCGGAGCGTGGTCTTCACCGGGTGGCGCAGCTCGGGGATCTCCCGCATCGCCTCGGGCAGGCGGTAGAACGGGATCGTCGGGTTGAGGTGGTGGACGTGGTGGAAGCCGATGTTGCCGGTGAACCACTGCATCACGGGCCCGAGCTCCATGTAGCTCGACGACTCGAGCGCGGCGCGCGTGTACGACCAGTCCTCGCGCGGCGCCACGTGGATGCCCGGGTAGTTGTGCTGCGCGTAGAAGAGGTACGACCCCGCGGCGAAGGCGACGAAGAGCGGGAGCGCGTGCGCGAGCACCGCCGTCTGCCAGCCGAAGGCCCAGGTGAGCGCCGCGAGCGCGCCGACGTGGAGCGCGAGCGCCGCCGGCCCGAGCCGGTGCTTCCGCCGGTCGCGCAGGAAGGGCGAGACGCACATCCCCCACGCGAACACCGTGAGGTAGCCGAACACGATCGTGAGCGGGTTGCGGAGCAGGCGGTACGCGCGGCGCTGCGCCGGCGTGGCCTTGGCCCACATGTCCGTCGTCAGCATCATGTACGAGCCGATGTGCGAGCC
Organism: Polyangiales bacterium; assembly: GCA_046351555.1. Taxonomy (GTDB): domain Bacteria; phylum Myxococcota_A; class Polyangia; order Polyangiales; genus CAISKJ01. The sequence goes on from JAXLYI010000063.1 coordinate 4,582, forward strand.
GACGATCTTCGCCGTGTGCGCGTGGTGGTAGTTGTGCGTCTGCTTCCACACCGAGGCGGGCGTGAGCACGTAGAGCCCGTAGAGCTCGAAGAGCACCTTCGCCGCGCGCGAGCCGCGCAGGATCGCGCCGTGCTCGTAGTCGTGGAAGAGGATGAAGCCCCGCACCACCGTGAGCCCCGCGAGCACGCTCGCGAGCAGCCGCACGGGCCACCACGGGTGCAGCGGGAGCGACGCCGCCAGCGCGACGAAGAACGCGAGCACCCCGAGCGTCTCGCCGACGTGCCACCAGCTCCGCGCGCGGTCCTCCACGGCGTAGGGGCGCGTCGCGTCGATCAGCTCCTTGCCTTCCCGCGCGCGGGGCGCGGCGGCGCTCGGGGGCGTCGAGTCGTTCTCCTGCACGAGGTCGTCGGTCGTCGCAGCGGTCACCATAAAAAGCTCTCTCCGCCTTCGGCGCGCGGAACATAGGCGACGCTGGGCGCCCAGGATAGTGCATTGCATTTTTCCCGGGGTGCGCAGGGCGCTACGCACCGCGCGGCGCTCACGCGGCGTCGTCGGGGTCGAGGCGGCGGAAGAGCGCGACGCACGCGACGAGGGCCACCACGCCGAGCCCCATCCACACGGCCGTCGTCGCGCGGGAGCGGGCGATCGGCGCCGACGCGAGCGCGAGCACGGCGCCAGCGTTATGCAGCGCGTGCGCGACGAGCGTGACGCGGATCGTGCCGGCGCGCGCGCTCACCCACCCGAGGAAGACGCCCGCCGCGAGCGCGAACGCGGCCTGCGCGGGGTCGGCGAGGTGGAGCGCCGCGAAGAGGAGCGCGGTCACCGCGACGGCGGCGCGCGCGCCCCAGCGCTTGCCGAGGCGCGTCTGCACGTAGCCGCGAAAGAACAGCTCCTCGCCCGCGGCCACCGCGCCGCCGTGGACGAGCACCGCGAGCAGGAGGAGCCCCGGGCGCGCGGGCGATAGCGCGCCGGCGAGCGCGGCGGTGGGGCCGCGCGGCTCGCGGTGGAGGAGCTGCGCGAGGCCCGCGGTGACGTCGGCGAGGCCGCGGAGCCCCCAGGCCGCGAGGGCGCCCCACGCGAGCCAGCGCGGGCGCGCGCCGAGGCGGAGGCGGTCGGTCAGGAGCTCCGACGAGAGGCTGGCGGGGATGAGCGCGAAGGCCGCGAGCGCGAGGCCGGTGGCGAGCGAGGCGGCGAGCACGCCGACGGGGCGGCCAGCGAGCGCGTGGGCGAAGGCGAGCGTCATTGGCGGGCTCATCCACGCGCCCTGCGCCGCGCGCTGGCGGGCCGAGGCGACGAGCGCGATCGCGCCGACCGCGAGCGAGCCCCCGAGCGCCGACGCGCCGACCGCGCCCGCGTAGCCCGCGAACACCGTCCACACCCGGTGCGCGGGCGCCGGCGGCGCGACCAGCGGCGCGAACTCCACCGGCGGCAGCGGCGCGTCGTCAGCGCCGTCGAGGTCGGCCATGGCGCCCCCGGTTGCCGTCGCGCGCACGGCCGTCGGCGTCGCCCGCGCGCTCGTGGTCGCGGCGGTGGTGGTGCCCGCGGCGGGGCTCGTCCGGCGCGCCCGGGGCGACGTCGTCGGGGGGCGCGAGCGCGGTGGCGGCGGGCGCCTCGCGCGGCGGCGGCGCGACCGAGCGCTCCCAGGGCGACGCGGCGAGGGCGGCGAGCGGCTCGCGGCGCCCGTACCAGGCGTCGAGCGAGCGGGCGGCCCACGCGGCCTCGGGCTCGGCGGCGACCCCGGCCATCGCGGCGAGCTGGTACCAGTCGGAGGCCTCGCCGATGCGCCGCTCGGACTGGGCGCGGAGGCCGAGGTAGTACGCCACCTCGGCGCGCCGCCGCGGGGCGCGCGCGACGGAGACCGCCGAGGCGAGGTCGCCCGCGCCGAGGAGGTAGCGCCCGAGGGTCACCTCGTCGGAGGGCGGCGCCGCCCGCAGCGCGCGGAGCACCTCGTCGCGGCGCGCGGCGCGCTCGCCGGCGCGCAGCACGGCGGCGGCGCGGAGGAGCCACACCTTGGCGGCGCGGGCGGGGTCGCGGCCGGGCTCGGCGACGCTCCAGAGGAGGTCGTCGGCGCGCTGCGAGAAGGCGTGGGCGGCGAGGAGGGGGCGGCTCTCGAGGGTGACGCGCGGCTCCACCCAGCGCAGCGCGGCGGCGTCACCGGCGAGGGCGCGCCAGCAGAGGTACTGCTGCACGAGCGACTCGAGCGCGGCGTCGGGGCCGAGCGGGCGGGCGGCGTCGACGCGGGCGAGCGCGCGGGCGGCGAGGTCGGCGCGGCGGTGGGCGGCGAGCAGCGGCGGGAGCTCGCGCAGGCGCGACGGGCTCAGCGCGGCGTTGACGAGCGCCTCGAACGCGCGCTCGCCCACCTCCGCGGGGGCCGCTTCGAACACCCGCGCGAAGGCCTCGGCGATGGGCCCGCGCCAGTCGTCGCCGCCGAGGCGCACGCCCGACTGCGCGAGCACGCGCGCAGCGCCGTCGAAGTCGCTCGCGCGCCAGAGCACCTCGGCGGCGAGGGCCACGGAGTCCGCGTCGCCGCGGCGGGCGAGGCGGTCGGTGGCGACGCGGGCGGCGTCGGCGAAGCGCCCGAGCGCGGCGAGGGCGAGGGCGCGCTCGCGGGCGGCGTCGGGGCCGTCGTCGCGCTCGACGGCGCGCAGGGCCTCGGCGAGGTCGCCGCGCGCGCGGAGGACGGCGGCGCGCTCGACGCGGGCGGCGGGCGGGGCCTCGCCGCGGCGGGGCGGGGCGGTGAGGGCGAGGGCCTCGTCGGTGCGCCCGCGCGCGGCGAGCCAGCGGACGTAGGCGCGACGGGTGGGCCAGGAGGCGTCGGGGGCACCGGCGAGGGCGCGCCACGCGGGCTCGACGACGTCGTCAGGGGCGAGGCCGCCGGCGAGCTCGAGGGCGGCGCGGCGGGCCGGCGGCGCGGCGGCGTCGTCGCGCGCGAGGGCGACCACGGACTCGCCGTCGCCGGCGCGGGCGAGGCACCACGCGGTGGCGGCGCGGTCGACGTCGCGCGAGGCGCGCAGGAGCGAGCGGCAGAGGCCCTCGACGAGCACGAGGTCGCGCAGCGCGTCGCCGCCGAGGCGGGCGAGGCGGGCGCGGTGGAGCGGGCGCGTGTCGAGGCGGGCGGCGAGGCGCTCGAGCGCGGCGCGGCGGCGCGCGCCGTCGGGCTCGCCGGAGCGGAGCGCGAGGTCGTAGGTGTGGAGGAAGGGCGAGGCGCCGAGGGCGAAGGGGGCCGCGAGGTCTTGCAGGAGCACGTCGGGCGAGAGCGTGCCGACGCGGACGTGGGCGACGTGGGCGGCCCAGAGCACGAAGTCGCGGAAGGGCTCCGGGGTGGTGGCGCCGAGGAGGTCGGCGAGCTGCGCGGCGGCGTTGGCCTCGCCGTCGGGCGCGAGGTCGACGGCGAGCGCGTCGTGGAGGGCCGAGAGGACGACGGCGCGGTCGCGCGCGGCGGCGAGCTCGCGGTCGAGGAAGGGTCCGTGGACGGCGCGGCGCGCGGAGAGCCCGGCGAGGCGCGGGAGGAGGTCGGACGGCGAGCGAGCGGCCGGCGCGTCGGCGGCGGACTCGCGCTCGAGGGCCTGGAGCGCGCGGGCCGGGAGCGCGCGGGCGGCGGCGCGGCCGACGTCGTCGTCCTCGGCGTGCGCGCGCGGCAGCCACGCGACCACCGACGCGGCCGCGGACGCCGCGCGGAGCGGCCCTTCGGCCCACGCCCCGGCGTCCTCCCCGCGCTCGACCAGCCGGCGGAACCACAGGTACCGCGCGGTCTCCTCGGCCCCCTCGCGCTCGGCGGCGGCGCGCAGCGCGTCGTCGTCGCGGCGCACCCACGCACGTGCGGGCGACGCCTCGGGGAGCGTCTCGGCGAGGCGCCGCGCGGCGAGGTCGTAGCCCATGTGGCGCGCGAGGAGGGCCTCGGCCTCGAGGTCGCGGCGGCCGAGGGAGCGGGCCCACCCGAGCACGGCGAGCGCGCGGGCGGTGACGAGGTCGCCGGCCTCGGCCGTGTCGGGGAGCTCGACCGCGAGCGACACGAGCGCGCGGGCGGCGACCGAGAGCGTCTCGGGGCTGCGCGCGCCAGCGGCCCAGGCGGCGTCGACGTCGGCGAGCGCGGCGAGGCCCGGGCGCGAGGGCGAGAGCAGCGGCCAGGCGTCGGCGTCGGGCCCGGCCACGCCCCCGGCGGCGAGCGGGTGGAGCGGCGAGAGCGCGCGCGCGGCGCCCTCGACGAGCGCGAGGAGGTCTTCGAAATCGGGGAGCTCGGGGACGGCGCCCGCGGAGACGCCCCCGGCGGAGACGTGCCAGCGGCCGTCGTCGAAGCGGGCGTGGGTGGCGACGGGCGCGGCGTCCTGCAGGCGGTGGAGCTCGGCGAGCGCGAGCAGCGCGCGGCGGTCGAGCGCGAGGCGCGTGCGGCCGGCGAGCGCCTCGCGGAGCTCCTGCGGCGAGTCGGGGAACTCCCCTCCCCCGGCCGGCGTGCGCGCGCCCTCCGGGGCCACGAGCGCATGGTCGTCGCGCGGCGCAGGCGCGTCGAGCTGGAACGCGAGCAGCGCCGTCCCGGCCACCCCGAGGGCGCCGAGGGCGGCGCCGATCGCGAGCGCCCTGCGGATGCTGCCAGCGTCGACCACGGCCGCATTGCGCCCTACAACGGGCGCTCTTTCAAGTCTTCCGCGGTCCCTTCACCCACCCGGAGGTCGGCCGCAGCGCCTCGCGCCACGCGCGCGGGCCGTCGAGGTCATACGGAACGAGGTCGACCGGCACCTCCCCGAGCACCGCCACGCCCGCCTCGCCCACGGCCGCCCGCAGCGCGCGGAACCGAACGCCCGCGGCCCCTGCCTTCCGCGCGGCGCGGGCGAAATCCGGGTCGTGGACGTCGCTCGGGCGCACGGCGCTCACGTCGGGCCGCTGGACGACGAAGAGCACGGTCGCCGAGACCCCGCGCTTCACCTCGCGGGTGAGCACCTCGAGGTGGCGCGCGGCCCGCTCGCTCACCGAGTCGGGGAAGTACGCGCGGCCGTCGGGGTAGCGGAGGTGGCAGTTCTTCACCTCGACGTCGTGCGGGCCGCGGCGGGTGGCGAGGCGGAAATCGACGCGGCACCCCGGCGCGTGGACGAACTCCTGCGCCAGCGCGGTGTAGCCCGCGAGGCCGCGGAGCGCGCGCGCGTCGAGCATCGCGCGCACGAGGCGGTTGGGCAGCGAGGTGTCGGCGCCGACGAGGACGCCGCCGTCGTCGACGATCGACCAGGTGAACTTCAGCTTGCGCTTCGGGTCGTCGACGGGCGTGAGCCACACGCGCGCGCCGGGCCGGACGACGCCCTCCATCGCGCCGGGGTTGACGCAGTGGGCGACGACCACCTCGCCCGTGTCGAGCGCGGCGTCGGCGAGGAAGCGGTCGTAGCGGCGGACGAGCGTGGCGGCGACGAGCGGGCGCGGCCACGGCAGCGTGAAGAGCGCGGCGTCCGAAGGCGGGGCGCCCGCGCTCGATGGTTGACGGGGGGGGGTGCGGGTCATAAGGTACGGCCGAGCTCACGAGCCCCAACGTCTGGGGGCGAACGGTTTCGACGTGGGTTGTGACGTGATCGATGGCGCGACCGCCGGCCCGTGACGGCGTAAATACCACCGGGAACAAGAGCTGCGAACGACAACGCGGTTCCCTTCGCTCTCGCGGCCTGAAAAACCCCTGAGCCGTCATCCACCGAGCTCCGTCCGTGCTCGGTGACGTGGCGTAAACGAACGGGCTGGTCCCTCCCCCGCGCACCCGGGGGGAGGGATGAGACAAACAGGGTGCTGGCCCCGAGGATCGCTGGTCGGCGAGCCTGAGGCGGGGCGAGACCTGATCGCCGACTAAGTCGTGTAGAAGTCATCGCCGAACGCTTGCGGACCCGGGTTCGACTCCCGGCGCCTCCACCAGCTACCAGTAGGAAATCACATCACTTTTCCCCTCCCATAGACCCCGTCTCCAGCAGGTCTCCAGCGGCCGTGTGGCCCCTCCCCGTCTCCAGGAGGCGGATCGCCGCCTCCACGGCGCCCGGGGAGAGGTGCATGTACCGCTGGGTGGTCTTGAGGTCGACGTGCCCGGCCAGCTCCTGGATCGCCCGGGCGGGCGCGCCACGCATGGCGAGGTGCGAGCAGAAGGTGTGGCGCAGGATGTGGACGGCTCCGTCCGCAGGCATTCCTGCTTTGCGCTGCGCCCGGAGGGTCCAGTTCTTGACGACCTTCTTCGTCAGGGTCTCACCGTCGTCGCGGTAGAGCACCCGCGGGCCACGCTGGTGACGGTGGGCGGCGAGCGCCTCGTCGAGCCTCGAGGTCATGGGCACGCGCCGGGGGCGGCCGCCCTTGGGCAGCGAGACCTGCCCGTTCCACTCGGAGCGTCGCACGGTGAGGTGCTTGCGCTGCCGATCGATGTCGGGCCACTCGAGCGCGATGATCTCGCTGAGCCGGAGCCCTGCCTCGCCGCCCAGGAGCACGACGAGGTGGATGCGGGGGTCGAGCGCCGCAGCCGCGCCGACGAGCCCCTCGTAGACGTCGAAGTCGTAGAAGGCCGCGTCGGCCTCCGCGATCTTCAGGAGGCGGATCGTGCAGGGCATCGCGTCGATGACCTTCCACGCGACCGCCGTCTTGAGGATCCGGTTGAGCACCGAGAGCACGTTGTTGACGGTCTTGGCGTTCCTCTTCGAGAGGTCGCCCTTGAGCCGCTGAACGTCCTCGTCCGTGATGCGATCGAGCCGCCGAGCGTCGAAGCGCTCCGCGAGGTGGACGCGGAGGATCGACTCCTGGCTCTCGATGCTGCTCGGCTTGAGCCGGTTGGCCCGCACGTAGTCGCTCATGTACCGCGGGGTGAACTCCTTGAACGTCGGCACCTCCTTCTCGGGCTTGGGCGGCCGCTCGAAGAGCAGGACGCGTTCGCGCTCCTGGCCCCACCGAAGCGAAGCGGACTTGGAGGTCGCGGGCGACTTCTTGCGCTCGCGAACCTCCTCCCCGCTCGGCAGCCGCACGACGATATCCACTTCCCAGCCTCCGCGCTTGTAGGCGCGCACCTTGACACTCATGGCCGTTGCTCCAGCGGCGACGGCACACGTCTCTCCGAGAGCCAGTGTACCAGCGCCGCCCGCTCGAAGAGAAGGCGCCGGCCGATGCGCACGGCGCCAGGTAGTTGCGCCCGCTCGACCATCGCGTAGATGGCCTTGGGCGTCGTCTTCAGCCACGCCGCGACCTCGCCCACGGCCGCGAGCTCCGGCAGCGACGCGGGCGATGGCCCCAGCTTCTGGACGGCGGATCGTGGCTGTTCGCGGTGTGAGCGCGACACCTGGCGGCGGAGGTCGGAGGGCGTCGCGACCGCGTCCTCATCCGAGCGGTCACCCGCCGCGCGAGGCGACCGTACGTCGACGCGGCGGGTCACGACGACCTCCGAGGGAGTCGCGACGTGGACGCTCGCAGGCCTGGTGGCTCGCCGTCGTCCGAGTCTCCGCTGGACGCGCCGGTCCGAGGTCCTCGCTTTGTTCGCCGGGCACGCGAACGCGCCTTCGGCCGCTTCACTTGGGCCTGCCGCCCAGCCGTTTCTGCGCGAGCCTCGGGTCCCTCACTCGGCCGGAAAAACACCTCCATCGGGAGCTGCGTCGCGAGCGGTTGGAACGGCCCCACCTGCTCCCCGATCACCCGTGGCGCGCGCACCAGACGCTCACCCTCCTGGGCGGCGAGGCCGCGTGAGAGTGCCTCGCGGATCAAAGCCGCGCGACTCGCGACGAGCCCAGGCTGCACGCGGTCGAGTTCCTCGCGAACCGCATCGATCGCCTCGACGAACGATCGGTCGACGATCATGGTCGTGAGGCGCACGAACCCGGCCGGTGCACCGGGCGAGCCGCCATCGGATCGCTTTGACGGTGCTCGCGGTGCGGCCTGAACTCTCCAGCGAGACCCACGGGGTGGCGACGGCGTGAAATATTCGGTCGCGGATCCGACTTTCGATCCCTCTTCGCCGACTCCGCCGGTGCGCTCGCGGAGCTCCTCTCGGAGGTCTCGCAGCCCAACCAGGACCATCTGCTTGAATGTCCAGGTCCGGCTGGCGACCGGGCCGATGGCAGCCGCGAAAACCTGACGTTGTGCCTCGAGCCCTTCGAAGGCTGCCGCCGGCACGAGCAACGGTGGCAGAGCAGACGTGTCCCGACTCATGATTGAAGTATTGAACGATTCAATACTTCAATCAAATTTTTGGTATTCGCTCCGGCTCGACTCGGACGGGATCACCGCGTCGGGTACCGGACAGCCTTCTCAGCGGGGCGGGAGGAACACGCCCGCGGACCTGCCGCAGGTCTGCAACACCCACTCAAAGGTCGGGTTCCCCGAAGCGTCGCGGTAGAACCAGGTCGTCGTGCGGTCCGTCACGCAGCCGCCGACGGCGGGATCGGACAGGCAATGCTCCGCCATCCAGCGGCCCGGACAGCTCTGCCGCCTCGTCTCGAGCTCGCTGATCGTCTGGTTCCAGTAGTCGATGCACGTCGTCTTCAGGACGCACGACCCCCGCGTGGTGGACGGGCCCATCGCGTTCTCATCTCCACAGCCCAGCGAACCCGTGGCGCCCGAAAGGCTCATCACCAGAAGACCGATTCTGCTGATTTTCCGCATCCGATCCTCCTGAACCTTCCAGCCTGATTGCTTGCCGTGGACCAATACAACTCTAGCGGTGTGGAAATCAAGGTCGATCTTCTTCCTTCACTGCCGCATGAAGGAACCGCGGCGACGCCGTGCAGAGCGCCAGGAGCAGTACGAGAGCGACGCCTACCGCGCGCTCCTCCGCCGCTTCACCGCGAACCTCAGGCGGATCCGAGAGGCTCGCGCGTGGACGCAGGAGGAGGCCGGCGCTCGCTGCGGCATGGTCATGCAGATGTATCAGCGCATCGAGTCGGCAGGGGTGAACGTCACGCTGACGACCGTTACCCGCCTGAGCGCGGGGTTCGAGGTCGACGCGCACGAACTCTTCGCGCCCATCGACGCGCCACCTCCCCGGGATGCGCAATGACGGCTACGACGGGCGGTACTTCGCACCCCCCGCAGCTACCTTCCCTCGATCGCGCAGGCGCGCTCGCCGGCGCTTCTCACGCCCAATCCCGTGCGCCGCGCGGAACGCCACCGAGGGGCCGGTTCGAGGCGCTACGCGGCCGCGAACAACCCCGCCCCCACCGCGTCGTGGAACTGCCGCGCCAGCTTCGTGGCGAAGCGCGCGTCGTCCACCAGCACGCTGGCCTCGATGCTCCGCGCGTGGCCCGGGTCGGTGAAGTTCGCAGAGCCCACCAGCGCCTGCACGCCGTCGACGACGATGCACTTCGCGTGGAAGCTCGCGTAGCTCTTGGGCACCGCCGCCCGCGGGTCGACGTAGAGCGTCGACGTCGGCGCGCCGAAGGGCCAGAACCGCGTCCGCCACGCCGCCGCCTGCGCGCGCAGGTACCAGTCGGGGGTCGACGGGCACCTCCTCCGCCCCGTCGAGGTGAACGAACATCTCCACCGCCACGCCCCGGTCGCTCATCGCCGCGTGCAGCGGCGCCAGGATCGACTCCCCCCGCTTGAACGAGTAGCCCGCGATGAGCACGTGGCGCGTCGCCCCCTCGAAGAGTTCGCGCACCACCACGCCGGTGTCCCGCGCCGCGCTCGCCCGCGTTTCCGGCCACGTCCACACCAGCGACACCCGCGTCGTCGGGGGCCGCCTGCGCTTGGCGATCACGGCCCCCAGCACCGCCCTTGCCGTCGCCACGTCGTGCCCAAGGAGGTCGCCCAGGTGGACGGCGAGGGCGTCGAGCTGCGCCCGCACGAGGCCCTCTCGCGTCAGCACGACGCCGGTCTCCGCGCGGTCGAGAGCGTGGGCGAGGCGTTCGAGGTCGGGCAGCAACTCCTCGACCAGCGAGCTCACGGGCGCTCTCGGAAGAACGCCATCGCGGGGTCGCACGCAAGCGTCGGCACCACCAGCGCGCGGTCGAGGTATTGGTTGAAGCGGTCGCGCGAACACTCCGCCACGAAGAGGCAGCCGTGGCAAGCCGCGCCCTCCAGGAGCCGCCCCGTCTGCTCGCCCTTCGGCGAGTGGTGCTGGACGGTGCGACGGAGGTCGCCTCGCACGTGCGCTCCTGGGGCCGTCGACAGGTCTCCGAGCAGTGCGAGCACCGCGCCAAGCTGATCGCCGAGCGCCGCGCGGCCAGGGACCTCCAGGGGCGCGACCGGCTGCGCGCCGAGGTGCCCGACATCGACGCGCTGCTGACGGGCTGATTCGGTACCCGATAATTCCGAAAATCCAGACGAGCCCCCTGCAAGGGGTTCGAACTCACTGATAAGTTTGTTTGTTCGTTCATTTGCGATCGGAACAAACAGGAACTGACACAAGTGATTTCAAGCACTTACGCCAAATACCTACCGGCGCACACGTCGGCTCCACGTCGGCTCCACGCTCACCCCAGGTCGGCTCCACGCTCACCCCAGGTCGGCCCCACGCTCGCTCCAGGTTGGCCCCACGACGGCGGAGATTCCGAGAAGTTCACCGAGGCTGAGCGGGCCGAGTTCGCCGCGCTCCTGGGCGACGGTGCGAAGCCCGCCGGCGCCGCGCGCCCGACGCCCACCGCCGATGGCGCGAAGCCAACGAACAGGCCGTCCCCCGAGCGCGACGGCCACGGCCGCGGGGAGAAGCCGGCGGGCCTCCCGCGCGGCGCGCGAAGGCAGCGGTGCCGGAGGGCGAGCGCGCCTGCCCGCAGTGCGGCGGGGCGCTACGCCCGCTGGCGCCGGTGGTGACCTGGCGAGTGGAGTACGAGCCGGGCCACTTCTTCGTGCAGACCACCGAGCGCGAGCAGCTCTCTTGTCGGCGGTGCCGCGATGTGGGTACCCGTTCCGCGGACCGCGTCGTGATCGCGTAGGCGCGGCGTCGTACGCCCGCGTGCATGAAGCGGAAACGCAAGACACGCCGCGTCGCGCGGCGCAGTGGGCTCAGCTCCTCGCGAGCTGGGATCGCAACTCGATGACGGCGGCCCAGTTCGCCCGCCACCTCAGCGTCGCGCCGGGCACCCTCGCCTGGTGGCGGTGGAAACTCGAGCCACGAGACCGCAGCGTCACCTCGCAGGCGGACCAGCCGCGCCTCGTTCCGCTCGACCTTCGCCATGAGCCCGAGCCGATCACCTGGGAGTTCTCCTCCGCCTCGGGCCACACCCTCCGCATCCACAGACCCATCGAGCCCCACATGCTCCGCATCGTCCTCGACCGCATGACCCGCACGAGGGCGCCGTCGCTCGCGCGCCACACGTCGGTGCGGTCCATGCCGATGCGCAGCACCCACGCGCCGTCGGGGCTCGTCAGGGGGCCGCGGCCGAGGCTCGCGGGGGAGTCGAACACGCACGTATCGACGCCGTCGCGGAAGCGCGTGCGCACGAGGCGTCGGCCGTGAAACTCCGAGGTGATCGTCGCCGGCCTGTCCGGGCGAAGTACCTCCGATCTGTAGCGGTCCTGCCCCGGCCGCGTCGTTCGGTTTGCGTGCATCGCTCCGCGCGCCGACAGTGTCTTGGAGCGCTCCAGCCCCCACAGTTGCCTCGCAGCAGGCGGCCGGCCTTCTCCGCCATATCGTTCGGGCAGCGTACCAAATCGTGTGGCTGCGAATCAATTTGAAGCAGCCAAACGGAATCTACTCATAAATTTGCGCAAAACCAAGAAGAGATGGCGACCTGACCGATGCATCGGCAAGCCCGCACGATCGACGGTGCTGAGCATTTTAGTTTGCTATACGAACGATGTGCCTCGGATGCCCTTCCGCGACGGGAGAGTCGTTGCGCTGCAAGGCAGCCGGTGGGTGCCGATGCTCGCGAGGTCTGTGCATCCCTGAGTCCGACTCTCGCCGCGGGGTGTCACGCGATCGCGGCGGCAACCCCACGTGAGGTGGTTCGTTTCGGCCGCGATGGGCCGATATCGAGCTCCCACGGTACGCGCTAGGATTTACCCAGCAATTAATTTGAGAAAATAAATATTGCCAGGTGAATTACACTTCTGACTTTTTGGCCGAGGTGCCGATTGATTTATTTTGCCTGCAATTCAGGGCGATCGTGCGAACTGGGCCGGCCGACTGCTTCTGAGGAAAATTGGACCCTCTGGTCCGCGAGTTGCGCAACCAGCGGCACGCAGCGCGTGGCGACTCCCGCGGAGTCCCGAGCATGTCTTCGATCGTGGCCGGGACGCGGTGGATTCAGGGGTGGCAGGCGTTGTCGGTGGACCTCTGGTTGTGGGTGAACCGGGTGCCCTCGCTGAGCACCAGGTCGCTCTCCGCGTCCCTCACCCGCTCGAGCGTTTGCACGACCATCGCCCGCACCCGCGTGACGACCTCCTGCATCGACGCGACGGGCTTGGTGCAGAACTGCCGAGCGAGCTTCGGCGTCGCCGCGCGTCACGGTCGGCCCTGTTCGAGCTTCGGCGCCGCAGTTGCCGCAGGACGCCCCCCCGACACCCTACGTTCGGACGACCGGCACGCGATTGAACGACGTGAAGCGATAGCCCGCGGGGATGTCGATCAAGACCCGCCTCGGCGGAGCGTGTCCTCGCGCAGCGGGTCGGGAAGGCACACGTCGAACTTCGACCCTGGCCCCGTCGCGCCGTCGAGCACCTCGCGCTCCGCCCGCTCACCCCAGTCCTCGCTCCTGAGCCGGTTCGCCAGCGCCGACACCTCCGCCGCGGAGAGCGGCGTCGTCGCACGCACCGAGAGGTTGCCTGCGGCCCACTCGCCGCGGCCGCTCAGCACCCGCAGGCCCGCCGCCAGCGTGCGGTTGATCGTCGCCCCCGCGAACGTGTGCCACGTCACCCCGTCGTCGGCGACCTCGAAGGGCGCGGCGCCCGGCTCCACCAGCCCCTCGTAGCCCTCGCGTAGTTCGTCGAGGCACTGGCGCGCGGGCCGCGTGAGCGTCGCGACCTCCCGTCGTCGCGGAGCACCGCCTTCACCTCCTGGCAGACCTCCCACGACAGCCCCAGCGGCGTGCCGAGCCACGACGGCACGCGCCCCGCCGTCGCCGGCTCCACCTCGCAAACGCCGCGCGACCAGTCCGTCCGGACCACCGACCACGCCCGGCCCGCGAGCCGGAAGCACAGCGCCCGCTTCTCGTCGTGCAGGGCGTTGAGGAAGGTCGCCTGCACGTCCCGACGTCGGCGCCGCGGTGAACCACGCGCAGCACCCGCGGCGCGGGAGAAGACCGCGTAGAGCTCGAAGAAGTGCTTCGCCCCGAACAGCTTCTCGCCGCGCGACCCCAGCGAGAGGAGCCCGTCGCTCTCGTACAGGATCTCGCGCGACACCATCGCGTCGACCACGCCCGAGCGTCGCCTCGTCGACGTCGGCGAAGCCCGCCGCGCCGTCGAGCCACCCGCGGATGCGGTGACGCGACACGCCGCCCTCCTGCAGCGTCAGCGCGAGGATCTGGTGCGCCAGGACGTGATGGCTCGCGCGCGGAGTGGGCGGACGTCTGACCCAGCCGCGCTCGACGAGGCGGGTCATCGCCGCCGCCTGCACCACGGCCTCCGGCGAGGCGCAGAGGAACGTGCAGTTGGAGCGGGTGCCGGGGCGGCGGCCCGTCCGGCCCATCCGCTGGAGGAGCGCGGAGACCGTCGACGGGGCGTCGACCTGGATCACATGGTCGAGGTCGCCCACGTCGATGCCGAGCTCCATGGTGGCCGTGCACACGATGGCCGTGTTGCGCCCCGTCGCGAACTGCTCCTCCGCGCGCGCACGGTCGGCGCGGCTGATGGCGCTGTGGTGCACGAACACCTCCGTCCCGCGCCCCGCCATCGCCGCAGCCACGCGCTCGGCCTGGCTGCGGCTCTCGACGAACACGAGGCTCTTCTTGAAGCGCCCGATCCGCGCGGCCTCCTCCGCCGCCGCGTCGACGTCGGGCACGCGGTCGACCCGCATCTCGCGCGGCGTCGGCTCCTTCGGCGGGTCGACGAGGCGGAAGGCGCGGCGGCTCGACCCCTGGAGCCATCGGCCGATCTCGCCGGGGTTGCCGACCGTCGCCGAGAGCCCGATCCGCTGCACGTCGCGGCCGCAGAAGCGCGTGAGGCGCTCGAGCAGGCTCACGAGGTGCGCGCCCCGCTGGTCGCCCGCGAAGGCATGCACCTCGTCGACGATGACCGTTGAGAGGCCCTCGAAGAGCCGGCGGGCGTCGGTCTTCTCGGAGATGAGCATCACCTCGATGGACTCTGGTGTCGTCAGGAGCAGGTGCGCCGGCGCTCGGCGCGCCCGGTCCTTCGACGAGGCCGCGACGTCGCCGTGCCACTTGAACGACTCCAGGCCCACCATCCGCGCGTAGCGGCCGATGCGCTCCTCCTGGTTGTTGAGCAGCGCACGGATCGGGCACACGTAGAGCGCGGCGACCGGCCCGATCCCTTCCGTGAGGATGCGGGAGAGCACCGGGAAGACGCTCGCCTCCGTCTTGCCGCCAGCGGTCGGCGCCAGCACCACCGCGTTGTCGCCGTCGAGGATCGCCTCCGCCGCCCGCTCCTGCACCGGGCGCAGCGAGCGCCAGCCGAGGTCGTGGACGATCGCGTGCCGGAGGTTGGGGTGGAACCGCTGGAAGGCGCTCATCGGCTACCCGTCGAGGCGGCGCCGGGCGGGGGCGGGCGGCGACTCCGCGTCCTCGATCTCGCCGTCGGGCGGGGGGCGGCCGAGGCGGGCGGCGAGCTCTTCGGGGCGCAGCGCGTCGTCGTCGATGGCGAGCCGGTAGTGGGCCCGCGGGTCGAAGTCGGCGAACTGGTCGACCCGGTCGAGCACGTCGACCAGCTCCCGGAGGAACACCCGCGGGCACACCTCGACGTGGCCCCCGAAGCCCTCGGTCACCTGGTCGACCAGCGCCGCGACGAAGCCGTCGTCCACCGCCCCGCGGACCCGCGCGACGTCCTGCGCCGGGAAGAGGTCGCGCACGCGCCGCCCGGCCTCGCAGAGCCGCGCCCGGTCGAAGGCGGGGAGGCGCACCTGCGGGGCGCGCGGGTTGTCGAAGCGGGCGTCGGCCTCGAAGCGGGTCGCGACGCGCTGGTAGAGCGGCGGGAGCGACTTCACGCCCTTGTAGCCGTCGAAGAAGTCGGGCGTCCCGGTGACCACGAGGTAGAGGCCGGGGAGGTGGTTGTCGGCCAGCATGTCGACGAGCTGCCGAAGCGCGTTGAGCGCCTTCTCGCGCGTGGGCCCCGCCATGCGCTGGACGGTCTCGACCTCGTCGAGCACCACCACCAGCCCCGCGTGTCCCGACTGCCGAAGCAGCAGGAGCAGCCCGCGGAGGAAGGTGAGCGCAGCCTGCCCGTCGACCGCACCCTTCACGCCGGCCTTCGAGGTGACGGAGCGGTCGACGTGGGGCTGGCCCGCGAGCCACGCGAGGAGGCCCTGCGCCGTCGCGAAATCGCCCGCGTCCAGCGAGCGCTGGTAGGTGCGCAGCACCGCGGCGAAGGCGGGGTTCTGCGCGGTGAGCGCGGCGAGCTTGTCCTCGAGCCGCTCCACCACCGCCGCCGAGAACGCGGGGTCGTCCTCGGAGAGCCCCCGCAGGCGCGTCACCTCCTCGCCGACTTCGAAGAGCCAGCCGTCCACCACCGCCTTGAACGCGCCGACCCCCTCGGAGTCGGTGGTGAGGCGCTCCATCATCCGCCGGTACACCGTCTCCAGGTGTTGGAGGGGCGTGTCGTTGACGGAGATCTGCACCTCCGACGTCGCGAAGCGCTGCGCGCGAGCGCGGGCGCAGAGCAGACGCGTCGCGAAGGTCTTGCCCGTCCCGTAGGCGCCGCGGATCCACTTCGCCGCGCCGCGCCCCGAGCCCTGTCCGACGAAGGCGAGCTCCGCTTCGACCGCCGCCATCAACGGGTCGAGGCCCGTCGCGAAGTGGTGGAGCCCGCGCGCAGGCACCGCGCCCGTGCGGAGCGCTGCGATGATCTCGCGGGCGTCGTCGACCGCCACGCTCACGACGGGCCACCCTGGACGGTGTACTGCGTCTCGCCGTCGGGGAGCGTCTCCGTGCGGAACACGTCGTGCCCCGCGGCGTGCAGCTTGCGGTGGAGCTTGATCATGAAGCCGCTCATGCGCGCGAGGGGACGCGCGATGGCCTTCGCGAGGTCGCGGGCGCGGACCGAGCCGTTCTGCGCGAGCGCGGCGAGGGCCCCGCGTTCGGCGTCGTCGAGCTCCGCGAGGACGGCGTCGGGGAGCCCGAGCCGCGCGAGCTGCGAGGCGCGAGGTGCCGGGAGGTCGGCGACGAAGAGCTCGCGCTGGGGCTGCGGCTGCGGGCGCGACGCCTTCGGGGTTGCGCCGGCGGGCGTCGAGCGCTCCTTGCGGGGCGGGGCCTTCGGCGCGGGGGCCTCGCGCGCGCTGCCGAACCACCACACGGGCTGGTCGGCGGGGAAGCCGTTCTCCTGGAGCCAGGCCATCGGCACCACCATCTCCTCGAGGGCGCAGCCGCCGTGGAAGCCCACCTGGGGCGACCCCTGGTGCGAGCCCATCCGCCACGCGAACGCCTGCCGCGTGCCCGCGTCGCCGAGCCCCTGCAGGTCGACCTCGATCCAGCCGTCGGGGGGGGCCTCGCCGGGCGCGAGGGTCTTGAAGCGGGGTGTGGCGCCGTTGCCGACGCGGAGGTCCTTCGACCACCAGGGGCTGTGGCCGTGGTCGGCGACGACGAGCACCAGACGCGCCGCGCGGAAGGCCTCTCGCAGGGCCGGCAGGAGGCCCCCGATGGCGGCCGCACCAACCTTAACCATCGCCCCGGTGTTGGCCGAGCCGATCTGGTCGTCGATGGCGTTGAAGACGGCGGCGACGACGTCCACGGAGGCGTCGGCCAGCGTGCTGCGGAGGGCGATCCCTCCGTCGGCGAGGTCGCCCTTGAGGAAGAGCTGGCGCACGCGACCGATGAGGTGGGGGTTCTGACGGAAGCGGGCCGGGTCGGTGACGCGCTCCTGCGTGTCTCGCCAGATCGTCTCCGCGGCCCACGCATCCTTGGGGACCTCGCCGAGGAAGATGGCGCCGCGCGCATGGCTGGTGATCGTCGGCAAGGGGGCGAGCGCGGGCGTCCCCATCGCCTCGCCCGAGAGGCCGACCGTGAGCCCGATCGGCAAGGTTGTCATCGCCGCGAGCTCCTCGATGAGCTCGAGGAACACCGGGTAGCTGCACCCGTCGAGCACCACCAGGAACATCCCCCGCCGCTTGCTCTTGTCCGCGCCCTCGGGCAGCGGCGAGGTGTCGACCTTCGGGAGCGCGTGGTCGCGCCACAGGCGGTGAAGCGGCACGACGCCGTCGGCGTGGAGCGCGCGCTGATAGCCCGCCACGAGGGTGCGGGCGAAGTCGCCGTTCCAGGCGTCGCGGCGTTCGCGGTAGCGCGCGAGGAGCGCCTCGGCGGTGTGCTGGTGGTCGACGTTGACGGCCAGGAGCCGCCGGAGGCGGGCGGCGGTGACGTCCGCGAAGGCCCCGTCGCGGAGGTACCGGACGACGTGGCCCTGCGTCGTCTCGGGCGTGGCCTCGGGCATCGCGAGGAAGCGCCCGAGGCGGGCCATCTGGGCCAGCACGTCGAGCACCGTCTCGTGCGTCGCCGCGGCGCGGTGCGCGCGCAACGCCTGGACCTCCGCGTCGGTGACGGGCTCGCCCGCGCCGATCCGGCGGGCGATATCGGCGCACGCGTTCTCGAGCCCGAGCGGGAGGTAGCGGCTCTGCGCCAGCATCGCGCGGGGCAGGTACCGGCGCCCGCGGTCCTCGGCCTTGCGGAGGAGGAGGCTGGCGGTGGCCTCGGCCTCGGGTGATGCGCGAAGCACGTCCATCACGCCCTCGGCGAGGCGCGCGACGCGGACGCGGAGGTCGCGCCGCGCGGCGGCCCCGTCCGTGTAGCCAGGAGCCCAGATGAGCGCGCCCCACGCAGACTCCGGCACGTCCTCCGCGACGGCCAGGAGGAGGCCGCTCACGACGATCTCGTGGAAGCGCTCCGGGGTTTCGAGCGCCCACACGATGAGCCGCCCCTCGCCTGGATACACTTGTGGGAGCGTGCGTGCGAGGAGCGCGAGGGCGGGGCCTTCGAGTTTCGGTGGCGCCCGGAGCCATGCCGCCACGAGCTCGGTCGCGGTCATCGCGCGGAGGCGTCGGCCGATGCAGGCGTCGACCACGAGCTCGTCGAGGAGGCGCCGGTCGATCACGGTAGGCAGCGTGCGCTCGGTGACGAAGCGCGCCACCTCGTCGAGGTGGGCGAGGGCCAGCGCGACCACGTCGTCGTCGACGCCGGCGAGGCGGATGCCGAGGACAGAGCTGAGCACGTCGGCGGGCTCCAACGCCTGGACGCGGGCGCCGTGCGCGCGGCGGATGAGGTCGGGCGGGAGACGGCGGGCGAGGTCGTCAGGGACGAGCGCGATGAGTGGCGCGCCGCCCGATTTCCAAAGCAGTCGGCGCAGGGCGAGCTCGGTGCGGGGCCGGGCGACGAGGTACGTCTCCCCGCGCGACGTAGGGATCGACTCGGGCAGCTCGCCGAGCCCCTCGCCGTCGAGCGCGAGCAGGTAGCCACGCACGAGCGGACCGCCCGCCTGCTCGACCAGCTTCTTCAGCAGGAGCACCGCGTCCGAGCGCATCGGTCAGCTCTTCTTTCGCACGACGACGTCGACGTCCGCCAGCTCGATGCCGGTCTCCCGGAGCTTCACGCGCAGCTCGCGCCAGAAGTCCCCGAGCACGTCGCCGTCGGTGAGGTTCACCTGCGTGAAGCGGATCACTTCGCCCTCCACGGGCGGAGGCGGCGGGGGCGGAGGCGGCGGCGGCGGAGGAGGAGGAGGAGGAGGGGGCGGTGGCGGGTCAGGCTTGCGGGCGAGGGCCTTGGCGACGAATTCGTGGGCCTCCTCGTTCCAGCGCGCGATGACCTCGGGGGTGAGCGGCCGCTCCTGCTCGCCGTCCGCCAGGCATGCGGAGAGGGCATCGCGGAACGACTTCGCCTCCGTGCCCATCGTCGGGTGAGGCGAGAGGGAGACGAGGAGCATGAGGGTGCGCTCGTCGATCGCCGCGACGGCCTTCGCGACCGTCGGGAGTCGCCGCAGCGCGGTTCGAACAGGGTCGGTGTGGTTGTCGGGCCACGCGGCGAGGAGCGCGCGGAGCATCGCGCAGGAGTCGGTCCCCGGCGCGGCCAGCGGGGCGAAGCGGGCGATCGCGTTCGCGAGCTCCGCCTTGCGTCGGGTGGGCGTGGGCTCGAAGTGGGCGAGGCGCGCGTGGAGCCCCTGCAAGGACTCGCGCAGCGCCTGCGCCTTCGTCCGAAGCACGCCGGCGAAGCGATCCTGCTCGGTGAGGGTGCGGTGGGTGGCGGGCTTATCGACGCCGAACACGTCGGGGCCCAGCTCGCGCAGTCGGCTCCACTCCGCGGGCTCGACCAGCGAGGCGCGCTGGAGCGTGAGCGGGATGGGCGGCTTGCGCTCGATGCGCACCTCGACGGGCTCCCCCGACACGGCCTGGAGCGCGCGGAAGCCGCAGGCCCGCGTGAGGAACACCAGGAAGAGGGAACGCACCTCGGGGTCGAGGCCGAAGACGCGCTCCAGGTGCTCGTCGACGGACTGCCAGTGGACGTTGGCCTCCTGCGCCCGATCGAGGACGGCCTTGATGTACCGGCTGTCGCGGCGGAGGGTGCCGCGGATCTGCCCCGGCGTGACGACCTCCAGGGGCATGCCGAGGCCCCGAACGACCTTCCCGGTGGCCTCGTCGAAGGGCGCGGAGTCGGCGTTCTCCGCGGCGGTGACCATCCACTCGCAGAGGGAGCGGAGGTCCTCGACGCGCGGTTCGATGCCGAACTCGGGGTGGTGTGGGTGCGCGCGGTCGAGGAGCTCGCGGGCGAAGGCTTCGAGGTTCCTCTCCAGTTCCTTGTGGGGGACCTTGGTGGGGACGTCCGACGTGAGGGCGACGGCCTCGCCGTGGTCGAAGTAGACCTCCTGGAGGATCTTCTCGACCTTCTGCTCCATGTTCTGGGCGACGTTGCGCGCCTGCTCGATGACGGCGGCCTTGTCCGCGCCGTGCAGGTGTTGGAGCACCTCGTCGTCGGCGTGCGGCCCCAGCAGGAACTCCGCCGCCGCGTACTCCGACAGCGCGTCGAGCTCGGAGCGGGTGAAGTGGCGAGGGAGCCAGGCGATGGTGAGCAGGGAGCCGCCCTTGCGCGCGTCGCGCACGCGCTGTCGGTCTTCTTCGACGGTGTGGCCGGGCTCGTCCCAGGGGTAGTCGATGAGGATCCGGAAGCGCTCGCCGTCGCGGGGTTTGAAGTCCGCGGGCTTGAGCTCGCGCACGTTGCGGATCGCGAGGGAGCCCTTACGGGTGGTGCCCTTCCACTTCACGGTGATCTCCCCCTCGTTGGGGAGGCCCGGGCCGAAGTCGTTGCGCTTCTCGAGCTTCAGCGCCTTCTTGAGCAGCGCGTAGAAGGGCTTGAAGCGCTCGGCGCCCACCTTGGCGCGGGCGCGCTCGAGCACCTCGCCGAAGTTGACGCCCTGGAGCACCACAGACACCACCGCCGCGCCGCCCTTGCCGCTCACCTGGAGCGCGCGGACGATTCGGGAGAGGTCGACGAGGTCCTGATGGACGGAGGCCTCGCGACCGCGGTCGGTCTCGCCCTCCACCTCGGCGTCGTTGAGCTGGACGAGGCGCGACACGGCGAGGCCCGCGGTCCCCTTGAGGCGCGGGGAGATCTCGGCGAGGAGGGCGGTCTTGATGATCTGGTCGAGGGTGCGGCGGCGCGCGGCGTCGAAGCCGGTCTTCTCGCCCTCGCGCTCCATCTGGTCGAGCGCCGGGCGGAAGCGCTGCCAGTAGAGCGAGTGGATGGCGCGGAGGTCTTGCACGCGCTTGCCGCCCTCGACGCCCGACTCGGGGAAGATCGCCTCGAACGCGGCCCCCGCCGGGAGGAACTCGCCGAGGGGGAGCGTCGGGTAGTGGACCACCAGCAGCTCGTAGAGGAGCCGGAGGGCGGTGCGCTCGCGCTGCATGAGGGACGAGATGTCGATGAGCATCTCGATGAGCGCGGGGTGGAAGGGGTACACGTCGCGGAGGTAGTCGGCGTCGCCCTTCTGGAGGAGCGTGGGGAGGAGCTTGCGGTGGCGCTCGGTGAGCTCGTCGACGACGCGCTGGACCTCCGCGGCGGCGGCGGGGCGGCGCTTGAGCACGCGCTCCTTGCAGATGTGCCGGAGCTCGACGTCCTGGAGGATGGTGAGTTCGAAGCGTTTTGAGTGGTGGTCAAGGTGCTCGTGCAGCTGGTCCTCCGCCACCATGTCGGGGAAGAACTCCTTCAGGTTGCGCTGGCGCGCGACGAAGGCGAACACCGGGAGCGCGCGGCGGCCGTCGGCGTGGTCGACGATCACGTTGAGCTGGTTGATGGCCCGCTTGAACTGCGCCCCGCTCTTCTCGCTGAGCCAGAGGAGGAACTCGTCCACCAGGAGGACGACGCCCCCATACCCCTGCCCCTTCGCGTGGCGGGCCATGCGCTGGAGCCCTTCGGCCCAGTTGGGGTCGAGGCCGGCGCTCGCCGCGTCGCGCCCCTTCCACTGGAGCCAGGCGTGCGCGAAGTCCTCGCGCTCCTGGGGCGTGCCGGCCTCGACGGCGTCGAGGTCGTCGGGCGCGCCGCAGACCCCCGCCTCCGACGCGCGCCGCCAGAAGACGTCGCCGTACTGGGCCGCCTCGCGGCGCGCCTCGGCGACGAGCTCCGTCACGTCGATGAAGGAGAAGGGCGGCTTCCCGGAGAGCTCGAGCGTGCGGTTGAAGCCGTCGTAAACGATGCGGTCGAAGCCCGTGTCGGCCCCGCCCGCGCTCACCATGTGGAGGCGGACGACCAGCAAGCGGGCCTCGCGGATCCACGCGCGGTGCTTGCCGGCGAGCTCGCGCAGGAGCGTGTCGTCCTTGCCCCAGGCGACGGCCGAGTCCTCCAGGAGCAGCCCGAGGAAGCTCATGAAATGACTCTTGCCCGAGCCGAAGCTGCCGTGGATGAAGCGCCCGAGGTCTTCGCCGCGCTCCCAGGCCCGCTTCATCCCGTCGAGGATGACCGGCAGCTCGTGGCGCACCGCGGGGGTGAGGACGTAGTCACCGACGAGCTCGCGCTTGCGCTCGTCGTCGGCGCGCGCTTCGAGCTTCACGACGAAGCCGAGGGCGGTCACCTCGTCGGGCGACGGGAGGTCGAAGGCGTCGTAGAGGGAGAGGGTCATCGGGTGAACCAAAGGGGGGTCAGGGATCGCGCTCAGGGGCTGCCGGGCGAGGCGAGAGGTGGTCGCGCTTCCAATCGGCCCACGCC
>JAXLYI010000064.1:0-22796 GCA_046351555.1 Polyangiales bacterium
CGACGGCCGCGGTGCGCGCCCAGCGGGCCTTCGCGACGGCGCGGGCGGAGGGGGTCGCGGCGGGCCTCGCGATGATCGAAGCGGGCGGCGCGGCGGACGAGGCGCCGCTGGTGTACGGGGCGCTGCTGGCGGAGGCGGGGCGCGCTGACGAGGCCCGACGCCAGCTCACACGCGCGCTCGACGAGGCGCGCAACCGCCACGAGCGCGCGCAGATCGCCGCGCGCCTCGCGGCGCTCACTGACGGGAGAGGGACGAGATGAAGACGAAGAAGAGGGCGGTACGCGAGGACGAGGCGTCGCCGCACGGGGCGCTGTTCTGGTCGCTCATCGAAGCGCTCTGCGCGGAGGACGCGCGGGTGGTCGAGGGGACCCTGATGGGCGGGCGCTGCGCGCGGGTCGGGGAGGAGTTCCTTGCGCTGGTGGACTACAAGGGCTCGGGGATGGTGGTGAAGCTCCCGCCGGAGCGCGTCGAGGCCCTGGTGGAGAGCGGCGTCGGGCGGCCTTTCGCGCCGGCGGGGCGGGTGTTCAAGGGCTGGGTGGCGGTGCCCGAGCCCGACCGCACGCTGTGGGCGGCGCTGCTGCGCGAGGCAGTGGCCTTCGTCGCGCCGAAGGGCTGACCACCGAACGCCGGGAGCGCGGGTGTCCCCGTTGCGCGACGACCGCGCGGCGCGAACGTCGACGACCGACAGGAGCCTCAGCCGAGCGCAGCTCGGCGCGTTGCCGACGCAGAAGGTCCACGTTCCGGGGGGGGGCGACTCCACGGGGCGACGTCGGCGGGGTCGGGACGCACGCGCGTTGGCGCGCCGCCCGCGCGCCTGATCGCGGCGATGCGGCGGATCGACCCGATCAGGCGCTTGAAGCGCGGCCGCGGTCGGCGCGAGACTCCGCCGGTGCCTGCGACGCTCGACGAACTCCGCGCCTTCGCCGCGGTCTACGAGACGGCGGGCTTCACCGCCGCCGCGCGTCGCCTCGGGCTGACCTTCGCGCCGACGTTCGGAACGAACGTCAGCGTCACGAGCTCCCTCCGTTCCATCGAGGTCCCTCCGTGGGGTGCGGCGGACGGCGAGCGTCGGCCGCGAGGCGAATGTGCGCGTTGCGCCCCCGGCGCGGTACGGGACGTCAGCGTGAATCACCCTCGTGTCGCGCGTGACAGTGTCGCCCCGCGCCCGTTGCCGCGCGCTCAGCGGTAGGTGAGCGTGCAGCCCTCGAAGGTGTTGAAGGCGTTGCGCTGCCAGTTGCGCTGGATGAGGAAGTCGCGGCTCCCCAGCCGCAGGTTGGCGACGCCGCCGTTGGACGTGCCGTACGTGGTGCCGAAGGTCCAGGCGCAGCGGTCGGCGTTCTCCGCGCCGTTGTCGTTGAAGTACCAAGCGCCGAGCTGCGGGTCGCTCACGGCCTCGTCGAGCTCGTGCGCGATGACGCTCACCATCGCGTCGGCGCGCACGTTGGCGTTGGGGCTCACCGACTGGTTCTGCGACGGCGCGCAGCGATCCAGGCACTCGCCCGCGTTGCCGATGAACGAGAACTTCAGGTCGTAGCCGTTGACCGTCCCGTGGTCGTGCCAGCCGCAGAAGTCCGTGCACATGCCCGCCTGCGTCACGTTGGGCGCGGCGATCACGAAGTACACGCCGCTGGTGTCGAGCGGGAGCGCGCCCCGATCGATCGACTCCTTGACGATGTTCGAGATGTCCGGGTCGCTCAGCACGATGTTGCTCGCCGTGTTGGTGCGCAGGTAGCGGCCCCCGAAGGTGACGTTGCCGCTGACGTACTCGCGCGCGCCGTTGACCGTCTGGGGGTAGGTCCGGTTGATCGCGTAGTAGCTGCTGCCGCCGACCGAGCGCGCGAAGTCCTCGAGGATGACGTTGGTCGAGCTCGACGCGGTGCCGAGCGTCCAGTTGCCGTAGTAGATGTAGTAGGCGTGCACGGTGCCCGTCATCACGCGCCCGCCGTGGTACGCGATCGACGTGGCGGTGGCGGACGTGCCGCTCGCCGCGGCGGCCGCGGGCCGGGGCGCGTCCTCCTCGTCGCGCCGCGGGCGGAACCTGCCGCGCGCGAGCCCCTGCGCGCTGACCGCGCTCGCCTGCGTGTCGACCGGGTCGAGGTCGTCGGCGCCCGGGGCGCAGCCGCCCAGGGCGAGGGTCGCGAGCGTTCCGATCAGGATGCGGGTCGAGTGCTTCATGATGTCTCTCCGTCGTCGTGGGGTGTGGGTGCGGGCGTTGCCGCGACGGAGCCTTGTGCAGTCGTCGCGCCGCGCCCCCGGACGCCGCGTTTGCGGGACATCACCGCCTTTCGCGCGGGGCCCGTTTCACCGATGCGGCGCACCCGTGAGACGACCGACTCACGCGTGAGACAGCCGCGCGTGATCTGGTACGCCCCCGGCCGGGCGGGCAGAGCGGCGCGAGGATCCCGGCGAGGGCGAGGTGCTCCCGTGCCTGCGCGCGCCGCGCAGGTGCGCACGACGGCGGCGGGGCCTCGGACCGGTGCGCCGTGACGACGATGCGCGTCGGCGCGCTGTGACGAGCGGCGGGGGGGTGAAGGGGGAGTTGCGACGGGCCTCGCGACGGCGAGGACGAGGAGGGCGGCGGAGGGCGCTACGGGGCGCAGGAGGAGGCGCGCGAGGCGCGGGAGGGGGCGTCAGCCGCCGGTGCGGCTCGTGCTGAGCGTACCCGAGCTGACGGCGGTCGAGAGGCTCGTCAGGCTGACGGAGCCGGAGAGGTTGAGGTTGACGGAGCCGGGGATCGGGATCGGCGTGATGCCCGCGCGCACGCCGGTCTTGAGGGTCATCGGGCGCTTCGTGGTGGCGGCGGTGTTCTTCATGGTGCTGCTCCCTGAGATCGTTGGGGGGTGTCGGGCGCCTTCGCCCGTCGCACGCCCTTGGAGCAGCCTCCGTGCCGGGGCGACCTCCGCGCGAATCTCCACGGATTCGAGGCCCCTCGCGCGATCGGCACCGTCTCGTGCGTGAGACGATCGACGCGGCCCGGCGTCGCACGGGTGATACGCTCGCCGTCGATGAGCGACCCCACACGCCGCGTCGCGCGCGCCCCCGCCCGGAGATCCGTCGCCCGCTTCGTCGTGCGCGTCCTCGCCGGCCCTGATGTCGGCGTCGAGGCCCGCTCCGAGGAGGGGCGGCTCACCGTCGGCACGGGCGCGGACGTGTCGCTGCGCCTCACCGACGGCACGGTGTCGCGCTACCACCTGGAGCTCGAGGGCTCGGTCGACGGCGTCGTCGTGCGCGACCTCGGCAGCACCAACGGGACGCGCCACGCGGGGGCCGCGGTGCGCGACGCGACGCTCCCGAGCGGCGCGGAGCTCGTGCTCGGCGACACGCGCCTCGCGGTGACCACCGAGGCGGACAAGGGCGCCGTCGCCCTCAGCGCGGCCGAGGCGTTCGGCAGCCTCCTGGGCGCGTCCGAGGCGATGCGCGGGGTGTACGCGACGCTCGAGCGCGCGGCGCCCACCACCGCCCCCGTGCTCGTGACCGGCGAGTCGGGCACGGGCAAGGAGCTCGCTGCGCGGTCGGTCCACCTCGCGTCGCCGCGGGCGCGCAGGCCGTTCGAGGTCGTCGACTGCGGGAGCCTCCCGGCGGCGCTCATCGAGAGCGAGCTCTTCGGCCACGAGAAGGGGGCCTTCACGGGCGCCTCGGGCGAGCACGAGGGGGCCTTCGAACGCGCCGACGGCGGCACGGTGTTCCTCGACGAGCTCGGCGAGATGCCCGTCGAGGTGCAGCCCAAGCTCCTGCGCGTGCTCGGGGAGGGCGAGGTCCGTCGGGTCGGCGGGCGCACGACCCGTAAGGTTGACGTGCGGGTCGTCGCGGCGACCAACCGCGACCTGCGGCGCGAGGTCAACGCCGGGCGGTTCCGCGCGGACCTCTACTACCGCCTCGCGGTGATCCACGTGCGCATGCCGCCGCTGCGCGACCGACTCGACGACCTCGCGGTGCTCTGCCGCGCGCTGCTCGAATCGATCGGCCGCACGCGGGGCGTGGACACGCGGGGCGTGACCCTCGACGCCGCCCTCTGGCAGCACGACTGGCCGGGCAACGTCCGCGAGCTCAGGAACTACCTCGAGCAGCTCGTGATCCTCCGCGTGCCGCCGCCCCTGGGCTCGACGTCGGTCGAGGCCGCGGAGGCGACGCGCGAGCACCTCGCCGACGGCCTCGACGCGCTGCCCATGCACGCCGCAAGGGAGCGGCTCCTCGAGCGCTTCGAGCGGCACTACCTCTCGCGGCTCCTCGAGGTGACCCGGGGCAACGTGGCCGAGGCCGCGCGGCGCTCGGGCGTGAGCCGCGCGACGCTGTTTCGTATGGTGCGCCGCTACGATCTCAGGGGAACATACGGCGCCGATGGCGGCGACGACTGATCCGCGGAGCTTCGCGTCCGGGCGCTACGAGGTCGTTTGTCGCCTGGGCGCGGGGGGGCAGAAGACGGTGTACCTCGTGCGGGACACCGTGCTCGACCGGGAGTGCGCGTTGAGCCTCCTCGACGCCGACGAGCTCAAGCCCGCTGACGTCTCGCGCCTGCGCGACGAGGCCCGCGCGCTCGCGCGCATGGGGGCCCACCCCAACGTGGTGGCGGTGTTCGACTGCGGGGACGAGGCCGGGCGCCCCTACCTCGTGTGCGAGTACGTCCGCGGCGGGGACCTCGCCGCGGCCCTCGCGCGCGGCGGGGGGCGGATGCCGCTCCCGGAGGCGCTGCGCGCGGCGGGGCAGGTGCTGGGCGCGCTCGCGGCCGTGCACGCGCGCGGGATCGTTCATCGCGACCTCAAGCCCGAGAACGTCTGGCTCACCGACGAGGGCGCCGTCAAGCTCGGCGACTTCGGCCTCGCGCTCACCGCCGAGCGCCCTCGGGCCACCGAGACCGGCGCCGTGGTGGGGACGCCCTCGTACATGGCCCCCGAGCAGCTCGAAGGGAAGCCCGTCGACGCGCGCGCCGACCTCTACGCCTTCGGCTGCCTCCTCTACGCGCTCGTCGCGGGGCGCCCGCCCTACGTGGGGCCCGTGGTGTCGGTGATCTCGCAGCACCTGCACGCCGCGCCTGCGCCGCCGAGCGCCTACGAGCCGGAGGTGCCCGAGGCGCTCGACGCGCTGGTGCTGGCGCTCCTCGCGAAGTCACCCGACGGGCGCCCCGCGTCGGCCGCCGCGTGCATCGAGGCGCTCGAGCCCATCGCGCGCTCCCTCGACGTCTCGTTGGCGATCCCGGTGGTGACCTCGCCCCCGCCCGCCCCGCCGTCGTCGTCGCCCCCCCTCGACGCGACCGGGCGCGAAGCGACCCTCGAGGGTCCGCCGTCGCTCCCCGCCTCGGCGCCGTCGCCGAGTCCGGCGGCGACGGTCGCGCCGCGCGAACCCGCTCCGCGTGGGCGTCGCGCGTGGGTGGCGTTCGCCGCGGCCGCCGCGGTGAGCCTGCTGGCGGCGACCCTCGCCTGGCGGCCCCGCGCCGGGCGCGCACCCCTCCCCACCGCCGCGCGAAGCGCGGAACGTCGGCTCGCGGTGCTCGCGGTGCGCGAGGAGGAGCAGGCGGTCGACGGCGCGCTCGGTTGGGCGCTCGCGTCGAGGCTCATCGAGGAGGTCGATCGGTACAACGAATTTCGTCCCGTGAGCCCGGCGGGGATCCTCTCCGCGCGGAGGGCGGTGCTCGGTGACCTCGCGTCGGTGCCCGACGAGACGCAGGCCGCGGAGCTCGCGCGCAGGCTGCGGGCCGACACCGTGGCCGCGCTCTCGGTCTCCCCCGCCGGGGCCGACGCGCTCACGGTGGCCGTGCACGTCTGGGCGGTGGACGACCCCGCGCGCGGCGCGACGGGGATGCGCCAGCGGCTTCGGCGCGACGACCTCGACGGGGAGGGCATCGCCCGCTTCGCGCAGTCGACCCTCCGCGTGCTCTCACGGCACTGGAACGTCGCGCGCTGGACGGGCGACCCGATGACCGCCGACGCGGCGCCGATGCCGATGCCGTTCGACGCGTGGCGCGCCTTCCTCGACGCCGAGCAGCACTGCATGCTCGGGCGCTACCCCCGCTGCGAGGCGCTGGCGCGCGAAGGCCTCGCGCGCGACCCCGACAACGCCGTGCTGCACATCCAGCTCGCGTGCGCCTTGAGCTATCAGGGCCGCGACGCGGAGTCGGAGGCCGAGGCCCGGCGCGCGATGGCCCTCCGCGGGCGGCTGTCCAGCCGGCGCGACATGCTCGTGGCCGACCAGGGGGCGCTCTGGCTCGAAGCGGAGGCCGCGCGGGCGCGCGACGACGCCGCGACGGTGCGGGACCGGGCGCGTCGGATGGTCGCGATCGATCAGCAGCTCCACGCGGTGTACGGCGACCCCATCGGCTACCTCTACGAGGCCGCGGTGCACCAGTACTTCCTCGGCGACGTCCCTCGGGCCCGGCAGGTGTACGCGGAGGCGCGGCGCGCGGGGCCGACCTTCTACCCCGCGTGGTACGAGGAGTCGCAGCTCCTGCTCGGCGACGGGAGCTACGCCGCCGGGCGCCGCGAGGCCGCGCGGCTCCTCTGGACGTACATCCGGTGCCACGCCGACCCTGAGATCGCCGCGGTGGCGCGGGGCGACGCGGCGCGGATGCACCTGGAGGAGCCCACCGAGCGTCCCTCGTGCCGATGACGGCCACCGCCGTGAGGGGCCTTGCGACGGCGCGACGCGCGCCGACCGCGCGTGCGTACCTCGCCCGCGCCTACAGGTCGCGGCAGACGGGGGTGATGCGGTCGACCACGCGGACGCCGCTCACGCCGAGGAGCGACGAGCCCGTCTCGAAGCCCACGACGAAGCTCCCCCGCGGGCAGTCCGCGATCTGCGACGCCACGTGGAAGGCGTTGTTGGCGAAGGGCGTGACCGTGGTGATCGGCGCCGCCCCCGCGCCGTCCCAGGCGCTGATCGACGCGCAGCGGGCGTCGACGTCGCTGCGCTCTCCGTAGATGCCCTCCCACGCGCGGACGCCGACGAGCGCCATGCCCGCGGGGCAACCGCCGCTGAGCGCGTTGCCGCCCTCGCCGCCGACGCCCGAGGTGATGTGCTGGACGGCGCCCGCGCGCAGTTGCAGCGCGCCGCCGACGCGCTCGGTCCCCATGCAGAGGCCGCCGAGGCGGTGGAGCGAGGGGCTGAGCACGGAGGCGCCGATGCGGCCGTAGAGCCCCGTCATGAGCCCGAGGTCGGAGCAGAACTCCCGCGCCCGCGACGGGCTGGTGCCCGACACCGCGCCGAGGGTGGCGAGGCTCGACGGCGACGGCGGCGGCGTGCGCCCGAGGTCGCGGCAGACGACGCGCATCTGTTCGAGGCTCGAGCCCACCCGCCCGTGCATGGCGCTCATCGCCATCCCCGTCGGGCACGAGCGGATGAAGCGCGGCCCCACGGCGGTGCCGCGCTCGGGGAGCGTGGTGGTGACCGCGTTGTTGCCGGCGATCACCTGCGCGCGGGGCGCGCAGAGGAGGCCCATGCGGTAGATGGTCTTGTCGGCGTGGCCGGTGACGCCCACGACGACCTCGCCGGCGGGGCAGTCGTCGGTGGTGGGCGCGCCGCCCGCGCCCACCGTCGCGAGGACGGTGATGGCGTTGGTGAAGCGGTTGCGGCAGCGGAGGTCGAGGCGGCCGACGCGCGCGCCCAGGAGCCCCGCGGAGAGGCCGACCGTCTGCCCGACGACGAGGTCGTCGGGGCCGCAGTAGCGCCCGAGGAAGGGGTCGCCGGCGCCGCCGCCCACCTGCTGCTGCTCGCTCTCGCCGCGCCACGACGAGCGCCCGCCGCCCGTGGGCGCCGTCGGGACGGTGACCTGGTTGAACGCGGGGGTGCCCGACACCACGCGCGAGCAGGTGTTGAGCTGGTCGGTGACGGCGTAGGGGTCCTCGGTGCCCGACAGGTGGCGGAAGCCCTTGTTGTGGCCGATCTCGTGGAGGATGGACGCGGCGATCTGCGCGACGGTTCCGTTGGCGAGGTAGGTGTGGTCGATGCGGACGTCCTCGTTGGGGATGCCCACCGACGCGCAGGCGAGCCAGGTGAACGAGCCCCCGCACGAGGTGGTGGCGGCGGTCTGGCAGGTGAAGCTGGTGGGCATGTTCTGCTGGATGAGGTCCATGATGGTGCCGACGTGCTCGCCGTCGTCGGGGGAGAAGATCGCGTCGCGGAGGCAGGCGCGGAGCGGCTCGGGGGTGCGGTTCACCTGCTGGTCGAGGAGGTCCATTGCGGCGACGATGGTGGCCTGCTCGGCCGCGCTGCAGCCGGAGTTGAAGTTGAAGACCGCGATCCCGTTGAGGGGCTGGGCGGGGGCCCCCGCGGGGACGTCGTCGCCCCCGACGCAGGCGGCGCCGAGCGCGGCGGCGCAGAGCATGGCGGGGCGGACGATCGAGTGAACGATGGACCTGGACATGACGAGACTCCTTGTTACGCGGGGCGCGTGGTGCGGTGTTCCCCCGCGGCGGCTCCCCGGTGCAGCGCGTGTGCCGTGAGCGCGACGACGGATCTCCGAGCGCCGCGCTCGCGGCGCTGTCGCGCGCAGGCGACGCTGCGGCGCGCAGAAGACAGCGCGAAGTCCTCGACGCGGGGCACACCCACGCTGGACGCCGCGACGAGCGAAGCGGCCGCGACGGACGCGTCGCCTGAGCCTCCCTCCGGTGCGCCCTCGACCGCGTCCTCCGGCACGCCAACGCCTGGAGGCGGGAGCCGTTTGAGCGCCTCGCCCGCGACATGCCCCGACGCGACGTCCTCCTCGCCGTCGAGGAGAGCATCCACTGGGACAAGATCCTCCTCGGCTCCTTCGACGTCGTCACCGGCTTCGTCGTCGGCGAGCGGACCTGACCCGGGCCGAGGCGCGCGCCCGCGAGATGCAGCAGGAGCGCGAGGCGATGCGCGCGACGGAGCGGTCGCAGGGCGACGCCTACCACCCCGTGGACCTGCGCACCGGGGAGCGGGTGAGCGCGGAGGCGGCGCGACGGAGCGGTCGCTGGATGCGCCGTGGAGCTGTGCGAGCAGGCCGCGCGGGCGTCGCTGGGGGAGCGCGTGACCCTTGCGCTCAACGGGCTGTTCGGGCAGCTCGACGGGCTCGCCGCGATGGTGCGATGGCGGCACCTGGAGGCGGGCCGTCAGGTGGCGACGCTGCCGCTGCCCGCGGCGGAGCGAGCGTGGGTGGGGGCGGCGCTGTTGCCTGCGCTGCACGTACGGCGGCGCCTCTCATTGGCCCGCGATGCGACGGAGCAGGAGTCGCTCCTGGCGCAGCGGGACGCGATGCGGGCGCGGGTGGAGGGAGCGACGAGTCCGCGTGTGGCTGGCCGGCGGGTCAGCGTCGTCGCATGCCGGAGCAGGCGGAGGTGTGTGCCGCTGTTCCCGCGGCCGACGTCGATGCTGGAGGGCCACAACGCTCAGGACGCGCTCCGCCGGCACCTGCGGCACGCGATCTCGGGCGCGTTCCGCGGCGCGGCTGGTAGTGCGCAACTACGTCGTCGAGCGCGACGACAGCGCCGCCGCGAAGCGCCTCTCCGGGCGCGAGCCCGGCGACCCGATCGAGTACCTCTGCGAGCGCGTCGAACCACCGGGCCGAGGGCGCCTTACGAGGCGGTGTGCGCGACAACCCGCGCTCGCACTGACCGAATGATCCACGTGGTCGGACCTCGGTGGGACGCCCGTGGTGGCCAGGCACGCGGCAGCGCCCGCGGGCGCCCGGCGCCCCGTGACGGCTCGCCTCTTGCTGCCGACGCTCGCTCCGCATGCGACCCCCTCGACCTCCCCTTCACCTGAGGTGTTGCGCTACATCCGTGGCGTTTGGCCCCGCGACCGGCGTGTTGTGAGCCCGAGCGACGCCAGCGGTGACGCGTCGACCGGGTCCACGCCCGCCGTGCCCCCCATATCGGAAGCACTGCTCCGGGTGGCCCTCCTGCTCACCGCGGAGCTCGACCTCGGCCGGCTCGTCGGCCGCATCACGGACGAGGCCACCGCGCTCTGCGGCGCGGGCTTCGGCGCGTTCTTCTACAACGTCGAGGACGCGGCGGGCGAGCGGTACACGCTCTACACGCTCTCGGGCGTGCCCCGGGAGGCCTTCGCCCGCTTCCCGATGCCGCGCAACACGGCCGTGTTCGCGCCGACCTTCGAGGGCCGGGCGGTGGTGCGCAGCGACGACATCACGCGCGACCCACGCTACGGCCACAACGCCCCCCACCGGGGCATGCCCGAGGGCCACCTGCCGGTGCGGAGCTACCTCGCGGTGCCCGTGACCTCGCGCGCCGGGGAAGTGATCGGCGGGCTCTTCTTCGGGCACCCGGAGCCGGCGCGCTTCACCCCCTATCACGAGGAGCTGATCCGAGGCCTCGCGGCCCACGCCGCCATCGCGGTCGACAACGCGCGGCTCTACCAGCAGGCGCGCCGCGCCGAGGAGCTCGCCCGCGCCGCGCGGGAGGTCGAGGCGCGGCGGGCGCGCGAGGCGGGGCTGCGGGCCGACACCGCGGCCGCGGTCACCCGCGGCGGCCCCCTTCAGGAGATGCTCGGGCAGTGCGTCGAGGCCATCGTCGTCCGCCTGGGCGCGGCCTTCGCCCGCGTTTGGACGCTCGACCCCGCCGGCGCGTGGCTCGAGTTGCAAGCGAGCGCGGGGCGCTACACCCACCTCGACGGGCCCCACGCCCGTGTGCCGGTGGGGTCGTTCAAGATCGGGCTCATCGCCCAGGAGCGCGCGGCCCATCTGACCAACGACGTGCTGCACGACCCGCGCGTCAGCGACCACGCCTGGGCCCGGCGCGAGGGCATGGTGGCCTTCGCCGGCTACCCCCTGTGCATCGAGGGGCGGCTCCTCGGGGTGGTGGCGGCCTTCGCGCGCGAGCCCCTCGGGCAGGAGGCGCTCGACCTGCTCGCCTCGACCGCCGACCTCATCGCGCTCGGCATCGACCGGACGCGCGGGGAGGAGGCGCGGCGCCGGGCCGAGGCCGAAGCCGCGGTGGAGCGCGCGCGCCTGCTGCGCGTGTTCGAACAGGCGCCGGCGGCGATCGCGATCACCCGCGGCCCCGAGCACGTCACGGAGACGGTCAACGCCGCGTACCGGCAGCTCATCGGCGCGCGGGAGGTCCTCGGCAGGCGCGTGGGCAAGGCCTTCCCGGAGCCCGAGCTGCAGGGGTTCGTGGCGCTGCTCGACCGGGTGTACGCCACGGGCGAGCCCGTGGTCGGCCGCGAGGTGCCGGCCCGCTACGACCACGACGGCGAGAAGGTGGAGGGCTTCTTCAACTTCGTCTACCAGCCGCTCACCGACGCGGGGGGCGCGGTCCAGGGGATCATGACCTTCGCGGTGAACGTGACCGACCTCGTGCACGCGCGGCAGCGCGTGACCGAGAGCGAGGAGCAGCTCCGCGCGCTGGTGGAGAACCTCCCCGAGCTCGCCTGGTCGGCGCGGGCCGACGGGCACATCGACTACTACAACCGCCGCTGGTACGACTACACGGGGACCACCTTCGAGGAGATGCAGGGCTGGGGCTGGGAGCGGGTGCACGACCCCAGCCTCCTGCCGCGGGTGGTCGAGCTGTGGCGGCGATCGCTCGAGACCGGGGAGCCCTTCGAGATGGAGTTTCCGCTGCGGGGGGTGGACGGGGAGTTCCGCTGGTTTCTCACCCGGGTGCTGCCGATGCGGGGCCCGGACGGGCGCGTCGTGCGGTGGTTCGGCACCAACACCAACATCCAGGCGCTCAAGCGCGCCGAGGCCGAGCGCGAGCAGCTCATCGCCGCCCTGGCCGCCAGCAACGCCGAGCTCGACCAGTTTGCCTACGTCGCCTCGCACGACCTCAAGGCCCCCCTGCGCGCCATCGCCAGCCTCTCGAGCTGGATCGAGGAGGACCTCGCCGATCACCTCACGGGCGAGACGCGGGCGAACTTCGACCTGCTCCGGGGCCGGGTGCAGCGCCTCGAGCGCCTGATCGACGGGATCCTCAGCTACTCGCGCGCCGGGCGGGTGCGCGAGAAGGTCGAGCGGGTCGAGGTGGCCGCGCTGGTCGGCGAGGCCATCGACCTGCTGGCGCCGACGCCCCCCGCGGCGGTGCGCGTCGTGGGCGAGCTGCCCGCCGTCATGGCCGAGCGCGTCGCCGTCCAGCAGGTGTTCATGAACCTCATCGCCAACGCGCTCAAGCACGGCGGCCCGGCCGTCCACGTCGAGGTGAGCGCGCGGGACGCCGGCGCGCGCTGGGAGTTCTCCGTGGCCGACGACGGGCCCGGGATCGAGGCCCAGTTTCACGACCGCATCTGGGGCATCTTCCAGACCCTCGCGCCGCGCGACCGGGTGGAGAGCACCGGGGTCGGCCTCTCCATCGTCAAGAAGGTCGTCGAGACGCGGGGCGGGCGCGTGTCAGTCCAGTCGGCGCCCGGCAAGGGATCCACCTTCTCCTTCACCTGGCCCAAGATCGGCGCACCCCCCACATGAACACGGACCCCAAGTTGCTCAACATCCTGATCGTCGACGACGACGACGTCGACGTGAAGAACATCCAGCGCGCCTTCAAGAAGGCCAACATCGCCAACCCCACCTGGGTGGCGGGCAACGGCCTCGAGGCCCTCGAGCTGCTCCGCGGCGACGCCGTGCCCTCGCGCAACCGGCTCGTCCTGCTCGACCTCAACATGCCCCGGATGAGCGGCATCGAGTTTCTCCGCGAGGTGCGCAAGGACCCCGAGCTCGCGGCCCTCTCCGTGGTCGTGCTCACCACATCCAACGAGGACCGCGACAAGGTCGAGGCCTACCGGCTCAACGTCGCGGGCTACCTGCTCAAGCCCGTGACGCTGATCAATTTCGTCGACGTCATGGTCGCGCTCAACAAGTACTGGACGCTGGTCGAATTCCCTTGAGGGGGCCTCCGCGGGCCATGGCCGACCCCATCTCCATCCTCCTCGTGGACGACGACACGGTCGACCGCATGGCGCTCCGGCGCGCCCTGCGCGCCAGCGGCGTCGCCGTCGCCGTGACCGAGGCCGAGGACGCCGCAGGCGCGCGCGCCGCGCTCGCCGCGCGGGCCTTCGACTGCGTGCTGCTCGACCTCCAGCTCCCCGGCGTCGACGGGATCGCGCTGCTGCGGGGCATGCGCGCCGGCGGCGACCAGACGCCCGTGGTCATGCTGACCGGGCACGGCGACGAGCAGGTGGCTGTCGAGATCATGCAGGCCGGCGCCGCGGACTACATCCCCAAGACCTCCGTCTCCCCCGAGCGCCTCGCCCGCAGCGTGGGGCACGCCCTGCGGCTGTACGGCGCCGAGCGCGACGCCGCCGTCGCCCGCCGCCAGCTCGAGGAGGCCGAGCGGCGCTACCGCTTCCTGGCCGAGTCCATCCCGCAGATGGTGTGGGTCTGCCGGGCCGACCGCTCGGCCGAGTACGTCAACCAGCGCTGGGTGGCCTACACCGGCTTCGACCTGGAGGCTGTGAACCGCACCTCGTGGACCGATGTGGTGTACTCCGGCGACCTGCCCGAGCTCGACGCGCGCTGGCGGGACGCGGTCGCGCGGGGCGGCGCCTTCGAGGTGCAGTGCCGCATCCGGCGCAGCGCCGACGGGGAGTACCGCTGGCACCTCAGCCGCGCCGAGGCCATGACCTCCGAGGGCGGACCCCTGCGCTGGTTCGGGACCTCGACCGACATCGAAGACCAGAAGCGCGCCGAGGTGGAGCTGGCCCGCCTCGCGGTCGCCGCCGACGCCGCCAACCGCGCCAAGGACGACTTCCTCGCCGTGCTCTCGCACGAGCTGCGGACCCCGCTGGGCTCCATCCTCGGCTGGACGCGGATGATGCGCCAGGGCACGGTGGGGCGCGAGGAGTGGCCGCGCGGGCTCGACGTGATCGAGCGCTGCGCGCGCGTGCAGCACCAGCTCGTCGAAGACCTGCTCGAGGTGTCGCGCATTATCTCCGGGCAGCTCCGGGTCGAGCGCGCCCTGCTCGACCTCGCGGCCGTCGCGCGGGCCGTGCTCGAGGCGGCCCGGCCCACCGCCGAGGCCCGGGGCGTCGCGCTCGACGCCCGCCTGCCCGAGGGGCCGCTCTCGGTGGAGGGCGACGCGGCGCGGCTCCAACAGGTGATCTGGAACCTCGTGAGCAACGCCTTGAAGTTCACCCCGGCGGGCGGCCGGGTGACCCTCCGCGCGGCCCAGGCGGGCGGCCGGGTCGAGGTGACGGTCGAGGACTCCGGGAGCGGCATCACGCCCGAGTTCCTCCCCCACGTCTTCGAGCGCTTCCGCCAGGCCGAGGGCCCCACCGCGCGCCGCCACGGCGGCCTGGGCCTGGGGCTCTCCATCGCGCGCGCCCTGGTGGAGCTGCACGGCGGCGGGATCGCGGCCCACAGCGAGGGCGAGGGGCGCGGGGCGCGTTTCACCTTCACGCTGCCGGTCGCCGACGCCTCCGCCCGGCCCGCCTCCGCCCACCCCGTCGTGGCGGTGCCCGGCGACGCCCTCCGCGGCACGAGGGTGCTGGTGGTCGACGACGACGAGGACATGCTCGACCTCATGACGATGGTGCTCAGCAGCCGGGGCGCGGTCGTGAGGAGGGCGCGGTCGGTGCCCGAGGCTCGGGGGCTCTTCGAGCGCGAGGCGCCGGGGGTGCTCGTCAGCGACATCGGGATGCCCGGCGAGGACGGCTACGCGCTCATCCGCCACGTCCGGTCGCTCCCGAAGGAGCGCGGTGGCGAGGTGCCCGCCGTCGCCCTGACGGGCTTCGCCGGCGCGCTCGACGAGCGCCGGGCGAGCGAGGCCGGCTTCACCCGGTACCTCCGCAAGCCCGTCGACCTCGACGAACTCTCCGCGGTCGTGTCGAGGCTCGCGGGGCGCGCCGAGCCCGCGTAGGCGAGGCGCGAGAGGGCTCTCTCCGCGCGGGGCGCTCTGGTAGCCTCCCCGGGGTGGTGCCCCATGACGTCGAGGAGTGAAGAGTTGCGCGCGGAGCCGAGCGACCCGGGCGCACCCCCGGGGCCCCTGGCCGCCGCCCAGCGGGGCATCGCCGACGCGATGCCGCAGATCGTCTGGACGCACGACGCCAACGGCGTCGCGACGTACTTCAACCGCAAGTGGACCGAGTACACCGGCCTCGACCTCGCCGAGACCCTCCGGGTGGGCCCGCACACCCTCGTGCACCCGGGCGACTACCCCGAGGTGGCGCGCCTATTCGAAGCCGCCCGCGCCGGCTTGGCGCCGATCGAGGTCGAGTACCGGCTCCGCCGCGCGCGCGACGGCGCCTGGCGCTGGCACGTGGCGCGGGTCATACCGCTCGTCGACGAGCGCGGCGCGCCGCCCACCTTCGTCGGCGTGGCGACGGACATCGACGACCAGCGCCGGGCCAGGGAGGTGCAGCGGTTCCTGGTCGAGGCGTCCAACGTGCTCGGCACCTCCCTCGACCTGACC
The DNA here is from genome assembly GCA_046351555.1 of Polyangiales bacterium. GTDB lineage: Bacteria > Myxococcota_A > Polyangia > Polyangiales > CAISKJ01. Next base: position 15,312 of record JAXLYI010000064.1, read on the forward strand.
CGGACGCTCAACGACGTCGCCCAGCTCGTCGTGCCCCACCTGGCCGACTGGTGCGCCATCGACATGCTCACCGAGCAGGGCGGCCTCGAGCGGGCCGCCGTGGCCCACGTCGACCCGGCGAAGGTCTCGCTGGGCTGGGAGCTCTGGCGGCGCCTCCCGCCCGACCCGCGCGACCCGCGCGGGGTGTACGGGGTGCTCCGCACCCGGCGCGCAGAGCGCCTCGAGGAGATCCCCGACGCCCTGCTGGCGGAGACCATTCCCGACCCCGACCTCCTGGCCACCGTGCGCCGGCTCGGGCTGCGATCGTCAATCTGCGTGCCGCTGGTCGCGCGGGACGGCGTGCTCGGGGCCCTCACGCTGGTCTCGGCCGAGTCGGGGCGGCGCTACGACGCGGACGACGCGGCCTTCGCCGAGGAGTTCGCCCGGCGTATCGCCATCGCGGTCGACAACGCGCGGCTCTACACGGAGGCGACCGCCGCGCGCGCCGCGGCGGAGGCCGTGGCCGCCGAGGTGGTGGCGCAGTGCCGGGCGGCCGAGGCCAGCCTCCTGACGATGCGCGCCGAGCGCGACGCTGCGCTGGCGCGGGCCGCCGCGCTCGAGCGCGCCCGCCCGCCCGAGACGGCGGCGCCATGACCGGCCCGTCCGTCGACGACACCCCGTCGCAGCCCTTGCACGAGCTCACCCTCGGCAAGCTCACGCGCGTCCTCGGCGAGCAGCGGGGGCGCGCGCTCTACCGCGACGTGCTCTCCGAGGCGGGCCTGAGGGAGGTGCGCACGCCGGACGACCTCTACGTGTTCAGCGAGCACCTGTCGAAGCGCGGGGGCTTCGAGGCCGCCTTGGGGGCGCTGCTCGGGGTGGCCGCGGTGATGCGCGGCGCCTCTGCGCGCGCCTGAGCGCCGCTCCGGGCGGCGCGGGGACGCGTAGCTCAACCCCGCCGTGAACTGCGCGTGGCGTCGCGGGGTGCGCACGCTGGCGTGCGCGTAACCCCGGCCCCCGACCGCCGCCAGGTCCGAGAGGCGTGCGCCGACGGATCGCCGCCAGGCGGGTGAGTCACCCGCCCCCGCGTGCTTCTGCGCGTCGCACGCGGGGGCGCTCGGCGCGGGCTACGCGTCAGCAGAGGCGGCGGATCGTCACCGCGAGCTCGGCGACCTCGAGCGGCTTGGTGACGTGCGCGTGGAAGCCCGCGGCGAAGGCGCGGGCGCGGTCCTCGGCGCGGGACAGGCCGGACATCGCGAGAGCGGGGAGGGGCCGCGCCGCGCCGCGGGCCTGCTCGGCGGCTCGGACGTGGCGCACCAGATCCTCCCCACTGAGCCCCGGCATCGCGATGTCGCTCAGCAGCACGTCGAACCCGCCGCCCTCCAGTGCGACGAGGGCCGCCGCGGCGGAGTCGGCCACCTCGACCGCGGCGCCGAACTGGACCAGGCACTCCTCCAACATCGCGCGGGAGTCGTCGTCGTCGTCGACCACGAGGACGCGCAAACCGTCGAGGCGCGGCGGCTCGGCGACCGCCTCTGGAGCCGAGGGGGCGGGAGACGCGGGCGGGAGTGACGACGCGGGCTCCTGCGCCGAGGGGGCCCGCAGAGGGAGGACGACGGTGAAGGTCGACCCCCGGCCCGCGCCCTCGCTGCGCGCCTCGACGGAGCCGCCGTGCAGCTCGACGAGGTGCTTGACGAGCGCCAGGCCCAGGCCCAGGCCGCCGTGGTGCCGCGTGCGTGACATGTCGCTCTGCGTGAAGCGGTCGAAGACGTGCGGGAGGAAGCCCGGCTCGATGCCGCAGCCGGTGTCGCGCACCACCAGCCGGACCCACTCCCCTTCGGCGCGGAGCGCGAGCTCGACGCGGCCGCCCGGGGGGGTGAATTTGACCGCGTTCTGGAGGAGGTTGAGGACGACCTGGAGCAGGCGGGCCGGGTCGCCGGCGATCACGGGGGCGTTCGCCGCGTCGTCGACGTGGAGCGCGATGCCCTTCAGCTCCGCGGACGGCCGCACCACCGCCGTGGCGTCGTCGACCACGGCCCGCAGGTCGGCGCGGTCGACCTCCAGCGTGAGCTTGCCGGTGATCACCCGCGCGACGTCGAGCAGGTCGCTGACGAGGCGCTGCTGCATCCTCGTGTTGCGCTCGATGATGGCCCCGTAGCGGCGGGCGCTCGCGAGGTCGTCGGCCTCGCGCAGGAGCGTCACGTACCCGAGCACGGCGTTGAGCGGGTTGCGCAGCTCGTGCGACACCACCGCGAGGAACTCGTCCTTCGCGCGGGCGGCGGCCTCGGCGGCCTCGCGGGCGGCGCGCACCTCGCGCAGCGCGCGCTCTCGCTCCGCCTCGTCGCGCTTGCGGCTCGTGATGTCGGTGGCCACCCCCACGATGCGCCGCGGCGCGCCCCGGGCGTCGCGGTCGAAGACCCGGTCGCGGCTGAGCAGCCACACCCAGTCGCCGTCCGCTCGGCGCATCCGGTACTCGATCTCGAAGGCGTCGTCCTGCTCCCGCGAGGCCGCGATGTCGCGGAGGCGCGCCTCGACGCGGGGCAGGTCGTCGGGGTGCACGAGGTCGCTGAGGACGGCGGGCCCCATCGCGGCGAGGCCCCCGGGGGGGCGCCCCAGCACGGCCTCGGACTGCTGGCTGATGAACTCGTTGCAGCACGTCTGGAGGTTGTAGATGTACGTCAGCGTCGGGGCCGCCGCGATGACGTTCTCGACGAAGCGCTGCTGCTCCTGCAGGCGCTCCGCGGCCTCGCGGCCCCCCGTCACGTCGGTCGACGAGCCGACCCAGCGGAGCACCGCGCCGGCCTCGTCCCGCACGGGCACCGCGCGGATGAGGAACCAGCGCACCTCGCCGCCGCGCCCGACCATCCTCGCCTCGACGTCGAGCTCGGCGCCGGCCTCCGCGGCGCGGCGCCAACGCTCGGCGACGAGCGCGCGGTCGTCGGGGTGGAAGACGCGCGCCACCGCCTCGGGGTCGTTGGTGGCCTCCAGGGAGAGCCCCGAGAACTCGACCCAGCGGTGGTTGACGTACGACAGGCGCCCGTCGCGTTCGGTGACGTAGGTGAACTGCGGCAGCGACTCGCAGAGGCCCCGGAAGTTGGCCTCCGACGCCTCCAGCGCCTCCTCGATGCGGCGCCGCTCGGTGAGGTCGGTGACGGCGGAGACCCAGCCGACCACCGCGCCCTCGGCGTCGCGTTCGGGGGCGTAGGCGCAGTGCATGAAGCGGGAGCCGAGCTTTGCGTAGGGCACCTCCAGGTCGAACTCCACCGGCCGCCCCGCGAGCACTTCACGGATGTAGGGCTCCAGCAGGTCGAGGACGTCCCCCCCGAGCACTTCGCAGATCGGCCGGCCCACCAGCGCGTCCGGGTCCTCGCCGAAGCGCGCGGCGTAGGCGCGGTTGACGAAGCGGTAGCGCCGCTCGGGGTCGCAGCGCGCGATGTAGACGGGCGCGATGTCGGACACCAGCCGGAGCTGCGTGACGGCCTGACGGAGCGCGCGCTCGGCCTCCGCGCGGGCGCTCACGTCGACGGTCATGCCGACGGTGCGGAGGTGGCGGCCCTCGCGATCGTAGATGGCGCTCCCCTTGTCGAGCAGGGTGACCCAGTGGCCGCGTCGGTGGCGCGCGCGGTAGGTGCGCTCGTACTCGGTGGTCTGGCGGGCGAGCGCGAGCCGGCCGTCGGCCTCGAGGAGCGCGCGGTCGTCCGGGTGCATGAGCTCGTGCCAGGCGGCGGGGGTGGGCGCCACCTCATCGGGGCCGTACCCCAGCACGCGGTGGAAGTTCGCGCTCCGGGCGACCGTCCCGCGCCGCGCGTCCCAGTCGTAGAGGTACCCGTCGGCGGCCCGCTCCGCGAGTTCGAAGCGCTCGGTCGCCTCCGCCGCGCGGTCGATCGCGCTTCGTCGCTCCGTCACGTCGATGGCCGCGCCGACCACCCGCAGCACGCGGCCGCCGGCGTCGCGCTCCGGCACCGCGTGCTCTTCGATGAAGACCACCCGCCCGTCGTCCGGACGCACCACGCGAAACTCCGACCGGTACGCGACGCCCTCGCCCGCCGCGCGCCGCACCGCGGCGACGTGCCGTTCGCGGTCGTCGGGGTGCACCAGCGAGAAGCCCTGCGCGGCGAAGGCCACCGCCGGGACGCCGTACACCTCCTCCACGTTGGCCGTGGTGTCGACGCGGTCGGCCTGACAGTCCCACTCCCACGCCACCACGCGGGCCTGACGCACCGCGCGCTCGAGGCGCTCGGCGTCGAGCCGCAAACGCGCCTCCCTCTCGCGCCGGGCCGTCACCTCCAACGCCACGCCGTCGTGGCAGACGGCCCGTCCCGCGTCGTCGCGCCGCACGCGGACGCGCTCATGCAGCCAACGCGTCGTCCCGTCGCCGCGAAGCACCCGGTAGTCGCGCTCCCAGACACCGCCCTCACGCTCGCCCTTCGCCGCGAGCTCGCGCCACGCCGCACGGTCGTCCGGGTGCACCCGCGCCTCCCACGCAGCGAGGTCGATCGCGCCGTCGCCCTCCAGGCCGCAGAGCGCGCCGAAGGTGGCGCTCCACCGCGCGGCGCCCGTGGCCACGTCGACCCGCCAGAGCCCCACGTCGGCGCCCGCGAGCACCTCCGCTTGCCACCGCGCCTCCTCCATCTGCGCATCCAGCGCGAGCGGTTCGGACCTCGCGGTGTCCGGCTGCCGTCGTAACGCGTCGGTCGCCTCCCCACCCGTCGAGTCCGATCGAAACGTGCTCATGGCCACACTCTCGGTGAGTTGCGGCGAGCGGCGCGCCGCAGCAGCCCCGCATAACACGGCGATCCCACGGAAGGAACGCGTATCGGGCCTCCATCCCGCGCGGGGTCGGCCCGCCCCCGGGGCCGCGGGGCCATGACGAGCGGGCCGGGACCGACCTTCGACGAAGCTCGGCGGCGGGGGGTGTTGGAGTGCCTCGGCGCGCCTTTCCGAAGGCCCTACGCCCCTTGCGACGCCCGGATGCGGTCGCGCACGACGGCGCGCAGAATCTGGATGTCGAAGGGCTTGTCGAGCCGGTGGTTGGCGACGCCGGCGAGGAACTCCGCCGCCCCCGGCGTGAAGGCGCCGCCCGTCAGGAAGATCATCCGCTCGCGCTGGTCGGGCGCGACGCGGCCGAGCTCGGCGTAGAGCTCGTCGCCGGTCATCCGGGGCATCATCAGGTCGCAGACGATCGCGTCGAAGCGGGACCCGGCGAGGAGGAGGTCGAGCGCCTCGCGCCCGTCGCCGGCGAGGGTCACGTCGTGCTCCCGGCCGAACACCCGCCGCAGGGCGCCGCCGACGTAGGGGTCATCGTCGACCACCAGGATGGCCCCGCGCGGCGCGCCGACGGACTGCGCGGGAGGCGAGGAGTCAAGCACCCCGGCGCCCACCGAGGCGGCGGGGAGCGTGACGCGGAAGGCCGTCCCGCGGCCCGGCTCGCTCTCGACGGCGATCTCGCCGCCGAGGCTCTTGACGAGGGTGTGGCAGATCGAGAGCCCGAGGCCGGTGCCCACGCCCACGGGCTTGGTGGTGAAGAAGGGGTCGAAGATGCGGCCGAGGACTTCAGGCGCGATGCCCGCGCCGGTGTCGCTCACCACGACCTCCGCGCGGCCCGCCGCGTCCGTCCTCGCGGTCAGGCGGATCTCGTGGAGGTCGGCCTGGCCGACGGGCAGCGCCTGCGCGGCGTTGACGAGCAGGTTGACGAAGACCTGCCCGAGGCGCGCCTCGTCGGCCTCGACCATCGGCACGGGGCCGTAGTCCTTCACGAGCCGCGCGCGGTGCCGGATCTCGTTGACCGCCATGTTGGCCGAGAGGTCGAGCACGGCGGTGAGGTCGAGGGGGACGCGGCGCTCGTCGTCGGCGCGGGCGAAGGTCTTGAGCCCGCGGACGATCTTGCGCACGGTCTCGGCCCCCCGGCGGGCCTCGACGAGCATCCCGTCGAGCTCGCGCAGGCGGCCCGAGGGCGACCCCCCGGCGAACTCGCGGAGGTCCTCGGAGACGAGGTCGAGGTTGGCGATGACGTAGGACAGGGGGTTGTTGATCTCGTGGGCGACGCCAGCGGCGAGCGTGCCGACGGAGGCGATGCGCTCGTTGAGCATGAGCTGCGCCTGGACGCGGCGCTGGTCGGTCACGTCGAGGGCGGTGCCGAGGTACCCGACGACGGCGCCGGCCTCGTCCCGCATCGCGGCGGCCGTACCGAGCACCCAGGTCACCCGCTCGTCGGGCGACTGGTACCGGTACTCCAGCGAGAACTCCCGCCGCTCCCGGGCCGCCGCGTACCACTCCTCCGAGACGCGCGCGCGGTCGTCGGGGTGGATCGCGCGCACCCAGCCGGCGCCCAGCGCGTCCTCCTGTGTGAGTCCGGTGATCGCGCACCAGCGGGCGTTGACGAAGGTGCAGTCGCCCGCCGTGTCGGTCTCGAAGATGCCGACGGGGGCGAGCGTCGCGAGGGCCCGGAAGCGCCGCTCGCTGTCGGCCAGGGCGCGCTCCGCCCGGTGGCGCTCGGTGACATCGAGCACCTGCGCGATGAAGTGGGCCGGCGCCCCGTCGGCGCTCCGCACCAGCGTGACGTGCACCTGCGTGTCGACCGCCCGGCCGCTGCGGTGGGCGTAGCGCTTCGTCCGGCTGTAGTACGGGATCTCGCCGGCCAGGAGGCGGGCGGCCAGCGCACGGTCGGCCTCGCGGTCCTCCGGCGAGGTGAAACGGTGGGCCTCGCCCGCGGCGAGCTCGGACCTGCCGTACCCGAGCAGCTCGCACAGGGCGCGGTTGGCCCGTAAGAAGCGTCCGTCGAGGCCGACGATGGCCATCCCGATCGGGGCGTGGTCGATGATGGCGCTCTGCTCGTCGTCGCTCGCGGCGAGGCGCCGGTGGGCCACCCTCAATTCGACCTCCGCCGTCACGCCGGCGGCGAGGTCGCGGAGCACCTCGAGCTCGTCGTCGCGCCACTCCCGCGGCCGCGTGTCGATGACGCAGAAGGCGCCGAGCGCGTGGCCCTCCCGGGTCACGATCGGCACGCCGGCGTAGGCGACGACGCCGAGCTCCCGCGTCGCCCCGTGGTCGCGGAAGAGCTCGTGCGCGCGCGTGTCGGCGAGCACGAGGGCGTCGCCCGACGCGACCGCGTTCTGGCAAAGGGAGTGCGAGAGCGGCGTCTCGCGCCGCGAGGCCCAAGGCTCGGCGAGGCCCACCGCGGATTTGAAGAACTGCCGGTGGTCGTCGACGAGGGAGACGAGCGCGGTGGGGGCCCGGAGGAGGCGGGCGGCGAGGCGCGCGAAGCGGTCGAAGGCGGCCTCCGGCAGGCTGTCGAGCAGGCCGGTCTCGCGCAGCGCGCGGAGTCGTTCAGGGTCGTAGAGTCGGTCTGGCATGGGGGCTCGGCGCGCATCTAACAGGGCCCGCACGGGACTTGTCGAGGGCCGGACGGGGGAGAACGTCGCGTGCGAGCCGTGTCCGCGCACCCGTCGCCCACGCACTGTTCGCGCGAGCCTTCCCAGCGCGGCACGGCGCGACGGGCCGCGGCAGAGC
>JAXLYI010000065.1:0-19888 GCA_046351555.1 Polyangiales bacterium
GTGCTCATCTGCCGCGACCTGCTCGACCCCGCGGTAGTGAGCGCCCTCGCCGAGCTGCGCGTGCGGGTCGTGCTGGCGCCCGCGTGGTCGCACAAGACCGAGGCGTTCGCGGCGCACGCCGGCCAGCTCGCCACCGACGCCCAGGCCCTCACCCTCGTCGCCAACCTTCCGGCCGACCGCGACGGCTTCTCCGACGGCCGGTGCCTCCCGGTCATCGCCGCCGTGCCGCGGCGGGGCGGCCGCGTCGTGCTTCCGTCACCTCCGTTGCTGCCCGCGGGGGCCTTCGTCGGGGTCGTGCAGATCCGCGACAAAAACGGGCTTTCCTTCCACTGTGCCGATGGTTGACAACTGGTTGACGTGGCCCCACGATCGCGGACGTTCGTGGGCATGACGCTTCTTCGATGGAGGTCTCGCGATGCAGTTGAAGAAGGTGGAGCAGCGGTTGAAAGGGGCGACGCATGACGGGGACGCGCTGCGGCGCCTCGCGGGCGACCTGGGGGCGGAGGTGTTCCGCGCGCGGGCGGAGGTGCTGGAGGGCTTCCGTGGGCTGGTGTCCCGCGGCCCGGTGCCTGATGACTTCGCGAGGGGCTACCGGGCGGCGCTCGCCGACGTGACGGCGGCGGTGACCCTGGAGCTCCAGCAGCGCGCGGCGTCGGCCGAGGCGCTCGCGGTCGGGCGCCAGCGGCGTCACCGCGAGGTGCTGGCCGCGCTGGAGGAGGGCCCGCTGACCGCGAAGGAGCTCTGCGAGCGGGGCCGCTGCGACAAGGGGCAGATGTCTCGCGTGTTGGGCGACCTCCGGCGCGCCGACCTCGTCGAGGAGTACGCGAACCCCCAGGGCGACGGCCGCGAGCGCCCGCAGCACCTCACGCTGCGCGGCCAGCAGGTGCTCGAACAGCTCGGCGCGCGCTCGGCCGCCGCAGGCCAGGTGCTCGAGCACCTCCCGCAGGTGCTCGATGTGTTGCTGGGCTCGGGCCGGGTGTCGCTCCACGACGTCCAGCACGTGATGGGGAGGGCACCGCAGGCGGCGGGGCCGGCGACGCACGCGCTCGCGAAGGAGCTCTTCGAAGCCCTCGGCCGCTCGCACTGCGTTTCGAACCAGACCTGGGCGCTCTACGCGAACACCGTGACGCCCGCCACGCAAGAGCTCCATCGGATCCTCGAGACGTGCAGTCCGGCGCTGATCGCGCGGGAGATTCGCCAGCGGGTGGGGGCCGACGTGCTGGTGATGGTCCGCTCGGACGCGATGCGCGACGCGTGGCGGCGCATCTTGACCGAGGGCGCCGCCCAGCGCGGGCGCACGTTGGAGAGCGCCGAGCTCGCCACCGGCGACGAGCCGCCGCGGGACGCCTACGCGCTCGTCTACGAGTCGGAGGACCTCCGCCAGGCGGACATCGCGCGGTACTGCGAGCGGATCCGGGCGTACGAGCACCGCGCGCGGGGGCGCTACATCGTCGCGCGGTCGAGCGCGCTGGCGGGGCAGCGGGCGGCGTCCGACCCGACGCCGCCGGTGAGCGCAGTGAGCCTCTTCCCCATCGCGGAGACGGTATGAAGCTCAGCGTGGTCGACGACCCCGGCGTGCTGCTCCGGGACGCGGCGCCGGGCGTCGCCCGCGGCGTGGCGCTGGTGGCGAAGCACCGGGCGCTCTTGCGCGGGCACTTCGCGCTCCAGAGTGGCCAGCACGCGGAGTACTTCTTGCGGTTCGCGAAGGTCGGCTGGGACGAGGCCGACTGCGCGGCGCTCGGGGAGGGGCTGGGCGCGACGCTCGACCCCGCGGCGCTCTCTGGCGGGCGGGTGGTGGTGTTCAGCCCCGAGTCGGCGGGGTACTTCCTGGGGCGGGCGGTGGCCCGCGCGCTCGACGTGCCCCACGCCATCGCGAGGGTCGACCTCAACCGCTGCCCCGTCGACCGCTTCCGGTCGGAGGGCATCGCGGCGGGCGACCGCGTCGTGCTGGTGAACGACGTGGTGACGAGTGCGGGCTCGCTCGAAGGGCTCCGCGCGATGGCGACGCGCCACGGGGGCACCGTGGTGGCGGCGCGGGTGTTCGCGTCGCTGGCGCCGGCGGCGTTCGCGACGTGGAGCGCGGCGCACGGGGTGGACGGCTGGCACCTCGTGGAGGGAGCCTGGCCGATGCACGACGGCGCGCGGTGCCCGCTCTGTCAGCGCGGCGGCGACGCGCCGGTCCCGGCGATCGAATTCAACTGAACGGAGCACCGTCGCTCGGGCTCTGCGCGCGAGAGGGGGTGGCCCATGGCCTGCCGGGGACCCACCCGCCCTGCGTTCGGTGTCAGATCCGGGGCTCCCCCTGCGTCCCTCGAAGCGCCACGCGAAATCGGCGTGGTCGGGCTCGCGCGGCGCCTTCTCACAAGCACCTTGCGGCCCCCGATCTGGTATTTCAGTCGCTACGCTGGCGGAGTCTCGGGACGGGGCTCCGCCGCCTTGGCGGCGCGAGGAGAGACCCATGACGACGGACGTTGGGACGAAGTTGGTCGCACTCGACGGGGTGCTGAACCAGGTGGAGTCGCACCTGGCACGGTTGCGGGCGATCGAGCCGATCGACGCGCCCGAGTTCGAGGCGGCGATGCGGGAGGCGACCGGGCACGTCGAGGCGCTGCGCGGCTACGCGACGACACTCGCCGCGCGGGCCGGCGCGGCGGTGCCCTCCTGGCAGGATCGCCACGGCTACCTCGCGGCGCTCGAGACGCTCCGCCAGGCAGTCGAGCACGGCGAGCGCCGTGAGCGGGAGACGCTGCGCCGCGCCGCGCTCGCAGAAGTGATCGAGAACGGCCGCATCGAGTACCGGGTCCCCGTTGCGCCGGGCCTACGTCGAGACCTCGGCCACCGCGGCGCGGGGCGCTGCGCGAGCGCTCGACGAGATCTTCTGGAACCGCTCGCCGGGCCGGACGATCCGGCGGCCCGGGTCCCGTGGCGCGCGCGGCCTCGGCCGAGGAGCGAGGGCGCGTGCCCGAGCGCGTGGCGGAGTTTCGACGAGGTTCCCGAGGCTCCGGGGTCCCCGCGCGTGCGCCCGAGGTCGTTGCGAGGGTTGCGCCCGAGCCCGTGGTGGTCTCACGGGCCTAGGATGGAGGAGGCTGCGCCGGTGGTCATCGCTCTCCCGTCAGCGATGCCTGAGCCCACCCTGCCCGAGCCCGAGCTGTCCGCGGTCGACCCCAGCCCGCCGCAGCCCGCGCCCCCGGCCGCGCCGCACGCTCCGCTGCAAGCGCACCACTGCGGTGACGCCCGCGCCGCCGGCGCCCGAGGAGGCGACTCCCCGGTGCCCGCGCCCATCGCGGACTCCACGCCCGATCGCACGGAGGACGCGGGCGCTCGCCCCCGTTGGGCAAAAGTGCTCGTCGGTGCCGTCGTTCGACCACCAGTTCCGAGCCTGGGCTCCGTTCGTTCGCGGCGTTTCGCGAGGTGGTGGCACGCCCCGACGGGCGTCGAGCGTGCCCCGTGGCTAGGCGCCGGACTTGCCGGGCGTCGCCGCGGCCTTCGCCGACGCGGCGTCCGGGCGGGAGCCGGCCTTCCCCGCGCTCTGGACGATGGCCGCCGCCAGCCGGGTCGTCGGGGCCCGCACCTGCCCGGCCCTGACGACGTGGTCACCCTCGCGCGCCTTGGGCGTCGCCCGCGCACGTCGGCGCCGCCGAGGACGCCGCGCGGGTGGGCCGTCTGCGCGACGCCGCGCCAGCGCGACAACCGGTACACGGAGTCGCCCGACACGCGGCTCCAGCTCGTAAGTTCCGAAGCGCTGGCCCTGTCGCACGACCTGATGAGCGACGAGGCCGAGACCTTCACGGTCTTCGCCGGCTTCCACGTGACCGGTGGCTGCGCGCGGTGGTGGAGGGCCTGCTGCGCCTCGCCACGCAGGGCGAGTCGCCCGCCCTGAGCCTCCGCACCGCGCTCGACGATGGGAAGGGCGCGGACCCGGAGTCGGCCGCCCGCCACGTCGACGAGGCGCGGGAGGCGTTTCGCAAGGAGTACCTGCGGGTCCAGCACGCCGGCGGAGGGAGCATCGAGCACACGCACTGCCGCGAGGCGTGGAGCGTCTTCATCGACGCGATCGACGCGCGCGTGCGCGAGCTCACCGCGCCGCGCGATGCGAGGGCGCGCCCGCTCGGCGAGCTCGCGGACAAGGCGCGCGGGATCAGCCAGGTCCACGCGAGGATCGCCGACAAGCACGGCGCCCGGCTCAAGGACCGCCGCAAGATGGACCGCAGGGCCGACGGCCTGCGCGACCTCGCGATGGCCCTGGTCGAGGCCCTCCGCGCGCAGGAGCAGGTCAACGTCCGGCGCCCGGCGGTCAACGGGTGCGACGAGCTCGTGGCCTCGTGGCGGATGCTGGTCGCGGCGCCGCCGCTGCGCGGGGACGAGGAGCTCGCGCGGCGGCTCCTGCAGCGGGTCATCGGCCCCGCGCCCCAGGCGGGGGAGCGCGACCTCTTCGGCCTCACGCTCGCCGACTTCGTGGCCCGGCCCGACCTCGTCGCCTGCTTCACCGAGCTCGAGGCGGCCGAGCCCGGGCGGGCGCTCCGCGCGGGGGACGTGCTGGCCGACGCGCGGCAGGCCGTCGACCCGCGGCGCGCGGCGGCCCTGTGGATGCTGGGCGCGCCCGCGCCGGGCGACGGGGCGTCGCTCGACGACCTCCTGCGCGCGCTCGACCCGCCCCACCTCCGGGCGTTCGCGGGGCAGGTGCTGCTGCGCTTCTCGGAGTCCGAGCCGCGCCGGCCCCTCCCGCGGCGGGGCGACGAGGAGTCGCGCCTGTGGCGCCTGCACGACCGCCTGCTCGGCAACTGGCGGAGCCTCGCCGACCGGGTCGGGGGGATGGCGCCGGACGTCCACGAGGTGGTGAGGGGCGTCGAGGAGACGCTCGAGCTCGACCTCCCCACCGCCCTGCTGCCGCTGTACAGCGCGTGGGTCGAAGCGGTGTGCGGGCGCAGCGAGGACGCGGTGCGCCGCGCGATCGAGGCCCTCGTGTCCGCCGCCGATGCGCTCGACCCCGCGGGGGCCGCGGCCGTGCGGGCGGCGCTCGACGCGGGCCGCTTCGCCGATGCGCACCGGCTGCTCCACGAGACCGGCGGCGAGAGCGCGCCGGAGGAGCTGCGCCAGACGCCCTTCCGGCGCGACGCGGCGGCGCGGTTCGAGCCGCCGTCGCGCGCCCTCGCGGGGCTCACCACCCACCGCGACCTCGTGGCCGCCTGGAACCGCGGCGTCACCGGGGACATGCACCGCGGCGACGCGCCGCTGCGCACGGCCTTCAAGGACAGCTTCTTCCGCGCGACCGACCTGCAGGTGCAGAACAACCCGAAGGAGCTGCGCGTGTCGTGCGAGCAGTTGCGCGACTGGCTCCGCCGCAACCAGCTCAACCCGAGCTTCGTCCCGCAGCTCGCGCGCTACCGTGACCTGGTCGTCCTCACGCCGCCCACCGCGCCCCACCAGAGCAGCTTCGTGCAGGCCGTGGGGACGCAGGTGGCGGGCTACGACGGCCACCTCGTCGCGGTGCTCGCCCCCCGCATCACCGAGCGCGCCCGCGCGGACGTGACCGCGGAGCTGCGGCGCCGCGGCGTGGCGGGCGTCGTCGACGACCTCGACCTCTGCCGGCTCCTCAACCCCGGCGGCGTGGAGCCCAACCTCCTGCTCGCGCTGCTGGAGGTGCTGCTCGAGCAGCAGCGCTGGACGTCCGTGACGCCCTTCCTCCTGCCCGACGGGCAGAACGTGCAGATGGAGATGTTCGTCGGGCGCCGCGACGAGGCGCGGGAGCTCGCCCGCACCGCCCGCTACTCGCGGCTCTTCTCCGGGCGCAAGCTGGGCAAGAGCGCGCTCCTCCGCTTCATCGAGGCCACCGAGGACGGCCACCGCCTGCCCTCGGGCCGCACCCTCCGCGTGCTGTACGTGTCGGCCGTGGGCGTGGACTCGGAGCGCGCGCTGGTGCAGCGCATCGCCGACGCCCTCGCGAACCGCTTCGCGTTCAAGCCGACGCCCGTCTACGAGAGCGTCGAGCCGCCGCACGAGCGGCTGGCCGAGCTCGTGCGGTGGTTCCGCTCGACGCGGCGGGACGACAGCCTGCTCGTGGTGCTCGACGAGGCCGACGCCTTCATCGAGCAGCAGATCGAGGCCTACGAGCGCGAGCGCGAGCGCTGCCTCAGCTTCTACATGCGCAGCAGCGTCGAGCAGGACCTCGACTCCCAGGGGCTCGCCTGCGTGCGCTTCGTCTTCTCCGGCTACCGCGTCACCAACACGACCGAGGGCACCTGGGCCAACTGGGGCGACGTGCTGCGCCTCGCGCCGCTCGTGCCCGACGACGCGGCCGACCTCGTCGCCCGCTCCCTCGCGCGCCTCGGCGTCAACTGCAAGCGCCAGATGCGGGCGATCGCCCACCGCTGCGGGCACCAGCCCGCCGTGCTCCTGCGCTTCGGCGAGTGCCTGCTGGCGCGGCTCGAGCAGCGCTTCCCCATCGCCACGCGCGACCGGGAGGGTGTCGAAGTGTCCGACGAGGACATCACGGTCACCTTCGAGGACGACCGGATCCAGGACGAGATCCGCACGGTCGTTCGCAACAACTTCCAGGGCAACCCGGTCGGCCGGGTGGTCTTCGGCGCGGTGCTCGCGGCCTTCCTCCGCCTGCCGCCCGGCCACGCCCTCATCGACGCGGTGGACGAGGTGCTCGACCTGCTGCGCGCCCTCTCCGACGGCGACCTGCGGTGGCTGGGCGAGGGCGACGCGTCGGCGCGCGGCGAGATCCGCATGCGCCTGCGCGACCTGGTCGAGCGGCAGTTGCTGGTCGAGCGCCGCGTGGCCGGGAGCGGCGAGTCGTCGTTCCTCCTTCGGTTCCCCCACCACCTGCCGACGCTCACGCCGTTGTCGCAGGAGGCCGGCCTGCGCGAGGAGATCCGCAGCCTCCAGCGCACCGGCGCGGCCGACCGGGCCGCCGAGCGCTGCGAGGTGCTGCCGCGGTCGGAAATCCAGCAGATCCGGGAGTTCGAGGGCTGGGCCGAGCTGCGCGTGCTGCCGGTGGTGGCCTCCCTCTGGTCTGCGGCGCTCCTCCACGAGGGGGCCGGGCTGCCCGATCGCCTCGGCGTCGACCAGAGCCGCGTCGTCTCCGCCACGTCGCAGGGCGAAGCGATCGCCCTGCTGCGCCGCGGGCGCCGGAGCATCCTGCACGAGGCGTCCCCGGAGCGGCTCATCGCGCTCGTGAACGCATGGCCCCCCGGCGCCGCGCTGCCGGTGTTCACGGGCGGGGTCGACCTGCTGCGCTGGGCGGCGCGGGCGCGGCACCCGGGCGCGTGCCCGTGGGGCGACGCGGTGACCGTCGAGCCCTTCGCCCTCGGGCGCTGGTCGCTGTCGACGGTGTCGAAGTGGTTCACGCGGGTGCGCGGCGTCAACTTCCCGCGCCCCGACGCGCACGAGGAGGTGCTCCGCCGCACCAGCGGGATCACCTTCCTGGTGCGGCTCTTCGACGAGCTCCTGCTCGAGGAGGTCGGCTTCTCCGAGGGGCAGGACGTGAGCCAGAACGTCTTCGACCGGACCCTCGCGCGCTTCGAGGAGTGCTTCGCGATGCACGTCCGCACCCTCCGCGACGGCTTCGACGCGACCCGCCTCAGCCCCCGCGAGATCGAGATCCTCCGCATGGTCGTGAAGGTCCACGCCGACGGGGAGGTCACCGACCTGCGCGAGTGCCTGATGGAGCTGTGGGACGAGCTCTTCCGGGGGGACTCCGACACGCCGGCGCTCGAGGCCGCCGACGCCCCCGCGCTCCTGGTGCTGCAGAGCCTCGGGCTCCTGGCGGTGCACGCCGACCGCCCCGCGTCCCTCCCGTTCGACCGCCTCGCCCCCCTGCCCGACGGCGACGCGACCTTTCGCGTGGTCGGCGTGCTCGGAGCCTGAGCGTCCGTGTTCCTCCGCGTCTCCCTGGCCAACCTGACCGCACCGTGGCGCTTCCCCGGCTCGCACGCCCTCGACGAGTGGCTCTCGTGGTGCCCCTGGCGCGAGCGCGGCGGGGTCGCGGTCGTGCGGGTCGCGGCGTCCGACGACGCCGTGAGGGTCGGTGCGGCGATCGAGCGCGAGGTGTACGGGCTCGACGCGGGCGGCTCGGGCGTCCGGGTGTGCACAATCACGCTGGGGGCCGCGCTGCCTACCGCGGCGGCGGCCCTGTGCGCTGCGGTGGAGGTCACCCCCGGGCCGGCGCGGCGGGCGACGTTGCAGCAGTTGGCGTCGGTGCTCGGCGCGGTTCGGTTCCTCTTCCTGCTCGACCTGTCCCGGCTCGATGAGACGCTCCCGGTGCTCGACGAACTCGAGGGCCTCCGCGACGACCTCGCGAAGCTGCCCGAGCCGGCGGCGTTGACCGCGGTGGCCGTGGTTCGCTCGGGCGGCGCGCGGGGTGCCTTCGACTTCGCCCGGGGCGCCCCTGTCGACCGCCCGCTCGATTTCACCGAGCCTTACCGCGCCTGGTGCGGCTACCTCCATACGCGCATCGCGTGGGAGTGCGCCGGGGAGCCCTCGCGGGCGACGCGTTGGGACGAGGGCGTGTCACAGAAGGTCGCCCAAGACGACGACGACACATTGGAAGCGACGCTCAACGAGTTGGCCGCGCACGAGTGGTCCGCGCGGGGCGACGGCGCTCGTGCGCCACTGCTCGCGTGGCTGCGTGACCCGCACGCGCCGTCGGACGAGCGCCTCGAAGCGGAGGGCCTGCTATGGCGTCCCGCCCCCCTGGCGCCGTTGCGGCCGCCCGCCTGGATCGCGCGGGCGCTGCTGGATGGCGCCGACCCGAACACGCGGCGGCGCCTCCGTGGGGCCGTCACCTGCGCGCCGCTTGCAGAGTCCCTCGTCGGCGCGTGCCTGGACCTCGAGGCCCGGCACCGCGCGCGCTTCTGCCCGCCGGGAGAGCCGCGCGACGAGACCCGCGAGGCCTGGGCGCGGTTTGCCTCGCCGAACGTGCGGAGCGAGGGGAGCCACTACCCCCGGGGGTGCCCGGCAGGGCCCGTTGACGCGTGGGACCTTGCCTCGTTCGGCGAGCACATCACGTCGAGCGCGCTCCCGCGGGAGGTCACGGCCACGCTCCATGAGCTTCGTGCCCTGCGGAACGCGATGGCACACGGGCACTACGCCTGCTGGCGGAGCGTCGCCGCGTTGCGCGCGGTCGCCCGCGCACTCGGGGCTCCGTGACTTGCGCGGGGAGGCGCGAGGCCCGGTCGCGATGCCCCTGCCGAGGTGCTTCCATGTTGGGGAGTCGGGGGTTGAGCGACGAGCGTCGCAGTCCCTACTCGCTCCGCGGGTGGCCTCGTGGATTCTCGTTGCGTTTCGCCCGTGACGGCGAAACGATCCGAGGCCGCAGTGATGGCGCGAGCGCGACCGGCGGCAGAGGAGGAGGGCGACCGCAACTGGGCGCAGCGGGGCTCCAGCGCGGACACGCGGCACGCGCTCGACGGGACGGCGTAGGGGGAGTGGGGGGGAACGATGGTCGGGGCGCCCTGGGTCGAGTTCGAGCTGGTGATCCGCGGCGCCGCGGGGGCGTACACGATCGAGCTCCGGGGCAACGACCTGTGGGGGCCCATGGACGCGGTGCCGTTCCTCCCGCCGGGGGACCTGCCGGGGCTGCTGCAACGCGTGGCGCGCTGTCGCCGCATGGCCGAGCAGCGGAGCGGGGCGGTTCGGGACGCAGAGCCCGCGCTGCCCCCTGACGACGCGACGGCGCCGGACGAGGCGGGCGCGCAGGACCCGCTCGACGCGCTGGGGCGCATGCTCGCGGGGGCGATCTTCCAGGGCGAGATCCGGAGCCGCTACGACCGCGCGCTGGGGACGGGGAGGCCGCTCCGGATCCGGCTCCACGTCCCGGGCGACCTCGCGCAGGTCCCGTGGGAGGTGACGAGGACGGCGGACGGGCGGGAGTTCATCGCGCTGTCCGGCGAGCAGCACATCGTCCGCGTGTCCGACGCTGCGCGCGCGCCGTCGACCGTCGGCGGGTCGAAGCTGCGGGTGCTCGCGCTGGCAGCCACGCCGAGAGGGCTCCCGGGGCTGTCGGTCGACGCGGAAGGGGCGTGGTTGCGGGGCGTGCTCGACCCGCTGGTGCGGGAGGGCCTCGTCGAAGTGACCTGGATCGCAAACGGCAGAGATGACGAGCTCCGATCGTGGCTCATCGACGAGGCGTGGGACGTGTTCCACTTCGCGGGGCACGGCGAGGCGGGGTCGATCTCGTGCTGCGGGCCCGACCAGGAGAAGGTTGGGGTGTCTTCGGAGGAACTCGCGCGGCTGCTGAAGCGGCGCGGCATCGGGCTGGTGGTGCTCAACAGTTGCCGGGGGGCGGCCGGGGGCACGGCCGACGCGATCGCGAGCACGGCGCGGGTGCTGTCGGAGCGGGCCGTTCCCGCGGTGGTGGCGATGCAGTATGCCATCTCCGACGCGGGCGCGGTGGAGTTCACGCGGTGGTTCTACAAGGCGCTCGCGGCGCGGCGGCCCATCGAAGACGCGGTCGCCGAGGCGCGCGACGCGCTGGCGCGCGGCGGGGGCGCCGAGTGGCCGACGCCGGTGCTGTACCTCAACCGCGCGGACGGGGTGCTGTTCGAGGACGAGGCGGCGCGCGACGACGAGGGCGGGCGCAGCCGCGATGACGACCGGCGGCGGGCGCAGGACGACCGGCGCTACACGTACGTCCAGATGGCGGCCTCGTTCGTCATCCTGGTCGGCGGCTGCGTCATCTTCCTGTGGGCTCCGTCGTTTCCGCCCCCCAACGCGGTCCCGCAGGTGAGGGAGATGGGCGGCTTGTTGTTGGCGTTGGCGGTGTTCGTGTACGTCATGGCGCTGCGCTCCGATCGCCTTCAGGCGGAGTTCGGGAACTGGCCCGCCGGACCGCACCACCCACCGCGAGGGCGTGTGCAGGGACGCTGGACCGACGGGAGGCGAGCGTGACGACGGAGCTGCCGGAGGGTGATCGCGACGGGCTCGGCGACGAGGTCGCGTGGCGGGAGGCGCGGGTGCGCGAGGTCCGGCGGCAGGGCCTCCTGCTGTCGATCGTCCCCCTGGTTGGCCTCGTGCTGTCGGCGGCGCTGCTGGTCAGCATCGCGCGGACGACGCGGGCGGAGCTGGCGCGCCGCGACCGCGACGCCGCGCGCACGGAGCACGCGCTCGATCAGGCGCAGCGAGAGCTCGCGGATGTCACGGCGCGCAACGCGGCGCTCGCCGAAGGTCACCGGCGTCTCGTCGCGAAGGTCGCGTCGATTCGCTGCGCGGTCGAGGCGCCGTCGTCGCGGTGCGCGGCCGACGTCCGGGAGGCGGTTCGAATCGCCCTCGACGGCGAGGCCGGCCCGTTCCCCGCGTGCCCGGACCCGGTGGTCCCGCCGTCGGGCGTTGCGCCTCCGCCCGTCCCGGCAGCGGGCCAGTCACGCTTCCACGTAGAAAGAGTCATGCTGCGAACGCAGGCGGCGACCCACGACGGCGGGCGGACGGGCGAGCCCGGCCCACCGGACGCCGCCGCCCAGCCGATGGAGCCGCTTGAGGGGAATTTCCCCGGGCTGAGGTTTGGGAGGAACCTGGCGCGTCCGCCGGCTGAGCCGCAGTGAGTCTCGGCGAGGAGCCCGCGCTTGGGGTGGGCTCGCGCGGTGGAGAACAGCGGACGAGGAGGAGCGAGATGGCGGACGAAGGGGCGTGGGTGCGATTCGCGCTGGAGATCACCGGCGGCGGCGGGGCCTACCGGGTGCGGGTGGCGTCGACCGACCCGCGCGTGACGAACACCAACGGCGAGCCGTTCACCCTGACGCCCGAGGAGCTCACGGCGCTGTGGAGCGTGCAGGTCTCGCTCGTCGGGCAGGCGCGAGACGAGGCCCGGCAGGCTCCGCCGGCGCTACCGCTCGACGACGCGACGCGCCAGGCGTGGACGACCCGCGGCGCGGTGCCGGCGTTCGAGCTTCCGCCCGGGGCGCGGCCCCTCGACGCGGAGGGGTTTTCGAGACGGCTGAGGGAGCTGGTGTTTCCGCGCGGGGTGAGGGACTCCTTCGTCGCGGCGGCGGACCGCTACCGCGTCGCGGTGTCGCTGAACGTCCTCGCGCCCGACCTCGCCGGCCTGCCTTGGGAGTTCCTGCGCGACCCGCAGGAGCGCGCCACGCCCTACCTCGCCGCGGCGAGCGACCGCCGCTTCGTCCGCGTCAACGCGAGGTCCACGGGTGGGGCGCGGCTCGACGGCCCACGGCCGTTCGTTCTCGCCGTCGCCGTCGACGGGCCCGAGCGGGGGCTTGAGTTCGGGCCGGAGCGGGAGAAGCTCCAGGCCTTGAAGGCGAAGGGCCGCGTCGACCTCCTCTGGCTGGAGGGCGAGCAGGCGACCTACCCCAACGTGCACCGGGCGCTCCGGGAGAACCCGGTTCGGATCTTCCACTTCGCCGGCCATGGGCGCTTCGACGCGACGGGTGGGGGCGGCGCGGTGGTGCTTCAGGACGGCCCCGTCGACGCCGAGCGCCTCGCGACGTTGCTCGGGGGGAGCGGCGTGCGGGTGGCGTTCCTGAACTCGTGTCAGGGCGCGACGAGCGCCCGCGCGGACGCCTTCGCGGGCGCGGCGCAAAGCCTCGCGGCGGTCGGCGTGCCGGCCGTGCTCGCGATGCAGCACGTCGTCCTCGACGGCCTGGCGGGCGAGTTCGCGGCGGAGTTCTACGAGCGCCTCGCCGAGGGCGACGACGTCTCCACCGCGATCAACACCGTGCGCGGGAAGTTCCGCGGGCCGAGCGTGCCCAAGGACGCCTGGGCGACGCCGGTGCTCTACCTCAACGTCGACGAGGAGCGGCCCCTCGCCGAGTCGCCGCGCGGCCTCGCCCCGCCCGACCTGCCGGCGATGCGCGAGGCGTTGCGAGGGCTTCGGGCGGACGGTGGCGCCGGCGACGGAGCACCGCGCGGGGCGGCGGCGCTGCGGGTGGAAGTCCCCACGGGTTTGGGGGCGCTCCAACTCGGCGAGCTCCTCACGTCGGCCGGCTTCGGGGGTGCCGAGGTGCGCGCTGCCACGCGCGGAGGCGCCTCGCGTCGGGTCGACCGGCGCCACGCCGAAACGCTAACGTCCCTCGCGCGGGCGCGCGCTGAGGCCGAGTCGATGATGGCGAAGGCCGAGGCGGAAGCCAGCGCGATTCAAAAGGAGATCGACGGCATCTCACACGAACCCGAGCCGCGCGTTCCCGCGGACCACGAGGCGTGGAGCGGGCGGAGGCAGAGCCTGCCCGCCCTCGAGATCCGCAAGGCGGACAGGCAGCGCGCGCGGGACGAGCAGCAGCGGGCCGCGTCCAGCGTCGAGGCGGAGGTCCGGGCGGTCGAGGCGGCGTACCTGCGCGACTGCGCCGAGGCGGAGGACGAAGACCTCCTGGCGTTCGCGCGCGACTTCTTCGCGCACGCTCGTTCGACGTCCGTCGAGCGCCGAGACCCCCTCGCGGGGTTCGAACTGGCGCTCGCGTCGAGCAGGCTGTGCGAACTCGCGGAGGCGGCCGCCAACCGGCCCGTCACCGCGGCCGAGGTCCGCCGCTCGTTCGACGGCGCGGTGCCGCCGACGATCGAAGCGGGGCCGCTTCGGCGCGACCTCCTGGCGATCGGCGCGGGGGCGCTGCGTGCCGTCGTGGCGCTCGGGGGGGTCGCGCAGGCCGACGCCAACCACCGGAAGGAGCACGCCGACCTGCGCGGGCGGCTCCCGCTCGAATCCGTGGCGAACCGCACCCGCGAGATGGCGGACGGGTTGAAGTGGCCGTGGCCGACGCCCCCGGACGGTCGCGGGTTGGAGCGCCCCGGCGAGATCGCCGCCCGGGCGGACGCACTGGAGAAGACGCTCGGGTGGGCGCGCGATCGCGTCGCAGGCCTACGAGCGCTCCTGGCCGAGCCCGCGGGCCTCCGCGACGCGCTCGACGCCGGGCTGCGGCAGGCGGCCACCCTCGCGCAGCGCATGGGACGCCTCCGGGGCGAGAGCTGCGGGCTCCTCGGCGACGTGCTCGTGCTCGACCGCCTCGTGCGGTTCGGCGCCGACGACGCGCGACTGCCCGCGTGCGCGCGCGACCTCTGCGTCGCCCTGCGCGACGAGGCCGCGCGGCGGCTGGGCGCGGGCGCAGGCGACGTGGCGCGCGGCATCGTCGCGTCGGACTACGGGCTCGGCGACCTCGACGGCACGGCGGCCCTCCTGCGCGACTACGGCGCAGCCTACGAACGGCTCCCACGCTGCATCGCGGACGGCGAGCGCTGCGCGCAGGCCCACCGGGACTCCCTCCGCGCGCTCGGAGAGCAGCCCCTGCGCGCGATCGAAGGCGTCGGGGGGCGGCTGCGTTGGGCGACCTGGATGTCGCTGATCCCGGTGGTCGGCGTGCTGACGTTGTGCGGGTCCCGCCGCAAGATCGACGTGCTGATCGAGTGGATCGTGGATGGCCGCGGCGAGGTGCGGGTGTCCGCCGCGAACACCTGCGCCGAGGTCGCGCGGGGGTCGAAGTATGCCGCGTTGGTGAGCGGCTTGCTCGCGTTCGCCAGCGCCGCAGGAGCCTGCGCGGCTGCCCGAGCGGGAAGGGGCGAAGTGGCGCTGGGGGCGGCGGCCGCGACCGTGGCGTGGGTGACGTCCGCGCTCCTGGTGGCCCGCAACTGGGGGCTGACCAGATCCGCGTGACACGCGGCCCTCCGCCGCGCGATGCGCCCGTGAGCGTCGCCTGAACGCCCTGCGGCGCACGGCGCTCCGCCACGCGTCGCGCGGTGCGCCGCTCGGTGCACGCGCGGCCGATGCGGCCGCCGCAAACGCGCGGGGGCACACGCGTTGCTCCACCGAGGCGCATGCTGAACCGATGGTTGCCATGGGCGGGGGCGTTGGCCCTGCTCGCGGGGTGCCTCAGCGACCAGGGGCGCGCGTGCCGACGACAGTCGGAGTGCGCGCTCCACGGTCGACCGATGGACGGCGGACCCGCGGGCGAGATCTGCACGAACCAGGGGCGCTGCGAGTCCGAGTGCCGCACGGACCTCGACTGCCCCACGGGCGCGTTCTGCGCCGAGAGCTGCGGCGTGTGCTTCAACGCGAACCTGGAGGTCGTGACCTGCTTCGTCCGCGGGCTGACGCTCGCGGAGGTGCTGGGCGCGTGCCGCGGGAGTGACCTCGACGACGGGAGGCGGCGGGCCGCGGCGACCGACGCCAGCGCGCCGGCGTCGGACTGCGCGCAAGGCCGGCCGGGGGACGCGCTGCCGTTCCCCTTCGACGTGACCGACGCGGCGGCCGGCGTGAACGACGCCGACGTGAACGACGCCGACGTGAACGACGCCGACGTGAACGACGCCGACGCCGCGCAGGACGTCGCGAAGGATGGGAGCACGCGCCCGAGCGATGTCGGGCGGGATGGGGAGAGCGACGATGTGGATCCGTGACCGACGGGGGCGCGCGGCCCTCACCTCCGCGCTCGCCCTGGCGGCGGCGCTCGGCGCGTCGGGCGCCGCCGCGCAGAACACCCCGCGCGCGCCGGGCGCCAACGCGGGCAGCGTCACCACGCCGCGGGGCGTTTGGGACTGGGGCCTCGGGGTCAACCTCCTCCGCCTCGGCGCGCTGCGCCGGCCCGAGGAGCCGGGCTACCTCCGCAACTACGAGGCGGAGTTCCGGTGGCTGAGCCCGCAGTTCACCTTCCAGGTGACCTTCCAGCCCAACTTCCGCCCCTGGCGCATGGCCTCGGGCTTCCAGTCGATGAGCGTGAGCGGCGTGATCATCACGGGCATCGACACGAGCCAGGCCCGGAAGAGCGAGCTCGCGCTCGGGCTGACGGTCGACTTCCTCAACGGCATCGTGGGCGTCGGCGTGGCGCTCGACCTCTACCGCGGCGTCCCCGTGCGCGACGGGGCGGGCACCCCCGGCGGCGACGTCGCCCCCACCGGGCTGTTCTCCGCGGCCTTCCTGCGCGGCGGGGAGGTGACGCCGGAGAACGTCTTCTTCCTCCTCAACCTCAACTTCGTCGCGATCGGAAGGACGGCGGCGACGCCATGAAGACCTCCGCACCGGCCCTCGCCCTCGCCCTCCTCGCCGCCACCGCCGGAGCGTTCGCGCAGACGCCCCCCGCGTCGCGCCCCGACCTCCACGACGGGGTGCGCCACACGACGGCGGGCGTCTACGGCTTCGCGCTCCACGCCCCCAACGGCCCGGGGCTGTTCGGCGTGGGCGCGCGCTTCTCCTACCCCCTCCACGCCTACTTCGAGCTCGACGTCGCGGGCGGCTACCTCCGCACGCTCGACGCCGCCAACGCCGTCCGCCACGGCGCCACGCTCGAGGCGGGCGTGGTCACCTCGGGCTCGCTCGGCGTCACGCAGGCGCGCATCGGCGCGTACGCCACCGGGGGGGTCGCGCTCGCGGGCGACGCCGTCGCGCTGATGGGGCACTTCGGCCTCGAGCTCCGCACCGGCTTCGCGTTCGGCGCGCGGCCCGCGCCCGGCGACCCCGGCCGCCTCGGGCTCGACGTGCGGGTGCGCGGCGGCGTCCGCCTCTTCTGCGCGCTCGACGGCGCGGACGTGCTGGCCCCGGCCTACGGCGTCGAGCTCGCCGTCGCGCCGGGCTAGGGCGGCTCGCGGCCGACGCAGTCGAGCTCGGACGCCTGGCAGGCGGTCGAGGCGATCGAGGGCGCCGCGCGCGCCGACCTGCGCGACCTCACGGGCGGCCGCGCGACCTTCGCCGCCTGCCACCTCGACGTCCCCGACGAGGAGGGCGACGTCCGCGTCCTTGCGCGGCCGCCCGACGCGCTCCGCGACGACGACACCCACGCATGCGTCGACGAGCGGCGCACCTTCCTCCTGGCGCCGACGGCCGGCGCATGCGCCCTCTACCTCGCCGCGCGCCCCGAGGGGAGCGACGTCCGGGTCGACTTCGCCGTGGACCCGGCGCGCGCGACGGAGGCGTCCTTCACCCTCTCCGACGACGTGTCGGGGCTGCTCCGGTGCGGCTCCGACGCGGCCACGCTCCGCGGCGCGGCTCGCGCGAGCGACCCCATGCGCCGCCCCGTCGGCGCGCGGATCGACGTCGCCTGGCCGGCGGCCCTCGGCGGCACGGCCCCGACGGCGGCCGAGTGGGCCGAGGCCGCGCTGGAGATCCCGGGCGCGGAGCGCGACGCGCGCGTCTTCCCGATCGCCCCTGCCACGCCGATCCAGACCGAGCGCGCCATGCGGGTGCTTCGCTTCGGCGCGCGGGCGGGGCGCAGCGCGGTCTGCGTGTTCGCGCCCGCGGTGGCGCAGCTCACGGCGGCGCTCACCGCGACGGCCCCGGCGACCACCGCGGCGCCTGCGACCCCGCCCGGCGACGACGCCTTCCACGCCCTGCGTTGGAGCGGCGACGGGCAGTGCCTCACGGTCGAGCGCGACGCCACCGACGTGCACCTCTGGCTCCGCCGCCCCGCCACCACGCAGCGCGTCGGCGCGTGGCCCGTCGTCGTGGCCTCCCGGCCGCTGCCGGCGCCCTGAGCCGCCTCGCGCTCCGCTTCTGGTTCTAGGTTGCCCCCGCCGCGCCCCCTGCGCGATCCTCCCGCGCGATGTCCCTCTCCAACCTGGAGCGCGTCACACGCGCGCTCGACCTTGTCGACCGGGGACTGCGCCCCTGGGCCATGCGCACCCTCGGCGCCGCGGACCTCCCGGCCGCCCCCGACGCGCTCTTCGAACACCTGCTCGCCCGCTGGGAGCCGGAGCCCGCCCGCGTGCTCGGCGAGCCCGGCCGTCGCCTCGTCGAAGACCTTCGCGCGACGCGCGCCCGCACCGGCGACCGCGGGCGCTTCGACGCCGACCAGGCCTACCGCGCGCTCGACGACTGCGCGCGGTTGCTCGCGTCCGTCTCCGCGCGCGACGAGGAGGCCGAGGTCGACCGGCTCCGTCAGGAACTCCTCCGCGCCCGCTTCGACGAGGAGGCCCGGAGGGAGACGCGCCGCACGCAGCCCGAGCTGAAGGGGGCCGCGACCGAGGGGCTCCGGCCCTGGCGCGAGGTGGTGACGCCCCACCCCGACGTCGCGCGCGGCACCTACCAGAAGGCCGAGTTCGCGGCCGACCTCTGGGCCGTGGTGACGGGCGACGCGTCGGAGGAGTACCGCGACCCGGTGGAGTTCTTCCGGCGGACGTACCTCACCGAGGGGCTGCGGCAGTTGCTGGGCAACGCGCTCTCGCGGCTCTCGGGCGCGGGCGGCGACCCCGTCATCGAGCTCCAGACCACCTTCGGCGGCGGCAAGACGCACTCGATGCTGGCGCTCTACCACCTCTTCTCGGGCGTGGCCCCCACCACCCTGCCGGGGCTGGAGCCCGTGCTCGCGCAGGCGGGCGCGTCGTCGCCCATCGAGGCCCGTCGCGCGGTGCTGGTCGGCAACAAGCTCTCGCCCGGTCAGCCGGAGAAGAAGCCCGACGGCACGGAGGTCCGCACGCTCTGGGGCGAGCTCGCGTGGCAGCTCGGGGGCCGCGAGGGCTACGAGATGGTGCGGGCCGCGGACGAGACCGCCACCAACCCCGGCGACGCGCTGCGGCTGCTCTTCAAGCGCTACGCGCCGTGCGTGGTGCTGGTCGACGAGTGGGTCGCCTACGCGCGGCAGCTCTTCGCGGCGCGCGAGCTCCCCGGCGGCACCTTCGAGACGCACTTCACCTTCGCCCAGCAGCTCAGCGAGGCGGCCAAGGCCGCGCCCCGCACGCTCCTCGTGGTGAGCATCCCCGCGTCGGAGGGCCTCGTCGCCCGCGGCCGCAAGGGGCAGCGGATGGAGACCGAGGCCCACGACGTCGAGGTCGGCGGCGCCCGCGGCCAGGAGGCCCTCGAGCGCCTGAAGAACGCCATCGGCCGCGTCGAGTCGCCCTGGCGCGCGGCCTCCGCCGAGGAGACCTACGAGATCGTGCGGCGCCGGCTCTTCCAGCCCGTCGCCGACCCGGGGCTCTTCGCCGCCCGCGACGCGGTGATCAAGCGCTTCATGGAGCTGTACCGGGCGCACCCGGCGGAGTTCCCTTCGGAGTGCCAGGAGAAGGACTACGAGCGGAAGCTGGTGGCCTCGTACCCGCTCCACCCCGAGCTCTTCGACCGGCTCTCGGTGGAGTGGTCGAGCCTGCCGCGCTTCCAACGGACGCGCGGCGTGCTGCGCTTGATGGCCACCGTGGTCCACCGGTTGTGGCTCGAGGGCGACCGCACGCTGATGATCCTCCCGGCCAGCGTTCCGGTGGGCGCGAGCGACGTCCAGTCCGAGCTCGGGCGCTACCTCGACGACCCGTGGGGGCCCGTGATCGAGCGCGACATCGACGGCCCCGGCTCCCTCGCCGTCCGCCTCGACGAGGAAAACGTGATGCTCGGCAAGGTCTCCGCCGCGCGCCGCGTCGCCCGCACCATCTTCATGGCCTCGGCCCCCGTCCAGCGCGCCGCCCACGTCGGCGCCGAAGAGAAGAGCGTCCGCCTCGGGTGCGTCCAACCCGGCGAGCCCGTCGCCCCCTTCGGCGACGCGATCCGCAAGCTCGCCGAGCGCGGGCGCCACCTCTACTCCGAGGGCTCGCGGTACTGGTTCGGCGTGCAGGCGACGGTGTCGCGCCTCGCCGACGACCGCGCGGGCGACCTCAAGGACGACGTCGTCGCGCAGCACCTCGTCGAGCGCCTCAAGGAGCTCTTCAAGGGCCCCGCCGCCCGCGGCGATTTCCGCGCGGTGTACGTCGCCCCACGCAAGAGCGGCGAGGTGCCCGACGAGCGCGACGCGGGCCTCGTGGTGCTCGACCCCGACGACCCCCACACGCCCAACGCGACCGACAGCCCGGGCCGCCTGCGCGCGCAGGAGATCCTCGACCGCCACGGTACGGGCCCCCGCTCGTGCCGCAACGCGCTGGTCTTCCTCGCCCCCGACCGCCGCCGCCTCGCCGAGCTCCAGGACGCCGCGCGGAAATACCTCGCGTGGGAGAGCATCGCGCGCGACGAGGTGCAGCTCGACCTCATGCCCTCCCAGCG
>JAXLYI010000066.1:0-19214 GCA_046351555.1 Polyangiales bacterium
TCGCGTCGGCCGTGACCCTCGCCGCCGTGCTGCTGGGCGTGGGCTTCGCGATGGGGCGCGCCACGCGGCAGCCGCTCACCGTCGAGTGCAGGTGCTCGTGAAGGGCGTCCTGCTCACGCGCGGCAACGCGCTCTTCGAACTGCACCGCGACGGCCGTGTGACGGCCCCGCGGCCCGGCGGCCCGCCCGCCGTCTTCCCCACCCTCGGCGCGTTCCTCGCGTCGCCGCCCGAACCCCGGAGGCCCTCATGACCCCGCCCGAGAACGACGACGAGGCCGTCGTCGCCCCGCCCGCCGCCGTCCGCCAGCTCACCGGCCTCCGCGCCGCGCGCGCGCTCGCCGAGGCACGCCTGCGCCTCGTCGTGCCTGGGCGCGCCCTCGCGCGCGGCAGGCTCGCCCCCGCGAAGCTCGCCCGCCACCGCGCCCTCGCCGCCCGCTGAGGGGCACCGCCGTGCCCAAGGGGACGCCGCTCGACCCGACCGTGGTCGAGGGCATCGGCGAGCTCTACGCGCAGCTCGGGAACCTCTCGGGCGTCGCCCGGATGTTGAATTTGCCGTTCGAGACGGTGCGCGACGTGATCGCGCGCGGGTCGAACGCCAGAAGACGCCAGCTCCTGGAGGCGGCGTTGGCCCTCGGCCTCGAGGAGGGGGCGGAGCACCTGCGGGAGTGCGCGGCGAAGGCGCGCGACGCCCTCATCAACGCCGCGGCGACCCCCGAGCGGGTCGACCCGAAGGGCGAGGACGGGGACCCCTCCGGCTCCAACGACCTGCGCAACTACGCCCAGAGCCTCGCGGCGCTGGTCGGCACCCAGGCCCGGGTGAGAGACTCGATCGAGCGCGCCCGCAACGGCGCGGAGGCCCGGCGGCGGGCCCGGGCGCAGGTCGAGCTCGCGAAGGCGCAGGTCGAGCTCGTGCGGGTGCAGACGGCGAAGCTCGCCCGGGGCGACGACGAGGGCGGCGGCGAGGTGCATGTGACGTTCGTATGCGAGCCGGCCCCCGCGCCCGCGCTCTCGGAGGGCGCGGGCGGTGGGCGCGGGGACGCGTGACGTCCGCTACCCCTGGCGGCTGACGTGGCGCCAGGCGGAGATCCTCCGCGCCACCGAGCGCTACCTCGTCCTGGTGGCGGGGCGCCGCTTCGGCAAGACGATCCTCGCCGTCGCGTGGCTCGTCATGGAGATCCTGTCGCGGCCGCCGGGCGCGCTGGGCTACTACGTCCTGCCGTACCGGGTGATGGCGAAGGCCATCGCGTGGGACGCGCTGAAGCAGGCGACGCGGGGCCTCCGCGTCGGCAAGGCGAACGAGAGCGAGCTCTGCGTCGACCTCCCCGGCGGTCGGAAGATCGCGCTGAAGGGCGCGGACGACCCGGAGACGCTGGAGGGCGTGGCCCTCAGCGCCGCGGTGCTCGACGAGTTCGCGCGGATGAAGCTCGCGGCGTGGGAGCGCTCGCTCCGCCCCGCGCTGTCGGACAAGCAGGGCCGCGTCCTCTTCATCGGGAAGCCCCGGGGGCGCAACCACCTCAAGGACTTCTACGAGCGGGGCCGGGGCGCCACGAGGCGCCGCGGCTGGCGCTCCTGGCTCTACCGCACCTGCGACGGCGGCTTCGTGCCGCAGTCGGACATCGATGAGGCGCGCCGCGACCTCCCGCCGCGGATCTTCCGCCAGGAGTACGAGGCGAGCTTCGAGGTGCTCGCCGGGCGCATCTACGAGGAGTTCTCACGCGAGTACCGCGCCGCCGGCCACGTGGTCCGCGCCGCGGAGGTGCCCGCGGAGTTCAACCGGGTCTCGATCGGGATCGACTGGGGCTTCACCCACCCCGGCGTCGCCACGGCGCTCGGCGAGGCCGCCGGCGGGAAGGTCTACGTCGCCGCGGAGGAGTTCCACCGCGAGTTCCGCATCCCGCAGTGGGAGGCGGCGCTCAAGCGCCTGAAGGGGCGCTTCCCGGGCGCGGACTGGTTCGCCGACCCGAGCCGGCCCGACCTCATCGCGTCGTTCTCGCAGTCGATCGGCGTCGCCATCGAGCCGGCCGAGAACGACGTGATGGAGGGCATCCTCGAGGTGATGAAGCTCGTGCACCCGCGCGAGGACCTCGGGGGGCCCATCCTGGAGGTCTCCGACGCCTGCCCGAACGTCATCGACGGGCTCGACGGCTACCTCTGGGCCACCGACGCCGAGGGCAACTCGATCGAGAAGCCGCTGAAGGTCGGCGACGACGCGGCCGACTCGGTCCGCTACTCCGCGATGGGCCTGCGCCGCAAGCACTACGTCGGCGCCGTCGACGACGACTGGATGGACCGCTGATGAGCATCCTCGAACGCCTCACCGACCGCCTCGTCACCTTCGGGCAGGACGTCGCGACGCGCATCCTCGCGCCCGCGGTGTCGACGCGCGCCCGCGAGCTCGAGGAGTACGAGCGGCTCTACCAGGGGCGGCAGTACGAGAACCGCGGCCTCTCGGACCCGTGGGACAAGGCCCCGCCCGGGCGCCGCGTCCCCCTGCGCTCGCAGCGCCCGTCGGTGCAGTACGACCTGCCGCGCCCCATCGTCGACCGCCCCACCGCGCTCCTCTTCGGCGAGGGGCGCTTCCCCGAGCTGCTCTTCGAACCCTCCCGGCCGCCGCCCCCCGAAGGCGAGGGCGAGGGCGCGGACTCCGCCCACGAGGCGGCCGAGGCGAAGGTGGCGGAGGTCAACGCCTGGCTCGCGGCCGTCGTCGACGAGGGCGGGCTCCCGCAGGTGGCGCTCACGTGGGCCCGGCAGGGCGCGCGGCTCTCGTCGGCGTGCCTCACCTGGTCCGTCGTCGACGGCGAGTTCGAGTTCGAAGCGCACGCCACCCGGCACTGCACGCCCACCTTCCACCCGCGCCGCCGCGGCGAGCTGGTGAGGCTGGAGAAGCGCTACAAGCACCGCGTCGCCACCGAGGAGGTGCGCGACGGCGCGCGCGTGGTGGTGGAGGTCGACTAC
Source organism: Polyangiales bacterium (assembly GCA_046351555.1). Lineage (GTDB taxonomy): Bacteria > Myxococcota_A > Polyangia > Polyangiales > CAISKJ01. Next base: position 2,955 of record JAXLYI010000066.1, read on the forward strand.
TGGCACCGCGAGGTGTGGGACGAGCGCTCCCACGTCGTCTTCCACGACGAGCGCGTCACCGAGCGGGAGCCGACCTGGCGCGAGCTCGACCGGGCGGAGCACGACCTCGGCTTCGTCCCGGGCGTGTGGGTGAAGAACCTCGACGACGGGGAGCCGGGCCGGGTCGACGGCCTGTCGCTCCTCGACGGCATCGCCGACGTGGTCGAGGACATCGACCGGACGCTCTCGCAGAAGAGCCGGGCGGTCCGCTACAACCAGGAGCCCGAGCGGGTCTACTTCGGCCTCCGCGAGGAGGACAAGAACCGCGTGGAGGCCGCCGGCGGCGGCTCCTCCCGGGCGCTCCCGCCGAAGAAGGACGGCGGCGACGCGACGCTCCTCGAGCTGAAGGGCGACGGGCAGCGCGTGGCCGAGGAGCACGTGGTGGCCCAGCGCGGCCGCGCGCTGGAGGTGACGCGGGTGACGATGCCCGACCCCGAGCGGCTGCTCGCCGCCTCGCGCTCCGGCGCGGCGCTGCGGATCCTCTTCGCCCCGACGCTGGAGCTGGTGGGCGAGCTGCGGCAGACCTACGGCCGCGGGCTGCGGCGTGTGTTCGGGCAGATCCTGCGCGCGGCCCGCGGGGGCCTGCTGGCGCGCCTCGGGGCGCTCCGCACGCCGCCGCCGGCGTCGATCCCCGAGGGCAAGATCGCGCTGCTCTGGGGCGACTACTTCGACCCCACGCCCCAGGACCTCCTCCAGATCGCGCAGACGATGCAGGCCCTGCGCGCGGCCGGCGCGGTCGACCGCGAGACGATGGTGCGGTGGCTCGCGAGCTACCTCGGCGTGAGGGACGTGCGGGCGGTGCTCGCGCGCCTCGAGGCCGAGGAGGCCGCCGCCGCGGCCGCCGCGAAGCCCGCGCCGGCGGACCCCAAGACCCCCGCCCCGGGCCAGCGCCCGGCGGCGCCCACGACCCCCACGACCCCCACCGAAGAGGACGACGACGATGGCTGACCCCACCCTGAAGAGCGAGCTGGACCGCGCCGACCCCAACTCGATCGCCGACATGCTGCGCAAGGTCGCGCTCGGCTCCCTCCTGGAGATCCAGGAGTACGACTCCGGCACGATCACCGCCGCGGCCTCGGTGACGATCCCCGGCGGCGCCCTGCTCGTGCAGTCGGCGCAGGTGGTGACCTCCGGCACGGCCGGGAGCGTCGGGCACTACCTCCCGGGCAACTCCAGCTCGACGCCGCTCCTGCCGCCGGGCGGCGCGGACACCGCCGTGGGCATCGCGTCCGTCGCGGCCGACGGCTCCACCATCACCTTCCCCAACACCGTCACCCGCGTGCGCCTCCGGTACATCAAGAAGCCGGCGGTGGCGCTCTCCACGTCCGTCTGAGGCCCCGATGAAGCCCAACCGCCGCACGCCCACGCCCCCGCAGCGCCGCGGGCGCCGCCCCATCCGCAACGCCGCCGAGGACGCGGGGAAGGGCGAGGGCAAGACGCCCACGACGCCCGCGGCCCCCGCCGGCATCAGCGAGGCCGACGCGGCCGCGCGCGCCGCCGACGCGGTGAAGTCCGCCCTGAAGGAGCTGGGCTTCGAGAAGCTCGACGACGCGAAGGCCGCCGTGAAGGCCCAGCGCGAGGCCGAGGAGTCGAAGAAGAGCGAGCTCGAGCGGGCCACCGGGAAGGTCGCCGAGCTCGCCCCGCGGGCCAAGCGCGCCGAGGCCCTGGAGGGCACGATCAAGCGCTACCTCGACGCCGAGGAGAAGTCGGTGCCGAAGGAGAAGCGCGAGCTGCTCGACCTGGCGCCGGCGGCCGACAGCCCCGAGGCGCGGCTGGAGTGGATCCTCAGCGCGAAGGCGAAGGGCCTCTTCGGCCCCGCCGCCGAGGCGAAGCCCGCCAACACCCGCGCCGGCGGCAGCGCGCCGCCCGCCAACGCGCCCGGCGCGCAGAAGCACCCGCGCGACATGAACGACGCCGAGTTCGCCGCGTTCCAGGCGGAGCGCCGCGCGAAGAACGGCGCCGGCTGACGCACCCGCACCCTCCCGCCCCCAACCCGCACCCGCACCCACACGGAGTCCCACCATGGCCCTCGTCCTCGCGTTCCTCCCCACCGCCGTCGCCGGCTGCATCCAGGACGGCGTCCTCGAGCGGCGCCTCATGCCCGCCCTCAAGCCCGCGCTGCTCTGGCGGGCGCTCTGCACGCCGGAGCGGCACCCCGGCGGCATCGGCGAGCGCGTCACCAAGACGCGCCCCGGCCTCATCCCGCCCGGCAACGCCGCCTCGGCGCGCCGCACCCCGGGGCAGGACCCGGGCACGCTCCAGCGCACCATCGAGCAGTTCGGGTACCAGGTGGCGCCGTACGGCAACGGCATCGACATCCACCTCCCGAGCTCGTGGCTCGCGCAGGAGAACAAGTTCCTCGACGACGTGGAGAAGCTCGCCTTCCACGGCGCGCAGACCATCGGCCGCATCGCGCGCGACTCGATCCTCGCGGCCTACCGCGGCGGCGACACCTTCACCACCAACGACCCGGGCTCGACCACCACGGTCGCGGTGAAGGACGTGACGGGCTTCGACCAGGTGCTCGTCAACGGCGCGCCCGTGGCCGTCTCCGCGACCAACACGCTCCCGGTGACGATCGGCGGCACGGCGCGCCTGGTCTCCGCCTGCGCGGCCACCGACGGCTCCTCGCCCCCGCGCGGGCCCGGCACGCTCACCATCACCGTCGCGCTCGACTACGCGCAGTACGACGCGGTGGTGCGCGGCGACGCCCCCCTCGTGGTGCGCCAGGGCGGGCGCGCGACCGACCGGCTCATCGTCGCCGGCGACACCGCCACGGCGGCCTCCTTCCGCAGCGCCGCGGCGCACCTGCGCCAGCACAACGTGCCCGGCATCGACGGCAAGGTCGGGAGCCCCTACGGGTGCTTCATCGACTCGCACACCGAGAACTCCCTCTTCGCCGACTCGGAGTTCCACGACGCGATCCAGGCCGAGGGCCTCACGGGCCCCTTCACCTCCGGGGCGATCGGGGACTACGCGGGCATCCGCTTCATCCGCAACACCGAGATGACGGTGGCCAACGCGGACTCGCACCTCCAGGCCAACGTGCACGAGTCGGTGGTGTTCGGCGCGGACGTGGCGGTGGAGGCGTACGTGCCCGAGGCGGAGTTCGCGCGCGAGGTGCCGATGGAGGGCATCGCGCTCGCCAACCACTACAAGATGCCCCTCGACGGCAACGGCGTGCTCACCCTCGTGGTGCGCGCGCCGATGGACAAGGCCGGGGAGGTCCTGTCGACGAGCTGGCTCTCCAACGTCGACTACTGCGTCCCCTCCGACGCCAAGGCCCTCACGGGCACCGCGCGGCACAAGCGCGCCGTGGTCGTGAAGACCGCGGGCCCGGCCGCCTGAGCCGCGCCGACGCCCCCGACACCCCCAACGCCCCCAGCACCCACCACGGAGCGCCCCCGATGCCCACGACCGACGCCACCGACGACCCGCCCGCCGCCCCTCCCCCCGACGCCGCGCCCGCGCGGAAGGTGTGGCGCCGGGCCGCGTTCGCCCGGAGGGCGAGCAAGGTCTACACGCGCGGGGGGCTCCTGCAGGTGCTCGGGGGCGAGATCCTCGACGACCCGGCGCTCGTCCCGACGCTCGCCGGCGACGACAACTTCATGATCATCGAGGTCGAGTCGCCCGAGCACCTGGTGTACCTGCGCGAGGGGTACGCCCGGGACGTGGCGCGCCTGCGCGAGGCGGCCGCCGACCTCGGGCTCGTCGTCTTCCGCGACGGCGAGGTCGAGCCGCCGCGGCGGCGGGGCTGAGCCGTGGCGCTCACGGACGACGAGCGGCGCAAGGTCGCCCTCTACCTCAAGTACCCGCAGGCCGGGCGCACGGGGGAGACGGGCGGCGGGCTCTACACCGTGGAGCTCACGCACAAACTCGGGGCGGCGCTCGACTCCGTGACGCCCGCCGGCGAGACGACCGTGCGCGCGCTCCTCGCCGTCCTCGACGGGCTCCGCGCGGAGCTCGTCACCATGGGCGTCCGCATGAAGGCGACCGAGATCGACGGGGCGAAGCTCAACCCGAAGGAGTGGGACGACCGCATGCGGCAGTGGAACTTCTTCCGCGGCGAGCTCGGGGCCACCCTCGACGTCGAGGTCGACCCCCAGGGCGCGCCCAACGGCGGCGCCGGCGCGGGCCCGGGCCCGTGGCGGGAGCCCTGAGCCGTGAGCCTCCGCGACGACCTGCTCCCGGTGCTCAACGAGCTCCGAGGCCTCGCCGACGAGTTCGGCCTTCGCACCATCGCCGTCACCGTGCGGGAGCGCGTCTACAGCCTCCCGCCCGGGACCGTCGGCGCGACCGTGACGGCGACGAACGACACCGCCCTCACGCCGGCGCCCGCGGTGCGCCCCGCGCGCGAGCACAGGGCCGACGAGGCGATCGTCGACGGGCCCTACGCCGACGCCACCGCGCAGCCCCGGACCCTCCGCTACGAGGTGGGCCCGATCACGCCCGCCCACGTCGGCGGGGGCTACTCGGCCGCGCAGCTCATGCCCGGCGACTCCGAGACGCGGCGGGTGACGCTCGTCCTGTCCGGGGGCCAGCACGGGGAGGGCGAGGAGTACCGCGTGGTGCGCCTCGACGACAGCAAGCCCTTCCGCATCATGCTCGTCGTCGAGCGGGCGAGGCAGGGCGCGTGACCCCCGGCATCGACCTCGACCTCCGCGCCTGGCTCCCCCCGCTCCGGGGGCTCGGGGCCGCCCTCGACGACGAGCTGGAGAGGGCCGCGCGCGAGGGGGCGAAGGTGGTGGCCTTCGCGGCGAAGGCCGACCACCCCTACACCGACCGGAGCGAGACGCTCACCCGCTCGATCCGCGCCTACGCGCCCCGGGGGTCGTTCCTGCGCGACACCCTGGACGTCGACATCATCGCGCGGGCCGCGTACGCGAAGTACCTGGAGCGGCGCCGGGCGTGGGCGTTCCTCGGCCCCGCGCTCGAGCGCAGCCAGGGCCGCCTCGAGCACCTGCTGTACGACGCGCTGGAGGCGGCCGTGCGCCGCTCGGGCCTCGGATGAACGCCACGCTCGACCAGATCGAGGCCGCCCTGTACGGCGCCCTCGGCGCCCTCGTGGCGCCGACGCCCACGCCGGCCGCGCCGTTCCGGCACCTGCGCCGCTACGCCGGCGAGGTGACCGCCGAGCTGGTGCAGGACATCGAGCGCGGCATCTACGACCTCTCCCCGGAGCAGCTCCCCGCCGCGCTCCTGGCCTGGGAGGGGGAGGACCCCGTGGGCGCCGAGGGCGCGTTCACCGAGGCCGGCGGCCACGCCATCGAGGTCGTCGGCCGCTCCGTGTGGCGGGTGTACTGCGTGGTGCGGGACCTGCGCGGCGACGAGGAGGCCCTGAAGGGCACCCTCGCCGGGCAGCCCGGGGCGCTGCTCTGCGCGCACGCGGTGAAGAAGGCCCTCGCGGGCTTCGTGGTCGCGGGCCTCCACGACGGGCGCACGGTGCGCTGGGTCGGCAGCCGGCCCGTCGTGATCGCCCGCCGCACCGCCTACGTCTACGCGGTGCGCTTCTCGGCCGACGCCGCGCTCGACGAGTCCACCGACGAGGAGAACCCCACGCCCGGCGCGCCCCTCGCCGGGGTGCGGGGCGCCGTCGTCGACGCGGCCCGCGACACCGACGGCGCCGAGGTGCCGCTCTCGTCCTTCAACACGCTCCCCGAAGACTGAAAGGTTCGACCATGACGACCCTCCCGAGCGGCTTCGCCGCGACGCCCACCCCCACGTTCAGCTTCGCCGTGCGCCTCGGCGCCGGCCCCTCGGGCGCGTCGTCGTCCATGCGCGTGATGCTCCTCGCGTCGAAGACGAGCGCGGGGAGCGCGACCGACCACGTCCCCGTGGAGGTCTTCGACGTGGCGGACATCGAGGAGAAGTTCGGCGCCCGCTCGCGCCTCGCCGCGCTCTGCCGCGCCGCGCGCGCCGTCGCCCCGCGGGGCCGCTTCTACGCCTGCCCCGTGGCCGACCCCGCCGGCACCGCCGCGACGGCCGTCCTCACGTTCGCGGGCCCGGCCACGGCCGCGGGCGTCGTCCGCCTGCGGGTCGCGGGGCGGCTCGTCTCCGAGGTCGTGATCCCCAACAGCACCACCGCCGCCGCGGCCGCCGCGCTGGTGCAGACCGCCGTCGCCGCCGTCGCCGAGCTGCCCTGCACGGGCGCGGTGGGCGGCACCGGCAACGAGCACATCCTCACGCTCACCGCCGCCAACACCGGCGCCACCGGCAACCAGCTCCGCGTGACGTTCGAGGTGACGGCGGCCGGGATCACCATCTCGCTCAACGGGGTGACCGCCGCCGCCCGCGGCAAGGGCTACTTCGGCGCGGGCTCGGCCACGGCCGGCGTCGGCGCCGTCGACCTCACCAGCGCGCTCGCCGCCGTCGCCGGCGCCCGCTACCACCGCATCGTCGCCGACGTGGACGACGACACCAACCGCGGGCGGCTGAAGGCGCACCTGGTCTCGCAGTCGAGCATCAACACGGGTCGCCGCTGCATGGGCGTGGTGGGCTCGCTCGAGGACACCCTCTCCACCGTGCAGGGCGACGCGATCGCGCAGAACGAGCCGCGGCTCTGCATCGTCTACAACCGCAAGAGCCACAACCTCGCGGGGGAGCTGGCCGCGGCGTACGCGGCCGCGAAGGTGTACGGCGACGGGCGGCTGCCGGGCGAGGAGCAGTACCTCGCGGCGAAGGCCAACGGGCTGTCGCTCTTCCCCGCGATCCTCGCGACCGACGAGGAGGAGCGGCTCACCGCGACGCAGGTGGACGCGCTCCTGCGCGCGGGCGTCACGCCCCTCGGCGCCGACAACGTCAACCCGGGCTACGCCTCGGTCGTGCGGCCGGTGACGACGCGGACGCTCAACGCCTCGGGCGGCGCGAGCTACCTCGTCGCCGACACCTCGAAGGTGGCCGTCGCCGACGCGGTGGCGGACCGCTGCGAGGCGTGGGCGAGCGAGAACTACGCCGACAAGAACCTCGCGGCGGAGCCCGCCACGATCGAGGAGGCGCCCTCGTCGCCCTACGTCGTGTGGCCCTCCGCCGTGCGCGCCGACGTCCTCGCCATCCTCGCGCAGATGCAGGGGGAGGCGCTCCTGGTGAACGTCGCGCAGTACGCCTCGCAGGTGACGGTGGAGCCGCTCACCGTCGACGGCACCACCTACCTCGTCTGCAAGGTCCCCTTCGCCGTGATCCCGCACCTGCACAGCGTGGTCGGCGAGGCCCTCCAGGTCGCCTGACACGCGCCCGCCGCGGGCGGGCTGGGAGTAGCACATGGCAACGACGCGCGAAGCCTTCGCCGGAACCGGCAAGCTCTGGGTCAACAGCACCCTCTTCTCGGAGGCCGCGGAGGTCTCCGGCACCATCGGCGGGAAGCTCAACCGCCAGATCACCCTCGGGCACACCGGCGAGACCGTCGAGGACCCCACCGCGATGGAGGTGAAGATCGACGGCGCCCCCCTGCGCCGCAACAGCTACCTCCGGCGGCTCAAGGCGTTCCGCCGGTCGGGCGCCGACGTGACCATCAAGCTCCAGGTGGGCGAGGAGACCTACGTCGGGCGGGGCAAGTTCGGCCCCCTCGAGGTGAAGACCTCCAACGGCAAGTCGAGCTTCTCGACCTCCTTCATGGGCGACGAGCAGGAGTAACCCGTGGCGAGGCGAAGCGACGACGAGCGCGACGACGGGGGCCTCTCGGCCTTCGCGCGCGCCATGCAGCAGCGCGGCCGCCCCCACCGCGTGATCGACTTCCCCGGCGCGCCCGGCGTCCGCGTGGCGGTCCTCTGCCCGACCGAGGGCGAGATCGTCGAGGCGGACGTCGAGGCGCGGAAGTACCTGACGAAGGAGCTCGGCCTCACCGCCCTCGAACTCTCCCTCGCGCAGGAGCAGGAGCTGTTCAAGCGCGTCTTCGAGCTCGAGCTCCTGGCGACCGTCCTGCGCGACCCCGACGACCCCGAGGAGGCGTTCGTCGAGAGCGCCGACGAGCTGCGCGAGCCGCCCCACGGGATCGACCGCACGCAGCGGCGGCAGCTCATGGAGGCCGTCGAGGACTTCCGCCGCGAGCGCTTCGAGCGCCGCACGCCCGAGGAGGGCGCGCAGATCCTCGGGTTCCTCCGGGACCTGCGAAAAGGTGGGGCGCTGTCGACGTGGTGGACGTCCTGCGGGGAAGATACGCAGCTCTCCACGCTCATCGCTGTGCTGGACAGCGCCCCTGGGAACCCGACACAGCGACCCTCCTCGGATACCTGAGGGCGGAGTGGGCGGAGCACGAGCTCGAGCTGCGCGGGGTGCTCCCCCGGCGGCGCCCCTACCCCCCGCCCCGTGAGACCTGAGCCATGACCGCGACCGCGACGCTTCGGATCCGCAACGAGGGTGGGGGCGACGTCGCCTCCCTCATCGCCGCGCTCGAGCGCGCCGTGGTCGGCTACTACCGCCGCACCGAGTCGGCCGCCCGCGGGTCGCGGCAGCGCACCGAGCGCGAGGAGTCCGACTCGGCCCGCCGGCGGGGCGGCGTGTACCGCACGAGCGCCGCCGAGGAGGTCCGCACCGTCCAGGGGATCACGCGCTTCCGGCTGCGCCAGCTCGCCCTCACCGACGAGGCCCGGAAGCGCTCGGAGACCCTCTACGCGATCATGCTCAACCGCGCGACGCGGGCCATGGAGGTGGAGACCGGCCGCCGCGGCGAGCTCACCGAGCGCGAGCGCCGGGCCGCCGAGGACCTCGCCCGCGCCATGGTCGTGCAGCACGAGCGAGCGGAGCGGGCGCGCACCGCCGCCACCGCGAAGGCGGAGCGGGAGCGCCAGGCCGCGCGCAGCCGCTTCGTCGCGGGGCTACCGCAGGCGGCGGCCTCCGCGGCGCGCGGGGCGGCGGCCGCGTTCGCCGACTACGGCGACGACGTGAGGGCGAAGCGGCAGGCCCGCGAGGCCGTCGAGGTCGGGGCCGTGCGGATCGCGGCGTCGGACATCGGCGACGCCTCGGCCGCCTCCCAGCTCTCCGAGGCGACGCGGCGCGTGTCGGAGCTGACGGGGCTCGACCCGCAGGGCGTGATCGACGCCATCGGCGCGGCGCAGGCGAACTTCTCGGCCCTCGCCGACGCGGCCGACCGCGGCACCTACCTGAACGACGTGCTGCCGCTCCTCGCGCAGGCCGCGGCCGCGTCGGGCACGAGCCTGACGGACATGGTCAACAGCGCGGGGGAGTTCCAGCGGCAGCTCGGCGTGACGACGGCGCAGCTCCCCCAGGCCCTCGCGCAGGCCATCCAGGCGGGGCGGCTCGGGAGCATCTCCTTCGGCGACCAGGCGCGGCACATGGGCGTGATCGGCGGCGGCGCCGCCCGGTTCCTGTCCTCGCGCCCCGGCGACTCGCTCCAGTCGCTCGCCACCACCAACGCCCTCTTCCAGTTCGCGGGGCGGGCCGGCGGCGGCGGGGACATCTCCGCCACGCGCGCGCGCGCCTTCCTCGACAACTTCACCTCGGCGAAGGGGCAGCGCGGGTTGCGCGAGGCCCTGGGGTACCGGGTGATGGGCGCCGACGGGCAGATCGTCACCCGCGAGGGCGAGTCGCAGTCGCAGGCCTTCCAGCGCGTCATCCAGGACGTGTACCGGCGGTCGGGGGGCAACGCGACGCGGTTCCTCGACACGATGGTCGGCAGCAACACCCGCGGGCGCGCGCTCGGCGACCAGCTCTTCCGCGACCTGCGCGCCCACGGCGGGCGCCTCTCCGAGTTCGGCGACCTCGTCAACCAGCAGATGCGGGGCACGGTGGAGTCCACCATCACCCGCCCGTTCGCCGCGGTGTCCGCGACCGACGCCAACCAGCGCTCGCGCCGCGAGGTGCGCGAGCTCTACGGCCTCACCGGCGACGCCACGCGGTGGGCGACCGACAGCGAGCGGCAGCTCGCCGACCTGCGCGCGGCCCACCCCGAGCTCGCCGGCGTCGTGGAGCGCCTGCCCGGCGCGGAGGGGGCACGCACCGCGCTCGACCTCACCAACTTCGCGCTGCAGGCGGCCGCCACCTCGGCGCCGACCTCGGGCCCGCGCCGCCCCCGCACGCGGGCCGCGCTCCAGCGGGCCATCGCCGAGGAGGCGGCGTCGGCGAGCCTCACCCGCGACTTCGGCGAGAGCGGCTTCGCCCTCGACGAGGGCACGCGCGCCCAGCTCATGCAGCGGCGCACCGCCGAGGGGATGGCGCGCCTCCAGCTCCGCGACCAGGCCGTGGCGCGCGGCGAGAGCCCGACGCGCATCTCCGAGGAGTCGATCGCGCGGCTCGCCAACGAGATCGCCCTGGCGCTCGCCCGCAACCCCGTCACCATCGACCAGCAGACCGCCGTCCAAGCATCGATGCAGGGGCCCAGGCCGCAATGACCCTCCTCTCCGACGAGCTCGGGCGCACGCTCGCGACCGCGGCGTACGACGGGGTGGCGTTCCCGTGCGCGGGGCTGGCCACGGACGGGGGCCACGACTCCGCGAAGCACCAGGGCTACGGCGTGCGCGGCGCCGACATCGAGACCACCGGGCCGCAGCCGGAGGCCGTCCGCTGCCGCGCCGTGATGCAGAACGGCCTGCGCGGGTGGGCCGGCCCCGCGCTCTATCCCACGCAGTACCAGAGCCTTCTCCGGGCGCTGCGCGGGACGCCCGAGGGCTTCCTCACGCACCCCACCCGCGGGGTGATGACCGTCCACGTCGACCGCTTCTCCGAGGTGGTGTCGGAGACCTCGCGGCGCGGCGTCGTGCTCGAGCTCAGCTTCACCGAGCAGCGGGGCGAGTCCGACCTCCTCGAGATGGCGCCGCCCGTTGCGAGCGCCCTCGACGACGCCGCCACCTCAGCCGCGGCCGCCGACGTCACGCGGCCCGCCGGCGCGCGGGTCAGCGCCCCCCTCGCCGAGGAGCTGGCCGCGGCGCGTGGCTTCGTCGAGTCCGCCGGGCGCACGCTGGCGCAGGCCCGCGCGCGGGTCGGCTCCCTCCTCGCCTCGATCGAGGCCCGCGCCGCCGACCCCGCCGCGGCCGGCGCCTCGGGCCACGCCCACCGCGCCGCGCTCGCCGCGACGCGCGCCGCCGTGCTGCGCTACCGCGCCGGCGCGCTCACCTCCTCGGGCCGCTCCCACGTGGTGCTCGAGGAGGCCTCGCTCGCCCGCATCGCCTCCGACCCGCGCGTCTACGGCGACGCCTCCCGGGCGGCCGAGCTCGCCCGCGCCAACGTCGTGCTCGACCCCTCCCGGGTGCCCGCCGGCACCGTGCTGGTGATCCCGTAGCCATGGCCCGCGCCCACGCCGTCGCCCTCACGATCGCCGGCCTCCGCGTCGACGCGTGGGACGAGGTCACCGTCACCCTCGACATGCTCCGCCCGGGCTCGCCGTGGACCGTCACCCTCTGGCGCAAGGGCCGCGGCGTCTCCTGGGAGCGGGTGCGCGCCGCCGCGCAGGTGTGGGCGCCGGTGACGCTGGAGGTCGACGGCGCCGTGCAGCTCCGCGGGCAGGTCGAGCGCATCCGCGACGCGGCCGACCGCGCGGGCGCCCCGCTCACCCTCGGGGGCCGCGACGCCCTCGCCGCCGCGCTGGTGTCGGACGTCGACCCGCGCCTCTCCCTCCGCGACGCCACGCTCGAGGAGGTGATGCGCCGCGCCATCGAGCCCCTCGGCCTCGCCGTCACGGTCGGCGCCAACGCGGACGAGGTGCGGGCGATCCAGGCGGGCCGCCGGCCCGGCGCCGCGGGGCGCGCCTCGCGCCGCCAGCACGTCGACCGCTACAAGCCGAAGATGGGCGAGAAGGTCTGGGCCTTCCTCGAAGGGCTCGCCCGCCGCCACGGCTTCCTCCTCTTCGCCGCCCCCACGCGCGAGGGCACCGGGCTCGTCGTCGACCGGCCCGCCTACGACTCCGCCCCCGTGGGCACGCTCGTGCGCCGCCGGCTCCCGAGCGGGGAGTACGAGGGCAACGTGCTCTCGCTCGCGCTCGACCTGAACGCCGCCGAGGTGCCCACGGTGGTCACCGTGACCGGGCACTCGCGCCTGGGTGCCCGCCAGGACGCGCGGCACCAGGCGACGCTCGCCAACGACCGGATCCGCACCGCGGTGCAGCGGGTGGCGGCCACCTTCCCGCCGCGGCCGCGGTACCTGCGCGACCCGCACGCCCGCACGCTCCAGATCGCCGAGCAGCGGGCGCGGCGCGAGCTCACGCGGGCCATGGCGGAGTTCGCGGTGGTCGAGGCCACCGTGCAGGGCTTCTCGACGGGCCCCCAGGCGTCGGCGCCGCTCTGGACGATCAACAGCATGGTGACCCTCGACGACGAGGTGACGGGCGTGCGCGGCGCCTGGCTCGTCACGCAGGTGACCTTCCAGCGCAGCCGCGCGGGCGGCCACACCACCCGCCTGCGCCTCGTCCCGCCCGGCGCGATCGACGTCGAACCGGACCCGGAGGTGTAGCCGTGTTCACCGAGTGGAAGGTCACGCGGGTAGCGTTCGACGCGGCGTCGAAGCTGCTCGGGCTCCAGCTCCGCGGCGACGGCGCCGCCGGCGACGACGACGGCGCCGTGCCCGAGGACGACGCGCAGTTCCTCGGGCAGTTCGGCGTGGCGGTGCGCCCGATCGTGACGGCCACCCTGGAGGCCCTCGGCTACCAGGACGGCGACGAGGTCCGCGTGATGAAGCTCTGGGACAAGGCCCGGAGCCCCACCGACCTCGAGGCCGGCGAGACGCGCCTGTTCTCGGTGGGCAACGTCGCCCGCGTCGTGCGCCTGCTCTCGGGCCGCGTCGTCGTCGAGGCGCCGGAGATCCGGCTCGGCGCCAGCGCGACGAAGAAGGTCAACCGCGAGGGGGACGCGGTGGACTGCGGGACGCTGCGGTTCCTCGTCGCGGCCACGTCGATCGTCGTCACCTACACGCCCCCGTCCGGGGCCCCCCAGGCGTTCACCATCAACATGGCGGGGATGGCCACGTTCACGGCGATCGACGCCACCATCACGCTCACCGGCCGGACGGGGCCCGGCTCCAACAAGGTGCGAGCGGAGGACTGACGCCATGATCTTCGCCCGCAAGATCGACCTGGGCACCGGCGACGCGGTGGTCGACCGCGCCGCTGCACGTGGCCCAAGTGCTGCGTCGCCCGGTTCGCCGTGGTGCAGAACGTCTCGCGCACGCCCTCGGGAGCGCGGGGCGCGACCGCACCTACGGCGTCGCCGGCGTCGACAACGCCGCGCCCAACGCCGCCGCGGTGTGGCGCGGCAACGTGCTCCGCGCGCCTGCCCGCTGCGGGTCGACGTCGGCCTGCGCGACGTGGAGGTCGCCCGAGGTGGCGCCGCTCCCGGGCGGCAGCGGCAGCTGGCCTCCACACCGTGAGCTTCAAGGGGCGCGTGACGGCCGCCCGCAGACCCTCGAGGGGACCCGATGACGTTCAACGCCCGCAGCGCCGCCGCGATCCGCGACGCGCCCTCGCCGACCTCCGCAAGCGCGCTACCTCGCCCGCGGCGAGGACCTCGACACCGCCGAGGGCTCCGACGCCTTCAACAGCCTCGACTCGCTCGCGCTGGAGTTCGAGGGCCTCGAGCTCGCCGCGCAGGAAGCCGCCCACCGGGTGCTCCTGCGCTACCAGAGCGGCACCGACCTCGACGAGTCGGCCGAGGACGACGGCACCGCCCGGAAGGGCGCGACCTACGCCCGGCGCGACGTCGCCGTCGTGGGCCCGCCCTCCGCCAGCTCCGCCGTCGCCGGCGCCACGCTCTCCACCCCGGGCGGCCTGCGCTTCCGCCCCATCAACCCGTCGACCGGCGCGACGCTCGCCTCGATCGACACCGACGGGAGCGGCGACGCGACCATCGCCGTGGAGTGCCTCACCGCGGGCGTCGCGGGCAACCTCGCGCCGGGGGTCATCTTGACCTGGTCGAGCGCGCCCACGGGCTTCGCCGCGACCGGCGAGGTGGCGTCGGGCCCGAGCGCCCGCGCCGGCGAGGACATCGAGGGCGACGACGACCTCCGCAACCGCCTGCTCCTGCGCCGCGTGGAGCGCCCCGGCGGCGGCAACCGCTCCTGGTGGTGGTCGGAGGCGAAGACGTGCGCCGGCGTCGGCGAAGCCTTCGTGTACCGCGTGATGGACTCGCCCGAGAGCCCGCCCGGCTCGGGCCTCCACCTCTACCTGCCGAACAAGCGCGGCAACATCACCGTGATGCCCTTCGCGCCGCCACCGAGCTCCTACGAAGAGGGCGGCGACGGCATGGCCGCGGGCTTCTCGCGGGCCCCGTCAACGGAGCTCGTCTCCCTCGTCCACGGCTACTTCCACGGTGAGAACGACGAGAACGGGAGCCCCATCGGCGCCTACGGCGCGGAGCGCTTCCCCGCGCACATGTTCCCCGAGGGCTTCCACGTCGTGCCCCCGCGCTCCTACGAGCGCGACGTGGTGGTGAGCGTGCAGGCCGAGGTTGGCTGGCGCTGGCTTCCCGGCGACAACGCCGTCGACAACTCCGGCACCAGCACCGCCACCGTGCTCGTGCTCGACCTCCCGATCACCGGGTGGCAGCGGGGTGACCGCATCGCGATCGAGGACTGGGGCACGGGCGCGACGCGCATCCGCGGCGGTTGGTTCCTGCGGCAGATCACGGACCTCAACGCGGGCTCGCGCAGCGTGACCCTCAACGCCGCGCTCCCCGGCATCCCGCCCGCAGGCACGGCGACGCGCCCCGACGCGGTCAACGTCACCAGCACCGCTTCGCTGTGGGCCACGGCGCGCGAGGACATGGCAAGGGTGTTCGATGAGATGGGGCCTGGGCCTGGGCCGTCGCAGACCTTCCGGTTCCCTGACGTCGCGCGAGACGGTCGCCTCTCCGACCTCACCCGCGCTGCTGTGCTTCGCACGATCCTCAACGTCGCCGGGGTGGCGGATGGTGCCGTTACGACGCCGGCGGCGAGCGAGGTGGCGCCCGTCGGTGGCTACTTCGTGCTGCGGGACTTCCGAGTCGAGCGGATGGTGTAGTCAGAGCGGGCGGCAGACACCCATCACGCATCGTTCAGCACTGTTGCAGACGCCGCGGCAGGAGCCGCAGTGGGTGCGATCGGTGCCGCGAAGGAAGGTCTCGCAGCCGTCGGCCAGGTTGCCGTTGCAGTCGTCGTAGTCGGCCACGCAGGCCATCCCGCAGCGCCCCGCGAAACACAGCGCTCGCATGTTCGGGGCGGCCGCTGCGCATCGCATCCCGCAGCGGCCGCAGTTGAGCGGGTCGAAGTCGGGATCAACACACGCGCTGTCGCAGCGCACGTCGCAAGCCGCGTCGGCGTCGGCGGCTGCGTCGGGAGCCACGTCTGGGGCGTCGATCGACGCCACGTCGGCGGCGGCCTCGGCCGCGGCATCGATGCCGACCTCCCCCGGGCCCTCGCCAGGCGCGTCGGCCGCCACGTCCATCCCGGGGTCCGCGTCGGGTGCCGCGGCGCACTCGCACACGAGCCCGCCGCCGACGCATCGGAGCGCCCCCTGGACGACGCCGGGGCCCGTGCGGCACCCGCAGGGCTGGCCTGCGGAAGCGCAGAGGTCGACGTCGGGCGCCGCGTCAACGGGCGGCGCGGGTGGGTCTCCGGCGCAGGCTGCAACAACGGTCAGGGCGAGGAGGGCCCCCGCGGGGGGGCGGCCGATGCGCTCGATGGTCATAGCCCCACGGTACACGCCGGCGCCCCCCCTGAGAGCCCCCCATGACCCACCAACCCCTCCCGAGCGGCGCCACCGACGCCGACCGCTTCGCGCGCTCGCTCGCCCTCCTGCGAGGGCCCGAGATCCAGCCCGGCGACGGCACCCTCGTCGCCGAGGAGCTGCGCGTGCTCGGGCAGCTCCTGGCTGACGGGCGCGCCACGATCCTCCGCGCGGTCGCGCAGGCCCACCCGCGCACTGCAACAGACCTCCTGCCCGACCTCGAGGCGGAGTACGGCCTGCCCGACGGCTCGCTCCTCCCGACGGCCGAGCGCCAGCGGCGGCTCGCGGCGAAGTACCTCTCGCGCGCTGGCTCCTCGTACACCGCCGTGCTGGCGACGCTGCGCGCCCTCGCGCCCGAGGTCGTGCTGGTGACGATCCCCACCGCGGCCGTCGAGGACACCGACCCGACCGCGGTCTACCGGCTGGTGATCCTTGTCGACGCGGCGCGGACGCTCAGCGACTCGTTCCTCGCCGAGCTCGACCAGCTCCTCGCGGCGCAGGTGGAGGCGGCGGAGGACTGGTCCGTCGGCGACCGCCTCGGCTTCGACTGCGACGACGCGTCCAGCCTCTGCGACGTGACC
>JAXLYI010000067.1:0-18434 GCA_046351555.1 Polyangiales bacterium
CTGGGGCGCGCCGCCCACCTCGCGAATGGAGCCCGCGACGTTGAAGCCCGCGGTGTCGAGCGCGAGGACCACCTCGGACCCCTCGATGGCGACGTAGACCCGCTCGCCGAGGGGCGTGTAGGCCACGGCGGACGCCAGGTCGAGGTCGTCGAACACGTTGCGCCAGCTCTCCTGCGCGTGCCCCTCGGGGCCGTCGAGGTCGACCTCGGCGAAGATCGCGCGGGCGGTGGTCTGCGACGTGAGGTCGGTGCGCGTGCGGGCGCGGCCCGTGACGATGTTGGCCTTGAGCGCGGGCACGATGGCCTGCCGACCGTGGGGCGCGAAGGCGAGCGCGCCGAGGAATCCCGGCACGCCGGAGTTGTCGGTGTCGCTGTCGATGCCCTCCTGCCGCGGGAGGTTCACGGCCTCGACGCGGCGGGGCATCGCGGGGTTGGCGAGGTCCACGCGGTAGACCGTGGCGCCCATTTCTGCGCCGCGCCACGCGGGGACGAGCGCGGTGCCCTCGGCGTTGATCGCGACGTGGCGCAGGTCGGGGCCGAGGGAGAGCTCCCCCACGCGCGCGCCGCGGAGGTCGAGGACCACGAGGCTCCCGGCGTCTTGCAGGGTGACCACGAAGCGGTCGCCCCGCGGGTCGGCGGCGACGCCGAAGGGGCGGCTGCCCGCGCCCAGGGCGACCCGCTGGGTTCGCGTGCGGGTGGTGACGTCGAGGAGGTCGACGTGCCCGTCGTTCTGGCAGGCCACGGCGAGGGTGTTCCCGCGCAGCGCGAGGGTGCGCGGGCGGTCGCAGACGTCGATCTCGGCGATGAGGGTCTGGGTGTCGGCGCTCACCACGGCGACCGTGTCGCTGTCGGGGTTCACCGCCCAGAGCTCGCGCCGCGCGGGGATGAGCAGCACCGTCGACGACGCGGTGGGCGCGACGGTCGTGGGACGGCGAACGACCGTCACCACGGCGTTGGCCTCGACGACGCGGGGGCCGTCGGTGAGGGTGACGAAGGCCCGAAAGGTCCCGACGCGGGTGAAGGTCACGCAGCGCTCGGCGGCGCCGTCGACGGGGGTGGTGTCGGGCTCCACGACCCAGCGCGCGCGGGTGCCCTCGGGGCCGTCGTGCTGCACCCGCAGGCAGGTCATCTCGCCGAGGAACGCCGTGGCGGGCGCGAGGGTCGCGCGGGTGAGCGTCGCGCGGGACGCGTCGGGGAGCGCGCCGCCGGTGTCGGTGACCACCACGGCGTCGAGCGCGCGGGGGGCGTCGAGGGTGGCGTCGGCGGGCGGTGCGGGGGGCGTCGCGCTGCACGCGGCGAGGAGCGCGAGGAGCGCGAGGTGTTGGACGCGTGGTTCATGGCCCCCATCCCCGGCCCTTCCCCCGCCTCGGGGGAAGGGTGGAGAACCCCTGTCTCGGGAATGGTCCATGCGTCTCGAAATGTTTGCGGCGCAATCGTTCGGGCGGCGCGTGGGCCATCTCACGGCGCGGGGCTCTCCACCCTTCCCCCGAGACGGGGGAAGGGCCGGGGATGGAGGCCACGAAGCGGCGAGAGAAAGTGCGCGCTCCACGCAACCACCGCGCGGTGAATTCCCGATCACGGGCCCATGCGACGACGTGCACACGGTCCGTGGCCCGCGACCCGCGAGAAGCGCGCCCGCGCCCGCGCGCTGCGAAGTCTGCCCACCGCCTCCGAGGAGCGCCTGTGGTCCCTGCTGCGACGGGGCGCGCTCGGCGTCCGGGTTCGCCGCCAGCACGTGCTGCTCGGATGGATCGTGGACTTCTACATCCCGGCGTGGCGACGGGTGATCGAGGTCGACGGCTCCGTGCCCGACGCCTGCGCCGAGGACGACCGCCGACGCGATGAGGTCTTCGCCCGGGAGGGCGTGCGCGTGCTGCGCCTGCGCGTCGAAGAGATCGACGCCTCGCCCGAGGTGCTGCTCCCGCGCCTCCGCGCGCTCGCTCCGTGACGTCGGGCGCGTCACGGCGCGCACGCCCCGGTGCGAAAGCTCATGCGAAAGGTCTCGGCGGTGGGGTTGCCGCTGTAGTCCTGCACGCCGCCCGCGGGCACGATGAGCTCGTAGCGCACGCCCGGCCGCAGCGGGCGCGCGGGCCAGAAATTCACCGCGCCCTCCTGCCCGGAGTACCAGCCCTCCAGGGGCGTGGTGCTCCCCTCCTCGCGCACGAGGAAGCTCTGCGGGCCCACCGTGGCCATGTCGACGAACTCGTCGAAGGTCACGCCCACGCGGGTGGTGAGCGCCTGGTTCACCGCGTTGTCGCGCGGCACCACCATGTTCACCCGCGGCGCGCGGCGGTCGGGCTCGCGCTCGTAGGGCACCACCGAGGTGGACTGCGCGCGCACGGCGTCGTCGTCCACCGAGAGCACCGCGACGTTGCCGATGGGGGTGACGAAGTCCAGGTCGCCCGTGAGCCGGAACTCGCGCTGCACGGTCATCATCGCCGGGTTGCGAATGTCGAGCGCGACGGCCAGGGAGCTCAGGCCCACGAAGGCCGTGTCCTCCTTGATGTAGACGTATCCGCCGTTGGCCGTGCCCGGGTAGCGGTAGTTGCCCAGAAAGGTCGGGCGCGAGAAGTCGGTGATGTCGTAGACGATGAGCCCGCCGCCCGTGAAATGCCGCGCGTGGTAGGCGCGGTTGCCCGAGACGTGGCCGAAGTACGAGGTCATCACCCGCGGGCGCCCGGCGAGCAGGGTGCCGTCGTCGATGAGAAAGTTCCCGCCGGGGATGGGCCGCGGGTTCGCGGGGTCGGAGAGGTCGAGGAGCGCGGTGCGCGAGCCCTCCGTGGACATCACCACGAGGAGGTTTCCGATGGCGTGCACGCCCCCCACGCGCAGCACCGGGTCCATGGCCACCTGCCGCACGAGCGTGGGGTTGCGGGGGTCGCGCGCGTCGACGATGTAGATCCCGTTGTCGGACGAGCCCACGTACACGTAGGGCGCCTGCCAGAAGGTCGACATCACCACCCGCTGGTACGAGTCGGGGTAGACCACTCCGGGGAGGGTGAAGTCGCGCACCATCACGGTGTTCGCGGGGTCGGTGATGTCCCAGAACTGAATCCCCGTGAGGGAGGTGGCGACCATCCACCGCCGGTCGGTGAACTGAAAGCCCGCGGCGTGCACCTCGCGCATCTGCGCGTTCACCGTGGTGCCGAGGTGACGGGGGTTGCAGGGGTCGTCGAAGGTCCACGCCGACACCCCCCCGCCGCCCGCCTCGTGCGCCCAGGGCATGTAGAGGTTGCCGTCGAGGATGAAGACCCCGTTGTGGTGATCCCGGTCGGTGGGGCCGCCGTGGAGGTACGCGCACGCGCGGTCGAGCTCGTCGGCGCGAAAGACCCGGCGAGGCCCGCCCGGCCCGCGTGAGGCACCGCCGTCGACGCTCGCGTCGAGCTGCATCGGACCGGGGACGCTCGGGAGGTTCACCGCCGCGTCGCCGAGGTCGCAGCGAATCGGCATCGCCGTCACAACGTCTTGCGCCGCAACGACATCGCGCACATCCGGGAGGTCGCTGGGGGCGGCGTGGTCGGTGGGCACGGCGCGGTCGACGGCGGCGTCGGCGGCGGGCGCGGACGACTCGGAGCAGGCCGCGAGGCAGAGCGCGAGGCAGAGCGGGAGCGCGCGGGGAGACATCGGGCGGAGGTTCGCGCGGAGGCCCACCGCGGGCAAGCGCCGGGCGGTGGTAGCCTCGGTCGCCATGAAGCACCTCGACTTCTACTTCGACCTCGCGTCGCCGTACTCCTACCTCGCGGCGACGCAGCTCGGCGCCCTCGCCGCGAAGCACGGCGCCACCGTGGCGTGGAAGCCCATGGTCCTCGCCGCGGTGTTCAAGGCCGCCGACAACCACATGCCCGCGCAGAGCCCGCCCAAGGCCCGGCACATGCTCACCGACCTCCAGCGCTGGGCGAAGCAGTACGGCGTGGGCTTCACGCTCAATTCCCGCTTCCCCTTCAGCGCGATCAAGCCCGAGCGCCTGATCATCGCCGCGGAGCCCACCGGGCGGTCGGGGGCGCTCGCCCTCGCCCTCTTCACCGCCGCGTGGGCCGACGACCGCGACATCACCACGCCCGAGGTCATGGCCGACGTCGCCCGCGCCGTGGGCCTCGACGCCGACGCCCTCCTCGCCGCCATCGAGACCCCCGCGGTGAAGGACCGCCTCAAGGCCTACACCGACGAGGCCATCGCCCTCGGGGTCTACGGCGCGCCCGCGATGGTGGTCAACGGCGAGCTCTTCTGGGGCAACGACCGGCTGCACCACGTCGAAGACGCCCTGCGCGACGCGTGACGCGCCGCCGCGCGAAGGGGAGTAGCCTCGCGCGATGCGTCTCCGCACGGTCCTCGGCGCCGCCGCGCTGCTGCTCGCGCCCCGCCCTGCGCGCGCCGACGACGACCCCGAGCCCCCCGCCGCGCCCGCGCCCCCGTCGCCGCGCACCCCCCTCGAGGTCGGGCTGCTGCTCGGCCACCTGGAGGGCCTGAGCAGCGGCAGCGACCCCTTCGGCGCCACCTTCGCCGCGCGCGTCGCCGTGCGCCCGCGGGCGACGCCCCTCTTCCTGCGCGCCGGTTACCTCTTCGGCCTGGGCGCGCCCCCGCCCAGCGCGACGCGCGCGGGTCGACACGCGCACACCCTGCTGTCCGAGGTCGGCCTCGCCTTCGGACGACGCGTCGAAGGGAGGTTCGCCCTCGGCGTCGGCCTGCTGGTCGAGCAGCGAACGTCGCGCCTGAAGCTCAACGTCGCGACGAGCGCCAGCGCCGGGGTGGCGGTGCACCTCGGGCCGTGGCTCCTCAGCGCGGAGTTCCTCACGACCCTCGGCTTCGGCGCCGACGCCTACTTCGCCCTCGGCGGGCTGGGCGGCCTCGCCTACACCTTCGAGTGATCCGCGGCGAGGCGCCGACGCCACGCCCGGGGCGCCGACGCCACCCGACGACGCGCGTTTCGGCGCGATTTTCAGGGTGATTTCGCGCGCACCCAAGGTGGCACCGCGGCTGCAACTCCCACGCTCCGTGCGCCGCGATGCGCACAGGAAGCGCAGCCTCGCCATGATGAACCTCCGCCGCCTCGTCCCTGCCCTCGCCCTCGCCGTGGTCTCGCTGGTGCCGTCGCTCGCCGCGGCGCAGGAGGTCGACGTGGCGTCGGCCTACGACCGCCTCTACGGCACCTCGTACCGCGTGCAGGGCGGGCTCGAGGCGATGCGGCAGGAGGTCGCCGCGCCCACGCGCACGACCTACACCCTCCGCGACATGCGCTTCGTCGAGGTGCTCGCGTACGACACCAGCGGCACGGCGCCCCTCGTACTGCGCGCGCAGGGGCAGGCCATCGTGCTCTTCGACCCCGGGCCGTGGACCGCCCCCTCGCGAGGCTGGCGCCCCGGCGGCCCCCGGCGCATCGACCTCGCGGCGGTGCTCGCGGCGCACGGCATCGACCCGGGCACCGCGCGCTTTCAGCTCGCCCTCGACGACGTGCGGCTGACCGCGCAGAACACCCACACCCTGGCCGCGCCGCGCCGCGGGGAGTTCCTGCTGGCCCACAACGGCGGCGGCATCGACCACGAAGACGCCGACGCCAACGAGCCCCTGCTGCGCTGCTCCGGCGGCACCGCCACGGTGCGCCCCGTGGCGCGGTGGCACCTCCCGGCGCGCCTGCACCCGCCCATCCTCCCGGTGGAGCCCGCCCCCGCGCCCCGCCTCCCGCGGCTGCCGGCGCGCTTCACCCTGCGCGTCGGCCCCGACCTGCGCTGACATCGCGGTGCGCCCCCGACCCCGCCCCGGGCATCGCACGGGGGATGCCCTTCTCCCTCGACCCTCGCCCCGACGCCTGGCTCCGCGAGCGCGTGCGCCTCGAACACCCGGGTGAAGCCCGCGACGGGCGCTTCGTGCTGGCCTGGGTCTGCACCGCGCTGCGCGCCGACGACAACCCCCTGCTCGACGCCGCCCGACGCGCCGCCGCGAAGCACGCGCTGCCCCTGCTGGTCTACCAGGGCCTCACCCACCGGGCGTGGTACGCCTCGGACCGCACCCACGGGTTCATCCTCCAGGGCGCCCGCGACCTCGCCGAAACCCTTGGCGCGCAAGGGATCCGGCACACGCTCCACGTCGAGCGGGAGGGCGACCGGGGCGCGCTGCGGCGCCTCGCGGCCGACGCGGCGATGGTCTTCGCCGAGGACTTCCCCGTGGGCGACCTCCCCGGGTGGCGCGCCGCCCTCGCGCGGGCCACCGGCCGCCCGCTCTACGCCGTGGACTGCGCGTGTGTGCTCCCCATGCGCGTGGTGGGACGCGCGTGGGAGCGGGCCTTCGCGTTTCGCGAGGCCACCGACGGCGCGCGGCGGGCGCGGCTCGGCGTGCCCGTCCCGCCCGCCCCGGCGGTGCCGGCGTGGGAGGGCGCCCTGCCCTTCACGCCCACGGACCTCGCGCGCACCCCCATCGCCGACGTGCTCGCGGCGATGCCCATCGACCACGCGGTGCCCCTCCCGCACGACCTCCCCGGCGGCGAGCGCGCCGCCCGCGCGCGCTGGGACGCGTGGCGCGACGCCCACCTCGGGACCTACCACGCCCGCCGCACCGACGCGGGCGACCCCGGCGGCGCGAGCGAGCTCTCGGCCCACCTGCACTTCGGGATGATCGCCCCGTGGCGCGTGGCCGCCGAGGCCCTCGCGCGCGGCGGCCCGGGCGCGGAGAAATTCCTCGACGAGCTGCTCACGTGGCGCGAGCTCGCGTGGTGCTTCTGCGCCCACCGCGCGGACCACGCCACCGCCCTGCCCGCGTGGGCCACGCAGGCGCTCGCCGCGACCCGCGACCGGCGCGCGCGCCGCCCCTCCCTCGACGCCATCGAGCGCGGCGAGACGGGCGACGCCCTCTTCGACCTCGCGCAGCGGTCGCTGCGGCTGCGGGCGACGCTGCACAACAACGTGCGCATGACGTGGGGGCGCACCCTCGCGGGGTGGTTCGAAGACCCCGCCGAGGGCCTGCGGGTGATCACCGACCTCAACCACCGCTACGCCCTCGACGGGCGTGACCCGAGCTCCTACGGCGGGATCCTCTGGTGCTACGGGCAGTTCGACCGCGCCCAGGGGGACCACGGCGGCCCCCTCGGCGCCATCGCCGCCCGCGACGGCGACGCGCACCTGAAGCGCTACGGCGCAGGGCGTTACGCCGCGTCGGTGGCCCGCGGCGAGCGCGACGCGCGCTGCGTGATCGTGGGCGCGGGCGTCGCCGGGCTCATGGCCGCGCGGGCGCTGCGCGACGCGGGGGTGCAGGTCACCCTGCTCGACAAGGGACGCGCGCCGGGCGGGCGCGTCGCCACCCGACGGCACGACGACGCCCGGCACGACCACGGCGCGCAGTTCCTCACCGCGCGCGACCCGCGCTTCGCGCGACACGTCCGCGCGTGGGCCGACGCCGGGGTGCTGCGCCGGTGGTTCGACGAGGCGTGGTGCGCGCCCGACGGGATGTCGTCGCTGCCCCGGCACCTCGCCCACGGGCTCGACGTGCGCACCGACCTCACCGTCCGCGCGGTGCGCGCGCGCGACGGGCGGTGGTCGGTGGAGGACGGCGCCGACGGGCGGTGGGAGGCCGACGCGGTGATCCTCACGGCGCCCGCGCCGCAGTCGCTGGCCCTGCTCGACGCGGGCGGCGTCCCGCTCGGGGACGAGGTCCGCGGGACGTTGGAGGGCGTACGGTATCACCGCTGCCTCGCGGGGATGTTCGACGCGCCGTGGCCCGACGCGCTCCCCGCGCACGGCGTGGCGCCCGCGGAGGATCCCCTCGCGTGGCTCGCGTGCAACCGCCGCAAGGGCGCCTCGCCCGTCGACGCGCTCACCGCGCACGCCTCGCCCGCGTGGAGCGAGGCGCACTGGGACCTCGCGGACGACGAGGTCCTCGCCCGCATGGCCGCGCTGCTCACCGCGCGCCTCGGCGGGCGCCCCGCGGCGCGGTCGCTGAAGCGCTGGCGCTACGCGCGCCCGGTGTCGTCGCTGGCGGGGCCCGTCGTGAGCCACGGGGGCGCGCTGGTGATCGCCGGCGACGCCTTCGCGCCGGGCGAGGGACGCGTCGAAGGCGCCGCGCTCTCGGGCCTCGCCGCGGCCGCCCGGGTCGCGGGGGCCCTCGGCGCCGTGGCGCGGTGACTCAGGGCACCACGACCACGCCCGCGGCGGGAGATGAACTCGCAGTCGGGCCCGCGGCACACGGAGAAGAGCAGCTCTGCCACCACGGTCTCGCCCGCCTGGGCGTCGTGCAGCGCGACGTCGAAGCGCGCGAGCTGCGGGGTGTAGGGGCGCGCGTCGACCCGACGCAGGCTGGCCTTCTCGACCTCCAGCGCCGTCGCCGAGACCTCGACGGTGAGCGGGTAGTTCGGGTCGACCGTGTAGCCATCCGCACCGCGGATGCGGATCGAGAGCGTCCCTTCGGTCCCCTGCCCCGCGCGCGCCGCCACGAGCTCGACGCGGTAGTGCGGGCCGGTGATCTGCGCGTTGTCGCCCCGGGCGCTGGTGGTGAGGTTCTCGCCGTTGCCCGCGTCGGGCGCGGGCGGCACGTCGGGCATGCCCTGGCGGATGCGCTGGAGGATGGCCGGCGCCACCACGTCGGCCCGCGCCGTCATGCCGGCGTCCACGCCCTGGGGCGCCCGCGCGGGGGAGCGGCTGCACGCGAAGGCCAGACACGCGACGAGCAACGGGCCACGAACGTCCATGGCCTGGGACTATCCGAGAAGCGCGCGCGGGGTCAACGCGCCAGCGTCTCTTCGGGCCCGCCGTCGCCGCCGTCGTCGCCGTCGTCGCCGTCGAGGCCCAGCGACGCGCGCACGCGGCGGTCCTCGATGGGGATGTCGAGCGCGTGCACGATGCGGGTGAGCACCAGCCGCTCGTCTTCGTTGATGGGGTCGCCGAGGCCCAGGAACGACCCCGAGGCCCGGGCGATGTGCAGCCCGAGGTGCAGCACGAACGCGCGAAACTCCGCCGCGAGGTCGTCGGGCATCGCGCGCACCACGTCGCGCAGCCGCATGAGGTGCCCGTGGAACTCCAGCTTGTCGGGCGCCCGCACCATCTCGGGGATGCGCGCGAAGGCCTCCTCCGCGGCCATGGAGTGCCGAAAGCGATCCCCCAGCACGGTGCTCCCGGCGATGAGCTCGTCGATGGCCGCGTCGAGCTCCGCGGCGTCGAAGACCCCGTCGGCGCCGCCGATCCAGGCGATGAGCACGGGCACCGTGGCGAAGAGCGTCTCGCGCTCGCGCTCGGCGAGGCCCTCGGCGAATTGTTCGAAGCGCGTGGTCATGCGCCGGGAGTGTTCTCCCCCTCGCGGCGCGCCTGCAAGCGCGGCCGATCGGATACACTCCGCGCATGGATCGTGCGCCCGCAGCGAGCACCCGCGCGACCCGCCGGGGCGTGGCGCTCGGCGGGGGCGGGTTCGTGTCGGGCGGCGTCGAGCGCTTCGTGCTGGCGGTCATCGACCTCGACCGCGGCGCCCCCGCGGCGGAGCCCGTGCCCACGGATTTTCTCCCCCACGGCCTCGCGTTTCACCCCCGCGACCGCCGCCGCGTGGCCGCGTTCGAGAAGCACGGGCCGGGCGCGTGTGAGCTCGACCTCGGCGCGCGCGCGGTGCGCCGCCGCATCGACACCGCGCCCCACCGGAGCTTCTACGGCCACGGCGCCTACAGCGCCGACGGCGCGGTGCTCTTCGCGACCGAGACCGTGCGCGCGACGCGCGCGGGGGTGCTGATCGCGCGCGACGCCGACACCCTCGCGCCGCTGGGCGAGGTGCCCACCCACGGCCTCGCCCCGCACGACTGCGCCCTGCGCCCCGACGGGGTGATGGTGGTCACGCACGGCGGCGGCCCCCTCGACGACGACGCCCCCGACGCGCGCCCCTGCGTGACCTGGGTGGAGCTCGCGTCGGGTCGGCTGCTGGAGCGCCTCTCGCTCGACTCGCCGCGCTACAACACCGGGCACCTGGCGCTGGGCGCGGGCGACGCGCTGGCGGTGGTCTCGGCCCCCCGCGACGGCCTCGCCCCGAACACCCACCGCGGCGCGCTCACCCTGCGCGCGACGGGGCGCCCGGCCCACACCGTGGAGGCCCCGCGTCCGGTGGTCGACCGGATGCTCGGCGAGACGCTCTCGGTGGTCCTCGACGAGGCGCGCGACCTCGTCGCGGCGACGAACCCGCTGGGCGACCTGCTCTCGTTCTGGCGCCTCGACGGCGCGTGCCGCGGGGCCCTGTCGGTGCGCGCCCCCCGGGGCGTGGCCCTCACCCTCGACGGCGCGTGGCTGCTGGTGAGCCACCTCACCGAGCGCGCCCCGCGGCTCACCGCCCTCGACGCGAACACCCTGGCGCCCACGGGGTTCTACGTCGACCCGAGCTTCGTCACGGGCTCGCACCTCGCCGTGCACGACGCGTAGGCGACGCTCAGCGCTCGTCGACGGGGCGCCAGCCGTGCGCGCGCAGGAACACCCGGAGCTTGCCGAAGACCTCCATGCACGCGGAGTCGTGCGCCGCGCTCTCGGTGAGCCGCACGACGCGGGCGTCGGCCATCGTCGCGGCGAGCCGTCCGACCGAGACCCCGCCGCTCACCTGGGTGTTCGGCAGCGGCTCGCCCACGCCCTGGTGGTAGGTGACGCGCTGGATCTCGGTGCGGTCGACCACGATGTCGTGCACCGCGTCGAGGCTGGCCTGGAGCATCGTCTGGTCGCGGAAGGTGACGGTCAGCGCGCTGTCGCGGACCTCGGCGCGCAGCGCCACGGGACGTCGTCGCGCGCGGCTGCGGGCGAGGTAGAGCAGCACGCCGCCGACGCCCGCGACGCCCAGCGGCCACCAGACCGACGCCGCGAACAGCGAGAACAGCAGGCCGGCGAAGAGCATCTGGTAGACCGCCCAGGAGCCGCCCAGCGCCTGCGCGTCGGTCCACGCGCGCACGAAGGTCGGCGGCGCCGGGGGGCGGGCCTCGGGCTCGTCGTTGCGGCGGTAGGGGATGTTCGGAGCGTCGTGCACGGTCCCTCCCAGGGCCGACACGTTAGGGCAGATCGTCGGCGAGGGCGAGGCGCGCGAGCTTCTCGGGGTTGCGCACGATCCACACCGCCCGCACGCCCGCGGCGGTGACCTCGGGGGTGAGCACGGTGACCACGGCGGCGCCGTCGCGCACCACCAGCGCGAGCGCGCCGTTCACCTCCCGCAGCGAGGCCGTGACCCCCGACCGCAGGCCCTTCTGCGAGAGGCCGTGCAGAAAGCGCGACGCCGCGTCGCGGCCGCGCACGGTGCGGCGCGCGGCGGAGGCGCGTCCGCCGTGGTCGGTCTGCACCTCGACGTCGTCGGCGAGCAGCGCGCAGAGCCCGTCGAGGTCGCCCGTGGCGAGGCAGCGCCACAGCCGGCTCGCGGTGTCGCGCGCCACCCGCGAGGGGATCACCGCCCGCCCCTCCCGCGCCGCGAGCGTCGCGCGGGCGCGGCGCAGGAGCTGTCGGCACGCGTCCTCGCGGCGCCCCACGGCGCGCGCGACCTCGGGCATGGGCACGTCGAGCACCTCGTGGAGCACGAACACCGCGCGCTCCCGCGGGCGCAGCGCCTCGAGCAGCACCAGGAACGCCACCGAGAGCGAGTCGTGGCGGTCGGGCTCCTCGTCCCCCGTGGGCAGCGGCTCGGGGAGCCAGGGGCCCTCGTAGGCGCGCCGCCGCCGCCGCTCCGCGCGCATCGCGTCGAGCGCCACGCGGGTGACCACGGTGGTGAGAAAGGCCCGCGGGGCCTCGACGTCGTCGCGCGCGTGCGCGCGGAGCCACGCCTCCTGCACGCAGTCCTCGGCCGCGGCGACGCTGCCCGTGAGGCGGTACGCCACGCGCACGAGGTACGCGCGCTCGCGGGCGAACGCCGCCGCGTCCATCACGCCGCGCCCTTCGGCCAGAGGTACGCCCCGCCGAGGGTGCGCTCGGCCCGGAGCATCCCCAGCACGAAGCGGCACACCGACTCCTTCACCAGCACCGCGGTGCGCCCCGTGAGCATCCGCGCCGCCGGGCGGTCGTCGTGGGTCACCGACTGCACCACCGCCGCGCGCCGACCGAGGCTCACGCACTGCATCCAGAACGCGAAGCGGTGCGGCGACGTGGGGCGTCCGCCGCGCCACGCCGCGAGGTTGTCGGCCGCGGCCGCGCCCATGGGCATCGCGCTCGCGCAGCCATGCGCAGAAAGGGCAGCGCCGCCGTGGGCGCGGCGGCGTCGCCGGCCACGAAGACCCCCTCGAGGTCGGGCGCCGACAGGTCGTCGCGCACGCAGAGCCGCCCCTGCGCGTCGCGTCGCAGGTCGCTCTCCAGCGCGGGGCCCGCGGCGTCGAAGCCCCCCGCCCAGACGGCGAGCGCCGCCGGCAGGGAGGTGCCGTCGTCGAGCCGCACCGCGTCGTCGGTCACCCCCACGCAGGTCGTGGGCGCACGAACGATCACCCCGAGCCCGTCGAGCACCCGCTGCGCCGCCGCGGCCCCCTCGGGCGCGAGGGTCGGCGCGAACGACCGCGCGGCGAGGGTCACCCGCAGCGCGGGGTGCGCCTCGGCGATCTCCGCGGCCGTCTCCAGCGCGGTGAGCGATCCCCCGAGGACCACCACGGGCGACCCCGGCGGGAGCGCGCACAGCCGGCGAAAGGCGCCCCTCGCGGCGTCTTCGTCGCGCAGGCCGTGCGCGTGCGCCGCCACCCCGGGGCACGGCGCCGAGAGCCTGCTGCCCACCGCGAGCAGCAGCGCGTCGAAGGGCAGGTCGCCCTCGTCGGTGCGCACCGTGCGCCGCGCGCCGTCGAGGGCCCGCGCGCGCCCGCGCCGCAGCCGCACCCGGGGGTGCAGCAGGCGTTCGAGGGGGACGCGGGCCGGGCGGCCGCGCGCGAGGGCCTCGTGCAGGCGTATCCGGTCGAGCAGCGCGTCGTCGTCGGTGAGCAGGGTGAGCGCGTCGCCCGCGGGCAGCCGGTGGGCGAGGCGGTTCGCGGCGAGCACGCCGGCGTAGCCGCCGCCCACCACGAGGGCCTGGCGCGCGCGGGGGGAGAGCATCGGTGCGTTCATGCCGCGGTGACGCCCCGTCGGGGAGGGGGCGTGACAGAAATCGTCGCCGGTGGGTCTCCCGCGCTGGAACGCCCGATGCACCACCGTGGGGCCATGCGCACCCTCCTCGTGGTCTTGATGTTCGCGTCGCTCGCCGTCGGAGGCTGCGTCGGCAGCAGCAGCTGCACGCTGATCGGCTGCCTCGATGGCGTGACGGTGAACTGGTCGGGCGCGTCGTCCACCGACCGCGGCACGCTCACGGCCGACGGCGTCGCGATCGCCTTCGACTGCGCCGCGCCCTCGGGCTCGACGGTGCTCTGCACGGGCACGGGGGTCCGCCTGCAGGGGCGCCCCGCGTCGCTGCGCGTGGAGGTGATGACCCGCGCGGGCGCGCGCACGGCGAGCTTCACGCCGCAGTATGTGCAGAGCCGCCCGAACGGCCCGGGCTGCGACCCGGTGTGCAACAGCGCCACGGTCACCGTGCCCTGACGGCACAGCGGGCGCGGGGCGCTCACCCGCGCAGGAACGCCGACCAGCGCGGGATGAACTGCTTCATCGTGATGCGCTGCCGCGGGTCGAGGCGCGTCGCGTCCTTCAGCAGCTCGATGAGCACGTCGCGCCGCGGCATGGCGGGCAGGCGCTCCCACGGGGGCGACTCGGTGGCGTGCGCGACGAGCACGGCGTTGAGCTCGGTCTGGTTCTCCAGGTAGGGGTTCGCGCCGGTGAGCATCTCGAAGATCACCACCGCGAGGGAGTACACGTCGACGCCCGGTCCCACGGTGTCGAGGCCCCGCGCGACCTCGGGGGCGATGTAGCCGGGCGTGCCCGTGACGCCCTCGTGCGGGCCCGCGCGGTGCACCTCGGTGGCGATGCCGAAATCGATGAGCACCCCGCGCACCACCTCCAGCGTCGGCAGCGTCTCGGCGGTCACCTCGGTGCCCGGCGCAAGGTCGGCCTGCATGAGCACGTTGGCGGGCTTCACGTCGCGGTGCATCACCCCGCGGCCGTGCAGGTAGGCGAGCGCGCGCGCGGCGTCGAGGATCACCTCGCCGATGTGCTCCACCCGCACCGCGCCGACCTTGCGCAGCAGGGTCTCGAGCGAGGCGCCGGGGATGTACTCCACGGCGATGAACGCGCCCTCGTCGACGAAGCCCGCGTCGACGATGCTCACGATGTTCGGGTGGACGATCTGCGCGAGGCGCTGCATCTCGCCCTCGAAGAGGGCCCGCGCGGTCTCGGCCGTGCGCCCGCGAAAGCGCTCCCACGGCAGGAGCTTCACCACCACGCGCTTGCCCGGCGCGGGGCCCTCGGCGAGGTAGGTGGTGGCCATGCCGCCCTCGTGGCTGCTCGACAGCTCGCCCTGCACCCGCAGGCGGCCGATGTAGCGCACGTCGTTCTCGCCCTCGCGCACGGCCTCGTTGGCCATGGCGCGCACCGTCACCAGGGCCTTGGCGAGCATGCCCCGCACGCCCGGCGCGAGCAGCGGGCCGCACGACGAGGCGATGGCCTCGCAGAGGGTCGAGAGCTCGCCGAGGTAGTGCTCCACGACCTCGGCGCGCCGCGCGGCGTCGACGAACTTCAGCGAGGTGGCGGTGAGCAGGCGGTTGAGCCCCTGCGCGCGCTCGGTGAGCGTCTCGCGCTTGGCCGGCGCGGGGCCCGGCCGCGCGGCGTCGGCGGTGAGCGCGAAGGTGGCGTCTTCGAGGCAGCGGCGCAGGGTGTCGGCGAGGGTGGCGAGCTCGGTGAGGTCGAAGCGCGCGAGCCCGCTCCAGTGGATCTCCGGGCGGCGCTGGAGCACCGCGGCGCACTCCGCGGCGAGGTCGCGGGTGAGGCGCGTGAGGCGGCACGCGCCGCCCTCCATGAGCCCCGCGAGGATCATCAGGTCGCGGGAGATGTCGCGCCCCGCGCGCGACGACGCCTCGACGAGCGCGAAGAGCTGGTCGGCGGGCTCCTCGGGGATCTCCTCGCCGAACCACCGCCGCATGCGGAGGTGCCGCTCGGAGATGGAGCCGCGCGCGCACATCCACACGAGCACGTGCACCGCGGCGTTGGCGCCGAGGGAGGGGCGCAGCGCGAGGGAGAGCTCGCCGATGGCCCCGGCGACGTAGCGCTGCACGGGGGCCTGGGTGAGCAGCGGGTCTTCCGAGAGGCGCTCGAGGGTCTCGAAGACCTGGTCGCGCACGGTCTCGGCCGCGGTGCGGCGGTTCGTGGGGGCCACCCGCGGGAGCACCGCCGCGGTGCGCACCAGCCACCGCCGCCACGCGAAGGTCGCGGGGGTGGGCCGCCGCAGCCCGGCCCACATCATCTTCAGCAGCCGCAGGCGCAGCGCGTCGATCATCGACAGCGCCGCGGCGCGGGGGCCGCCGTCGGCGATGCGGTGCGCGGCCACCTCGAGGTCGCCGTCCACCAGCAGGTCGACGATCTCTTCGAGGAGCATGCACGCGCGCGCCGCGGTGCGGGGGTTGTCTTGCGAGATGGCCCGCGCGGAGTTGCCCACGAGCACGTCGACCTCGGCCGAGAACCCGTCGACGTGGGCGCGCGCGACGCCGCCCGCGGGCACCTGGCCGATGACCGTCGCGAGCTCGGCGAGCAGCGAGGCGGGGGCGCGGAGCTCCTCGGCCGACATCACCCGCGCCGCGAGGGCCACGGCGCGCTCGGCGCGCTCGGCCTCGACGCCGCCGCCGGTCCACGCCTCGGCGCGGGCGCGGGCCGCGGCCGCCACCCGCGCGACGTTCACGGCCTGCGCGGGGAAGCGCGCGCGCACCTCGAGGGCGGCGCGGCTCAGGACCATCCACGCCTCGGGGCCGCCCCGCGCGGCGAAGGCCGTGGCGCGCTGCACCCAGGCGTCGTCGGCCTCGCCCTCGACCACGTCGGGCAGGCCCACGGCGAGGGCGGCCACGGTGGTCGCCTCGGCGGGGCTGAACGGCTCATCCTCCTCGGGGATGGTGAGCAGCGGGCGGAGCACCGCGTCGCGCCGCGCCCGGAGCGCCGCGGGGGCCTGCGCGGAGAGGTTGCCGAGCGCGGCGAAGGCCCTGCGGCGCAGCACGTTGGCGCTGTCGAGCTCGTCGAAGACCGCGAGCAGGCGCAGGCCCAGGCGCTCCACCGCGCAGAGCCGCCCGAGGGCGCGGGCGGCGCGGGCCCAGATGGTCCACCGGGGGTTCTCCAGGGCGCGCAGCAGGGAGCGCTCGAGGGCGTCGAGGGCGGGCTCGGTGAGCCGCGCGAACTCCTCGGGGTGGCGGCTGAGGGCGGTGACCAGGCGCATCGCGCGCAGCGCCGCGCGGGGCGACCCGTGGTCGAGGATGAGCTCCGACCAGAGCGCCGGCGCGGCCACGGCGATGCGCCCCAGGGCCAGCGGGAACTCCCCGCGCAGGTCGGCGTCGAGCAGCACGAAGTCGAGCGCGATGGAGATCCAGTGGGGCACCTCGGCGCCCGTCTCGGCCCGCAGGAGGATCAGCAGCAGCTCGGCCGACTCGGCGACCTGGGCGCGCTCCATGCGCCGCCGCAGGGCAGAGAACAGCATCGCCTGCGCGCCCGCGAGGGGGTCTCCGCCGCGGGCGTCGCGCAGCGCCGCGGCGACCTCGCGGGACGACAGCCGCTCGCGCCCCGGCGCCGCGGGGATGACCTCGAAGCTCTCGCGCTGGTGGCCCGCGGGCGGCGGCGACGACGCGGTCCACGGCGCGTGGCGCAGCACGTCGCGCGCGAGCACGATGGCCCGCGCCGCGCCGAGGACCACCCCGGGCTGGGTCTCTCGCGCGCGCATCCACCCGAGCAGCGCGCGGGTCATGGGCAGGAGGTCGGCGGGGTCGTGGGTGTAGACCCGCTCGGCGTCCTCCGCGGTGCGCTCGAGCTCCTCGGTGAGCCGCGAGACCGCGGTGACGAGGTCGCGGAGCTTGAGCCCCAGGGGGAAGGTCACGCCCGCCCAGTCGACCCAGCGGAGCAGCGCGGCCTCGCGCGCGGCCGGGTCTTCGACCGCCGAGAGCCCGGCCCAGAGCGTGACCGCGCGCTCGTCGTCGAGGTCTTCGGTCCACCGCAGGAGCACGTCGAGGGCGTTGGTGCGCGGGGGCGACGCCGCGCTCACGGGCCCGGGCGCGCCGGCTTCGCTCACCGGCGGCCGCGTGGACCAGCGCAGCGCGCTCTTGGACCCCGCGGGGTCACCGTTCTTCGTGGGAGGGTCGGACACGCTCCGGTGAATCTACCCGAAGGACCGCCGCCGCCGTCACGAAAGCGTCAGCGCGTGGTGCGCGCGAGGCGCTCGGCGACCATCCGGTCGGCCACGGCCTCGGGGTTCAGCCCCTCGGCGTCGGCCCGGCGCAGGACCTCGGCGATGGTGTCGTAGATCTTCAGCGTGCGCGCCCGCGCCTCGTGGGGGTCGTAGCCCCTGACCTCCAGCGCCACGTTGATCAGCCCGCCGGCGTTGATCGCGTAGTCGGGCGCGTAGGCGATGCCCCGGGCGCGCAGCGCGTCGCCGTGGCGGGCCTCGGCGAGCTGGTTGTTCGCCGCGCCGGCCACGATGCCCACGCGCAGCCGCGGGATGTTCTTGTCGTCGAGCACCGCCCCGAGGGCGCAGGGCGCGAACACGTCGGCCTCGACGTCGAAGATCTCGTCGTTGCTCACCACCCGCGCGCCGAACTCGACGTGCGCGCGCTCGGCCCGGGCGGGCTCCACGTCGCACACCGTGAGCACCGCCCCCGCGGCGTGCAGCTCGCGGCAGAGGTGGTAGCCCACGTGCCCGACGCCCTGCACCGCGACCGTCACGCCCGTGAGCGCGTCACGCTTGAGCCGGTGCGCCACGGCGGCCTCGATGCCCCGGCGCACGCCGAGCGCGGTGAAGGGCGACGGGTCGCCCGAGCCGCCGTTGCGGGGGTCGATCCCCGTGACGTGCCGCGTGCGCTGCCGGATGCTCTCCATGTCGGCGATGGACGTGCCCGAGTCCTCGGCGGTGATGTAGCGCCCGCCGAGGTTGTCGATGAAATCGCCGAACGCGCGAAAGAGCGCGACGCGGTCGAAGTCGCCGCGGGGCTTGATGATCACGCTCTTGCCGCCGCCGAGGTCGAGCCCCGCGAGGGCCGCCTTGCTGGTCATCCCGCGGGCGAGGCGCAGCGCGTCGGTGAGCGCGGCGCCCTCCTCCTCGTAGTGGATGAAGCGGCAGCCGCCGAGGGCCGGGCCGAGCTTCGTGCTGTGGATCGCCACGATGGCGCGGAGCCCCGTCGCCGCGTCCACCCGCACGTGCACTTCGCCATAGCCGTAGCCGCCCATCGCCGCGATCAAATCCATGGTCTCTCCCTGTGCGCAGACCCCGCGTCGCCGCGGGGGCGCGGAACCTAGCTTCGCGCCTGCGAGGGGGTCAAGACGCGCAGGCCCGTGACGCGGCGCGTCCGAAGGGACGCGGATTCAACCTTCTCGGGCGCCCGAGGATCGCTCATACTCACAGCGATGTTGCGCAGGTTCGTGCTTTGGGGCG
>JAXLYI010000068.1:0-17895 GCA_046351555.1 Polyangiales bacterium
CCGTCGAAGGGGTAGTCGTCGAGCCGCGCGCCGCGGGGGGCCACCATGCTCGGGCGCGAGGCCGCGGAGGGGTTCTCGACGGCGGCGGCGGGCGCGGGCACGAGTCGCAGGTGCATCGTGGCGCGACCATGCACGCGCGCCGGCCGGGGGGGCAAGTTTCCGGCGGCGATGGGGCTCACGCCGGGGCGCGCGCCGCCGCCCCGTCGCCCCGCCGCCCCGCTGGGGGCTCCCTACGCTCTCCAGTACGCACTTCGGGTAACCCGCCGGGAGGCGCCGGCGACCGGCTGGGTTCGCTGCTCGCTGCTCGCCGCCTGCCGCCCCGCACGCAACGCGCGTTCAGCATCGCGGCGCCATCCCGCGCGCTGCGCACGATGACGCTCGCATGCAACACGCCTCCCATCTCCCCCGCGCCGTCCACCTCATCTGGCCCACCTACGGTACCTGGCTCCCCGGCGACGAACGCGGCTGGAACCAGCGCGGCGACCCCGTGCGTCGTCCGCCGAACCGAGGGCTCGCGGCGTGGTCGGCGGCGCAGCTCCGTTGGCCGCCGCTGTACCTCGACCGCGCGCAGCGTGAGGTGGTCGCCGCGGCGTTCGCCGACGCCTGCGCGCGGAACGGCTGGGTGCTGCACGAGCAGGCGGTGCAGAGCGCGTACGTGCACGTCGTGGTGGAGGCCGACGTGGACGCCGCCGCGGTGCGCGGGGTGCTCAAGCGCGCCGCGACGCGTGCGCTCCGCCGGCGATGGCCGTCGCTGGAGGGGCGCGAGCTCTGGGCCGGATCGGGGTGGACCCGCACGCTCGGGGCGTTCGTCGACGGAGACCGCGCGGTCGACTACGCGCGCGACGACCACCACCGCCCGCGGCAGTGAGGGCAGCGGGCGGCGGGCGGCGGGCGGCGAGCGGCGAGCGGCGAGCAGCGAACCCCGCCGGTCGCCGAGCCTCCCGGCGGGTTACCCGAAGTGCGTACTGGAGAACGTAGGGAGCCTCCAGCGGGGCGACGGGGCAGCGGGGTGGCGGGGTGACGGGGTGGTGGCGCGGCGGGGTGGCGTTTTCCCATTCAAGCCCGGTCGGGCGTTGCCGTTCACTCCTCTGTACCGCGCCGCGCACCTTGCGCAGCGGCGCGCAACGGAGACGCACGACCATGGCCCTCGAGCACCTTCTCACCGCGGAGATGACCGCGCTCACCGCCGCCCTCCTCGACCCCACCCAGCACCGACCGGCGCTCGAAGCGACCCCGCAGCTCGCCTGGCTCGTCCCGGAGCTCGACTCCGTCCACGGGCGCCTCTGCGCGCACGGCGCCACCGTCGGCCACGAGGTCGCGAGCGGCATCCTCGACGCGCTCCAGCAGCAGTCGCGCGAGGTCGACCGGACCCACGACCGCAAGGGCGGCGGCGTCCAACTGGTGCTCGACGGCCTCGCCCGCCTCGCCGACCGCGAGGAGGACGTCGCGCGCGTCATGGCCGTGCGCGAGGCGCTCTTCCCCGACGGTGGCGCGGTGTTCTCGATGAGCTACCTCGCCGAGGCCGGCAACGCCGACCGCGTCGAGCGCGTACTCGCCCGCGAGGACGTCCGCGCGTTCCTGGTGACGGTGGCGGTGCGGCCGGGCGTGACGCTCTACGACGAGGCGCGGGAGTTCGTGCGGGCCGGGCGGAGGCTCGGGGTGCTCGAGTCGCGCAAGGCCGCCGTCGCCGCGGCCGCGCGCCCGACGTCCGAGCGCGTGCGCGCCGTCGCCGCGGCCCGCGAGTCGTGGCTCGAGGTGGTCGACCTCCTCCTCCGCGCGGCGCGCCGGCTGGAGGGGACGCAGGCCGCGGCGTGGGCCCCGATCGCGCGGGAGTTCGCCTGCGCCGAGGAGGCCGCCGACGCCCGCGTGGTGCGGATGAGCACGCCCGGCCGCCCCGCCAACGACGCCGCCGCAAACGCGGCCCGCGACGAGCAGGCGACGGAGTTCGACCCGGTGCAGAGCGCTCCCCCCACGCGCCGCGCGGCCGCGGGCTGACCGCGCGACGCTGCTGCTGCTCCTCCAGGTGGGGGCGCCCTCCGATCGGAACGGTCGCGTGCGGGCGGCGACCGTTGGGGTGCGGTGTGGGCCCGGCAGGTCGGTCGGGCGCGGCGTCCGGAGTGTGACCGCGACGTCGGGCTCGGCCGCGACGTCGGGCGCGACCGCGACGTCGGGCGACGCGTCGGGCGCCGTCATGGCCACCGCGTCGTGCGGGCTTGCAACCGGCTCGTGCATGGGCGCGGGGCGCTCGACCGGCGCGGCGCCGTCGCGCGGGCGCGCGGCGACCCACGCGAGCGCGAGCACCGCCGCGGCGCCCACGAGCGCGAGGGCGACCCCGCGGCCGCGGCCGGAGGGCGCGGGGACGACGGGTGCGACGGAGACCGGGGGGGTGACGTCGGGCGCGGGGCGCGGCGCGGCGGGCGCGGTCTCGATGCGCGCGGGGGCGGGGGCCGCGGGGGCGGGGGTGGTTCCAGTGACGGGGCCGAGCGCGCCGGGGGCGTAGCCGGGCGCGGTGCGGGGGACGTTGGGTGACCACGCGTCGGCCCACGGCGCGAGCGCCTCGGCGAGGGCGGCGCCGTCAGCGAAGCGGCGGGCGGGGTCGCGGTCGAGGCAGCGGGCGACGACGGCGGCGAGGTCGGCGGGGAGGTCGGGGCGCAGCGAGGCGAGCGGCGGCGGCGACTCCGTCATCACCTTGAGGAAGATGTCGGCCATGCTCTCGCCCGTGAAGGGGAGCCGCGCCGAGAGCATCTGGAAGAGCATCACGCCCATCGAGTAGACGTCGGCCCGGGCGTCGACCTCGCGCGAGCCCTTGAGCTGCTCGGGGGCCATGTAGAGCGGCGTGCCGACGACGTCGTGGGTGCGCGTGAGCTGGGTGTGCTCGCCCTCCTGCGGCTCCGCGGGGCGGAGCTTCGCGATGCCGAAGTCGAGCACCTTCGCGTAGTCCGCGTCGCGGTCGCGAGCGAGGAGGAAGACGTTGGCGGGCTTGAGGTCGCGGTGCACGATGCCGAGCGCGTGCGCCTTGCCCATCAGCGCCGCGACCTGGGCGGCGACGTGGCACGCGCGCTCGGCGGGGAAGGGCGCCTCCTCGCGGATCGCGGCCTTCAGCTCGCGCCCGTCGAGGTACTCGAGCACGATGTAGAGCTCGCCCGCGGGCGTGCGGCCGAGGTCGACCACCTCGACCACGTGCGGGTCCTGGATGCGCGCCGCCGCGCGGGCCTCGTTGACGAAGCGCTTCGCCAGCACCTCGTTCTCCGCGAACTGGGGGAGCAGCACCTTCACCGCGACGCGCCGGCCGGTGAGCGCGTGCTCGGCTTCGAACACCGCGCCCATCCCCCCGCGGCCGATCGGGCGCAGCACGCGGTACTTGTCCCCGACGACCACCGCGTCCGCGTCGGGCATCAGCGGGCCTCCGAGGCCGCGGCGGGCGCGCCAACTCCCAGGGGCATCGACCGGCGGTGCATGCCCGAGAGGTTCTCGCAAGGCGGGGCCGCGGGTGTCAAGGGACGTGCCCGCGGGCGCCGCCGGGCGGCCTCGAGGGTGCAGAACGCATGAGGCAAACCGACGCGGGATTGTCTACCATCGCGCGCGATGGACCCCGATGACTCCACCGTCCCCCTGGCGACGCCGTCGCTCCGCATCGAGCGGGTGAAGTCCTTCGCGCTCACGGTGCTCTCGGGCCCGGACGCGGGACGCACCGTGACGTCGAAGGACGGCGCCGCCGAGGTGGGCCGCGGCGAGTCCGCGACCCTGCGCCTCACCGACCCCACCGTGAGCTGGGCGCACGTCGAGCTGCGCGCGGCGGAGGGCGGCGTCCGCGTCACCGACCTCCGCAGCGCCAACGGCACCTGGCTCCACGGCGCGCGCGTGCTCGACGCGGTGGTCACCGGCCCGGTCGAGCTCACCGTCGGGTCCACGCGGGTGCGCGTCTCCCCCGGCGAGCGCGACGAGGCGGTCGTCGCGACCGGGGCGCCGCGCTTCCACGAGATGGTCGGCGGCTCGCCGGCGATGCGGGCGGTGTACGCGCGGCTCCAGAGCGCGGGGCCCGCGTCGTCCACGGTGCTCCTGCTCGGCGAGAGCGGCACGGGCAAGGAGCTCGCCGCGCGCGCGCTCCACGCCGCGAGCGGGCGGAGCCGCGGGCCCTTCGAGGTCGTCAACTGCGGGGGCCTGCCGCCGACGCTGATCGAGTCCGAGCTCTTCGGCCACGCGCGCGGCGCCTTCACCGGCGCGGTCCACCAGCGCGAGGGGGCCTTCGAGCGGGCCGACGGCGGCACCATCTTCCTCGACGAGATCGGCGAGCTGCCGCTCGAGTCGCAGCCCAAGCTCCTGCGGGTGCTCGAGGCGCGGCAGTTTCAGCGCGTGGGCGACGCGCAGATGCGAAACACCGACGTCCGCGTCGTCGCCGCCACCCACCGCGACCTCCGGGGCGAGGTGAACGCCGGCCGCTTCCGCGCCGACCTCTACTACCGCCTCGCGGTGATCCTCGTGCGACTGCCGCCCCTGCGCGAGCGCCTCGACGACCTCCCCGCGCTCGCCGCCGACCTCGTCGCGCGCATCCGCGCCGACCGCGGCATCGCCGCCGACCTCCCCGTCGACCAGGCCCTCGTGGCCTCGCTCCGCGCCCACGACTGGCCCGGCAACATCCGCGAGCTGCGCAACTACCTCGAGCAGCGCCTCGTGCTCAGCTACCTCGCCGAGCACCCGCAGGGCGGCGACGCCCGCGCCGCGTCGTCCCGCCCGCCGCCCGCCGCCGCCGAGCTCCCCCTGCGCGAGGCGCGCAACCAGTTCGAGCGCGACTACCTCGTCGCCCTCCTCGAGCGCAACGAGTGGCACATCCTGGAGACCGCCCGCAAGGCCGGCGTCGACCGCGCCACCCTCTTCCGCATGATGCGCCGCCACGGCATCGAGCGCGGGCGGTGACACGCGTGGCCCGACGGTGCACCGCTGCATCGCCCGGGGCGCCCGCGCGACCCGCCGCGACGTCGACCCGCCCCGCGGACGCGTGGCGCTGCGTTTGCAGCGGCGCGATCCCGATGTCCCGCGCCGCGCTCGCCTTCCCCCTCCTCGCCGGGGTCTTCGCCTCCGTGCCCGCCCTGGCCACGCCGCTCCTCGTCGGGAGCACGCCGCCGCACGCCACCCTCGTGTGCGAGGGGCGGGTGGTGGGGGTGACGCCCGTCACGCTGCCCCGGCGCGAGGTGTCGGGCTGCTCGCTCGACCACCGCGACGCGCTGCCGGTGTGGTTCGAGCCCGCGACGGTGACGGGTCCGTCGATCGTCGTCGAGCTCCCGCGCCTCGCCGCGCGCGCCGCAGGGGACCCCCCGGCGGACGCGCTGCTGCTCCCGGAGGCCCACTCGTTCGCGCCGATGGAGGCGACGCGCGCGCCGCGTCGAGCGCGCCGGCCCGCCCCGGCGGCCGTCCTCCTGATGGAGGCGCCGTGACGTTTTGCATGCGTGGCCGGGCCGCGTGGGCGGCGGTCGTGTGCGTCGGCGCGCTCGCGCTGCCCGCGCGTGCACGGGCCGACGACGCCGCCGAGGCGCAGCTCCATTTCACCGTCGGGACGACGAGCTTCCGCGCCCGCGAGTACCCCGACGCGCTCGACCACTTCCTCCGCGCGTACCGCCTCGCGCCGACGGCGAGCACCACGTTCAACGTCGCCCAGACCTACCTGATGATGCACCAGGAGGAGGAGGCCTTCCGCTTCTTCCACGAGTTTCTCGCGCGGCCCGACGGGCGCCCGGAGGCGCGGGCGGTGGCCGAGCGCGTGCTCGCCGAGCTCACGCCGCGCGTGTGCCGCGTGGAGGTCCGCTCCGACCCGCCGGGCGCGGCGATCTACCTCGACCGCGTGGAGCTCGGCGACCTCGGGGCGACCCCGCGGGTCATCGCCGTCACGCCGGGCCCCCACGAGGTGATCGTCCGCCTCCCGGGCCGCCACGAGGCGCGGCGCCGCATCGAAGGGGCGCGCGGCCAGGCGCTGGTGGTCGAGGCCGCGCTCGCGCCGGTGACGGGATCGCTCCGCGTGGTGACGACGCCGCCGGGCGCGCAGGTGGAGCTCGACGGCGCGCCCGCGGAGGGCGTCACGCCGCTCTCGCTCACGGCCACGGTCGGGGCCCACCGGGTGCGCGTTCGCCACCGCGGGTACCTCGACGTCCAGCGCGAGGTGGAGGTGGTGGAGACCGGCGCTTCGGTTGAAGAGCGCCTCCC
Source organism: Polyangiales bacterium (assembly GCA_046351555.1). Classification (GTDB taxonomy): domain Bacteria; phylum Myxococcota_A; class Polyangia; order Polyangiales; genus CAISKJ01. The sequence continues at coordinate 6,196 of JAXLYI010000068.1, forward strand.
GCGCGACCTCACCACGGCCGCCGTCCTCTCGGTGACGACCACGCCGCCGGGCGCGCTCGTGACGCTCCGCGGGGTCGCGGTCGACCGGACGCCGCTGAGCCGCGACGTCGACGTCGGGCCTGGCCTCGTCCGGGTGGAGGCGCCGGGGCGCACCGCGTGGCAGCAGGAGGTGCTCCTCCGCCCGGGCCGCGCGCTCGACCTGCGGGTCTCCCTCGGCGACCCGGCCGCGCGCCGTCCCTGGTGGATCCCCGCGCTCACCTTCGGCGGGGCCGCGGTCACGGTGGCGGGCGCGGTGCTCGGCGGCCTCGCGTGGAGCGCGCACGCGGACTTCGACCAGGCGCCCGACCGCGCCACGTACGACCGAACCGAGGCGCTCAACCTCGCCGCGGACGTGACCGTGGGCGTCGGGCTCGCGATGGTGGCGTCGGGGGTGCTTGCGTGGGTGCTGACGCCCGACCCGGTTCGAAGCCGGGGGACGGTGCGGGAAGAGGGGTTGCGCGAGCAGCCGTAGGTGCGCGCGTCGGCGCGCGGGGAGCAGGAGGGGGAAATCGATGACGATGAGAACTCAACGGGCGCTGGTGGTGTGCGCGGTGGCGCTCCTCGGAGCGTGCTCCGCGGGCACCGCGCCGGTGGGCGACGCGTCGAGGGACGACGGCGCGGCGGACGTGATGGACGTGACGGACGTGACGGAGGTGGGGCCCGCGTGCCTCGGCGGCGAGCCGCGCGCGTCGGGCGGCACCTGCACCTGCCCCGGCGACTGCCGCGGGTTGGTCTGCGCGACCGAGGAGGACACCGGCATCCCGGGCGGCTTCTGCCTCGACGCGTGCGACCCCGCGCAGCCCGCGGCCTCGGGGTTCGTGTGCGAGACCTACCAGATGCGGTCGTTCTACCTGCCGCGCTGCGGTCCGGGCGCGGAGGGCGCTTGCCGGGACGGGATGTTCTGCCGGGTGTCGCCCCAGGACGTGAACGATCGCAGCCGGGACATCTACCGCTGCTACGCGTGGTGCACGGGCGACGCGCAGTGCGCGACCGGTCACTGCAACCGCTACACGGGGCTGTGCGAGCCCGAGTCCGAGGGGAGGCCGAACGGGGCCGCGTGCACCGTCAACGAGCAGTGCCGCTCGGAGTTCTGCATCCGCTCGGGCGAGGGGACGTGCGCGTCCCTCTGCGACATCCGTGACGGGTACTGCCCCGACGACGGCTTCTGCCTGCCGCCCCCCCAGGCGGCGTCTGGCGCGGAGAACGGGACCTGCCTCCCTCGCTGCACGACCGCCGCCGACTGCCGCCGCGGCTCCACCTGCACCCGCGTGGCGGGCCGGATGCTCTGCCTCCCCAACCTCTGACCGGGCGTCGATCGAGCCCGCGCGCCCGCCCCCGCGCCGTCAGCGGAGCGCGGGGACGAGCGCGCCGACCGCGAAGGCACGGCCGCGCACCGACAACCCGAAGGCGTCGGGCGCGCGCTCCGAGCCGTCGTGCCACACGCCCGTCACGACGCCGCCGACGCGGACGAGCGCGCTCATCGCGTGGCGCCCCGGCGCGGCGCCCGGGAGCGCGAAGGGGTCCGTCCCGCAAGACTCCGCGGTGAAGAGTGCGTTGCCCGCCCGGTCGAACACCCGCGCGAGCACCTGCGTCGTCGCCGTGCCGCGGGTGTCGTCGTCCCACGAGACCATCGCGGCGCCGCGGGGCAGCGCGACGACGGCGGGCATGTTGTGGTCGCCCGCGCTCGCGTTGGCGACCCGCTCCGGGCCGAGCGGGCGGAGGTCGCGCCCGAGGCGCTGCACGACGATGTCCTGGCGGAGCGGCATCTCGGACGAGGCGCGGCTCCACGCGAGGACGAGCTCGTCGCCGTCGACGTCGAGCGCGAGCTGGGGGATCACGTTGGCGGCGCGGAGCCCGCCGAGCTCGGTGGACTCCACCGCGCGCTTCTCATCGGGGGTGCCGAGGCGGGTGAGGAAGCGCCAGGTCGCCTGCCACCGCCCGCGGGTGAAGTCGGGCCACACCACGACGAAGCCGCCGTCGAAGCGGGCGATGATCGGCGCGCCGACGGGGCCCGCGGCCGACAGCGAGCCGGCGGCGTCGCTGCCGTCGATGGGGTTGGGCTCGAGGCGGCCGTGGACGTTGGTGGCGAAGCTCACCGAGAGGGGCCGGCAGCGGACGGTGCCGACGGCGTTGCCGCGGGTGACGAGGTACACGACGAGGGCCCGGGTGCCGTCCGGGGTGACGCCGATGGAGGGGCGCGTGGCGTTGGTCCCCATCGCGTCCGATGAGTCTTCTGGGTCGGAGATTTCGAAGGACGTCGGCGCGCTCGCTCCGAGTGCGGTGAGGCCGTCGGTGAGCGGCCGGACGAGCACCCGCGTGCGCCCGCCGAGCGGCGACTGCGACCACGCGACGTACACCGTGCTGCCGACGGCCGAGCCGGTGGCGATGACGGGGTTCCAGGTGGCCTGACCCTCCGGGCGGGCGACCTCGACGTCGCCGACGCGGACGCTGCCCGCCTGGCGGTAGGTGCCGTCGGGCTCGCGGAGGCCGGCGTAGACGACCCCGGGGTTGGGCGCGACGCCGTTGCGCCCGGCGACGCGGCGGTCGGAGTTCCACACGAGGGCGACGAGGCCGCGGGGGAGGGCGACGGCGGCGCGCGGGCCGCTGGTGTACTGGTCGTCGACGGCCACCTGGTTGACGGTGAACTCCGCGTCGCCGAGCGGGTCGCAGGCGTCGATCCGGTTGACGATCGAGCACCCCGCGCCCGCGGCGAGGAGCGGGGCCACGAGGGCGAGGCGGGTCGTTGCGCGGTGGGGCATCGGGCGGGACGCTGCACCACGAGTGCCAGCGGCCGCAAGCGCCGACCCGCGGCGGACGTCGCGCGCTTGACGATGCGCGGCCGCCACGTGTTGCGCCCGTGCATCGCGTCGTGACGCATCCTGCCCGCGTCCCGGCCGTGGTACGCGCGCTGCACTCGGGAGCCCCTCGGAGGGAACTTCCATGAACATTCGCTACGTGATCGTCGCCGTCGCCGCGCTCGGGTGGGGCGCGTGCGCATCGCCGGGCAACGCGCTCCCGCCGAACGAGGGCGCGACGACCGAGGCCGGCGCGGACGACGAGGAGGCCGCGGTGCCCGGCGACGACGGCGCGCCCGCGGAGGCCGGCGCGCGCAACGTCTCTGGCAGCGGCGGCTGCGAGGACCCCGACCGCCCCGGCCAGATGCTCTCGCGCGAGTGCGAGACGGCCTGCGGGCGGGGCACCCAGCAGTGCGTCGACAACCGGTGGACCGCGTGCACCGCGCGCGAGCCCGAGGCCGAGGTCTGCGACAACCGCGTCGACGACGACTGCGACGGGCAGACCGACGAGGACTGCGGCGAGTGCATGCCCGGCCGGAGCCGCGCGTGCGCGTCGCGTCCGCCGGCGGGCCAGTGCCGTGGCGGCATGCAGGTGTGCGGCGCCGACCGCGCCTGGGGCGCGTGCCTCGGGGAGGTTGGGCCCTCGGAGGAGGTCTGCGACGGCGTCGACAACGACTGCAACGGCGCCGTCGACGAGGCGCTCACCCGCTCGTGCGCGGGGGCCTGCGGCGCGGGGATGCAGGCCTGCGTCGGCGGCGCGTGGTCGGCGTGCTCGGGGCGGTCGCCGACGCCCGAGGTCTGCAACGGGGTCGACGACGACTGCGACGGCGTGGTCGACGGGCTGACTCGCTCGTGCGCCGGCGCGTGCGGGGCCGGGTCGCAGCGCTGCGACCGCGGGGCCTGGGGCGCGTGCAGCGGGCGCGCGCCGTCGCCCGAGGTGTGCAACGGGGTCGACGACAACTGCGACGGGCGCGTCGACGAGGGGCTCACGCGCGCGTGCAACAACGCCTGCGGGGCGGGGGTCGAGACGTGCGCCGGCGGGTCGTGGGCGGGGTGCAGCGCGCCGCGGCCGCAGGCGGAGGTGTGCGACCTGCGCGACAACAACTGCGACGGGCGCGTCGACGAGGGCCTCACGGCGGCCTACACGTTCATCAACCGCTGCAACCGCTCGCGGGTCTTCGTCTCGCTCGGGTGCAACGCCTGCGCGCGGAGCTGCTCGGGCACCTGGGTCGAGCCCGGCGCCACGTGGACGACGTCGTTCGCGCAGGGCGTCTGCTACGAGTGGTCGGTGTTCGCGCGGACCCCGGGCGGGAACGTCTGCCTCGACCGCAACACCGTCACCAACGCGTACAACGGCCCGGTGTGGCGCTACTGCAACGGGGACTGCCGGCCGGACTCGTTCACGATGTCCTGCCCGTCGGGCTACTGAGCCCGCCGCGCGCGGCGCGATGACGTCCGTCAGTCCGCGGCGCCGAGATGACGACGGTCACGACGCGCGCGCGGCGGCCTCGATCGCGCCCGCCGCGCGCCCTATCAAGCGCGGGTGTCCCCCGAAAGGAACGCCCGCCCCATGCGCCCCATCGCCCCGCCCCACGTCCTCGTCGCGCTGCTCCTGAGCTGTTCGCAGACCACCGTCCCTGCCCACACGCACAACACGGGGCCCGCCGCGCCCGCCGAGCGCGAGGCCGCGCCGCTCGCGCCCGTGACCGAGGCCCAGCTCCCGGTGGTGCAGCACCCGCTGTTCGCGCCGCCCGCGCTCCCGCCGCCCACCGGCCGCGCCGCGCCCGCGAAGGTGGTGGTGAACCTCGAGGTCCGCGAGGTGACGCGGCCCATCGCCGACGGCGCGACCTACACGTTCTGGACGTTCGGCGGCACCGTGCCCGGCCCCATGATCCGCGTGCGCCGCGGCGACCTCGTCGAGCTCCACCTCCAGAACCACCCGTCGAGCACGATGCCGCACAACATCGACCTCCACGCGGTGACGGGCCCCGGCGGCGGTGCGACGAGCACCTTCACCGCGCCGGGCCACCAGACGCAGTTCACCTTCCGCGCGCTCAACGAGGGCGTCTACGTCTACCACTGCGCCACCGCGCCCGTCGGCATGCACGTCGCCAACGGGATGTACGGGCTCATCGCCGTCGAGCCCGAGGGGGCGTGGCCCCGCGTCGACCGCGAGTACTACGTGATGCAGGGGGAGTTCTACACCCGCGGCAACTACCGCGAGCCGGGGCAGCAGCCCTTCGACATGCGCCGCGCCATCGACGAGAACCCCGCCTACGTCGTCTTCAACGGCCGCGACGGCGCGCTCACCGGCGCCGGCGCCCTCACCGCGCGCGTCGGCGAGAGCGTGCGCCTCTTCGTCGGCAACGGCGGGCCCAACCTGGTGAGCTCGTTCCACGTCATCGGCGAGATCTTCGACCGCGTGTACCCGGAGGGCGGATCGCGCCCCAACGCCAACGTGCAGACCACGCTCGTCCCCGCGGGCGGCTCGGCCATCGCCGACTTCCGCGTCGAGGTCCCCGGCACCTTCATCATCGTCGACCACTCGCTCTTCCGCACCTTCCACAAGGGAACGCTCGGCATGCTCCGCGTCGCGGGCCCCGAGGACGGCGTCGTCTACTCGGGCCGCGAGGTCGACGAGGCCTACCTCGGCGACCAGTCCCCGCACGTCGCCTCCCTCCAGGCCGGCGTCGCTGACGGGGCCACCCTCGCGCCCGGCGAGGCGACCTTCATCGGCACCTGCTCCGCGTGCCACCAGCGCACCGCGCAGGGCCTCCCCGGCGTCTTCCCGCCGCTCGCCGCGTCCGACTTCCTCGCCGCCGACAAGACCCGCGCGATCCGCGTCGTCCTCGCCGGCCTGAGCGGCCCCGTCACCGTCAACGGGAACACCTTCAACGGCGCGATGCCCCCGCTCGCCAACCTCACCGACCACGAGATCGCCGACGTGCTCACCTACGTGCGGAGCCACTTCGACAACCACGGCGACGCCGTCACCACCGCGGAGGTCGCCGCCGTCCGCGCCAGCCTCGCCGCGCCGCCGACCACGGGGCACCCGTGACCCGCCGCGTCCTCGCCGCGGTCGCCGCGCTCGTCGCGTGGGGGTCCGCCGCCTCCGCGCAGGCCGACGTCCCCGCCGACATGCGTGCCGTCCGCGGCGGGACGTACGCGCCCTTCTACCGCCTCGCGGCGCGCCCGACGGTCACCGTCCGCCCCTTCCTCCTCGACGTCGTGCCCGTCACCGAGGCGCGCTTCGCCGCCTTCGTCCGCGCCAACCCCGCGTGGCGCCGCGGCGCCGTCCGCGCCCTCTTCGCCGACGCCGGCTACCTCGCGCACTGGGCGGGCGCCGACGCGCCGGGGCCCGCGGTCGACCCCGCGCGCCCCGTCACGCGCGTGTCGTGGTTCGCCGCGAGGGCCTTCTGCCGCAGCGTCGGGCGGCGACTGCCCACCGAGGCCGAGTGGGAGTTCGTCGCGCGCGCCTCCGAGCGATCGTTCGACGCGCCGCGCGACCCCGCCACCGTCGCCCGCATCCTCGCGTGGTACGCGCGCCCCGGCGACCTGCCGCCCGGCCCCGTCGGCGCGTGGCGCCCCAACGCGTGGGGCGTCCACGACCTCCACGGGCTCGTCTGGGAGTGGGTGGAGGACTTCAACTCCGCGATGGTGGTCACCGACAGCCGCGACAGCACCGGGCCCGGCGCGGCGCGCTTCTGCGGCGCGGCCAGCCTCGGCGCGCGCGACACCGGCGACTACGCGGCCTTCATGCGCTACGCCTTCCGCCAGAGCCTCCGCGGCGCGTACGCCGTCCACAACCTCGGCTTCCGCTGCGCCCGCGACGTCGCCGACGGGGGCGCGCCGTGAGCGCCCGCCGCCTCGCCCTCGCGCTCGCCCTCGCGCTCGCCGCCTGCCGCCGCGGGACGCACGCCACCGACGCCGGCCGCGACGCCGCGCCCTGCCACTGCCACCACGACGCCGCCGCGCCGCGCGCGCTGTCGCCGCCGCCCGACACCTCCGTCTTCCTCCTCGGCGGCGCGTGGCGCGACCAGCTCGACCGCCCCTTCGAACTCGCCTCCCTCCGCGGCGGCCCCGCCGTCGTGCTGATGTTCTACGGGACGTGCCGGAGCGTCTGCCCGATCCTCCTCGGCGACGTGAAGCGCCTGGAGGCCGCGCTCGACCCCGCGGCGCGCGCGCACACGCGCTTCGTGCTGGTCACCTTCGACCCCGCCACCGACACCCCCGAGCGCCTCCGTTCGCTCGCCGCCGAGCGCGGGATGGACGCGTCGCGCTGGGCGCTCCTCCGCGGCGACGACGACGACATCCGGGCGCTCGCCACGGTGCTCGGCGTCCAGTACAGCCGCGTCGGGCCGGGGGAGTTCACCCACTCCAACGTGCTCACGGTGCTCGACGCGGAGGGGAGGGTTGCGGGGCAGCTCGAGGGGCTCAGACAGCCGGTCGAGCCCACCGCCCGCGCGATCGAGGCGCTCGCGCGGTAGGGGTTCGCGCTACTCCGACGCGGGCGCGCGGACGCTGGCGAGGGCGCCGAGGGACGTCGCCGCCCACGCCCCGAGCGCGACGAGGGAGGCCGCGCGCGCCACCGCGTCGAGCGAGGGGACGTCGAGCAGGTGCGCGAGGCGCGCGGTGCACGCGGCGTACATCCCGAGCGGGAAGACTGCCCCCCACGCCTGCGCGTCGTAGCGGAGGGGATGGCGCTTCCCGAGGTGGCGCCACGCGCCGAGGGCGAGGAGGAGCGGGACCCACCACGTCGCCGTCGCCCACCAGAGCGCGGTGAGGCCGCGCACGAAGGGGAGCATCGACGCGAGGAAGGGCGCGGCGGGCGCGGCCGCGGCGAGGGAGGCGCCGGCGAGCGTCGAGACGGCGGCGGCGCCCATGCAGATCCAGTAGGGCGGGGTGAGCTGCGCCGCGCTCACGCGGAGGAAGAGGAGGCGGTGGAGGAGGGCGCCGGCGATCCAGAGGTAGAGCACCGAGCCGCTCGACCAGAGCGCGAAGCTCACGAGGAGCGCCTCGACGCGATGCGCCGCGAGGCCCGGCGCGACCTGCGCGCCGAGCGAGGCGACCGACTGGGCGGCGACGACAACGAGGAGCCACGCGCCGTGGAGCCCTTCGCCAGGCGGCGGCTTCTCCGGCGCGACGATGAGCGCGGTGAAGACCCCGTAGGTGAGCCCCGCCCAGAGCGCGAGCGCCGCGCCCCAGAGCACCGTTGCGACGCCGGGCGACGCGCCGACGACGAGGCACTGCGCGCCGAGGACGGCGGTGGCGGCGGCGGCGGAGAACACGCCCGCGGCGCGGGTCTGGTCGCGGAGGTCGGCGAGGACGAGGTCGCGGTGGAGCGCGACGCGCGCGAGCGCGGCGAGCCAGAGCGCGATGAAGAGCGGGACGTTGACGGCGAGGAGGGCGCGCGCGACGGCGGGGCGTCCGGTGAGCTGCGCGGCGACCGAGACGATGCCCGTCGCCATGGCGGGCGCGAAGAGCGCGGGCGGGAAGTGGCGCAGGGGGCTGCGGGTCACGGGGCGCGCCCTCGGGTCTCATGGTTGTCGGGGAGCAGCGCCGCGTGCCCGTTGGGTTCGGTGAACGCGTCTGCTCGCGGCCCCGAGTGCGGGTGGGGTTCGGTGGACGCGTCTGCTCGCGGCGCCGAGTGCCCAGGGTTCGCCCGCCCGCCCTCGCTAAGGGGTTTAGGCTCACCCTGGGCAACCTGCATGGGATTGCCCGGTCGGTACCGGGCTCCCAACGAGGCGACGTGGGCGACGTGCAACGCCCGCAACTTGCGCCGGCTCCCGGAATCCGCCACCGGGCGGATGATCCCGTGAAGGTAGCCCAGGGTGAGCCTAAACCCCTTAGCGAGGGCGGGCGGGCGAACCCTGGGCACTCGGCGGGTACTCGATGCGATCGACGACCCTACCCGCACTCGGCGGGTACCGGATGCGATCGACGACCCCACCCGCACTCGGCGGGTACTCGATGCGATCGACGACCCTACCCGCACGCAGCGGGCACTCGATGCGATCGACGACCCTACCCGCACGCAGAGGGCACTCGATGCGATCGACGACCCCTCGGGCACGCGGCGCCGCGAGCAGACGCGCTCACCGAACCCAACGGGCATTCGGCGCGCGTCCTCCGACGACCATGAAGTCAGACAGCACGTCACGGGGCGAAGGTAGTCCACGGACTCGCCGCGCGGCGAGGGCTCACCGCGCGGGCGGGGCGGTGACGAAGGCGTCGACGAGGAGGTCGCGGAGCTTCACGCCGCCGAGGAAGGCGTCGCGCTGCATCGGCCCCACCGTCTCCGGCGGCCCGCACAGGAACACCCTCGCCCCCGGCGCCTCCCTCAGCGCGCGGCCGAGGCGCTCGCGGATCGCGCCACCGCGCGGGTCGCCGGGCGGCGCGTCGAGCACGGAGGGCGCGTACCGCAGCGTCGGGTGGCGCGCCGCGAGCGCCGTGAGGACGTCGTCGGCGTAGAGCCCCGCAGCGGTGACCGCGCCGTGGAGGAGCGTGATCGGCCCCTCGTGCCCCCGCGCGAGCGCGTCGCGGGCGACGCCGAGGAGCGGCGCGAGGCCGGTGCCCGTCCCCGCGAGCACCAGGGGCTGCGACGGGCGCCCATTCTCGTAGCAGCACGACCCCGCGGGGCCCCGCAGCGTGAGGACGTCGCCGGGCGCGAGCGCGTCGCAGAGGTAGCCGCTCATCGCGCCGCCGGGCGCGCGGCGGACGTGGAGCTCGAGGTGCGCGTCGTCGGGCACGCCCGCGAGGGAGTACGGGCGCGTGAGCCCGTCGGCCCGCGCCACATGAACGAACTGGCCCGCCCGGTACGCGAAGGGCGCCTCGGGCGCGAGGAAGATCCGTGCGACGTCCGCCGCGGGACGCTCGACGCGAACCACCGCCGCGCGCACCCGCGGGAGGTCGTCGGCCGGGGCGGCCTCGAGGTCGTTGTCGGGGCGCGCCTGGCACGCGAGGAAGTAGCCCTGCTCGGCGAGCGCTGGGCGCAGGCCCTTCTGCGCGCCCGCCGGGGGCGCCCCGCCGCGAGCGCGCACCAGGCACGACTGGCAGGCGCCGACGCGGCACGAGGAGGCGACCCGCTCGCCCGCGCGGTCGAGGACGTCGAGCACGGTCTCGCCCGCGTCGAGGGCGAGCGCCCGGCCTTGCCAGGTGAGGGTGGGCATGGAGGATCTCAGCGGCCGAGGACGTCGCCGCGGACGCTCTCGGCGATGGCCGCGACCTGGCCGATCTGCGCGTCGCCGACGCCGAGCTCGCGGAGGGTGGCCGCGAGGTTCTCGATGACGGCGTCGAAGTGGGCGTCGCCGAGGCCGTTGGCCACGAGGCGCGCGTGGGCCGTGCGCATGTCGCGGCCGGTGTACCGGCTGGGTCCGCCGAACACCATCGTGAGGAAGGCCTTCTGCTTCGCCGCCTGCGCCTGCATGTCCACCGCGTCGAAGAAGCGGCTGATCCGCTCGTCGGCCAGCACCTTGCGGTAGAAGATGTCCACCGCGGCGTCCACCGCCGGTTCGCCCCCGAGCTGCTCGTACAACGTCGTCATCGTCGTCCTCCTGTGAAAACCAGTGAGCTGTCTACCTGTTTGCGGGATCGGTCGTCAACGCGCGGGGCGCGGGGCCGTCCGCGGCGGCGAGCAGGCGGGCCGCGTCGACGACGCGCACCTCGCGGCGCGTGACGCGGACGGCGCCGGCGCGGGCGAGCGCGGCGAGGGCGCGGGAGAGGGTCTCGGGCTTCATACCGAGCAGCCCGGCGAGCACGTGGCGCGGGAGCGGCGGCGCGCACCCGCCGCGGGCCTCGTCGGCGAGCCACCGGGCGACGCGGCGGGGCGCGCTCCCGTCGGGCGTCGAGGGGCGCGGCGCCGCCTCCACCCGCGCGCGGATCACGAGCGAGAGGACGGTGCGGGCCGCGTCGCCGCCGCGGTCGATCCAGGCGCGCAGCTCGTCGCGGCGCCCGACGCACGCGGCGCCCGCGGTGAGCGCGACGGCGGTGTCGGAGAAGTCGTCCTGCACGAGCGCCTCCTCGCCCACCAGCGCCCCGGCCTTCCGGATCACCCACGGGAACTCCCCGCCCTCGGGCCCCGCGTCGCGGTAGAGCGCGACGGACCCGCGCCGCAGGTACCACACGCGGTCGGCGGGCGCGCCCTCGGCGCCGAGGGCCGTCCCCGCGGCGAAGGCGTGCGGCGTGAGCGGGCACGGCGCGCCGTCGGCGCAGCCCGCCGCGAGGCCGATGGGGCACCGGGCCGCGTCGGCCGTCGTGACCTCGTCGGGGAGGATGGGGAGCGAGCGGCGGCGCGTGGTGCGGGCGGGGTTCACGGGGCGCGTCTCCTTCCGGTGAGGAGCGACCCTAGGCGCGCGCGGCGGGGGCGACCATGACAAGTGTCATGGGTGTGAATGGATCGACATCGCGCGGGAGGAGAATGCAGAAAGGGCGGGGGAGCCTCTCGGCACCGACCCGCCCTTCGCTACACGCCTTGCTCTGCGCGAGGCGATTCCCGAGGCTTTTCAATCTGTTACAGGGTGGAGGCGCCGGGAGTCGAATGCTGATTCGGGTACCTCGGTGGAGCTCGGTCGAAATCGGTTGGGCGTGGATTCCACTGCGAAACAAAGGGTTCGCGAGGAGGCGCTGGAGGACGCGAACGCGGTCGAGCACGGTCTGACGTGCCGAGCGTGTAGCAATGTAGCAAGCGCGGTCGAGCGGGCCCTCGAAGCGCTCGGACGCGGGCGGATCGACATCGCGCGGGAGTGGCTCGAAGGGCTGGTCCAGGCGTCGGGCCGGGGTTGACGAGCGCGTACGCCGAACGCTGCGCGATCGAACCGGCGGGTGCTCTCGCGGGGTCAGCGACCGCAGCACTTCTTGTACTTCTTCC
>JAXLYI010000069.1:0-16672 GCA_046351555.1 Polyangiales bacterium
ACGGGTGGTCAAGCCGAGGTGGCGGGCGAGCTCGTCCTGCCGCCAGGTGCGCTGCTCGAGCAGCGCGCGGAGGATCTGGGCCACGGTGTCGGAAGGACTGCGACGCCCCAAAGTGGACCGATCTTCCGCAGCGCAAGGAGCGCGCTCAAGGGAAATCGCGAGCGCGTGGAGCCCACGGCGGCGCATGCGCCTCGACCGCGAGTATCGCGCCGGATCGCTCATCGCGGGAGGCCCCAGCCCAACCGGGCCGGTCATCGAACGCCTCGAACCCCACGGTAAGGTTGCCGCCCGCGGTCATGGGATGCGTCACCTGGACGGCGCTGTGGCTGTGGGCGGTCAGCGCCCAGCGCCGAACGCCCCGACAAAACAGCAGCACACGGGCACCAGGAGCACGAGCAGCGCGAGCGCGAACACCGCGCTCTGCCCTCCCGTGAGACCCGCGAACCATGCACGCGAGAGAGCCTCGGGTGGCGGGCCCGCCGGGGTCACCGCTCGCGGACCGATTGGCGCCGAGGGCTCGGCCCACACGGTGAACGAGGGTTGCGGAGCGGCCTGCTGGGACGGCCGCCACGCGGGCATCGATGCAGGTGCGACGGAGACTCGTGGCGCCTCCGCAGGTACCGCGGGCAGAGGCGGAGGAGGCGCTGAGGGCGGCGGAGTCGTGGAAGGCGGCGGAGGTGTGGAGGGCGGCGGCAAGACGAGGAGCGGCTGGCCGGGCAGGTAGGGGTTCGACGCCGGCGCGACGCTGGCGCGCGGCGGAACACTCGGGGGAGGCGGTGCAACGCTCGCGCGCGGTGGAATGCTCGGAAGAGGCGGCGCGACGCTGGCGCGAGCAGGCGCGTCGGCGGCCGCGCCGGGCGGTGCAGAGACCCGACCGGACAACTCCGCGGCGAGCGCCGGTGAGGGCTGAGGGTTGCCGAGCGCCTTCGCGAGTCGGGCGATGGTCGCGTCGATCGGCCGCGCGGGCGGCTTCGCGACGCGCTTGCGCCCGCGCCCCTTCGCGGGTGCGGGCGGGGAGCTCGCGGTCGCGTCACTGTCGAGCGCGTCGAGCGACACCTCCATGAAAGCACCCAGCGCGAGCGCAGGGCCTCGGCGCGGCCCCACGTCCGGCAGGCGCGCGAGCCAGAGCTGGGCCGCCCCCTGCGCGACGTGCTCCCGCAGCGGCTCCCACGCGCCGGCCGCGCCCGTGCTTCCCACCCCGACGAAGCCCCGATGGTTGGCGGCGTCGCCCGGCCGGGTCGGGTCCACGGGGAGGTAGCGGAGCCCGCACAGCAAGGCGAGCTTCAGCCCGGTGTACCCCGACGGGAGGCGAGGGATCTCCGCGCGAAACGCCTCCGTGACGTCGCGCAGCTTCACCTTCCCCACGATCGGCGTTTCGCCGTGGAAGCGGTCGAGCCACGCGAGGACGTAGCCGCGCCGCACCTGCCCCTCCAGCTGGGCGCAGTCCTCCTGGTAGGCTCGCACGAGGTCGGTGAGCGCGCTCACCGCGAAGTCGCGCCTCCCCCACTCCAGCACGAGCCCGCGGTGACCCACCTCCCACAGGAGCGCGTTGAGCTCGATGTCCTCGTCGACCGGAGGGCGGGGCAGGTCGAGCGAGCTCTCGAAGCCGAGCACGCCGAGCCACCCGGCGAGGTCCCCCGTGCGGAGCGCGAGCTTCAGCCCGTCCCACACGTCGGCGACCTGCTGCGTCACCTTCAACTGCTCGAGGCTCGTGAGCGTCACGAGCTGGCCGCGCCCGCTCGCCACGGTGAGCGTCCGGCGCCGCGCGAGGCGGTAGACCCACGACCACAGCGCGAGCGTGTCGGCGAACGCCCGCTGCGAGGCGTCCCGCAGCGCGAGGATCCAGTCCTCGTGGCGCGAGGTCGGCGGCAGCGACTCCAGCCACGCGAGCAGGTCGCCCGACGCGTAGCACTCCCCGAGGGGGCCGCGGAGGTCGAGGGCCTCGGCGGCCTCGCGCGCCAGCGCGCTCGGGTCGCTGAACGAGCGCCCGCCCACCGCGAACGGCTCCCCGAGCGCCCACCCGAGGCGCCGCGGCCCCGAGGGCGCCCCCTTCGCGAGAAGGTCCGCGGCGTCCGCCGCGCTCCCGCGGCCGTGCAGCCGGAGCCACGCGGCGAGCGTCCCCTCGCGCGCGATCACCGCGAGCGCCTGGGGCGTGACGCGGCGGCTGCGCAGCTCGGCGGCGAGCTCCTCGGGGGTCGACACGGCGGTCGCGAGGAGCGGGACGAGCTCGCGGCCCCCCAGCGCCCACGCCAGACGATGGAGCGCGAGCCCCTCGGCCGAGCCCCGTTCGAACGTCCTGCGCGCGTCGTCGACGCCTTCGATCACGTCCGCGGGGCCGTCGTTCGCCGCGACCCAGCGCGCGACCGCGCCGTCGCGGAGGGCCTGGAGCGCGGGCGTCGGTTTCCGGAGCACTGCGGCGGCGGCCGCGGCGAGGCTCCGCGGGGCGCCCGGGAGCGCGTCGAGCGCCGACCAGGTGTTCTCCCCCTCGCGGAGCTCGTACCCCTCGCGCGCCGCGAGGCCCCGCGCGTCCTCGCCCGTCAGCCCCCGGTCCGCCGCCGCGACGGCGAGGCGGCGCAGGTCGTCCCCGTCGAGGTGGCGCGCCCCGGCCGCGATCACGGTCAGCGCGGCCGCGAGGTCGCGGAGCTGCACCGCCCGCAGCGCCTCCACCGCCGCGTCGCGGAGGAGGGCCGGCGTCGCGTGCTCGCTCACCTTCTGCTGGAGCGACCGGTGCGCGACGTCCGCCCTCGCGCGAGCGTCGTCGTCGCGCCGCGCGATCGCGTCGAACGCACGCATCGCCTCGCCGCAGCGCTCCGCGAGTCGGTCGGGGGTCGGCGGCTGCCGCAGCATCGCCGCCGCCGTCGCGTCGGGCCACAGGGCGAGCAGGAGCGGGCGCTCCGTCATCACCGCAGCGAGCACCGCGAGCCAGACGGCGTCGGCCTCCGGCTGCTCCCTCGCGGCGCGCACCTTCCGCTTCCGCGGCGGCCCCTCCTGTGGCGCCTTGGCCGACTCATCGGCCGTCGCCACCTCCAGGTACACCGGCTCCACATAGGGGCGCTCATCCGCCGCGGGCACGTCGTCGACGGGCTCCAGGTAAGGCCCCTCTCCGCCCTCTCCGCTCACGGCCTCACCTCCCCGATGCGAAGCTCCATCAGTGCGGTGCCGCGCCAGCGCGCGACGACGTTGTGGCGGCCTTGGCGCCAGCGCGTGACCGCGTCCGCGCCGCGACCACCGCCGCGTCTTCGAAGCGGGGGCGTCGGAGCACCGGTCGCCTGCAACGCCAGCCTCGACAGGCCGGGCAGGCGGCCGTCGAGGCTGCGCGCCCCCGCCGCCGCGCCGACCACATACAACCCGACGCAGCGGTCCGCGGCGACGGCGGGGTACACCGCGACGCCCTGGAGGTCGGGCCAGGAGGTGGTCGCCGCGGTCCCGGCGCGCCGTCCGAGGAGGTCATCCACCGCGTCCTGAGGGGCGCCAAGGAGGGCGATCTGCGCGCGTTCACCTTCCGCCCACGCGGCAGCCTCGCGGGCTGTGCGGGCGACGTCAGGGTCCTCGTCCGCCGCCGCGCGATCGGCCAGTTCGGTCGTCGCGCGGAGCGCCCGGACCGCCGCGCGCGGCTCCGCCAATCGACCTCGTGCCGCGAGCGTTCGGAGCAGGTGCCCCTTCGCGCCCGTGGCTTGCGCGGCCCGCGCCGGGGTGGGCCGCGCGGCGTGGGCGGAGCGGGAGACCTGGAAGCGGCAGAGGTCGTCGGCGCACGCCGCCACCTGCGCGTCCAACGCTGTTGCGCGGAGTTCTTGCGCGTCGGCGTCCGCGGCGAGCGCTTGGCCCGAGCGGTCGAGCTGGGCGAGCGCCGCGGCCGGCTGGTGCGACGCGAGGGACGCGCGCACGCCGTCGAGGCGGGCCTGCCGCGCGGCCGCCCGCGCCTCCGTCGCGCGGGCGCCGTTGCGCGCGGCCACGGCGTCGAGCTTGGCGATCCGCGCGTCGCCCGCCAGTCGCCCGGCCTCGGCGACCTCGAGGTCGTCGAGGAGCGCCGAAGCCCCGCTCGACCGCGTCGCCACGAGCGCGTCGGCCACCACGCGGGCGCGGGCGAGGTCCCCCCGCGCCAGAGCCCCGCGCGCTTCGGAGACGCTCGGAGCGACGGCGGCGCGGACGGCGGGGGCGAGGAGCAACAGGGCCGCCGCAACCGCTGGCAGGAAGCGCTCGGTCGTGCGCAAGGGCCACGCTGGTCCCGTCGGGCGCCGCGCCCGGAGGCGCCCCCACAGGGCGGTCAAAGCGGCCAGCACCCCGCCGAGGAGGAGCAACTCGATCGCGAGGTTGGGCGCGTCGAAGTAGGCCGTCGGCCCTTCGAGGGCGGCGCCGAACAAGCCCCCGGCGACGGCAAGCGCAACCGCCGCCGCGAGGGTGAGCCACACGCGCCGACGGATCGGGCGCCGCGCGTCCGGCGTGATCGCGCCGACGAGGCCGGCCCCCGAGAGCGTCACCACGGCGCGAGCGCCGCAGGTTTCGTAGGCGACGTCGACGCAGCGGGCGGCGAAGCGGACGTACTGCTGGGCCACGACGCGCTCGCGGCGCGCGTCGACGGCCGGCGTGAGCCGGGCACGCACAACCTCGTCCTCGGGGAGGAGCGGCCCCGGGGGGATGGGGCCCTGGCAGTCGACCCCGACGTGAACGGTGAACGGGCCGAGCTCCGCCGCCGTGAGGGGGCGCTCGGCGGAGAGGTCCGGGTGCGCGGCCATGACGGTGCTGTCGGCGGAGAACCGCACGGTGGTGGCGGTCGTCTCGCGGAAGTCCCACCACGACCGCTCCTTCCCGGTCGCCGCGCAGGCGCCACACGCGACCGCGCCGGAGCGCGCGCAGGCGCCGCAGGGAACGCGCCCGCTCGCGCGGCACCCGGGGCATTGGATGAGCCGGCTCGACTTCTTGTAGTAGCGTCGGATGCTGCCGGAGCCGCTGCACTCCGGGCACCGCGCGCGTCCGCTCCCCTCGCACGCCGCGCACGGGACCCGCGCCGACCCGCGGCACGTCGAGCACGGCACGAGGCGCAAGGTCGCGTCGCGGAGTGACTCGCGCGAGCCCGCGAAGGGGTCGAGCTGCGACGCATCGATGGCGCCTTCACGCGCCGCTTCGCCGGGCCTCGCCGGCGCCTTCTGTTCGAAGAGCTCGCGTCGCGCAACCGTGGTGAGGACCCGCGCGATGACCTCGTCCCGCGGGCGCGCCTCGGTGATCAACTCCTCCACCCGCGGCGCCGCGAAGACCGCACGCCCCCACCGCCCGACCGCCTCGCGCACCTCCTGGGGCACGCCATCCCATTGCGACACCATCAACGAGCGATCCTATCGAGCGGCACGCATCGCGGTCCAGCGGGTCCCGCGGCGACCTTGACTTCGCGGCGGCGGTGCCGGGATCATTCCACCCATGCAGAAGGGGTTGCCGCCCTCGATCGCCTTGCTCGGCTCCGTGGTTTTCTCCATCATCGAGGGCGCAGAGGCCGAGGGGGGACCGCTGCCTCGTGGCCTCATGCGCGACCTCCACCGAGCGGCGGACGAGCCGGACGACGGCGCGCCGCTCCTCCTGGTGCCGCCACAGTCAGCGGACCTGACCTTTGTCGCCCACCGCTCCCACCGCTCCCATAGCAGTCACTACTCGAGCCGCTCGAGCCACTCGAACCACTACTCCGGCACGACCCGATGGGCGCCCGTGCCTCCCCCCGCTGCGGCGCCGCCCCCCGCCCCGCCCCGCCCGCCCCGCCCCGCGCACGTCTCGTTGGTCGCGTACCCCGGCGGCAGGATCATCGTCGACGGTCGGGTGGTGGGGCAGGACTCGACGGGCGTCCTCACGCTGACGCCGGGCGCCCATCAGGTCCGCGTGGAGAACGCCTACGCCGGCGACACGACCACGACGATCACCCTCACGGAGGGGCAGACCGGCGTGGTGACCATCGAGTGGTGACGGAGCACAGCGGATGGAAGGCGGCAGCATCCTGACCTGGGTCGACGGCGAGATCCGTTTCGACCTCGACCTGCGCGTCTACCGCCTCGCCGCGGTGCAGCGCGCCGGCTACCGCCTCGCGCGGCAGTGCACCGCGCGGCTCGGCTCGCCGGACGGCGACACGCTCCCGGTCGCGCTCGCCTTCCCGGAGGGGACGGCGGAGGCGGCCGCGCGCGCCGCGGCCCGCCGCTTCTTTCAAGAACTGCTCGACCAGGAGCTGCGCGAGAAGGTGCGCGACGAGACCGCGCAGGTGCGGGCCCTCCTGATGGCGGTTGCGTTCTCTCGGACCGGCCTCGCGCCGCGGGAGTGAGATGGCGTCGACGTTTCAATCGAGGGAGGCCTTCCTCCCGCGCGCCGGTTACCGACTCCTGCCGCTGCGCTTCGACCGGCTCGACGGTGACGCCTACCTCGTCACCAACGACGTCGGCGACTACCTCCGCGTCGACCGCGCGTCCCTGGAGGCGCTGGTACACCACCGCCTCGACCCGCGGAGCGACGTCTACCGCGCGCTCAAGGCCCGCCACTTCCTCTACGACAGCGACGACTCGGCCGCCTTCGAACTGCTGCCGCTCGCATACCGGACGCGGGCGGAGCCGCTGGCGGCGTCGACCGGGCTCCACCTGTTCGTCGTCACGCTGCGGTGCGACCTGTCGTGCCAGTACTGCCAGGTGTCGCGCCGCGGGGAGGCCGCGGGCGGCCGCTTCGACATGAGCGCCGAGCACGCCGAGCGGGCGATCGACTTCATGTTTCGGAGCCCGAACCGCGACCTCAAGGTGGAGTTCCAGGGCGGCGAGCCGCTCCTCCATTTCGAGCGCGTCGCGCACGTCGTCGAGCGCGTCGAGGCGCTCAACGCGGCGCACGGCCGCAACGTCCAGTTCGTCATCGCGTCCAACCTCTCCCGCCTGGACGACGAGGTCCTCTCGTTCTGCCGCCGGCACGACGTCCACTTCTCCACCTCCCTCGACGGGCCCGCGGACCTCCACGACGCCCAGCGCCCCGCCCGCGGCGCGAGCAGCCACGCGCTCACCGTCGCCGGCATCGAGCGCGTGCGTCGCGCGCTCGGCCCGGACCGGGTCGCCGCCCTGATGACGACGACGCCCGCGTCCCTCGACCGCGTCGAGGAGATCGTCGACGAGTACGTGCGCCTCGGCCTGCCGAGCGTCTTCCTCCGCAGCCTGAGCCCCTACGGCTACGCGGCGCGGAGCCTCGTGCGGCGCTACGGCGTCGACGACTGGCTCCGCTTCTACCGCCGCGGCCTCGCGCACGTCCTCCGCGTCAACGCGGCCGGCCGCCCGCTGCGCGAGGACTACACCGCCGTCCTCCTCCAGAAGATCTTCTGCCCGGCGGGCGCCCGCTACGTCGACCTCCAGTCGCCCGCGGGCATCGGGATCGGCGCGGTCGTCTACAACTACGACGGGTCGGTGTACGCCTCCGACGAGGGCCGGATGCTCGCGGAGATGGGCGACGAGTCCTTCCGCCTCGGCCACCTCGACCGGGACACCTACGAAGCGATGATGACCTCCGAGGCGCTGCTCGGGCCCCTGACGGAGAGCCTGCTGGAGAGCGCGCCGGGCTGCTCGGACTGCGCCTTCCTGCCGTACTGCGGGGCCGACCCGGTGTACCACCGGCTCACCCAGGGCGACGCGCTCGGGCACAAGGCGTTCAGTGACTTCTGCGCGAAGCAGATGGGCGCGCTCCGACACGTCTTCTCGCTGCTCGAGGGTGACGCGCCGGCGCGCGAGACGCTCCTCGCGTGGGTGTGACGACGTGCTGGTGAAGCTGCACGCCCGCGGGCTCGTCCCGCTCGCCGAGAGCTCGCCGACGCCGTTCCTCGGACGCGTCTGGAGCGCATCCGAGCCGGCCCCCGAGGGCCACCTCCGGTCGCGCGGCATCCTCCTCGCGGGCGACGAAGACCCGCTGGTGGAGGGCTTCCGGGCGTACTTCGTGCGGAGCCGCCGCCCGGTCGCCGGGCTCCGCGACGTCTACCTCCTCGGCGCCGACCACGACTACGTCGCGCCCGGCGACGTTCTGCGCGTCGACCCCGCCCGCCGCACCCTCTCCGCCATCCTCCGCGCGTCGTCGCCGTCGAACTCCTTCCTCGTCACCGAGCGGTGCGACAACTACTGCGTGATGTGCTCCCAGCCGCCGAAGGAGCGCGACGACGCCTGGCTGGTCGACGAACTGCTGGAGGCGATCCCTTTGATGCCGCGCGGCGTCCGCGAGGTCGGGATCACGGGCGGGGAGCCGGCCCTGCTCGGGCCTCGCCTCGTCGACCTCATCCGAACGCTGGGCGACCACCTCCCGGGGACGGCGGTGCACGTCCTCACCAACGGGCGGCGCTTCGCGGAGCCCGGGTTTGCGCGCTCGATCGCGGCGCTCGCGCACCCCGACCTCATGTTCGGCGTTCCCCTCTACGCCGACCTCCCGGAGGACCACGACTACGTCGTGCAGGCGCGCGGCGCGTTCGAAGAGACGGTCCGCGGCATCGTCGCGCTCGCGAGGGCGGGCCTGCGCGTCGAGCTGCGGTTCGTGATCCACCGGGAGACCCTCGGGCGCATCGAGGATTTCGCCCGCTTCGTCGCGCGCAACCTCACCTTCGTGCACCACGTCGCCCTGATGGGCCTCGAGCCGGTCGGGTTCGCGCGCGCCAACCTCGACCGGCTCTGGGCGGACCCGGTGGACTACGGCGAGGCCCTGCGCGCGGCGACGCTGACGCTCCACCGCGCGGGGCTGGCGGTCTCCCTCTACAACCACCCCCTCTGCGTCCTCGACACGTCGCTCCACCCGTTCTCGCGCCGAAGCATCTCCGACTGGAAGAACCTCTACTTCGAGGAGTGCGACCGCTGCCTTCAACGAGATGCCTGCGGCGGGTTCTTCGAGTCGTCGCGCGTGCGACGGAGCCGCGGCGTCGCGCCGTTCATCAGCCCCGCAATGCCGCCTCGTGGGAGATCCGACCACGGATGACCGGCCCGGCACGCTCGTTTGACGCGCGCCTCGACCGCGCACGGCACCCCATGCGGAATTGCACTCCGGCTTGTATCGTGTCGCAGCGATGACGACCGACGCGCCCTGCTGGGACGACCTCCGCATGCTCCTCGCGGTGCACCGCGACGGGAGCTTCCTCGCCGCCGGCAAGGCCCTCGGGGTCGCGCCCTCGACCGTGGCGCGGCGCGTGGAGGCCCTCGAACGCGCGCTCGGCCACCCGCTCGTGCACCGCGGCAACGACGGCGCGCGGCTCGACCCGCTGGCGCTCCGCCTCGTCGCGCTCGGGGAGGAGCTCGAGATGGGCCTCGCGTCGCTGCGGCGCGACGCCGACGAGGCGTCGGTCGCGGGCACGGTGCGCGTCTCGCTGAGCGAGGGCTTCGTGCGCCCCATCACCCAGACGCTGGCGCGGCTGCGCGTGAAGCACCCGTCGCTCTTCGTCGAGGTCGCCTCCGAGTCGCGCAACGCCAACATCGCGCGCGGGGAGGCCGACATCGGCGTCCGGATCGCGCCCACGGCCTCGCCCGCGGTGGTGTCGAAGCGCATGGGGCGGAGCGCCCTCGGCCTCTTCGCCTCGCGCGACTACGTCGACCGGCGGCTGCCCGGCGCCGCGCTGCGCCGTGCGGCGGCCCCCCTCCAAGACTGGGTCACCTTCGAAGGCGCGCTCGACCACCTGCCGCACGCGCGGTGGCTCCGGGGCTACGGCGCGACGAGGCTCGTGTTCCGCTCCAACTCCTACGCCGCGATCGAGCACGCGGTCGCGTCCGGCATGGGCGTCGGGCTCTTGAACCGCGCCCAGGGGGCGGCCCACCCCGCGCTCGTGCTGCTCGACGTGGAGTCCGAGCCGCCGCCCGTCGAGATCCACCTGGCGTTCCTCCGCGCGGCGAGGAAGACGCCGCGGGTCCGCGTGGTGTTGCGCGAGATCGAGGCGGAGATCCAGCGCCACCTCGCGTAGCCGGCCGCTTTGCAGAAACGCACACCCGATCTGCGCCGGTGCGTGTTCTCGCACACCTCCCCGGTGGCTACGGTCTCCCCATGAACATCGCCATCGTGGGCCCCGGCGCGATCGGGAGCACGTTCGCCTTCATCCTCTCCCGCGCGGGGCACGAGGTCACGGTGGTCGCGCGCGGCGCGCGCCTGGCCGCGCTCGAACGGGAGCGCGCGATCGTCCGCGGCGACGGCGAGCGCGCGGCGGTCGCGGTGGCGGCGGCGCTCGACCCGTCCGCCGCGTACGACCTGGTGCTGGTGACCGTGCTCGCGCCGCAGGTGGGGGCGGTGCTGCCGGCGCTCCGCGCGAGCGCGGCGCGGAAGGTGATGTTCATGTTCAACACCTTCGAGCCGCTCGAGCCGCTGGTCGACGCGGTGGGCGCGGCGCGCTTCGCCTTCGGCTTCCCGATGGGGGTGTTCACGCTGCTCGTCGACGGGCGCATCCACCCGCAGGTGCGCGCGGGCACGGTCTCCACCGACGCGTCGTGGGCGAAGGTGTTCTCCGACGCGGGGATCCCCACCGCGGTCGAGGGGTCGATGCACGGCTGGCTCCGGACCCACGCCGCGCTGGTGGCGCCGATGATGGCCGCGGGCGTGATCAGCCACGCGCGCGGCGAGGTCACCTGGCCCGAGGCCGTCGCGCACGCGGAGGCGTTTCGCGCGGGCTTCCGCATCGTGCGGGCGCTCGGGCACGCGCCCAACCCCGCGGCGTTCGGCGCCGTCGCGCGGCTGCCGCGGGGGGCGCTCGCGGCGCTGTTCTGGGTGCTCGGTCGAACGCGGATGTCGCGCGACCTCGGGGCGCTCGGCGAGGCTGAGCCGAGGATGCTGATCGACATGATGAGCGCCGCGGCGCCCGAGCTCGCGGCGCCGCTCCGCGCGATTCGCCCATAGCACCGGAAATGCGTGGAAGCGGTGTGCCGCCGCAGGGTCAGCGCCGGGTTGCGCGGCGGACCGGGCTTGCTGCGAACGCGGTGCTCATTGCGTCTGGATGCTGCCGGTCGCCGGCGTGATCGTCAGCGACTCGAGCCCGCGACGATGGAACACCGTGAAGTGCTGCGTCGGCGCCACTCGGTCCTCACTGGTGCTGGCGATGCCATCGGTGGGGAAGCCGTGCTCCGTCGCCCAGCGGCGCGCGAGGTCGAGGCCCCGGTGGGCGCTGCTCACGACCGCGGGGTGCGCGTTCGGGTCGAAGCGGAGGCCGCGCAGGACGGCGTCGATCGACGACCAATCCCGGGCGTCACCACGGTGGCGACGACCGAGGCCGCCACCTCACCGACGTCGAATTCGGCGCGAAACGCCGTGCGTCGGAGGAGGAGCTCGCCGCTGCGCGATGCGCCGCCCACGGTCTTCGTCGAGGGGACCTCGTCGCCGTCGCGCCTGCCCGGGAAGCCCGATGAATGCCGCCCGCGGCGTGGTTGCCAGTCGAGCATCAGCCGCACGCCGACGCGCTCCACGCCTTGCGGGTGGAGGAACCACGTGTCCACCGGGATGATGCGGTCGTGCCCCGCAGTCGCCACCCATCCCTCCGGGAGCCGGGCCTCGACGTGATAGACGGGGTGGGCCGCCCGCCCGGGCAACGCGACCTCCGAGCGTCGGCACGCGACGCCCGCCACGACCATGATCGACGCCCGGAGGAATGAACGCGCGCTCATGGAGCTTCCTACGCCGCGGCGCGCTGCGGGTCGGCGTAGCGGAGCAGCGTCAACGGGTCGGCGGGGCCATCCAATCGCGCGGCGAGGTCGTGGAGCCCCGCGCGCACCAGCAGCGACGGGTCCGGCGTCGCCCCGTCACGCACTGCCGCGATCAGAAGGCCCATCGCGCGCAGGCAGCGCCGCAGCAACGGGTCGGTGGACTCCGCGGCAAGGCCCCGGGCGACCGCCTGCGAGGCCTCCGCGACGGCCACCGCACGCGCCCCCGGGTCGGTGATCGCGAGCGTGGCCCATCCCGCGGCGACGTGCAGCGCGAGCGCCGCGCTCGGGGCGCCTTCGGCCAGCCACTCCGCGGCGGCGTCGAGGCTCGATCGAAGGCGCTTCGAGTCCCGCGCGCCGAGCGCCACGCGGAGCTCGACGCCGAGGCCGTCGATCGCCTCGGGCGCCATCGCCCGCGCCGCACGCACGGCGGCCCACGCGGCCTCGTGGTCGCCGCGCTGACCTTCGAGTTGCGCGAGGGCGAGGCGCACACGCCAGTCGCCCGGGAACAGGGTCGCCTGTTGCCGGGTCTGTGCGAGGAGCCGCAGGAGCGCATCGGGCTCCGCCTGCGCAGGGATCGCGGGGAAATGCTCGGGGAGGTCGCGGGCCACCCGGTGGTACTCCGCCGCGAGCCCTTCCACCGCCGGGCGGAGCCGCGCGAGGAGCGGCGCCGCGCTCGGCCCACAGGCGTCGGCGAGGTCGAGCACCTCGGGCCAGCGCTCGCTCAGCACGGTCGTCACGTCGCGCGCCTCGACCAGGAGCCCGCACCGCTCGACCGCCGCGCGCAGCCGCGTCACGCGGTCGGTCGGACCGAGCGCGTGGAGCGCCCGCCGCTCGGATCGCTCGGCTTCGTGCAGCAGCAGGGCGGCGACGGTGGCGCCGTCATCGCCCTGCGCCCGCGCGCTCACGGCGCGCAGCTTGAGGCCGCTCGCGTGTTGGAGGTGGGCTTCGTAGAGAGGGTTCACGGTCGCACCTTCAGCAGCAATGACACGGTGGGGGTCGTGCACCACAGCGAGAGCCACGCCTCCATGACGCCGGGCGCGCTGCGGAGCGGGGGCGCCTTCTCCTCCGCCAGCTCGCGGAGCCCCGCCGCGCCGCGGTGGGAGCGGCCGGCGACCTCGATCCCGCGGAGCGCGCCCGGCGTGTTGTCGAACACCAGGTCGGGCGCAGCCCACGCGCTCAACCGGAGCACGCGGACGCCGAGCACCGCGGAGGCCACCACGCCGGCGAGGCCGTAGGCGCCGTACTGCGGCACCTGTTCGGCGTGGATCGATCGCCCCTCGAGGAGGCGCGCGACGGAGGCCTCGAGGTCGGGGAGACGCGTCGTGAGCTCCTCGCGCGACCAGCGAACGGTGAGCTCCGAAGCGCGGCCATCGGCCAGGAGGAGGGAGAAACGAAGCGGCCCCTTCGGCGCCCCCAACCACGCGAGGGTGTGGGGCACCGTCTCCCGCGCGAACCAGTCCGGCTGATCGACGAAGAGCCGCTCCAGATCGTACGCGTACGGGGTGTCTGGTGCGACCTCTGCCACGGTGGGAGCCTACCGCACGGGCTCCTCTGGCGGAACCGCCGCGCAGCCGCACACGCCACCTCCCCGGCGGGCTCGGCGCGTGGGTTCGCCGCCGCAACCTGGTGACATCTTGGGCGATGGCGGGTGGATGAGAGGGACGGAGCTCCGAGCGATCTCCCTGACGGTTTCTCTGACGACTTCGTCGAAACGAGCTGAAACGTGCGGAAACGGGTGGGAGCCCCGACGACGCGGGAAGTGGTCCGTTTCCGCCCCTTCAGCCCCCTCCGCCGTCGCGTCGAAACGCTTGGAAACGCGCGAGTCTCGCATTCCCAAGCTGAACGTCGCCGGTTCGATCCCGGTCGCCCGCTCCGAGAAAAGCGCACTGATTCCGGCCCGTTGCGAGTAGCCCTCCGACGGGCCGTCGTCGTTCTACGGGGTGTTTCCCACCACCTTTCCCACCACCTGGTCCCCGGGGCCGGAGCTCTCGCCGTTCGCGCGCAGGGCCTCCCGGAACCCCGCGAGCGAGACGACCCGCGCGAGCCCGTCGCGCTGCTCCATCTCCCCCACCGTCGAATAGTGCCGCTGCATCTCCTCGGTGGCGTGGCCGGAGATGGAGCGGGTCACGAGGTCGCCCACCGACGCGGCGCGGGCGAGGTCCTGGAACGTCCGGCGCATCGCCCGCGGCGTCACCCGCTTGCGCAGCCCCAGCGCCTTCGCCACGACACGGAACGGCTTGTCGAGCACCGAGGGCGCCCGGAAGCCTCCCACCTCCGACGGGAAAAGCAGGTCGCTCTCCTTCATCGGGCCCTCGTCGGGGAGGGTGTCGACGTGCCAGCGCAGGATGTCGATCAGATCCTTCGGCAGCGCGATCCGCTGCCGCTGGCGCGTCTTCGTCGTGTTCATGACCTCTTCGCCGAGGGTCTGCGAGCGCCGGACGAGGAGCACGCAGTCCTCCCAGAGCACGTCCGCCTGCGGCCCCTCGCGGCGGAGCGGCCGCAGCGTCGACGGCCGGAGCCCCGTCGCGAACCCGAGGGCCGTCATCGCGAAATGCTGCGGGAAGAGCGCCCGCATCTTCGCGAGGAAGGTCTTCGCCTCCTCCACCGAGAGGGAGTTGGGCTCCTCCTCGGAGTAGGTGGGCCACTCGCTCGTGTCGAGCGGGTGGATGCCGCGCATGGGGTTCCTCTCCAGGTCGTACTCCTCGACGAACGCGTTCACGATCACCCGCAGGATCGCGAAGCGGATGTTGATCGTGCGCGGCGCCGCCCGCGCGACGAGCGGCCGACGCTTGGGCGAGGTGCCGGGCACGAGAACGCGCCTCTCCTCCGGACGCCGCATCTTCGCGGTGGCGTCGTCGAGCCACTGCTGGATGTCGGCGCGGCGGAGCTCGTCGACGGCGATCTTGCCGAAGGCCGGGATGAGGTGCTGCTCGAGCACGTCGCCCCAGAGCCTGCGGGTCTTCGCCGACTTGATGTCACCGCGCTGGATCTTTCGGGCCAGCAACGAGACCGCGTAGTCGGCGAACAGCGGCATCGACGCGGTCGTCGGCGCCACCGGGTTGCGGATCGCCGCGAGCAGCTCCTGGAGCTGCCGGTGCGCCTGCGCGGGGTCGACCTCGTCGAGCGCGCGGAGCACCTCGCGCTGCTGCTTCGTGCGGGGGTCGGTCGCACGACCCCGCACCAGGAAACCTCCTTCCCTTCTGCGCCAGACCCCCGGGAGGGTCGGCTTCTCTGCGATCGTGTAGCCCCAGCGAGTCACGTACTTCGTCTTCATCGGGTGCGCCTCCTTCGGCGGAGGGCAGAGCCGGATGTCCCGCCGTGGGTGTAGCAGGTGGATGGCCTTGGAGGAAGCGGTCGAGGTCCGCTCTCCGGAACACGTGCGTGCCATGCCCCCCACGGCGACCGGCTGCGACGAGGCGCCCATCGAAGACGGCCTTACGGATGGCGTCCGCGCTCTTGTAACCGCAGTACGCCGCCGCCTCGCGCGTCGTGAGCAGCTCGCGCTGTGGCCTCGCCTGCGCCGGCGCTCCTTGCGTGCGCGCATCGTCGTGCGCGAGCGACGTCTTCCGCGGTTGGGGCGGTGTCAGCAGCGTGGCCAGCCAGCGGATCGCTTGAGAGAGCAGTGCGACCCGGCCCTCACCGCCCACGAGCGCGCGCAGGGCGACACGCACCTCAACCCTGCACGCGCGGCATGCACGCACGGCGACGTCGTCGACCGCGAACTCGACGACCTCTTCGTCGTACAGGCAGAAGTTGCACCGCCCGAGGTGCGGTACCTGCTCGCTGCGCGCGCCGCTTCGGGAGCTGCTCGCGCTCATGCGAGCCTCTCGAAGAAGGAGCCGCCTGGAGGTTCTGGCGCTGGGTCGGGGTCGCCGCGCGCGGCCCGTCGCACCACCCGCCGGCTGCGTCGACGACGACGGGGCCGAGGAGTGGTTCGGCGCGCGGGCGCGCGGCGGACACGCAGTCGACGACGGCGGACCGTGACTGTCGCCACGGCGCCAGCGAGGTCCTCGGCGGACAAGGAGCGCGTGTCCGCGTTCTTCATCACGACGATGTCGAGGTGCCGCGTGACGCGCACGTCCAGAGGTCCGCTCGCTCGGTCACCGGCGGACGTGACCTCACCCCAAGACCGGCGTCGGGCACGCTGCGACAACACCCACGTGTCGCACGAGTGGATGCCACACGCAGACCACGGTCGGAGCACGCTTGATGGGATCCGGGCGGGCCGCATCGTGATGACCGAGACGACGCTCGCACGACTGCTCGTGCGCCTGCAAGCGCGCGACGAAATTCTTAGCGAGTCGTCGTGGGGCGGGTTCCGCTCGAACCAGGGAAGGCGAGACGGCGCGACGCGCGACGGCATGGAACCTCCACAAGGACGGGGCGCGATCGACGGCGCCACGAAGAACCTCTGAGGTGCGCGCACCGCGCATCAACGACAAGCACGTGGCCGACGTTCGGCGCCGTCTCTTCAGCCGCATCCCGTCGCCCACCGGCGACGCTCGCTGCACGCGGGGGCTATGGCGCCGCGCTCGGCTCGACGACGCAACGGAAGCCGATGAAGATCTGGCCTCCGCCGAGGTTCTCGACGTCGCCGCCGCACTTGACCTCCGGATCCGACGCGCGCGATGGGAACGCGCGCCCTCGCACCACGTGCTCCGAGCCGCCGACGAAGAGGCACGGATCGGCGGTCCACTCCTCGACGTTGGCGCCGAGCCCGTGGACCCCCGCTGGCGTCGTGTCGGCTCCGGGGGCTCGGATCGGGCAGGTGTGGGGTCGTTGCTGGCCGACGGGGAAGGACTCGGTCCAGCACACGGGGCCAACCGCGGGATCGTCGCCCCACGGGAAGCGGCGGCTGCGACCGCCCGCCGCCAGCGTCCACTCCGCGGTGGTGGGCAGGCGACCCCCCGCGAACTTCCACCCGCACCACGCGGAGGCGCTCCGCCAGTCGACGCAGTTCATCGGGTGGTCGCCGCGGCTCCGATACGTCGTGTTGCAGTCGCGGTGGCGCATCGGGACGGTGCACG
>JAXLYI010000070.1:0-16301 GCA_046351555.1 Polyangiales bacterium
TCCCCCGCTCCGTCCGTCCCCCCCCCCGAGAACCCTTTCAGTCGAACGCCGCGTCGCCGCCGCCACCGCCGCCGGCGTCGGGCACATCGTCGCCGGTGCCGCTGCCGCCGTCGGTGCCCACCGGGCCGCACGCGCCGGTCATGTAGAGGCAGAGCCCCGAGATGCAGCAGTAGTTGCCCGGGTCGCCCGCGGTGCGGCACGGCGCGCAGTCGGACTCGGCGCGGCACGACGACGGGCACATCCCCGCGGGCGGCGTGCAGCGGCCGCTCACGCAGGTGTCGCCGGCGTTGCAGCGGGTGCCGCACGCGCCGCAGTTGGCGGTGTTGTTCTGGGTGTTGACGCACGCGCCGGAGCAGCTCGTCTGGCCCGTCGGGCAGCTCGCGGTCGAGCACACCCCGGCGACGCAGCTCCGGCCCGCGGGGCAGGCGTTGTTGCAGCGGCCGCAGTGGCTCGCGCTGGTGGTGGTGTCGGTCTCGCAGCCGTTGGCGGCGTTGTTGTCGCAGTCGAGGCGCGGCGCGCTGCACGTCACCATGCGGTCGGGCGCCGGCGGCTCGCTCTGGGGGAGGTCGGGCAGGGTGAGGTCGCTGCCCGGCAGGTCGGGAACGACGGTCGCGTCCATCGAGACCATCGCGTCTTCGCCCGCGCAGGCGCACGCGGCGAAGGTGCCGTCGGCCTGGCAGGTGCGCGTCCCCGAGGCGCCGCTCTCGCACGAGCACGCCTCCGAGGTGCCGGCGGTACAGCCCATCGGGATCGGGTCGCCGGACACGCCGCCGCGCGCCCCGCCGCAGGAAGCCATCATCGCGAAGACCAGTACCGCGCAGCCGTGCCGAGTCATGGCGGCGACCATACGACGGCTCGCGGCGGGCTGTCACGGGGGCGACAGGCGCGCAGGGAGCGAGGCGACGGAAGGCGACGCCCGCAGCGCCTGCGCCCGGCGATTTGCCGCATGCGCTCTGCACCCTCGAGGCCGCCGGCGACGGGCGGCAGACCCCTGCGCGGCTCAGGGCAGCGCGACCGTCCCGCGGATGAAGCGCCGCCCCACGCGCCGGCAGGCGTGGCGGAAGGGGTCGGGCATCGCGCGGGCCATGCACGCGCAGGTGGGCGTGGCGGCGCAGGCGGCGGGGATCGGGCGGCAGTCGCGGTAGTAGGGCGGGGCGCCCGCGCGGCCGGGCAGCATCTGGAGGCACACGTACCAGCGCGGCGCGGCGGGCGGCGCCTGCGGGCGGGCGGCGCCCGGCGCGGCGAGCAGCGCGAGGGCAAAGGGCACGTGCGCGACGCGGGGGCTCACTCGTTCAGTCCTCGCTCGGGGCGAGCGCCACGACGCGGGGCGCCCCCAGCGACCGCGCCGCCGCCAGCGCGAACACCAGCGCCACCACGGTGAGAATGCAGTAGACGACGTAGAGGTCGGCGTCGGGGTTGGCCGCGCCGTCGCACACCGCGCCGAAGGAGACCCCGCCGTCCTCGTGGGTGGAGGTGATGCGGATGCGCCCGTGGGGGCCGCACACCTCGGCCTCGTAGAGCGGGTTGAAGATCCCGGTCATCGCCAGGGGGACGCCGGCCAGCGGCCCGAGCGAGAGGCCCGCGATCAGGGCGACGAGGGCCCTCGTGCGCGCGTCGCGGGCGACGCGTCGCGACGACCAGGGCGCGCGCGGGGCGTCGCTGACGGCGTGTGGGGCCTCGCCGCGGAGCGCGCGGGCGACCTGGAGGGCGAGCTCCGTCGCGCGCCGGAGGTCGGGCGGTGCGAGGGGGTCGAAGGCGACGGTGAGCTCGCCGTCGCGCACCTGCATCCACGAGAGCGAGAGTGCCCGCAGCGCGCCGAGGAGCTCGGGCACGGCCCACCGCATCGCGGGCGAGCGGGGGACGTCGCGGTAGCCCTCGGCCGTCGCGGGGGCGGCGTCGACGGCGTGGCACGCGTACGCCGCGTCGAAGCGCGCGTCGCCCGTCTCCACGCGGGGCCGCGCGGGCACCGGGCCGACCATCGACTCCTCGTCGGCGCGTCGGCACACGAGGAGCGTCGACGGGGACGACGTCCGAAGCTTCACCCGCGCCACCCGCACGCTGGGCTGCTCGCCGACGCCGGGGCGCGGCGCGTACGTCTGGTCGAGGACGACGGGCTCCCCGTCGACGGTGGCGGCGGCGGTGTACGACCCGAAGGGCGCGCCGTCGAAGGTGAAGCCCTGCGCCTCGATCGCCTGCGCGGCCTCGCGCTCGAGCGACGCCTGGAGCGCGTTTTCGCCGCGCATCCGCCACGCGAGGACGGCGATGGAGGCCCCGAGGACGCCGAGCGGCAGAGCGACCGTGGTCATGGGGTCGGAGCGTACCAGCGCGCGGCCCCGCGGTGCGCGCTACGACGCGTGCGGGCCGAGCGGGCACACGGGCGTGCCGAGCGTGTCGAGCAGCGCGCGGGCGGTGGCGAGCGCGCGGACGTCGTGGCCCCGCGGGGCGGCGAGCTGGACGGCGCGGGGGTGTTCGGTGGGGGCGTTCCAGACGGGGATGGTGGTGGCGGGGTTGCCGCTGGCGTTGAAGACCGCCGTGAAAGCCCCGTAGCGCGCGGCCTCGGCGAAGTGCTCGGCGGGCGCGAGCCCCTGCCACTGGCCCACGCGCGGCGGCAGCGTGAGCACGGTGGGCGTCACGTACAGGTCGGCCTCGCCGAACGAGCGGTCGACCCGCGCGCGGAAGAGCTCGCGCGCCGCGAGCGCGTCGCCGAGCGTGAGCCCGCGGCCCGCCTCGCGCAGCCACCGCGACACCGGCTGCAACCCGCCCTCCGACGGCACGAACATCCCCCGCGCCAGGAAGCGGAACATCGGCAGGAACTCCTCCGTCGTCCCCTCGAACCCGCCCACCTCCTCGACGTGGTGGCCCATCGCCTCGAGCGCCTTCACCACCGTCTTCACCGCGGCGATCGCGCCCTCGTCGCAGCGCACCTCGGGGTTGTCGGTGGTGAAGCGGACCCGCATCGGCCGCGGCGGCCGCTCGACCGCGCTGCGGAACGTCCCGGTCGCGCCGAGGTCGCCGCGGAGCACGTCCATCAGCGCGGCGGCGTCGTCGACGGTGCGTGCGATCGGGCCCACCACCGAGAGCGAGACGGGCTCGAAGGGGGCGAAGGGGTTGGGCAGCAGATCACGCGTGGGCTTGTGCCCCACGAGGCCGCAGAAGGCAGACGGGATGCGGATCGAGCCCGCCCCGTCGCTCCCCACCGCGATCGGCATGAGCCCCGCGGAGACGGCCGCGGCCGAGCCGCCCGACGACCCGCCGGCGTAGCGCTCGGGGTCCCACGGGCAGCGCGTCGGGGGATGGAGGTCGGTGTCGACCACCGGGAGGATGCCGAGCTCCGACGTGCTGAGCTTGCCGGTCACCACCATGCCCGCGCCGCGGAGGGCGCGCGTGGTGAGGTCGTCGACGGGCGACCAGAGGTGGCGGAAGGCGCGCGACCCCATGCGGACGAACATCCCCCGCACGAGGTGGAGATCTTTCAGCGCGGTGACGAGGCCCCAGAGCGGTCCGCGCGGGGCGCTCTTGTCGCGGGCGCGCTCGGCGTCGAGGGCCCGCGCGCGGCGCAACGCGCGCTCGGGTGCGTACTGAACGAACGCGCTGAAGCGCGGGTCGAGGCGCTCGACGCGGGCGTGGTAGGCGCGCGCGAGGGCCTCCACCGAGACCTCGCCCGCGCGGAGGAGCGCGGCCTGCGCGAGCGCGGGCCGGGTGATGACGTCGTCCACGCCGGGCGCTCTACACCGCGGAGGCGGTCACAGGAAGTGGCGCGCGAGCCGGAGCCCGAGCGTGGTCAACCCCGCCGCGAGCGTCACGGAAAGAACGGGCGCCGTGGCCCGGTGCGCGAGCACGGCGCCGACCGGGTACGCGCGCTTCACCGCCCAGGGCCACGCCACCCCGACCGCGAGCGTGAGCACGAAGAGGAACGGCCCCATCAGGTGCGCGCCGAAGGCCTGGAAGACGTGCCCGTGGGCCATGTGGGCGAAGCTCGTGGTGAGCCCGCAGCCGGGGCAGGGGACGCCCACCATCGCTTCGAACATGCACGGCGGCAGGCCGAGCTGCTGGTGCGTGCCGAAGCCGCGCCCGTCGGGCCGGAGCCACGCGGCCGCGCCGAGCACGCCCCACGCGACGAGCCCCGCGACCACCCAGAACGCCCGCGTCAACCACGGGAACGCCCCCGTCTCCGGGGGGGCTGCTGCTGCGGCGGCGAGGGGCGCGGCGTCCATGGTGGAAGGGTTATACCTGAATGCCCGGCCCGCGGTATCGTCCCACCGCGTCATGCGACTCGCGGTGTTCTCTCTCGTGTTGCTCTTCCCGGCGGGGGCGTTCGCGCAGGACGCGGGCGTCGAGGACATCCCCCTGGTCAACCCGACGACGGTGGTGATGGCGGCCCGCGGCGAGGGGGCCACCGTGTTCAGCGACACGCGGCGCCACCGCGGCCCCGAGGCGTACGACCGCGACCTGCGCCTGCCGCTCGTCCGCCACCGCTGCTACGAGGTGATCGGCCACGCGGTGGGGGGCTTCCCCGTGTTCGCGCAGGTGCGGGTGGGAAGGGCGCCGGTGGGCGACTCGCTCGCGCTCACCAACGCCGTCGGCCGCGCGGTGCGCCAGCGCTTCTGCGCGACGCAGCCCGCGGAGCTCTACGCGCTCTCGGTCCGCGCGGAGGGGGCGGCGTGGTGGTACGTCGCGGTGGTCGAGCGCGGCGTGAGCGACGAGGGCCCGCGCGCGGCCCGCACGACGGAGGGCCCGGCGCCGGCGGCGCGCGAGGGCGTCCGCGTGTCGCTCCAGCAGCACGTGGTGGGCGGCGAGGAGACGGACTACGTCGCGCGGCAGATCCGCGAGTTCGCGCGGCAGCGGCCGGGGGTGACGGGCTTCACGCCGGTGACGCGGCGGCAGCTCCCGACCAACGGCTTCCTCGAGGAGTCGCTGGTGATCCCGTCGGGGCGCTGCGTCGACGCGGTGGCGGTGGGCGTGCCGAGCGTCGCCGACCTCGTGGTCGAGCTCGAAGACCCGTCGGGCCACCGCGTCGCCCAGGACGCCGCCCGCCGCGCCTCCGAGAGCATCCGGTACTGCGCGCCCTTCGCGGGCACGTACCGCCTGCGGGTGCGCGTGTTCTCGGGCGCTGGGCTGGTGGGCGTGCAGACGCTGCTGGAGCCGTAGGACGCAGGGCAGCGGCCCGGCGAGGCCGGAGTCCTGGGGGGCGGGGGCAGGATTCCTGGGGTCGGAGGCCGGAGTCCTGGGGTGGGGACGCAGGAGTCCCGGGGGCGGGGGGCAGGAGTCCTGGGGTGGAGACGCAGGAGTCCTGGGGTGGGACGCAGGCATGCTGGGGCGGAGGGCACCGCGCATGGCGAGGGAGCACGAGACGCTGCGTCTTGACGCCCTTCTCGCGTGCGTGCTGAATCCGCGCGGTGAACGGCGCCGCGACGAGTGAGCCAACCGAGGCAGCCCTGGCCTCTTCGTCCGTCGCGCCGCTACGCGTGGTGCTGCGCGACCTCCGCGGCCTCCACAAGCTCGACGTCCCCGTCGAGCCCCCGCCCGAGGGCCGCGGCTCGCTGCTCGTCCTGCTCGGCGAGAACGGCCTCGGCAAGACCACCTTCCTCCGCGGCGTCGCCTTCGCGCTGGTCGACCCGGGCGTCGCCGGCGCCTTCCTCGGCCCAGCCCCCGCGCCCTACCGCCGCGAGGGCGCGGCGGAGGCGGTGTGCTCCGTCGAGACCACGGGGGGCACCTACCTCGCGGTGATCAACGGCGGCGGCGAGGTCGAGCGCATCACGAAGGACGCCGCCCCCGAGGGCCCGCGCCCCTTCGTCGCGGCCTACGGCTGCCGTCGCGGGTCCGCGCTCGGGACGCGCCCTCGCCCCTCGCAGCCGACCGCGGCCGACGACATCGACAACCTCTTCGACCGCCCCAACGGACTCACCGACGCGGAGGCGTGGCTGGCGCAGTTGAAGGCCGCGTCGCATGACCGGGACGACGAGGCGTGGCGCGTCTACGAGGCGGTCCGCGCCGCCATCTGTACGCTGCTCCCCGACGTCGCCGACCTCGACGTGATGGAAGATCGCCGCCTCTGGGTGACCTTCAAGAACGAGGGCAGGGGGCGCGTCCGCTTCGCCGCCCTGAGCGATGGCTACCTCACCACCGTCGGGTGGGCGGTCGACCTCATGGCCCGCTGGGTCGAGCGCCAGACCGCGCGCCTGCACCTCCCCGTCCGCGCGGGGTTCCTCGCCGAGATGAGCGGCTTCGTGCTGATCGACGAGATCGACCTGCACCTGCACCCGGTGTGGCAACGGCGGGTGCTCCACGACATCCGGCGGCTCTTCCCGCGGCTCCACTTCATCGTCACCACCCACAACCCGCTCACCATCACCGGCGCCCTCCCGGGTGAGGTGCGCGTGCTCGTGCGCGACGCCGCGACCGGCGAGGTGCGGGCGGAGGCGCCGCCCTTCGACCCGAGGCTCCTCACCGCGTCGCAGTTGCACCGGGAGTTCTTCGGCATCCCCGGGCTCTTCCCCACGGAGCTGGCGGACAAGTACCAGCGCTACGGCCGCCTCGCGGGCGTCACGGCGCGCGACGACGACGAGGAGCGCGCGGTCTGGCGCCTCTACGAAGAGCTGCGCACCGCGGGGGTGACGGTCGAGCCGCCCGAGCCGCGCGAGGAGCCGCCCGCGGGCGGCGCGTGAGGGAGGCGCGCGTGATCCTGATCCACCGAGGCAAGCCCGACACCGGCGAGGCGCTCTCGCTCGCGGCGGCCGAGACCAGTGAGCTGGCGCGCGTCCGGGCGATCATCGCGCAGCACCAGCGGCAGCCGACGAGCGACGAGCTGGGCACCCGTTACCGCTGCGCGGCGGAGCTGCTCTGGCGCCGCCAGCACCGCAAGTGCGCGTACTGCGAGTGCGTCGAGCAGCAGCGCCGCAACGACGTCGAGCACTACCGCCCCAAGGCGCGCGCCGTCCGCGCCCCCGGGAGCGCCGCGACCCACGGCTACTGGTGGCTCGCGTGGTGCTGGGACAACCTCCTCTTCTCCTGTCGCAACTGCAACCAGGCGCTGGCCGGCGGGCGCGGCAAGCTCGACAACTTCCCGCTCGAGGTCGGCAGCAAGGTGCACGTGGCGGAGGAGGATCCGCGGGCCCTCGTCGGGCACGAGCGCCCGCTCCTCCTCGACCCCTCCGTCGAGTCCGGCGTCGAGCACATCGAGTTCGAGCGGGTGTCGCTCCAGGGTGGGGTTCAGTGGCGCCCTCGCGCCCGCAACGGGAGCCCGCGCGGCGAGGCGACGATCCGCGTCTGCGGGCTCGACCGCGACGACCTCGTGGAGCTCTACACCCACCACGTCGACGAGGACGTGCGCGACGCGCTCCACGAGTTCGAGTCACTCCCGCAGCCCGCCGCGACGGAGCGTGTCCACGCCGCGTGGCGTCGCGTGGAGCAGCGCCTCTACCGCCCGGGGGCCCGCTTCGTGGGGCTCTCGTACGACGCGCTGCGCGTGCTCGTGCCCGACGACGAGCTCGCGGCCCACGGCATCTCCCGGTGCCGGCCGCAGTAGCCCCGCGGCGCGCTACTTCTTCTCCTCGGGCCAGGCGTAGAAGCCCTCGCCCGACTTCTTCCCGAGCTTGCCCGCCCGCACCATCTGGCGCAGGAGCGCGGGCGCGCGAAACTGCTCGCCGAGCTCGCGGTGCAGGTGGTCGAGGATCGCCAGCCGCACGTCGAGCCCCACCAGGTCGGTGAGCTTCAGCGGGCCCATCGGGTGGCGGTACCCGAGCTCCATCGCGCGGTCGATGTCCTCCGCCGAGGCCACGCCCTGCTCCAGCATGCGGATCGCCTCCGCCCCGAGCGCCACGCCCAGCCGGCTCGTCGCGAAGCCCGGGAAGTCCCGCACCACGATGGCGGTCTTCCCGATGCGCCGCGCGAACTCCTTCGCCCGCTCCACCGCCGCGTCCCCCGTGCGGAGCCCGCGGACCACCTCCAGGAGCTCCATCACCGGCACCGGGTTGAAGAAGTGCATCCCGACCAGCCGCGTCGGGTCGCGCAGCGCGCCGCCGATCTCCGTGATCGAGAGCGACGACGTGTTGCTCCCGAGCAGCGCGCCCTCCGGCGCCGCCGCGTCGATCACGCGGAACGTCTCCAGCTTGAGCTCGACGCGCTCGGGGACGGCCTCCACCACCACCGCCGCGCTCGTCGCCGCCTCGGCCAGCGGGACACCCCACGCGACGCGCCCGAGCGCCGCGTCGCGCTGCTCGGCGGTGAGCTTGCCCTTCGCCACCACGCGCTCGAGCGAGCCCGCCACCGCCTTGCGCGCCCGCTCGATCGAGGCCGCGCTCACGTCGCTCACCGCGACGTCGTAACCCGCCACCGCGCACACCTGCGCGATCCCGTTGCCCATGGTGCCCGCGCCGACGACAGCGACCTTCTCGCGTGACTCGCTCATGGCGCGCGGTTCTACACCAACGGACCTCGGGGAGGGGAGCGCCGCGTTGACGGGGCTCGACGCGCGCTGGTAGACCGCCCCCGCCCGACGCCCCCGATGAAGGCCGCCACGTCGCCCCAGTCGCTCCGCCGCGCCGCGCCGTGGCTCCTCGTCGCGGCGGCGGTCGCGTACACCTCGGTGCTCCGCCTGCGCCTCATCGCGGCCGGCCCCGACGCGGACGTCGACGCCTACGACCACTTCCACATCGGGATGCGCCTCGCCTCCGAGCGCACGGACATCACCGTCCACTGGGTGTGGCTCCCGCTCTGGCACTTCGTCGACGCGGCGGTGTTCGCCCTCGGCGGCGGCATCCGTCACGTCCGCCTCCTCGCGGTCGCCCTCACCGCGGCGTCCGCCTTCGCGCTCACCGAGCTCCTCCGCCGCCACCTCGCCGCGCGACCCACCGCGGCGCCCTGGCTCGCCGAGGCTGAGCGTGTGGTTCCCTTCGCGGCGGGCGTGGCCTTCGCGCTGTGGCCCCTCAACCTCCGCGGCGGCGCGTCGGCCGAGCCCGAGGCCCTCTTCCAGCTCCTCCTCCTCGCCGCGGCGCTCGCGTGGCAGGCGGAGCGTTCGGTGGCGACCAGCGTCGCCCTCTCGCTCGCGGCGATGCTCCGTTACGAAGCGTGGCCGGCGGTCGCGGCCTTCGGTGGGCTCTGGCTCGCGGAACGACGGACGGCGCGCGCGTCGCTCGCGTGGGCGATGCCCGCGGTGTTGGTGGCGGTGTGGTGCGTGGCGCACCGGCTGGCGACGGGGCAGTGGCTGCGGTTCCTTGCTGACAACCGGGCGTACGTGGAGCTGGCATGGCGGGAGTTTCATTTCGACACGCGCGACCTGCCGAGGCTGCACCAGCCGGCCCTCTGGTACGCGGTGAAGCTCCCGATCGTGGCCCTCCGCGAGTGGGCGGTGTGGCTCGCGCCGGGCCTCGTCTGGATCGCGTGTCGCGGCCCCAGGGCGCTCACCGCGCCGAGCCTCGCGCTGCTCGCCACGGTGACCGTCGTGTGGGTGACGCGGCGCAACCTCGGGCTCGACCGGCACTTCGCGGCGCTCGTCCCGGCCTACGCGACGATGGCCGCAGCGGGGCTGGTGGTCACCGTCGCGTGGGCCGGCGCGCGCGTCGACCGCAAGGTGGCGCGCGTCGCCCTCGGCGCGGCGATGGCGCTCGCGTGCGTGGGCTTCGTGCGGTGGCGGGTGCACGCGGCCGAGCGATCGTACCGGAGGCACCAGGGCGCGTTCGTCGCCGACCAGGCCGCGGCGGAGGTGCTCCGGCGCGAGGCGACGTCGGACGCCACGGTGTTCACCACGCGCGTGCCGCTGCGGGTGATGGCGCGACTGCCGCTCGAACGCTACGTGGGCTGGCGGCCCGCCGACCTGCGCGACTTCAACCTCCTCGTCGAGAGCGCGCACCACGGCGAGGCCTGGGTCGCCGCGCCGCCCGCGGAGGTGACGGCGCTGCGCGACGGCGTCGAGGTGCGCTACCGGAGCGAGGGGCTGGTGCTGCTGCGACGGCGGGCGCCGCGCGAGGTCGACCCGGGTCTGCTCACGGCGCGCCCCTGCCGGTGAGCGATCACGCCCCCGCGGCGGCCTGCCACGCGGCGAGGGCAGCGTCGGTGTCGATGTCGCGCGGGTGGAAGCCGGGCCGGTAGTACGAGAGGTAGTGCCGCGCGAGCGTGAGCATCCCGCCGGGCTCGACGAACAGGTAGCGCCCGAGCGCCGCCCACTCCGCGGGCGAGAGGTGGACGCCATCGACGCGCATCATCCGGACCTGCTGCTCGATCACCTTCGCCCAGAAGACCGAGCTCGCCAGCACCATCGCCGCCGCCCGCTCGGGGTACGTCCCGCCCGCGGCTTCGAAGACGTCGTAGGCGACCGACTTGTGCTCGTTCTCCTCCGCGGCGTGCCAGCGCCAGAGGGCCGCCATCGTCGGGTCGGCCCCCTCCAGCAGCCGCGGGTCGGACAGGATCGCGTGCCCGAGCAGCGCCGTCAGGTGCTCGAGCGCGCACGTCACCGCGAGGCGCATCCGCGCAGGCAGCGCCCACGTCGCGAGCTTCAGGATGCGCCCGACCCGCCGCTCCATCTCCGCCACCGGGTAGCCCAGCGCGGCGAGGTGATCGTTGTAGCGGACGTGCTCGCGCGAGTGGACGCCTTCCTGCCCACAGAAGGCCCGCACCGCGTCGCGCAGCGTGGCGTCGCGCGCGGCCCCGTCGTGCGCCCGCACGCTCGCCACGAAGAAGCGTTCCCCCTTCGGGAAGAACACCGACAGGTTGTCGTAGAAGGTCGTCACCGCGCGCCGCCCGCCGTGCCAGTGCCGCGGCACGCCGGCGAGGGCGTCGAAGCGAAGGTTGCGGACGCGGGGGATCGCGCTCATCTCGGTGGCTCCTTGGTGGTGCTCCGAGCGTCGCGCGGGGGCGCTTGCGGGCGTAGGTTCGGCCGTGCCAGAGTCTTGTCATTTCGGGCCACGTGAAGGACGGTGACGAGCCGACGATCCCCGCCGTGCAGGCGCTCCACCTCGCCGACCTCGCGCGGCGTTGGGGCGTCGCGGAGGCCGCGCTGCTCCACCCCCTCACGGCCCGCGAGCTGCGCGACCCCTCACGTCGACTCACCGTGCGCGAGCTCGCCGCACTGGTCGAGCGGGCGCGGGCGCTCACCGGGGAGCCCGCCCTCGGCGTTCATTTCGGGCTGCGGATGCAGGCGACGTCGCACGGGTACCTCGGCTTCGCGGCGATGGCGGCGTCGACGCTCGGCGAGGCGATCGCGCTCGCGGCCCGCTTCGCGCCGACGGTCACCACGGCCTTCTCGCTTCGTCTCACGCGCGGCGCGACGGAGGCGTCGCTCGCGCTGGAGGAGGAGGCCGACCTCGGGCCCGCGCGCGACGCGGTGGTTCTCGCGCTTGTGGTGGGCCTGTGGCGGATGGGCTGCGCGCTCACGGGGCGCGAGCTCGACGGCCGCGCGGAGCTGGCGCTGCCGGAGCCCGCGTACGTCGCGCGGCTGCGGGGTTCGCTCCCGGCGGCGCGCTTCGGGGCGGTGACGCACCGGCTGGTGTTCGACGCGGCGACGCTCGACCTGCCGCTGACGACGGCCGACCCCGCCGCCCTCGCGCTCGCGCAGGAGCAGTGTGAGCGCGCGGCCGAGGCCCTCGCGACGAAGGCCCTCGCGCGGGCGCGGGCGCTGGTGCCGAAGGCGGGCGGCGGGTTCCGCACGCGCGAGGAGGTGGCGCGGCGGCTGGGGCTGTCGGTCCGGACGCTCGAGCGGCGGCTGGCGGAGGGCGGCGCGAGCTACCGCGCGCTGCTGGAGGGCGCGCGGCGCGAGCGGGCCGAGGCGATGCTGCGCGCGGGCTCGCAGCCGGTGGAGGCGATCGCGGAGGCGCTGGGCTACTCCGACGCGGCCAACTTCACGCGGGCCTTCCGCCGGTGGACGGGCGCGACGCCCGCGGCGTGGCGAAAGTCCCAGGGCTGACGCGCGGGGCCGCCGACGTCCGGGCGCGTCGCGCGGGACCCGGTTGAAACTACACCGTCCAGATGGTACAGTTTGACGGTGGCCGGGACGGAGCCGGTCTCAGCGAGGAGCGAGGCGATGGCGAGGCAAAGTCGGAGGGAGGCGCTGCTGAAGGCGGCGGCGGCGATCGTGCGGCGCGACGGGGCCGACGCCCTGACGCTCGACGCGGTGGCCCGCGAGGCGGGCGTGAGCAAGGGCGGGCTGCTCTACCACTTCGACTCGAAGGAGGCGCTCGTGGCCGCCATGGTCGCGGCGCTCGTCGAGGGCTTCGACGCGCGGCTCTCCGCGGCGGAGGGCGGCGCGCCCGGCGCGTTCACGCGCTCGTACCTCGAGGCGACGGCCGAGACCGACGACGAGGCGCTGGCCCTGAGCGCGGGCCTGCTCGCGGCCGTGGCCATCGCGCCGGAGTCCCTCGCGCCGCTCCGCGCGCGCTACCGGTCGTGGGGCCGGCGGCTGCGCGGCGACGGCATCGACGAGGCCGACGCGATGATCGTGCGGCTCGCGGCCGACGGGCTCTGGCTCGCCGACCTGCTCGGGCTCGAGCCGCCGGGGCGCAAGCTCCGCGGCGAGGTGGTCGCGCGGCTCGCGTCGTGGACGCGCCCCGCCCGGGGGTCGCGGTGAGCGCCGCGCCGCCGACGCCCGCGCGGCGGGCGCTGCGGGCCGCGGCGTGGGCCGCGCTGGGGCTGTCGTTCCCCGTGTGGTTCTCGGCGTTCGCGGCGCCCCTCTTGCCGCTCGGGGCGGGCCAGAAGGCGGCGTTCGCGGCGGCGTGCATCGCGGCGGGCGAGGCGCTCTTCTGGGGCGCGGGGCTGGTGCTCGGCGCGGAGGTGATCGCGCGGTTCCGCGGCCGACGGGTCGCGACGGGCGCGAGCTTCGCGGGCCGGCGGGTGGCGGTGATCGGCGCGACCGGCGGGCTCGGCGCGGCCGTGGCGCGGGCGGTGGTGCGCGAGGGCGGCGCGGTGGTGCTCCTCGCGCGCGACGCGTCGCGGCTGCGGCCGCTGGCCGACGAGCTCGGCGCGCCCTCGGCCGTGACCGACCTCACGCCCTCCTCGCTCCGGGCGGCGGCGGCGGCCTGCGGCGCGGTCGACCACGTGGTGTGCGCCACCGGCGTCGACGTGCGGCGCGCCCTCGCGGACCACAGCGACGGCGACGTCGCCTCGCAGCTCGACGTCGCGCTCGCGGGCCCCGTGCACGTGGCGCGGGCCTTCCTCGGGTCGCTGCGCGAGGGCGGCACGATCGCCCTCTTCGGCGGCTTCGCCGACGGCACGCTCGCGCTGCCGTACTACTCCGTCGACGTGGCGGCGCGCGCGGGCCTCGCGGGCTTCTGCGCGGCGGTCAACCAGGAGCTCGCCGTCGAGGGGCGCGCCGAGCGCCTCTGCTATGTGGGCCCCGCGCCCGCCGACACCGAGGCCGAGCGCCCGTTCGCGCCCCTGTGGAGGAAGATGGGGACGGCCATGGCGCCCCCCGCGCGCGTCGCCGACTTCGTGCTCGCCGCGCTGCTCGCGCGGCGCACCGTCGCGGTGATGGGCCGGTCGACGCGCCTGCTCGCGCGCCTCCGCGCGCTCGCGCCCGCCGCGGTCGACGGGCTGGTCGCGCGCCGCGTGGGGCCGGCGCTCCGCGAGGCGTTCGCGCGGCCCGAGGAGCGCGGCGCGTCGCCCCCGTAGGCGCGCTACCGCTCGGGCACGGCGACGCCGGTGCGCGCCGGGTCGAGGAGGCTCCCGAGGTTGCTGGCGGTCGCGTCGCGCGCGCGGAGCTGGCCCGTCGCGCCGAGGAAGTTGAACTCGAGGAAGCGCACGATCGACGAGTGCTCCAACGGCACGTGGGAGACGTGGTTGCGGCGGGCGAAGGGGCCGAGCGCGATCATCGGGACGCGCGTGCCGGGCGCCTCGCGGTCGACCGGGTCGACGCCCGGCGGGGGGACGTGGTCGAAGTACCCGCCGCCCTCGTCCCAGGTCACGAGGATGAGCGTGTCGTCGGCGTAGCGCGACGCGCGGATCGCCCGAACGCAGTCCTCCACCCACCGCACGCCGACGGAGATGCGCGTGCCATAGCCCGGGTGCTCGGTGTGGTAGCCGACGGCCTTCACCCAGGCGACGTCGGGGAGGCGCCCGGCGTCGAGGTCGCGCTGAAACTCCTCGAAGTCGTGGAGGAAGGCGGGGTTGTCGGCGAACTGCCGGTAGTAGTTGAAGGGGATGTCCGACGGGTCGTAGTTGCAGGGGTAGGTCGGGAGCCGGTGGGCGCAGTCCGACGGCGGCAGCGGGCACACCGCCGAGTCGCGCATCCGGCGGTAGCCCTCGGCGTAGAAGCCCGCGCGGTAGCCCGCGTCGAGGAGGAGGTCGGCGACGGTTCGCTCGCCGACGTACTGCGCGGTGCGGGTGACGGGGTTGCAGCCCTGCCCGATGGCGTAGGGCTGAAACTCGTTGTCAGTGAACACCTTCCGCGCGACGGCGAAGTACATGTCGTTGGCGGAGGTCTGCCCGACGATGGGCTGGAAGTAGCGGTCGGCGAGCGCGCCCTCGCGCGCCATCGCGTGGTAGCCCGCCACCACGGAGTCGGCGCCG
The DNA here is from genome assembly GCA_046351555.1 of Polyangiales bacterium. Classification (GTDB taxonomy): domain Bacteria; phylum Myxococcota_A; class Polyangia; order Polyangiales; genus CAISKJ01. The sequence goes on from JAXLYI010000070.1 coordinate 14,494, forward strand.
CCCGAGGCCACCGCGAAGTTGCGCCGGTCGGAGCACGACGCGCCGGTGACGAAGCGGTCCATCCGGCCGCCGTTGATCTCCGCGGCCTCGCAGGGCTGCGTGTGGTCGGGGTCCCGCGCGGCGTTGAGCGTGTCGTCGAGCGCGACGGGGGCCGAGCCCGAGGGCTCGCGGTCGGGCGCGGCCTCGCAGCACGCGGGGCCGTCGTTGCACGTGGGGTTGGAGCCCGCCGGGGCCGTGCAGTAGCGCCCGAAGTAGTTGTCGAAGGTGTGGTTCTCCTGCGAGATGACGACCACGTGGCGGATGCGCGTGCGCGTCGGGGGCGGCGCGTCGACGGCCGCGTCGGGGGGCGCGTCGTCGGGCGGCGCGACGTCGAGCCGCGTCGGGTCGGGCTTGTCCTCAGGCAGCGGCAGGAAGTGAACGTCCGGCCCCGCCTCCGCCGCCGCGTCGACGGGCGCCGCGGGCGTCGGGTCGCCCGCGCACGCCACGGCGCCGAGCAGCGGGGAGATCAGGAGGAGTCGCGTGCGCGCGGTCGGCATCGGGCGTCCTCGCGCGACGGTATCACGGCCTCCTCCTGCGGCGCGCGGGGGGCCACACCGCGTGATATCGTCGCGCCCGATGCGACGGAGCCGCCCCGCGTGGATCGCGTGCGCCCTCGCGGCGCTCGCGGGTTGTTCGGACCCCGAACCATCGCCCGCGCCGCCGCCCGACGCGGGCCCCGACGTGCGGTGCGCGGCGCAGGACGAGCCCGACCCCGCGGGCGCGGACGAGGACTGCGACGGCGTCGACGGGAGCGCCCTCCGCGCGGTGTTCGCTGCGCCCGACGGCGACGACCGCAACGCCGGGACGCGCGACGCCCCCGTCCGCACGCTGCGCACCGCGCTCCGCCTCGCGCGCTTCTCGATGCGGACGCAGGTTCTCCTCGCCGAAGGCGCGTACGCCGAGGGCGAGCCCGTGGTGCTCGTCGACGGCGTGGGCGTGTTCGGTGGCTACCAGCGCGCCGCCGGCTGGCAGCGCCCGCGCGGCGCCGTCAGCGAGCTCCGCGGCGCGTCGCTCGCCCTGGTGGCGCAGGGCCTCCGCGTCGGGGTCACGCTCGCCCGCGTGCGCGTCGCGTCCGCCGACGCCGCCGCGCCCGGCGAGAGCTCGGTCGCCCTCCGCGCGGTCGACGCGATGAACCTCCGCCTCGCCGACGGCGCCACCCTCCACGCCGGCGCGGGCGCGCGCGGCGCGAACGGGACGCCGGGGTCCGCTGGCGCCCCAGGCGCACCGGGCGAGCCCGGCCGCGACGGCGCGGTCGACGATGGCAACGCGCCCGGCGCGGGCGGCGCGGGCGGCGTCAACCCGTCGTGCCCGCGGGCCAACGGCGGCGCGGGCGGAAGCGGCGGCCAGCAGTACACCCGCTTCGTCGGCGTGGCCGGGCGTCCCTCCGTGGCTGGCGCGTCGGGCGGCGCGGGCGGCGACGGCGCGAGCTGCACCGGGCGCGACGGCGCCAACGGTTCGAGCGCGGTCACGCCCGGCGCGAACGGCGTCGACGGCGCGGCGGGGGCCGAGCTCGGGCGGCTCGACGCGACGTCGTTCGCGTACGTGCCCGCGGACGGCGCGGACGGCGCGGCGGGCGCGGAGGGCGGCGGTGGCGGTGGCGGAGGAGGCTCGTCGGGTCAGACGGGCGCGCTCTGCACGGACGGCGGCGGCGACGGCGGCGGCGGCGGCGCGGCGGGCGGGTGCGGCGGCACCGCGGGCCTCGGGGGCCGCGGCGGCGGCGCGTCGATCGCGCTCGAGGCGATCCGGAGCGCGGTGACACTCGACGGCGT
>JAXLYI010000071.1:0-14147 GCA_046351555.1 Polyangiales bacterium
CATCGCGTACCAGTGCCCCGTGCCCGGCACGAAGCTCAACCAGGCGAGCGTCGTCTACGGCCGCCCCACCGACGACGCCGGCGCCCCGTGGCTGCCGCCGCGCGCGGTGGTCGACGCGCTCCGCCGCGACGGCGTGCGCCGCCTGCTGGTGGGCCACACGCCCGCGGGCGACGCGCCGGCGATGCTCCGCGACGAGGGCTTCACCTTCGTGATGGCCGACAACTCCTACGGACGCCACGAGCGCGGCTCGCGCGTCGCCGTCTCCGACAAGGTGTCCGTGCGCGGCGAGACGGTGCTCGACGGAGGCGCGCGCGTCGGTGTCGCCTGTGACGACGGCGACCCCCTGGTGGGCCTGCGCGACGTGACGAGCGGGCACCTCGTGAAGGCCCGCCTCGACACCGACGACTACCTCCTCTTCCGCGCCCTCCCCGACAACGCCGTCGAGCAGACCGCGGTGACCCCCAGGGCCCTGCGCGAGCGTCCGCTCGTTGCCCCCTACCGAGACGGCGGTGCGGCATGATCGGCGCGCTCCGCGGGGTGCGCGTGCTCGACCTCACGCGCGTGCTGGCCGGGCCCTTCGGCGCGATGACCCTCGCCGACCTCGGCGCCGAGGTGGTGAAGGTCGAGCGCCCCGACGGCGGCGACGACACGCGCGCCACCGGGCCCCACTTCGTGCGCGGCGAGAGCGCGTACTTCCTCGCCGTCAACCGCGGCAAGCGGAGCGTCTGCCTCGACCTCGCCCACCCCGAGGGGCGCGCGACGCTCCACGCCCTCGCCCGCGAGGCCGACGTCGTCATCGAGAACTTCCGCCACGGCGTCGCCGAACGCCTCGGCTGCGACGCCGCCACGCTCCACGCAATCAACCCCCGGCTCGTCGTCTGCGGGATGACCGCCTTCGGCCGCACCGGACCCGACCGCGACGCGCCCGCCTTCGACCTCACGCTCCAGGCGCGCGGCGGCACCATGGGCCTCACCGGCGAGCCTGGCCGCCTCCCCGTCCGCGCGGGCCCGCCCATCGGCGACCTCGCGGGCGGGCTCTACGCGGCGATCGCCATCTGCGCGGCCCTCGTCGAGCGCGCCCGCACCGGGAAGGGCACGGCCATCGACCTGTCGCTGCTCGACTGCCAGGTGGCGCTCCTCACCTACGCCGCGAGCTTCTGGCTCAACGCCGGCGCCGTGCTCGGGCCGCAGGGGAGCGCGCACGCGCACGCCTGGCCCTACCAGGCCTTCGAAGCCGCCGACGGCCCGCTGGTGGTCGCCGTGTTCACCGACACCTTCTGGGCGCCGTTCTGCCGCGCGCTCGGGCGCGACGACTGGGCCGGCGACCCGTCGCTCGCCCGCGCGGCCGACCGGCGGGCGCGCGCCGAAGAGCTCCTGCGGGTGATCGAGCCCGCGCTGCTCGACGCGACGCGCGCGGAGTGGCTCGCGCGCTTCCGCAAGGAGGGCGTGCCGGCCGAGCCCATTCAATCCGTGGCGGAGGTGTTCGCCGACCCGCAGGTGCTCGCGCGCGGGATGGCGCAGGGCTTCGAACACCCGCGCGCGGGCCCGGTGTGCGTGGCCGGCTCGCCGCTCGCGGCGCCCGAAGGAGGCGAGGCGGGCGCGCCGCCGGTGCTCGACGCCGACACCGACGCGGTGCTGCGCGACTGGCTCGGGTGGGACGACGCACGCGTCGCGGCGCTGCGGGCGAGCGGGGCGGCGGGCGCGCGGGGGCGCTTGCAACGAAGCGTCGGGTGACACACCATCGCGCGCCATGCGCGCCTCGGGGCTCCTCTGCCTCCTCCTCGTCAACTGTTCGGGCTGCCCGGCGTCGGGGGACTTCAGCGAGTGGTTCGACCCCACCGAGCGCGACAGCCGCGGCGCCGGGCTCCGCGCCGTGGGCACGCCCGACGGGCGCGACATCCAGGCGCTCCCCGCCATCGCGCGCGCCACCGCCAGCGACGTCCCCACCCTGCTCAACGGAACCGGCGTGAAGGCCTTCCCCGGCGCCGAGGGCTTCGGCGCGACGGCCACGGGCGGGCGCGGCGGGCGCGTGATCTACGTCACCACCCTCGCGCCCTCGGGCCCCGGGTCCCTCGCGGCCGCGCTCGCGGCGGAGGGCCCGCGCTACGTGCTCTTCAAGGTGAGCGGGCTCATCGACGCGTCGCTCCGCATCGACCACGGCGACGTCACCATCGCGGGCCAGAGCTCGCCGGGCGGGGTGGTCGTGCGCGGGCTCCGCACCGACGAGTCGCCCTTCTGCGACAGCACCTGCGGGGCGGGCGTGCGCGGCGTCGACAACGTCATCGTGCGCCACATCCGCTCGCGACCCGGGCGCCCTGGCGACAACGGCAACATCGACGGCGACGGCGTGCGCATCCGCCACACGCGCAACGCGGTCTACGACCACGTGTCCGCCGCCAACGCCCTCGACGAGGCCTTCGAGGTCTCCTACACGAACAACCTCACCATCCAGGACTCGCTCCTCGGCGAGACCCTCGGCGAGCACGCCTCCCGCGGCGGCATGCTGATGAACTACTCCAACCCCGCGGCGGGCTACCAGCTCGACAACATCGCGGTGATCCGCACGGTGTGGGTGCGCGCGCAGGGGCGCTACCCGGAGATGGCCCGCGAGAGCCGCGCCGCGCTCGGCAGCACGATGCACGTCGAGCTGGCCAACAACCTCCTCTGGGACGAGCAGTACTACATCGAGAGCGACCACGAGGCCGGCAACCAGGGGGAGAACACCGGTCCGCTCTTCTACGAGTTCAACTGGGTGGGCAACCTGGGCGTGGTGCGGCCCACGTTCTCGTACGGGATGCTCTTCTTCCCCAACCCCACCGGTCGCTCGACGGTGTACTTCCACGACACGCACCTCTCGCGCTACCCCGACCGGGCCGACTGGCAGCTCAACTACTGCTGCAGCGACTACCCCACCGCCCCGGTGCCCCCGCGGCCCGCCTGGGCGCGCGACGCGCGGCACGACTTCCCCGCCGTCAGCTACATCCCCTCGGGCGATGTGCGCCGCTACGCCCTCGCCCACGCCGGCGCCTTCCCCCGCGACCCGATGGACCGCAGGCTCATGGGCTACGTCGCCGACGGGGTCATCCCCGGCACGCCCCCCAACGTCAACCCCGCGGACGACGCATGGAAGACGGACTTCCCCCCGGCCTCGCCCCCGCGCCCCCCGACCGACACCGACAACGACGGGATGCCCGACGACTGGGAGCGCGCGCACGGCCTCGACCCCGCCGCGGAAGATCACAACGGCCTCACCGCGGGCCAGGCGATGGAGGGCCTCGCCGGGTACCCCAACCTCGAGGTGTACCTCCACGAGCTGTCCGAACAGCGGCTCCGGGAGGGGCCCTGGGGCCGCTGATCGCCGTGGTCTTCGCGCCGGCTCCCGTGCGAGCCTTGCGTTCGTGACCACCTTCACCCGCGACGTCCTCACCCTCGACGACCCGCTCGCGACCGCCGACGCGCTCGCGGCGAAGCTCCGCTCGATCGTCTCCGCGACGCTCCGCCGCCGCGGCCTCGTCGTCGGCATCTCCGGCGGCATCGACAGCGCCCTCTGCACCGCCCTCGCCGTCCGCGCGGTGGGGCCCGAGAAGGTGCTCGGCCTCTTCCTCCCCGAGCAGGCCTCGGCGTCGGAGTCGCTCCGCCTCGGGCAGTCCATCGCCGCCCGCTTCGGCATCGCCACCGTCACCGAAGACCTCGCCCCCGCCCTCGGCGCCCTCGGCTGCTACGCGCGGCAGGACGAGGCCATCCGCATGGTCTTCCCTTCCTACGGACCCGGGTGGAAGTCGAAGCTGGTGATCCCGTCGATCCTCGAGGGCGACCGGCTCAACATCTCGCGCGTCGTGGTCGAGTCGCCCGACGGCGAGCGCAGCGAGGCCGCGCTCCCGCTCGAGGCCTACCTCCAGCTCGTGGCGGCCACCAACTTCAAGCAGCGCCTGCGCACGGCGATGGAGTACTACCACGCCGACCGCACGCACTACGCGGTGTGCGGCACGCCCAACCGGCTCGAGTACGACCAGGGCTTCTTCGTGAAGGGCGGCGACGGGCTCGCCGACGTGAAGCCGATCGCGCACCTCTACAAGACGCAGGTGTACGCGCTGGCGAAGGCCCTCGGCGTGCCCGACGCGGTGTGCGCGCGCGCCCCCACCACCGACACCTTCACCCTGCCGCAGGGGCAGGACGAGTTCTACTACGCGCTCGCCTACCCGGAGATGGACCTCTGCCTCTGGGCCTTCAACCACGGCGTGCCCGCGGCCGAGGTGGCGCCCGTCGTCGGGCTCACCGAGCCGCAGGTGGAGCGCGTCTTCCGCGACATCGTCGCCAAGCGCCGCGCGACGCGCCCGCTCCACCTCGCGGGCCTGCTGGTCGAGCCCGTGCCCGAGGTGGAGAAGTGACCCTCCGCTCGGCCGCCGAGCTCCTCGAGCGCGCGGCCGCGCGCCACCCCGACAAGGCCGGCCTCGTCGCGCAGGGCCGGCGCCTCACCTGGGCGGAGCTCTCCGGCCGCGCCGCCCGCGCCGCCCGCGCCCTGCGGGAGAAGGGCGTCGGCCGCGGCGACCGCGTGGTGCTCTACGGCGACAACTCCGTCGACCTCGCCGTCGGCGCCTTCGCCGCCCTCTACGCCGACGCCTGCTTCGTCGTGGTGAGCGGGATGACCCGCGCCGAGAAGCTCGCCTACGTGCTGCGCGACTCGGGCGCCGCCGCGCTCGTCGCCGACGCCGCGCTCGCGCCCCACTGGGTCGGCGCGTGCTCCCTCCTCGGCGCGGCCGCCCCGCCGACGCTGGTGATGTCCGGCCTCTCGCCGCGCCCGCCCGAGCACGCGGTGGAGGTCGCCCGCGCCGCGGACGTCGCCCGCTGCGAGGCGCTCGACCCGCTCGCGGCGTCGATGCCCGACGCCCCGCCGCCGCGCGCGTCGATCGACCTCGACCTCGCGATGATCATCTACACCTCGGGCAGCACCGGCGAGCCCAAGGGCGCGATGCTCTCGCACCGCAACGTCGACTTCTCGAGCTGGAGCGTCACCACCCTCCTCGAGAACACCGCGGACGACGTCATCTTCTCGACCCTGCCGCTCGCCTTCAACTACGGGCTCTACCAGTGGCTGATGGCCGCGCGCCTCGGGGCGACGCTGGTGCTCGAGCGGGCCTTCACCTTCCCCCTCCAGTCGCTCGCGCGCGCCGCCGCCGAGCGGGCCACCGGGTTCCCGGGCGTCCCCACCATGTTCGCGATGCTGGCGGAGCTCCAGGACGCCGAGCGCCCCGACCTCGCCTCCGTGCGCTACGTCACCAGCACCGCCGCGCAGCTCCTGCCGCGCCACGTCGCGGCGCTCGGGCGCTTCTTCCCCGCGGCCCGCGTCTACTCGATGTACGGCCTCACCGAGTGCAAGCGCGTGTCGTGGCTCCCGCCCGCCGACCTCGCGCGCAAGCCCGACAGCGTCGGCCTGCCCATCCCGGGGACGGAGTTCTGGGTGGTCGACGACGAGGGCCGCCGCCTGCCCCCGGGCGAGGCCGGCGAGCTCGTGGTGCGGGGCTCGCACGTCATGCGCGGGTACTGGGGGAAGCCGGCGCTGACCGAGCGCTTCCTCCGCCCGGGGCCGCTGCCCGGTGAACAGGTTCTGTATACGGGCGACCTCTGTCGGGTCGACGACGAGGGGCACCTGCACTTCATCGCCAGGATGGACGAGGTGATCAAATCGCGCGGCGAGAAGGTGGCGCCGCGCGAGGTGGAGAAGGCCATCGAGCGCATCGAGGGGGTGCGGGAGTGCGCCGTCGTCCCCGTGGCAGACGAGGTGCTCGGCGCGGCGATCAAGGCCTTCGTGGTGCTCGAGGAGTCGTGGCGGGGCCGGTATACGGAGCGGGACATCGCCCTGCGGGCCGGGCAGTTCGTCGAGCCCTACATGGTGCCGAAGCACGTGGAGTTCCGCGACGCGCTGCCGAAGACCGACCTGGGGAAGATCTTGAAAAAGGCGCTCCTCGTGCCGAGTTGACCGATCGCGAGGCACACGCGATCTCGCTTCAACTTTGTCGTACCCGCGCTCGCGTTCCCCTAGAATCGGGGGACGTCGAATGAGTGAGAACAGCACCGAAGCGCGCGTGCGCGAGTACATCACCAGCAACTTCCTCCTGCCGCCGGGCGCGTCGCCGTCGCGCGACACGTCCCTCCTCAACGAGGGGATCATCGACTCCACGGGGTACCTCGAGGTGTTCCGCTGGCTGAAGGACGAGTACGGCATCGCCGTCGCGCCCGCCGAGATGGGCACCGAGAACTTCGAGACCGTCGGCGCCATCGCCGCGTACATCGACCGCAAGCTCGCGGAGGCCGCGCGGTGAACGCGCCGCTGCGCGACGGCTTCTTCTTCGACGCCGGCGGCGCGCGGCTCTACGGCTTCATGCACCCGGCGCAGGGCCCCGCGCGGCCCCTCGCCTGCGTGCTCGTCCACCCCTTCATGGAAGAGCGCCAGGACGCCCACGCCGTCCTCCGCTCGCTCGCCGTCGCGCTCGCCGCGCGCGGCTACCCCACGCTCCGCTTCGACCTCTTCGGCTGCGGTGACTCCGAGGGCGACTGGCAGGGCGCCTCCCTCACTCGCTGGCGCGACGACGTCGCCGCCGCGGTCGCGCTCGCCCGCCGCGAGGCCCCCGGCGCCGACGTCGCGCTCCTCGGCCTGCGCTTCGGCGCCACGCTCGCCGGCCTCGCCGCCGACGCCGCCGGCGCCGCCCGCGTCGGCCTCGTGCAGCCCGTCGTCCGCGGCGCCGACTACGCCGACGAGCTCCTGCTCGCCCACCTCGCCGCGGAGATGGTGCTCCACCGCAAGGCCGGCACCACCCGCGAGGCCCTCCTCGCGCGCCTCGCCGCCGGCGAGACCGTCAACCTCTTCGGCTACCGCCTCACCGGCGCCCTCGACCGGGAGCTCCGCGCCGTCGACCTCGCCCGCGACATGGCCGGCGGCGCCGCCCGCGCCCTCGTCGTCGACGTCGCCCGCTCCGCCACCGCGCGCGAGTCCGCGGAGATCAAGTCCCTCGCCGCCGCCCTCGGCGACCGCGCCGCCGTCCGCCGCGTCGTCGAGCCCACCACCCTCTACGCCGAAGGCAAGCGGCAGGTGACTCGCGCGGACGAGGTCACCCGTGAGATACTGGCCTGGATGGAGTCGTAGCGATGGAAACCGCGGTGAGCTTCGTCAACGCGTCCGGCGTCAGGCTCCACGGGGTGCTGCACCGGCCCGACGTCGTCGCCCCCGGGGCGCCGGGGCTCGTGTGGCTCTCGGCCGGCCAGAAGCCGCGCCAGGGCGCGTGGCGCGTCAACGTCCTGCTCGCGCGCCACGTCGCCGCGTCGGGCGTCCCCGTGCTCCGCTTCGACTTCGAAGGCGTCGGCGACTCCGAGGGCGAGCGCCACCACGGCCGACCCGTGATGGACTTCTACGGCCTCGTCCAGACCGGCGCCTACCGCCAGGACGTCGTCGCCGCCGCCAACTTCCTCCTCGCCGAGACGGGCCCGCGCGCGCTCACCCTCGGCGGCCTCTGCGGCGGCGCGGCGTCGGCCCTCTTCGCCGCCCCGCTGCTCGGCCGGCGCGTCCGCTCGCTCGCCCTCGTCGACCTGCCCGTCACCATCTCGTCGTCGGCGCGGCAGCAGTTCCTCGAGCAGCACCCCGAGGCGCTGGTGCGCGCGCGGCCCGACGTCGCCGACACCGTGCTCTCGCTCTACGCGCGCAAGCTCCTCGACCGCGACGCCTGGGGCCGCTTCCTCCAGGGCGAGAGCAACCCCCGGCTCTTCGCCGAGGCCCTCCGCGTCAAGGCCCGCGGCACGCTCAACGGCCGCGTCTCGCGCCTGCCGACGCCCCTCCGCCGCGGCGTCGAGGCCCTGCTCGGCCCGCCCGTCGGCGAGCCCGAGGCGCCCGAGGGCCCGCCCGACCCCGCCGCCACCGCGCGCGGCGAGGTGCGCAACGAGCTCCTCGTCCCCGTGCTGCGCGAGGCCCTCGCCGCCGGGCAGCGCGTCCACGTCCTCAACAGCTCGTCGTACCAGCCCGTGTTCATGGCCCACCTCGGCGAGCGCGAGCTCGCGGGCGACGCCGGCGCCCTCCGCGCGCGCGGCGTGGTGCTCACCTTCGCGCCCGACACCAACCACATCTTCTCGCTCGACCACTCGCAGCGCGCGCTCTTCGACGCCGTCACCGCCGCCGTCCGCGACGCGTACGACCCGCCCCGCTCCTCGCCCCAGCCGCCGACGCGCGCGTGATACCGTCCGCGCCTCATGGACGCCCCCACCCCCGCGCCGGGTGACGCCCGCCGCGCCGCCCTCCCCGCGCTCGCCGCCGCGCTCCTCGCCGCCGCCGCGCTGCGCCTCCACGGGCTCGGCGCGCTGTCGTTCTACTACGACGAGCTCTACGCCGTGCGCATCCACGGGCTCTCGCTCCGCAACCTCGCGGGCGTCGTCGCGCGCACCGCCTTCTACGACATCCACCCGCCGCTCTACTACCTCGCCGCCCTCGGGTGGACGGCCGCCCTGGGCACCACCGAGGCCGCCGCGCGCGCCCTCTCCGCCGTGGCGGGAATCCTCACGCTCCCCTTCGTTTACCTCCTCGGCCGCGACCTCCACTCGCGCAAGACGGGCCTCCTCGCCGCCGCCCTCCTCGCCGTCTACCCCGTCCACGTCTACTACTCGCGCGAGGCGCGCATGTACGCGCTCATGGCCCTCTGCGCCACCGCGTCGACGTGGCTCCTCGTCCGCCTCGCGCGCGGCGACCGCCAGCGCTGGATCCTCCCCGCCTGGCTCGCCGCCACCACCGCCACCGCGCTCACCCACTACTTCGGCGTCATGCACGTGATGGCGGAGTTCGCGATCGTCGCGTGGCGCGGGCGGCGCGGCGCGGCCTCGCTGCCCGCGTGGCTCCTGCTCTTCGGCGCGCCGGGCGCGGTCTTCGTCCCCTTCGCGCTCTTCGCCCAGTACCAGACGAAGCACAACGAGGTCAGCTACCTCGGCCGCGGCCTCGGCGCCTACGCCGACCTCCTCGCGTGGCTCGGCGGCGGCCACCAGCGCCTCCCGCTCGCCCCCCTCTGGACGCTCCCGCTCCTCGCGCTCGTCGCCCTCGGCCTGCGCGCCTCGTGGCGTGAACAGGCGCCCGCGTGGTCGCGCCCCTACGCCCCCGCGCCGGCCACGAGCGCCCCTGAGCGCGCCCTCTGGGTGCTCACCGGCGTCGGCGCCGCGCTCGCCGCCGCGGCGGTGTTCGCGCTGCGCAACCGGCTCGCCAACCGGATCGCCGACGTCGAGGTCGCGCGCGGCGAGATCGAGGCGCTCGCCGTCCTCCAGGGCCGCACCGCCACCGTCGGCGCCTTCCTCGGCGGCCTCGTCGGCGGCTTCGTCGCCCTCGGCCTCGCCGCGCGCGACGCCGTCACCGCGCGCCTCGCCAAGCGCTTCCCCGACACGGGCGGCGACGACGTCGACCCGGCGGGCTCGCTCGCCCGCGTCTGCCTCGCCGTCATCGGGACGCCGATCGCCATCGCCGTCCTCGCGGGCCTCGCCGGCCGGCCGCTCGTCCTCGTGCGCAACTTCCTCTGCGCGGCCCCCTTCGTCGCGCTCCTCGCCGCGCGCGGCCTCGCCTCGCTCCGCCCGCCGGCCGCGGGCGCCGCCGCCGCCGCCGTCGCGCTCGTCTCGCTGCTGGTCGCCTCGCGCGTCGGCGCGCTGCCAGGCGTCACGATCGACCAGGGCGCCGTGCGCCCGTGGCTCAACCACACCTACTACGACTGGCGACGTCTGGAGGGGGTCGTGGGCGACGACGCCGACGTGCCCGTCCTCGCGGTGCAGCACTACGCCACCGACGCGGCGATCCAATACCGTAAGGGCCACCCCGTCGTCCGCGTGCGCCTCAACCCCGAGGGCCAGCTCTACGTCAGCCAGGTTCGAACCGACGACGGCCGCGAGTGCGCCTTCCGCGCCGGGCAGCGCCTCGACCCGCAGCTCGCGCCGCGCTTCTTCCTGCTCGACCTCGGCGCATCGCTCCCGCACGACAACGGCGCCGCGCGGGCCCTGCGCGCGGAGGCGACCGCGCGGCACCACTGCGCGCCCGCGGCGGCCATCCCCGGCGGCGTCACGGTGCTCGACTGCCGCGACGACGTCGGCGTCGCGTCCCGCTAGCGACGATGGCCACGCGCTTCCACCACCACCCCTTCTCGCTGCGGCAGCTCCAGTACGTGGTGGCCGTGGCCGACCTGCAGAGCTTCCGCCGCGCCGCCGAGCGCTGCGCCGTCTCGCAGCCCTCGCTGAGCGCGCAGGTGGCCGAGGTGGAATCGCTCCTCGGCGTCCAGCTCTTCGAACGCGACAAGCGCGGCGTCCGCCTCACCCCCGCCGGCGAGGCCGTCGTCCGCGACGCGCGCGCCGTCCTCCAGGCCGCCGACGCGCTCGGGGAGACCGCCCGCCGCTTCGTCGACCCGCTCCAGAGCGCGCTCCGCCTCGGGGTCATCCCCACGATCGCCGCGTACCTCCTGCCGCGCGCCACGCCCGCGCTCCTCGCCGCCCACCCGAAGCTCACCGTGCTCTGGGCCGAGCACCCGACCGCCGCGCTCGTCGAGCGTGTGTCTCGCGGCGAGCTCGACGGCGCCGTCCTCGCGCTCGAGGCCGACCTCGGCTCGCTCGAGTGGGTCGCGCTCGGCGACGACCCCTTCGTCACCGCGCTGCCGCCCGACCACCCGCTCGCCGCGGGCGACGGCCCCCTCACCCTCGACGAACTCGAAAACGAGCGCCTGCTCCTCCTCGACGAGGGCCACTGCCTCCGCGAGCAGGCGCTCGCCTGGTGCCGCCGTCGGCTCCCCGAGGAGCTCGCCTTCCGCGCGACCAGCCTCCCCACGCTCGTCCAGATGGTCGCCGCCGGCGCCGGCGTGACGCTCCTCCCGCGCATCGCCGTGGCCACCGAGACGGCCCGCTCCGGCGTCCGCGTGCGCCCGCTCACCCCGCCCCCGTCGCGCACGATCGTGCTCGCGTGGCGCGCCTCCTCCCCGCTCGCGCCGGCCTTCGCCGCGCTCGGCCGCACGCTCGCCGCCGCTGTCGTCGCGTAGCGCGCGGGCGTAGCATCGCGCGATCGCCATGCACGGACTCCACGGACTCGTCGTCGCCGGGCTCGCGGTCGCCGCGTACATCACCCTCGTCTACGGGGGCGTCCTCGCGGCCCGCGCGAAGCCCGCCGAGCGCGCCACCCTCGCGGCCCTCTTCCTCCTCGGCATGCCGCTCTGCGCCGGCGCGTTCTACTTCGTGCGCGCGCCGCTCGACGCGTTGGTCCGCGCGGCCCTCGGCGCGGGACACCCGCTCTACCCGTGGGTCGCGATCACCTACGCGCCGCTCACCGAGGAGCCCGCCAAGCTCCTCCCGCTCCTCCTCGTCGCGCGCGGCGCCGCGGTCGACCCGTCGCGCGCGGCGTGGGCCGTCGGCGCGGGCTTCGGCGCGGGCGAGGCCGTCTTCATCGCCCTCCTCGTCGCGGGCGGCGCGCCCGACCTCCCCTGGTACGCCTACGGCGCGTTCATGGCCGAGCGCTTCCAGGTGGCGCTCCTCCACGGGATGATCACCCGCGCCGCGTGGCTCGCCGTCACTTCACGTGGTCGCACCGCCCCCGCGGCCCTCGCCCCCGCGATGGGGCTCCACCTCGCGCTCAACCTCCCGATCCTGCTCGCGGCCCTCGGGTGGTTCGGCGACGACCGGGCCGCCGTGATGCGCGGGCTGATGCTCTGGGTGACGGTCTGGTGGGGCGCCGCGTGGTCGCGCTTCACCCTCCGGCCGCCGGCCCCGTAGCCGCGCCGAGGATCGCCGCGGCCATCGCGTTGAGCGGCGCCGCGATTCCGTGCCGGGCGCCGAGCCGCACGATGACGCCGTTGCGCGCGTCGACCTCCATCGGACGCCCCGCGAGCCGGTCGGCGAGCAGCGAGTTGACCGCGTCGGGCGCCGAGCGTTGGCAGCGGGCCACCACCCCGGCGACGTCAGCCTCGCCGAGCGCGGCCCCCTCCGCGCGCCCCACCGCGACGCACTCGCGGGCCATCGCGGCTGCGAGTTCGGCCACCGCGTCGTCGCGGAAGACGCCCGCCGGCCGGAGGGCGAGCGCGTTGATCGCACCGACGCAGTTGAGGCAGAGCTTCCGCCACGCCGCGGTGACGAAGTCCCCCGCGCAACGAACCGACAGCCCCGAGCCCTCGAACAGCGCCGCGAACGCCCGGCCGCCCGCGTCGTCGGGTACCGTCAACGAGCCCGCCCCCCGCTCGCGCACGAAGCCCGGCGCGACGCGGTCGCAGGGCAGATCCACCACCACCGGGACGACCCGCTCCGCAGGAACCCACCGCGCGACGCGGGCCCGGTGCTCGACGCCGTTCTGCAGGACGGCGACGCGGGTGTTCGCGCCGACGAGCGCGTCGAGCCAGGGGGAGGCGGCGTCGACGTCGTAGGCCTTGGTGGCGAGGAGGATGAGGTCGACCGGGCCCACCGCGGACGGGTCGGTGACCACGCGCGGGGCGAAGGCGCGGGCACCGTCGGGCGCCTCCGCGCGGAGCTCGGCGAAGGGCGTCCGCGCGCAGACGGTGACGTCGCGCCCGACGCGGAGGAGGCGGGCGGCGATGGCGCCGCCGACGGCGCCGGGGCCGACGAGGGCGAGGCGGGGAGAGGGTTCGGGCATGGCAACGCGCGGCGGTTCGGGGGACGTGGCGCGCGGGGATGATGGTACCGTCGCGGCGCCCATGGACACCACCCGACACCTGATCGTAGGCGCGGGCGTGAGCGGCCTCGCCACGGCCGCCGCGCTCGGCGAGGAGGACTACCTCGTCATCGAGGCCGACACCGAGATCGGCGGCTACTGCAAGACGGTGATCCGCGACGGGTTCGTCTGGGACTACTCCGGGCACTTCTTCCACTTCAAGCACCCCGAGATCGAGCGGTGGCTGCGCGAGCGGATGCCGGGCCAGGAGGTGCGCACCGTCGCGAAGAAGTCCTTCATCCGCTACGGCGAGCGCATGGTGGACTTCCCCTTCCAGAAGAACATCCACCAGCTCCCGCCCGAGGAGTTCGTCGACTGCCTGCACGACCTCTATTTCGCGCGGGCGCCGGGCGCGGGGCCGAAGGCGCCGGAGGGCAACTTCAAGGAGATGCTCTACGCGCGGTTCGGGCGGTCGATCGCGGAGAAGTTCCTCATCCCGTACAACGAGAAGCTGTACGCCTGCGACCTCGCGGCGCTCGACCGCGACGCGATGGGGCGCTTCTTCCCGCACGCCGACCTGACCGACATCGTCCGCAACATGAAGGTCGCCGACAACGCGACCTACAACGCGACCTTCACGTACCCCGCGGGCGGCGCCATCGAGTACGTCAAGGCCATCGCCAGCGCGGTGCGCCCCGAAGCCCTCTCGCTCGGCGAGGCGCTCGTCTCGGTCGACCTCCGCCGCCGCGTCGCCCGCACCACGAAGCGCGAAATCCATTTCGAGCGCCTGGTCTCGTCGGCCCCCTTCCCGAAGCTCGCCGCGATGTGCGGCCTCGCCCACGACGCCTCGGCCTTCACCTGGAACAAGGTCCTCGTCTTCAACCTCGGCTTCGACCGCAAGGGCCAGCGCGACGTCCACTGGGTGTACTTCCCCGACCGCGCCACGTCGTTCTACCGCATCGGCTTCTACGACAACATCTTCGACACCGACCGCCTGAGCCTCTACGTCGAGCTCGGCTACCCCCGCGACGCCGCGGTGGACGTCCCCGCGGCCCGCGACCGCGTGCTCGCCGACCTCGAGCGCCTCGGCGTCACCGCCGGCCACCGCCTCGTCGCCGAGCACTCCGTCGTGATGGACCCCGCCTACGTCCACATCACCACGCGCTCGAGCGCCGAGGTGGCGCGGCTCAACCGCGTGCTCCACGCCAACGGCGTCTACTCCATCGGCCGCTACGGGGGATGGACCTACTGCTCCATCGAGGACAACATCGTCGAGGCGCGCGCCCTCGCGGCCGACTTCACCGCCGCGTAGGCGCGCCGTCGACGGGTCGCGGGAGCCGTGGTGCGAGGTTGGGGAGCGACCGGCGCCGCGACGGGGCGCCGGTCGTCAGGGAGCGCCGCTCAGGGGACGGCGGTGTGCGCCGGGACGGACGTGCCCGCCACGGTGGCGCCGCGGACGGTGATGCGGCCGACGCCGCCGACGCCGCCGGGGGTGCCG
>JAXLYI010000072.1:0-9534 GCA_046351555.1 Polyangiales bacterium
GCGGCGACGAGGGGACCGGCGCCGGCGGCGGCGGCGGCGCGCTTCGCATCGCGACCACCGGCTCGATCGACCTCGCGGCCACCGCGCGCCTGCTCGCCAACGGCGGCGACGGCGCGCGGGCGGCATGCGCGGGCGGCGCCGGCGGCGGCGGCTCGGGCGGCGTCGTCTACCTCTACGCGCCCACCCTGCGCGCGCTCGCGGGCTCGGTGGTGAGCGCGGCCGGCGGCAACGGCGGCGCGAGCAACTCCGGCAGCAGCGGGACGGGCGGCGCCGGCGGCCCGGGCCGCGTGCGCATCGCCGTCGAGTCGACCACCTGCTCGCTCGCGGGCACGGTGTCGCCCGCGCTGGTGAGCGGCTGCTCGCTCACCACGGGCGCCGGCACCCAGGGCCGCGCCTACGTCAGCGACTACCCGGATTGACCGCCTCCCGGGGCGGATCGCGCGGCTCGCACGAGAGCTCGATCCGCTCCCTCCCCTGCCACGCCCTACCCGTCATCGACGTCGCGGACGAAGCCGTGACCGCGAAGGTTCGCACGGGCTCGTGCTCCGCGACGCCCTCGGCGCGCGCCTGCGCCTCGGGCCTCGCCTCACCGCCGCCGATCGCGCGGACGCAGAAGCCCGACGCGGTGAGGTCGAGCGCCTCCTCCACCTGCCACGTCCCCGCCTCGACGAACCACCCGTCACCCGCCACCTGCGCGGGGTGCGAGCGCATGCGGAGCTCCCCGCGCGCGGTCTCCCCCGGGGCGCAGAAGGCCGTGGCGCGGTCGGGCGCGCGCGCGGTGGTGAGGGCGCGGCCCTCGTCGTCGCCGTCGAGGGGGTAGAAGCGGAGCGTCGCCTCGTCGTCGCGCACCCAGAGCCCGTCGACGTCGCCGAAGCGGCCGACGTGGGCGTC
The DNA here is from genome assembly GCA_046351555.1 of Polyangiales bacterium. Classification (GTDB taxonomy): domain Bacteria; phylum Myxococcota_A; class Polyangia; order Polyangiales; genus CAISKJ01. The sequence goes on from JAXLYI010000072.1 coordinate 892, forward strand.
GCCCGCGTCGCCAGCGAGCACGAAGTCGCGCCGGCCGCGCTCGGCGCCGCCGGGGTCGAAGCGGACGAGCGTGGCGACGCGCGTCCCGTCGATCACCGTGTCGAAGCGGACGAGGTGACGCCCGCCAGCCCCTTCGAAGAGCTCGACGCCGGGCTCGGGGCGCCCGAGCGGGAGCACCGCGAGGCCCGCGGGCGTGGCGACGAGCGTGTCGCAGGCGACGTCGTTGCACTGCTCGACGAGCGCCACGGGCCCCTGCGCGCCGGGCACGCCGTGAACCTGGACGCGCGCATCGGCGCGCTGCGGGAGCGCGCCCGTGACGGCCGCCGCGGGGAAGGCGTCGCCGGCCCAGCGGACGGTGAGCGAGCGGCCCGCGAGGGTCCACTGCACGGTGTACCCGGTGGAGGCGACGCCCTGGTCCATCTCGGGGCCGGGCGAGCGGGCGCCGAGGCGGCAGTGGATGCGGCGCTGCTCCTCGCGCGGTCGGGCGGCCGGCGACGCGCCCGGCGGCGTGCGGCGCGCGACGGCGAGCGCCTGGGGCGATGAACGGAAGGCAAGCGTGAGGCCCTCGCCGAGCTGGCAGTAGGCCCCGAGGCAGCGGAGCGGTTCGGCGGGGTCGATCGCGAGCGTCTCGCCCGCACCCCGCACCGGTGACGGCAGCGGGCGGAAGGCCCCGCCGCGCGCGCTCTGCCACACGGCCGCGGCGGTTGTGCCGACGGCGACTTCGATTTCGTTGGGCCCGTGGACGCCGCGCGTCGCGCCCGCGGGCGCCTCGATCGTTCGCCACTCGAACGATCGCCCCGCCGGCGACCCGACCACCAGCGCGAGGCGCGGCCGGGACGCGGTGGGCGGCTCCCAGAGGTAGATCCTCCCGCCGGCCTGGCGAGCCCCGCGCGCGGCGGCCCCGCTCACCGGGAGGGAGAGCGGCGTCGCCTCGTCGCCGCGGAAGATCACCGCGCGCGTGGGCCCCGCGCTCGGCGAGGTGGCGGTGTCGACCGCGAGCACCGCACCATCGTGAACGGAGACGACCTCCGCGGGGAAGGGCGCGCGCAGCTCGCGGTGGGTGTTGTCGGCGGCGTAGGCGCACACGAGGTGCGGGTCGCGCTCGGGGCGCTGGGCGCAGGGGGCGCTCACGGCCCACGCGCCGCCCGCGTCGTCGAAGGCCACCGGGCCCATGGGCTCGGCGCGCGACTCGTCGCGCAGGGCTGTCCAGCCAGAAGCTCCCTTCGCGTACACGGCTTGCGCCCAGCCGTCGTGGCGGCACACGAGGCGGAGCCCCGCGCCCGACGCGTGGGCCCCGCAGTCCGCGCCCGGCGCGGGCTCGCGACGTCGCTCGCGGCCGGTGACCGGGTCGAGCGTGATGAGCGTCTGGTCGGCGACGCCGGTGGCGGCCCCGTCGCGGTCGAAGGCGGCGCGGCCGGGCTCCGCGGGCAGGCGGAAGCCGCTGTTGGCGAAGGTGTTGACGAGCACGCGGGCGGCGCGCGTGGTGTCGACCCAGGCGCTGCGCGAGGGGGCGGGGTCGACGGGCGCCATCGCGCCGGCCTGCCAGCGGTAGACGCCGCCGGTGGTGACGACGAAGGTCTCGCCGTCGACGACGTTGACGCGGAGGGGGATGCCCGACGGCGCCCGCACCGCGCGGAAGGTGGCGCCGCCGTCCTCGGAGACGCGGAGGACGCCGGGCTCGGTGACGGCGATCGCGACGCGCTCGGCCCCGAAGGCGCCGGTGATCACGCGCTCGAGCCCGAGCGGCCGCACGGAACCGTCGGCGCTGACGGCGTGCGCGCGGCGGAAGACGTCGACCGCGAAGAGCGCCCCGAGCGAGTGGACGCCGCGCGAGAGGTGGTACCCCGGGGTGTAGGCCGCGACGAGCGGCGCGGGCAGCTCGGCCACCACGCGGAGCGGCCCGTCGAAGCGCTCGGCGCGGTACACGCTGCCGTCCTCGCTGGCGAAGAGCCACACGTCGCCGCGGCGCGCGGTGGCGGCGATGCGGGTCGAGGGCCAGGGCCCCGGCGCGACGGCGCGCTCGGTGAAGCGGAGCGCACCGTGGATGGCGCGGTCGCCCTCGACGCGGACGGAGCGCCCGTCGGCCGGGTGCACGTACCAACGGACCGCCGCGCCGGAGGGTCGTCCGCGGTGACGCCGGCAGGCGGGGAGCACGAACAGCAACGCGAGCGCGAGGCGGAGGGGCGTCATGGGGCGGCGGAGTGTATCGGAGCCGCGGGCGGCGGGGCGGTGGTTCGCGCACCTTGTCAACGCGCCCGGCGCCGCGGGATGATCGCGCGTGCTCACCGCCCGCCTCGCCGCGATCGCCCTGCTGGCCGCGTGCTCTCCGACGTCGTCCGTTCCCCCCGACGCAGCGAAGGACGTCGTGGCACCCGACATCGCGGCACCCGACGTCGCCGCATCCGACGTCGCCGCGCCCGACGCCCCGCGCGACGTCACCGCACCCGACGTCGTCGCGCCCGACGCCCCCTCGCCCGCGGGTCGCTTCTTCCCCGCGGGCGCGCCCTGGTACCAGGACGTCTCCGCGGCGCCGGTCGACCGCGAGTCCTCCGCGGTCATCGCGTGGCTCGACGCGCAGGGGTGGGGGCTCGGGCGCTTCCAGATCGATTTCTCCTTCGAAGTGCTCGAGGCCGACGCGTCCGCGCCGCTCCGAACCTTCACCCGCACCGGGGACTTCTACTCACCCGACTGCGACTTCGCGCCCGTCCCCGTGCCCGCCGGCGGCGCGCTCGAGGGCGAGACGGGCTACGCCTGCTTGAGCGACGGCGACTGCCACCTGCTCGTCGTCCACCGGCCCACCCAGCGGCTCTTCGAGATGTGGCGCGCCAACATCACGGGCGCGGGCTTCGCCGGCGGCTGCCTCGCGGTCTGGGACATGACCCGCGCGTACCCGCCGTCGGGCCGCGGCGAGGGCTGCACCAGCGCCGACGCGGCGGGCTTCCCCATCGCGCCGCTGCTCTTCACCGCCGACGAGGTGGCCGCGGGGCGCGTCGACCACGCGATCCGGTTCATCCTGCCCAACGCGCGCATCCGGTCGCGGGTGTACGTGCACCCCGCCACCCACTCCACCAACGCCACCACGGGCCCCGCGACCGCGCCTCCCTACGGCGCGCGCCTGCGGTTGCGCGCGGACTACCCCCTCGCGTCGCTGCCCAACGAGGGCGCGCGGGCGGTGGCGCGGGGGCTCCAGCGGTACGGGATGTTCCTCGCCGACGGCGGCAACGTCGCGCTCACCGCGCGGAGCGACCGGAGCACGCGCGCCCGCTGGGACGGGCTCCTCGGCCCCCGCGACCTCGCGGCCATCCGCCCGGGGGACTTCGTCATGGTCGACGGCGGCGAGCGCCTCCGCTACGCCGGCGACTGCACGCGCAACCCCTGACGCGCCCGTCGACACGCGGCGCCCGCGGCCCCATGATCCGCGCCCTCGAAAGGGAGCGTCGCGCATGAAGGTGTTCGTCACGGGGGGATCGGGCTTCGTCGGGGGCCACGTCATCGAGCGGCTGAGCCAGCGCCACGAGGTGCGCGCGATGGCGCGGTCGGAGCGCTCGGCCGCAACGGTGCGCGGCTACGGCGCGACGCCCGTGACGTGCGACCTCGACGCGGTGGGCCCCGAGCACCTCGCGGGCGTCGACGCGGTGGTCCACTGCGCGGCCTACGTCGAGGAGTGGGGCACACGCGACGACTTCTGGAAGGGCAACGTCGAAGGGACCTCCCGCATGCTCGACGCCTCCCGCCGCGCGGGCGTCCGGCGCTTCGTCCACATCGGCACCGAGGCCGCGCTCTTCGACGGCCACGACCTCGTCGACGTCGACGAGTCGCGCCCCTACCCCGCGCGCCAGCGCTACCTCTACAGCGAGACGAAGGCCGAGGCCGAGCGCCGCGTGCTCGGCGCCGACGGCGAGGGCTTCACCACCATCTCGCTGCGCCCGCGCCTCGTGTGGGGACCGCGCGACACGTCGGTGCTCCCCGCGGTGCTCCGCATGGCGCGCGAGGGCGCGTGGGCCTGGCTCGACGGGGGCGAGCACCGCACGTCCACCGTGCACGTCGCCAACGTCGCCCTCGCGGTGGAGCTCGCGCTCACGGCGGGCCGCGGCGGCCAGGCGTACTTCATCGCGGACGACGGGACGCGGACGATGCGGGAGTTCCTCGGGGCGCTGGCGGCGACGCAGGGGGTGGCGCTGCCGGGCCGCTCGATGCCCGGCGCGCTCGCGCGGCCGCTCGCGTCGGCGGTGGAGGGCGCGTGGCGCGCGCTCGGCATTCGAAAGGCGCCGCCGATGACGGCGTTCGCCATTGCGATGATGTCGCGCACGGTGACGGTGAAGACGGACAAGGCCCGCGCCGAGCTCGGGTACGCGCCCGCGGTGAGCGTCGCCGACGGCCTCGCCGCGATGCCGCGCCTCGGGTAGCGCCCCCTCGTTGCGCGCCCCGGGCGCCGCGTGCGATACGAGCGGGGTGATCCGCTGGTTCAACATCGCGGGGCCCTGCTACGCCGACGAGCACTACATGATCCCGCCAGAGCGGCGCGCGGGCGAGGCGTTCACCCTCGTCGCGCAGGGGCGGTGGTTCTCGCTGGTGGCGGGGCGACAGACCGGCAAGACGACGCTCCTGCGGGCGCTCGAGGCGCGGCTCCGCGCTGCGGGCGACGTGCTCGCGCTGTGGGCCGACCTGGAGACCGCGCGGAGCCGCGACGACGCCGCGGTCGCGCTGCGCAGCGTGCTGGAGGCGATCGGCGACGCCCTCACCCGCGCCCGGCGGCCCGAGCTCATCCCCGACGAGGGGCGCCTGAACGCCTGGCTCGCGCACCCAGACACGGCCCTCCTCCACTACGTCCGCGCGCTCTGCGAGGCCGCCGGGCAGCCCGTCGTGCTCCTCTTCGACGAGGCCGACGTGCTGGCGGGGGCGGCGATGGTGTCGTTCCTGACGCAGTTGCGAGCGCTCTACCTCGCGCGCAAGGATCAGCCGACGCCGCAGGCGGTGGTGCTGGCGGGCGTGCGGGCCGTCCGCGACTACGTCTCGTCCACGGGCGAGGGGCAGCCCCTCCGGTGGCTGGGCACCGCGTCGCCCTTCAACATCACGGTGGAGAACGTGGGCCTCGCGCCCTTCACGGCGGCGGAGGTGGCGGAGCTCACCGCGCAGCACACCGCGGAGACGGGCCAGCGCTTCGAGCCCGAGGCCATCGCGCGCGTCTACGACCTGTCGCGGGGTCACCCGTGGCTGGTCAACGCGCTCTGCGACCAGTGCACCCGCCGCGACGTCACCGACCGCGCCGTCCCCGTCACCGCGGCCCACGTCGACGCGGCGAAGGAGACCATCATCCTCGAGCGCCGCACCCACATCGACTCGCTGCTCGCGCGGCTCCGCGAGGAGCGCGTCCGCCGCGTGCTCGACCCGATGATCGCCGGCGCCACCGTCCCCGCCGGCTCGATCGACGACGACGTCGCCTACGTCGCCGGGCTCTCGCTCATCCGCGTCGGGCCCGGCGGCTGGGAGGTGGCCAACCCGATCTACCGCGAGGTGATCCCCCGCGCCCTCACCTACGTCACCCAGTCGTCCATCGCGCAGCAGACGGCGTGGTACGTGCGCCCCGACGGCCGGCTCGACGTGCCGAAGCTGATGGCGGCGTGGCAGACCTTCTGGCGCAAGGACGGCCACCTCGCGGCGGAGGGCTTCACCTACAAAGAGTCGGGGCCCCACCTGATGCTGATGGCCTTCCTCCAGCGCGTCGTGAACGGCGGCGGCCGCGTCGAGCGGGAGTACGCGCTCGGGAAGGGCGCGCTCGACCTGCTGGTGGAGTGGCGCGCGGGGAGCGAGGTGCAGCGGATCCCCATCGAGGTGAAGCTCCGCCGCGACACCGAGACCGAGGCGGAGGCCGTCGAGCAGGTGGCGGGGTACCTCGCGTCGATCGGCGAGGGGATGGGGTGGCTGGTGATGTTCGACCTCCGCAGCACCGCGCCCTGGGCCGAGCGCCTCTTCACGCGCGAGCGCGCGGCGGGCGGGTGCGCGGTGACGATCGTCGGGTGCTGACCGCGACGACGCGCCGCCGCGCCCTGCGTCAGCGGATGGCCGGCGTGCAGGTGCCGGAGGAGGTGCTGCTGTAGCTGCCGCCCATCACGTAGATGGAGCCGGAGGCGGGGCAGACGACGGTGGTCACCGGGCAGTTGCCGCAGGTGTCGTCGACGGTCGCGAGCGCGGTGGCGTTGGTGCACGGCGCCGAGCCGGTGCAGACGCGCATCACCGGGTCGCCGCTGCACGAGCCGATGGTGGTGGAGCAGAGCGTGGTGGTCGTGCTCGACGTGCTGTTGCACCCCACGGTGTACGAGCGCCCCGGCGTGCACGTGAACGTCCGCCCCGGCAGCCAGCTGCAGTCGCGCGACGCGCCGGTGTACGTCCCGCCGGCGCACGCGCGCGTCGGGTCGGTGGTGCTCGCGTCGGGCGGCGGCCCCGCGTCGACCATCGGCGCGACGCAGGCGCCCGCGGCCGAGGCCTGCGTGGGGCACGACGGGTAGGTGATCGCCGTGGCGGTGCACGCCACGTTCGAGTTCCCGCCGCAGTTGAACAGCGCCGTGAGCTGCTCGCTGCAGAGCGGGAAGCGCGTGAGGGTGGCGTTGCACTCGCTCACGCAGGTCGAGACGAAGGCCGAGCAGCTCGCGGCGGCCGCCACGCGCAGACACAAGCGCTCGCACGGGTCGGTGACGGGCACGTCCGGCGGCGGAGGCGGCGGAGGCGGCGGCGGAGGCGGAGGAGGAGGAGGCGGCGGCGGCGGAGGAGGAGGCGGCGGGGGCGGCGGGCCCTTGTCGAAGGGCTGCGGGCCGTCGGGCGTCGTCGGGAGGTCGATCGGCGGGGACGTGTCGAGGCCCGTCACCACGTCGGGCAGGTCGCCGCCGTCGGGCGGAGGGTTGGTGGACTGGTCGGGCGTGGCGGAAGAGTCGTCCGTCGTCGCGCTGTCGTCCGGCGGCGGCGGGTTGATGCCGGGCCCGCCGCTCCCGCCGCGCGCGGAGCACGCGGTGAGGGTGGCGAGCACGACGAAGGAGACCGTGCGAAGGTTCGTCATGGCGCGGGATGGTACCTTCGCCGCGATGGTCCGCAAGATCGTGACCGCGGTTGCGTTTTTGTCGTCGGCGGCGTGCGGCCGACCGGAGATTTCCCCCGCGCGACACGCCCCGGCGCGGCCGCGCGCCCCGCTCGCCGCGCCCGCGGTCGCGACCGCCGTGCACGCGCACCGGCCGGGGTGGGCGCAGGGCTTCATGCTCCGCCGCGCGCCGCCGCTCGACGCGCGCCAGTGGGACGTGGCGGTGACGGCGCCGCCCGATTTCGACGACGCGCAGCCGCTCCACCTGGTGATCCTCGCGCACGGCTGGGGCAACAACGCGATGGGCTGGCTCGCGAGCGGCGCGCAGGAGGTGCTCCCGGGGCGCCCGCCGATCGCGGGCTGGGGCGGCTCGTACCGCCACGACCTCGCGGGCACCCGCACGCTCTTCATCGCGCCGCAGTTCTCGCACCGCGGCGCGCGGCGCTGGGAGCGGTGGTTCGCGCGGCCAGCGGCGCTGCGGGAGTTCCTCGACGAGCTGCTCGGCGAGGCGCTGGCGGCGCGGCTGGGGCGGCGGCACTCGGTGGACGACGTCGCGTCGATCACGCTCGTCGGGTCGAGCGCCGGCGGCTTCTTCATCGACTCCGTGCTGGCGAACTCCGACCTCGCCCCGCGCGTCCGCGCCGCGGTCTTCTTCGACGCGCTGTACATCCGCCCCGACCGCCTCGTCCGCTGGCTCGCCGCCGCGCCCGCCGACGCCCCGCGCCGCGTCGTCTCCATCGACGGCGGCGGCCGCTGGACGAGCGAGTCCACCGCCGCGCTCCTCGCCGCGCTCCCGCCGCGCCTCCGCGCCGACGCCGCCGTGCAGCCGCGCGTCCCGCTGCCCGAGGCGATCCGCACACACGCCGTGGTGGTGAAGCACTCGGCGCTCGAGCACATCGCGATGGGCATCCTCAACCTCACCAAGGTGCTCTCGGGCCTCGACCTCCCGCGCCGCACCCCCTGCCCCGACGAGGCCCCGCCGAAGGACCCATGGCCCGGCCAGGCGATCCCCGCGCGCCCGCTCGCGCTCGGGCAGACGGCGCGCGACGCCCTCGACGCGCGCGACGCGCACCTCCGTGACGGGTCTGTGGCCGACGACTACGCCATCGATTTGCGCGCCGGCGTGCCGGTGACCTTCGCCGTGCGCGGCGGGCGCGAGGTGGGCTTCGGGGGCGCGGAGCTCGACGTCCGCGCGCTCCTCCTCCGCGACGGCGCGGTGGTGGCCGACAACGACGACGACGGCGGCGCCGTCCGCGCGCGCATCGCCTACACGCCCGCGGCGAGCGGCCGCTACGTCGTCCGCGTCACCACGCACGGCCCGTGGGTGCGCGCGGGGCCCTACACGCTCGACGCGCGTTGACGTTCGGAGCCTCCATCCCCCGCTCGCCGAGCCTCGCGCGTTTCCCCCTTTCCCCGGCGCCCACGAGATGCGCAACGCCTCGCGCGGAAGTGCTTGTCTACCGGGAGATCGCGGAAGTAGGAGCGGTTGGTTCGTCTGCTCGCGGCCCCGAGTGCCCAGGGTTCGCCCGCCCGCCCTCACTGAACGGGTTAGGCTCACCCAGATGGGATGAAGC
>JAXLYI010000073.1:0-8042 GCA_046351555.1 Polyangiales bacterium
TCGTTCGGGCGGGGCGAGCCCCGCCCCTACCGCAGTGGCCCCGCTCGCGCCGGGGGGTGAACTGGCGAGGTAGGGGCGGGGCTCGCCCCGCCCGAAGAGAATTCACCGACGCCGCCGTGGTGCAAGGGTATGACTACGGCGCGGCGTCGAGCGAGCGCGTGCGCCAGGCGGTTTCGGCGTCGATGCCGAAGCGCGCGAGGCCCGGCACGACGGCGTGGGCGACGGTCTGGTGGAGCACGTCGCGGCTGACGGCGAGGTCGGGGACGCCGGCGCGGAGCTCGTCGGGCGAGCGGGCGGGGAAGGGCCCGTCGCCGCCGCCGTGCTCCGCCTCGTACACGGCGAAGGCGTAGCGGAGGTAGCGCGCGAGCGAGGCGCGAACGTCGGGCCGCGCGTCGAGCCACGGCCGCCACGCCTCGAGGTAGTGGTACCCGAGCTGCCCGTGCGCGGCCTCGTCAGCGAGGAGCTGGCGCGTCACGTCGCGGAGGTAGGGGTCCTCGGTGGCGTCGAGCAGCGCGACGAAGCGCGCGCAGTTGACCACCTCGGAGAGGCACGAGCCGAAGATCACGTTGCGCAGCGCGCGCTCCTCGGGGGAGCAGCCGCGGTGCTCGGGCATCAGCGAGACGGGGCGCTCGACCTCGACGCGCGCGACGCCGCCCATCGCCTCCACCACGCGGGCGCAGAGCTCGGTGTGGCGGAGCTCGTCCTGCGCCATGCTCAGCGCCATCGCCTTCATGTCGAGCGGCGCGCCCGCCTCCATGAACTGCCACGCCAGCGACGCAAACACCGCCGTCGAGCGGTGCTCGGACTCCATGCGGTGGAGCCACAGGGCCCGCAGCCGCGCGAGCAGTTCGGGGCGGTAGGCGCTCGCGTCGAAGCGCGCGTCGCCGGGCGCGCAGCGGGCGACGGCCGCGGCGACGTCGCGGTACCAGCGCTCGACGGGCGTCCCCGAGCACGCGGCGGAGACCACCGCGGTCACGCGACGCCGTCCTCGCGGGGCGCGGGCTCGAGCGCCCCGAAAGCAGGCGCGTCGGGCGCGACGACCACGCCGGGCAGCGGGCCGTCGGGCCGGAAGATGACGCCGCCGTCGGCCGGCGCGTCCTCTCCGGGCGCGTCGGGCGCGACCACCACACCAGGGAGCGGGCCGTCGGGCGACACCGAGATGCCCGCGTCGATCATCACGGGCTGATCGTCCGCGGCGTCGGGCGCGTCGGGCGCGACGATCACGCCCGCGTCGACCATCACGGGGCGGTCGGCGGTGGCGTCGGGCGCGACGACGATGCCCGGCGGCGGCGCATCGGGCGACACCGAGATGCCCGCGTCGACCACCACGAGCCGGTCGTCGGTCGCGTCGGGCGCCTGGTCGGCCGCTGGCACGTCCTGGCCCACCGCCGTGCTGCTGCAGCCCACCACGGTGACGGTGCCGACCAGCGCGATGGCGCGCGCGAAGCGGAGGAAGTGCGGTGTTTCGTCGGGCATTGGGGACGGACGCTCCTGCGTGGCGCCGGGGATCGGGCCGCGTGGGCGCATGAGAGCACACCGTGTGCCCGGCGCGGAAGCCTCTCCGAAGCCCGCGCGAACCGCTGGCCCGCGACGCCCGCCCGGCCCTACCGTCGCGCCATGCCCGAAGCGCTCCGCTCGCTCTCCGCCGCCCACACCGCGCTCGCGGTGTTTGGTTTCCTCGTCGCGCTCACCGTCCACGCGTCGGCGCTCGGCTTCGCGGTCGAGCGCCTGCTGCCGCGCCGGAGGATCTTCGCCGTCCCGCTCTTCCCGGGGCAGTACCGCTTCGAGCTGCTGGGCAACGCCGTCTTCCTCGCGGTGGTGACTGCTGCCTTCACCGCGGCGCTCCGCTTCGACGTCGTGCGCTTCGGGCCGGGGGGCGCGCTGCGCGACGGGCTCACCTTCGCGGCGATGCTGGCGGGCTTCCAGGTGTACTACTGGTTCCTGCACCGGGCGCTGCACACGAAGGCGCTGGTTCGCTTCCACCGCTGGCACCACCGGTCGCAGGTGACGACGCCGCTGACGGGGCAGTCGGTGAGCTTCGTCGAGTCGCTCGGGTGGGTCGCGGGCTACGTCGGGCTCCCGTGGCTGTACTCGCGCTTCGCGCCGGTGGGCTTCTGGGGGCTCGCGGGGTACGTGGCGTTCAACGTGACGGGCAACGTGTTCGGCCACGCCAACGTCGAGCCCACCGCGCGGCCGGCGGCGTCGCGCGCGGCGACGTGGTTCGCCAACGCCTTCGTCTACCACGCGCTCCACCACGCGCGCTGGAACGGCCACTACAGCTTCCAGGCCGCCTTCATGGACCGCGTGATGGGCACGGAATGGAACGACTGGCCCGCGCTCTACGACCGCATCGTCGAGGGCCATCCGCTGGAGAGCCTGAAGGCCCGCGGCGACGCCGCGTGAGAGCGCGCGGGCGCGACGTCCCTCGTGGCGCGAGGGAGCGACGCGCCCGCGGCGGCGCGGGTCAGTGCTGCTGCGCGACCTGGCCCGGCAGGATCACGACCGGCGGGCCGAAGATGCCCTGCGTGTAGCCGGGGCGGACGGTGACGGCCGTGACGCCGGCGCGGACCTGGGTCTTCACGCGAAGGGTGGACTTGCTCTTCTCCATGGCGATCTCTCCGTTGTGTGCGTGGGGACCTCGGCCGCGCCGCCGCGCACCAGCGCGCGGTGGGGCGTCGACCGACTGCGTCCCCGTCGTTCGTTCTGCTCGCGGCGGCGTTTCGGGCCGTCGCACCCGGTGGTTGGGGGCGCTCTCCCCCGTCCGTCAGGAAATCGTCCGCGGCCCGCGCGGGAAGGGCACGACCCGCACGAGGTCGGTCTCCGCCATGCTCGCGAGCACGGCGGCCGCGTCGTCGGCGGTGAAGCCCGCGCACTCCGCCGCCACCGCGCCGGGCTCGAAGGCCCCGCGCATCGCGCAGGCCCGCTCGACCAGTGACACCGCGGCGACGTCGCACTCGAAGGCCCCGACGAACTCACCCGCGCGCGACGCGGTGACGTGGAGCGTGTCGCCCTCCGTCGTGAGCGACGCGGTGACGTCGGGGTTGCGCGCGAAGCGGGTGCTCGCGTCGACGCGGGCCGCGGCCTCCTCGGGCGGCGCCGCGGCCGCGAGCAGCGACGACGCCGTCACGCACCGCGCGTGCGCCGGGAGTGACGCGAGCGCGCGCCCGAGGATCTCCCCAGCGTGCGGAGCGAAGTGGCCGTGCTGCGTGAGGCCCCACGCGGTCGCGCGGAAGGCGGCGTCGTGCAGGAGCACCGCGCGCAACTGCGCGAGCACGACGTCCACCACGAGGGGCGCGTGCGACGCGACGCTCACCGACACGGAGAGGTCATCGCGGCTGCCCGTGCGATGCCACGTCCCGCGCGGCACGTAGAGAACCGACCCCGGCGCGAGGTCGACGGCGGTGACGTCACCGTCGGGCGGAGCGCCCTCGGGCAACCCGCCGGGCGCGGCCGCGAGGTGCGCGAGGGCGGGGCGCATGCCGGGCGAGTGGGGCGCGTCGACCGGGAGCGTGAGGTGGCGGTTGGGCGCGAGCCACCAGCGCTTGGTTCCGCGCACCTGGACGACGAGGACGTCGTGGGCGTCGAAGTGCCACCCGAGCCCCTCCTCGCGCGGCGAGACGAAGACGTGCGCGTGGAGTGAGCCGTTGGGGACGCCGAGCTCGTCGGCGAGCGCGGCGAGCCACGCGGCGCAGCCGGGGATGGCGTTCTCGGCGCGCGGGAAGCTCTGGGTGAGGCCCATCGCGTGGAAGACCTCGGGCGAGGCCGCGCCGCCGTCGTACGCGACGGGCGCGGTGCGGGGCTCGCCGGCGCGGCTGACGATGCCGGGGCCGCGGTACACGGCGCCCCACGCGGCCGGCGACGCGAGCTCGGGGGCGAGGGCCCACGCGGGCAGGCGTTCGGGCGGGCCGTGCGCGACGGCGACCGCGCGCCCCCAGCGCTCGGCGAGGAAGACGTCGAGGGGCAGCGGGGCGACGAGCGGCGCGAGCAGGGACATCGGTGGGCCTCACCGCGCCCATTGGGGAGAGCGCGCGCGGCCCGTCGCGGAAACGTTTGGGGGGAGGCGCCCACTGCCCCGCAGCCACGCCACCCGCGGCTCGCCACCCGCCGCCCGCAGCACGCAGCACGCAGCCCGCCGCCCGTCGCCCGCCGCTCGCAGCACGCCGCTCGCAGCACGCCGCCCGCCGCTCGCCGCTCGCCGCCCACGGCGCTGCCCCACCAACGCGTGCAGGGAGCGGCGGGCCACGAGCGGTGGGCCACGAGCGGCGGCCACGAGCGGCGGATGGTGAGCGGCGGGGGGGCAGGGCGGCAGCGCCTCAGCTCCGCGCCCGCATCGCGCTCATGGACGCAGGGCGCTCCGCGTCGGCGTTTACCTGTCAGCGCGCTGGAGAGGGGAGTGCCGCTGGCTGCGGGCGGCGGGCGATGGGCGGCGGGCTGCGTGCTGCGAGCAGCGGGCAACGGGCGGCGGGCAACGGGCGACGGGCGGTGAGCTGCGGGCGACGGGCGGCGAGCCGCGGGCCGCGGGCGCGCCGTCAGGGCGTCGGTGGGGTGGCAGGCTTCGCGGCCTTCTTCTTCACGGGGTCGAGGCCCATCGCCGAGCGCAGGCGCATCACCGCGAGCTTCGGCACGCTCGACCGAACCCTGTGGCCGTGGTGGAAGGCCCGCACGATGAAGGTCAGCAGGCGGACGTTGATGCCGTCCCAGCGGTCGACCTCGGCCTGCGCGCGGGCGTCGTCGCCGAGCGCCGGCGTGGCGTCGTAGCGGGCGGCGGCCACGGCCTCGTCCGCGAGCGCCGCGCAGGCGTCGAGGCGCGCGGGGGTCACCTTCCACCGCGCCGCGCGGGCCCGCGTCGCGTCGTCGCGGCCGACGAGCTCGCGCCCCACCGCCACCAGCGACGCGAGCCGCTGGCCGTCGCCCGTGTCGGCGAGCCCCTCGGCCTTCGGACGGAGCGCCGCGGTGATGTGCTCCTGCGCGACGTCGTCGCCGGGCGCCACCTTCTTGAGCGAGTCGGCGAGGCGCCCGCACTCGGCCGCGGCGCGCTCGAGCGCGGCCTTGCCGGAGGTGACGCGGCCGCGGACGGCGGCGCGGCGGGCGGCGCGGCCCTCGCGCAGCGCGGTGAAGGCGCGGTCGCCCTGCGCGCACGACCAGACGGCGGCGTGGACGGTGTCGACGGTGAGGTCGATGGCGTCGCGGTCGTCGGCCGAGGCGCCGGCGAAGAAGCGCAGCGCGGCCGCGAGGATCGTCGCGCCCTCGGCGGAGATCGCCGCGGTGTCGACCTTGCGGCCCTTCGCGACGAGCTCGTCGTCGGAGAGCTCGCCGAGGATCTCGCGCACCTCCTCGACGGACGATGGCGGCGAGGCGGCGGCGAGCTCGTGGATGTCGACACCAGCGTCGACGGGCGCCGCGGGCACGGAGGCCGTGGCCGGGGCAGCGGGGGCGGGGATGGAGCGGCGGGTGGGGGTCTTGTCGGGCGTCATGGGCGTCGGCGGTGGCTCCGGGTGAGAGGGGGCCGGGGCATCGGCGGCCCCGTCGTCCGGGGTGAACGGAGTGGGTGCCGGGGCCCTTGAGGCGCGTGCCGGGCGCACGGAAGGTGGGTGCCCGAAGCGCGGAGGGTGGGTGCCAGGGGGCGCGCGGGTGGGTGCCAGGAGGGCGACGGGATGAGGGCGGGGTGGAGGCGGCGGTGCTCGGGGGCGAGAGATGCGAGCGATGCGCGGAGTCCGCCCGCCGCCCGCCGGGGGCATCCCCGCCCTCTCCAGCACGCACTCGGGGTACCCCGCCGGGAAGCTCGGCGACTCGGCGGGGCTCGGCTGCTCGTCGCTCGCTGCTCGTCGCTCGCTGCTCGTCGCTCGCTGCTCGTCGCTCGCTGCTCGTCGCTTCCTCGCTGCTCGTCGCTCGCTGCTCTCGTCGCCAGCTGCTCGCTGCTCGTCGCTCACTGCTCACGGTCGTTCGTGGCGGCAGGTGAGTCGCGCGGAGGCGGCGAGCGACGAGCAGCGAGCCCCGCCGGTCGCCGAGCCTCCCGGCGGGTTACCCCGAGTGCGTGCTGGAGAGGGCGGGCATGCCCCCGGCGGGTCGGTGGGCCTCACCGCGCCCATTGGGGAGAGCGCGCGCGGCCCGTCGCGGAAACGCGTCGCGACCGCTCACCCCGCGTGCGTGACCGCCGTCACCGTCCCCACCGCGCACGTCCCGCCCCACACCAGCGCCCCGTCCGCGGCCGCGATCCCGTGGCTCCCGTCGCGTAGCGCGACGCGCATTCCGACCTCCGCCCACGCCGCGAGGTGGTCGATCGCCTCCGTGCGCCACCACGTCCCTTCGTAGACGCGCCGGGTGTCGAGCGCCAGCGTCACCTCGCGCTCGTCTCCCGGCGCGAGCTCCGCCACCCCGTCGGGCAGGCGCAGCGCGCACGGCACCTTCGCCGCGCCCACGCAGAGCTGCATCCGGTGGCCGTCGAGCATCGGCGTGTGCCGCCCCCCCTCGCGCTTCGTCAGCGCGCGCAGGCGCACGCTCACTTCGAGCGCCGCCTTCGCCGCGCCCGGCGTCGCCACCGCGGCGCCCTCGGCGCGCCACGGGCGCTCCAGGTCGCGCAGCATCACCCCGACGCTGTCGCCCGCCCGCGCGCTCGCCACCGGGCGCCCGTGGATCTCCATGCGGTCGGGCGTCGCGCGCCGCACCGGGCCGCGGCCCACCACCTCCACCGCGCGGTTGACCGACAGCGTGCCGCGCAGCACCACGCCCGCCGCGATCACGCCGCGGTTCAGCCGCCGGTAGCTCGCCTTCACCAGCAGGATCCCGGGGCCCTCGTCGTCGCGCGTCGGGAGCGCCACGTCGCGGTCGAGCGCGTCGATGAGCGCGTCGACGCCGGGCGTCCAGCGCGCGTCCCCGTCGGCCGCGCGGAGCGCCGAGCCGCGGAGCACCGGGACGTCGTCGCCGGGCAGGTCGCACGACGCGATCACCTGGCGGACGTCGCGCTCGACCTCGTCGATCCAGTCGGGCTCGGTCACCTCGTCGCAGCGGTTGAGGAAGACGACGAGGTTCGGCGCGCCGCGCGCGTGGAGGAGGTGCTCGCGGGTCTGCGGTTCGGCGCCCACGACGGCCGACACCACCAGCACGGCGACGTCGACGCAGGCCATCTCGCGGATCGCCTCGCGGAGGTGCTGCCGCCGCCCCGGCACGTCGAGCACCGACCAGTGGCGCTGCGACGTCTCGAGCTCCGTCATCCGCGCGTGGCGCGTGGCCGTCGACGGCGCGTGGCCCAACACCTCGGGCCGCGGCGCGGGGGGGCGCGCGTAGCCGTCGGGGCGCTCGGCGAGGCGGCGTGAGAGCGCGCGGAGGAGCTCGGTCTTGCCGTGGTCGGCGTGGCCGATGAGGGCGAGGTTGCCGTGGGGGAGGGAGCGCCCGGTTCGCTCGGTGGCCATCGGGCGGAGACGCTACCCCGCGACGCGGCCCGAGCGGAAGACGGGACGCTCAGCCCGTGGCCGCGCGGAGCGCGTCGCGGTACTCGCAGAGCGCCCGCGTCTGGTCGAGGCGCTCGGCGAAGCGGGCGAGCAGGGCGAGGTCGAGCGACGGCAGCGCCTCGCTCCGCGGCGCGGGCACGTAGGCGCCGCCCCGCAGGACGTGGACGGCGATGCGGGACGCCTTCCAGACCCACACCTCGCGCACGCCGAGCCCCGCGTACACGGCGAGCTTCGTGGCGTCGTCGTGCGACCACACCACCTCGACGGCGAGGTCGGGCACCTCCTTCTCCGCGTCACCGTCGCCGACCGTGTAGCAGTTGTCGGCCTCGGCGCCGCGCCGCGCCTCCTCGCGCTTGAGCGTCCAGGAGCGGTAGGCGTTGACCGCCGCGCCCGACTCCATCGCCCAGACCGCGAGGAGCCGGTCGAGCATCACGGCGATGCGCTCGTGGTTGCGCCCGGGGGTCATGAGCTCGAGGGTCCCCTCCAGGTAGGTGAGGCGGGGCGTGCGGCGCTCGCCGCGGAGCGTGTCGAGCGCTTCGTACATCGCCCAGCTCACGCCCGGCAAAACGACGCGTTGGTCGAGGTCGTCATCAC
>JAXLYI010000074.1:0-6578 GCA_046351555.1 Polyangiales bacterium
GAGATCCTCCGCGTGCTGCCCGAGAGCTACCTCGCCACGCTCCCCGCCGACGTGCAGGCCGCCGTCCGCGCCCGCCTCGCGCGCTGAATTCACCCTCTCCCGCCTCACGGCGTGCCGCGGTATCGTCGCGCGGCCATGCGATCGCTCCGATACCCCTACGTCGCGCTCCCCGTCGCCGCGCTGGTGGGCGCGGGCGGCGCGCTCACCGTCCACCACGTCGTGAGGGCGGACGGAATCCCGACCGCCACACCGCTGATCTACCGCGGCTACCTGGAGGACGGCGGCGCCCCGATGAGCGGCCCGCGCATGATCGGCGCGTCGCTCTTCTCCGCCGAGCGCGACGGCATGGAGCTCTGCCCGACCGCCACGCGGGAGGTGACCGTCACCGCGGGGCGCTTCGAAGTCGCGCTCGACGACCGCTGCGTCGCCGCCGTGCGCAACAACCGCGACGCGTGGCTCCAGCTCACCGTGGGCAGCACCGTGATGCCGCGGACGAAGCTCGGCGCCGTCCCCTACGCCGTCGAGGCCGACCGCGCGAGCGGAGCGGCGGGCGCGCTCCAGACGCAGCTCGCCGCGATGCAGACCCAGCTCACGGCGTTGCAGGCGCGCGTGGCCGAGGCGGAGGCGCGTACCTCGGTCGACTGCCCGCCGGGGTATACGCGCGAGACGATGGTGGGTGGCTTCGAAGACGCCGCGGGCAACCTCCGCCGCCTCTGCCGCAAGACGCTCCCCGATGGGTCGGTCGACGAGGTGGTGCGCGTGGGCACGCCGCCGAGCGTGTTCTGGGTCGACCGCTACGAGGCCAGCGTGATCAGCGCGACGGCGCCCTACGCCCGCGCGTTCGAGCGCGACGCGGAGCCCGCCGAGCTACCGCGCAACGGTGCGTGGCAGGTCGAGCAGTCGCGCACGGCGATGCCCCTCGCCGCACCGTACCTCGCGCGGAGCGTACGCGGGGTGCCGCCCGCGCGGTGGGTGACGTGGTTTCAGGCTGTGGAGTTGTGCCGGATGGCGGGCAAGCGCCTGCCGACGGGTGAGGAGTGGCTCAGCGCTGCGATGGGCACCTACGACCCAGGTGACCACAACGGCACCCCACCGGACACCGGGTGCAACACCGGCAACGGCGCGGGGGGCCCGTCTCCGACAGCTCCGCGCAACGCAGGCAACGGAGCCGAGTGCCGCAGTCACTGGTACGCGGAGGACATGATTGGCAATCTCGGGGAGTGGACGGCGGAGTGGTATGCGGGGGTGGGCAACGGCGGGTCGCCTCCGGGTTCCTTCATCGACGTCGATGTCTCGCCCTGGCCTGCGGCCTATGCGGGCGACCGCACATGGAACGTCAACAGCTACGTCGCGGACGGCACCTCCCAGGTCCTCGGGATGCCTGCCGCAGCCTATCGCGGTGGCGGCTGGAGCGTGGGGACGCGGAGCGGCGTCTATACGCTGGTCCTCAGCAACGGTCCGACGGCATGGTTCGCCGTTGTGGGCTTCCGCTGCGTCCTCCGCCGGTAGCGCGCCTCGCCCTTCCACTCACCGCCCACGAACTTGCCGCGCCGTCTCCGCGCGCGGTACCGCTCGCGCCGATGCCCTCCGACGACGCGCCGCCTCCGTCGCCCGCTCCGCCCGACACCGCCGCACTCGTCGAGAGCACCGCCAGCCAGGCCCTGCGCGAGTTGCTCGATTCCCTCCCGCCCGAGGTCAGGCTCGCCGGCATCAAGCCCGAAGACCTCGCCGTCCTTTCCCCCGAGGCGCGGCTCGCCGGGCTGCCCCCGGAGGCCCGCCTCGCTGGCATCGCACCGGCCGACCGCCTCGCGGGGCTCCCCCCCGAGGCGCGGCTCGCGGGGCTGCCGGTCCCTCAGACGGTGCTCGCGCTGCCGGACGAAATCCTCCGCGTGCTGCCTGAGAGCTACCTCGCCACGCTCCCCGCCGACGTGCAGGCCGCCGTCCGCGCCCGCCTCGCGCGCTGACCGCCGCCCTCGCGCGCTCCCCGCGCCGAAGCCGGGATTCCCTTCCCTCCGCCATCGCGTGTATCGTCGCGGCGTCATGGCCGGCCCGGTCACCGACTCCTTCGCGCTCGTGGGGACGCTCTTCGCCGGGCGCTTCGCCATCGAGACCGCCGTCGCCGAGGGTGGCTTCGGGGTGGTGTACCGCGCGCGCCAGCAGGGCCTCGGCCGCGCCGTCGCCGTGAAGGTGCTCAAGCTCCACGCGGAGGTCTCACTGGAGACGCGCCAGCAGATCGCCGATAGCTTCCGCCGCGAGGCGCAGGTGGTCGCCGACCTCAGCCACCCCGCGATCGTGCAGGTGCTCGACTTCGGCGTGTCGGAGACGCCGAGCGGCGTCACCGCGCCGTGGATGGCGATGGAGTGGCTCGACGGCGAGACGCTCGGCGCCTGGATCGAGGCCCGCCGCGCGCGGGGCGGCGTCTCCCCCCGGGAGGCGCTCGAACTGCTCGCGCCGGCCTTCGACGCGCTCCACGAGGCCCACGCGCGCGGCGTCGCCCACCGCGACCTCAAGCCCGCCAACCTCATGTGCGTCCGCACGGCGCGCGGCGCGGTGCGGGTGAAGGTGCTCGACTTCGGCATCGCGCGCATCATGCAGCCCGACGAGGCCGCGGGCTCGGGCGAGACACGCACGCAGTCGTCCTTCGCGCCCTTCTCGCCCACGTACGCCGCGCCCGAGCAGGTGAGCCGCGCGCGCACCGGCCCCTGGACCGACGTCCACGCGCTCGGGCTCATCCTCACCGAGCTCCTCACGGGCTTCCGCCCGTACGCGGGCACTGACCTCACCGAGATCGCGGCCGCGACGCTCTCGCCCGTCCGCCCGACGCCCGCGCGCTGGCGCGTCGACGTCGGTCCGTGGGAGGCCGCCCTCGTCCGCGCGCTCGCGCTGCGCCCCGCGGAGCGCTTCCCCGACGCGGGGGCCTTCCACGAGGCGCTCGCGACGACGGTCGACGCGGCGACACGCGCGGGCGCCGCGGCCCCCGAGCCGCCGCCCACCCCACCGACCACGCCCGCTCGGGCGCGACCCTCGCGGCTGATGTGGGCCGGCCTCGCCGCCCTCGGCGCGGTGAGCATCGGCGCCGGGGGTGGCCTCGTGTCGCGTCGCCTGCGTCCCACTCCTGCTGCACCCGTGACGGTTGTGCGAACGCCCACCCCGACGCCCGAGCCGCCTGCGCCGAGGCCGGCCGCCGTGCCCGCGGCCCCCGTCGCGCCGCCGCCTGCGCCTGAGGTCCCCCCGTCGCAGACCGCGCCCGAAACGCCTGCGGTGCTGGGTGCGCGCGACCCGAGGCACCGACCCGGGCGCGCCGGGCGCACGCGTTCGGGAGGACCCGCGCACGCCGCGGCTGAGGTGGCGGCGCCTCCGCCCCCATCGCCCGTGGTGCACCCTGCGTCCACCGGGCAACCTGCGCCTTCCCCGGCGCCAGACCCTCACACGCAGGTACCCCCGGAGTGAGATGAAGCGAGCGCTTCTTACCGCGGCGCTGACCGTCGCCGCCCGCGCCGCGCAGGCGCAGCAGACGCAGGACGAGATCCTCCGCAGCGACCTCGTCCGCCAGGCGGATCAAGCCCGCGCGGGCGGCGATCACCCGCGGGCGCTGGAGCTCGCCGCGCGCGCGAACCAGATCCGTCCGACGCCGTCGCTCCGGCTCTTCACCGCGCAGGAGCACGAGGGCCTCGGCCACCTCGTCGAGGCCTACGCCGACGCCCTCGCCTGCCAGCGCGCGGCCGAGGTCGACGCGACGCTGCGCAACCGCGACACCATCCTCACCACGTGTCGCGTGCTCGCGGAGTCGCTGCGCGGTCGCCTCGGCGCGGTCCGCGTCGCGGTCGATCACCCTCCCGCGGGCTTCACCCTCCGCGTCGCCGGGACCGAGGTGCCCGCGGCGGGCTACGGGCTCCCGCGCGTCGTCGTCCCGGGCGCCGTCGAGGTCGTGGGGGACGCGCCGGGACACGCGCCGTGGCGGCGTTCGGTGACGGTCGCGGCGGGCGCCACGGTCGACGTCGCGATGACCCTGGCGCGCGTCGACGCCGCCCCCACGATGCCCGCGCGGGGCGTCGGCGTCGGGCCCTACGTGCTGGCGGGCGCCGGCGTGGCGTCCTTCGTGGTTGCGGGCGTCGTGTACGGGCTCTCGCTCGGCGCGCGCGACGACCGCGACGCCGCCTGCACTTCCCGCGGGTGCCTCCCAACGTCGCTCGAACACAACGCCCGCTACGAAGACCTCACCCTCGCCACCAACGTCGCCCTCGGGGTCGGCGGCGCGCTCGTGGTGGGCGGCGCGCTGTGGTGGACGATCGCCCGCGTGCGCGGCGGCGGCTCGCGGACGAGCGCGGTTCGTGTCGTGCCCGTGGCGAGCGCGCAGGGCGCGGGGCTCCTGCTCGGAGGTGCGCTGTGACGAAGCGCCGTGCTGGCCTGGGCGTCGTTCTGATGGCCGCGCTGGCCTCGTGCACCACCGACGAGTGGACGTACCACCCGTACCCGGCCGATGTGGTGCAGCAGGACGCGCCCGACGCCGCGCGCGACGTCGCGGAGGACGGCGACGTGCCCGACGCCGACGCGTCACAGAATGTCGATGCGTCACCAGACGTCGACGTCACCGGTCCCGACGGCGACACCGACGTTCCCGACGCCGACGCGGGGATGGAAGCGGGTGCGGACGTGCGGGAGGACGTCGACGCGGGGATGGAAGCGGGCGCGGACGCGGGCGACGCCGCGCCGCTGCGGCTGAGCGGATCGATCGCGAGCGCGGGGTCGAGCGCGTCGGGCACGCTCCGCGTGACGGGGACCTTCGAGAGCACGGGGCGCGTGTGCGCGGGCGCGCTGTGCGTGACGGGCTCGGTCGGCCCCTGACAAGGCGGAGTGCCATGAACGAACGGAGCGATTCCCCAGAGCCCGCGACGCGCCGTGACGAACGCGGACGGTTCGCGCGGCAGCCGCTGCTCGTGGTCTTGGTGGCTGCCGTGGCGGGCGCGGGCGTGGCGCTGACGGTTCACCACGTGGTGCGCGCCGCCGGCATTCCGACGGTGACGCCGCTGATCTACCGCGGCTTCCTGGAGGACGGCACCGGCCCGGTGAACAGCCCTCGCATGATCGCGGCGTCGCTCCACTCCGCGGCGACCGACGGCACGGAGTACTGCGCCACGACCGCGCGGGAGACGCCCGTCACCGCCGGGCGCTTCGAGTACGCGCTCGACCCGGCCTGCGTCTCCGCGCTGCACGACCATCCTGACACCTGGCTCCAGCTCCGCATCAGCGGCACCCCGATGCCGCGCACGAAGCTCGGCGCCGTGCCCTACGCCGTCGAGGCGGACAGCGCGAGCAACGCCGCGGGCGCGCTCCAGCGGCAGATCGCCGACCTCCAGGCGCGCATCGCCGCCGCGGAGAGCCGCGACGTCGACTGCCCGCGCGGCTACACGCGCGTGATGGACGCGACGTTCACGGGCGACCAGCGGCTCTGCGCGAACGGTGACGATCAGGTGGTGCGCGTGGGCACGGGCAACGAGGCGTTCTGGGTCGACCGCTACGAAGCCAGCGTGTGGCAGAACGCGAACGGGTCGGGCGACCAGTACGGCGCGACACTCGACTACCCGATGGGCTTCCCGCGCAACGGCCAGTGGACCACGCGCGTGTATGCGCTCAGCAAGGCGGGGGTGCGACCGAGCGTGAGCCTCACCTGGTTCCAGGCGAGCGAGGCATGCCGTGCGAGTGGGAAGCGACTCCCCACGGGCGATGAGTGGCTCGCCGCTGCGAGGGGCACGCCCGACAACGGCTCCGACTGTCGGATCGATCAAGGAACGCCGGGCAGCAGTCGCCAGACCAACGCGGGCACGGCATGCCGCAGCGCGTGGGGCGCGGGGGACATGATTGGCAACGTTTGGGAGTGGACCGCGGAGTGGTACGCCGGAGCCGGTTCAACCGCGGACTTCATCAACAATCCCGCAGGTATGGGACCCTGGCCTGCTGGCTACGGAGACGATGCGACCTGGAATGTCGGTGGGTACACCGCGAACGGAACCACCAACCTTGCGGGACTTCCCGCAGCAGCCCTTCGTGGTGGCGCATGGAACTCGGGTAGCCGCGCAGGGCGCTACGCGTTGAATCTCGGTAACGGTCCTTCCTACGCGGATTTTCCGATCGGCTTCCGCTGCGTCCTCCACCGATAGCTCCCGCGGCGCCGCTCGCCGCTCCACGAACTTGCCGCGCCGTCTCCTCACGCGGTACCGCTCGCGCCGATGCCCACCGACGACGCGCCGCCCCCGCCGTCCGCTCCGCTCGGCGACGACGCCCCGCTCGTGCACCTTCGGACGGCGTGGCACCCGCTGCTGGTGTTGCTGCTCGAGCTGCTCTTGCCCGGCGACCTGTGGCGTGTTGCGGCGGAGTACGTGCTGACCCGCGAGCCGCGCCGCATCGACGCGGTGATCGTCCGTCGCGTGGCCGACGCCGCCGCGCGCTGGCACCCGGAGTACCTGCGGAGCGTGCTCGACGGCCTCCGCGAGCACAACGTCGTGCACTTCAAGGGCGCCACCGACGCGCTCGAACGCGCCGACGCGCTGCAACTGCTCTCCTACGCCTTCCAGTACATG
>JAXLYI010000075.1:0-5786 GCA_046351555.1 Polyangiales bacterium
CCGAAGTGGCCCCATGAGGCTGCAAACTGGCAGTGGTGCGCCAGCTCCGCAACTGCCGGCGGTACTTCGCGCCGTCGCGCGAGAAGATCATGGCGCGCATCGACGCGCTGATCGCGGCGAACCCCGAGCTCGCCCCCGCGCTGGCGCCGCAGCGCAAGGCGGGCCCGGCGAAGGAGCGACCGGCGAAGAAGGCCCCAGCGAAGAAGGCCCCAGCGAAGAAGGCCCCAGCGAAGAAGTCGCGCAGGCGCTGACGGTCGCGCTTCGAACGCCCCCTCGACCGGCGAGCGCCCGCGCGGTCAGTGTCCCGGCGAGCTCTTCTCGGCGTGGCGCCGCTGCTCTTCCAGCGACATGTCGATGGGCAGCCCCGGCGCCGCGCTGCCCTTCCCCCGCTGCGGGCGGAGCATGAGCTTGCCCCCGCAGGCGGCGCACCGCAGGACCCGCACCGAGCCGCGCGCGCGGTCGACGTCGCCGACGCGGTGCAGCCACGGGTGCTCGTGGGCGCACTCGCGGGTCTCCGGGTGCGCGCGGGAGAGCGCGTGCAGGGCCTCGCCGTCGCCGGCCTGGAAGGCCGCACGGATCGCCGCGTCGAGCGCCGCTTCGTCCACGGGGCGCTACACCCGCGGCCCGTCGTAGAGCGCGAGCAGGCGCCGCAGCCAGAGGTCGGCGACGGACTCCTGCAGCGCGGCCTGCTTCAGGCGCATGTTGAGGAAGGGGAAGTCGACCCGGTCGAGCTCCTGGTCCTGGTTGAAGCAGGTGAACACCACCGACGCCTTGCCCGTGGCCGGGTCGACGTGGCGCTGCAGGCACTGCGCGCAGATCTCCTTCATCATGCACTGCATCGGGGAGTTGATGCTGCCGATGGCGACGTGGCCGGGCTTGAAGTGCTCCTTCAAGATCGCGTACCGCGCGGCCTGCACGGCGGCCATCATGCGGTCGCTGCCGATCACGATGACGCGCGAGCAGTCCTCCAGGGCCACCTTGCGGACGCCGAGCTCGCCGGCCGCGTAGGCCCGCATCGCCTGCACGATGTTGCCGACGAAGGACTGATCTTGCAGGCGGCGGGGCTTGATCGCGGGCGCGCGGTCGCAGGCCCACACCACCTGGTCGGCGGAGGCCTCGATGTCGTCCATGCGGAAGACGTCCTCGGGGTTGCGGTAGCCGGCGAAGTAGATCACCTGGCAGCCGTTGGCCCGCAGCGCCTTGCCGATGGAGAAGAGGACCGCGTTGCCGAGGCCGCCGCCGACGAGCAGCACCTTCTCGTCCTTCGGGATCTCGGTGGGCGCGCCCGTCGGGCCCATCACCACCACGGGCTCGCCGGGGCGGAGGTAGGCCATCAGCCGCGAGCTCGCGCCCATCTCCAGGCCGATCATCGAGAGGAGCCCGTTGTCGGGGTCGGTCCACGCGCCGGTGAGCGCGAGGCCCTCCATCACGAGCCGCGTGCCGTCGACCATCGGCGCGAGCATCTCGAAGTTCTGCAGCCGGTAGAACTGCCCCGGCAGGAACTTCCTCGCCGCGAGCGGGGCCTTCACGATCACCTCGACGATCGTCGGCGTGAGGCGCCTCACCTCGTGGACGGTGGCCGTGAGCTCGCTCGCGACCTTGTCGCGGAAGGCATCCCACTGCGCCTCCTTCCCGCCTGCCGCCGCGATGTCGTCGCGGAAGAGCTCGCTGACGAAGGGGTAGCCGTCCTTCGCCGAGGCCATCGCCTTCACCACCGAGCCCGCGTACACCGGGTGGTTGTCGCCGTAGTAGCTCACGAGCTGGCCCTTCGGCCCGACGTACGAGGTGAAGAAGCCCTTCGGGTCGGGTTCGACGCGGGGCCCGTTCTCCCCACCGAGCACCGCGCGGTGCGGGCGGAAGGCGCGGGTCTTCGGGTCCATCTCGAAGCTGCCGGGGCGCTCGCGTTCGAAGGTGACGTTGGGCGAGGTTCCCGCGGCGATGCACACCGTCCGGGCGGGGAGCTCGACGGTCTCGCCGGTCGACACGAGCTTGCCGTCCTTCACCGCCATCCGGTCGAACACCGCGGCCCTCACCGCGCCGTAGTCGTCCGCGAGAAACTCCTTGGGCGACAGGCGTTCGGCGATGACCACGCCCTCTTCGAAGCACTTCTCCACCTCCTCGTGGTTGAGGCGGTAGGCGGGCGACTCGACCAGCGTGCGGCGGTACGCGATGGTCACGCCGCCCCACGCGTCGAGCATCGCGTTGAACCTCGGCTCGCGCCCCTCGGCCTTCGCGCGCGCCCGCTCGTCGCGGACGGCGCGGCCGTGGGCGAGGGCCTCGTCGAGCTGCTCGCGCTCCTCGGGCGAGAGGCGCTGGAGCACCGCGGCCTCGCCGAGCTCGCGCGCGAGCGTCTCGTGGCGCTCGAGCATCTTCTCGACCTGGACGACGTAGTAGGCGCGGAGCTCGGTGGCCGTGTCGATGGCCGTGAGCCCGCCGCCGATCACCACCGCGGGGAGTCGCACCGGGAGGTTGGCGAGGGAGGTCTTCTTGTAGGCCCCGGTGAGCTGGAGGGCCATGAGGAAGTCCGACGCCTGGCGCACGCCGCGGATGAGCCCGTTGGGCACGTCGACGAGCGTGGGCTTGCCGGCGCCCGACGCGACGGCGACGTGGTCGAAGCCCATCTGCCACGCGTCGTCGAGGTCGAGCGTCCCGCCGAAGCGGACGCCGCCGTGGATCGCGAGGTTCGCGCGGCGCGCGAGGATCAGGTAGACGACGGTGAGGAAGTTCTTGTCCCAGCGGACGGTGATGCCGTACTCGCTGACGCCGCCGAAGCCGAGGAGGACGCGCTCGTCGAGCTCGACGTAGAGGCTCTTGAAGTCCTCGACGGGGCCCGCGACGAGGTGCGGCGGGAGCGGCTCGATCTTGAGCCCGTCGACGCCCACCACGCCGAAGCCCTCGTTGGAGAGCCAGTGGGTGAGGGTGTAGCCCGCGGGCCCGAGGCCCACCACGAGGACGTTGCGGCCGTTGTAGGGGCGCTGCTCGGGCTGATCGACGCGGAGGGGGTTCCAGCGCGTGAGGAGGTCGTAGATTTCAAAACCCCAGCGGAGCGAGAGGACGTCGACGAGGATGGACGTCTCGATGAGCGGGATGTTGACCGGCTCCTGCTTCTGGTAGATGCAGGCCTTCATGCAGTCGTTGCAGATGCGGTGACCCGTGCCGGGGAGCATCGGGTTGTCGATCATCACGACGGCGAGGGAGGCGATCGTCTCGCCCGAGCGCTTGAGGAAGTGGGCCTCGGAGATCTTCTCGTCGAGGGGGCAACCGGCCAGCGGGATGCCGAGCGCGTTGGGCTTGAGGCTCCCGTCCTTGGCGCGGAGGCCCTTCGAGCACGAGTCCTTGTCGCGGTCGTGGCAGTAGATGCAGTAGTCCACCTCGCCCTGCACGTTGCGCAGGGGCTGGCGGCGGTCGGTGAGGGCGAAGCCGTCGCGCTCGCGGCGCTCGTGCGCGCCGACCATCGCCTCGGGCACGCGCTCGTTGGGGCGGCGCAGCGGGACGAGGTTCTGCGGGTCGAGGAGCTTCGGCAGGCGGAGCGAGACCCAGTGGTGGTCGTAGGCGTGGTCGACGAGGCGGAGGAGGCACCAGCGGTCGACGACGTCGAGCGCGGCGGCGTACACCTTCGCGCCCGACGCGTCGTCGCCCACCTCGGCGGGGAGCGCGTCGCCGAGCGTGCCGCGGAGCGCGTCGGCGAGGGAGCGCGCGCGGGCGATGTCGGCCTCGGTGGCCGCGACGCCGCCGCGGGCGAGCGACTGGCGGAAGAGCTCCTCCGCGCGGAGGAGCGGGAGGCCGGCGAGGGCGACCTCGCGCTCGTCGTTCCAGTGGTCGGGCAGGTTGGAGGCGGCGGAGAGGACGGCGCGCGCGTCGGCGTCGAGCCTCGCGCGGGCGGCGGCGTCGAGCGCGTCCATCTCCGCGCGCTTGCGCTTCGCGGTGCGCTTCTTCACGAAGTCGCGCTTGAACTCGAACACCACGTCCTCGCGGAGCACGTCGTCGCGGAGGCCCGCGCGGCCGTCTTCCACGCCGAAGAGCTTCGCGAGGAAGGCGGCCACCGCGGGGGCGCTCTTCACGAGGACGTCGGAGACCTCCTCGGGGGACATCCCCGCGCCCTTCGTCGCGCGGTAGCGGGCGAAGGCGGCCCATGCCTCGTCACCGAGGAGCGGCGCGGCGAAGGCGTCGAAGGCCGCGGTGAGTCGCGGGAGCGCGCGGGCGTCGCGCAGGTCGGCGTAGGAGAAGCCCTCGACGCCGGGGGTGAAAACCACCGGCGCGGGGCGGGCGGTGGTGTCGAGCGGGCGGTCGGACAGGGAGGCGGTGAACGGGAAGGAACGCTGCATCATCGCGGGTGGCTCGTGCAGGGCGTCGCGCCCTGAAGGGGCTGTAGGGGTGGCGAAAGGGCGGCGGACTCTACACGCTCCCGTTTCGTGTTGCGAGGGGGCAGAAAACCGCCGATTCCTACGGCGTGCGTAGGGTTTTCTCAGGGCTCCGGCATTGGCTCGCGCTCTTCGCGTTGGCGGCCGCGTGTGCGTCGTCTCGTTCGCACCTCCGCGCGTGGCGCGCCCACGCCGCGCCGCCGCCGCACGCGCGCTCGGTGCTGCGGGTGGCGACGCTCAACGCGCACCTCTTCTTCGACACGACGTGTGACTCCGGGCGCTGCAACGAGGGCGACTTCGAAGCGGCGCCGACGGAGGCGGAGTTCGCGCGCGACGTCGACGTGCTGGCCGAGGCGGTGCGGGCGCTCGACGCCGACGTGGTTCTCCTCCAGGAGGTGGAGAACCAGCGCTGCCTCGACGCGCTCCACGCGCGGCTCGGGGGCTCGTACCCGACGGCGATCCTCGGCGAGACGGGGCGGCCCGCGTCGGTGGACGTCGCCGTGATCGCGCGCGACCCGATGGTGTCGTGGCGGGCGCACCGCGGCGTCCCCTTCGAGCGGCCCGACGGGCGCCGGGGGACGTTCGCGCGCGAGCTGCTGGAGGTCCACCTCGACCACGGCGGGCGGCGGGTGGTGGTGTTCGCGGCGCACTTCCGTTCGAAGGTGCGCGACGACCCGGCGCAGCGGCACGGCGAGGGCGTCGCGGCGCAGCGCATCGTGGCGGCCCGCGCGGCGGAGCTCCCCGACGCGCTGGTGGTGCTCGGCGGCGACCTCAACGACACGCCCGGCAGCCCCGCGCTCGACGCGCTGGAGGCGGGCGGCGCGCTCGCGCGGGTGGCGGCGACGGTGCCCGAGGCGGAGCAGGCGACGTTCGTGTTCCGCGGGCGCGCGATGGCGCTCGACCACCTGTTCGTGCCGCGCGCGGCGATGGCGCGGCTGGTGGCGGGGAGCGTGCGCGTCGAGCGAGATGGGCCCGGCGAGGGCTACGCGGGCTCCGACCACGCGAGCCTGCGCGCGGACTTCTCGACGGAGTGAGCGGGCGCCGCGCTGGCGGTTTCTTCAACGCTCTTCGAGGCAGAATGCGGGAAGGCTCCGCCGCCACATG
This sequence comes from Polyangiales bacterium, assembly GCA_046351555.1. Taxonomy (GTDB): domain Bacteria; phylum Myxococcota_A; class Polyangia; order Polyangiales; genus CAISKJ01. Next base: position 5,466 of record JAXLYI010000075.1, read on the forward strand.
ATCGAACCAGATCTCCCCCGCGGCTGGACCAGCAACCGCAGGCCGAGCACCGCCATCGGGACGGCCACCCTGACCGCGGAGCCGAGCTTCACGTCGAGCGCCCAGCCGACGATCGCCGCCGCAAGTCCGATGCTGAGCCCCACCACGAGGCCGAGCCACGGGTTGCGTTGCTTCTCGACGATCTCCGACGGGGCGGGGTCGGCGACGGGCGCCGCTTCGCTCCGGGTTCGGTAGGGTGACGGAGCGCGAGGCGCGGGAGGCACGGGCCCGAAGGTCGACTCCAGCGAGTCCGTGTCGGTCGTCGAGGTGTCGTCGTGGGCC
>JAXLYI010000076.1:0-3838 GCA_046351555.1 Polyangiales bacterium
TCGGCGAGCGGGGACGGACGCAGGAGGCACCAGCCGGAGGCTCACCGCGTGGCAGCCCTTGACGATCTCGCGTGGAGAGATGTGTCCGGCACAATGCCAGTACGGGAGAGGGGATGGGGAGAGGGCCCCGACGCCCACGCCCGCCGCGGGCTCCCCCCCGACCCAGCCGCGCCCCTACGCCGCGCGCGACGCGATGACGCGGTCGATCAGCGCCGTCAACGCGTCGAACTCGAACGGCTTCTCGATCCAGCGGCCCGGCGACGCGTCGAGCAGCGCCACCGCGCGGTCGGTGTACGCGCCGCCGGTCATGAACACCATGTGGTCGGCGAGGTCGGGGTCGCGCGCGCGGATCCAGTCGTGCAGGTCCATCCCCGAGACCACCGGCATCAGCAGGTCACAGAGGATCACGTCCCAGCGCGCGTCGACGCCGAGCACGCGCTGGGCCTCCGCCCCCGACGCGACCGCGGTCACCTCGAAGCGCTCGCCGAGCAGCGTGTCGAGCACGCTCCGCATGTTGCGCTCGTCCTCGACCACCAGCACGCGGCGGCGCGCGACCTCCGCCGCGGCGGCGGGCGACGGGTCGTCGCCGGGCGCGGGCGGCGACGACGACTTCGAGCACGCGGGGAGCGAGACGGTGAAGGTGCTCCCGTGCCCGAGGCGGCTCGCCACCTCGATGCGCCCGCCGAACGACGCGACGATCGAGTGGCAGATCGCGAGGCCGAGGCCCGTCCCCATGCCCGGCGGCTTGGTGGTGAAGAAGGGGTCGAAGAGCCGCGGGAGCACCTCGGGCGCGATGCCCGTCCCCGTGTCGCGCACGGCGACGCGGACGAGCCCGCCCTCCTCGCCGGTGGCGACGCGGACGAGGTGGTCGTCGGCGCGGCCCTCGGGGAGGGACTGGGCGGCGTTCATGAGGAGGTTGACGAGCACCTGGGCGAGGCGGTCGGCGTTGGCGAGCACGCGGGGGACGGGCGCGAGCGAGCGCTCGACGCGGGCGCGCAGGCCGAGCTCGTTGCCGACGAGGTGGAGCGCGGTCTCGACCACGGCGTTGACGTCGACCGGGCGCACGTCGTCGCCGGCGCCGCGGGCGAAGGTGCGGAGGTCGCGGACGATGGTCTGGACGCGCCGGGCGCCGTCGGCCGCGTCGCGCACGGCCGCGCGGACGGCGTCGAGGTCGGGCGCGTCGCCGGCGAGCTGGCGCGCGGCCTGCTCGAGGTTGAGCATCGCGTAGGCCAGGGGGTTGTTGACCTCGTGGGCCACGCCCGCGGCGAGCATCCCGACGCTGGCGAGGCGCTCGCTCTGCAGGAGCTGCTGCTGGAGCCGGTCGCGCTCGGTCACGTCGTGGGCGACGGCGACGAAGGCCGCCCGGCCCTCGAAGCGCAGCGGCAGCGCGATCACCTCGGCGTCGAAGGTGGTGCCGTCGCGGCGGATCATCCGCTCGCGCTGCATCGACACGGGGGTGCCGGTGGCCATCATCGTGCGGATCCGCTCGAGCACGACCGGCCGCGAGTCGGGGTGCACGGACTCCATCAAGGGCGAGTTGAGGAGCTGCGCGGGGCCCTCGACGCGCATCGCGCGGGCGGCGGTGGCGTTGGCGTAGACCACCTTTCCTTCGCGGTGGACGATCACCGCGTCGGGCAGGAGGTCGAGGAGGGCGCGGAAGCTCTCCTCCGCGCTCGAACGAACCTCCTCGGGGCCTTGGGGGCCGCGTGTCCCTTCGCGATCGTTCATCGCGGGCGGATCGTACCCCAAGCGGAGCATCCGTGCGGCGCGGAAGCGCGATAGGATCGCCGCCCTCCACCATGCGCCCCACGCTTCGCCTGTTTCTCACGCTCGCCTTCTGCGCCCCCTTCGCCCCCGGCTGCGACCCGACGCCGGCCGCGCCTTCGCCCGACGCCGCCCCGCGCGACGCCATGGTGGACGGCTCGCCCGACGCCACCGCCGACGCGCCCGACGCCGCCGAACCGCCCCCGCCGATGATGTGCCGCGACGGCGCCGGCTGGGACCGAACGGGCATGGCCCCCGCCTTCCGCGGCTCGGCCGCCGACGACATGTCGTGGGGGCTCGCGGAGGTGACGGGCAAGCGCCTCGCGACCGCCGACCTCGACAACGACGGCTACGCCGACCTCGTCGTCTGGGAGGACGTGGTCAACGCCCGCACCAACCTCGACGCGATGCCGCCCGTGTACCAGGCCCGCGTGCTGATGAACCGCCCGCGCGACGGAGGCGGCCGCCGCTTCGTCGACGCGACGCGGACGTCGAACTTCCTCGCGGTGCGCGGCGGGGGCTACGGGCGCACGGTGCAGGCCGCGGCCTTCGCCGACGTCGACAACGACGGCGACCTCGACGCGTACACGGGGACCATCCCCACGGCGATGCCCGCGGCGGGGCAGATGGCCGACACGGGCGACCGCGGGACCGTCCTCCTCAACGACGGGCACGGCGTGTTCGCGCTCGGCCCCGAGAGCGACGCGACGCCGTCGCGCGACGCCTTCCCGCAGACGATCGGCGCGGTGTTCGCCGACCAGGACCTCGACGGCCGCGTCGACCTCTTCGTCGGGTACCACTCGGAGGTGTTCGGGCTGCCGATCGGGCAGCAGTCGCAGCTCTTCCGCGGCGACGGGGCGGGCTCGTTCGCCGACGTGACCGACGCGGTCGGGCTCACGCTGGAGTCGACCAACGCCTCGCTCGGCACCGTCACCAACAACCGCCCGCTCTACGGCCTCTCGGCCTGCGACGTGAACGGCGATGGGCGCCCCGACGTGATCGGCGCGGCGTACGGGCGGCAGTTCAATTTGTTGATGACCAGCGACGGCGCGAACTACCGCGACGACTCGGTCGACTCCAACGTCGGCGGCGACGCCAACCGCAACTTCACCGACAACCAGTCCTACCGCTGTTACTGCATGTCGAACCCCGGGCGCTGCCCCGCCACCGTGCCCGCGCCGGGCATCACCTGCCCCGGCCGCGGCTGGCGCGCCGGCGTCGACGACCAGCCCTGGCGCAACAACGGCAACAGCTTCTCCATCGCGTGCGGCGACGTCGACAACGACGGCGACCTCGACCTCTACACCGGCGAGATCGCCCACCCCGACGTCGGCGGCAGCTCCGACCGCGCGCAGCTCCTCACCAACGTCACCGAGCAGGGCATGCCCGCGCGCTTCAACCGCGTCGACCGGACGACCAACGGGCTCGTCCCGCCGCTCGCGCGCACCGCGGACGAGGGCGTTCTCTCCAACGCGATGTTCGACTTCGACAACGACGGGCGGATGGACATCTGGGCCGGCGGGAGCGACTACCCGGGCAACCGCGGCTGGCTCTTCCAGCAGGGCGACAACGGGCGCTTCAACGAGGTGTCGCAGCGCGCGGGCATCGTCCACGCGTGCCCCATCGGGTTCGCGCTCGCCGACTTCGACCTCGACGGCGACCTCGACGTGGTGCTCGCCACCTCGCTCGCCCGCACGTGCAGCACCGACTGGATGGGCCGCTCCGTCGTCCGCATGTACGAGAACGTCGGGACCAGCGCCAACTGGACCTCCGTCCGCCTCGTCGGCCGCGGCGACGGCGGCGCCAACCGGGCGGGCGTCGGCGCGCGCATCCGCGTCACCGCCGGCGGCGTCACGCAGACGCGTGAGGTGCAGAACACCTGGGGCCTCGCGGGCCTCTCCACCGAACTCGTCGCCCACGTCGGCCTCGGCGCCAACTGCCGCATCGAGCGCCTCGAGGTGCGCTGGCCCGACGCGGAGGGCACGACGGAGACCTTCACGGACATCCCGGCCAACTACCGCCTCGAAGTGCGGCAGGGCGAAGGGCGCGTGCGCTACCTGCGGTGATGTGAGCG
>JAXLYI010000077.1:0-3320 GCA_046351555.1 Polyangiales bacterium
GCGCCGTCACGGGCGCGCCGAGCGGGGCGCACGAGGCCACGACGGCCCCGTCGCGCCACGCGCGCGCGACGAGCTCGCCGCCCGACCCGCCGCACACCACGGCGGCGCCGTCGGGGGTGAAGGCCATCGCCCGAGGCGCCGCCCAGGGGAAATCCTCGAGCGCCTCGGGGACCTCGTCCAGGTCGAGCGCAAGGCACGCCTCCCAGGCGTCGAGGTCGACCACGCGGAGCTGCGCGCGGCCGCCGCCGCCGAAGAGCGCGAGGGCCGCGCCGTCGGGGCCGAACGCGGCCCGACCGACCGAGAGCCACGCGACGATCTCCGCGCCGAAGAGCGAGAAGTCGGCGCCGCCCCAGGACCCGAGCCGCACGGTGCTCGCCCCTTCGCCCACGTCGCACACCGCCAGCACCTCGCCCGCGGGGTCGAGCGCCAGCGCGCCGCCGCGCCCCCAGCGCGTCGCCACCTCGCGCCCGCCGGCCCACTCGATTCGCGCCGCGCGCTCGGCGTAGGCGCGGTGCGTGTCGAGGTGCAGGCCGTCGGCGCTGAAGGCCACGCCGAGGCACGCGTCGCCGCGCGCGCGCGGGTCGCCGAGGTCGCGCAGGTGGCGCCCGGTGGCGGCGTCCCACACGCCCGGCGCGCCCTCCCGGCGGAGCGCGACGAACGAGCCGTCGCCGGGGTGGAAGGCGACGTCGTGGCAGGGCGCGCCCGACCCGTCGGCGGCCCCGCGCGGCCGGAGGCGCCGGCCCTCGACGGCCAGCAGCCGCACGTGGGGGGCGGAGGCGGTGACGACGGCGGCGAGCGCGCCGCCCGGGGCGAGGTCGAGCGCGAGCACCGCGGCGCCGAGGTCGATCCGGTGGAGGGGGGTCATTGCGGGGCTCAGCTCCGGCAGAAGGTGTTGCGGTCTTTCTCGATGGCCTTCGCCGTGGCGCCCTCCTGGCCGCGGACCATGTCGTGCGTCCAGTAGACCGGCACCTCGGCGCCGAGCGCGGAGTCGAGGGCCCCGCGGCAGTTGGTCCTACCGGTGCAGGGGATCCGCTCGGAGTACACCGCGGTCACCCGCGAGTGGTCGAACTCGTTCAAGAGCACGCTCTCCGAGTGGACGCCGCCGCCCTGGCTCGACCGCACGTGGATCGACCCGTCGTCCATCTGGAAGGCCGCCACGTTGCGCCCGCGCAGCTCGCTCGCCGGGCGCGACGCGACGTACTCCCGCACCGCGTTGAAGAGGGGGTGTCCGTCGTACGGCACCTGCTGGAGCACGATGAGCCCCAGCGGGTCGCAGGCCGTCAGCGGGTCGGGGACGTACGCGCGGGCGTTGACCCCCGCGGCGAGGCCCAGCGGGTCGCGGGAGACGTACGCGCCGAGCGCCGGCGAGTAGTACCGGTGGCGGTTGTAGTAGAGCCCGGTCTCCTCGTCCTCGTACTGCCCCGGCCAGCGCCACGGACACCGGACCTCCGCGACGTCCGCGCGCGCCGCGCCGTAGAGGTCGAGCTGCGCGCGCCAGGCGACGTCCCCCGCGGCGTCGAAGAGCGCCGAGGGCGCGCCCACCACGTCGGGGACCGCGCCGCACCAGCGGCCGCCGTCGTCGAGCGCGAGCGGGACGAAGCTCTCCGGCTCGAAGTACCAGGTGCGCGTCGGCGCCCCCTCCTCCAGCTCGTGGAGCACCACGTCCCCGTCCCACACCCACCGCGTCGCGCGCCCGTCGACGCGCTTCTCCGTGCGCCGACCGAGCGCGTCGTAGGCGAACTCGACGCGGACGCCGTCGGGGCGCAGCACCTCGCGCAGCCGGCCGTCGGCGCCCCACCCGTAGCGCCAGCGGGCGCCGTCGGGGTCGACGCGCTCGGTCAGGTTGCCGTCGGCGTCGTGCGCCCAGGCCGCGCCCTCCGCGCGCACGGGGGCCCCGCCCGGCGCGTAGGCGCGGTCGGACCCGTCCTCCGTGCGGTACACGTTGCCCGCCGCGTCGAAGGCCCGCACCTGCGACGTCCCGTCATCCGCGCGCGCGCGGGCCGGCCGCCCCGCCGCGTCGCGCTCGTAGATCGTGCGGCCGTGCACCGCGTCCACCCGAGCGTCGACGCGCTCGAGCCCGGACCACGCGAAGCCGACCGAGCCCGCGGGGCCGGCGGGGGTCGTGACGTGCTGCTCGACGGGGCGCCCGAGCGCGTCGCGCGCCCAGGTCGCGACGACGCCGCCGGTGAAGCGCCGCGCGCGCTCGAGCCCCCGCTCGTCGCGTTCGAACTCCGCGCGCCACGCGCCGCCCCCCGCGAGGACGGCGCGCACGTCGCCGGCCCCGTCGCGCTCGATCGCCATCCGCGCCCCGAGCGACGAGGCCACCGCGCTCCGCCGCGCGCCGGCGCCCCAGCGGGACTCCACCGCGACGTCGCCCTGGAGCTCGCGCACCACCCGCCCGAGGGCGTCGCGCTCCCACCGCACCGCGGCGTCCGCGCTGTGCGCCTCCATCAGCGCGCCCGCGGGCGACCACACGAAGCGCTCCGCGCGCCCGTCGCCGTAGCGCGCCTCGACGAGCCGGCCGCGCGCGTCGTGCGAGTACGCGGTCGTCGCGCCGCCGGGGGCCCGCGCCGACGCGACGCGCCGGGCGGCGTCGTGCGCGTAGCGCCGGACGGCGCCGTCGAAGCCGACCTCCGCGACGACGAGGCCGCGCGCGTCGCGTTCGAAGGCGTGCACCTCGCCCGCGGCGTTCTCCACGGCCACGAGCTCGTTCTCGGTGTTGTAGCGGAGCGAGACGGTGCCGTGGGGCCGCGCTTCGAAGGCGAGGCGTCGGAAGGCGGTGTAGCCGTAGCGGGTGGTGCCGCGCCGGTCGCGTAGCGCGGTGACCCCCCCCTCCGGGTCGCGCTCGACGGCGACGTCCTCCCCGTCGGCGCCCCGCGCGGCGACGATCCGGCCGAGCGGGTCGAGCGCGAAGGACTCCACGCGCCCGCCGCTCGCGCGCTCCACCAGGCGCCCCAGGCGGTCGAAGCGCGCGGTGACCGTCGGGGCGCCGTCGCACCCGGCCGCGGTGAGGTTGAGCCGGGCGTCGTAGGTGAGCCGGAGCGTGCGCCCGTCGGGGAGCTCGGCCCGCGTGACGCCCCCGCGGCCGTGGTGGTACCGGGTGCGCCGGCCGACCGGGTCGAGCAGGGTGATGAGCCGCCCGGCGTCGTCGCGCTCGTAGACCCAGCGGCTCCCCCCGGCGTCCTCGACCGCGACGACGTCGCCCGCGGCGTCGTAGGCGACCCGCTCCTTCGCGCCGTCGGGCAGCTCGGTCTCCACCGTGCGCCCGCGCGGGTCGTAGGCCCACCGGGTGGCGTTGCCGAGCGGGTCGACCTCGGCGG
>JAXLYI010000078.1:0-2689 GCA_046351555.1 Polyangiales bacterium
TCCCCGTGAGTCCGCGCCCCGGCGTGACCGCCCCGCCGCCCCGGGGGCCGTCGTCGTGGATCGTGAGCGAGAGCCAGCCCCCCTCGCTCGCCAGCGAGACCGCGACCCGCGCGGCGCTCGCGTGCTTCGCGGTGTTGGTGAGCGCCTCCTGCGCGATACGGAACGCCACGAGGGCGGTCGCGTCGTCGACGGGCGCGGCGAGGCGCAGGTCGAGCTCGCAGGCCCAGCCGGCGCGCTCCTGGAGGCGCCCCGCGAGCCAGCGGATGGCGGCGTCGAGGCCCTCCTCGTCGAGGATGCGCGGCCGCAGCGACTCGAGGATCGCGCGCACCCCGTCGTGGGCGCGCTGCACGCCCGCCGCCATGCGGTCGAGCGAGGCGAGGTCGCCGTCGCGGGCGTGGGCGCGCCGCGTGTCGATCTCCAGGCGCAGCGCGGTGAGCTCCTGGCCGAGGTCGTCGTGGAGCTCGCGGGCGAGGCGCCGGCGCTCCGTCTCGATCACCTCGTCGAGCCGCGTCGCGAGGGCGCGCAGGTCGCGGGTCCGCTCGTCGACGCGCGCGGCGAGCTCGTCGTTGAAGCGCGCGAGCTCCCGGCGCTGCGCGGCCTCGCGCACCGTCGCGGCGCGGAAGATCCGGCTGTTGGCCATCGCGTACGCCGTCATCGCGAACACCAGCACGAGGTTGGTGCTCCGCAGCGTCGGCGAGCGCTGCAGCGCCGCCACGCCCGCCAGGAGGAGCGCCGACGAGGGCAGGGCCATCGCCATGAAGACGGGCGCCCGCAGGCGCATCACCACGGGCGTCACCACCACGAAGCCGATGAAGTACCCCACCGCCCCGGTGACGCGCTGCGCGTTGACGCCGATGAGCGCGTACCCGAGGAGCGCCGCCCCCACGCCGAGCGCCCCGGCGTGCCGGGTGACCGCCCGCGCGGCGCCGCGGTCGAGGTGGGCGCACAGGCAGAGCGCGACGTAGGTCGCGGACAGGGCGGCGTTGACGGCGGTGGCGTTGCGCAGCCAGAGCACCTCCGCCGCGCCGGACGGCTTCACGCGCGAGAAGCCCAGCGCGACCACGCAGATGCCCGCCGCCGCCCAGCCCCACCAGCGGCGCGCGATCGCGGCGTTGTACGCGCGGTCGGCGGCGTGCAGCTCGTCGCGCGCCGCGGGCGGGAGCGCCAGGTCGGGGTCGAGGAGCGCTTGCAGGCGGCGGAGCATCACGGCGTGGGGGAGCGGTACCAGAGACGCCCGGGCGGCGCGAGGCTCGAGGCGGGCCGCGGCGGGGGGGTCGAATTTGTTCGAGCCGCGCCGCTTATTTCTTCGGCCCCGTGAGGCCGTGCCGCGTGGCGTACTGCACCACCTCCAGCAGCGAGCGCACGCCGAGCTTGGTGCGGATGGCCTTGAGGTGCGTGCTCACCGTGCTCGGCGCCATGTCGAGGTCCCACGACGCCTCCTGCGGCGTGCGCCCGCCCGCCACCGCGAGGAACACCTCCGCCTCCCGCGCCGAGAGCCGCTCGTGCGGCAGCAGCACCCTCGCCCGCGGGGCCTCCGCGGGCCCCCGCCCGAGCAGCGCGGCGCGGAGGTTGTCGAGGGGCGCCGTCTTCGACACGTACGCGCTCGCGCCCGCGGAGAGCGCCCACGCGGCGTAGTCCTCGGGCGGGTACATCGAGTACACCACCACGCGGAGGTTCGGCTGCACGGCGAGCACCTCGCGGAGGAGCTCGGTCCCCGTGCGGCCGGGCAGCGAGAGGTCGAGCACCAGCACGTCCCAGCGCTCCGCGGCGCAGCGCAGGAGGAGGTCGTTCCCGTCGTGCGTGGCCCCCACCCAGGCGAGCGTCGGCATCGTCTCGCACCAGCGGCGCAGCCCTTCGCACACGATGGCGTGGTCGTCCGCGACGAACACCCGCAGGGGCTGTGAGGGGTCACGGCTCGGCATGCCCTTACGAAACCGTCGCCGCGCACTCCGCGTCAAGGCTCGTCGTGCGCCGCGCGACGTGCGGGGGAGGCACGACGATGTGCTCGCGCCGCTTCCCGTCGGCCGTCCGCGCCCAGCGCCGGGCTCACTCGGTCCGCAGGGACGCCGTGGATAAGTAATCCAACGCCCCGAGCCGCCGACGCCCCCTACGTTGCGGAGGGCGAGACTTCTCGCGTAACGGATGTTTCGTCAACCCTCGCTGTACGACGACACCTATGCTGTCGTGACCGAATCCAACGGACACCCGCGGCGTGTTTGTGTGGCACGCCGCGGCCCTACAGCGATCGCCATCGCGTCGCCGCCACCTCGACTCCCCCGACGGCGAGTTCTCCCGTCAGCTCGTGTCGTCCCAACGCCTCTCGGGCGCAGTCGAGACTCGCGCCGCGGGCAACCCCCCATGCGTGAGAATGCGCACGATGACCTCGCAGTCCTTGATGACGGCGATGAATTTCATCCGGCTGTCGCATCGAGGACAGGCGAGCACGTCCCACCCCCACACCCGGTGCATCAGCGTCGCCCAGTCGATGCGCCCCGCGGTGCCCTGCGCGCGACAAGCGCCTTCCCGTGGCTCCGCCAGCGCCACGTCGGCAAGCGCACCATGCTTCGGCGACGCGATCGCTGGCAACCGCACACTGCTCCCCTCGCAACCCCGCGCTGCCCTCGTCACGCCGGGCACGACGACCGCCCTCCACGGCGAATTGGGCGCGAACACACCGTGGTAACGCACC
>JAXLYI010000079.1:0-2648 GCA_046351555.1 Polyangiales bacterium
GCGCGCCCGCCGGCAACGCACCGCCCGCCATCGGCCTCGCCGGCGCGCCTGCGGGCCTCGGCGCGCTCCCGCCGCTCAACGCCGTCGGCAACGTCGCGCCCGCCCCGATGGGCCCGCCCGCGATCGCGCCCCCGTCGCTCGGCGCGCTCCCGCCCGTGGGTGCTCGCCCGGCGGCGCCCGTGGGCCCACCCCCTCCGTCGTCGGGGCTCGGGCTCGGCGGACTCCCGCCGCTCGGTGGGATGGGCGCGCCGGCCGCGCCGCCCGCACCTTCGGGGCTCGGCCTCGGCCCGATGCCGCCCATCGGCGCGCCTGTGGCTCAGCCCCCTGCGGCGTCGCCGGGCCTCGGGCTCGGTCCGCTCCCGCCCATCGCCGCGCCGCCCGCTGCGGGGCCTGCGTTCTCGGCGCCCGCGGTGCCCAACGCGCAGCCCGGGCCCCCCGCCAACCTCGGCGGCCTCCCGCCGCTCGGGCCGCCACAGCCCGCAGCCCCCGCGGGTCTCGGTGGGCTCCCGCCGCTCGGGCCGCCGCAACCCGGTCCGCCCGCGAACCTCGGTGGGATGCCACAGCCGGGGCCTCCCGCGAACCTCGGTGGGCTCCCGCCGCTCGCGCCGCAGCCGCCGGCCTCGACGCGCCTGCCGACGGGAACGGGCGCGGCGTACGGGGCGTCGACGGGCAACGACCCCTTCGGCAACTCGAGCGACCCCTTCGCCTCCAACGGCGATCCGTTCGCGGTGTCGACCGGCGGCGCCGCACCGCCCTACAACGCGCCGTCGGACATGTACCTCGCGGCCGCCGACCCCTACGCCGCGCAGCAGCCGGGGCCCCCCGCGCAGCGCCAGCGTACGATCGGGCCGGGCGGCGCGATGCCGGTGCCGCCGGTGGCGCCGGGCCCGCGAGGGCAGTTCGGGCAGACCTCGATGCAGCAGGGCGGCGACCCGTGGAGCGCGCCGCGCATCGAGCCCGAGATCGAGGACTCGCGCACGCACGTGGGCCCCGCGGTGGGTCGCCCCAAGCTGCTCATCACGCAGCTCGACGGGACGGAGGAGGGGGAGTTCCCGCTGAAGGAGGGCGAGAACGTCATCGGGCGCGAGGCGTCCCCCCTGCTCGCGAAGGACAACCTGCTCTCCGGGCGGCACGCGACCTTCATCGTGCAGGGGTCGAGCGTGTGGATCCGCGACGACGGCTCGCGCAACGGGGTGTACGTGCGCCTCCCGCGGCAGCAGCACGTCGAGCTCTCCAACGGCGACCAGTTCTGCATCGGGCGCATCATCCTGCGCTTCGAGCTCCAGCCGGCGCCCGACTCGGTGGGGCTCCTGCACCTCGTGGTCGGGCGCGACGTCGACAAGGCGCTCTTCCCGTTCCGCGTGCCGATGAGCGGGCTCACGATGGGGCGCAACCGGGCCGACCTGAAGTTCCCCACCGACGGGTGGGTGTCGGGGCTGCACTGCCAGATCGTCGTACACGGCCCGCAGGTGATGATCGTCGACCTCGGCAGCTCGAACGGCACCTACCACCGCATCCGCTCGGCGCGCCCGCTCGTGCACCACGACGCGGTGCTCATGGGCCAGCGCATCTTCCACCTGCACTGCCCGTAGCGCTCACCGCCGCGGCGCGAGCAGCCGCGCGACCTCCGCCGCGTCGACCGCGAGCTCGCCCGGCACGCCGCCGCCCTCCGCCGGCGCCGCCAGCTCGAAGGTCACGAACTGCCCCGACAGCACCGCCGCCGCGTGCGTGTCGTCGACGAACGCGACCGCGCGCACGTCGAGCCGCGGCAGCGCCGTCCCGGGCGGGTTGAGCAGGTACGGCACGCGCCGCCCGCGCGTGAAGAGCCACAGGTCGTCGCCGGTGCCGAAGAGCACCACATCCCCGCGCGGCGACACCGCGACGCCCGCGGGGGCCACGCCCGACCACGGCGCGGCGTGGGCGCGGTGCTCGCCCTGGCAGGTGAGCGGGAAGGTCGCGTCCCACAGCTCGCCGCCTCGCGCGAACACCAGGTGGATGGGCTCCACCGGCACGCCGCCGTCGCCCACCGCGTCGAGGTGCGGGTGCAGCCACAGCGGGCGCGGCGGCTCGGGGTCGAGCGGGCTCGGGCGGTCTTCGCAGCCGGGGAGCGGGTCGTCGTGGCGCGGGACGTTGACGCGGCAGCGCCGGCCGTCGCGCTCGTACCGCACGGAGTCCCACTGGCACCCGCGCGTCATGTCGAGCACGCGCACCGGGCCGAGCGCGAGCGGGTCGCCCCAGGTGTCGGCGCCGCGCTCGGCGCGCGTGACGGCCCGCGCCTGGCCCCCCGTCACCGCGATGGCGACGTTGCGCGCGGCCGGGGCGCGCGCGCTCACCACGTTGGTGACTTGAACCTCGCCGAGCAGCGGCGCGCCGAGGCGGACGTCGAGCCCGTCGACCGCCGTCGCGCAGCCCGAGTAGGGGTGCGACGTCGCCGCGCGCCACACCAGCGGCGCGAGCGACGGGATCGCCACGGCGAGCGCGCCGTGCCGCTCGGGCTGTGCGCGCGGCCGGCGCACGCAGTGGTGGACGAGCGCGCCCGCCCGGCGGTCGAGCCCGACGCCGGTGAACACGTCGACCACGTCGATCGCGTCGGTCGCGTCGCCCTGCGTCGCCTCCAGCAGCGTCCGCACCACCAGCGCGGGTCCGAA
>JAXLYI010000080.1:0-2268 GCA_046351555.1 Polyangiales bacterium
GGCGCCGCCGCGAGTTGGAACGCGAGCGCGCGAGAGACCGAGAGCAGGAGCGCGTATACCTCGGGCGGATGGCGCCGCCCGGCGTCGTCCGGCGCGCCGCCGTCGACACCGTCACCCCATTCGGATACCTTTGTCATCGCTCGCACCTCCGTTGCGTCGGTCGTGTGGGAAGCGGCTCGCCCGGTCTAACCACCGGGCCACACGCTCTCCACGCGGCGTCGGAAGGTAGTGCCGCGGCGGGTCGACGGAAGCCCTCAAACAACAGATCCCAACGGGCCGCGCATTCGCTGCGCGGGGGCGCACCCCAGGACGGGGCACGGGGCGGCTTGGCAGCCCTGCCGGCGCGGAGGGGGCCGCGGGGAGGGTCAGGTCGGAAGCATCGCCCGCACGCGCGCCGCGAGGGTGTGCACGCGGAAACGTAGGTCGCAGTTTTGACCGGGCACCTGGGTGGGATCGCCTCCTCGCACGCGAGCACGTCGAGGTCGCGATTCCCCACGATACACACCCGTTCGAACGCCGCCCGAAGGGTGGACTCGTTGGCGCCGACCGCGCGGCCTCGCAGGTGTTGTCGTTCCGCGCGAAGACCTCCGACGCCGCCTCGGGCTGCTCCGGCGTGAGGCGTGGCCCTCCCACGTCTCACCCGCCCTCTGGCGCCAGAAACGCCACCGCCCACCACAGCCCCAAGACGGGCTTCGCGCGACCGGAGGAGACGCGCGCGTGGCGGGCGGTTCGCAGACCAACTCCGCGGGCCTCCGCGGATCAAGCGCTGCGTGAAGGCCCTTGTAACCGAATCGGGATCGGCCGAAGCGCCGCGTGGATCGTTCGAACGCGCGTGTCCACCTTCCGTACAGATGTGGGACGTCGTTCTCGCCGTGTCGCGCACCGTGGGGTCCGCGGGCCACGGCGTGTGCGGCGCGGCGATCTGCGCGCGCTCGTGGCGGTTGCGGGCCTCGTCGAGCGCGCGTGTGCGTTGGCGTCGGGCCTCGCCGTCGCGCCCCGCCTCCGCCAGCAGCGCCCCGTACACCAGCGGCGCCTCGTCGGCCGCGCCGCCCGCTTCGACCATCGCGAGGCCCGCCGCGACCCCCTCCGCCCGCGCCGTCGCGAACGCGCGTTGGGCGTGCCCCGCGCGCGTCGGGCGCATCGCCTCCAGCAGCCCGTACAGCGCGGCGATTTCGCGCCAGTCGGCCGCCTCCGCCGTCGGGGAGCGGCAGTGGACGGCGGCGATCGCGGCCTCCACCTGGAAGGGCCCCGGCCTCCTCTCCGCGAGCGCGTCGTCGAGGACCGCGATCGCGGTCGCGATGGTGGCGTGGTCCCAGCGGGAGCGGGCCTGCTCGGGGAGGGGAACCGGTGCGCCGCCCGCATCGACGCGGGCCGGACGTCGGGCGTCGTGCAGCAGGACGAGCGCGAGGAGCCCGCGCACCTCGGGGGCCTCGGACGCCACCTCGGCGAGCGACCGGGTCAGGCCCACGGCGAGCGCGCAGAGGTCGGCGCGGATGGGGCCTCGTCGTCGCCCGACCAGTAGCCCTCGTTGAAGAGCAGGTAGAGCGCGCGGAGCACCGCGTCGAGGCGGTCGGCGCTCGCGTCGGGGGACGGCGCGTCGCCCGGCGAGCGCTCGTGGAGGCGTTGACGCGCGCGGACGCGCCCGGCGGCCCTGCGCCGCCGTCGCTCCACCCGCCAGACGCGCGGCCTCCCCGGCCCACGACAGGTCGCCGTGCGATTTCTTCAGCGCGACGCCGTCACCTGAGGAACGGCGCCAACATCATCGCGAGCCCGACCCAACTGCCGACCCATACCGCCGAACGCACGCCCGGGACGCCCGTGAGGTACGCCGGCACGTAGAGCACGCGGGCCACGAAGAACACCGCGGGGCCGCGCCCAACAACCAGCCCGAAGTGGAGGTGGAGGAGCGCCAGGGTGAGGAACACCGGCATCGCCTCGCCGAGGTTCGCGAGGGCGCGCTGGGCCCGCGCGCCGAGCGGCGGCATCGGCGGCTGCACGTCGCGCGGCCCGAGCGCGAGGCCGAGGCGCGCGCCGAGCCCCTCCTTCGCCGAGAGGTAGCGGATCGAGGGCGGGAGCAGCGTCTGGAGGACGAACAGACCGAGCACGGCGAGGATCCACGACACCATGCGGCGAGGGTACAGGGCGCGGGCCTGCCGCTCCATTCCCGGGCGAAGGGTCGGGCGCGTCGAGCCCCGCGTCGGCGGGCGGCGCCGTCTCGACGCGGTGTGGTTGTGTTGGGGCGTCGGCGACGATACAAGCGCCGGGCGG
>JAXLYI010000081.1:0-2188 GCA_046351555.1 Polyangiales bacterium
GGGCTCCGCACGCCGCGCTCCGTCATCACCAACGACCTCGCCGCGCTGCGGGCCTTCCACGACGAGTGCGGCGGGGCGGTGGTGGCCAAGATGATCGAGAGCGTCACCGTGCACGCGAACGTCGACGGCGCCGAGGTGGGCGGGCTCACCCGCGCCGTCACCGCCGACGACCTCCGCGACGCGGCCTCGCTCGCGCTCTGCCCGATGCTCTTCCAACAACGCGTCGCGAAGGTGCGCGAGTGGCGCGTCACCGTCGTCGCGGGGCGCCTCTTCCCCGCCGCGGTGCGCGCGGGCGACGTGCTCGACTGGCGCGGACGGCGCGACCTCATCGACGGATTCGAAGCCGCCGACCTCCCCGCCGACGTCGCGCGCGCCCTCCTCGCCTACTGCGACCGGATCGGGGTCCAGTTCGCGGCCTTCGACCTCGTCGAGGACGCCGACGGGGTGTTGTGGTTCATCGAGGGCAACACCACGGCCTACTACCACTTCATCGAGCAGGCCACGGGATTGCCCATCAGCGAAGCGATCGCCGACCTGCTCGTGGGCGCGCTTCCCCCGCGCGGCGCGGGAACGCCTACGGGGTGAGCGGCGACGGCGTCTCGGCCAGCCCGCCGGGGCCGCCGCGGTACAGAAACTCCGGGGGCCCGCCGCCGCTCACGAGGACGTCGTCGTGGCCGTCGCGGTCGACGTCGCCGAGCCACTCCACGAGGGCGCTGCCGGGGAGCCGGTTCAGCGTGAGGCGCTGGGCGACGTCGCCGACGCCGCCCGCCGCGCCGAGGTGGACCACCAGCGCAGTCCCCCGCTCGGCAAGGTAGACAACGTCCGAGCGGCCGTCGCCGTCGAGGTCGCGCCCGCCGTCGAAGGAGCCGATCGGGCTCCGCCACGGCTCGCGCACCGCCACGCTGCGGTCGGGCTCCGCCGCGAGGCCCGCCGGGCCGCCGCGCCAGAGGTCGAGGCGGCTCGGGTCGAAGAAGCCGAGGTCGCCGACGCCGTCGCCGTCGAAGTCGCCCGCGGCCCCTTCTGCTGTCACGCTCGTCCGGGGCTCCAGCGACCACGCCAGCGCCCCCGACGGCCCGCCCGCCGCCCCGGCGAACAGCCGCCGCGGGAGGGCCCACGCGCTGTCGTAGAACGCCGCCAGGAGGTCGCCGTGGCCGTCGCCGTCGACGTCCCCGACGTTCACCAGGTACATCGCCCGCGCCACGGGCTCCCCGCGCGCCGCGGACAGGAGGTGGCGCGGCAGCCAGGGCGTACCCTCGGGGCCGCCGTGGATCGCGAGCACGTGGGGCCCCGCGCGGTCGACGTCGAGCGCGAGGTCGCCGTACCCGTCGCCGTCGACGTCGCCGAGCCCGAGCATCTCCGTGTTGGGCGGGGGCGTCGGCCAGGGGCCGTCCTCGTCCCAGAAGCGCGCCGGCGGCGAGAGGCCCGACGGGCCGCCGCGCAGCACGACGGCGGGGGCGTCCGCGCCGGGTAGCCGTGTCGCCACGTCGGTGTCGCCGTCGCCGTCGAAGTCGCCGAGCGCGAGGGCGGCGTTGTTGCGGGGGGCGAAGACCGGGGAGTTGCCCGCGGGGACGCAGCGCAGGGCGCCGAGCCCGCCCCCGCCGCCGAAGCGGACGCACACTTCGTCGCCGTCGCCCCGGCGCACGTGGTCGGCGAAGCCGTCGCCGTTGACGTCGACGAAGTGCCCGAGCAGCCCGCCGCCGGCCCCCGCCCGCGCCGTGAGCTGAAACGCCCACGTCGCGCTCGTAGCCTCGCCGCCGTCCGCGCGGACGCTTCGAACGCGCCAGAAGTGGACCCCCGCGGCGAGGTCGACGGGAGGCGACGCGGACGCGCCGGCGGCGGTGAGCACGGTTGACGACGCGCACGCGCGGTCGCGGCAGAGTTCGACGCGCCCGGCGACCTCGCCCGCGGCCGGGAGCCAGCGGAAGGCGGGCCGGCGCGTGCCGAGCACGGCGCCCGATGGCGGCCACAGCGGCCTCGGCGCGACGCGCGAGACGCACGCCCCCCCGGCGCAGTCCTGCCCCCGCGGGCACGCGCGGTCGCACGCGCCGCAGTGGTCGGTGTCGCGCGCGACGTCGACGCCGCGGCCCCCGCACGCCGCCCGGCCGGGCGCGCACGCGCAGGCGCCCCACGCGCAGAGCTGCCCCGGCGCGCACCGCGACCCGCACGCGCCGCACGCGTCGTGCGCGAG
>JAXLYI010000082.1:0-1888 GCA_046351555.1 Polyangiales bacterium
TGGAGTGCTCTCCGAAGCAGACGTCTCCGTTCGCGCCGCTGCGCGCTCTCGTCGATCCGTCGTTGCGATTCGCATCCCTACGCGGCTTCGAGTAGCACGTCGTACCAGGGCTTGTCGGTCGCCGCGAAGTCGACGCCGAGGATCTGGTAGGGACTGTGCCCGCGCCGCCGCCCTTGCTCGCGGATGGTGAGGTTGTGCGCGAGCGCGTGGAGCGCCATCCGCTCGTCGCTCACCGACCGCTGGACCACCTGCAACACCCGCAGCCGGTTGTTGAACGACTCGGTCCCCGACGACGAGCGCCGCGGCCAGTTCACCAGATCCTCCCAACGTGCTCGCACCTGCACCGCATTCGCGCAGTGCCGCGCGAAGGATGCCGCGAGCTGACGGGCCTGACGATCGGCTCGCATCTGCTCGCCCACCGCGAGGGTCATGTCGTTGGCGCGGCGGCGCAGCGCACGCTCCTGGCCCAGCGCACGCAGTACGTCCTCGCGGCGCCACGCGCTGCCGGGGCGCAGCTCAATCTCGATCGCGTCGATCAGCACGCGGTGGGCGCCGTAGCGCGGCGCGTTGCGCTCGACGTGTTCGCGCGCAGCCCAGCCCACGTCGCTCACGATGCGGCGCAGCGTCGCGCAGACCTCCCGCACAGCCACGGCCACGCTCGCGTCGGTCCACGGCAGGCCGCCGGGGCGCGTGGGTTCATAGAGTTCGCGCACCCGCTCCTGCGCCTCGCACGCGAGGTAGAACTCGCGCTCGATTCGGGCGCGCTGCCGTTCGAGCGCCTTGATGGCCCTGCGCGCCGCGCTCCGCTCGCCGCCGTGCAGCTTCGCCATCGCGCGACGGTCGCGGGCGAGGCGCTCACCGAGTTCGTGCTCCTGGCGAGCGAGTGGGCGGAAGACCTCGTCGTTCCACCAGTCCATCTCGTGCCAGTAGTCGATGACGTGGGGCACGCCGCGCGCGTCGATCGCCCACACCAGGTCGCTCCCCAGGTCGCTGATGAAGAGCCGCAGTGCGCCGAACTCCTGGAGCCACAGCGCCCAGTCCTCGCCCTTGTGCCAGCGCCAACGGCCGACGTTGAGGATCGCATTGGAGCGCGGCTCGGAGACGACCTTGACCGCGTCGCCCGCGAGGAAGACGTCGTCGGCCGCGACGCACGGGAGCGTGTCGCAGACCTGCGCGCGCGCCCGGTCGAGCAGCGTGCGGGCGCGCCGCCCGAAGGCGTGGACGTGAGCGTGGAGGGTGCCGACGGCGGGCGCGGCGTGTGCGCCGAAGGCGACGGCGAGGACGTCGTGCATCGCGCGGAAGGTCACGTTGTGCGAGGCCATGACGAGCTCGAGGCGGGCGAGCCGCTGCGGGTCGAGCACGACGGCGCTGTCGCGCCATCGCTCCAGCGCGGCGATGCGCGTGTGGGCCTCCGCGAGCCGCTGCTCCAACTCCTGCACGCGGGCGTGGAGTCGAGCGCGCTCCCGCTCGCCGGGGACGGGGCCCGGTCGGCGCGGTTGGAGCGCAGCGCGAGCACGCCCGAGGAGATCATAGAGATGGGCCGGGGAGCAGTCGTTGTCAGCGGCGACGTGCGCGACGGAGCGGTCGCCGGGGCGACCGAGAACACGAACGATCAGGTCGAGCGGCTCGCCGGGCTGGACGAAGGTGGTGGTGAGCGGGTACGAAACCAAGTGCGCCTCCTGCGGCGTCGCTAAGGTTTCTCAGGCTGTGGCGGCGCCGCGGGCGGCCTCTTCTCGCACACGGAGCTCCAAGACAAGGGGGAACTTCCTGAGGGCTGGACTCTACGCATCTCCACACCCTGCCACCCCTCAACTGAACGGACCCATCTGTGGGTCCGTTCAGTTGACGGCGTGAGACTGGAGCGAGATCCGTGGAGTGCTCTCCGAAG
>JAXLYI010000083.1:0-1604 GCA_046351555.1 Polyangiales bacterium
TTCGTGGCGGTCGAAGGGAGCACGGCCGCCCCCGCCCCTGTCAACGATTCGCGAACACCGACGGCGAGCCCGCGGGCGACGCGCCCACGCGGGGGGCGCAGGCGCCGGCGGCGGTGAGGTGGGAGGGGTGAGGTGGGCGGGGCGCTGGCGCGCAGTGCTCGCGACGTCGCGAGGCTTCGTCAGCGGGTGCGGCGCTTGCGCTTCGGCGTGGCGGCGGCGCGCGGGGTGGCGGGCTCGGTCGGCGCGGCGGGCTGCGGGTCGGCGGCGGGCTGCCCGGGGGTCGCAGGATCAGCCGCGGGCTGCGCGGGCGTCGCGTCCTTGCGCGAGGGCGTGGCGCGGGAGCCGGCGACGAGCGACGGGAAGCGCTCGCGCGCCGCGTCGGGGGTCGCGCGGAGGAGGTAGTGCCCGACGGCCTGCACCTGCTCGTAGCAGTCCGAGAGGAGCGTCCAGACGCGGGCGCAGCGGTCGCCCCAGACGTCCGCGCCGCCAGCGGAGGTGTCGGCGAGGGAGGTGACGATGGCCGACGCGACCCGGCCCGCCTCGTCCGCGTCGGTGGCGCGGTAGTTGACGCGGTCGCCCTCGATCACCGCGCGGTGCGTCTGGTAGAGCTCCGCGAGGTTGAGGAGGTTGTTGGCGAGGCGCATGTGGCCCCGCGAGGTGTTGATCCCCGCCACGACGGACGCGGCCGCCGGCACTTTGGCGAGGTGGTAGCGGGCGACGGGGAGCATGCGGCCGACGAGCTCGTCGCCGGCCTCGATGAGGGCGGCGGGCACGGTCTCCTCGGTGTCGCCGGACTCCGCGCGGAGCTGCATCCGCCGCGCGTGCCACGCGCCGCCGGCGAGCTGCTGGAGCTTGCGGAAGCCCTCCGCGTCGAACTCCCCGGCCTCGGCCTGCTTCAGGAAGCGGGCGTAGAGGGCCGCGTCGTCGCGGACGTCGTCGCACACGGACAGGGCGGTCACCGCGGCGGCCTGGAGGTCGACGCGCGGCTTCTGCACCCGCTCCGCGGGGACGGCGTCCACCGCCGACTGGAGGGTCGACCACACCTCGCCGGTGCCGAACCTCGGCGGCGACGTGAAGGTCTTGGGCCCCGCGAGCGGCGCATCCGCCTCGGGGTTCTTCGGAACCGAACGTTTCATCGGCAACACCACCCTCCGCGCGGCGCGCGGCGTGAGCGGGGATCTGCGACCTCTCGACCCATTCGAGAGGTCCCACCCACCAGGAACGGACGATCGGGCGCCGACTTGAGCCAGCGGGTGGCCGGGCGGTGCGGGATTCAATCGCATGGGTTGCCGGGGCGACGGTCGGGCGTCGCCGCGTCAATGGGTGGGACTGGTTGGGGACGAGGGGGCGCCGCCGGGGAAACTCGCGTGCCGCGGGGTTGGGGAGCGCCCTCGCCCACGGGCCGCGCAACGGCGGCGGCCACAGCGCGCTTCTGCCGGGAGTGCCGCGTGCAGGGCGATGAGCCGCCCCGTCGCCGCGCCGCCGCGTCGCTCGCCGCCCCGTCGCCTCGCGGGAGGCGGCCTACGCTCTCCGGCGCGCGGTGAGGTAACCCGCCGGGAGGCTCTGCGACCGGCGGGGCGCGTCGCTCTCGGTCGCCGCACGCG
>JAXLYI010000084.1:0-8978 GCA_046351555.1 Polyangiales bacterium
GTGCGAGCCCATCAGATCGGAGTTCTGCCGCGACCGGAGTTGCGCCGACACCGCCAGCTCAAAGTCCCCTGCGCCGGGCGGCTACGGTCATACGCGCGATCGTTGTCACCGCCCTCACCGACTGTCAATCGCCGTCCGAGGGGCGCGGCGGAGGGCGCGCCGATCCACCGCGCGGCGCAGCGGCGACGACCGCGCGCGCTTCGCTTGTGCGCGCGTGGCGTTTTTGAGAACGTCAGCAACCCTCGCTGATGGGATGCGGTGGAGCGAACTGATGGCCGACGATCCGAACGAGCACTGGTTCTCCCTCACGCTGCCAGACGGGGCCACGTGGCGCGTCGTCAGGGCCCACTACGCCGAGAGCTTCTCCGAGCTCTTCGAGTGCGTCGTCGAGGCCGCCTCGTCGGGGAGCGAAGACCCTCTCTCCTACCTCCGCGGCAAGGCCGTCTTCGCCTTCGGCACCGCGAAGGAGGACGACCCCCGCGTGCGCTACATCGGGGGCATCGTGGCGGGCGTCGTCGACCGGGGGTGGATCGCCCAGCGCCGCGTCGCGGAGTTCCGCATCGTGCCGCGGCTGTGGCTCCTCGATCAGTCGACGAACTACAGGGTGTTCCAGAACCTCGACGCCCTCGCGATCGTGGAGATGGTGCTCGACGAGCACAAGATCTACATGGGCAAGGAGCGCGTGAAGGAGACGCCCGACCCGCTCCCCAAGCGCGAGTACTGCACGCAGTACGGCGAGTCAGACCTCGCCTTCGTGCGCCGGCTGCTCGAAGAGGAGGGCATCGGGTTCCTCTTCAAGCAGGACTGGGCCGCGGGCGCGGGCGACCCCCTCGCGCCGCAGATCGCGCAGCACCCCGACACGCTCGTGCTCGGGCAGTGGTCGAAGACCGACGCGTTCCCGCTGACCATCACCACGCCCATCGACGTGGTCGGCGAGGGCGGCGCGACCTCGGGCGCCGAGACGATCCGCACGCTGGAGCACGTCGCCGCCGTGGTCTCCACGGGCCACCGCCTCCGCGACTACGACTTCACCCGCGCCGCGCAGGTGATCGACGAGAAGCGCGACCAGGCCGACGCCCTCGGCTCGCGCGTGCGCATCGAGTACCCCGGCCGCGTCACCCTCGGCGCGCTCTCGGGCAACACCTACGGCGAGTCCGACGCGAAGCGGCTCGCGCCCCTGCGGCTCCAGGAGACCGAGACCGGCTCGGGCTACACCTCGGGCCGCGGCGACGTGGTCGCCTTCGGCCCCGGCGCGGTCTTTCAGGTGATGCGCGAGGGCGGCGCGGCGGCGGAGAAGTTCCTCGCGACGCGGGTCACGCACCGCTGCGAGGCGCCCGAGGTGCTCTACCTCGACAGCGGCTCGGGCAGCGGAGCCTCGCGCCGCGACCGCTACGTGAACACCTTCGAGTGCATCCCGCCGACGCAGGGGTACCGCCCCGCGCGCGTCACGCCGAAGCCTCGCGCCCTCACGCCGCAGAGCGCCGTCGTCGTGCCCGAGCCCAAGACCTCGACGGACCCCATCTGCACCGACGCGTACGGCAGGGTGAAGGTTCGCTTCCAGTGGGCGAGGCCCGACGAGCGCCCCGCGGATGAGAAGCCCAAGAACGACTCGTGCTGGATCCGCACGACGCAGGCGTGGGCCGGCGACCGCTGGGGCTTCGTGTTCCTGCCGCGCGTGGGGATGGAGGTGCTGGTGCAGTTCCTCGACGCCGACCCCGACCGGCCGGTGGTCACGGGCTGCCTCTACAACTCGGTGAACATGCCCCCCGAGGTGCTCCCCGGCGCGAAGACGAAGAGCATCCTCCGCACGCAGAACACCCCCACGGGCGCGGGCTACAACGAGCTCTCCTTCGAAGACGAGGTCAACAAGGAGCTCGTCTACCTCCGCGCGCAGAAGGACCTCACCGAGAAGGTCTTCAACGACCACACCGCGGACTACGACCACGACGAGACCGTCACCGTCGGCAACGACCAGACCTTCACCGTCAAGCACGACCGCAAGGCCACCGTGCAGAACGACGACTCCCTCGACGTGACCATGAACCGCCGCGCCACCGTGGGCGGCAACGACAGCCTCGAGGTCGAGAAGAACCTCTCGGTCACGGTCTTCGCCGAGTCGACGCTCACCGTGAGCAAGACGCACGTGATGTCCATCGACGAGGGTCTCACCGTGAAGGTCGGCGGCAACTCGGGGTCGAAGCTCGAGATGCTCCCCGCGTCGATCAAGCTCACCATCGGGTCGAGCAAGATCGAGATGACGGCGAGCACGATCCTGGTGCAGACCGGCTCCAGCAAGCTCGACCTCGCCGCGGCCGCGGCCTCGCTCGAGAGCACCAAGGTCGAGGTGAAGGCCACCGCGACGGCGGCGGTGCAAGCGGGCGCGACGCTCGACCTCAAGGCCTCGGGCGTCACCACGGTCGCTGGCGCGCTCGTGAAGATCAACTGAGAGGCGCCGCCCGATGCCCCCCGCCGCTCGAATGGGAGACAGCACCAGCCACGGTGGCTCCATCGTTCTCGGGTGCCCCACGGTGCTCATCGCGAACATGCCCGCGGCGCGCCTCACGGACATGCACGCGTGCCCGATGGTGACGCCGGGCGTGCCGCCGATCCCTCACGTCGGAGGCCCCATCGTGGGCCCCGGCATGCCCACCGTGCTCGTCGGGAATCTCCCGCAGGCGAAGCTCGGAGACTCGTGCGTGTGCGTCGGCCCGCCTGACTCCATCGTGATGGGCGCGCCCACCGTGATGGTCGGCAGCGGTGGCGGCGGCGGCGGTGCTGGCGGCGGCGGCGGTGGCGGCGGCGGGGCCGGGATGGGCGGCGCGCAGGGCGCCCTCGGCGGCGCTGCGGCGAGCGGCGTGAGGCGCCCGTGCGGACCGACGACGCAGTCGCACGCGCTCGGTGACGGTCGCTACGAGGCCACGCGCGACGGCGTGGTGCGCGTGATCGGCGAGCTGGAGTTCATCGCGTCGGCGCTGCGCGCGCTCTCGGAGCTCTCGCGCCACGAGACGGGCCGCGCGGTGCTGGCGGCGCTGCGAACGCGGTCGATCGCGGTGGTGGTGAGCCGCGGCGACGAGGCGTCGGTGCGCGTCGGTCGCGCGTCGGCCACGGTGTCGCTCTCGTTCGAACTCGCCGTGCCCGCGGAGGCGGTCGAGGCGCAGGGCATCGCGCTCGAACGGCTGCTCTGGGCGGTCGAAGACGTGTGCGAGCGCGGGCTCCCTTCGACGACCGCAGAGGCGCTCTCGGAGGTCGGTACGTGACCCGCGTCTCGAACGACCACGGGAGCTTCGAAGCCCCCGACGCGTGGACGCAGATGCCGGGCCTCGGCGCGGCCGGGTGCAGCCCCGAGGAGCTCTCGGCGCCGACGCGGCCGCACCCGTCGATCCTCCTGACGGGCGACGTGAGAGACCCCGCGATGCGCGCGTCGGCGTACGTGGCCGCGCAGCTCGACGCGCTTTCGAAGCTCATGGCCGAGTGGCGCTCCATCGACGGAAACGTCACCGACGCCGAGCCCGGGCCCGCCGTGGTCCGCCACGGGTTCAACGCGCCCGACGAGGGCTGGATCGTGCAGTTTCAGGCGTACTGGTTCTTCGGCGAGCGCGTGTCGATCGTCACGGCGACGACGCCCGCGGCCGACACCAGCGCCGCGTGGGAGGTCTTCGCCGCCGCCATGGCGAGCTTCGAAGCGCCTCCGCCGCCGCCCGTCAGTGACGCGCGCGAAGGATCAGAAACAGCCCAAGAAGCACGGGGATGAAGAGGATCCCCACGGCGACGATGAGCCGGTAGCGCGCCGTCTCGGAGGGGTCGACGGGCCCCCTGGGGGCCGGGTCTGACTTCGGCGTCGAGACGATCTTCGGCGCGTCGAGCGCGGGCATCGGCGTCGGCGGCGGGAGCGCGTTCGAGAGCGGCGCGGCGATGGGGGCCTTGGGCGCGGGCTGACCGATCGGCGCGCGCACCGGGGCCTGCGGCGCCTGCTGCGGCTGCTGCGCGATGTGGTGCTCGAGCGCGTTCTGATCGACGGCCATCGTGCGCAGGAGCGCGTCGTCGTCGGCGTCCGCGGCGACCGCGACCGGCGGCTGATCGAAGGCGACGGTGCGCTCGATCTGCGGGACCTCGCCGATCTCCTGCGTGGCCGCGACGTCGGCGTCGGGATCGGCGTGCGGCGCGGCGTCGAGCGTGGCGACCGCGGGCACGGCGAGGCCGGCCTCTTCGATGGCGACGGTGCGTCCGAAGCGATCGTCGTCTTCTTCCTCCGTCGGAAACGACGGCGCGCTCACGGGGGGCGCCGCGGGCGGCGCGGGCGAGAACGCCGGGAGCTGCGTCGACGGCTTGATGACCGGCGCCGACACGAACGACGGCGACGAGCGGGTCGCGACGCGCGCCCTGCTCTCGAGCGCGGCCTTCGCGGCGAGGCGCTCGGCGGGCGTGATGGCCACCTCGGTCGTCGCGGCCTCGTCGGGCTCCGTCGAGAACGCGGGCGCCCGCAGCGGCGCCGGTCGCGGCTGCGGAGACGAGATCGGCAGGGGCGCGAGGGGCGCGAGCGGCGCTGCGACGGCGGGCTGCGGCGCGGGCGCGGGCGCCGGAGGCTGCGGCACGGGCGCGATGGGCTTCGCGCGAACGGGCGTGCGCCACGCGTTGGAGGCCGCCTCGCGGAGCGCCTCGGCGGAGGCGAAGCGGTCGGCGGGGTTCGAGGACATCGCGCGGGAGACGACCTCCCAGAGCGCGTCGGGCACGTCGTCGCGGCGGCGCTCGAGGCCCGCGGGCGAGAGGGTGAGACCGAGCTCCGGGGGGAGCGAGAGCATCTCGCGCAGGAGGCCGCCGAGGGAGAACACGTCGGTGTGCGGCCCCGTCGAGCCGTCGGGCTTGAGCTGCTCGGGCGCGGGAAAGCTCAGCGCGCGCGCGCTTCGAACGGGCGCCGTGGGGTCTGGCGCGGCGTACTTCGCGAGCCCGAAATCGACGATGCTCACCGAGAGGTCGGGGGCGTCGCCGTGATAGAGCACGCTGCCCGGCGTGAGCCCGAGGTGGAGCACCTGCCGCGGCGCGCGGTGCCCCGCGTCGAAGGCCCTGCACGTGTGGTCGAAGAGCGCCTCGAGGAGGGCCAGCGGGAGGAGCGTCTCGGCCTGGCGAGCCTCGTCGAGCGCCGCGCCGATGGAGCGACCTTCGACGGGGTCGTAGACGAGGTAGGGCCTCGCGTCCCACACGCCCTGGTTGAGCACCGCGGGGACGTTGTCGTGGCGAAACGCGCGCAGCGCCCGCAGCGCGTCGGCGAGGTCGCGCGGGAGCGCCGTCACCCCCGCCGCGAGGGGCTTGAGGAGCTTCACGCTCACGGCGCGGTCGGTGTGCTGCTTGTCCGTCGCACGCCAGCTCTCGCCGACCCCGCGGTCGGGGAGCGGTGCGACGAGCTCGTAGCGCTGATCGAGGAGGACTCCGGCTGCGGGCTTCATCAACGGGTGCGCGATCGTAAGTGGACGGCCTCCGCGACGGCAAGCACAGAGGCGGTGCCCAGACGTTGCGCAGACGAGGTCTTCGTTCGCGTTCGCAGTGGGGTTCTGATACCTGATGGGCGCAGCACTCCCGAGGGCGTTGCGAAGAGACCTCCATGCGAACCGGTGGGACCAGACTCCATCTCCGCGCCTGCCTCCTCGCGGCGCTCGCCGCGGCCGTCGCCGCGTGCGAAGGCTTTCGCGAGTTTCCGACGGCGCGCGACGCGGCGACCGACCACGGCGACGCGAGGTCCGACGCCGACGTCGCCGCGCCCCGCGACGCCGCCGACGCGAGCGACGTCACCGACGCGAGCGACGTCGCCGACGTCACCGACGCGAGCGACGTCACCGACGTCCCCGACGTGACCTCCGCGCCCACCGACGCGGGCCCCTGCGGCGGCGCCTGCCCCTCGGGGCAGGTCTGCTGCGAAAACCGCTGCGTCGACCCGATGACCGACCCGACGAACTGCGGCGGCTGCGCGGTCACCTGCGCCGCGGCCAACGCCTCGTCGACGTGTCAGCGCGGCACCTGCGTGAACCTCTGCCTCCCCGGCTTCGGCGACTGCGACCTCAGCCCCCTCAACGGCTGCGAGGTGAACCTCTCGTCGAGCGCCTTCAACTGCGGCGCGTGCGCCCGCGCGTGCCGGATGTTCCGCGAGAACTCCACCTGCGACACGGGCCGCTGCACGGTGGCCTGCACGCCGGGCTGGGGCAACTGCGACGGCAACGTCGACAACGGCTGCGAGGTGAACCTCCAGACCTCGATCGAGCACTGCGCGGGCTGCGACAACCCCTGCCGCGCCAACCACAACGCCCCGTACTGCGACGGCGTCATGTGCCAGCTCGGGGCCTGCGAGCCGGGCTGGGCCGACTGCAACAGCGACCGCCGCGACGGCTGCGAGACGCACACCGACACCGACGTCGGCAACTGCGGCCGCTGCAACAACGCGTGCGCCCCCGGCGCGGGCGCGACGCCGACGTGCGCGTCGGGCGTGTGCGGCACGGTCATGGTGACCTGCTCCGACCCGCGCGCCGAGTGCGACGGCGTGGTGACCCCGATGGCGGCGCAGTGCGAGACCGACGTGACCGCGTCGGCGGCCCACTGCGGGCGCTGCGGCAACGCGTGCAGCACGGTGAACGCCACCTCGCGCTGCGAGGCCCGCGCGTGTCAGCTCACCTGCAACGCGGGCTTCGGCAACTGCGATTCGAACGCGGCCAACGGCTGCGAGACCAACCTCAACACCTCGCCCGACAACTGCGGCGCGTGCCGGCGCAACTGCACGCTCCCCAACGCGGTGGGCGTCGCGTGCGTCATGGCGACCTGCACGCCCACGACCTGCGCCGGGGGCTACGGCGACTGCGACGCGAACCCCGCCAACGGCTGCGAGACCGACACCCGCACCGCCGTCACGCACTGCGGCGCGTGCGGGCGCACCTGCACCGTCGCCAACGGCACGCCGCGCTGCGTGGGCTCGCTCTGCGCCGTGGCGACGTGCAACACGGGCTTCGCCAACTGCGACGGCAACGCCGCCAACGGCTGCGAAGTCAACAACCAGAACGATCCGCGCCACTGCGGCGCGTGCGGAGCGCTCTGCAACCTGCCCAACAGCCTCCCCACGTGCAGCGGCGGGCGCTGCGTGCTCGGCGCCTGCTTCGGGAGCTACCAGGACTGCGACCGCAACCCCGCCACGGGCTGCGAGGCCGACGTCCTGCGAGACACGCGCAACTGCGGCGGGTGCGGGCGCGCGTGCCCCTTCCGCTGCGTCAACGGCGCGTGCATCCCGTGACGGAGGGAGGGAGACACCCGATGCGACGACTCACCGTCACCACCGCGCTCTGCCTCGCGCTCCTCGCGTCGCGCTCCGCCGACGCGCAGCCGCAACGCCCGCGAGCGCAGCCCGCGCAGCCCGCCTCGCCGACGCAGCCCGCGGCCCCCGCGCACCCCTCACCCGCGGCCCCCGCGCAACCCTCACCCGCGCCCCCCGCGCAACCCTCGACCGCGGCCCCCGCGGCCGCCGCGCAGCCCTCGCCCGAGGTCGAGGCCGAGCACGCGCACGGCATCGAGCTCCGGCGGCAGCAGCGCGACGCCGAGGCGCGAGACGTGTTTCGCGGGATCTACGAGCGCACCCACGAGCCGCGCGCCCTCGCCAGGCAGGCCGCCGCGGAGGGCGCGATGGGCGAGTGGGTCGCCGCCGAGGAGCACCTCTCGGCCGCCCTCGACGCCGCGCAGGACCCGTGGATCGTGCAGAACCGCGCGGGCCTCGAGTCAGACCTCGCGGGCTTTCGCGCCCACGTCGGGCTCCTCATGATCGTCTCGTCGACGCCCCACGCGGAGCTCTGGATCGGCGGCGCGCGCAGGGCCTCGCTCCCGCTCGAACACCCCCTCCACGTGCCCGCGGGGACGCTCGCGGTCGAGGTGCGCGCCGAGGGATACCTCCCCGAGGTGCGCCCCGTGAGCGTGACCGGCGGTCTCCGCGCCGTGGCCCGCGAGACCGTGAACCTCACCGCCGACGTGCGCCGCCCCGTCACGCCCGTCGTCGGGCCCGTCGTCACGCCCGTCATCACGCCGCCTCCGCCCGAGGCGCCGCCCGTGCGTGTCCCGCCGCTGCGCATCGTGGGGTTCTCGCTCCTCGGCGCGGGCGCCATCGGGCTCGGCGTGGGCATCGCGGGCCTCGTCATGTATTCGGGCGACGTGTCGACCTTCAACAGCGACCCCACCTGCGGCTCCGCGGCGCTCACCCCCTCGTGCCGCGCCGTCTACGATTCAGGAATGTCTGCGCGAGCGATCGGAATCGCGGGCATGGCCGTCGGGGGCGCCCTCATCGCGGGCGCGGCGACGACGCTGGCGATCTCGTTCCTCGGGCCCTCGCGCGGGCCGAGGGTGACCGTCGGTGCGCGCGACGGGGGCCTCGACGTCTCCCTCGCGGGGCGCTTCTGAGCAGCGGAATCATCGCGTTGCGAGCCTCGCACCGTGCGAGCGCCCCGCGCATCGGATAGAGTCGCGGCCTCTCCACGCATTGCTCTGATCCATCGAAGGCGAAACCATGAACAACGACGACGAGGCCCTGGCACCGGGCTCGTATTTCGGGAGCTATCAGATCGTCAAGGTGCTCGGTCAAGGCGCCTTCGGCGTGGTCTACGAGGCGCTCCGTCAGCCCCTCGGCAAGCGCGTCGCGCTCAAGGTCCTGCGTCGCCAGCTCGTGTCGCAGCAGGAGGTGCTCCAGCGCTTTCTCCGCGAGGCGCAGACCACGGCGCAGATCCAGCACCCGCACATCGTCGACACCTTCGACATCGGCGAGCACGGCGGCGCGCCCTACATCGCGATGGAGTTCATCGAGGGCGAGCCCCTCTCGTCGCGGCTCAAGCGCGACAAGCGCCTCGCGCCGACGCTCTCCGTCGACATCATGCTCGCGGTGCTCTCGGCGATGACCATGGTCCACGAGCG
Organism: Polyangiales bacterium; assembly: GCA_046351555.1. Taxonomy (GTDB): domain Bacteria; phylum Myxococcota_A; class Polyangia; order Polyangiales; genus CAISKJ01. The sequence continues at coordinate 8,926 of JAXLYI010000084.1, forward strand.
CGGCGTCGTGCACCGCGACCTCAAGCCAGAGAACATCTTCCTCATGCGAACGC
>JAXLYI010000085.1:0-5268 GCA_046351555.1 Polyangiales bacterium
GGAGCGTCGCCAGGGCGAGTGCGCCGATGTCCGGGTGACGGAAGGCCCCGAGCGCGACGAAAGCTTCGTCGCGCTCGCGAGGTTCAGCTTCGCGAGCCACGCGGAGCAGGTGCGCCAGGGCGCGCTCGTCCCGGAGTTCGCCGAGCGCGAACACCGCCGAGCAGCGTACCCCCTGGTCAGGGTCAGCGAGACACGCAAGGATGAGGTCGAACGCGTTCCTCAAGCCGAGCTTTGTGACCGTGTCGATCGCGAAGGACCTCGTTACAGGGTCCTCGCTCTCGAGTGACCGGACAGCCACCTCCTCGTTCCACACAGGGGCCTCCTTCGTGCTCATTCGTCGTCGTCGCGGCCACCACGCGCACGAGGGGCTGCGACGCCTGCGCTACCTTGGATGGACTCTCTCCGCACCCGCACGATGATGTTCGACGGGATCTGCCCCTCCGGGACCGTTCAATTGAGGGGCTGGCCGCGGGCGGAGATGCGTAGAGCATCGCGGCCAGGAAGCTCCCTCTTGTCCCGGAGCTCCTTGTGCGAGAAGAGGCACCCCCGCGGCGCCGCCAGAGCCTGAGAAACCGAAGCGACGCCGCAGGAGGCGCACTTGGTTTCGTACCCGCTCACCACCACCTTCGTCCAGCCCGGCGAGCCCCTCGACCTGATCGTTCGCGTCCTGGGGCGCCCCGACGGCCACTCCGTCGCGCACGTCGCCGCCGAGAACGACTGCTCCCCGGCCCACCTCTACGACCTCCTCGGGCGCGCTCGCATCGCGCTCCAACCCCGCCGTCCTGGCCCCGTCCCCGGCGAGCGGGAGGGCGGCCGACTCCGCGCCCGCGTGCGCGACCTGGAGCACCAGATCGCGGAGGCTCACGCGCGCATCGCCGCGCTGGAGCGACGGCTCGACGGCGCCGTCGTGCTCGACCCGCAGCGGCTCGCCCGCCTCGAGCTCGTCATGGCCTCGCACAACGTCACCTTCCGCGCGATGCACGAGATCCTCGCCGTCGCCTTCGGCGCGTGCGCTGCGCCCGCCGTCGGCACCCTCCACGCCCACGTCCACGCCTTCGGCCGGCGCGCCCGCACGCTGCTCGACCGGGCGCGCGCGCAGGTCAGCGGGACGCTCCCGTGCGTCGCGGCCGACGACGTCTTCCTCGCGGGCGAGGCGGTCAAGGTCGTCTCCGAGCCGCGCTCCAACGCGATCCTCAACGTGGGTCGATGGCGCTGGCACAAGGGCGAGGACTGGGCCCTGTGGCTCGAAGAGTTCCGCGCGCTGCGGCTCTTCGTCAGCGACCTCGGGAGCGACCTGGTGTGGGCGATCGACGCGCGCGGCGTGCCCCACGTCATCGACTACTGGCACGAGATGGACTGGTGGAACGACGAGGTCCTCCGGCCGCTCGCCCGGCGCGAGGGGGAGCTCGGCGAGCGCATCGCCCGCGACCGCCGCGCGATGGCGAAGCTCCACGGCGACGAGCGCGTCGCCGCGCGCAGGGCGATCGACGCGCTCGAGCGGCAGCGCGCGCGGATCGAACGCGAGTTCTACTTCGCGTGCGAGGCGCAGGACCGGGTGCGCGAGCTCTACGAGCCGACGCGCCCCGGCGGCCTGCCGTGGACCGACGCGAGCGCGGCCTCGGCGGTGCGGGAGATCTGCGCGACGCTGCGCCGCATCGTGAGCGACGTGGGCTGGGCCGCCCGCGAGCACGTCGAGCGCAACGCGCCGCGCTACGGCGCCCACCGCGCGCTGATCGACGCGATCGAGATCGAGCTGCGCCCCGGCAGCGCGTGGCGCCGCGAGGACGTGCTGCGGGCGCTGGGGCAGGAGCGCGCACTGCGCCGCCGCGCGAACGACATGACCCTCCCGGTGGAGGAGCAGATGCGAGCCGATCGCCAGGCCCGCGGCCTCGCGGCGTCCCTCGCGCGGCACTGCGCGAACGCGGCGCAGGTGCGAGCGCGCTGGGAGGACCTGGTGGAGTGGCCGCGGCGCTCGTCGTCGGGGGCCGAGTCGTTCAACAACCGGTTGCGGGTGTTGCAGGTGGTGCAGCGGTCGGTGAGCGACAAGCGGATGGCGCTCCATGCGATCGTGCCAGTTTGCAGCCTCATGGGGCCACTTCGGACGCGATTTTCGCAGGGTCATGGGGCCACCCGTGACGCAGGGTCATGGGGCCACCCGCGCGGGGAGACATAACCCTGGTTCGCAGGGCCATGGGGCCACCTCAGCACCACTTTTCGCAGGGTGATGGGGCCAGCTCGGTGAGGGCAGCGGCGCGCTGAGTGAGCCTCGGCGCGACGACGGCGCGGGTCGCCGTCGCGAGGAGGCACATGCCCTACAGGGAGCTGTCCATGATCGATGTTCGAGAGATTCTCCGACGCGCCGCGGAGGGGCACGGCGCACGCACCATCGCCAAGGCCGTCGGCGCAGACCGCAAGACCGTCGCACGCTACCTCCGCGCCGCCAACGACGCGGGCGTCGACGCCCGCACACTCCTCTCCGACGACGTCGTCCACGACGTCGCGCGACGCGTCCAGGGCCGTGACGCCGTCGCGCCGAGCGACGAGTGGCGCGAGGTCGCCGCTCACCGCGAGCGCATCGCCGCGTGGCTCGCGCAGAGCCGGCCGCTGCGCCTCAGCAAGGTCCACGCGCTCCTGGTCCGCGACCACGGGCTGCGGGCCAGCTACGACACCCTCCGGCGCTTCGCCATCGAGGAGCTCGCGTGGGGCAAGGCGCGCCCCACCGTGCGGGTCGACGACGGCAAGCCGGGCGAGGAGGCACAGATCGACTTCGGCCTCATGGGCATGCTCCACGACGACGCGGAGGGGCGCGCGCGGCGCCTCCACGCGCTCGTGGTGACGCTGGTGGTGAGCCGCTACATGTTCGTCTGGCCCACCTTCGAGCAGACCACCGAGGCGGTGTGCGCGGGCCTGGAGGCCGCGTGGCGATTCTTCGGCGCGATGGCGCGCGTGCTGGTGCCCGACAACATGTCCGCGATCGTCGCCAAGGCGGACCCGCTCTCGCCCACCATCACGCCGGCCTTCCTCGACTACGCGCAGGCGCGCGGCATCTTCGTCGACGCGGCGCGCGTGCGGTCGCCGCGGGACAAGGGGCGCGTCGAGAACCAGATCGCCTACGTGCGCGAGAGCTGCTTCGACGGCGAGTCGCTCACCTCGCTCGGCGACGCGCGCCGCCACGCCGAGTGGTGGTCGCGCGAGGTCGCCGGCGGGCGCGTGCACGGCACCACGCGGCGCGTCCCGCGCGAGGTGTTCGAGCGCGAGGAGAGGCCGCACATGCTCGCGGCGCCCGACACGCCCTTCGACGTGCCGACGTGGGGCGAGGCGCGCGTTCACCCCGACCAGCACATCCAGGTCGCGCAGGCGCTCTACTCGGTGCCCGTCCGCTACATCGGCCAGTCGGTGCGGGTGCGCGTCGACCGCACGACCGTCCGCGTGTACCTCGGCACCGAGCTGATCAAGGCGCACGTCCGCACCGCGCCCGGCAAGCGCACGACCGACCGCGCTGACTACCCCGAGGGCAAGGCGGACTTCGCGATGCGCAGCGTCGACGCGGTGCTCGCGAGGGCGCGCCGACGCGGCGACCACATCGGGCGGTACGCCGAGCGGCTGCTCGGAGGGCCGCTGCCGTGGACGCGCATGCGCCAGGCGTACGCGCTGATGCGCCTGTGCGACGCCCACGGCGACGGGCGCGTCGAGGCGCTCTGCCAGAGCGCGCTCGCCTTCGACGTGGTGGACGTCACGCGGCTCGGCCGCATGCTCAAGCAGGCCCAGGCGCCGGGCACGCCGGAGTCGCGCGACGGCAAGGTGGTGGCGCTTCCGGCGCCGCGCTTCGCGAGGTCGGCGGAGCACTTCCGCACCGGCGCGTCGAGCGAGCGCAAGGGGGACCCGCGATGACGCCGCGCGCCCTCTCGCCCGAGCTGGTCTCGGTGCTCAAGCGGCTGCGGCTGGGCCGCGTGATCGACGCGCTGCCCGAGCGGCTCACGGTCGCCGAGAAGCAGGACATGGCCGTCGAGGACGTGCTGCTGACGATCCTGAGCGACGAGGTCTCGCGCCGCGAGTCGGGCGCGGCGGAGCTGCGCGCCCGCGAGGCCGGGCTCGACCCGGGCATGCGCCTGGAGGCGTGGGACAAGACCGCGAAGGTCTCCTACGACGCGCGCGTGCTGAGCGAGCTGGCGAGCCTGCGCTTCCTCGCGACCCACCAGCACGTGCTGGTGCTGGGTCCGGTGGGCGTGGGCAAGACCTTCATCGCGCAGTCGCTCGGCCACGTGGCCTGCCGCTACGGCTACCAGGTGCGCTTCTGGCGCGCCGACGCGATGCTGCGGCGCCTGCGGCAGAGCCGGCTGGACAACTCGCGGGACGCGGAGATGGCGTCGCTGTCGTCGGTGGACCTGCTGATCATCGACGACTTCGCGCTGGAGCCGATGTCGAAGGAGGAGAGCAAGGACGTCTATCAGCTCTTCCAGGAGCGGACGGGCCGCGGGTCGATGATCCTGACGTCGAACCGGGACACGTCGGAGTGGCTCGCGATGTTCGACGACGTGCTGCTGGCGCAGAGCGCGGTGGACCGTGTGAAGAACACGGCGTTCGACTTCGTGATGGACGGCGAGTCGTACCGCCCGCGGCAGAAGCCGAAGCTGGACGCGTCGTCGCCGCCGCCGAGCGCGCCGCAGCCGAAGGTGCACTCGCACCCTCGCGCGCGTCGTCGCTGAGCTGCGCGAGCTCGTGAGCGTCGCCCCGCCGCGTGGCGGGGTGGCGGCGAGGAGCAACACCGGGATCGTCGTCGCCGACGCATCACCTCGCCACGCGGGAGGTGGCCCCATGATCCAGCAAAAGAGACGTCGTCGGGTCGCTCCGCGCCCCTCCTCCGAGGCCCTCGACGCCGAGGGGCGTCTCGGGTTACCTAACGGGTGTCGTTTCGCTCGCCTCTCCCCGGCCCCATGACCCTGCGTCTGGGGTGGCCCCATGAGGCTGCAAACTGGCACAGCCTCGTCGTGGCGACGCGGCGCTTGCAGCGAGGCCACCCAGGCGCCAACGCGCGGCTCACGGCCGAGGGCACCACTCGAAGGCGCTGCGGCTCGGTCGACGCGTCCTCCATGGGCTCGCGCTCCGACGCTGACAGTGTCGCGCCGGGCAGCGTATCGTCGAGGTCGATGTCATCGGCCGCACGCCTGGGGCCTCATGAATCTGCGGTGCGCCGGGAGCTTGCGCGGCTGGCCGGGGCCCGCTGGCTCTTCCCCGACGCGGCCATGAGCGCGCTCGCCGACGACGCCC